>CAJXVW010000001.1 GCA_913062645.1 uncultured Mycoplasmatota bacterium
TCTTGATGACAAGGCACCGCAATTTGCGGTGCTTTTATCTTTATAAAACGAATTTTTTTGCTATAATATAAGCAACAAAAACATAGGAGGAACACATGGCAGCAAAAACCAACAAAGCGTATTTGAAACAACCATTCATCGTTTCATTGATTCTCGCGATCATCCCGATCACCAATGTAGTACTCGGCATCGTGTATCGTCTGGGCAAAGGCAATTTGATTCTGGCTGTGCTGAACCTGCTTCTCGCGCCGGTCTTCTACGTTGTCGATCTGGTTTCGGTCATTCTCAACAACGACCTGAAATTCCTGGTGTAAGAAAAAAAGCATCCTCGGAAGGATGCTTTTTTTGTGCTTACAGTTTGGTGTCGTCGATGTTATCGAGGTAGGCGCGGATTGGTTTGACGATGGTTTTGACGGTGCCTTGTTCGAACGGGTTCTTCAGTTCGGCGGCTTCGAGCAGCACGACGAAGCTCTTGGATCCGCCGAGCTTGCAGAGATTGATGTAGGACTCGAGGGCTTTGGCATGATCCTCTTGGCTTTTCACCCAGTATTGGAATGCACAGACTTGGGCTAGGGTGTAATCGATGTAGTAGAACGGAACACCGAAGATGTGACCCTGGCGATACCAGAAGGTACCTTTGTCAAGGAATGCGTCATCATCGTAATCTTTGAACGGGAGGTATTTCTTCTCGACTTCTCGCCACCATGCTTTGCGCTCGTCGGGTGTCATGTCGGGATTCTCGTAGATGCCATGCTGGAACTCGTCGACTGCAACGCCGTACGGCAGGAAGCTGAGTGCACCGGCGAGGTGACTGAACTTGTACTTGGCGGTGTCGTCTTCGAAGAATCCGTGAATCCATGGCCAGGCGAGGAACTCCATGCTCATCGAGTGGATTTCCGCCGCTTCGAGCGTCGGCCAGCGGTAGCTGGGGATGTTGTGACGGCTGGAATAGACCTGGAAAGCGTGCCCGGCTTCGTGGGTGAGGACGTCAACGTCACCGCTGGTGCCGTTGAAGTTGGCGAAGATGAAGGGGGATTCAAAGGTCGGGAAGTACGTGCAGTAGCCGCCGCCTGATTTGCCTTCCTTGGCATCGAGTTCCAGCAGATCGCGATCGATCATGAAGTTGATGAACTCACCGGTTTCCGGAGACATTTCCTCATACATGTTCTTGGCGATGGCGAGTTGCCATTTGCTGTTGCCTTTGGGAGTCGGGTTGCCGGTTGTGAACTGCAGCGGCAGATCGTAGGATTTGGGATCCTCGATGCCGATGCGTTTGCCTTTGCGAGCGGTGAGTTCCGTGACGACGGGAACGACGTCACGGAAGATCTGATCACGGTAGGTTTTGACTTCGGCCGGTCCGTAGTCGGTTCGTCCGAGACGGTCATATCCGAGTTGAACGAAGTTGTCATAACCAAGTTTTACAGCCATCTGATGGCGTTCTTTCACCATTTCATCGTAGATGCGATCGATTTCCGCTTCGTTGGCTTCGAACCATGCGGATACGACCAGTTGTGCCTCGTGACGGGTCTCGCGATCAAGATCCTGCGTGAAAGGACGCATTTGCGAGAGATTGTATTCACCGTCTTTAAACTTGATTCTGGCGCTCGACAGTAGTTTCTGATACTCCATCGAGAGATTGTTCAATTTCTGTAGTTCGGGAATGATCTCGGGGCTGAACGTTTTCTGGGCCAGTTCGGCCTGATCGAACAACAGGCTGCCGAGTTCCTGTTCCAGGGCTGCGCGGTTTTTCGATTCGAGCAACTGCTTCATGAAGGCTTGTTCGTACTGTTGGAGATGGGGGACGTTCTCGTTGAAAAACTTCTGTTCGGTTTCGTAGAACTCGTCCCGAGTGTCGATGCTGTGGCGGGTTGAAACGAGCGAAGCCATCGTGCTGATCTGATCCTCCAGATCGAAAAACTTCTGAACGAGCTTCCGTTCTTCGTCGACGGTTAGATCTTGTTTCAACTCTTCCAAAAGCGCCGTGACAGTCTCCTTGTATTGATCGAGATTTGGGCGCTCATAGGGATATTCACTGAATTTCATGGGATTCCTCCTTGTTTGATTTCCACTTTAATTATAGACCAAACGAGCGCCATTCAAAAGCATAACGACACATCAAATGAAATTGTCTACCGGAACCGACGTTGCCAGCATCTTGTAAACTACCATATTTTCAGGTCGAAACATTAGTCTTGATGTCAAGATTGTAGTATAATTGGTCTCGAGGTGAATCAAATGCTGCTACTAAAAGACATTGTAAAAGACTATCGCGTCGGGGAGCGGATTTTCCGCGCCCTGAAAGGAATCAACCTGGAATTTCATCAAGGAGAGTTTGTCGCCATTCTCGGCCCTTCGGGCTGCGGTAAGACGACGACGCTGAACATCATCGGCGGACTCGACCGTTACACCAGCGGTGATCTCGTCATCAACGGGACGTCGACCAAAAACTTCAAAGAACAGGACTGGGATGCGTATCGCAACAATTCGATCGGTTTCGTGTTCCAATCCTACAACCTGATCAGTCATCTGAGCGTGCTTGACAACGTCGAGCTCGGTATGAAACTGTCCGGCATCGGCGCCGCCGAACGTCGCGAAAAAGCAATGGCGGTGTTGAAACGCGTCGGCTTGGAAAGCCAAGTGCACAAACGCCCGACCAAATTGTCCGGCGGAGAGAAACAGCGTGTCGCCATCGCACGTGCGCTGTTGAACGATCCTGACATCATTCTCGCCGACGAACCGACGGGAGCGCTGGACAGCACCACGGCCCATGAAATTCTTAATCTGATCCAAGAGATCAGCAAAGAAAAACTCGTCATCATGGTTACCCATGCGCGAACCTACGCAGAGGAATATGCATCGCGCATCGTCGAACTGAAAGATGGTGAAGTGATCGCCGACAGCGGTTCGACCGTTCCGCCTTGTCCGGATGAAGGATATGAGCCGAAAAAGACGTCGATGAGTTTCTTCACGGCGTTGAAACTGTCGTTCAACAACCTGCGAACCAAGAAGTTTCGCACCGTGGTAACCGCCTTGGCATCCAGCATCGGCATCATCGGCGTCGGACTCGTTCTGTCCATTTCCAATGGATTCAGCAATCAGTTGTCGGAGATTGAACAAGAACAATTGGTCGGACTTCCGATTCTGATCGGTCGTGAACAGATGTCGATCGGGTTCGATCAGGCGGGAGCGACCGCGTACATCCCCGAAGACCCAGAAGAAAACGAAATCGTGGTGTGGGATCCCGACAGTACGTTGCATACCAATGTCTTCACCGCCGAGTTCCTGAACCACCTGGAGTCCCTGGATGAAGAGGTCTATACCAACATCCACTATGAGTTCGGCTATATTCCGACGATTCTCACCGAACGTGACGGTACCCCGGAAATCATGGACTTGTCCCAGCTCGGGTTCAGTAATTTCGTTGTCCCGGAAGATGATTTGGCCCGGTACTACGATCTGAAGGCGGGCACGTTCCCGACCAATCCCACGGAAGTCGTGTTGTTGATGGACGAGTACAGCGTACTGGAGCGAGACATCATCGAAGCGCTCGGATACGATCCGGACGAAACGCTCTATTATGAAGACGTCCTTGGCAAAGAACTCTACGTCGCACTCAACGATGACCTGTACGTCGAGCAAGCCGGTGGCGTATTCCTGCCCAACTTCACCGATCTGCAGAGCGTCGTCGACGGTGGCGTGACAATCACCATCGTCGGTTTGGTCGAAGCAACCGAAGACGCGCTCGAATACGGCAATGAGGGCATCAAGTACCTGTACGACCTAAAGACCGACCTATTGGCGCAAAACAGCGGATCCGACATCTGTGTCGCACAACAGAACAGCAATCAGTCGGTATTTGATCTCACTGCGCTCACCGACGAAGAAAAGGAACAGGTATTGTCGTTCATTGGCTGCAACGACAGCAATCCGTTCCTGATTCAAATCTATACCGACAGCGTTGAACACAAGGAAGCGATCAAGGAACACATTGCGCTGTTCAATGCGGATCGCGACATCGATGACAAGATCTTCGAGACCGATCTCGCCGAAGCCATCGGCGAAACGCTCGGAACCCTGATCACCTCGATCAGCGTCGTTCTGTCGGCCTTCGCCTCGATCTCGCTGGTCGTATCCAGCGTGATGATCGGCGTCATCATCTACATCAGCGTGCTCGAGCGAACCAAGGAGATCGGAATCATCCGGTCGCTTGGCGGACGGAAGAAGGACATCAGCCGCGTGTTCAACGCGGAAAGCGTCATCATCGGTGCGTTCGCCGGATTGCTCGGTATCGCGATCACCTTCGTGCTCACCTTCCCGATCAACGCGCTGGCCGTCAACTATGACGAAAGCCTCGCTAACGTGGCCCAAGTCAATGTAATCCATCTGATTCTCTTGGTCATCATCTCGACGATCCTGACCTTCATCGGTGGGTTCATCCCCTCGCGTCTCGCCGCCCGGAAAGACCCGGTCGAAGCGCTGCGCGTCGAGTAAAAACAACAAAAGGCTCCCTATTCATGGAGCCTTTTTTATGTCGTTTGAATCGATTGTTCGTATGCACAAAGAGATTGTTGTGATACAATTGAACTAACTTGAGAACGCGAGGTGAAACCATGAGCGGATTCGTCATCTACATCCTCGTTTCGATCTTCACGCCCGGACCGAATAACATTTTCGCCTCGGCCTCGAGCGCCAAGGTTGGTTTTCGGCGGACGCTTCCGTTCATGTTCGGGGTGCTCGTCGGAACGTTCATCGTGTTTTACGTCACCGGATTGTTCAACGTGTATCTGTATGAAAACGTGCGGATCATCAATCAAGTGATCGGTTTCGCCGGTGGGGCATTCATCCTGTATCTCGGATGGGCGATGTTTCATGCCCGTTTCGAGGACGACAAGATGATGATCCAAAACGACAAATACTTTGTCATGGCGGTGTTGCTGACGCTAATCAACCCCAAAGCACTCATTTTCGGTCTGACCGTGGCGACGTTCTACCTGCAACTTGGATTGCCGCCGGACGGGATGCTCCTGTTGGCGGTGATCAATGCCGTGTTGTGCTTGCTCAGCGTCTTTGTCTGGGGGTTCTTCGGGCGCACCTTTCGCCAATATCTGGAACGCTACCAGGTCGTCTTCAACATTGTCATGGCGTTGTTGCTGGCCTACAGTGGAGCCCTGATCATCTACGAAACCATTCAGTCCTTGTAAAAAAAAGAGCACGCGCGGCGTGCTTTTTTCATCGTCTGCGGCGGAGAAACAGAAACAGGATGTAAAGAAACAGAAATGGTGAGAAACTGAACAAGATCTGTACGATGTTGAACAGGAAGACGTGGACGCCCAGGAAGTACAGCGTGACACCAACGAGAATGATGATGACGGTGTTGCGTAACCGCGGATGCGTGGCGACGAACTCACTGGCCTGTTCGACCTTGTCATTGGAGGGACGAATCAGCTCGCGAATCTCATTCAAGTCTTGTTTCGCTGTCTCAAGAGCGTCTGTCGTATCGGCGAAAATGGTGTAATGAACGTTGTTGACACCATCGTTGTTGGAGTTGATCTCAAGCTGCGTGTCATCTCGTTCGAACTTGATCCGAATACCGTAGTAACCGCCTTTTTTTCGAAACGTGTCATCGATCTCGTCGTAGGTTTCGGCAAACACGAAATAGCTCGGTTCACCGAGAACGAGTTCCTTGAAACGATATCCCTTGTCGATCATCGCATCGATGATCGAACGGATCAACGCCTGCTTTTTCCACAGGCGATGCTTGGTGCACAAGACATTGGTTTCGTTGAGATCCATGCGGCGTTCCTTCTTTCATGGTCCTATGTAGTCATTATACAAAAAAACTTGGTTTGCACCAAGTTTTTTGACTGTCGGTTCAGATCAGTTGGAAAATGATGTGAATCAAGATTGCCACCATGGCGAGTGGTCCGGCGATGCGGTGGAGCGGATAGAGCTGTTTCTTTTTCGTTTTGAAGAACGCGCCGCCTAGCGTACCGGTCGTGATCAACAGAATCAACGCAATCAGGCCGAGCGGGTTGGTGTTGCCGTTGATCAAATTGACAATCAGATGAACGACGGCGGTCAGCGTGGCCGCGAGTCCGAACAACTTGTGTTGTTTGGCGATGGCACGCACCACCTTGTTCTTGGTGTAGCGTTTCAATCCGTTGGTTGCCGCAAGCAGGAAGAACGCTACTGCGGTGTAACCGAGAATGTGTGCGAGAATACTCATCAATAATCCCCCTTTCATGAATCATTCTACAATAACAGTATATCGCAATCACGACTTAACCGCCATAGAAACCGGTCGAACACAATGAAAAAATTCCAAAGAAACGATACAATAAAGAATGTTTTGTATCATTACTCCGGATAGGGTATAATGAAACTAACAATTTTACCGAGGAGTGGCAGCCATGGATCTGTTTGACAAATGCTATCGCTACACCGATGTCAAGGAAGCCAAAGCAATGGACTTATATCCGTATTTCCATGCGCTGGAATCGATGCAGGACATCGAAGTCGTGATGGAAGGCAAACGCCGCATCATGATCGGCTCAAACAACTATCTTGGCCTTACCGGAGATCCCCGTGTCATCGCCGCCGGCAAGCAGGCCATTGACGAATATGGAAGCGGCGTGTCCGGTTCCCGTTTTCTGAATGGAACGTTGCACCAGCACATCCAACTGGAACAGGAACTGGCGGAGTTTCTCGGCAAGGAAGCGGCATTGACGTTTTCCACGGGCTTCCAGAGCAATCTTGGTATCATCAGCGCGTTGGCCGGACGCAATGACATCATATTTTGCGATCGGGAAAACCATGCAAGCATCTATGACGCGATCCGGCTTAGTTATGCACAGATGGTCCGTTACAACCACAACGACATGAATGACCTGGCCAAGAAACTTGCGAGCGCTGATCCGCAAAAAGGCAAACTGATCGTCACGGACGGCGTCTTCAGCATGTCGGGCGATATCGCCGACTTGCCGGGGATCGTCAAACTTGCAAATGAGTTTCATGCTCGTGTGATGGTAGATGACGCCCATGGATTCGGCGTGCTCGGCGACCATGGCCGCGGTACAGCGGAACACTTCGATCTCGAAGATGACGTCGACATCATCATGAGCACCTTCAGCAAGTCGCTGGCCAGTCTAGGCGGTTTCATGGCTGCGGACGCACAAGTTGTCGAATACGTCAAACACAAATCTCGTCCGTTCATCTTCAGTGCCGCGATTCCACCGGCCAACACCGTAACCGCGCTGACGGCGTTGAACATCCTCAAGCAGGAGCCGGAGCGCCCTAGACGGTTGCTAGAGGTATCCAAACACATGCGCGACCGTCTGACAGATTTTGGTTTGCCCCTGGGACCGGATACGATTGCACCGATCATACCCATTTATACCTATTCGAAACTACGAACCTTATATGCCGTCAAGCTGTTGTACGATCGCGGTGTTTACGTCAATCCCGTGCTGCCGCCGGCCGCACCGGAGGGAGAATGTTTGATCCGTACCAGCTACATGGCCACTCATACCGAAGACATTTTGGATGAGGCGGCAGCGATCATCCATGAAGTGTTGTCCGAACTGCCGATGGACGACAAAGCCATCATTGAGTTGATCGAACGTGGCTAGCGTCATTCTCATCACAGGTGCCAGCAGCGGCATCGGGCGTGCGCTCGCCGAACGACTCCATGCCAAAGGCGACATCGTCATCGGCGTGTCCCGCAGTCGACCGGAAGATGTGGACTTCGCTTACATGACCGCGGATGTAATGAAGCCGGAACAGGTTACGCGCTTAATTCAGGACATATCCAATCAATACGACCACATCGACGCGCTTGTCAACTGTGCTGGTGTTGGTACGGGAGGAGCCTTGGAGGAAGTACCCGAAACTGATTTCGACTGGGTCATGGATGTCAATGTCACCGGAGCGGTGCGAATGATCCGTGCCTGTTTGCCAATGTTGAAGAAAACAAGAGGAAAAATCATCAACGTCGGGAGCGTCGCTGGTGAAATCACCATCCCTTATCAGATATCGTATTCCATGAGCAAATCGGCGCTGCATCGCTTGAGCGAAGGCTTGCGCCTGGAACTGAAGCCGTTTGGCGTTGACGTCACGACCGTGCTTCCCGGTGATACGAAAACGGGATTTACCGTCAATCGCAAGGTCATCAATCGCGAGGACAGCCCGTATCACAAAGCCGTGGAACGCAGCATCGCAAAAATGGCCAAGGATGAACAAAAAGGCGTGTCACCGGACAAGGTGGCGCGCGTCATTGAGAGACTATTGAACAAGCGACGGATGCCGCGCCAACGAATCGTCGGATGGGATTACCAACTGCTTGTCGGGCTCAGTCGGTGGTTGCCCGGACGCATCACGGAGGCAATCGTACGAAAACTCTATGGATAGACGGACCGCCCGGTTCGTCTTTTTGTTTGTACAAGTTTCTAAACTGGCCGTTGCGTATCACAACACCGGCCTTCCTTGACATCATATAATGGGACCAAGGAGGTGATGTCGGTGGACAAAGCAGATCTTACCATAGGTGACATCAAACGACATTTTCGGACCATCAGCATCCCCGCTTCGATTGGATTTCTATTCAATACATTGTTCAATGTCGTCGACTCCTTTTATGCCGGTCGACTTGGCACCGACGTGCTCGCGGGAATGGCGATTTCCTTCCCGATCTTCTTCCTGATACTATCCATCAGCAGCGGCGTCGGAAACGGCGCTACGGCCCTGTCGGCGATTGCCATCGGCAAACGCGACAAGATCTATTTTCACGCCATTGCCAAGAATGCAATCCTGCTGGCGGTGATCTTCGGGATCGTTCTACCGGTCCTGTCACCGCTCTACCTCGGACCCTTGTTCCGTCTGGCTGGGGCCGAAGGGGAAGTGCTCGCCGTCGGTATTCGCTATACGGAAGTCATTCTGATCGGTTCGGTGTTCTTCATTCTCAATTTCGTATTCAACGGAATTCTCAACTCACAGGGCAACACGAAACCTTTCCGCAACTATCTCGTCGCGGGGTTCCTGGCCAATCTGATTCTGGATCCGCTGTTCATCTTCGGGTGGTTCGGACTTCCGGAAATGGGCGTCGCTGGGGTGGCATTGGCCACCGTCGTCGTGCAATTCGGCGGTAGCGTGTATCTCTTCTACCACGTATTGAAAAGCGAAATATTCGAGATGGACATATTCCGCGAAGTCAAAATACGATTCGATGCGATCAAAGACATTCTCAGTCAAGGAATTCCCTCCTCGATCTCGAGTGCGACGATTGCGCTGGGCGTATTCATCATCAACTATTTCGTACTCCAGTACGGTGGCAGTGACACCGTGGCCGCCTACGGCGTCTCGATGCGCATCGAACAGATCGCCTTGATCCCGACGATCGGACTCAATGTCGCGGTGTTGTCAATCGCCGGTCAGAACTACGGCGCCGACAACATCGACCGCGTTCGTGAAGCCCGTCGCAAAGGCACGCTCTATGGGGTCATCATCATGTTGGTGGGAACCGTACTGATCGTTCCCCTCGCGCCGTATCTGATCGCGTTCTTCGATCCGAGTGAATCGGTCGTGGAAGCGGGAACGACGTATCTCCGCATTGAAGCGATCGCCTTTACGACTTACGTATTTCTCAACATCAATATATCCACGCTTCAGGGCATCAAGAAACCGCAGTTCGCGATCTGGATCGGCGTGTATCGTCAGGTTCTCCCCTTCGCCATTTTCTATTTCCTCGGTACAACACTTGGCTGGGGCATCTTCGGCGTCTGGTGGGGCATTGTCATCATCAACTGGAGTGCCGTAGTGATTTCCACCTTGTACACCAATTACAAACTCAATCAAGCAGAAAAAAATCCTAGCCACTCAGGCTAGGATTTTGTTTGCGCGGGGGTCATCCACTTGTTCTTAATGACATATGGTAAGTAGATGGCGTAGACGAACACGAAAATCAACACATAATCAATCACGGGGATGCGGAAGATTTCATTGATGTCGACGAATGTGCGGTCGCCGATCAGACCGGAGTAGGTGACGAGCGCGATCAGGACGAAGACCGCCTGGGACGCGTGAATCACCCATTTTTTCAGTCCGAGACCATAGATCTGGGTAATGAAGAAGATGGCGGCGAAACCAAACAGGAACATCGCCCAGGGGGCGTTCTGCGTCGTGAAGGCGACCACCGTTCCGTGAACGAGAACGAGGATCTCCAGGGTGAACTTCCAGTAGAGGTTGTTGTGAATCTTCGTTCTTGTCAACGAGGACTGGATGAACAGAAGATACATATAAAGGAAACCGATTGTGTGGCTCCATGTGAACTCCATCGGATGAAACCAGAAGGTGAAGATCGTGGCCAATGTGATGTACATGCCGTGGTGTTTGGTTACAAAACGGACACTCTCCTTGGGAAACGGCATCTTTTTGCCGAAGAACAGTCCGCGTCGATTGTTTTCGAGGATGAGGATCAGAATCAGCATCACGATGACGCTGCCTTGGGACGACCAGACCGGAGTGTCGGCGGCAAGCGCGTCATACCAGATGGTCGTATGCACGAAGTGAAGCACGATGTAGAACAGATTCACCAGCAACAGATAGATGTTGTACTTGGAGTATTCGGTGCCCTTTTCCTTGGGATTGTGGCGCAACTTGACGATGAAGTACGCGACGGTGACGAAATGCAGTGCGAAGAAGCTCCACGCAGTGATGCGGGCGACGATGTCCTTGTGTTCGGGCAGGAATCGCCAGTAGTAGTAACTCCCGCCGGTGTCGTTGAGGGCGGGATTGGCGTAAAAATCATCGATGGACGTGGGAATCAGGTAGATGGCCAGGGTCAGGACGATGGCGCTGACGATGGAAATCCAAAATACGCGTTTGACAGATGGCATGGGGATCCTCCTTGATGTGTTATCTCCATTATATAGAACGCGAGTCGAAAAAACAATATGCGTTTTCCGGTCGCGATGATATAATGATAACAACACGGGATGAAGGGGAAATCTTGAGTGCGAGGTGTCACATGAAGATCAGCGATGTTGTATACACGACGATGGATGAGCTGAATGAAATGGATCGGTTCGATTTGTTGGAACCGCCGCGCAAAGCCAAATGGTATCTTCAGATAGTCGCCTGGCTGTTGGCGTTTCCGGAAACCATCGCGGTCCGTGCGAAGGTTCGCAAGTTTCGCATGAATGGCGTCAAACCGCCCTATGTCTTACTTGTCAACCACAATAGTTTCCTGGATTTCAAGGTGGCGACCAAAGCCGTTTTTCCCCATCGTTCCAACTACATCGTGGCGATCGACGGGTTCATCAACCGCGAACAGCTGTTGCGCAATGTCGGCTGCTTCGGCAAACGCAAGTTCGTCTCCGATTCGTCGATGTATCGGATGATCAAACACAGTCTCGATGTCAATCAAACAATCTGTCAAATCTATGCCGAAGCTCGATATTCGCTGATCGGCACGACGGCGATTCTGCCGGATTCGCTTGGCAAGCTCGTCAAGAAACTGGGTCATCCGGTGGTGACCTTGATCAACCATGGCCACCACCTGCGACAACCGGTCTGGAATCTGAACAAGCGCAAGATCCGTACCACCAGCGACATGACGTTGTTGCTCGACAAAGAAGACCTCAAGACACTCTCGGTTGAAGCGATCAATGCGCGCATCCGTGCCGCATTCGAGTATGACGACTACAAGTATCAGTACGATCACAAGATCAAAATCACCTACCCGAAGCGCGCCGAGAACTTGCATAAAATCCTCTATCAGTGCCCCAATTGTGGAGCGGAGTTCCAGATGCACAGCGAAGGCAATCGAATCTGGTGCGACGCCTGCGGCGAGACCCATGAAATGGACGAGTACGGTCAACTGCACAATACGGCGGGGGCCACGATCTTCTCGCACATTCCCGATTGGTTCGAATGGATTCGCACCCAGGTGCGCCAGCAAATCGACGACGGAACGTACTGTGTTGATATCGATGTGAACGTCGACGCGCTACCCAACAGCACCGGATACTATCGGTTGGGTGTCGCAAATCTACGTCACGACGGACAAGGGTTCCACCTCAAAGGCGAATGGGACCACGGTAGTCTCGATCTCCACAAGCCCGTTTTGGCCAATTACGGCGTTCATGTCGAATACGCCTACTTCGGCAAAGGCGATTGCGTCAGCTTCTCGACGACCAATGACACGTATTACCTGTTTCCCGTCGATCAGACGTTCGCCGTCACCAAACTGCATTTCGCTGTTGAGGAATTGTACAAGAAAGCAACCAAAAAGTGAGGTCCTAGCCTCACTTTTTTTGATATGAGAAGGAATGAATCGTCACTCCTTGTTGGTATGAGATGGTTGTATTTGATCTGTCAACTATCGGTATCTTTGCCTTTGTTGTGAGCATAGAAGGGGATGCCGTAGATGTATCCGAGCAAAGCGGCGATGCCGATCCATACGACGGCGTACACGACTCCGTTGAAATCGTGGATCAAGTCGAGAAACGGATTGTTGACGGCTGGTTGCAGCATGTAGAACATGTTGAGATTCTCGACATCGTCGATGATCCAACTGAACGCACCGCCAATCAAGGCCATCGCGGTTGTCACGTAGAAGTAGATGCGCCAGTCCTTCTTGTAGATTTTGAAGTCGTGGACGTTCATCATGTACAAGGCGACGCCGACGATCAGGGCGTGGCGGATGAAATACTGATAGAAGAACCACCGATCCGGTCCTTCGAGAATGTTGGGCGCGAACAAGGCGGTGAATGCGCCCCAGCCCCAGAAATAGGTCAGAACAAAGGTCGTGCGGTTCTTGGTGAATATCGTGTAGATGCCGAGATAAATCGACCAACCGCAGGTCGCCTCCGGTAAAAACATGTACCAGGGCATGTCATATTCAATGAAGTAGGTCCATTTGTATATTGTGGTGAAAATCAGGAATGCTGCGATCACATAGCGAACGATCGGTTCGTGATCTGATTTGCGGATCCACGGGAGTACGAGATAGAACAAATACAGCAACATCAAGGATGCCAGCAACGCGACGTAATATGTCAGGGAAAACAAGGTGAATTCCGGTGCGCCTCCCGGTGGGATGCGATCAAAGAATGCCAACATGCGATCACCTCTCTCAATACTATTATAATGTAGTTTGTTTGCGAATTTCAATCGCTATCGTCAAATCGCATTCAAGCCCTTTGTCCAGCCGGGGCAAGAAAAATAATAAAAAATAATTAATTGTTGATTTTAATTAATTTCAAGGTTATAATATGGGTGTAGTTACCAATCTCAAATCAAATGAAAGGAGCATCATCATGATTACACGTACAGAATTATTGACGCTCAACGAGTATCCCGGACGTCAAATCAAAGAAGTGCTGGGTTACGTCAAAGGTTCCACCGTGCAGACCAAGAACGTCGGCAAAGACATTCTGGCCGGATTCAAGAGTCTGATTGGCGGCGAAATCACATCGTATACGGATATGATGAATGAAGCGCGTCAAATCGCAACCGAACGGCTGTTGCGCGAAGCGGATGAAATGGGCGCCGACGCAATCGTTGGATTCCGTCTGCAGACATCCGCCGTCATGGGCGGAGCCGCGGAAATCATCGCTTACGGAACGGCTGTGAAGCTCGACTAGGAGGTGTCTCATGCACAGCATGGACAACACACCCAGAATCATCACCATCATCGGTCTCATTTTCGAGGGACTGGGGGTACTGGGATCGTTTTTCGGCGGGTGGGTGCTCCAAAACATTGAGAGCATCCCGTTCATGACCGCCGACATGGCGGATTTGCCACAAGACGAGTTTGACGAGATGATTGCGTTGCTTGAATGGCTTGGCGGCATCATCTACGGGCTTGCCATCGTACTTGCCGTCGTCTTCGTCATCAACTTGGTTCTTTTCGTTCGTTTGATTGGAAGTAGATATACCGAAGAACAGGCCAAAAAGGTCTATTTGTATCAAGCGATCTGGGGTGGCGTCAACATCCTGTTCAACCAGGTCACCGGTATTCTCTATCTGATCAGCGGCGTCAGCGGCTACAGCGGACACCGTGAGGAACGAAACATCAGGGAAGGAATTTAGATTACTCCAAGGAGGACATGACACATGCTTGAATCACTGCAAGAATTACTACCATTGCTAATCCCGATTCTGATCATCGAACTC
The DNA here is from genome assembly GCA_913062645.1 of uncultured Mycoplasmatota bacterium. Lineage (GTDB taxonomy): Bacteria > Bacillota_I > Bacilli_A > Izemoplasmatales > Izemoplasmataceae > Xianfuyuplasma. The sequence continues at coordinate 14,173 of CAJXVW010000001.1, forward strand.
GGATTTCGGATCTTCGCGATCATCGACATCGTCAAAGAAGACCGCCGGGTCAAGATTCAGAACAACAAGATCATCTGGGTGTTGATCGTCGCCCTTGTCACATTTGGTTGGGCGATTTACTTCCTGTTCGGGAGAGACGACTGATGTATGCGATCGAAACATCCGGATTAACCAAGCAGTATCCGTCGCAGCTGGCGCTCGATCACCTCGACCTCAAGGTCAAAAAGGGCGAGGTGTACGGCTTCATCGGTCGTAACGGCGCCGGCAAGACGACAACCATCAATCTCATTTTATCGCTGATCCACGCGACCGAAGGAACCGTTGCCATCAATGGCGATACGGTCCGTTTCAGCGATGCCGCTTACAAACGTCAGATCGGGTTCGTACCCGACGTCCCCGTCTTTCCGAATTACATGACGGCGGCGCAGTATGTCACGTATGCCTGTGAAATGAACGGTGTTCCCCAAGCGGACATCAAGCAGCGCGTTGACGATGTGCTGGCGTTCGTCGATCTGCCAAACAACAAGAAAACGATCGGCGGATACTCGCGCGGCATGAAACAACGGCTGGCGATCGCTCAGGCACTCGTTCATGATCCGAATATCATCATCATGGACGAACCGACCAGTGCGCTCGATCCGATCGGCCGCAAAGATGTCATGAACATCATCCTGAAACTCAAGGGCGAGAAGACGATCTTCTATTCGACGCACATTCTCGACGACGTCGAGAAGGTGTGCGATCGCATCGGCCTTTTGGAAAAAGGCAAACTGGTTCTGGAGGATTCGATTGAGGCGATACAGAAGCACTACTATCAGAATCAGATGCTGATCCTTACCAAAGAGCCGAAAGAAGAAGTCTTTGAACTGCTTCAAAAGAAGCAAGTCAAGAACAACATCGAACTGACGGAACAGGGCGTGCTGTGCGAACTGCACGGCGAAACCAACGCACAAGAAATACTTGAGATCCTGATTGCGGCGAAGATCACGATCATCGAGTTTAAGAAACGCAACGCATCACTGGAAGACGTATTCGTGAGGGTTACCAATGAAGAAACTGCTTAAATACGATTTCTTTTATCTGTGGAAGACGCAGAAGTTCACGGTCTTCGCCGGCGTGTTCATCTTCTTCTCGATTCTGTCACCGCTCACGGCTCGTTATCTCCGCGAAATCCTCGAGTATTTCCTCGGAGAAGAAGGACTCGGTTTGCCGATTCCCGATCCGGATGTGTATTCCGCCTATGGACAATACATTTCCGACATGTTTGAAACGGTCTTCTTCGTCATCTTGTTCGTCGCCGTGGCGGTGTTCATCCGCGACAAGACGAAAGGACTGGCGCAACTGGTTTTTTCCAAACCGATCAATCGTACCCACTACCTTGTCTCGAAATACATCACGTTCCTGGTACTCGTGATCGTTGCGACACTGGTCGGCTATCTGGTGTTCTCGTATTACACCTATTTCCTGTTTGATGAACTATTCTTCGCCAAGGGACTTGGCATGATGGCGTTGTTCGTGCTGTATATCGCGTTCATTTCGGCCATCGCGCTGTTCGCGGCAGTTTACATGAGCAGTTATCTGACGGCCGTCGTCGTCACCTTCGGCGCTTACATTTTCTTCAGCATCCTGACGATTCTCGATCAGGTGGCCGTCATCAAACATTTTCCGGGATCGATCGTTCAGTCGATTTCGAACATCCTGATGGATGTCGCCGATACCGGTGATGTCGTCTGGAACATCGTCTTCACGCTGTTGTTCACGGGCGTATTCGTCGGCCTCGCCATCCACAAGGTGCAGCAACAAGACATCTAGGAGTTTGCGTCACGGCTCAAATGATGATACAATGACAGCAAGAGGAGGGGAATCATGCCACAAAATCAGATGAAAATCATGTCGCGTGCCGAAAGCAAGGTCAAGTCACGTCACGAAAATCCGCAGTCGTCGATGCAACGCACCGGTGGTTCGCGTTACGACTTGAAACCGACCAACCCGAAGGACATTCCCGGAACCACCGGGGGAATGACTCGATGGCTGATCATGACGGCAATCTTCCTTGTTGTCGGCATCGGTGCCATCTGGCTGTTGCTGATTGTCGCTGAAAACATGTAATTACAAGAAAAGGCCATCCAACGATGGCCTTTTGTTATTGCAAGGTTTTGAAGAACAGTTCCGCGGTGTTGATGTTGGAAGCCAGCGGAATCTTGTAGACGTCGGACAGGCGAAACAAGGCACTGACATCCGGTTCATGCGGTTGCGCGGTAAGTGGGTCGCGGAAAAACAGGATCAGATCGATGTCGCCGTTGGCGACACGGGCGCCGATTTCCTGGTCGCCGCCCAGCGGGCCGCTGCGGAAACAATGGATGATGAGCCCGGTCGCTTCCATGACCTTGTGTCCGGTGGTTCCTGTGGCGTAGAGCTGGTGGCGCTTGAGAATGTTCTTGTGGCGGCTACAGAATTCGATCATTTCTTCTTTCTTCTTGTCGTGCGCGATTATTGCTATTTTCATGGTATCACCTCATTACCAGTATACACCATGTGGTGGGAATTGATTTCGCATAATTGTCAATTTATTGTATAATGATAAACAAGGAGTGATTTATCATGAAACAACGACGATTTGGCAAAACCGGCATCAACGTGTCGGAAATCAGTCTCGGTTGCTGGCAACTTGGAAGCCGTTGGGGCGAACCCTTCGACGCCGATGTGGCCAGGAACACCCTCAAGGCGGCGGTCGATCAAGGCATCAACTGTTTGGACACGGCCGACGTGTATCAAGGCGGCATGAGCGAACGCGCCATCGGCGAATTCTTGAAAACCGTGGATGACAAACCGTTTGTCATCACCAAGATGGGGCGGCAGCTCAGTCCGCACGTGGCCAACCACTACACCGAACCGAACCTACGCAAGTTCGTCAAACAAAGTCTTGATCGACTGGATGTCGATCAGCTCGATTTGACGCTTTTGCACTGCCCTCCGACCGAAGTCTATTACGACCCGGACGTCTTCGCCACACTTGACAAGTTCAAGGAAGAAGGCCTGATCAAACATTACGGCGTCAGTGTCGAAAAGGTCGAAGAAGGCTTGAAAGCGATCGAGTACGACGGCGTTGCCGCGATCGAAGTGATTTTCAACATGTTCCGTCTGCGCCCGATGGAACTGCTGTTTGAACAAGCCAAGAAACGGGATGTCGCGATCATCGTCCGCGTCCCGCTCGCCAGCGGACTGTTGTCCGGGAAGTATGACATGGAAACGAAGTTCGCACAAGGCGATCATCGCACCTTCAACCGCGATGGTGAAGCATTCGACAAGGGCGAAACCTTCAGCGGTGTCGATTATGAAACCGGACTGGAAGCCGTTCGTGAACTCAAGAAGGTATTTCCCGATCAGAACCTGGCCCAAGTAGCATTGCGCTGGATTCTGATGTTCGACGCCGTCAGCACCGTCATCCCCGGTGCGTCGAAACCCGAACATATCCTGTCAAACGCCAAAGCGAGCGACATTGATCCGTTGACGGATGAGCAAATGGAACAAGTGAAAACCATATACGACAACTACATCAAAGATCCTGTTCATCATCTGTGGTAGGATCGGGAAAGGGGAAGAAACATGGGACGACGCATTTCCAGCAGTAGAAGCCGAGGATTCTCCAGCGGCGGATTCAAAGCGAGTTCATTCCGCAGTTCCTCGCGCTCCACGGGATTCCGTCCGAGCGCATCGCGGAACATCGGAGGATATCGGTATCGATACCGTCCGTATCGACGCAATTACTTTTTCCACAGTCTGGGACCGACGGGCAAGATCATCTACATCATTCTGGTCATCGTGTTCTTCATTATCATCACCTTCATGGGGTACTAAAAAAAAAGGATGCGCACAGCATCCTTTTATTTTTGATACATGTCAATCAGGCGTTCGATCTTGGCGTAGTTGATGTAGCGGGATTCCCGCAAGAGTTCTTTTCCGTTGGAGAAAATCAACACCGTCGGCACGCTGAAGATCAGATGATCGCCGCGGAACTTGTCGATGTCGTCGATGTAGATGTTGTAGATGTCGATCTGGTCCAGGTTCTTGACGTTGTGCTTGAGCATATTCAGCATCGCCTGACAGGCAGTACATGTGTGGGTCTTGGCCAAGATCATCACAAAGTCCTGATCCAAAACCGCTTGGATATCCTTGTACGTTGTTATGGTATGTTCCATGGAAATCGCCTCCGTGATGGGGATGGTTTCATTATACTATGAACGCATCGATATTCGAACGATAGTTAGTATACAAAATATAATATTGATTGTCAATCAATCAGTTTAGAAAGTCCGCTTCCAGATTAGAATGCACCGTATATTCCTTGAATGGAATATACTGAAGTGGTAATATAAGTTTGCGAGGTGATACCATGAAAAGCCTGAATCACTTGAAAGGCATCAGCAACAACACCAAACTGCGGCTGGTGAGTCTGCTTCTGGAGAACGAACTGTGTGTTTGTGAACTGGAGGAGATCACCCACATCCGCCAAGCCAACATATCCAAGAATCTGATCAGCTTGAAAGACAGCGGCATCGTCGATGTCCGGCGCGACAAGCAACGAGGGTTCTATTTTCTCACGGAATCCTTTTTGTCCAACGTCCACTTGATGAGTCATCTCAGGGAACTGAAACTGAAGGAGCCACAACTGGAAAAGGATTTTCAAGAATTCCTGAAACACGAAGAAGTCAAAGACGAAAACATCTACGTATGCAGTGCATACCGAAATGAGGCAAGTTGAACAATGGTTAAGAAAATCATGAAAGTCAATGGCATGACCTGTGCCATGTGTGCGAAAACCATCACCAACACCTTTGATTACTATGAAGGCATCAGCGCCAACGTCAACGTCGGCGCCGGCAAAGTCATCTTCAACTATGACGAAGACAAGTATACGCTGGTCGACATCGCCAACATCGTCGAACAGGCAGGATACGAACCGGTGCTTGAGGAGTCGCTGGACGATAACAAGAAAGAACGCGTCCGGATGCGCCGGGAAATCTACATCGCATCGGCCTTCAGCGTTCCTTTGCTGTGGGCGATGTTCAGTCACATCGCGTTCTTCAGCTTTGTCTGGGTGCCGGCCATTCTGACCAACGGGTTCTTCCAGTTGGCGATCGCCGGCGTGGTCCAGTTCTACGTCGGACGACGCTTTTATGTCGCGGCGTGGAAGAGCATCAAGAAGAGAGTGCTCGGGATGGACATCTTGGTCGTGATGGGAACGACGGCGGCCTATGGCTACAGCCTGTATCTTCTATATGAACAGCAAGTAAACCCCGTCATGCATCCCGTGTACTATTTCGAAATCAGCGCCCTTATCATCACGATGGTGCTGATCGGCAACTACATCGAACACATCGCCAAAGAACGTACCACCGACGCCCTTGTCGAACTGATGAACCTCGGCGCCAAAGAGGCTCGTGTCCTGCGCGACGGTAAGGAAGTCATGGTGGACATTGCGGAGGTATTTGAAGGAGACCAGCTCATCGTACTGGCAAATGAGAAAATCCCGGTTGACGGCAAAGTCGTCAAAGGCACCAGTTATGTCGATGAATCGATGATGACCGGAGAAAGTTCACCGGTTCCAAAAACGACCGAATCCAAAGTCATCGGCGCAACCATCAACCTCCGTGAGCGACTTGTCATCGAAGCGACCAAGATCGGCAGTGACACGATGCTTGCTCAAATCATTCAGCACGTCGAAGAAGCGAGCGCCGACAAACCGCCGATCCAACGGACTGCCGACAAGATCGCGTCATGGTTCGTGCCGGCCGTCGTATCGATTGCCATTCTCAATCTGATCGTTCAGTTCGGGTTCTTAGGCGTCCCCTTCGGAACCGCCTTCGAACGCACGATAGCTATTCTCGTCATCAGTTGTCCCTGCGCGCTTGGCCTCGCTACACCGACCAGCATTCTCGTCGGCAACGGCAAAGCCGCGCAGAACCACATCCTGTACAAGGGCGGCGAATTCTTCGAACTCGCCAACAAGATCGAAGCGATTGCGTTTGACAAGACCGGCACGCTCACCATCGGGAAACCGATCGTGACCGACTACGTTGGCAACGAAGATGTCAAGGACGTCCTATACTCCCTCGAAAAGGACAGCAATCACCCGATCAGCGGCGCGGTCATCGATTATATGAACGATCACGACATTAAGGCGCTTGAGGTATCCGGCTTCGAAACCATCGAAGGCAAGGGACTCAAGGGTGTCGTCAAGGACCAGACGGTTCACGTCGGAAGCGTCAAACTGTTGAATGACTTGAACCTCGACAATCCATTCCAAGATGAATACGATCGCCTGCTTGCAGGCGCCAAGACCGTCAACTTCGTCATCGTTGACAACAACGTCGAAGCAATGTATGCGGTCCGCGACGAGATCAAGGATACGTCCAAACTCGTCATATCGGAAATGAAACAGCGCGGACTTACGCCTTACATGATCACCGGCGACAACAAGGTCGTCGCCAATCAGATCGCCAAAGAACTCGGCATCGAGCATGTCTACAGCGAAGTTCTGCCTCATGAGAAGGCGAAAATCGTCGAAGAGATCCAGGCCAGCGGTAAAGTCGTCGCCTTCGTCGGCGACGGCATCAACGACGCCCCGGCCTTGAAACTAGCCGATGTCGGCATCGCCATGGGTCACGGCACCGACGTTGCGATTGACTCCAGCGACGTCACCCTGATGAGTTACGATCTGGGACTGGTGATCAAGGCGATCGACATGTCGAAAGCAACGCTGCGCAACATCTATCAGAACTTCGGATGGGCGTTCAGTTACAATCTGATCGCGATTCCGCTCGCCGCCACCGGCCGTCTGTCGATGGTCGTCGCTGCCGCGGCGATGGCATTCAGCAGTATCACCGTGGTGCTTAACGCACTACGTCTCAAAGCATACAAACTACCCGAATTCCAAGTCACCAAAGAAGGAGGAGACATCATGAAACTCACCGTCACCAACATGACCTGCAATCACTGCAAGATGACGATTGAGAAAACCTTGCAGCAAAACGGCTTCACCAACGTCGACATCGATCTCGACAACAAAGTGGTGGAGTTCGACCTCAACGGAAACACCGAGGATCTGGCTAAGAAAGTCATTGAAGAAAAAGGCTACGAAGTCAGTAGCTAAGCGGAGAATCTCTCCGCTTTTTCTTTTTTTGAAATCGATTTTGAAATATTGTATAATATCTCATGTGACGTAAGAAATCGCCTCCAAACCGGTTGCTTCGTCACAGGGAAGGAGGGACAGCATTTGAGGGTATGAAACACGACAATACAAACGCAATGAACGAAACGCAAGGAGGATTCAAGGATTAGGGGTAAGGGATGGTTCACCAAGCACTGGAGCCGTGCACGCGCACGGCTCCCTTTTCTTTGTTTAAAACCATTGATTTAATCAAATGGGTTTGCTATAATATAATAGCGCTCAAGACGAGCCCCATTTACGTGGGAGGGTAGCGAAGTGGTTAAACGCGGCAGACTGTAAATCTGTTCCCTCAGGGTTCGATGGTTCAAATCCGTCCCCTCCCACCACTTTTAGGGGTGTGGTGTCAATGGTAGCACAGCGGTCTCCAAAACCGTTAGTACGGGTTCGAATCCTGTCACCCCTGCCAACAAACAACAAAAGTAACCTCGCGAGGTTACTTTTTTTCACTTCACTTTAGAGCTTGTGCTATACTATTCACGAGGTGATACGATGAACGATACGGCAATGAGATTGGAACAACTCAAACAACGATTCACGGAGAAACAGCAGAAGAAGTACAAAATCGAAGTGTTCATTCGACTCTGCAAGAAGCTGGAAGAGTTGGATCCCGAAGGCATCCAGTCCATGATGGACGAGGCACTTGAGCTCTTGATTCAGTTGAGTGAGGACGACCATGAGCTGAAACCGTCACAGTACATAAAATCCTTCACCAAACTGCAAAAGGAAGTAAGACGGCAACTGGGATTCACCGAAGAAGGACAGATCCGAAGTGAGTACGTGGGGATCGGGATCGCCCTCGGTGTTGCGCTCGGAACGCCGTTTGTCGCGATCAACCCGGCATTCATCGGAATCGGCTTGCCAATCGGTTTGGCCCTTGGCGCGGGAATTGGCGATCAAAAAGAAAAAGCGGCGGCCGCAGAAGGAAAAGTGTATTGAACAAGTACAAAGCGGATGCCCGCGATTCATTGATGCTCATTGTGAGGCAACATCTTGCGGAGTATCCCGCCATGGAGGCACAAGACATCGTCAAACTGCTCTATCAGAGCTGCTTCGGGCCGCGACATCTCCACCAAACTCCGAATCGCGATCAGGTGATGCGGTACTTGGTGTCCGAGATGAAGGACGTTGACGCAAAGCGGCGATTCGTGGAAGACATCGGCAACGGATACGTCCGCGTGTATCTGGATGCCGTCCGGAATGGCTATTTGATCCCGGATGATTTGGCCGACGTGTTTCTTCGATCGATGCGCGCTAATGTGAATGTTGAACAGGCAAAACAAATGTTTCTAGAGGCGATTGATGATGTCACCGCGATGATTCGTACCAAGATCATTTCATTTGACGACGCAACATGGACTACATTTGTAGAAGAGTACTTGGAGGGCGGCATTCGAGCGGTTCACCATTCGCGAACCTACAAGGAAAGATACCATCCGCACTACCGCGTCGTTTTGGAGAAATATCTGAAACTCGAGGTGACACCCTGACAACTTGAGACACGCTGTCCGTCATCAACTATCACCAGGTAACACATTGTCGAAATTGCTTATTTAGAAAATAAATGAATATCTTGTTGTGTGGAATCGCAACCAAAGAACAAACGCACCAGAACGGAACCCCTCTTATTTATAAGAATTAGGGTTACGAGCCGATTCGAACCTTGAGAATGATCTGGAATAACGAGAAGTCGCAAAGACTTCTTTTTTTCTTGTTTGTAATGTGTTATAATTTCATTCGAATCATGGGAACAAAGGAAGGAGCATTACAACATGAAAAAACTCACTGCATTACTCGTTGTCGTAATGTCGATTCTGTTGAGCGGTTGCGAACTGCTCGGCATGTCCGAACTTGCCGTTGCGCTGCGCAACATGGACAAGCTGGACAGCTACCGAATGGACATGGATTATTACTATCAGGACCAGAAACTGATGTCGAGCTATGCCAAGGTCGCCGCCAACTACCAACAGATTCACATCGAGGGCGAAGTCATCTCCATCTATGAGATCGATGGTGATTATTACACGGTCGAAGACTACATGGGCTTTCCGGTGTTGATGTTGGATGAGGAATACGGCGATGACGAAGAGGATTACGATGATTTCAATCTGTTGTTGGATGCCGACTTTGAAGAAGACGGCGATTATTACGTACTGAGCGGCGACTTGTTTGAAGATGTGTCGGAAATCCGCATCAAAGTCGAAGACCGCTACGTCATTGAAATGCAGTTCGACATTTATCTCGACGGACTCGACTTGGAGGTCGTCATCGAGTTTTCCGATTTTGATGACACCGATGTCCGTTTCGAATACTACATCACCAACACCGAAAAAGCGCAACTCGAGTCGCATGCCACCGTCAACGGCGTGAACGACATCATGACGCATCTGGACGGATTCTCTGTCTTCAGCGACATCGTTGCCGATTGCGACATGATTGACATGACATGTTTTCTAGAGGCCGAGCCTGGGTTGGATTACGATCTGGACAGTCAGGAAGTTCGTCTCCAGGATATCGGTACATGGCAACCCTACATCAGCTTCGTTGATACGATTGATTCCGATGACATCACCGTCGAATATTTTGAGATGTTGAATTTCGTAGCCGAACTCTACGACAAATACAAATAAAAAAAGAAGCCGCCGGCTTCTTTTTTTCTATTTCATGTTGGATTCGAGCGTATTGAAGACATCGGACAGTACACCATCGATGAATTCAGGATCGATGTTGCCTTGATTGTCGATGGACTGGGCTGGCTTGTGAATGCCGACGTAGCCGCTATCCGGCATATCGAAGCGTTTCAACAGCGTTGCCAGGTGTTGGCTTGCCCATTTGGCGCCGCGTCCACCGTAGCCGACGATGGCGAAGGGCTTGTTGGTCCATTCATGATACAGGAAATCCACGGCGTCTTTGATGGAACCGGGAAAGAATCCGTTGTATTCGGGAGTAACGAACACGAACGCGTCGTACTGTTTGACGGTATCGCTCCACATGCGCGTTTTGGCATGGGTGTAGTTCTGGTTGGTACGCGGGCTGCCGGGTTCGTTGTAATGCGGGAGATTGATCTCGCGCAAATCGATGATGTCGTAGGATGCGTTGCGGTCATTGGCTTGTGATAACACCCATTTACCAACAGTCAGGCCGCGTCGCGGTTCGCGGACGCTGCCGATGATGATGCCGATTCGTTTCATATTGATCACTTCCTGATTTGATGTCCATGTGTATTATAAATGATTTGATATCAAGATTGTTGTAAAACGCTTGATGGTTTTTATGGACCGGGAGTATTATCGATACAGTGAAGGAATGGATGGGGTATAATGATTATGTATGACAAGGAGTGAAACGGATGACTGTCGACAAAAAATTGAATGTGTTTGAGCCGTTCTTGGCTAGCGTGAAGAACGTTGCCAATCAAGAGAAATTACGTGATGTGCTTGCCTGGGTGCTGCGTGAGTTTCCCATGCTGGAGCCGGCGATCAAATGGAATCAGCCGATGTTCACGCACCACGGGACCTTCATCATCGCCTTCAGTGTTTCAAAATCGCACTTCGCCGTCGGCACCGAAGGCGTCGAAATCGAGGTGTTCAAAGACGCCATTGCAGCTGCCGGTTATAAAGCCTCGAAGATGTTGTTCCGGATCAAATGGACCGACGATGTGAACTATGACCTATTACAACGCATCATCGCATACAACATGGATGAAAAGGCCGAGTGCAAGACATTCTGGCGAAAATGAAAAGGAAGCCGACGGCTTCCTTTATTCGTTTTTCGCCCAGTTGATGAACTGTTCCATTTTTTCGGAGTTGTTGATTTCTTCATCGTGTTTGATGCCGAGACGGCGGCGGACGATGAACTTCTCCTTCAGGGAGAGATTCTTGTATTTGATGCGACCACCGCAATGAACGATTTTCGCTTCATAGAAGATGTCGGGAGGCATACTCTCTTGAACGGCATAATTGAATTCTTCTGTGTTCATCCCGGCACAGAAGATGCCAAGCCGTTTTTTCATGAGCTTCAGTTTGTGAATCGAGAAATATCGCGATGTGTAGTGTTCGATTTCTCCTTCATAGATCGGTGCCCCGATCAAAATCGTTTCGAAATCGTTGATGTCAAACTCGTCGGAATGAATGTCCATCATGACACTGTCCGGGATTTGGTTTTTAATGGTACGAGCGCATTCCTCTGTGAACCCACTCTTGGTCTCGTAGATGATTAAGGTTTTCATGGGATTCCTCCAAAATAGTTCGACTGATAACTATATTATATATATAATTTGTTCAAAAGGAAAGCCTTTTCCCGACAATCACGAGTATTGGTTGCCAGGAGGAGCGTGATCAATGGTATAATGGGATTGATGAAAAGGAAGTGACGTTCATGAAACAAGCGATAGTGATTTTTGGTTCAACTGGAAATCTGATGTTCAAAAAACTGATTCCCGCACTGGACCGTCTCTTGAACCAGGAGCGACTGGACCCAGACGCCCGAATCTATTGTGTGGCACGGCGCGACTGGACGTTCGATGATTACGTCGAACATGCCAAAGAGGAAGTTGACAAACAGGTCGATTGGACTCGTTTGACGGCCCGCATGACCTACATCAAACTCGACATCGATTGCCAGAATGATTACGATCAATTGCAGGACACGATGGCCAAGGACGGAATTGACGATGCGATGGTCTATCTCGCGGTTCCACCACAACTTTTTCCGGCAATCGCCAAAGGCGTCTCGCAAGCCGGTATCGTCACCAAGGGCGATGAGCATGCGCGCATCGTGTTTGAGAAACCTTTCGGCGAAGATCTTGCCAGCGCCAAGGAGATCAACCGCGATCTGTGGCAGTACTTCGACGAGTCGCAGATCTACCGCATCGATCATTACCTGGGCAAGGAAATGATCCAAAACATTCTCATTGTTCGATTTGCGAACAAGATATTTGAGGATTCTTGGAATCACGACACGATCGAAGACGTCTACATCATCGCCAAAGAAGAAGAAGGGGTGATGACCCGGGGCGGCTATTACGACGAGATCGGCGCATTGAAGGACATGTTGCAGAGCCATTTGTTGCAGATGGCGTCGCTGGTTGCGATGGAGAAACCGGATACCTACTCGTCCGAAGACATCAAGAATGAGAAAGTCAAAGTCTTCCAAGACATCAAGATCCGTCCCAAAGACGTCATTCTCGGTCAGTATGACGGCTATCTCGATGCTGTCAAAGTCGCCGCGGACTCGACGACCGAAACCTTCGTCTTCGCCGAAGCGTCGATCAACAACGACCGTTGGAAGGGCGTTCCGTTTTACTTCCTTACCGGGAAGAAACTCGATGAGAAACGCTCGGAAATCATCGTCAACTTTAAGAACGACAATGGTGCGAGAAGCCTCTGGCCCGATACCTACAAACCCAAGAACCAGCTGATCATCAAGGTTGCACCGGACGACGGCGTAAAGTTCCAGTTCAACGTCAAGGAACCGGGTCTGTCCGACAACATCGTACCGGCGGAACTCGATTACTGTCATTCGTGTCATTCGCTCGAGAACACACCGGAAGCCTATGAAAAGCTGTTGCTTGATCTGATCAACAAGAACCGCACGCTGTTCACACGTTGGGATGAGATCGAGTCCACCTGGCGGATCGTCGAACAACTCAAGGAAAAACTGGACAAACCGCACACCTATTCATCCTATGCACAGATGAAACAATTGATTTCAACACGATTCGGGGAGGATTTCGATGATTTATGACATTTCGATGAACGTCAACGAAGCTGTTCAGGTCTACAAGAACGCCGACGACAAGAAACCATCGTTTGAAGCGCAATACACCCACGCCGACAAACCGGTCCATGAAACGAAACTGCACATCAACATGCATACCGGAACCCACGTCGACTACCCGCTCCACATGATCGACGGCGGCAAAACCTCCGACGACTACGACCTGTCCCCTTTCATCGGCACGGCTAAACTGTTCGACATGACGCATGTCCAAGACGGCATCACCAAAGCCGACATCGAACATCTGGCGATTGAGGAAGGCGACATCGTGCTGTTCAAAACCACGAACAGTTTCGAAGACACGTTTAACTACGAGTTCGTCTACGTCAAGGAAGACGCCGCCCGTTATCTGAAGGGAAAGCGGATCAAATCCGTCGGCATCGACGGACTCGGCATCGAACGCTCGCAAGCTGGACATCCGACGCACAAGATCCTCTTGTCAAACGACATCCTCATCATTGAGGGACTGCGTTTTCGAGATGTACCGGAAGGTACCTACACGTTGTATTGCCTGCCACTCAAGCTGGACCATGTCGAAGCCGCGCTGGCGCGCGCGATACTGGTGAAATGAAAAAAAGGAAGCCGACGGCTTCCTTTTATATTTTGATCGAATCGCGCGGCTGGAGAATGACGACCGTCGCGTCCTTGACCTTGGATCGGAACTCCTCAGGATCGGCTTTGATCAGCGGGAAGGTGTTGTAATGCATCGGGACGACTTGTTTCGGTTTGATGAACGTCACGGCCTTGACGGCGTCCTTGATGTCCATCGTGTAGTTGCCGCCAATCGGCAAGAACGCGACATCGACGTGTTCGTCGGCGAGCAGTTGCATGTCCATGATCAGTCCGGTGTCGCCGGCGTGATAGAGCGTTTTACCGTTGATCGTGATCAGGAATCCACCGGGATTGCCGCCGTCGTGCGAGCCATGCTCGTCCTGATAGGAACTGCCGTGAACGGCTGGTGTCATCTTGACGCGGCCGAAGGGAAAGGTGAAACTACCGCCGATGTGCATCGGATGCAGTTTCAGTTCTTTGTCATGCTGGTGGAAGGCGCTTGCCAGTTCCGCATTGGAAATGATCAGCGCATCGTTCGCCTTGGCGATGTCAAGCGCGTCGCCGACATGGTCGCGATGGCCGTGCGTGATGAAGATGTGCGTGACGCCTTCGATGTCATAGCGGTTTTTCTTGTAGAGCGGATTGCCTGTCAGATAGGGGTCAATCAGCGCTTTGAAGTTGATGTCTTCGACCAACAGGGCGGCGTGGCCCAAAAAGGTTATTTTCATGGTGTCCTCCTATAGTTTCTTGACGAAGTAGTAGCCTTCGATGGCGACGTTTTTCTGACGAATGAAGATGGTCGTCGGCGACAGGGCGAAATTCAGTTTGCGCCACAGATTAATCGCTTCGATCTTGTCATCGGAAGACCATCCCCGCAGTTGTTTGATGCCTTTTCTGCGGAAGTATTGTTCCGTTCTGGCAACGAGTTCGGAGGCGATGCCCAGTTTGCGGAAGCCGGGGGCCACTTCGATGATATTCATGTAGGCTTCCAGCTCGGCTTCGAGTGGTGAAGTCAAGGGCCTGACGTAAGTGGAGACGAAACCGATGATACGTTCGCCTTCCAAGGCGACAAGGGAACAATCCTCCTCGTCAAGCGAAATGTGGTTGTAGGCCACTTCACCATATTTGGTCTTGATCAGTTCCTTGTCCTCGAAGGTGCAGGGGCGGAACGTGAACTGATCGAGCGCAGATGGTTCGTCCGCTTCCTCTTTGACGTGCAGGAGCGATTTGAGGATGTTGACACCAAGCGACACGTACGTGACGACCACCATCAAGGCCAGGAGGCCTTCGTCGGCGCGGCCGTAGTAGAAGAACTGTTCTTCGCTTAGCAACGACCAAAGCAGCAAAAACGTCGACGTGCGAATGTAAAACAGGAGAATCTTGTGCGTGTAGGTTTTGTTGACGATAGAAACGATGAAATCCAACACGAGAAAGAATCCGCCACCGATGAAGAGCGTTCCAATCAGCTTTTCATCGGCATCGAAGTTGCGTTGAATGGCGATCGAGATTGCGACGACGATCGCCATGTTGACGATACCGAAGAAGGTGTATCGTTTGTACAGGTAAATCTTGTAACCGTAGTACCCGATCGTGGTGACGGCGATCAGTACATAGAGGAAATACAACCACCCGTATCCACCTTGATTGGGATAACAGACCGTTCCGATGTTGGTGAATCCGCATCCGCTGATGAGCAGATGCAGGGTGTCGACGGCAAGGAAGATCGGAAGCAGGATCCACAGTTCATAAACGACGATCTTGCGGGTGATGAGCAGCACCCGCACGGCGAGAACGATGAGCAAGATCAGATAGATGGTGATGATGTTCTGGATCTCCATCATGTTTTGGAACGTGTAGAAATAAACGACAACGTTGCCAACCAATCCAAAGGCCAGCTGTTTGTACTCGTTGGTGTTGGGTACATGGAGTTTGTCGTATTTGATCAAGAGAACAATGACGAATCCGATCACCGCCAGGACGATCAGATTGACGAACAGACTGATGACGTGAATCTCGAGCCGCGGATTCTCGGCATAAAGCGCCACCAGACCCCAGATGAACGGGGGCAGGATGAAAAAGACGTAACTCAGTATGAAGTACAGCCTCTGCAGACGTTTCATATGCATTACCTCCTTTCTACTTTCATTATACTCCTTTTATCCGGAAAACACCATCGCCGATTGATTGCATATAGTTAGCAAGCAAACTAATTGATTTTCCCGTTGATATGGGCGATAATGAAGTGAACGAAAAAGGAGTGTGACACACATGAAAATCGAACTCTGGAGCGACTTTGCCTGCCCCTTCTGTTACATCGGCAAGAAGCGCTTCGAACAAGCACTGGACGCGTTTCCCCACAAAGACAAGGTCGAACTCGTCCTGAAGGCGTATCAACTGAACCCCAACGCCCCCAAAGAAATGAAAGAGAGCGCCGCCGAGACCTTCGCAAAAGGACATCGGATGAGCGTTGACAAAGCCAAGGAACGGTTCGCGATGTTCCAAGAACAGGCCAAGACCGTCGGTCTCACCTACAACTACGACATCATCCAGATGACCAACAGTTTTGACGCCCACCGCCTTGCCAAATGGGCCAACCAGTACAACCTGGAATACCAACTCACTGGTCGTCTGATGAAAGCGTATTTTACCGATGGACGCAACATCGCCGACACCGACACGCTGGTGGAACTGGCGGAAGAACTGGGCTTGGACGGCACCGAAGCCAGACGGATTCTTGACAACGGAGAATTCGCCGACCAAGTCAAAAGCGAAATCACCGAAGCGCGTCAGATCGGCGTGCAAGGCGTACCGTTCTTCGTGCTCAACCGCAAATACGGCGTCAGCGGCGCACAACCCGTTGAATATTTTACGGCCGTGTTGGAAAAACTATGGGACGAGGAAAAGCCCCAGTTTGAATCCATTGATGGCGCCGACAAGGGCGCAACCTGTACCGACGACACCTGTGAAATCTAGAAACCGATCGATTCGGTTTCTTTTTTTTGCGAAAATGAGCCATCATGTCGGTATATATCTATGAAACGTCAGTAACGTGCATTGTCCAACGCACATCAAGTGATATAATAAAGACGAAAGGATGATGCGTATGGACGATCTCCAAGTGATCCGCCTCGTACTGCAAGGCAAGACGGACCATTACGGCCAACTTATGGAACGCTACCACAATGAGATGTTCTCATTCGTTTTCAACATGGTCGGCCAGTATCAGGACACCGAAGACCTGGTGCAGGAGATCTTTTTCAAAACCTACGAGAACTTGTCCAAATACGATCCTGACAAATCGGCGTTTCGAACCTGGCTCTACCGCATCGCCTCGAATCATACGATCAACTACTTGAACTCCGCCTTTCACCGCAAACACACAGCGAGTGACATCGACACCTCGTTTCTCGAAGATGAGACCGACATTGAAGCGGAGGCAATCAAGGCGGAACGGATACGGATGATCGTCGCCGCGATGAAGAAGCGATTGTCCAAAAAGCACCAGAACATCGTCGCGTTGCATTATTTCTCCGGTCTCAGCGTCAAGGAGATCAGCGAGACGCTCGACATACCCGACAAGACCATTTACAAAGCACTCAAATCCAGCATTGACAAAATCAAACAGGAGGTGACGATCGATGGATAAACTGAATCGCCGCATCAATCCCGAAGCTCTCGAGGCATCGAAACATCGTACGATGACCGCGGTCATGGACAAGATCCAGGAACGCGAACGCAGGTCGTCCGTTTTACGTCGCCTTGTGACACCGGCGCTCGTGCCGGCATTCATTCTCATCTTCGCACTTGTCATCGTGTTTTCACCCGGTGCCACCACCCCCGACGACGGCCATGGCGACATCAGTGCCTACGAATCGGAACGACTGGCCGAGATTTCGTATCTGTCCGCCAGTTTCATCGGCGCCGATCTGACGGTGTCGGATCCGCTCTTCCGGTTCTTGAACGACACCGATACTACACAGTTCGAGACCAATGATGAAACGATCAACTTCTATTTTGACACGCTGCGCGTATTCCTGGACGAGGATGCCTTCGCCCAGTCGATCGCATTCACCGAACTTGAGGATTCCGAGTTCGACTACCTCATCACGTTTGACATCAATGGCATTCCCCATGAGTTCTACCTCGTCATCATCGACGGCGAGATTTCCGGACAACTGGTTGTCAACGCGGCCGTGTTTCTTGTCACCGGATCGTACGAAGAGACCGACACGGAAACAACCATTGAGATTGACGCCGTTCGCGGTGACGATCATGTCATCATCCGCTACAGCCGCGAATCCGACGAGGATTTGGAAACCAAGTACGAAGTCCAAACCCGCATCAACGGCATCGAAACCGAGCGCAACATCAAGCTCTCCATCGAGGACGACGAAGCCAAAGTCGACATCGAGGAGGGAGACAACTCCTATCAGCTTAAGAAAGAAACCGAAGACGGCGTCATCGAATACAAGCTCGAATACACGCTCAACGGTGTCAGCGGACAAGCCCGCATTACGGAAACGACCGATGCGTTCGGACAACCTCTTTATTCCTACCAGGTTCAGGAAAACGGCAAAGAGGTGGAGGTTACCCGCGGACGCCCGAACTACGATTATGATGACAACCCGGGGAACAACGACGATGACAATCCGGGAAACAACGACGACAACCCCGGCAACAGCGATGACAATCCCGGCAACAGCGGCAACCCAAGCAACAATCCCAGTCAACAATCTTACGACCAAGAATACGACCTATCAAAAAATATTGCGTAATCAGTAGAAAATCGTCGACCCATTTTGTATGTATCTATGAAGACCCATCTAAAAAGGAGCGGAATCATGAAGAAATTATTGACATTCATCATCGCATTTGCAGCAACATTGACGCTTGCCGCTTGCGGCAGCGGAACCGAACAAGACATCGTAGCAGATAATCTGTCCAGCGAGGAAAGCCTCGCGACCTTGAGTTATCTCTCGGCCGGCTTTCTCGATTTCAGCACCCCGACCAACGTACAAACCGGTCTGGTGTTCCTGAATGACGAAGACACGACCGTCATCGAAGAAGAACTCGATGACGTAAATCTCTATTTCGACCGTCTCAAAGGCATGATCGACAACGGTGTGGAATCCTTCGGCAGTGTTGTCGAAGAGGCGAGTGACAATGAACTCTATGAATACAAACTGACGTTCACCGTCAACGAAGAAGTCTACCTGATCTACTACAACCTCGACGACGTCACCGGCGAAATGACCGGCATCATCATTGTCGGCGATCAGGAGTACACCTTCGAAGTCGTCGACAACATGCGCGAGTACAAATACGGCGAACAAGAGAAAAACGAGAACGCCCAGCAGAGCTCCGAACAGAACGCCAACCAGAACAACGACGGCGGCGGCGCTCAGAATCAGGATCAGGAAGACGAGCAGAACGGCAACGCCAACCAACAAAATCAAGATGACGACGTCGACACCGAAGACGAGGTAGACGACGAGGTCGATACCGAAGAGGAAGACGACGAAGACGACGCCAACGAAACCAAGATGATGTTGGTGGCGCACAGTGGCGACGACACGATCAAGATCATGTACAAGACCGAAGTCGAAGACGATGAAACCACCACCAAGTTCGACATGGAACAGACCATCGCCGGCGTCACCACCCAGATTCGTCTGAAGATCTCGATGGAAGAAGATGAATACAAGATCGACATTGAAGACGGCGAAGACCGCTACACCTTCAAACAAGAAGTCGAAGACGACGCCATCGTCTACAAACTGACGTATCAGGTCGACGGCGTCAGCGGCACCGTCCGCATCACCGAAACCGTCGATGAAAATGGCGAAACCGTCTACGAATACCGCATTCAGGAAGCCGGCAAACAGCGCAACGCTGAACGCGGACGTCCCGAATCGAAAGGATTCGACGATGACGATGACGAAAGCGAAGACAATGAAGAAGATACCGAGGACGACAGCAACGAAGCATGATATCCTCCCCACGAAGACGATGGCAACATCGTCTTTTTTTTGGTATAATTGAAGTGAAAGAAGGTGGGACCATGACACGACAGCAAATTGTCAGCGCCCAGGAAATGAAACAACTTGATCAACTCACCATGAAAGAACAGGGCATCAGCTCCTATGATTTGATGCGGCGAGCTGGAAAACGGATCTTCGAACATCTCTTGAACGAAGGCCACGGTAACCTGGATGAACGACTGCTGGTGGTTGCCGGTAGCGGCAACAACGGCGGCGACGCGATGGTCGTCGCATATCATCTGTTGGAACTCGGATTGCATGTCGACATCGTCATCGTGGGAAGCCAATCGTCACAGAGCGAGGAATCTAAGCGGATTCTGAAAGAACTGGAAGCGATCGATGCATCCATCCTTCGGGTTTCATCCGAAGCAGATTTGTCGGAGTTCGAGACGGTGCTGGAACATGCCACTATCGTTCTTGACGGTTTGTTCGGCATCGGTCTGTCACGTGATGTCGAAGGCCTGCATCACAATGTCATCACCCGCATCAACGCCAGTTATGCGACCACCATCAGCATTGACATCCCATCGGGTCTGAACGCCGACAACGGGTGTGTCATGGGGGTGGCGATCCACGCCGATCATACGATTGTCATCCAGAACTTCAAACAGGGCAATCTTCTCAATGATGCGATGGATCATTCCGGAGAGATGACATTGTTGGATGTTGGCATCCTGCAGATGATCTTTCCCGATGAACAAACCTTGCTTCCGTTGTCCTACCTGAACAACAAGATCCCCAAGCGACCACGCAACTCCTACAAGTACATGTTCGGAGACGTGATGACCATTGGCGGTTCCAAAGGCATGATGGGAGCTCCACTGTTGTGCGCCTGCGCCGCGCTTCGCAGCGGTAGCGGACTGTCGCGACTCCTGTATCACGAGAAGTATCTGGCCCACGTCCACAATCCCTATCCCGACGTCATGGTTGACACCTATGGCGGGATCGAGGAGATTCCGCAAATGGTACGCAAACTGGATGCGATCGTGTTCGGACCTGGATTGGGGCGCAATGACGACTACAATCTGGAGGTACTCCAGTATTTGCTCTCCACCGACATCCCGTTGGTTGTCGATGCGGATGGCATATTCTATCTGAAACAATTGTTGAAGGACTACAGCGAACGACCGAACATCATCATCACGCCGCACTACAAGGAGATGGCAAATTTCCTCGGCGTATCCACCAATGACGTTCGCAAGGAACCGATCCTGTATGCCCGTAACATTGCTCACAAGTACAATCTCACGGTTGTGTTGAAGGGAACCTGCACGATCATCACCGACAACGAACAAACTTTCTTCAGCAACCACGGCAACACCGGACTTGCGACCGCCGGTACCGGCGATGTGCTGTCCGGCATCATCGGCAGTCTCCTGGGACGTTCCATGGACCCGCTGGAAGCAGCCAAACTCGGCGTGTTGATCCACTCGTTCGCCGCCCGCTTGACGCGCGATGTCCATGGTGAAGAGTCGATGATCGCCTCCGATCTGATATCGGCGTTGCCGGAGGTTCTAAAACGTGTCTGAGCTGCGCATCCTGTCACTGAACCTGCATTGTCTGGTGGAAGCGGACCTGGATGCCAAACAACGACGCATCGCCCGTGAGATTCACGATCGCGACATCGATGTCGTCTGTCTGCAAGAAGTGGCTCAGTCCATGGATCAACCCCTGGTTCATGACAACATCAAGGCCGACAATTACGCCTTGACACTGCAACGGTTGCTCCACGATCTTGGCAAGCACTATCATCTTGCCTTTGTTCCATTCAAAATGTCGTTCAACAAGTACGATGAGGGGTTGGCGATTTTGTCCCGACACACGTTGCACAATGTCGCGCATGCCTATCTGTCCAAAGGTCGCGACTATGCCGATTGGACAACCCGCAAGATCCTGGTCGCGGATATCCATCTCGAAGAGAACGTTCTATCGGTGGCTACGACGCATTTTGGCTGGACCGACGACAATGAAACCTTCGAGGATCAGGTTGACACCGCGATGAGACTGCTCCAGCGGGACAATCCCGTGCTCCTTGCCGGCGATTTCAACGTTCGACCGAATACCACGGAGTTTCAACATGTTCTGAGCCACGGGTTTCACGATGTCTTCGCCGACGATCCGATGTTGTCCACCCATCCCACGCATGGTGGCATGTACGTGCATGAAACGGCGTCGAGAATTGATTACATCGTTGTCAATCGCCCGCATGAACGTCTGGATGGAGCGATTTTGTTTACGGAGGAACCAGTTAGCGATCACTATGGAATTTATGCTCGAATCAAACTCAAATAGAGTGCGACCGCACTCTATTTCTATGTTATAATGGGGGTAAGAATGAGGTGGTATCGGATGAGAGTATTTATCGCCGTCGAGTTCGACGATGACATCAAACGCTATCTGAAGCAAGTCCAGGATATCGTCAAGACCACGACCGTCAGCGGAAACTTCACGCACTATTCCAACTTCCATCTCACCTTGAAATACATCGGAAACATCTACAACGGTGAGTATGAGGAATTGTGTCAATGCATCGATGACGCCTGTTCTCGCACGGCACCGTTTTCCATACGAATCGGGGACATTGGGGCCTTTCACAAGAAGAACTCCAGCATCCTCTGGGTCGCCGTCACGGAAGGACGAAGCGAGCTGAAACGACTCTTTGAGCGGATCGAGACGGAAGTTGTCGAATCGGGATTCGAGCCGGACAACCGCAAATACCGCCCGCACATCACGATCGGCAAGAAGATTGTCTTTTCCAATGGATCCTTCACCAACGGATTGCCGTATTATGATCGGGACATCCCGGTGACCGGACTGACGCTGTATCAATCGCATCGCGTGGATGGTGTTCTGACTTACACGCCCTTGTACCGCAGACCATTTGAACAGGAGTACAACAATGAATGACAACGAGACCAGAAGCATCTTTCAAGACAATCCGCAAGCCGTCCAGAACCTGTTGGTGTATGGATCGATTCTGACGACCAATCTGCTCTATGTGCTGATCGTGTGGATTCTGATTTACTTCACGGACGGCAGTTTTGCATTCACCGGATTCTACCTGTTTCTCATCCTCAACGGCATGTCGTTTGCGGGGATGTTGTTCATCACCCGCAACGCGCTGATCAACGACGCCGACCGCACCAAAACGATCACGCATCTGGCGGTCGCACACGTGCCCTGTCTGATCGGACTGACGTATGTCATGTTTGAGTACTTCATACTGTTATGAAACATCGCTACGAACTGCAGTTGCGCTACAGCGACAGCGATCAGATGGGCGTCGTCTACCACGCCAATTATTTCTCATTTTTCGAACTTGGTCGCACGGCGATGCTGCGCGAACACGGTATTGATTATTACGACATCGAACGACGCGGGTTCATGTTCCCGGTCCGTGACGTGGATTGCACCTACTTGAAACCGATCACGCTCGGCGAGCAGATCTTCTGTGAGACCGAACTGGTGGAACTGACAAAGGTGAAGATCGTGTTTGAACACAAACTTCTCGACCAAGCTGGAGAAATCAAAGCCATCGGCCATAGTTCCATTGTTGCCGTTCGCAAGGACGACTTCCGGATCATCCGGATGGACGAGCACTTGCCGGACGTCTTCGCTCTCAAGGATATCTAACAGACGGGAAACCGTCTTTTTTTGTGGTTCATACTTTACCACTTTATCGGTATAAAGCGCTCCATTAAGCCATTTTAACCTTTTCTATGAATGTCTTTTATAGTATAATAAACGTACGAAGGATGAGGTGATTTCAATGGTTCGACTCAACGGCAACGGATTGTCTTTGGAGCGATTCATGAAGGTGGTTCGCGACTTCGAGACAGTCGTGATTTCCGAGGAACAACAAGCGTTGGTTCGCGATGCGAATCAGCTGGTTCGCAAGATCGTCGAAGACGAGCAACCGGTCTATGGCATCAACACCGGATTCGGCAAACTCGCCGACGTCCCCATCAATAAATGCGACACTGCGACCCTGCAGGAGAATCTACTGAAAAGTCATGCCTGCGGCGTCGGCGAACCGCTGTCCGAAGAAATCGTTCGCGGGATGATGCTGCTCCGCATCAATGCGTTGGTGCGCGGCAACAGCGGCATTCGGCTAAAAGTCGTCGAGAAACTGGTGGAGATGCTCAACAAGCAGGTTCATCCGGTTGTGTTTGAGAAAGGCAGCCTTGGGGCCAGTGGAGATCTGGCTCCGCTTTCGCACATGAGTCTGCCGATTATCGGACTTGGGGAGTGCTTTGTAGATGGCGAACGGATGACAACACAAAGAGCCTTCACCATCAAGAACATCGATGCCATTCCCCATCTGGAAGCCAAAGAAGGGCTGTCTCTGATCAATGGCACGCAGGCGATGACAAGCATTGGTGCGATCGCCTTGTTTGACGCTTTTCGTCTGGCACGCCTGGCGAACGTTTCATTGGCGATGACGATGGAGGCGACTGGCGGAATCATCGACGCCTACGATCCTCGCGTTCACAAGGTCCGTGGTCATCTTGGCCAGATAGCCGTCGCCGCCGAAGTTTTGGAACATCTCAACGGCAGTCGACACGTCACCTGCCAGGGCGAAGAACGCGTTCAGGATGCGTACTCGATTCGCTGCGCTCCGCAAGTTCATGGGGCGACGATCGATGCCCTTTTGTTCATTCGCGAGAAGGTCGAAATCGAAATGAACGCCGTTACCGACAACCCGATCCTGTTCACCGAGGACGGTGCGGCGATCAGCGCCGGTAACTTTCACGGCCAACCATTGGCGTTGCCGTTTGACTACCTGGGCATCGCTCTGAGTGAACTGGCCAACATATCGGAACGCCGCATCGAGCGGATGGTGAATCCGGCCCTTTCCAATGGATTGCCGCCATTCCTTGTCAAGAATCCAGGATTGAACTCCGGGTTCATGATCGTGCAATACAGTGCTGCCTCGTTGGTCAGTGAGAACAAAGTGCTGGCCCATCCGGCTTCGGTCGACAGCATCCCCTCTTCCGCCAATCAGGAGGATCACGTGTCAATGGGTACGATCGGCGCCCGCAAGGCGTATGACATACTGAAAAATGCCCGTCGCGTCGTGGCGATGGAACTGATGACGGCCTGTCAGGCGATCGATCTGAAACCGCACATGGCACTTGGCCGCGACACCGAAAGGGCGTATAATGAAATTAGGAAACATGTACCGTTCGTGGAAGACGACGAGATCATGTATCATCACATCCACAAGATGGAACAACTGTTGTCGTCGGGCGAACTGGAATCCGCATTGTTCAAGGAGGAAACGGAATGACCCATTCACAATCCTTCACCCTCGCTGACATTTTCCCCAAGCTGCCGGAGTACCCGGCGTTTCAAGATGGCATCCGTCGCGCCCCCAAGCGCACGTTTGTCCTGAGCGAAGAAGAAACCGCGCTGGCGCTCAAGAATGCACTGCGTTACGTCCCCCAAGAATGGCATGACACGCTGGCCCCGGAGTTTCTGGATGAACTCCTGACCAGAGGACGCATCTACGGCTACCGTTTTCGTCCCGAAGGACGGATCTGGGGCAAACCGATCGATCGATACGAAGGCAACACCATCGAAGGCAAAGCGTTCCAGGTGATGATCGACAACAATCTGGATTTTGACATCGCGCTCTATCCCTACGAACTCGTCACCTATGGAGAAACCGGTCGTGTGATGCAGAATTGGATGCAGTATCATCTCGTCAAGAAGTACCTTGAAGTGATGAACGACACGCAGACGCTGGTGCTGATGAGCGGACATCCGCTCGGGCTGTTCGCCACCCACAAGAATGCACCACGAGTGATTCTCACCAACGGTCTGATGATCGGCCAGTTCAATGACATCGACAACTGGAACCGCGCCGCTCAACTAGGGGTCGCCAGTTACGGTCAGATGACGGCCGGTGGCTGGATGTACATCGGTCCCCAAGGCATCGTCCACGGGACTTATTCAACATTACTCAATGCCGGTCGCAGTAAACTCGGCATTCCCGAAACCGACAACCTTGCCGGCAAACTGTTCGTATCCTCCGGACTCGGAGGCATGAGTGGTGCGCAGGGCAAGGCCATTGAAATCTGCGGTGGTGTCGGCATCATCGCCGAAGTCGACAAGTCGCGCATTGACACGCGACACGAGCAAGGCTGGGTGTCGGTCGTTGTCGACACTCCGGAAGATGCGTTTCAACGCGCCAAAGCGGCACAAGCCAACAACGAAGCGCTTGCGATTGCCTTCTACGGCAACATCGTCGATCTCTTGGAATATGCTGCGAAGGAACACATCCACATCGATCTGCTCAGTGACCAAACCAGTTGTCACGCCGTGTATGACGGCGGTTATTGCCCGGTTGGCGTGACGTTTGAAGAACGCACGGAACTGTTGCAACACGACAAAAAACGGTTCAAACAACTGGTGGACGAGGGATTGAAGCGTCATTATGAAGCGATTCAAACCATCACCGACCAAGGGACCTATTTCTTTGATTACGGCAATAGTTTCATGAAGGCGATCTACGACAGCGGCATCGCCTCGATTTGTAAGAACGGCGTCAACGATCTGGATGGATTCATCTGGCCCAGTTACGTCGAAGACATCATGGGACCACTGTTGTTCGATTATGGGTACGGTCCGTTCCGCTGGGTCTGTCTGTCGGGGAAAGACGAAGATCTCGACAAGACCGATCAAGCTGCGATGGCTTGCATCAATCCCGACCGACGGTTCCAGGATCGCGACAACTACAACTGGATTCGCGATGCCAAACAAAACCGGTTGGTCGTTGGAACCAAGGCACGGATTCTCTATCAGGATGCCTACGGCCGTCTGAACATCGCACTGAAGTTCAATGACATGGTTCGCAACCATGAGATCGGACCCGTCATGCTCGGTCGCGATCATCACGATACCGGCGGCACCGACAGTCCGTTCCGCGAAACATCCAACATCAAGGATGGCAGCAACGTCATGAGTGAAATGGCGACCCATGTCGCCCTTGGCAACGCCTCCCGCGGCATGAGCCTCGTCGCTCTCCACAATGGCGGCGGCGTCGGTATCGGCAAGGTCGTCAACGGTGGCTACGGCATGGTTCTCGACGGCAGTTCCCGGGTCGATGAAATCCTCAAGACGGCAATGCTGTTCGACGTGATGGGCGGTGTCAGCCGCCGTGCCTGGGCACAGAACGATCACGCCGTATCGACCGCCGCGGACTACAACGACATCGACAACAATTCGATGATCACGTTGCCGCACGCTTCCGATGAATCGCTCATCCGTGAACTCGTCAAGACCCATTACGTCAAAGGAGGAAAATGACATGGCCCGCATCATCGAATGCGTCCCCAATTTCAGTGAAGGGCGCGACAAGAAGATCATTGAAGCAATTGTCGCCCCCCTCAAGAACAAGCCTGGATTCACACTCGTCAGCTACGAGCCGGATGCCGACTACAACCGCACGGTCGTGACCTTGATCGGCGAACCAGAGCCGATTCTCGATGCACTCATGCCGTTTGTCGAAGCAGCATTGCAGCACATCGACATGAACCACCAAAGCGGTGAACACCCGCGGATGGGTGCCGTCGACGTGATTCCGTTCATTCCGATTGAAGATGTCACCATGGAAGAATGCGTCGCGTACGCCAACGAGATTGCGAAACGCATCTGGGACACCTGTCACATCCCCAGTTTCTTGTACGCAGAAGCGGCTACCAAGAAGAATCGCGTCAAACTTCCCACCATCCGCAAGGGGGAGTTCGAAGGCATGAAAGACAAAATCAAAGATCCCGAATGGACACCGGACTACGGGACCAACGAGATTCATCCGACGTTCGGCGTCATCGGCATCGGGGCCCGCATCCCCTTGATCGCCTACAACATCGATCTGGCGACTGAGAACACCAAAATCGCATCCTCGATTTCTCGAGCGATTCGGTTCTCCAGTGGCGGCTTCCGCCACATTCAGGCGGGACCGGTCTATCTCGACAGTCGTCAGCACGTGCAAGTGACGATGAACATTCTCGACTACAAAAAAAATCCGCTCTACCGCATTCTCGAAACCGTGCGGATGGAAGCAAGACGATATCATGTCGACGTTCCGTCCTGCGAACTGGTCGGACTGATTCCCAAACAGGCGCTTCTCGATTCCTTGCGCTATTATTTGGAAGCGGCCGGCGAGTCGTTCGACAAGAACATGTCGTTTGAAGACATCGTCCGCTACAGCAAACACTACATCGGATTCCGCGACTTCGATCAAGACAAGATCATCGAAGCGAACATATAAAAGGAGGGATGCGCATGCGCGCAGATACGATCATCTACAACATCAAGACCTTGTACACGCCACACCGGTCGCTGTTGCACCGGGGCACCGAAATGTCCCAGCTGGAAGTGGTACCCGGAGCATTCATTGCGATCAAGGACGGCAAGATCCTCGATTATGGACAAGGCAACTACTCCAAGTACATTCAGGACAACACGTATTTCCACAACGCCGAGAACAACATCGTCATTCCCGGTCTCATCGATTCCCACACGCACCTCGTGCACGCCGGTACGAGAGAGAAGGAATTTCGTAAAAAGCTTCAGGGCATCAGTTATCTCGACATCCTGAAAAAAGGCGGTGGGATTCTCTCGACCGTTCAGGCCACGCGGCAAGCGTCGCATCAGGAACTGTTCGACAAAGCCGTGCGTTCGCTCAACGAGATGCTCTTGTTCGGCGTCACCACCATCGAAGCCAAGAGCGGCTATGGACTCAACACGGAAACCGAACTGAAGATTCTTGAAGTGATGCGCGATCTTCAGGACAATCATCCGATGACGATTTCAACGACCTATCTCGGTGCTCATGCGATTCCCCATGAGTACAAGGACGATCACACCGGTTACGTGGATCAGATCATTCACGACCTGCCGATCATCAAGTCGCACAATCTCGCCGAAAGCGTCGATGTGTTCTGCGAAGATGGGGCATTCACCATTGACGAAACCAGACGAATTTTGGAAGAAGCCGCCAAATACGGCTATCACATCCGCGTCCACGCCGATGAGATGGAACCGATGGGCGGCGCCGGTCTTGCCGTTGAGATGAATGCGTCCAGTGCCGATCATTTGATGATGGCGTCCGACGAAGACATTAAAAAACTCGCCAAGAGCAAGACCGTTGCCAATTTGCTTCCCGGTACCTCCTTCTATCTCGGCAAGGACTACGCCGATGCGCGCAAGATGATCGATGCCGGATGCATCGTCAGCATCAGTTCGGACTACAATCCCGGCAGCAGCCCGAGTGAAAACTTTCAGCTCACCATGCAACTCGCCGCCAACAAACTGCGGATGACACCGTATGAAGTACTCGTTGCTTCCACCATCAATCCCGCCTATTCGCTCGGACTCAAGGAACGCATCGGTTCGATCGCGCGCGGCAAGAATGCTGATCTGGTCATCCTGAATGCGCCAAATCTAGACTATATCCTTTATCATTACGGTGTCAACCACACCAAAGATGTGTTCAAAAACGGCAAACTCGTCGTAAAGGATCGTGAGGTAGTATGAAACTGATCGAACAATCGTTGCAAGATGTATTGGATCAAATTGAATCGAAACAACCCGCTCCCGGCGGAGGCAGTGTCAGCGCCTTGGCCGGTGCCCTCGGCACGTCGTTGGCGCGGATGGTCGGACATCTCACCACCGGCAAGAAGGCTTACGCCAAGGAAGATCAGAAACACCGTGACGCCTTTGAGCACGCACTGGAAGAACTGCATGAATTTCGGTATCATCTGATTCGACTCGTTGATGAGGACACGATTGCCTTCAAGGAAATCATGAAGGCATACAAGCTGCCTAAGGAAACCGAGGCGGAACAGGCCAAGCGAGCCAGCGCCATTGAAGAGGCCACCAAACAGGCGATTCGCGTCCCGTATGAAGTTGCCCAGTTGTCGTTGCGGGCGCTCAAGACGCTCGACATCATCGAGCAACTCGGCAACAAGAATGCGCTCAGCGACGTCGGTGTTGCCGCCCTCCAACTGGGTGCGGCCGTCGAAGGAGCCTTGTTGAACGTGCTGATCAACCTTCCCGGTTTATCGGACGAATCGGCTCGTGAGATGTACCATCGCCAAGCCGATCTGATTCGAGAAACCGCACGCGAACTGACACGCAAACGGGTCGCTTCGATCACCGACAAACTCCAATGAAAAAAGATGAGATCATCTCATCTTTTTCTTTTCTTCCTCAATGATGTCTTCCACGAACGGTTGACAGAGGCCGCAACTGCTGGCGGCGCCGGTGATCCGTTTGACGCTGACGAATCGACGGTGTCCGGCTTGAACGGCTTTGCGGATTTTTCGATCGCTGACTTGCTTGCATAGACAGACAACGCCGTCTTGTTGAGCTTGCTGGAGACGTTGTTCGATATAGAGTTCACGTTTTCCCATCGATTCACCACATTTCCGTTGGTTTGTTGTATAATAAGTATATCACATGCGGCATCATTTGGTAAGGATGGTTTTCATGTCTCGATTCGCCTATGTCACCTTCATCATCCGCAACGACTCGTATCTCCCCGGGGCGTTGGTCTTTGCCTATGCGCTCCGTCTTCAGAAGACCGAGCACGATCTGGTCTGCATCGTCTCGGAACAGGTGTCCGAACAGGCGATCGACGCATTGCGTGAACTGTATGACGATGTTCTTGTCATCGACGAAGTGTTCGTTCCGCACAAGCGCCGTCATGAGCGTCAGGATCGTCCGTTTCTATTTTCTCGGTTCAATGCGTTCCGACTTGGCCCGGATGGGGATCTGGGTCGCACATATGATAAGATCCTAATTGCCGACTGCGATGTGCTGCCGCTGCGCGACTATGACACCTTGTTTCAGGTGCCGGCACCAGCTGGCATCATCAACGAGAAGAAGGAATATTGTATGGAGTACGTGAACAACGTCTATACGATTCCCAGCAGTGTCGATGAGGACGGGACGTGGATCTGGCATCGGATATATCATGATGTTCCACATGGAACATTGATTCCCCAACACATCACCGATCGCGTCACCGACGATCCCGAAAATATGGGCGTCAATGCCTCGCTATACTTGTTTGAGCCATCGATGGCGATGTATCACGACATCATCGATGATGTATTGGATGACGATGCCGTGGACACGATATCATCCTACAATTGGCCGGAGATGCAGTACATCACCAAAAAGTTGAGTGGGACGTGGCACAACATCGATCTTCGATACTCTTCGTTCAACGGATATCCCAAGGTGGACGTCCTCTATGGCATTCATTTTGCGGGATTGAAACCATGGGCGATCAACAACAAAAGCGTCAAGTCGTTTGCCAAGTTCGAGGACTACCAACTTTGGTTTCACACCTACCAGCGCATGATGACCGATCATCCTGTCTTCACCCGTGTGGGACGATTGCGTCGCATTGCGGAGTTTGTAGATTCGCTATTGATCCAGGACAAGTATCGATTCCGCAAACGAGATTTGCCTTTCTTACAACATTTCTTCCGATCATGAAACGGCTGCGGTCGTTTCTTTTTTTCTGGTACGATTACCTTGACAGATAGAGTAATCCTGTGTTAAATTATTATGTGTGATAGAGTAATAAGGAAAGGGGACCACCATGAGAAAGACATCATTGGGCGAACTGATCGCCAACGCCATCTCCCATGGCGTAGGCGCACTGGTGGCGATTGCGATTCTGGTGTTGTTGCTGGTTCGTGCCGACGGCACACCGGAGGTCCTGTCCGCGCTTGCCTTTGGCATCGCGATGGTCGTGCTGTACTTCTCCAGTACGCTGTTCCATTCGTTTCCAGAGAAGATGCGACGGGTCTATACCGTGTTCCAACGCTTGGATCACGCCAGCATTTTCCTGCTCATCACCGGGACCTACACACCGTTTCTGGTGTTGGTCGCAAACAGCACCAAGGGATATGTGTTGCTTGCAAGTCTGTGGTTCATCACGATCGTTGGCATCGTGTTCAAATCAATATGGATTCAAAAATACCATACCGTTCATCTCGCATTGTATGTGCTGATGGGCTGGAGCATCGTCTTCGTTGGCTCTGATGTCTTCGCCGGTCTACAGAACAGCTTCTGGTTTGTTTTGTTGGGCGGCGTCAGTTATACGCTGGGCGTCGGGTTCTACGTGGCCAAGTTCAAGTACGCGCATTTCGTGTGGCACTTGTTCGTGCTCACCGGCAGCATCCTGCACTTCTTTGCGGTTTGGATCGTACTGGGATTCTAGGAGGAAAGACATGACATTCAAAGTAGTAGTGGACAGCACATTCTATCTGTCCGAAGAACAGTTCAAGGAAACCGGGGTAAAACGAGCCAGTCTCAATGTCATTGAGGGAGATAAGACCCATAAAGAACTGGAGATCGAGAACCAGTTCGTGTTCGATGCGCTCAAGCACGGACACCGCCTGACGACCAGTCAGCCGTCACCGGCGGAGTTTCTCGAGTTGTATGAGGAAGCCATCGCCGAAGGAGCGGATCGCGTCTTCGTGATGACCCTTGCGGAACCGCTGAGCGGGACCTATCAAAGCGCACTGTTGGCGCAAAAGATGTTGGACGACCCTGACAAGGTCTACTTGTTCCGGTCGCGGATGGCCGCATTCGGCAACGAGATGCTGCTGTTGGAGTTGATCAACATGATCAATGCCGGAAAGAGCGAACAGGAGATCATCGATCGCATCAACCATCTCAACAGCACATCGTATGTGATGTTCACGATCGAAAACCTCATTCACCTGATGCGTTCGGGACGCCTGTCTCGCGCCAAAGCATTGGTCGGAACGGTGTTGCGTGTCAAGCCGATTCTCCACACCGTGGAAGGCAAACTGGAACTCGCCGGATCGTCGCGGACCCATAAAAAGGTCATGGCGACACTTCTCGATCGCATGAAGGAAACGACACAAGGAGCGAAAAAGATCTTCGTCCGCGTCATCAGCAAGAATTCTCTGGAACATGCCAAAACGCTGGAACAATTGATCCGTGACACCTTCGACAACATTGAACTGACGTTCACCGAATACGTCGGACCGGTCTTCAGCATTCATTTGGGCACCAACGCCTATGGCGTGTCCTGGTGTTCGGAATAGGAGAAACCATGAGCAAATTCGCCATTTTGATCGACAGCACCGTCTACATTCCGGAGCAACTCATCAAAGACAACGACATCCGCGTCGTCTCACTCAACGTCATCGACGGCACCGAGACCTATCGCGAAATCGACGTCGACAATGAGTTCATCTGGAAGAAACAGGACGAGGGCGCGCAGTGGAAAACCAGCCAACCGGCTCCGGGAGACTTCCTGGAAGCCTACAAGGACCTCATCGAGCAGGGTGCAGATACGATTTTCTGCGTACTCCTCTCGAAAAACATCAGCGGTACCTATCAAAGCGCTCTTCTCGCCAAGAACATGCTGGATGAACCCGACAAGGTTCATCTGTTCGACACGATGCTCTGTGCCTACGGCACGGAAATGATCGCGCTGGAACTGATCGACATGGTGAATGCAGGCAAGACCAAGGACCAGATTGTCGCGCGCATCACGGCGATCATCGAATCCTCGGAACAGATGTTCACCGTCGAGAATCTGTTCTCACTCACCAAGGGCGGACGACTGTCCGTGGCCCGCGCCGCCATTGGCACGGTGCTACGCATCAAACCGGTCATCCGCATCATTGACGGCAAGCTCGAACTTGTTAAGAGCGAACGCACCTACAAAAAGATTCATCAATACTTCATCAATGAAATCAAAGCATCGCTGAATGGCAAGTCATCGGTCACATTCTATGTCACCAGCCAGCACTCGCTGGATACGGCAACCGACGTCAAGGATCTCTTGCTGTCCGAATTCCCCGGCAGCAAACTGACCTTCACCGAGTATCTCGGCCCGGTCTTCAGCATCCATGTCGGTAAAAAAGGATATGGCATCAGCTGGTTCACCGAATAACAAAAAAAGCCCCGAAATCGGGGCTTTTACTTTAACAGACGAAGGCCGTAGGCGACTTTCCCGAGCAGCGGGGTTTTGGTTTCGATGGCGTGATAGGGACACATTTCCTGACAGCAATAACAGCGGATGCACTTGTCGTAATCGTAGATTGGTGGAATTGATTTGTCGTCCTCATCCCAATTGACGGCTTTGTCTTCGAGCGGACAGACATCGACGCACACGCCGCACTTGCGACAGGTGTCTTGTTTGATGTAGGGTCGACGGATGACATGCTTGCGGAGTAGGGTGAACTTGCTTTTCTCACTACGTTTGATGGTATCGCGATCGATATCGAAGGTTCGATTGATGAAGTTGTCTATGGCATCGCCGACGACCTCGATGTCTTCGTAATTCCCGATGCCTTGCTTGTGACCGTAGGTAATCGTGGGGATCAGTTTGGGATTCAGGTTCACCATCTGGCAGAACAAGGTATCGATGGCGACTGGATCGGTCGACATCATGATCACATTCATCGGCACGGGTTTGCCGTTTCGCGGGCCGTTGCCTTCCATTGCCACAATGCCGTCCATGATATGGAAATCGACCTTGAGGTACCGATTGAGATCCACCAGCATCTCGGCGAAATGATAGGCATCGGTATAACGACCATGCATCAAGCCCTTTTGAA
The DNA here is from genome assembly GCA_913062645.1 of uncultured Mycoplasmatota bacterium. Lineage (GTDB taxonomy): Bacteria > Bacillota_I > Bacilli_A > Izemoplasmatales > Izemoplasmataceae > Xianfuyuplasma. The sequence continues at coordinate 48,396 of CAJXVW010000001.1, forward strand.
AGCCGACAACACAGCCGAACGGATTCTTGATGGCGCCCGTGATGCGCTGAAACGCGTGTGATTTCATCTTGGCCAGATTGATGATCGCGTCCGATTCAAAGACCGCATTGGCGATTTCAAACTGTTTTGCGATCACCCCGTCCGGAAAGTGGACGGTTTTGCCGTTGGAGAAGTCAGCAAGCGACAAACCATAGCGCTCACCGACATCGAGCATGCCAGTCTTGCGGGCGACCCATTTGGGATTGCCGAAACCGGGTGAGTCACCATAAATAACGCGATAATCATGTTCGACAAGCAAACGCACGAGCGCCTCAAAGACCGCCGGATGCGTGGTTGCGGCGGCCGCTGGATCGATGGCGACCAGCATGTTTGGATTGACAAGAATCGTCTTGTCTTTGGCGATGATGGATTCGATGCCGCCGAGTTGATCGAAACCGTAACTCAGTTTTTGATACAGTTGTTCCACATCGTAGGTTTCTGCACGCAATACAACCACTTTGGCCATTTCATCACACCCTTTGCAACCATTATATCAAAGAACGGTGTGTTGAAAAAGAACATTTTCGTGATACAATGGGACAGGTGATTTTCATGACGATCGAAACCCTCTTGCATCGACTGCAACAAGGCATTCCGACGATTCTAGCGATCGATGGACCGTCCGGGTCGGGAAAGACCACCATCGCCAACGAACTGGCAGATCGATTTCACGCCACGTTGGTCCGTACCGACGACTATTTCCTGCCGGCGGTGCGTAAGACTCCGGAACGATTGGCGGAACCGGGTGGCAATCTGGATTACGAACGAATGGAAGATGAGATTTTCCATCGTTTGAACGACGTTGCCATCGTTTCCCGTCACTTCAACTGCATGACGGAAGCGTTGGAGCAGCGCGATCCCATCAAACGTCAACCGATCGTGATCGTGGAGGGTGTCTATTCGATGCACCCGAGATTTCAGAAGTATTATGATGTGACCTTGTTTCTTGATGTGGATCCCCATGAGCAACTACGACGCATCGAAATGCGGAGCGGAACGTCTATGTTGGAACGTTTCAAGCGGGAATGGATCCCCCTCGAGAATCAATATTTTGCGTTTTTCGCCATTCGCGACTTGGTCGACATTTATGTCTCGGACATATCAAAATTCCGTGAATCGATGTGACAAGTTGTGGTATAATGGTTTCACAATATGACCGATGAGGTGACCTCATGTTGTTGTTTGATTTCATCAATCCTTATGTCGTCTTCATGACGATTGTCCTCGCGTTTTCGTACTGTGTCTATGCGATGTTCACGAAACGCGAATGGATACGGCGCCACAAACGAACGATTCTCATCTTTGTTGCGGTGCTTTTGGCGTGGACGCAGGTTGCCCGTTACATCGGCGTGTTCTTTCAGCAAGATCAATCCTGGAGCATCGGGTTCTTGAATTTCCGCATTCTCGCGTTTCAATGGGAATCGCATCTGCCGTTTTACATTTGTCGGTTGAGCGTCCTCGTTCTCCTGTATTATGTCATCACCAAAGACCGACGAGTAGAGTCGTTTTTGTTCTACTGGGGGGCGACGGGACTGGCGGGAATCATCTATCCCAATGGCCCGATCGACAACATCGCAACCCTTACCGAAACCTTCTATCTCGATCATTTCCTGCTTGGTCTGACACCGGTGTTCCTGGTGTTGTACCAAGGCTATGAGCCGGTTCGCCGGGATCTCTTCGTCATTACCGGCGTGATGTTTGTCATTCTCGCCGCGTTCATACCAATCAACTTGTGGGCCAATCAACTGCTTGGTCTCGATGGTGCGGTGGACTACTTCTACGTCAGCGACCAGAGCATCTTCGGGGACATTTTCCCCAATCAACCGAGCATCGTGTTCGTGTTCGTGCACACATTGGTTGCGTTCGGATACTTCACGGTTCTGTATCGCTTCTTCAACAGCAAGCAATTTGCCTGGACAAGGCAGGTGACAGCATGAGAATCGGACTGTTCACAGAAGCCTATTTCCCGATCATCAGCGGGGTTTCGATCAGCGTTCGCACGCTCAAACACGAACTGACGAAACTAGGTCACACCGTTTACGTCATCACCAACGATCACGAACATGCCGAAGCGGAGGACAACGTGCTGCGACTGGGCGGGTACCGCTTGCCGATGAAGGGGTTGCGTGAATACCGCATCGGCAAAGTGACACGCAAGAAAGTACGGGAAGTCGGAGCCCTTAAGCTCGATCTGGTTCATTGCCACACCGAGTTCACGATGGGTCGTCTCGGTCGCCGCGTGGCACGCAAGTACAATCTGCCGGTGGTTCACACCTACCACACCATGTACGAAGACTATGTGCATTTCGTCTCCAGGACGCTGGCGTTGCCGCTTCGTTTCGCTTCGAAGATCTTCAGTCGCAGTTTCGCCAACAGCGCGGATCTGGTCGTGTTTCCGACGATCAAGGTCAAACGCACCTTTGAGAAATACGGATTCACCAAGCCTTCCTACATCGTTCCCACCGGGATCTATCTGGAACGGTTCCGCAAGATCAACTTCGATAAGCGCAATCTGACCGACATACGCCATCAACTCGGTCTGTTACCGGAGGATTTCGTCTGTTTGTTCCTGGGTCGTCTATCTCGTGAGAAATCAATTGATGATTTGATTGAACAGTTCGCCAAGATTGATGAAGAACAGGTGAAACTGGTGCTTGTCGGCGGTGGACCAGACAAAGATGCGTTCGCCGAACGGGCGAAACGACTCAAGATCCCCCACCGTGTCAAGTTCACGGGCATGATCGATCCCACCGAGGTAGGCAAGTACTACCAGATCGCCGATCTGTTTGTCAACTTCAGTGTCACCGAAACGCAAGGTCTCACCTACATCGAGGCGTTGGCGAGCGGTGTACCGTTGCTTGTGAAGTACGATGACAACCTCGAAGGTGTCGTTGAGAATGGATACAACGGCTTCACGTTCCGAAAGAACGAGGAGTTTGTAGGACTCTTTGAACGCATCTTCGACAATCCGATTCTGCTCAGTCAGCTTACCAGCAACGCCAATAAGGCGATTCAAAAATATTCCGCAGCGACATACGCCAAGAAGATGAATGAGCTATATCTGACATTGTTTCCACAAGAAGGAGAGGTCCGATGAACTTTTTCGCCTACGAGTACGATCCCGCCGTCAAGTTTGACATGTACACACCGATGCATCTTCTGATGCTGGGCATCACGTTGGTTGTGGTCGTGGTGTTCTTCCTGTTCAGCAAGCGCATTGCCAACTCACCGCACGAACAGACGATTCGCCGTTCGTTCGCCGGATTCTTCATCGTGTTGCTGATTGGGCTGATGATCGTGGATGGGTCAGGGGGCCACATCTGGTTGCCGCTTCATCTGTGTTCGATCAGTTATCTGCTGACGATCGCCTTGCTCATCACCGACAACAAACGGATCTTCAAATACGTGTTTTTCACCGGCATCATCGGTGGTCTTGTCACGTTCGCGATCCCTGATCTCGCTCATTCCGGCTACAATCGATTCCGCTTCTATGAGTTCATCATCGCCCATACGGCGCTGATCGTGTTTCCGATCTATTACCTCGTCCATCGCAAGTTCGAAATCACCCGACGTGATGCGATCATGGCGATCGTCATCACCAACGTCATCGGGTTTGCGATGATCCCCGTCAACATCCTGCTCGACCGAACGGGCATCGTGCCCGACGCCAACTACATGTTCGTGATGAATCCGCCGGAAGACGTGCAGGCGGTGTTCGGAACATTCCCGTGGCACATGCTTACGTTCGAACTGGTGCTCCTCGTGACCTTTTTCGGACTCTACGCCATCGCGGCGTGGTATCAACGCAAACAAAAAGCGGCTTAGCCGCTTTTTTTAATCGTCTTCGTCGAAATAGTCGTACTCGAGAATGAGCAGGTTGTACATGTAGTTGTTCATGAACGTTCGATTCATCGTGAACAGATAGAGTTCGGTCACGCTGTTGTCGTAGATCGTGACGTTTTCACTGAGCGAGTCGTAACGGAAATGCTCGGATACGAAACTACCGTCGGCGAAGCGAACGATGTTGTCGCGATTGGCGAGCGCGTCGTTGCCGAAGACGGTGCGATAGTTGAGACGAAGACCGAACAGATTGGCGATCGTCGGCATGACGTCGATCGTCGACATGTACTCGGTTTTGACGCCCCGCATGAACCCGGAACTGCTGATGATCATCATTGGTACGTTGTGGATGTCGAGTTCATCGCCGTCGATCTTGTACTCGTTCTCGTAATCCCAGATGTCGTCGTTGTCAATGCCATATGCGTAGTGGTCGCCGAAGATCATGATCACGGTGTCGTCCATCTTGCCGGCCTCTTCGAGTTGGTCGATGAGGTAGGCGATGGCGCGATCGACTTCCATGTGAATGGCAAGATAGTACAGGATGTCGTCGGTGTACTCGACGGGCTCGGCGAGCGAGTCGAAATAATCCTGGACGGCTTGGACGTATTCGGGCCGGGCCATCTCATGGTTCTCATTGTAGTTGAAATGGCCACTGACGGTGAGCATGTTGACGAAGAACTTGTCGTCGTTGATGAACTTGGGTATGGCTTTTTGCATCATTTCGTAGTCGCTTTCCCAGACGTGGTTGATGATTACTCGATCGGGATCGAAACCAGCGGTGATGCCGAGTTCTTCGCTGCCCCAGAACTGATCGTATCCAAGCGCGTTGCGATGGAACTCGCCACGGGGGTAGAAGTAATCGAAGTAGTTGTGGAACGAATAGGTCGAATACCCTTCGGCCTCGAACAACTTCGGCAAGGTGTTGGGGTAGGTGTTGTCCATGTAGGCTTCCATTGTTAATGTGACGTTCTTGTCGGGATACAGGGACGTCTGGACGAGAAATTCGCTGTCGGCGGTCGAGCGGTAATACAGTGGCGAGTAGAAGTTCTCGAAATAGGCGTAGTCCTGTTTCAACTGCCACAAGGTCGGAGTAAGTTCTTCGTGGATGGCGAAGGTGTCCAGGCTTTCGGCCATGATCAGAATGAAGTTCTTGTCGCGAAAGATGCTGGTGTAGGTGTTGACGGGGTGGGTGTCGCGGTTCTCCAGGAAATCATCAATGAGGACTTCATACGCTTCCTGGCTGAGCGGATTGCTTCGAAATAGCCGGAAGAAATCGCGTTGCGTGTAGGTCAAGAGCCCGAATTTTTTGAGCGCATCCTGGCTGTTGTACATGTACGTGTAGAGGTCCATGTCACTGTACGAGATGAGCGTACCGAGATTGTCCAGTGTCACCGGGGTTTCCTCGGCTGTTTCACTACGGATTTCCGTTGTCTCATCGATGGTTTGAACCGCCAGGAAGAAGATCAACACGGAGCTGATCATGAAATACAGCGGCTGTCGCAGTCCGCAGTACTCAACATCGAACTTGAGGATTTTGTAATACGCCATTGCGGCCATTGCCGCAATGGGCAGGGCATACGAAATGTGTCCGAAACGGAAGGCCGTGAAGTAGTCGCTGAAGAACGACAATCCTGCGGTGAAATCACCGATGACCGTCAGCGAATAGAACCCTTCGACAAAACTGCTGTAGATCTCCTGGTTGAGGTAGAGGAAGGTGATGACGGGAATCAAGACATAAGTTGTGATGCGGACGGCCTTTTCACCAAAGAACTTCAGCAGGAACAGAATCATCAATGCATAGGCCATGCTGAATAGGACGATGCGCATCAGATCGTCATCAAATGCAAACGAAAGAACCCGGATCTTGAACAGAATTTCCAGGTAGAGGATGGTGAACAGATAGAACAAATACAGATACAATGTGTTGAGCAGTTTCTGTTTCATGGCACTCCCTACTTTCACAACATAACATTATACCCTAAAACATTTCAAAAACCAACTTTTAACATCAAAATCACAGTTTCACCGGTACAAGAAAGAATTGAAATGACTTGACAATTGACACCCTATTGCATACAATGTATATAGTCTCTGAAACGAGATGTTCATGGCGATCGTGGCGAAGTGGTTAACGCACCGGATTGTGGCTCCGGCATTCGTGGGTTCGATTCCCATCGGTCGCCCCATATTGGGCTATGGCCAAGCGGTTAAGGCACCGGACTTTGACTCCGGGATCGATGGTTCGAATCCATCTAGCCCAGCCATGTGCGGGTGTGGCGGAATTGGCAGACGCGCTAGATTTAGGATCTAGTTCCTACGGAGTGCAGGTTCAAGTCCTGTCACCCGCACCAATTTTCACAAAGACGTGCTAGGATGTCTTTTTTTTTGAGTAAATTTGACGATATTCGCAACCGCGAAGTTGTGGTATACTATATAGTGAGGTGAGCAACATGGTATTTGAGATGGATTATAGTTACAGCATGTACATCGATGACCTGACGGGACTTCCTAATCTGAAGGGTCTGTATCGTGATTTCTACGAGGAGCCGCTTGACGGGTTCCATTTCATCTATGTCGACATTGACGACTTCAACAAAATGAACATCATCTTCGGCGTGGACACCGTCGATGACATGCTGATTGGATTGGCGGCGACTTTGCAGGACTACTGCGGGCGCTCGAGTGTGTACCGCGTCGGCAACGACCAGTTCATGTTGGTGACGCAGAGTCAGATCATATGCGAACCGACTGAGCTTCAACGCATTCTGAAAACCCCGTTTCAACACCATCACATCCAATACGTCATCAACGCCAGTGTGTGCGTCATCGATTATGATGATTTCAAGGGCGATACGCTTGATGACATCATCAAACTCGCCCACATCACCGTCGACAAATCCAAGGATGACGGCCGCAACACGCTGATTTACGCCACCCAGAAACACAAACAGGACTATCTTGACATCATTGAGATGGAAACCAACATCTACCGCGCCATGGAAGATGGACAGTTCTTTCCGAAATACCGGCCGTTCGTCGATACGTTCACGCTCGAAGTCATCGGTTTTGAATCCGTCAGTCGCTGGGAACTCAACGGGCGTGTCCTCAAACCTCATGATTACCTTGAGATCGCGGAATGGACCGGCATCATCTACGAACTCGACATGTACATTTTCGAAGAAGCGATGAAGTTCTATCACGAACTGCGTACCAATAAGCAGATCAAGTTGTCGTCCCGGTTCAAGGCGGGCGTCAACTTCTCGCACTACACGTTGATCCGCATCGAGATTCAGGAAATCATCGACATGCTTACCAAATACGATGTGTTCGCCAAGGACGTCATCATTGAAATCCAGGAATCCAACATCACCGACAAAGCGGTTTATCAAAAGGTTCAGAACCTCTATGAACTCGGCTTTGTCGTGGTTCTCGACAATTATTCCAACACCACCTCGTCGCTCAGTTATCTCGCCGACCTCAAGGTCGACGTGCTGAAATTGTCCGAATCGCTGCTGGAAGAAGTCAACCAGTCGCAGGAATACAAGCACATGATGAGCGTGTACAAGTTCTTCGTCGACATCAGCAAGAGATTCGATTTGTCAGTCGTATCGTCGGGCATCGAAGACAAACGGGATCTCGATCTCGTCAAGGATCTCGGTGTCAACATCGGTACCGGCAACTATTTCTCACGGGCCGTCGTGAAAGACGAATTCGTCACCTATCTCGTTGAGTCGAAGAAACGGAAGAAACGCTAGATCATGTTTCTCCTTTCATCCGGAACCGAAGAAGCTGGAGGACTTTGGCATTGGTTCGCCACGGTCGGCGAACACCTGTACGAAAACCCCATCTTCGGCGTATCGATTCTCATCATTTTCGGGTTGCTCGGCGGCAAGCTGATCAGCCTCATCAAGTTTCCTCGGGTCACCGGCTACATCCTGATCGGGATTCTGATCGGACCGTCGGTATTGAAACTGTTGTCGCACGAAATGGTTGAGGCGTTCACCGTCATCCGCCAAGTCGCCATCGGTTTCATCGGCTACACGATCGGTCTTGAACTGCGCTTCAGCAAGCTCAAGAAGACCGGGAAACAAGTTACCATCATCACCTTTGCGCAGGCGTTGACGACAGCGATTCTCGTTTGCCTCGCAACGGTGGCGTATCTGACCCTGACGGGTCGTGATCACGTATGGACCTATGCGCTCATTCTCGGGGCGATCGCCACGGCGACCGCACCCGGACCCATTGTTGCGGTTGTCAAGAGCTACCGCACCAAGGGGCCTGTCACCGACGTATTGTTGCCGCTTGTGGCATTGGATGACGCGATCGGCATCATGTTGTTCGCAGTCATGCTGTCGCTTGGAACGTCGCTTTTGAGCGGCCCCATCAGCATCGGCCACATGCTTCTCGACCCGGCTTTGGAAATCTTCTTGTCGATCGGTATCGGTGCCGCCATCGGCGCCGTCGTGACGTTGATTGCCAAGCGGTTCAATCGCGAAAGTGACAACTTCCTGATGATGGTCATCATCGGCTTCGTGTTTTTCGGGATCGGCATCGGCCAAGCGGTTCACGCCTCGGCGATTCTGTTGCCGATGACGATCGGCATCTTTCTGACCAACTCCATCGATGAGAAGTACGAACATCGGCTGACGCAGACCACCGATCTGTTCAGCGCGCCCATCCTGTTGGCATTCTTCACCATCGCCGGAGCGGAGTTGCAACTGTCTCTGCTCGCTCAGATCGGTGTGCTTGGTGTCATTTATCTACTGGTTCGGGTCATCGGGAAAGTCAGTGGCGCATTCGTCAGCGCCCACGCCGTACGCGCCCCCAAGACCGTTGTCAAATACCTGGGATTCACCTTGATCCCGCAAGCCGGCGTCGCCATCGACATGGCACTCACAACCCAACTCCGGTTTGAAACCACTGCGGCGCTGGAACCGTTCATCGAAATCGGCGCGGTGATCATGACGATTGTGCTCGCAGCAACCGTCATCTACGAGGTGTTCGGCTTGATCGTCGTCAAAACAGCCCTCAGCAAAGCCGGCGAAATCGACGCCGCAGTCGGGGACTGGGATTGATTCAACTACAAATGAAAAAGGGTTTCATCCGGAAACCCTTTTTTTCTATTTCCCCTTGAAAAAAGCGATGTCGAGGAGTACAATATGTCTTGCGTGCATTACTAATATGAAAGAAGTGACCTGCAATGCTTTATCATCTGTTGAGTACGGATGTATCATTCACCTATGAATCACTCCTCGTCCTGGCCCTGGTGCTCCTGTTTGGGCTCTATGCCGGACGATGGTTCGAAAAGATCAAACTGCCTCACATCACGGGCTATATCATCATGGGCATCATCGTCGGCTTGACGCTGGTGATGCTCAATCTCACTGAAACCGTGGAACATCTGACCATCGTCTCGAGTGTCGCACTGGGCTTCATCGCCTTTGGCATCGGGACGGAACTCGAGTTTGGAAAACTGAAGAAAAGCGGCAAGGAAGTGGTCGTCATCACGATCATCCAAGCCGTTGCGGCATCGGTTGTGACGATGCTCGGACTACTGGTAATCGGTACCTCGCTGCCGGTTGCGTTGGTACTCGGAGCGATTGCCACCGCCACCGCACCCGCGCCGATCATGTTGCTGACGCGAAAATACAAGGCCAAGGGACCGCTCACGGAAACCCTGTTGCCGCTCGTTGGCATGGACGACGCCGTCGGCATCGTACTGTTTGGCGTGTTGCTTGCCATCGCGGATGCGATGCGTACGGGAGCCGGGTTGTCGGTTGCTGAAATGATCGAAGAACCCGCCTTGGAACTGTTGTTTTCAGCCATCACCGGGGTGTTGATCGGTTTGCTTGCAGCCTTTTTGATCCGTGGTATCAATAGCAAAGATTCGCAGAAAGAGGAAGTGTTTCTCGCGGTTGCCGTGTTTGCGGTGTTCACGACGGTGGCACTGGCGAACATCCATTTCCACATCGGCCATCTGCCCATTCATCTGTCGCCGATTCTGACCCCGATGATCATGGGTGTCATCCTTACCAATACACTTACACGTGTCCGTGCGCATGACGTGAACCACAGCGTCGAGTCGTTCAGCGCCCCCATTCTGGTTGCGTTCTTCACACTTGCGGGCGCGGAACTCGTCGTCGCGTTCGCCGACAACACCGATGTTGCTTACGGTAGCATCATCGGCATCACCGCCATCTACATCCTGTTCCGCATCGTCGGTAAGATGGGTGGCGCGGCACTTGGCGGCAAGCTCATGAACTCGCACCGCAACGTCAAGAAGTTCCTGGGACTCTGTCTGTTGCCGCAGGCCGGAGTTGCGCTTGGTATGGCCTACCAGGCGAAAACCGACTTTGGTGAAGAAGGCATCACGATTCTCATCGTCGTCTTGATTGCGACGCTAATTTATGAATTGTTCGGTCCGATTGGAGTCAAGATCGCACTCGAACAGTCCAATGAGATTCATCACGAACTGCTCTAACGCATAAAAAAAATCAGTGCAAACTGATTTTTTTATAGGTCATTGAGAACGGTCTCGGCGTGACCTTTGGCTTTGACTTTACGGTATTCTTTGACGGTATTGCCGTCTTCATCGAGAATGAAGGTGCTGCGTTCGATGCCCATGTAGGTCTTGCCGTACATCGATTTTTCCTTGAGCACATCGAAGGCCTTGACAAGCAGTTCGTCTTCGTCGGACAGCAACAATAGGTTGAGATCCTGTTTGTCGATGAACTTTTTGTGCGATTTGATGCTGTCGCGGGACACACCGATGATGCGATATCCCTTGTCGAGAAACTCGCGCTGAAGGCTGGTGAAGTCCTTGGCCTCGAGGGTGCAGCCCGAGGTGTTGTCTTTGGGATAGAAGTACAGAACGATGCGTTCACCGGCGAAATCGCGAAGCGCGTAACTGTTGTCGTCGCTGGCGGGGAGTTTGATGTCAAGATAGGTCATGGTTGATTCTTCCTTTCTTTGCGTGGTCTGGGGACGGGATCGTATCCGCCTTTGGAGAGTGGATTGCAGCGCAGGATCCGCCATACCGAAAGCAATGTCGCATACAAAATGTTGTGTGTTTGATACGCTTCCTTGGCATAATTGCTGCACGATGGGTGATATCGACAGGTTGGATTGGAGTTTCTGGTCTGATGCTGGTACCATTCGATCAGTTTCACCATCAACTTGCGCATGCGGATCACCTCCCATTAAAAATTGTAGCACTCTTGCGGCCTTCCGACAAGAAAAGTGATTATCAATAGACAAAGAAATGACCTTGGATTATAATGAAGTTTGTGGTGGTAATGATGAGCAAATCCAACATCGAACGGTTGTACGACTATTATGACGCGGTTGCCGACCGTTTGTATCACAAGTATCAGAAGAGCTATCTGGAAGGCATGAATGAAGCGTTCAATTTGTTGCTGGACGATGCCTTTGAAGGAACTTACGAGGAAACCGACATACAAGAGTTGCGGGCTCTTCGCGATGCGATTGCGAATGTCTCATTCGAACGCGAAGACATTCGCAAGGGGATTCAGCTCGGGATGCTGAAAGGCTACAAGCACGCCTACCGCTCCAATGCGGAGATCACGCCCGACACGATCGGCATCTTCATCGCCTACTTGATTCGCAAACTATGCGATGAAACAAGCCTTGAAACAATCATTGATCCGTTGGTCGGGTCCGGGAATCTGGTTTTCACGGTTGCCAATCATCTGACATTCAACGGGCGCATCCACGGTGTGGACAACGATCTTGTGAAATGTCATCTGGCCCGCAATCTCGGTGATTTGATGGAATACGACAACGAGATGTTCTATCAGGACAGTCTGACCTTCATGCAAAGTGGATACGATCTGATGGTCTGCGACCTGCCGATTACCGATCAAGACCCGTATCCACCCTATCAACTGCTCAATCATCATCTGCCGTCGCTGAAGCCGGGCGCATTCGCGTTCGCCGTCATCGAAAACGACTTCTTTGCTCGCGATGGCAACGACATCTTCAAACAGGAAATTGAAAAACACAGTCATGTATTCGGATTGGTGAAACTGAGTGACAGCTTGTTTCAAACCCATCCCAAAAGCATATTGATCTTCCGTCGCAAGGGACCGGATGTGACACCACTCAAGGAATTCATGCTGGTGGATCTGCCCAGTTTCAACGACCACGACGGAATGGAACAAACAATCGCACAGATTGATCGGTGGATTGCCGAAAGAAAGGATGATCTGACATGAAAATCATTGCCGTAAATGCCGGCAGTTCGTCGCTCAAGTTCAAACTGTTCGACATGCCTGAGGAGAAGAAACTCGTCAGTGGCGTCGTCGAACGGATCGGTCTTAAGGATTCGATCTTCTCGATGAAACAAAACGGCGAAACGGTCAAGGAAATCGTCAATATCCCCAACCATACGGTTGCCGTCAATCTCCTCCTGAAACGCTTGGTTGACAAGGGCATTGTCGATTCACTCGATGAGATTCAAGGCGTCGGTCATCGGGTCGTCCACGGTGGTGAATCGTTCAAGGACTCGGTCATCATTGATGAGGACGTGCTCCGCGAGGTACATCGTTTGAGCGACCTCGCGCCACTCCACAATCCCGCCAATCTGGTTGGCATTCGGGCGTTTCAAAAAGCATTGCCGGACGTACCGGCGGTCGCGGTCTTCGATACGGCTTTCCATCAGACGATGGAGCCGGTGGAATACATGTACAGCGTTCCGTATGAATGGTACACCAAATACGGCGTACGCAAATACGGATTCCACGGAACGTCTCACAAGTACGTCAGCATCCGCGCCGCGGCGATGTTGGAAAAACCGCTCGATGAGTTGCGCGTGATCGTGTGCCACATCGGCAACGGCGCCAGTCTCTGCGCCATCAAGGATGGCAAGAGTGTCGACACTTCCATGGGCTTCACCCCACTGGCCGGGATTGCGATGGGAACCCGCAGCGGCGACATCGATCCGGCAATCGTGCAGTTCATATCCGAAAAAGAAGGAAAGCGACTCGACGAGGTCATCAGCGAACTCAACCGCAAATCCGGGTACCTCGGGCTGAGTGGGCTGTCCAGCGATTCGCGAGATCTCTGGGAAGCCGTTGAACGCGGGGACCAGAAATCGATTCTGGCCGTCGAAAAACAGGCCAAGATGATCGCCGACTACATCGGTGCCTACTTCATCCAGCTGGGCGGCTGCGATGCGATCTGTTTCACCGCCGGCATCGGCGAGAACGCATCGGAAACGCGCAAGCTGATTGTGGATCGACTCGGTGCGCTCGGTGTCGAACTGGATTACGAGAAGAACCTGTCTCGCGGCAAGGAAACTGTCATTTCCAAGGACACGTCAAAGATCAAGATCCTGTTGATTCCAACCAACGAAGAAGTGATGATCGCTCGCGACACGATGCGATTGATGAATCAAAACTAAACGAGTAAAAGACAACGGATGACGGTAATATACTCTATGAAGGAGGGATTACCATGAAATCTGTTGTTTTTTTCTTTTTGTTGTTATTGGTGCTGCCCGTGCAGGCAGTATCCGCCGAGAGTGTCTACCGCCATTCGTTCCCCGGGTATGACATTCAATTGACGTATCAAGCCGACGACAACGGCAACCGCGGGTATCGAGTCGACAAGATCGGCCAGGAGCCGTTTTCTACGATGTTGATGTATGAGGATACCTGGCTCGGAATCACCGGTGTCACCGAAATCGAAGGCAATCATGTTCTTTACGGTTATGTCCACGAAGACGGTGCGGAGACCTTTTATGAAGGGTTGATCATCGTGTTGTCACCAAGTGGTGAGACGCTTCACAAGCTGGTGTTGGACGAAGGGGTTCTGGAAGAGGTCCTGGGCGTGTATGTCATCGATCAGCTCGTATTCGTCTACATGGCCGGTAGTCGCATCGAGGAACGCGACATCGTGATGGATCGTTCGGTGTTCTACACGTTCGACTACAACTACGAAGCAATCGATCGTTTGGAGCTCTTTGAAATCTATGAAGAGTACGAAGCGACCGATCGTCTGTTTGTCTTCAATCGTGCTCACGATCATTGTTTCGATGGCGCCATAACGCCGCAACTTGAGGTCATCGAACGTTCCGACCCGCTCTCGATCGCGACCGATCAGGTGTTTGAGGGCGAAATTTTCATTCCATTCGTAGACAAGGCGACGCTCAACCGCGATGTTATCTATCACGGAGTGACCATCGATTACCCCGGCAACTATGAGCTCAGTTACAATGGTCGTACGTATCCGTTCACACTTCGTGCGACAGTCACCGGAATCGAGGATGGTGCGACGTACTCCGACTCCGTCACTCCGGTCGTCCCAGCCGGCAACGTTCATCTCAACGGCGATCTGTTCGTGTCCGGAACGGAGATTTCCGAACCGGGGTTCTACGAGCTTGCGGTGCGGGGTGTCAACGGCTATCGCGAGGTATGGCGTTTCACGATTGTCGCCAACGTGTCCGGGGTCATTCACAACCAGCGCTATGAAGATTCCGTCGAAATCACCTTCCAAGGCGACGGGTATCTCAACAACAACTATGTCGAATCACCGTTGCTCATCGAGGATCCCGGCGAGTACATCTTGCGTGTCACGGGCGCCAACGAGTACGAAGAACGCTATCATTTCGCCATCGTGGAGCCACCCGTCGAACGCACGTTCATGGGGTTCTTACAGGACTACGATCTCGTTCTGCTGGGGGTCACCGTGGTTGCTGGATTGCTGGTTTTGAAGAAAAAGTAAAACACCATACTTTTTCTATTTTTCGGGGAACTTATGGTATAATTTTTACGGTGGTGATACCATGTCTTTCACACCCCTGTACATCGAAACCAACTATGCACTCAATGGCTCGACGATTCGCATCGACGAGCTGATCGAACACGCCGTACGCAACAAGTACGGCGCTTTGGCGATTGCGGAAGAACGGATGTACGGGGCGATCAAGTTCTACAAAGCCTGTCGCAAAGCTGGCATCAAACCAATCCTTGGCCTTCGCATCATTGTCGAGGGACTGTTCCCCGACAGCAAGAATGCGCTTTTGCTGTATGCCAAAAACGATGGCGGATACCACAATCTGTTGCAGTTGGCCAGCCTGTATGCCACGGACAACCTAGTGTCATGGACACAGTTGAAACAGCACAAGGATGGACTTGTCACCATCGTTCTGAGCGATCAGAGTGAACTCGTCGGCCATCATCGCAACCACCAGGATAAAGCCATTCAGGAGTTTGCCAGTTTCCTGGAAACCCATACGGAAACAAGTTATCTTTCGCTATCTGCAAACGACGACTTCAACCGCGCCATGCAAGAACGATTTCCACTTGTTGCGGTA
Organism: uncultured Mycoplasmatota bacterium; assembly: GCA_913062645.1. Classification (GTDB taxonomy): domain Bacteria; phylum Bacillota_I; class Bacilli_A; order Izemoplasmatales; family Izemoplasmataceae; genus Xianfuyuplasma. Next base: position 63,610 of record CAJXVW010000001.1, read on the forward strand.
CCGCGCATTCAATATCTGGATCCCGAAGATCATGACGTATTCGATGTGCTCAGTCGGATTTTTCAACAGTCATCCGACTTGCTCGGAGATGCGATCGATCGTCATTTCCCATCACCCATCGAGGTGAAACGACGGTTCGCCGCGTATCCCGAAGCGATTAGCAATACGAACCGAATCGCCGACATGTGTGATGTTGTCATTGATTTTGATACCACGCATCTGCCGTCGTACATCCTTGACAAAACCGTCAGTGCCAAGGATTATCTTCGTGCACTTGCGCTCAAAGGTTTGGAAAAACGCTTGAATGGACGCAAGGTCGATCGTAAAGCCTATTACGAGCGACTCGAATACGAACTGTCGGTCATCGATCAGATGGGCTACAACGACTATTTCCTGATCGTCTGGGATTTTGTCAAATACGCCAAGCAAAACGGATATCTCGTCGGTCCCGGCCGCGGCAGCGCCGCCGCCAGTCTGGTGTCCTACTGTCTTGGCATCACCAACGTCGATTCGCTCGAATTCAACCTCGTCTTCGAGCGTTTTCTCAATCCGGAACGAATCACGTTACCGGACATCGACATGGACCTTCCCGATGACAAGCGCGATGAAATCATCACCTATGTACGAGATTTTTACGGCGCCGATCGAGTCTCCTCGATCTGTACCTTCGGCACCTTCTTGTCACGTTCGGCGATTCGCGACACGGCACGCATGCTCGACATTGACGGCGTGCTCTTGAATGAAATCATCAAAGAAACCAAGTCCTATGATTCGGTCCGTGACATGGCGGAACAGTCAGACACCATCGCCAACATCAAACGACAGCGACCCGAAGTGGCGAAACTGTTGTCGGTTGCTGCTCGCATCGAAGGCCTGCATCGACATGTTTCGACGCATGCCGCGGGGATCATCATCACCGAAGATGCGATGACCCGTCATACGGCCGTGCAGCCGGGTTTGTTGGAATTGCATCAAACACAGTACGAAGCGAAGGATCTGGAGGACCTGGGCTTGCTCAAAATCGATTTTCTTGGCTTGCGCAACCTGTCGTCCATTCATGACATCGTTCAATTGATTGAGGATCAGGAAGGCGTTAAACTGGATGTCTACAAGATTCCGCTGGACGACCAGAAGACCTTCGAACTCCTCCAGCGCGTGGAAACGACGGGAATCTTCCAATTGGAATCGAAAGGCATGCGGCGACTCATCGCCGACATGCAGATCAACTCGTTCGAGGACATCGTCGCCGTTCTGGCGTTGTTCCGGCCTGGTCCGATGGACAACATACCGACGTATCTGAAACGACGTTCAGGAGAAGAGGAAGTCTCGTATCCCCATCCCATTCTCAAGGATATACTGGAGCCGACCAACGGCATCATCATCTACCAGGAGCAAATCATTCAAATTGCCAATCTGTTCGCCGGCTACTCACTCGGCGAAGCCGACTTGCTCCGGCGTGCCGTCAGCAAGAAACAAGAAGACGTGCTCCAGAAAGAGCGTTCGAACTTCCTGGCCAAAGCGAAACAGAAGGGCCGCGATGACGACACGAGCAACGAAATCTACGACTACATCGTCAAATTCGCCAACTATGGATTCAATCGTGCCCACAGCGTCGCTTATGCGATGGTATCCTACTGGTTGGCCTATTTGAAGGCGAACTATCCCAAGTATTTCATCAGCATTTTGACATCAAGCGTGATCGGCAGCGAGTCGAACATGCGGGAATACATTTTCGAGGCCAACAAACTCGGGGTGGCGATTGTAGCGCCGAGCGTCAATCGTTCCTTTGCCGAGTTTCGTCCCGAGCATGATACCTTGCGGTATCCCTTGCTGGGCATCAAGAACGTCGGCAAGAACACCGTTCGCGACTTGTTGGAAGAACGCGCCAACGGTCCGTTCAAGAGTTTTTATGACTTCGTGCAGCGAACCAACGGCACACTCAACAAACGCGTCATCGAGTCGCTGATCTTCGCCGGTGCGCTCGATGAGTTCGGATACTCGAAACGGGCGATGATCGAACAACTCGAAGAGGTCATCAATTTTTCCGTCTACGGCGGATTCATCAAACAAGAAGAATTCGTCATCAAGAAACTCAACGAATATCCCTACGACATGCTGGAAGCCAAAGAGAAGGAGCTCCTCGGGTTCAATCTATTCGTCAACCCGCTGAATCATCACCGCGACTACATCCACAAACACCACCTTCCGCTCCCTGCGGACATCGGTGAAGAGGATGTCAATCAAGAACGTCGGCTTGTAGCGATACTCTCATCGTATCGTGTCATCAAGACCAAAGCCGGCAAGGAGATGGCGTTCTTGACGCTTCAGGACGAGTTCGCCAAACTCACCGGAGTGTTGTTCCCGAGCGCGTATCGAACGTACCGCAATCAGTTGGAGAATGGCTCTGTCTACTTGTTCAAAGGAAAAGTCGACCAACGTGGCCAGGAACTCCAAATCGTCCTGTCCAATCTCCATAAGTTGTGATCTTGCAAACGGATACATGCCGATTGGGTGTCGCTTCGTGTGTGAATATGGTATAATCAGGATGGTGATACAATGAAAAAAATCGCAGTCATGACCTCCGGAGGCGACGCCCCGGGGATGAATGCCGCAATCCGCGCGGTGGTCCGCAGCGGCTTGCACTACAACATGGAAGTATACGGCATTTATTATGGATACAAAGGCCTGTGTGAAGGCAACATCAAGAAACTCAACCGCAATGATGTGAGCCGCATCATCAACCGTGGCGGAACGGTTCTCGGCAGCGCTCGATATCCCGAGTTCAAAGACCGCGACGTCCGTCAGAATGCGGTGAATCAGCTGAATGACATCGGCATCGAAGCGATTGTCGTCATTGGGGGGGACGGAACCTACCGTGGAGCCCAGGCACTGAGTGAAATGGGCATCGCCACGATCGGTCTGCCCGGTACGATCGATAACGACATTTCCTCGACCGACTACACCATCGGCTTCATGACGGCGTTTCAGACGGTCGTCGACAGCATCGACAAACTGCGTGACACCTCGATGTCCCATGTCCGTTGCAGCGTTGTCGAAGTGATGGGGCGCAATTGTGGGGATCTGGCACTGTACTCCGGCATTGCCGGCGGCAGCGAGTTTCTCGTCACTCCGGAAACCGGACTGGACAAACAGTTGTTGCTCGATGCGATCAAGGATTCCAACAAGTCCGGGAAACGCCATGCGATTGTCGTTGTTACGGAAAACATGTGCGATGTCAATGCCTTGTCCAAGGAAATAGAAGAACACACCGGTTACGAAACCAGAGCCACGGTGCTCGGTCACGTCCAACGCGGTGGCGACCCCGTCGCATTCGATCGCGTGCTGGCCACCGAAATGGGCGAGTATGCCGTCGAGTTGCTCGTTCATGGCAAATCCGGTCGCGCGGTCGGCCTGCGCGGCATGGATTACGTGGATTACGACATCAACTTCGCCCTCAACAAGAAACGTGAAATTCCCAACAAGCGCTACGGCCTTGTCGGCAGAATGAAATAGGAGATGAAACGATGAAACTGTTCAGTCAGACGAAAATCATTTGTACCGTCGGTCCTGCATCCGAGAGTCATGAGGTACTGAAGCGTCTTGTTGAAGCGGGCATGGACGTCATGCGGATGAACTTCTCGCATGGTGTTCACGCCGATCATGAACGCCGTCTCAACACGCTCGAAGACATCAACAAGGAAACCGGCATGCACGTCGCATCGCTGCTGGATACGAAAGGTCCGGAGATCCGTACGCACCTCTTCAAAGATGGTCTGGCAACCGTTGAGGAAGGCAGTACCGTTACCGTCCACATGGATGAGATAGAAGGGGACGCGACGCAGTTCAGCGTCAATTATCCCAATCTATATAAGGATATGAAAAAAGGAGACACGATTCTCGTTGACGATGGCTACTTGGAATTGCGCGTCACTAAAATCAATCATGGCAAACGGCAAATCGTCACCGTAGCCAAGAACACGCACACCTTGCGCAATCGCAAGGGCATCAACGTGCCCGGCGTCAAGTTGAACCTCGATTTCATTTCCCAAAAAGACTATCAGGACATCAAATGGGCCTGTGAACACAACGTCGATTTCATCGCGGCCTCGTTCGTGCGACGCGCGAGCGACGTTCAGGAAATCCGCAACATCATGAAATACAACGGCAATTCCAACATTCAGATCATCGCCAAGATCGAAAACAAGGAAGGTGTCGAGAACATCGACGAGATATTGGAAGCGGCCGACGGCATCATGATCGCCCGTGGTGATCTCGGTGTCGAAGTTCCGGCTGAAGAAGTTCCGATCATCCAAAAAAGCATCATCAACAAGTGTCTGGTGGCTGGGAAAATCAGTGTCACCGCGACGCAGATGCTGGAATCGATGATCGAGCATCCCCGTCCGACGCGTGCCGAAGTCAGCGACGTCGCCAATGCGATCTACGATGGTACCGACGCGATCATGCTGTCGGGCGAAAGCGCAATCGGGCATTATCCAGTCGAGAGCGTCGAAACGATGGCCCGCATCGCGCACCGCATCGAAGAGATGGTCGATCGCAAGGAAATCGTCAAGCGCGCCAACAAGGAAACCGCGTCCTCCCGGGCGATCGAAACCTCGATTGCGATCAGCGTTGCCTACACCGTCATCCAGTCGAAGGTTGATCTGATCATCGTCCCGACGATGACCGGCCGGACGGCCAAGTATCTGGCCAGATTCCGCCCCAATGCTCGTATTCTCGCATTGACATCGAGTGATAAGTACGCCAAGGGCTTACAACTTCACAGCGGTGTCGAGCCGGTGGAATTCGAATTGATACCGGATACCGAGACGGTAGTCAAGAAAGCCGTTGCCCTGGCGAAAAAGAACTATGGGATCAAGCCTGGCGACCGCGTCATCATCACCGGCGGATTCCCGATTGGCGCACCCACCAACGGTATGCGCATCATCGACATCAAGTAAGAGACTCGAATCCGAGTCTCTTTTTTTATTACTAAAGTAATAACTCAAAAAATCGAAATAATAATTGCAAAAACACTTGCGCGATTATATTTTGTGTGGTACTATACATTGTGTAATACCACGCAATGTGTAGAAGGAGGTGCTCACATGAGCACACAACTGAAGAAAGGCGTCCTGGAAATGGTGGTTTTAAGCAAAATCGCCGAACAAGATCGTTATGGCTATGACATCTATCAGGACATCAGCCACAACATGGCCATCAGTGAATCGACGATCTATCCGATCCTTCGCAAATTGACGAAGGATGGATTGACGGAAACGTATTTGAGGGAGTCCTCGGAAGGACCTCCTCGCAAGTACTTCCGCATTACGCCGCGCGGACAGACACGATTGTCCGGCCTCCGGAAGGACTGGCAAAAGTTTCAAAGGGTAGTAAATATAATGATAAGGAGTGATCGCTATGAATAAACTCGATTTCTTGCGCCGACTGGACAAAGAGCTGTCCGTCTTAGAGAAAGAAGAACGCCGTGAGATCCTCGCCTTCTACGAAGAGCGGTTCTACACGGGCACCATCTATGAAAACAAGACCGAAGAACAAGTAATAGCAGAACTGGAAAGCCCTGAAACCATCGCCCGCAATGTCCTCGAGGAATATGGCGTCAGTCCCAAGTATGTCAAGAAAACCGAGGAGCGTTACCAGAACATCAATACCGTTCAGGTTCTGATTCTCATCGCCTTTGACGTGATCGTTGCCTCCTGGTTGATTCCGACGCTGTTCAGTGCCGCGTTGTCAATCTTTGGCTCGTCGTTGACCTGGTTCGGTTCGATCGGCCTGCTGTTGAATGGCCGCTCCACCGTTGATGAATTCGTCTTCGCCTTCGTTACGGCCGGATATGTCCTGTTGTTCCTGTTCGGGCTCGTCGTACTTGGCGCCGGCATCTTCGTCACCAAGAAGATCGTCATCTGGCACCTGAACGTGTTCAAGATCAAGGGACGCGAGAAGTGGATCAAGAAGATGAGTGGATGGTCCGTCGATGCATGGTTCCGTCGTCATCGCACCGCCGCCACGGTCAAAAACGTCCTGCTTGTAGGATCGCTCGCTATTCTCGCCTATACCGGGTTCTGGATCTTCAATCATTACGATTGGGTGGAAGCCGAATACGGCCGCGGTGATCTTGTCAGTGAAACCGTGATTGAAGACTTTTCCGCCGAACTCGCCGCAGGTGATGAGTGGGACATCGTAACCGACTTCGGTTCAATGGATGTCGACATCGTTCTCGTTAGCGGATCCGAGTTCAAAGTGAAGTACGACCGTTACGAAGAAGATGATTTCGATTATGAGTTCGACTATGACAACAACGTTCTGACCTTGTCGAACGATACCATCGATTATCAAGTATTCTGGAACTTCACGGACATCTTCCGTTTCATCGGCGACAACCAAGCGGTGCGCATCGAAGTTCCCGACACGCTGGTTCTGAAGGATGCCGAAATCGCCACGGCAAACGGTGAAGTGGACATTCGCAATGTCGACTTCGACACCATCGACATCGATGTCACCAACGGTCGCGTCGTGCTCACCAACGTTGAGCTCGGAACCGACCTGGAAGTGGACACCACGAATGGCGAGATTCTCGTTCAGGATGTTATCGTGGCCGGAATCGGAACGCTTGATCTGCACACCAGCAATGGCACCATCACCGTTGAGAACGTGAACTTTGCCGAATACTACATCAGTACAACCAACGGACGTGTCAATTTGGAAAATCTCAATGTTGATCTCCAAGACGGCTTGATTCTCGATGTCGACGCCACCAATGGCGCACTCGATCTCACCAATGTTTACGTTGACGACATCGATCTGAATACGACCAACGGGGATATCGACTACTACAATGACGATACCGACTTCATGCCGACAAGGTTCGATCGCGATACCACCAACGGTGATGTCTCAACGAATGTAAGATAATCGTGAAATCGTTCCAAATCACTTGTATGAAGAAAAAAAACATAGTATAATAGAACCCGACCGACCATTCGGTCGGGTTTTCTATTCCAACGTATATCAGACATCAGGAGGTCCCCATGAAACAACTAGCGAAGTTTTCCGTTGATCGCGCCATTACGGTATTCATGGCCGTGTTCATCGTCATCATTTTCGGTGTCGTCTCATTCACCAACTTGACGACCGACTTGTTCCCCAGTCTGAACATCCCGTATTCGGTTGTTCTGACGACCTATCCCGGAGCCAGCCCGATCGAGGTGGAGGATCAGATCACCACACCGCTCGAGGAAACATTGGCCACCACCACCAACATCAAGGAGTTGCAGTCGATCTCGCAGGAGAACGTCAGCATCATCATCCTGGAATTCAATACCGACACGAACATGGACAGCGCCGTCATTGAGATGCGCGAGTCCTTGGATCTGCTTGGATCGAGTCTGCCGGAGATGGCGGGCGATCCGATGATCATCAAGCTCAATCCGGACTTGTTGCCGATCATGCAAGTCAGTGTGACCAAGGAAGGATTCACGCAGCAGGAACTTACGCAATACGTGGAAACCGAAGTCTTGCCGCAACTCGAACGTGTTGCGGGAGTCGCGAGTGTCAGTGTCAGCGGTGCGTACGAATCGGAGATTCAAGTTGTTCTCGATGAAGCGGCGATTGCGATCGTCAACGACAACTTGGAACAGGTCTACGATGATCTGGGTGTGCCGTCGGCCAACCAGCTGCTGCTTGACAAGGAACTCATCAGTGATCTTTTGATGGCACAAAACTTTGAGTTCCCCGTCGGGTATGCGAACGTCGAAGGCATCGATTATCTGGTCCGTGTCGGCGACGAGTTCGACAGCCTGCAGGGCGTGAAGGACTTGTTGATCTTCAATGTCAGCGGCTTGCCGGGGCTGGATCCGATTCAACTCTCGGTCGATGACATTGCCGAAGTGACGTTTGTCAATGCCAATGACAAGGAATACTCCAAAGTCAACGGCGAAAACGCCATCAGCATCTCAATCCAGAAAAACAGCGAGTTCGCAACGACGGACGTCACCGATGAACTCAATGCCGTCATGGCGACGTTGATGGAGGGCGATGAGAATCTCGCCTTCACGGTTCTGCTCGACCAGGGCGAATACATCAACCAGGCGACAGGCAACGTATTGGAAAACCTCCTGTATGGAGCAATTCTCGCGATCATCGTGCTGATCGTGTTCTTGCGCAGCGCGCGGGCGACCCTGACCGTCGCCGTGGCGATTCCGATCAGTCTCATGTTCGCGATTGTCTTGATTTACTTCACCGGCATCACGCTCAACATCGTTTCGCTCGCCGGATTGGCGCTTGGGCTGGGCATGCTGGTTGACAACTCGATTGTCGTCATTGAAAACATCTTCCGCATGAAGAAAGAAGGACGCAGCAACCGCGATGCCGCCATCGAAGGGACCAAACAAGTTGCTTCGGCGATCACCGCCTCGACGATTACGACCATCAGCGTCTTCCTGCCCGTTGTATTCATTGAAGGCTTCATCCGTGAAATCTTCTTCGAGATGGCGATGACCATCGCCTACAGCCTGTCGGCTTCGCTGATCATCGCGTTGACCCTGGTACCGGCCATTTCATCCAAAGTGTTCAAGGATGACGAAGGCCAGACGAAATCTCAGGACGATGGCGAACCATGGTACAAACGGGCATACGAAGCGACGTTCCGTTTCGCAATGAAATGGCGTTTCATCGTCCTAGGTGCCGTCTTGTTGTTGTTTGGCGGGGCCATCGCGCTGGCGCTAACCAACGGCTTTGAATACTTCCCACCGTCCGACGAAGGTCAGTTGACAGTATCCATTTCCAACCCCACCGACGCGCCACTCTCATATGATGAGTTTGTGACCCGTTTGGATGACATATCCACCGATTTCCTCGCCTTGGAGGATGTCGAAGTCGTCGGTATTTCGCTGGGCAGCCTGCAGGGCATGATGTTTGGCCTGTCGTCCGGCAACAATGCGACGGCCAACGTGGTGCTACGTGAAGACCGAACCAATACCACTTTGGAGATGCAAGCCATTCTGGAGGACCTTCTGGATGACGAGTATGCCGATATCGATTATGACATCACCGGCGCGCAGCAAGAAACCGACGTTCTGACCGGAAGCGGACTGCAAGTACGCATCACCGGATACGATCTCGACACATTGAAGCAAAAAGCCGAAGAGTTGACGGCGCTGATCGAAGCAGTCGAGGGTGTGGAGGCCGTGGATAGCGGCATCGGTGTTCCGGCTGATGAAATCAAGATTACCGTCGACAAGGCGGCCGCGATGTCGTTCGGTCTGACGACGGCGCAAGTGACCGGTACCGTAGCGGAGTTTCTCGCTGGAGAAGAGGTAACAACGACGCTCAACATCGAGGGCGATCTGTATGATCTGTACGTCTATGACAGCGATTCGAACTATGGTGATACCGAATACACGCTGGCGGATCTCGAAAACCTCGTGATCGGGCTTAACTTCCTCAATCCGACACAGTTGATTCGCGTTCGCGATGTCGCCACCGTCCAGACCATCGAGGGGTTCAGTTCCATCGATCACTTCAATGGCGTGCGCTCTGTCACGGTTAGTGCGGAGTTCGATGAAGATTACAACTCCACATTCGTCGCTCGTGACATTGAAGCTGCGATCGCTGATTTTGAGCTACCGGATGGCTATCAACAGGAGCTGCTCGGTGAAAACGAAGAAATCATGGAGGCGCTGTCAACGATGATTCTCGCGACGATTCTCGGCGTCATCCTCATCTACATGGTCATGGCCGCCCAGTTCCAGAATCTCACGTATCCGTTCATCATCATGATCACGCTGCCGCTGGCCTTCACCGGTGGATTCCTGATCTTGTTCTTCGCCGGCATGACCGTCAGTGTCGTCGCCGCAATCGGCTTCGTGGTTCTAACCGGCGTGGTCGTCAACAACGGCATCGTCCTCGTCGATTACACCAACCAACTGCGAGAGCAGGGCTTGGAAGTTTTCGATGCGCTTCTCGAAGCCGGCAAGACCCGCTTGCGTCCGATCATCATGACCGCCAGCACGACCATTTTGGCACTCTCGACGATGGCAATCGGTGTCGGGCAAGGGGCGGAGATCATCCAACCGATGGCCGTCACCACCATTGGCGGACTGTTCTATGCGACGATTCTGACCTTGTTGGTGGTTCCGATCATGTATTTGATTCTGACTCGTCACGCCAAGCCGATCATGTTGTCAGCCGGCATCCTCTTCACCATTGCCGGCGGCATCGGCGCTTATCTGTATTTCGGCTTCACCTGGATCCTGCCTACCGCCGGAGTGTTGCTCATTCCGCTGATCGCCGGCTACTTCATCCGTGGCAACGGTGGTGAGGCGCGTGTCTAGACGCGACGAAATCCTCGATGCCCTGATTGGGATTCTCAAGGACAAGGGCGTGCAGTCGGACTTCACGCTCAGTGAACTCGCACAGCACGTCGACATCGCCAAGAGCACCATCTACGAGTATTTCCGGACCAAGGAGGAAATCTTGTCCGACGCATTGCTGCGGGTGTTCAAAGATGGCATCGAGAGCATTCTGATGCGTACCTACGAAGAATCGAAAGAATTCGAAGAACTGCTCAAAGACGAGATTCGATTCATGTTCGACATGGCCCAGCAAAGCGGCTTTGTATTCGAGTTCATCGGTCCGGAACTGCGGGCCGACCTACCGAGTCATCTCAAAGGGCAGTTCGTAGAACGGATGCAGGAAACCAATCAGCACTACGAGAAATTGTTCCGTCAAATTCTTGCGAAAGGCATCGAACAAGGTGTCCTCAAGGCGGAAGACCTCGAGATTCGCGGCCATCTGTTCGCCGCATTGATTGCCGGCAGCATCACCCGGTTCGCCAATGTGACACAGGATTACCAGGAACCGATCGATCTCGACAACTACGTTGACGCATTCTACGATCTGGTCGTCAAACTATTCAACTAAAAAAGCGCCCTAGGGCGCTTTTGTTGTATACGAGCGACAGCTTCCATGCTGATAATACGCACAGAACGCCTCGTCACCATGGACCAGCAACACACTGTGTTTGTAGAGTTGATGAAGCGGAATGTGTTCGGTGGTACTGATGCGTTGGAGGATCGTTTGTCTTGTTTGGCGATCGACGGTGGATGGGAAGTAGCGTTTTGGCTTGATGGGGAAGTGTTCCAAATAATCCTGCCGTATGCGAAATGTCAAATCGTCCGACAAGGTTTCCTCGAGCCGTTGGTACAGGTCTTCCAACTGATAGCGGTGGGTCCCATAGTTGTGTTTGTCATAGTGTTTTGCGAGATTCCGAAAGAACGCGTAGGGGGATTCCTGAGCAAGAATGTGAGCGTGCAGGCGCGGACCGAAATGACCCTTGTTGTGATAGAGTTCCAGCATTGTCTCCACTGCCTTGATCTCCGCGACGTCCGTTTCACTCAGGACGTGGTTGGAACGAATTTCATAAGGGGCTTGCTCGTCGTATGCGTAAGCATATTTGTCGGCCTCTCGGCGAATTTTGGTACCCCGCAGCATCTTCAAAAAGCCCAGTTGAAGCTCTTTGGCACCGAGATGGAACACCTCATCGAAGGTCCGGATGAACGACGCCTTGTCTTCCATCGGCAAACCGGCAATGAGATCGAGATGAAGATCGATGACACCGGCGCGCTGAATGTCTTTGATGCGCTCGAACAATCGTTTCGTGTCTTGGTTGCGATCGACGAGGGCGTTGGTAGTCTCGTTGGTGGATTGAATGCCGATTTCAAAGCGGAACAGACCCGGACGGGCATGGGTGTTGAGGTATTGAATGATCGCCGGATCAAGGATGTCACCGGTGATTTCAAACTGGAACACGGTGTCACCGTTGTCGTGGCGGATGATGAAGTCAAGCAGGGTCATCGTGTTGCGGTTGGCATTGAAGGTGCGATCGAGAAACTTGATCGTTCGAACGCCGTTGTCCATGAGATGGAGTATGTCAGTTTGCACCGTTTCGACGGGAAAGAAGCGGACCCGTTCTTCCAACGATGACAAGCAGTAACTGCATCGAAACGGACACCCCCGGGAACTTTCCACATAGGCGATGCGGTGGGCAAGGTGCTGGAGATCCGAATCGAAGTGATGCGGTGAACGAAGCATGCTCAAATCGGGAATCTCGACAATCGGGTTGACGAGAATGCGTGATCCGTCGCGAATGGCAATGCCATCGAGATCCGCATAGGGTTCCTTCTTGACAAGACGCTCAAGCAACCGCTGAAAAGTGATTTCTCCTTCCCCGCGCACGATCGCATCGACAGCTTCGAACGACAGGAAGTATTCGGGGTCGTAACTGACTTCAGGACCACCAAGTATGATTGTCGCATCGAGGTCTGACAGTTGAGTCAGGACGACTTTGATTTGTTCGACATTCCAGATGTAGACGCTGAATCCGATGACGTCCGGGAGTTTGTCACGGATGTCTTGGACCATCTGCGTGGGATCGTCCTTGATGGTGTATTCGAGGATGTCGATCGGAAAGGAGCTGTTTGCCTTCAACAGGCGCACGGCGTTGTTGGTATGAATGTATTTGGCGTCGATGCTGACGAGTACGATCGTCATCCGGAATCACCCCTTTTCATTCTAACATATTTCACGGAAAAGCAGCATTGTGTGATACAATAATGTATGGTGGTGATTGCATATGGCAAAATTCCAGTTGGTGGCCGACTATCAGCCGATGGGCGATCAGGTCAAGGCCATCGAATACCTCGCCGAAAACCTCGAACAAGGCGTCAAGGAGCAGATATTGCTCGGGGCGACGGGAACCGGCAAGACCTTTACAATCAGCAACGTGATTCAGAAGGTTGGCAAGAAAACCCTCGTTCTCGCCCACAACAAGACACTGGCGGGCCAACTCTACAGTGAACTCAAACAACTGTTTCCACACAACCGCGTGGAGTATTTCATATCCTATTATGACTACTATCAGCCGGAAGCCTATGTACCGGCTCGTGATTTATACATTGAGAAGGATGCGCAGACCAACGATGAAATCGACGAGATGCGCCACAGCGCCACCGCTTCCCTCCTGGAACGCGACGACGTCATCGTGGTCGCGTCCGTTTCCTGCATCTACGGAATCGGTGATCCCGACGACTACAAGGACTCGATGCTGACGCTGCGTGTCGGTGATGAAATCGGCCGCGATCATCTGCTTACCCGGCTGGTCGACATGCTGTTCGAACGCAACGATTACGACTTCAACCGCGGAACCTTCCGTGTCAAGGGCGACGTCGTCGAGATTCTCCCGACCTACAGCAAGACGATCGGGATTCGGGTCGAGCTGTTTGATGACGAAATCGAACGGATTCGCGAGTTTGACATACTAACCGGCGAAGTGATGAACGAATACAGTGTCATTTCGCTGTTTCCGGCGACGCAGTTCGTCACCAATAAGGAAAAGATTGAAGAAGGCATCCGACGCATCGAGGCCGAACTGGCGGAGCGTCTGGAGTATTTCAAGCGCGAAGACAAATATCTCGAGGCGGAACGAATCAGTCAGCGCACCAACTATGACATCGAAATGTTGAAGGAAATCGGCAGTTGTTCCGGCGTGGAGAACTATTCACGTCATCTGTCGCTTCGTGAGGAAGGGGAAACCCCCTACACGCTGATGGACTTCTTCGGCGATGACTGGTTGCTCGTCGTCGACGAATCTCACGTGACCCTGCCGCAAGTGCGCGGCATGTACAATGGCGATCGGTCGCGCAAAATGACGCTCGTCGAATACGGATTCCGTCTTCCGAGCGCGCTCGACAACCGACCACTGAACTTTGAAGAGTTCAATGAGAAGATTGATCAGGTCATATACTTGAGCGCCACCCCTGGCGACTATGAACTTGCTCGCACCCCGTATCTCGTCGAACAAATCATTCGTCCGACCGGATTGTTGGATCCCGTAGTCGAAGTACGTCCCAAGGAAGGACAGATCGATGACATCGTCGCCGAGCTGTTGAAACGCATCGAGGCCAGACAGCGGACCTTGATCACCACGTTGACGATCAAGATGAGTGAAGATCTCACCACGTATCTCAAGGAACTGGGACTGAAAGTTGCCTATTTGCACAGCGAGATTCAATCGCTCGAACGCATCGACATCATCCGTGAGCTGCGGATGGGAACCTACGATGTGCTGGTCGGCATCAACCTTCTTCGCGAAGGTCTCGACCTTCCCGAAGTTTCGCTGATCTGCATCCTCGATGCCGACAAGCAGGGCTTCCTGCGCAGTGAACGCAGTCTGGTTCAAACCATCGGCCGAGCCGCCCGCAACAGCGACGGCAAGGTCATCATGTACGCGGACAAAATCACCGATTCGATGCAGTATGCGATCGATGAAACGGCGCGCCGCCGCACCATCCAACAAGAATACAACGAAGCCAACGGCATTGAACCCAAGACGATTGTCAAACAAATCGCCGCACCGATCAGCGTCAAATTGGAACTGACGGAAGAAGCGAAGCCGATTCATGCCTTGTCCAAGAAAGAGAAACTGGACGCCATCACCGAACTCGAACAACAAATGAAAAGCGCCGCCCGCAAGCTGGATTTCGAACGTGCCGCCGAACTGCGCGACATCATCATCGAGCTGAAGGCGACACTCTAGGAGGTCTCCATGAAACGACTGATCTTGTTAATCGCGGCGATTGCCGCCGTGGCAACATTAAGCGCCTGTGATGATGACGTGATCATCGCACCGGATGTCATCGATGTCCAGTTTGACAACATCCGCTACGATGGGGCCGTCATCGTCGTCGATGTCTGGATCACCAACGGAACCGATGAGGATTTCGATCTAGGATATGCGGAGTTCTGGCTGGAGTTGCCGGACGGTGTTGCACCGGATCGGACTGGTGACGACCGCGAGGTCTGTGGCGCCGGATTTGATTTCTACATCACCGTCAAAGCGGACGATTATGAGTTCTACGAAGTGGAATTCACGTCTGATTACATCTTTCTTTCCGATAGTGAACTCGACGCCTTGAACGTTGATTTGACGGATCTGGAACTGTATTATTGGTTTGAATGAAAAAGAACTCCCATGCGATGGGAGTTCTTTTTTGCTACCGGATGATGATGCCGGCGATGAGGAATGCAAGTCCCCAGACAATGACGAAGATCTGAAGGTTGCGATCGCCCTTGAACATCTTGGCCATGACCTGGAACTTCTTCATGCGCCAGATGATGGGCAGTTTCATGATGCCGATGAGAATGCAGAACAGTCCGTAAATGATGAAGATGAGTCCTAATGTTGGCATGTTGTCCTCCTAAATGTTTGATCGTTTGCTATAGAGTTTCATCAACAGCCAGGTCGCGAGAATGTTGTATGCGACACCGGCTAAAAAAACCACGATTGCGCTGCCTTCTTCGGTCGGCAGCAGTTCCAGTTCAACGATGCGTCCCGCCCAGTAACCGGGCGCGACACCGAGCAGGTATTGAACCCAACCGGTGACGAGGAAACCGATCAGCGGGAACAGCAACACCATTCCGGAGAGTTTCATGATGACGAACCCTTCGACCTTGTTGTCGCTGAACGAGTTGACGATCAGCGTGACGCTCGGCACTTGAATCGAACCAAGTATGGCGACGGCGAGGATGACCAGGAAGTTGGAGTTCGGCAGGAAGTCTGTCGCATAGATCACAACCAGCGTTGCGATGAGCGCGAACACCATACCGGCGATCATCTTGACATAGACGTAGTATTTCACATTGATCGGCGTGATCTTGAGACTCATCAGGACCTTGTCGTCCTTGTCGTCGAGCAACGTGAAGGCAATCAGCGCCCCGAACACGAAGCCTGTCATGATGATTATCATCATCGCGACGACGGAGTCCCAGATGCTGTTGGGGAATTCGTTGTCGATCCAGTTTACCAGGAAGTAGCCCAGTGCGCCGAAGAGGAACGGATAGAGGGCGAAGAAGATATACATCTTGTCCCTTGTCATGTTGCGAAATTCGGCTTTGATGATGGTTCCAATCATTGATTTACACCCCACTCTGCCTTACGGCATAGTCTTGGAATTTAGGAATTGCCCAGAAGAAGTACAGCACGATGCCGCCGACGAGGATGTATCCCAAACTCAGGAAATAACGATAGTCGAGATCCAGTTCACCAGCGGCATTGTAGAATCCGCCCTGAATGACCTCAAGCACCGCCTGCATCGGATTGACAAGCATGAACGTCTCCCAGAAGTCGCCCTTGATGACACCGAACATCAATAATACGGCGGGGATCATCAGTACGAAAATGATGACGAACATGCTGACGAGCAGGTCGGTGAAATCCTTGTGATAATAACTCAGGACCAAGCCCAGTATCGTGAACGTCGCGGTCGATAGAACGATGCCGAGAATCACGAGAATGAGGCTGAAGCCCAGTTCGTTGATGAAATCGAGCTGACCCGCGATATAGAATGCAGCGACGATCAGCAGCGAAGAAATCAAGTTGTGAATCGTGTTGCCAAGCACTTTGCTGAGCACCATCTCCGCGTTGCTGACGGGTGTCACTAGCATTGTGCTGATGGTGGATTCGGTTTTTTCAAAATGCATCTCCGCACCGATGTACATGACGCTCATCATTGTTGCGTCGATGAACAACACGAACGGCAAGAAGGTTCCCAATACCGAATCGCTGATGAGAAACAGGACGACACCCCAGATGAAGGCGACCAGAATGCTGATGGAGAAGACGCCGTACTTGTTGAGACGACTCAACTCGCCGACGATGAGAATCCAGAGCCGCTTACTGTTCATCGCGCAGCTGCACCCCCGTCACGCGGATGAAGATGTCTTCCAGGGTCGTTTCTCCGCTGTGCAGGGTTTCGATTTCTTTGGTTTGAAGCAGGTTGAGGAAGGTTTCGTTCTGGCCGATGCCGTCCATCGGGAATTCTTCCCGCACGGTTTCGCCGTTTTCTTTGTATTCAAGGGTCATCGTGCGCTTGCCGTACTTGATTTTCAGATTGCGCGGTGAGTCGACCTCCTTGATTTCGCCTTCCACGATGAATGCGACACGGTCGCACAGTTGATCGATGTCGGCCATGATGTGCGACGTGATGAAGACGGTACCGCCGGCTTCCCGGAATTCGCGGATCATGTCCTTGAGGATCTGGGCGTTGGTCGGATCGAGGCCGTTGGTGGGTTCGTCCAGAAACAGCATATGCGGTTCGTTCAAGAGCGCACGGACGATGTTGAGGCGGATTTTCATACCTTTGCTGAACTCGCCGACCATCATGTCCTTGTGTTCCCAAAGACCGACTCGGCGCATCAGTTTTTCGACATCGGCATTTCGTTTGTAGAGTTTCAAGAAGAACTCGATGTTTTCCATTGCCGTCATTTTGGAGAAGTGGATCGGCATTTCAAAGCTGACGCCAATGTCTTCATAGAAGTCATCCCCATATTCGCGAATGTCCTTGCCGTTGTAACTGATGGTGCCGCGGAAGTCTTCGAGAATCTTGATCATGATTTTCTGGGTGGTGCTTTTTCCGGCCCCGCTGGGGCCGAGGAAACCGAAGATTTCACCTTTGGCAATTTCGAAGCTGATGCCGTTGATGACATCGGATGGGTTTTTCGGGTATTTGTATCGCAAATCTTCTACTTTAAACATGTTGTGCACCTATTGGATACCTTTCTGCAGTATGTTGAGCATTTGTTCCATTCGGTTGAACATCTTGTCCAGGTCGAGCGAATCATCGTGTGTCAGTTCATTGAACGCGATGGTCGTCGTCGTGTCGAGGATGAAGTCGGCGAGGATGTCGCTGTCGACGTCTTCGCGGATGCGGCCGTGTTGCTTGTCAATTTCAATGTACTGTTTGTAGTATTGACGACCGAGATCGTAGTTTTCGCCAAGAATCTCCTTGAAGACCGTCGTCCCTCGATTCAGCATCAGATTTCTGGTGATGCGGATGTATTCGGGGTGTTCGTTGGCAAACAGTACTCCCCGTTTGTAGAGACGTCGGAACAGTTCAATGAAACTGATTTCGTCGGGATTGTTGAGATCGTTCCCGAGATACGCCAGTTTGTCCTGAGCGATGCGGTCGAACAGATGTCGGTACAAATCGAGTTTGTCTTCAAAGTATTGATAGAAACTGCCACGGGCAATGTCGGCATCCTTGATGATGCGCGACAATTTGGCCTCTTCGTACGTGTGTGATTCGAATTCGCGGATTGCCGCGTCGATCACGCGTTGTTGCTTGTCGGGATCAAGATTGAAGAATGTGTCTTTTGGCATTGATGTACCACCTCCATGTGACAACCTTGTCACTTTTAGGATACACCCCTTTCTGAGCAAAGTCAAGAAAAAAGTGACAAGGTTGTCACATTTGTGCTTTTTTGTTCCCATTTGCGCTCAGTTGTGTTACAATTGGCCTGTTAGGAGTGATATCATGGAAACCACCGTATTAATCGTTGTCTATGCGTTCGTCATCCTCAGTTTCCTGTTTGAAACGTGGATGTCGCTACTCAATTATCGGTATCGCAATCATCCGATTCCCGATGAAGTGAAGGATGTTTATGATGCCAAGGAGTATCAGAAGTGGCATGCATACAACATGGAGAATTTCCGCATTCAAATGATCGTTCGAACCATTCGTGTCGTTCTCTTTGTCCTGTTCCTGAGTTTGTCTGTGTTCGTTTGGTTCAATGACATCGCGGTATCGTTGTTTGCAAACAATGCGGCGCTACAGGTTCTGTTTTTCCTGCTACTGTATTACCTGGTGTCCTTTGTCATCGGTATCTTCGTGTCGTATTATCGGACGTTCGTGATTGAAGAGAAGTACGGGTTCAACAAGGCGACCAAGAAGACGTTTGTTCTGGACAAAATCAAGGGTTTCGTGCTGACAATCGTGTTCGGCGGGGGTCTGGTGTATCTGATCTATGTCATCAACGACAACGCCGGGGACATGTTCTTCTTGTATACATGGTTGGCGCTCGTTGTCATTTTCCTGATTGTCAACCTCATCTACGTGCGGGTCATCGTTCCGCTGTTCAACAAGTTGACACCACTCGAAGACGGCGAGCTGAAAGAGGCGATTCACACTTTCGCCAACAAGGTCGGTTATGAAGTCGCCAACATCAGCGTCATGGATGCATCGCGTCGTTCCACGAAACTCAATGCCTTCTTCAGCGGGTTTGGAAAACTGAAGAAGATCGTCCTGTTTGACACGCTCATCGAGAAAATGTCAACGGATGAAATCGTAGCCGTATTGGCTCATGAAATAGGTCACAACAAGCACAAGCACATCTGGTTCAATCTGGCACAGACGGCTCTGATGTTGTTGGTATACATCGGTGTGTTCGGTCTGGTCCTGCGTAACGCCGCGTTCTCGACGGCATTCGGATTCGATGCGGCGAATTTCGGTTTCTCGATCATTCTCTTCATCGTATTGATTGAACCGCTTGAGATTCTCATCGGACTTGTCACATCGACACTGTCACGTCGGCACGAGTATCAAGCGGATCGTTATGCAGCGACACACTATGGACCGCTCCACATTGAAACCGCACTCAAGGTTCTCACCAGAGAGAATTTCGCCAATCTGACGCCCCATCCGCTCTATGTGAAACTGCGCTATTCGCATCCGCCCACGGCCGATCGCATACGAGCCATCCGGAAGGTCACATCATGACGAAGAATCTAGTCAAGTTCTTCATCCAGTTGTTCGTCATTGTTTTGTTGTATTATTTGTTTGCGGAGTATGGACTGTCTTATCTGTTTGCGATCCTCGCGGCAGTCGTGTTTGTCGCATTCATCATTTTCAACCAAGGGAAGTCGCGTAACAAAGAAATCTACTTGGAAGTCGGTTGTGACGCCCAGCGCTATCTCGACACGTTGGAAAAGCTGCACAGGGAAACCGACAACCAGAACGTATACCGACTGAGCCGGGCCTACGGCCTCATCTACAAGGGGCAGATCGACGAAGCACGCATTCTGTTTCAGGATGTACACTTTGACGAGATCGCCAAGAAGGAGAAGTACGAACCGATTTATCTTCGTACGAAGGCCAAACTCGCTTACGAAGCCGGCGACCAGGCGACCTTGAAGGCGATGTTGGACGAACTGGCGCTCGCGGAAGATCCGAAGGAACACTACGAAATAACCAAGGATTATCTGCGGATTCTGACCTTGTTGTTACAGGAACGCTACGAAGAGGCGATTGCCATACTCGTCGAAACCATTCCCGCACAGCACCGGCGTGTGCACATCGTCGAACTGGAATACTATCTCGCGTACGCGTATTATAAGGATGGACGCATTGAGGATGCCGTGGCGGTTACCGAGTTCATTGTCAAGAAAGGATACCGCGTATTTTACTCCGACTTGTGTTACGAACTCTACGAAAAAATCAAATACTAGGATCAAAATATCAATATTCTCAATAAAATTAATGAGGATATTGATATTTTTAATAAAAAGTTTAAAAAATTTAAGGATATCTATTGACATATCGAAATCCGTGATGTATCATTAGGGTGTAATTAAGAAAATCAACATCGAAATCAAAAATATCAATGACGGGTTGTGAAACGTTATGAAAAGTAAAAAAGTACTTGAACAAATTGAAAGTGGGGAACTCACGGCACAAGAAGCCTTGAACGTTCTCTACCCGGAAGTGGAACCTAAGCTTGCGAAAGCGGGCAAACGGGCGCATTACATCAAGATGAGCGTCAAGGTTCCCGAGGAGGGCAAAGGTGTCAACACCTTCCTGAGAATCCTCTTCGCGATTCCGATCCCGATGATCTTCGCCCGCATCGGACTGCGCTTCGCAGAACGGTTCGTCAAGGAAGATGACATCGATTTCACCATGATCCGCAACATGCTCAAGTATTCCCGCAACACGAAAATTCAAGTTGATACCGACGACGCTCAAGTCGACATCGCAATTCACTAGGAGGAAAACGAATGAATCATGTAATCGGCGAATGCCCCATCTGCAACAGCGATCTGAAAGTCACCAAACTTACCTGCTCACACTGTGGAACGGAACTCTCGGGAAGTTTCCAGTTATCGAAATTCAACTATCTGTCCAAAGAAGATCTGTACTTCATTGAAGTGTTCATAAAGAATCGCGGCAACATCAAACAGGTGGAAAAGGAACTCGGCATATCCTATCCCACCGTCAAGAAGAATCTGGATGACGTCATCCGTAGTCTCGGATACGCCGTCGACGAAGAAGAAAAAGAAGCCAAGGACGAGGTCTTCAAGAAACTCGAGAAAGGCGAAATCACCGCCGCCGAGGCTGCCAAACTATTGAAATAGGAGGAATCGACCATGTGCATGTACAATACGTACTACTACTCGGACCTTTACGAAACCAAAGAACAACGCGACAAGTCCATACTCGAACAAGACAGTCGCAGCAAACGCCATTTAAAGTAACGAACCAATCCAAATAGAGAGGAATGAAATCAATGGACGACAAACTGAGAATCCTGGAAATGATCGAAAACAAAACCATCACCGCCGCGGAAGGCGCGGACCTGCTGAAAGCATTGGACAAGAACGACGAGAAGGCTGTCATCAAGCCGAAACGCGAAGCGTTCAAGATGTTCAAAATCAAAGTTCTCTCCGCCGATGGTGACAAAGTGAACGTACAGATCCCGCTCGAATTCGCCAAAGTCGCACTGCGTCAGGGCAAAGGCTTCATGAAAGTCGATCAGATCGAAAATCTCGATCTCGACTTGGAAGCGATCCTCGACATGATCGACAGCGGCGTGCTGGGCAAAATCGTTGATGTCGAATCCGCCGACGGCGACACCGTCGAAATCGTAATCGAATAGCAAATCTCTTTCGAAAAGGTCCGCGAGGACCTTTTTTCTTGTTCCCAAAAACGCAATCTTTTGTGGTATAATGGTAATAGTACTATGTTTGATACTTAGTTACAACACGAGAGGTGCGCACGATGGTCGAGAAAAACGAATACTACGCCGTTGAGTTCATAGACATGACCCACGACGGCATGGGTGTTTGCAAGATCGACGGCTTCCCGGTGTTTGTCGCCAACGCCCTCAAAGGCGAAACGGCGGAGATCAAGATCGTCAAGGTGAACTCGAGCTTCGCGTTCGGCCGCCTGATTGAGATCAAGGACAAATCACCTTACCGGAAGGAGCCGATATGCGATCATTTTTCAGAGTGCGGCGGGTGCAACCTGATGCACATGGACTATCAGATGCAGCTCAACTTCAAGAAGTATCGCACGAAACAGACGTTGCGTAAACTCGGTAAGATTGAAACCAGCGTCAAGGACGCTGTCGGCATGTTGAATCCCTATTATTATCGGAACAAGGCCGTCATCCCCTTCGGCGAAGAGAACGGAAAGATGATTGCCGGGCTCTACCGCAAACGCAGTCATGACATCATCGACATGAAGCGTTGTTACATCATGCCGAAGGTCACGTCGGACATCGTCAAGTTCATGAAGAACGTGTTTGAGGAACTCAACATTCCCGCCTACAATGAAACGATTGGTGTCGGTGTCATCCGCCATCTGATCATCCGTAACTCCCATAAGTTCGACGACATCTCAGTCACGATCGTGACGCTCACGCCGAAGCTGCCCAAAAAGGAAATCATTGTCAAAAAGCTGACGTCACGCTACAACCGCGTGGTATCGGTCGTTCACAACTTCAATCCTGACAACACCAACGTGATTCTGGGCAAGAAAAGCAAGGTTCTCTTCGGTGAGGACTTCATTCGTGACGAGATCAATGGTGTTCAGTTCAAGATCTCACATCGCTCGTTCTATCAGGTGAATCCGGCACAAACCGAAGAAATGTACAAGAAAGCCTTGGAATATGCCGATCTGACCAACAATGAAGTCATCATCGACGCATACTGCGGCATTGGTACGATTGGTCTGTCGGCCGCCAAGTACGCCCGTGTGGTGCTCGGTGTCGATGTTGTCAAGAGCGCCATCGCCGACGCTGCCGAAAATGCCGCCTTCAACAACATCAAGAACGCTAAATTTGTCGCTGGGAAAGCCGAAGACGTCATCCAACAATGGCGTAACTACGACGTTGACGTATTGTTTGTCGATCCCCCACGCAAAGGCTGCGATCGCTCCTTCCTGGAGACGGTGGTCGCGATGGACATACCCAAAATCGTCTACATATCCTGCAACGTGTCGACGCTCGCTCGTGATCTCAACTTCCTGCAGTCCCAAGGATACGAAGTGTTGGAGGCAACGCCGTTCGACATGTTCCCGCAGACCTCTCACATCGAGGTCGTAACCAAAATCCGCAAAAAGAAACAGGGTTGATGCAATCCTGTTTTTCTTCTATTTAAAGCGATTTTCATATGATATAATGAATGCGGAGGTGATTTTGTGAGATCCTACAAGAAAGAGCTCTGGTTCAACACCACCAGGCGTCGTGAGTTCATCAATATCACACCGGAGGTGAACCGCTGTCTGAACGAGAGCGGTGTCAAGGAAGGACTGGTGCTCGTTAATGCGATGCACATCACCGCAAGTGTCTTCATTAATGACGACGAGCGTGGACTGCACAACGACTTTGAGCGCTTCTTAGAGAAACTCGCTCCGGAAAAACCTTACGATCAGTATGATCACAACGGGTTTGAAGACAATGCGGACGCTCACATCAAGCGCACCATCATGGGGCGTGAGGTGGTCGTTGCAGTCACCGATGGACAGTTGGATTTTGGTCCTTGGGAACAAATCTTCTATGGCGAGTTTGATGGCAAACGCCGCAAGCGCGTGCTTGTCAAAATCATCGGCGAATGATGAACAACCCATTCAAAATCAACGGTGAAATGGCACCCGTGGCTTCCATCAACAGTGTGTATGTGGATGACACCAAGGCCTACGACTTGTTTCGACCGACGCTGATGATGCAAGCGTTGCTTGCGCAAAAAGATCAACTTGGCATCACCGATGTCGGGGAATCGGATTCGCTGTTGTCGATGTTTCAGGCGTTGCTGACAAGCGACATACCATCCGTTCGAGACCGTGCCGTGGCGATTGCCGAACATTTTGGAGATCAGCTGGCGCGTGTCTTGGCAACGTTGTTTGATCCATCAGAACGGTCCCGGGCCAATCGGGCCAACTGGGACGAACGTCATTGGGCCTACTGGCGCAGCATTCATCAGGTTTATCTGGTTGGCGGACTGACGTCGCCACGGCTGACAGGGATTTTTTTGGAGCGGATTCAGTCTTGTTTTCAAGAACGTGACATTAGGGATGTGACCGTCAGTTTCATCGAGGGTTCGCAGAATCTCGGTACTCGCGGCATGGCGACGTTAATCGATGATGGGGATTGTCTCTTGTTTGACTTCGGGCAGACCAACATCAAGCGGGCGCGACATGTCAAGCAAAATGGGAAAGTCATCCTTGACGTTACCATGGACCCCTTGATGAGTCGGCATTTGTTCTACAAGACTGACAATGCCGCAGAACTGCAGGCAACAGCCCGGATGCTGGACAACTTCATGGTCGATGTCATTGAAGAAACCGCGGAAGAAAGCGGGTTCCACGGATCAGAGGTATTCATCAGCATCGCCAATTACGTGTCCGATGGGGCCATTTATGCAGCACGTGGGGGATATGGCAAACTGGCGTTGCTTGCTCCGAACTACCGCGACCACCTATCAGTAAGATTATCGAAACGACTGGGCCAAGAGATTCGGGTGTCTCTGTTTCATGACACCTCCGCCATGGCGCTGCTCTTCCAGAAAGAACCACATACCGCGGTGATTTCACTGGGAACCGCATTCGGCGTTGCATTCGTCGACTGAATGTTGTATAGTACTTGTTGTACATAAGAAAGTTGGTGTCCACATGGACGAACTGTTACAAATAGATCAGACGATTCTGCTGACCATCAAACGACTTGGCATCAATGGGGAAGGCATCGGCTTCTACAAACGGAAAGCCGTGTTTGTTCCGGGCGCATTTCCACCGGAAGAAGTCATTGTCAAGATCACCGACGTTTCGCGTAACTACGCGAGCGGGGAAATCGTTAAGTTCAATGTCAAGGCGGCCAAACGAGTCAAACCGTTCTGTCGTCATTTCGGGACGTGCGGTGGATGTCAGATCCAGCACATCGCTTACGACGAACAACTTGCGCTCAAGGAAGACATGATGAAGCAGACGTTGGAACGCTATGCGAATGTCAATCTCAAGTCGATTGAGTTCCGTGATATGGTTGGCATGACCAATCCAACACATTATCGCCACAAGGCCCAGATGCCAGTCAAGAACACCAAGCATGGGATTACCACGGGACTGTATGAAGCGAACTCCAACAATTTGGTTCCGATTCAGGATTGTCCGGTGCAAAGCGAGCACGTCAACGTCGTCAACCAGAAGGTGATGGAGATTTGCGACAAGCACGAGATCTACGCCTTCGATCCCAAAACCATGCATGGTCTGTTGCGCTACATCGTCACCCGCGAATCGCATCATACGGGAGAAATCCAGGTGACCCTGGTGATCACGATTTTCAACCATGCCCTTCATGATGTCGCCAAGGAAATCATCCAGTTACCACACGTCGAGAGCGTCGGGATATCCAAAAATCACGACGTCAAGAACATTGAAATCTTTGGCGAGGAAGTCGAGATCCTGGCGGGTAAGAACACCATTCAAGAAGGCATTTCAGACATCCGCTACGATCTGAAGCCAAAGGCGTTCTACCAACTCAATCCCGCACAGGCAATCAAACTGTATCAGTACGTCAAGGGACAGCTGGACTTCCGCCATGATCAGACGATCATTGATGCCTACAGTGGCGCAGGTGCCATTGCGCTTTATTTGGCGCCGTTCGCCAAACGAGTCATCGGTATCGACAGTTCGCCGGAGTCCATCTATAGCGCGTTGCATAATAAGAAGAAAAACAATTTCAATCATGTGGATTTTGTCGAGGGTGACATCAATCAGGCACTTCCCGCGTTGTATGACAAAGGGGTTAAACCCGATGTCATCATCATCGATCCGCCTCGCAGCGGACTGGATGCGAAGACCATCGACATCCTGACCAGACGACCGGTGAAAAAACTGGTTTACGTTTCATGCAATCCCAGTACCCTGGCCAAGAATCTCAAATCACTCGGCCGCAAGTATACGATTCGTTCGGTCGCTCCGTTCGACATGTTCCCCCATACGTCACACATTGAATCGGTGACGGTGCTTACGGCCAAATGAACCGCGATAACCTACCCGAAGCAGTTCGTATCATCATCGACAATCGCCTTTGGTCGGAAGAAACCATCGGCATGACGGATTCGCATGTCTATCTAATGGAAGACATGGTCCTGAAGATTGAACCATTATGTGAAGAATCCGTCAATGAACATCGCATGATGGCCTGGCTACAAGGGAAACTTCCCGTTCCGCAAATACTTGCAAGTATTGCTCAGGATGGCATGAACTACCTATTGACATCCCGCTTGAACGGTCATATGGCATGTGCCCCGATACAGCTTCAAGAGCGGGAACAATTGATTCGTCTGCTAGTCAAGGGAATGCATCAGATGTGGCACATTGACATCACGGATTGTCCTGTGCGAAACGACGTATCGAACAAGCTGCGACAAGCAAAAGAGCGGATAGATCAAAATCGCTTGGACAACGACGATTGGGATGCTCCATGGTTGTCTGAGATTGGTGCCCAGGATCCGGAAACGCTCTACAAATGGCTTTCAGATCACCGCCCAGAACAAGAGGAATGGGTGTTCTCGCACGGTGATTATTGTCTTCCCAATGTGTTTTTTGAAGGAGAGAATGTGACCGGTTTTGTAGATTTGGGTCGCAGCGGAATTGCAGATAAATGGCAAGATATTGCACTCTGTCTACGCAGTCTTCAATACAATTTGAATTGCTCGGACACGCAAACGTTGGAACGAGAGTTCTTCGCTGAACTGGGGCTAGAACCAGACTATGAGCGACTGCGTTATTATCTGTTGCTGGATGAATTATTCTAGAAAATCGCCATCATGGCGATTTTTTGTTTGACAAATCTTCGGAATTGAAGTAATATATAGATGTACGATATAACGTAAGACGATATATAGATTGGAGGAGATGTTTATGGACAAGATCATAGAACGACTCTCGCCTTTAACAGAAGCTTCGTTTTATATCCTGCTATCGCTGCGAAAGCCAATGCATGGTTACGGCATCATCAAAGCTGTTGAAGAGATGACCAATGGCAGGCTGCATTTAGCAGCAGGAACTTTGTATGGTGCATTACAGAATCTACAGAAGTATGAGTGTATTGAATTGTATAGCTTCGACAAGGCGAACAAAAAGAAAAAAGAATATGTCATCACCGACAGTGGTACCAAGTTGTTAAATTACGAAATTGTTCGTTTAGAGAACATGATTCGTCATGCTAAAGGATATGATATGAAATGATTACAAAACGAAAAGTGTTTTTTGCCTGGCAAGCCGACAAAGAAAAACAATGGCTTGAAGATCTGGCAAAGCAAGGATATGTACTCGAAGATATAAAACTGTTCACTTACACCTTCTCAAAACAAGAACCGCAAGATCTCGTCTATCAGTTTGATTTCCAAATTTTGTCAAAAGCAAACGAAGCGGAGTATCTCGAGCTGTTTGAAGATTGGACCTTTATCAAGCGATTTGGCGGATGGTATTACTTTCGTAAGCCAAAAGATTCAACAAATACCAATGAAATATACAACGATAACATCTCCAAAAGCGCAATGTTTAAGCGCATTATCGGATTTC
This sequence comes from uncultured Mycoplasmatota bacterium, assembly GCA_913062645.1. Lineage (GTDB taxonomy): Bacteria > Bacillota_I > Bacilli_A > Izemoplasmatales > Izemoplasmataceae > Xianfuyuplasma. Next base: position 91,317 of record CAJXVW010000001.1, read on the forward strand.
TTGCGTTGGTTGGGTTCCCGCTGTATTACCAAGTGATTTTTGTCTTCCCAAACATGGAATCCAATAGGTTGGCATATCCCAATTTTTACTTCTTCCTTAGAATAATTGTAGTGATCTTCCTTGTATTACATTTGTTAGCTTCCTTGCGAATATTTGCTGTGTACTTGAGCTACAAGAAAAAGATCTCAGAATGAAACCAGTCAAATTTGGCTGGTTTTATTTTTTGTATTGAATTACAAACTACGCATTGTTGCAATCTCGAACAACATTATCCACAAAGATATCCACAGCGATGAAGCCAACCGACGTTTTTGTGGAAAAGTACTTATCAAATTGAAACCAACACAATTCGAATTTACATTTGACATGTGGAAAAATGCCGTTTATAATGAGTATATAGTCAGTGAGTGGGTGGTCATTTGAATAGACGTGAAGAATCAAAACTTGAAACAAGGAAGAAAATTCTTGAAAGTACCACAGATCTGTTGTTAGAGAATGGCTTTGTGAAGGTCTCAACAAAGGATATTGCCAAAGTTTCAGATGTATCACAAGGATCGATTTTTTTGCATTTTGATTCCAAAGAGAATCTTTTGATCTCGATACTTGAGAGCAATATTAATCATCTGGAAAATGACTTAGATGAGCGATGTAAAGCAACTTCTTCAATGGATGAGTTCGTTCGTTTGTTGTTGGATGTTCTAGTTCAACATGAGAACATGTTGGCTAGGGCATACAATGACTATCCGTATCTGACGGATTCATTGCGAAAACAGATTGATGATTTGGAAACTAAAATGAAAAACTACTTCTTTGATATCTACAAGCAAAATCGGTCAACTACTCCAAACATCATTGATTCGTTCATTTTGATTGATGCTTTTTTATCGCAAATTAAGAATTATTTACTGGAAAAAAACGTGTTTTCCATTACCAATTCTATTCTTCGTCAACGCCGGGGACGAATCATGAAACTTTATCGGATGATGTTTGGAGATAATCGCTGATGATTTCATTCCGAGCAATGCAACAATCTGACATTTCAACCGTTCTACACTGGCTTCAGCAGCACCACGTATCAGAGTATTGGTTCTCGGTTCGAAACAGTACGGACGATGAAATCCGAAAAAAATACGAGAAACGTCTAAAAGAAGGCATAATCGAGTTGTATATTATGATGGTAAACAATCAAGATATTGGTCTTATTCAAACGTATTTTCTTGAAACAGGCAATCCGTTTCGTGTCAATGTCCCCGCAAAAGGTATCGATTTGTTCATCGGTGAGAAAGAATTTCTGAATAAAGGATTTGGGTCGCGATTGATTGAACTGTTCTTGGAAGAACATGTTTTTGATGACCCGAAGGTTTCCTTCGCATGCATCGATCCCGAAGTTGCCAACGAACGAGCGATTCGAGTGTATGAAAAGTGCGGATTTGTTCCGATTCATGCCGGGTATTGTCCTCATTCAAAATTGTTGACTTGTTACATGACGCTTCAACGACAAAAAGAAAAGGCCTGATCATCAGGCCTTTTTGGTTGTTTCACGTTCGATTAATTCCACTGGGAGTGATTGATGGAGGGATTCGAGCTCTTTCTTCTGAATGAGAAGCTGTAGTTGTTCGGTAGCGACCTTCCCAATCAAATCGATTGGTTGCCGGATGGTTGTCAGTTTGGGAACGAGGACACCGGCCAGTTCGATGTTGTCAAAGCCGATGACCTGTACGTCATCCGGGATTTTGTAACCGAGCTTCGATAACGCACTGATGACATAGAAGGCAATGATGTCACTGGAGCAGAAGATGCCGTCGACATCCGGGTGTTTCTTAAGAAACATTTCAATGTCGTCGATGTCCGGCGTTTTGAAATCGAGATCGAAACTATACGCTTCCACACCGTCCGTGACATCGATGACCGAATAGAACCCCTTGGCGCGATCCACGACAGTAATCAAATCACTAGGACCGCGGAAGTGGATGATGTGCTTGCAGCCGCTGGCAACAAGCTTTTCGGCAGCTAGCTGTCCGCCTTGTACATTGTCGCTCATGATCGAAGGAACGTTGTCATCGATGATGTGATCGATGGTGAGTATGGGGATGTCCAACTTCAAATAGGATTTCGCACTGCGCGTGTTCGCGGTAAGAATCAACCCGTCGATGTTGTACTGATTCAAAACGTTCAGATATTTTTTCTCCAGTTCGATGTCATCTTTCGAGTTGAAGATCATTAATTTATAGCCGATGTGCATCACGGCGTCTTCGATGGCTTCGATCAGTTCGGCGAAGAAGTACGTAGAGATGTGAGGGACGATGAGCCCGATGATGTTGGAACGCTTGCGAAACAGCGAACGCGCCAGTTCATTGGGAACGTAACCCAGTTCCTTTATGGCGTTTTCGACCAGTTTGCGCGTTTCGACATTGACGTAGCCTGTGTTGTTGATGACGCGCGATACGGTGGCCACACTGACGTTGGCCCGTTTGGCGACATCTTTGATTGTCGGCATAACATCACTTCCTCACTAAAGTCATTATATTACATGTGGGGTCTTTTGTAAATCAAATAGAAGTGGTATAATGCTTATTGATTGGAGGGAACAACATGAGTACAACCACACCGGTCGAATGGCGGAAACTGTTCCTGTATCAGGTCTATCTGCGTAGCCATACGCCATCTGGCACCATCCAGGATTTCATCACGGACCTTGATCGCATTCGTGATCTTGGTGTCGATATCGTCTATTTCATGCCGATTCATCCAATCGGCAAGATCAAGCGCAAAGGAAGTCTTGGCTGTCCATACAGCATCTTGGATTACCGCGCAATCAATCCCGAATACGGCACCATCGATGATTTCCGTGATGCCGTCGACGCAATCCATGCGCACGACATGAAAGTGATGATCGACGTTGTCTACAATCACACCTCGCACGATTCGAAGTTGTTGGCGGAACATCCGGAATACTTCTTACAGAAAGATGGCAAACTCTTCAGCAAGGAGCCCCACTGGTCGGATGTCCAGGATCTCGATTACGCGGCCGGACAACCGCTTTGGGACGAGCTTGTTGATACGCTCTTGAATTGGATGAAACTCGGAGTCGATGGCTTCCGGTTTGATGTCACCAGTTTTTTGCCACTGGCATTTTTGGAATACGCCAACCGGAAGATGCGTGCGCTCAATCCCGACGTTGTTCTCCTCAGTGAGTCGATTCACGGCGGATATCTGCGTCACATGCGCAATCGCGGCTTTTCGATTCTCAGTGAATCGGAGATTTATCAGGTGTTTGACATGGCTTACGACTATGACGTGCACCCGTATTTTGAAGCATACCTGGCTAACAAGATTCCACTGAACACGTATTTGCGGGAGTTGTTGCGTCAAGAGGAAATCTATCCCCAAAACTACATCAAACTGCGCAACCTTGAGAATCATGATCTGATACGCATTGCGCATGTTCTGAATGAGGATCCCGACAAGATCGACAATTGGACGGCCTTCAACTTCTTTCTGAAAGGATCCACGATGATCTATGCCGGTGAAGAACGTTCCGCAACCCATCAGCCCAGCCTGTTTGAAAAGGAGCCGGTCGACTGGAGTGGACGTGACATCTCGCCATTGATTCGCAAGCTAGCCGAGATTGCCAAGTACGACCATCTGACGTACGGTGCGTTTGATATCATACTGCAGGAAAAGGAAGTCGTCTGCTTAACATACAAGTACGGCAAAGAAACACTTGTCGGTGTCTTCAACGTTGGTTCGGAACAGGGTGAAATCTCGCTCGATATTCCCGCTGGAAGGTATCAAAATCTATTGTCGAACTCCGTTTTGACTGTCTCGAGCGGCAAGTTTGAACTTGTCAAAGAGCCGCTCATTTTCCTGGTCCGATGAAGATTCTGACGACGATCACGGTAGTGTTGTCGGTCATGATGATGGTCGCCTGCGGCGGGAGTGACCTGGATTATGACGACTTCACCGACCATCAGGTAACCACCTACTTCGAAGCGGAAACCATGGAGGGACGTTACATTCTGTTCTATTACGACAGCACCGATGATGCTGATCAAGGAATCAAACAGGAACTGTTGTCGTTTTTCCAAGCGTTTGAACTCCTCCCGTATTACTTTCTGGATACCAGTAGCATTGAAACCGAATCTTCCTACTTCGGGGCGTACGATGAGGAACCCGTGGTTCATGTCATCCTCAGTGAAACCATCAGCGAAAGCTACATCGGGGAAGAACGGATTCGAACATTCCTCGACACGTATGGCAACATGGAACTGTCCTACGACACATTCAGTTCTCAGACGAAACAGGATCCGGCCGATGCCATCGTTCCTGGGAATGGCGATTATCTGATCTATTATTACGAAGAGGATTGCGCCGATTGCACCACTTTGGAAACCGACATATGGGAATGGTCGTTCCGCCGTTACAGCACCGACATCCTGTTTATCGACGGCAGTGAAGCCGACCTGAGTGAATTGCCGTCCAACCTGGTGATTCTCACCGAAGGCGCACCGCTCTTGTTGGTGATGGACGACGGCGTCTTCCACAACGAGTATTACGATACCGTCGAATCGATTCGCACCTATTTGGACGATCATCTGGATTGCGCGATCATCGCCAACGATCAAACGCTGGATTACGCTGATTTTGCCGATCATGCGCTCGACAGTTTTGACGATACGCTGACAATCTCTGACAATCTGCATTTCGAATACTATTACAGCCCCTATTGCAGTCACTGCAACTCGATCAAGATCGACGTCCTCAACTTCTTCCACAGACTGGATGACATCGAGTACTATCTGATCAATGCGTCTGCGGCGACCGGGCTCCCCAAGATCGACAGTTTCCGTGGCGTTCCGGCGCTTTACGTCATTGCCGACAACGAAGTCGTGATGGAGATTGTCGGATCGGAAGACATCCCCATCTTCATTTCCGACTACTGCATGGGACACATCGATCTCAGTGAATACGAATGACAAACAAAACCACCTCGTGGTTTTGTTTTTGTATGATATAATGATGGTGGTGATAACATGAACAAAACCATAACCGTGATCGGTGCCGGCCTCGCCGGCAGCGAAGCCGCCTGGCAGCTTGCCAAACGCGGGTTTCACGTCCGCCTATACGAAATGCGCCCGAGCAAATTGACGCCGGCCCACAAGACGGGTCTGTTCGCCGAACTGGTGTGCTCCAACAGCATGCGCGCCAACTCCGTCGAGAATGCCGTGGGACTGCTCAAAGCGGAAATGCGGATGTTGGATTCACTGATCATTCGCGCCGCGGATGCGGCACAGGTTCCAGCCGGCGGCGCACTGGCGGTCGATCGTGACGTCTTTTCATCCACGGTGACGGCGACACTGGATCAACATCCGAACATCACGATTGTCAAAGAAGAAGTGACCTCGATTCCCGATGGGCCCGTCATCATCGCAACGGGACCGCTCACCAGCGATGCGCTGTCCGACGCGATCATGAAGCGGATCGATGAAGATTACCTGTATTTTTATGATGCCGCCGCACCAATCGTCGAGTACGATTCGATCGACATGACGAAAGCCTATCTCAAGAGTCGCTATGACAAAGGCGAGGCGGCTTACATCAACTGTCCGATGACCGAAGATGAGTTCAACCGGTGGTACGACGAGCTGATCAAAGCCGAGGAAGTGCCGGTTAAAGACTTCGAACTGAAGGTGTTCGAAGGATGCATGCCCTTTGAAGAAATGGCCAAGCGGGGACGTCAGACCTTATTGTTCGGACCGATGAAACCGGTCGGTCTGGAACGCCCTGACGGTACCAGGCCATATGCGGTTGTGCAGCTCCGTCAGGACAACAAGGAAGGCACGCTCTACAACATCGTCGGCTTCCAGACCCATCTCAAATGGGGCGAACAGAAGCGCATCATCCGGATGATCCCCGGTCTTGAACAAGCAAGCATCGTTCGCTATGGCGTGATGCACCGCAATACTTTCATCAACAGTCCGCGTCTTTTGACCCCGCAGTATCGTCTTCGTGACAGCGACCATGTCTACTTCGCCGGCCAGATCACCGGTGTCGAAGGATACGTGGAAAGTGCCGCCAGCGGCATCGTCGCAAGCATTTCCCTGGCTCGTCAGTTGAACGAACTGGATCCGATCGATTTTCCACCATCGACTGTCATCGGATCGCAGGCGCATTACGTGTCCGAAGGAAGCGTATCCGACTTCCAGCCGATGAATGCCAACTTCGGTCTGGTCGAGCCGCTCGCCTTCAAACACAAGAAAAAGGAGCGCAAACAACTGTATGCGGAGCGCTCATTATCAATCATGAAGACGCTTATCGAACAGTTGGGTGAATAACATGAACTTTGATAAACTGCGACTCAGCAAGTTTCGAACCTATGACGGGTACAACCTGCCGGACGATTTCGATCCACCCTTAGAACACGATCCGAACGCAGAGGTATTGTTCGCGTTCTGCACCTCGTTTGAGGACGTCGTACGGTTCGCCAATCTGGCGCGCAATCGTCAGACACACAAGAACAACCGTCTGTTTTTCATCTACCAAAAAGGCAACAAGGACTTTCACCGGGATCACATCTATGCGTTTTGCGACGCGGCCCCGTTTCTTCGCCGCAAAGCGCCGATTCTGTCCAGTCTGAGTGGCACATATAGTTGTTTCGCATTCGAAATCATAGTATAGGTGATTGGATGACCAATTCGGAAGCCATCGAACGTTTTCAGGCGTACATCGAGAGTGAACGACACTACAGCGAGCACACGCTGACGTCCTATCGGACGGACATCGCCACGCTCGAGGAGTTTCTCAAACGCGAGCAATTCGGCCAACTCGTCCATGTGACAAGCCGCATTGCCCGTTTCTACGTGGCGACATTGCACGAGCAGTATACCCCGAAGTCGATCGCCCGTAAGATCTCCAGCGTGCGCACGTTTTACGGTTTCCTTCAGGATGAGGAACTCATCAAGGAGAATCCCTTCCAGGACATCGATCTTCCGAAACAGGCGCGGCAATTGCCCAAGTTCATCTATCCCGACGAGATCCAGTCCTTGTTTGATTCGATCGACACCTCGACGGTCCTTGGTCGTCGCAACTATCTGATCCTGGAGTTTCTGTATGGAACCGGCGTCCGCGTCGGTGAACTGGTGGCCATCAAATTGAACGACATTGATTATTTCCAGGATCTGGTCCTGATTCACGGCAAAGGATCAAAAGACCGTTATGTCCCGCTTCATGCAAGGCTCATCGAGGAATTGACGGATTATGTCCTGACAACTCGCAAGGATCTACTCAAGAAGAACGAAAGCAAGCATCTGTTTCTCAATCATCGCGGCGCTCCAATCAGCGCCCGCGGCGTACGCATGATCGTCCATAAGATCTTGATCGACTCCGGTGAGAGCTTGAACCTCAGTCCCCATACGCTCCGTCACACGTTCGCAACGCACCTTCTCAACAACGGGGCGGACCTGCGCAGCGTCCAGGAGTTGCTCGGTCACGAAAGTCTGTCCAGTACCCAGATTTACACCAAGGTGTCCAAGGAGAAACTCAAGGACTCCTATCTCAAGGCGCATCCAAGGGCGAAACGAAAATGATTCTGACAACCAAGCGACTGATCATCCGACCGGCCGTGCTGGAGGATCTAAACGCCATGCATCGCATCTTGTCCGATGAACAGACAATGAAGTTCTTTGTCGAAGGCCCACATGACGAGGCGATGGTAACAAGCATGCTCGAAGGCAACGGAGAAGACCTCGAACACTACACTATCATCCTCAAAGAAACTGGTGCCATCATCGGCAAACTCAGTTTCGCGCCATGGTTCATGAAAATGACCTATGAAATCGGCTGGATCATCGACAAGAAACACACTGGCAAGGGATACATGTCGGAAGCCGCCGAAGCGATGCTGGAGTATGGATTCCATACCCTCAAACTGCATCGCATCATCGCGACCTGTCAACCGGAGAACCTTCCGTCCAAACGCATTTGCGAGAAGTTGAACATGCGCCTTGAAGGAACCTTCCAGCAATGCATTCACGTTCATGACGATACGTGGTGGGACGAACTCTTCTACGCCATTTTACGAGAAGAATACAAAGCGGAGTGATCACGAGATCAATCCGTTTTCTATACAAATGAATCATGACAAAAAGACGCCGAAAGCAATGTGGGAACGTAACGAGTTTCGAGATGTGAACGATATTCACATATGAAAATGTTTTCACGTGAACAAAATGATACAAGATTTCGGATCAAATCGGAATAATTACGTTTAAGGCTGCAATGAAGCGCTTGAACAATTTACGATTCAATGGGTCAGTTGCGTGTTATAATGGAGTGAACAATGAAAGGTGATGAAAATGAAGCTGGCAATTTATGATTTTGACGGGACTTATGTAAATTTACAAACATTGCCATTCCTATACAAACTGTGGAAAGCGGAAGGAATCAACAACCGGGGCCACCGGTTGATCTGGCGCAAGATCACGTTGCGATATCTCCTTCATAAACTGCGCTTGTTCGGTTGGACCAAACAGCGATTCCGCGCCGATGCGATGGCGCAGACGGCTGATCTGTTCCGATCGGTGGAACGACTGGTTCTGGATGACTTCCTACAAACCTTTCACGATCGGTTGCAACCGTTCGTCTCAACGCGTATGCGCGACCAATTGATGCGCGACCATGAGGACGGCTATGTGACGGTCCTATTGAGTGGCAATTATGACATCATTCTCGAACCGTTCTTAAGTGATGGATTCGATCATGTCGTCGGAACTCCGCTCACCACTAATGAAGGCTTGAAATCATCCGACAACGTTGACATCATCATCCATCAACGCAAAGCCGATGTGATCCGGAAACTCTTTCCCACGTCTGATTTTGCGGCATCCAAGGCGTATGCCGATTCTCATTACGACATGCCGATCTTCGACTTGGTGGGACATCCCATTGCTGTCAATCCCGATGACAAGCTGTATGCACACGCACTTGCTCATGGGTTTGAGATTATCACCGTTGAGTGATAAAGAAAACACCGCAGCTGCGGTGTTTTTTTAGTATCCTTCGGGTTTGTAGCGCTCCACCAGGTCGTCGATATCGACATCGGCCTCGTAGTCGATTCCATCGATCTTGAACCCGTTGATCTGGAAGAATTCGGTCAGAAAGTGTTCGGTTCCAGGAAGGTTCATCACGTCTTCGTCCGTCAGGGAGTTCATAAGCGTCATTGTCTCATCTTGAATCGCATCATCCATCTCGAAATGATCGAGACGGATGCGGTTCTGGTCATCGACCAGACGCTTGGTTCCGTAGACCATGTCTGCAAACAGGCGGTACTTGTGCTCGAGGATGGTTTCATGGACGCCGTGATGGGACATCACATCATACAGGCATGCGACGTAGATCGGCATCTGCGGGATGAACACGCTGGCTTTGGACACGACCGCCTTGCTGGAGGAGATCAATGCCTCGCCATGGTATTTGTCTTGTAACATTTGATTCATGCTGCGCGCCTTGGCTTCGAGATCTTCTTTGGCTTTGCCCATCGAACCGCCGCGATAGATGGCTTCGGTCGTGGGGCCACCGACGTAGGTGTAGGCGATCGTCTTGAAGCCTTCGGCGAGCGCGCCGTGTTGTTCAAAATACGTGACCCAGTCCTGCCAGTCGCCGCCACCCATGACGTAGACGGTGTCGTCGACTTCCTGCGGGGTCGCCGGTTCAACTTCCAAATTGTAGACGCTGAGCGTCGCGATGTCGATCGTCTTGCCGACGGCTGGTGCGCCGATCGTCTTGATCTGGGACCGGACGGTTTCTCCGGTCTCATGATTCTTGCGGACACCGGCGGCGAGCGAGTAGACAATCAAATCGAGTGTTCCGAATGTCTCTTTGACATAGTTTAGAACCAACTCCTTGGTCTCGAAACTGAACGCGTCGCCGAGGAAGTCCTTGTGTTGGTTGCCGGTTTCCCGGGCGAAGTGTTGGAACCAGACGTTGTTCCACCAACCGGCACTGCCGGTGCGCTTGCCGCGGGGAGCGGACTCGAAGCTGACGTTGACGGTGTTGGCTTTGGCGCCATAAGCGAGTGCGATGCGGCTTGCAAGCCCATAACCGGAAGAACCGCCGATGATCAGGACGTTCTTGGGACCTTTGAAGGGATCGTTGGCTTTGGCTTCTAGGATTTGACGTTCGATGACTTTCTTGCATCCGATCGGATGCGCGTTGGTAAAGAAATTGGTGCGAATCGACGGGGTTATGATCATGGGGATTCTCCTCGAAATGTTTTGATGTTCAAATCTTTCCTGTATTATATCATACCACAAGCACTGCGTGCATTCAATACGGAAAGTTTCCTTACGAAAGCAAGGGGATTTTGCTATAATGGAGGTAAGTCGATCGTAAGGAGAATCAAGATGCGCAAGCTGGATGAAGAATTGATGAGACTGATTCGATTTGCAGAAGCGGACGACAACATTCGCGCGATGGTCCTGCAGGGTTCTTTCGTCAACGACAATGCCCCGAAGGACATCTTCAGCGATCTGGATCCGCTGTTTTATTGTACTGACGTGACGCCGTTCATAACGGATGACAAGTGGCGGTCGTCGTTCGGTGACGTGATTGCCAGGTTTGATGATGAATGGCCTGCGAAAGACGGGGAGAAGGCCTATACAAGGTTGACGTTGTATCGCGATGGGTTCAAGATCGACTTCGGTTTCCAGAGTATCAAACTGGCACAGTATGCGAATGACATGGAACTGTACAAGGTGTACGTCGACAAGGATGGCATCGTGCCGAAACCGGATGTGACGGACGAACGGAAGTTCTATCTGTCCCCACCGACAGAACGAGAATATCAGGATGTCTTGCGCGATTTTTTCTTTGACAGCAGTTATGTCGTGAAAACGATTTATCGCGATGAAGTCACATTCAACCAGTACATGATTCACATCCTGCACAAGAAGATTCTCAAACTCGCGGAATGGTACATCGGATGTCAGCATGATTTCCAAGTCAACACCGGCATTCACGGTCGATATTTGAAACGGTATCTCAGCGCGGATGAATACGATCATCTCAAACAGACCTATGCGGGATCCGATCATGATGATGTTCGAAGCGCCTTGATGACGTCCTTTGATCTGGTGCGATATTTCGGAATGAGCGTTGCATCTAATCTGAGATTTGAATATCCAGACAAACTGGAACAAGACATGCGCGCTTACTGCGAGGAGTGGATGACCAAATGACACCATTGCAATGGACGAAACATCAAGCCAGGGATTTTCTTGTCTCGTATCATTTCATCAACTCCAGTCCGGCGGAGTCCGTCCACGCCGTGTTTGATCGACTGCGACTGATTCAAACCGATCCGCTCAACGTCGTCGGACGCAACACCGAACTGGTGTTGCAATCGCGGGTGCCGGGATTTCAGAAAGACGATTTGTACGATGCGCTCTACCGGGATCGACTGCTGATCGATGCCTGGGACAAGCAGATGAGCGTCTATCTTACTGAAGACTATCCTAAGCTGCATCCGATCCGCGCGTACCGCGCAGAACTGCAGCTCAACGCACTTCGCAAATACGCTGGAATTGAAGCATTGGACCATGCCGACGTCGTACTGGACATCATCCGCGAACAAGGACCGATTTTCTCTCGTGACATCAAGATCGGCGAAGCCAAACATTTCTACTGGGGACCGATGAAACCGTCAACGGCGACATTGGATTATCTCTTTCATCTGGGCAAGATCGGAATCGATTCGCGTCAGAATACACAAAAAAAATATGATCTGATCGAGCGGTTGATTCCGAATCATCTGGATCCCTATCACTTCGATACGGAAGACGATTTCATCGACTGGTTCCTGCTGCGGCGCGTGCGCGCCGCGGGACTCGTGTGGAACAAGGGAACCACCGTGTTCTTGAACAAACACATCAAGACCAAACGAGTGCGCACCAAACATTTCAAACGGTTGTGTGATCAAGGCCTCCTTACGGCTGTCCAAGTAGAGAACATCGATGAGAACCTGTACGTTCCGACCGATGCGCTCGAACGCAATGGGAGCATCGAAGATCGCATCTCATTCATCGCACCGCTTGACAACATGATATGGGAGCGCGATCTGATCAAGAAATTGTTCGAATTTGACTACAAGTGGGAAGTCTACGTACCGGCCAAGAAACGGGAGTACGGGTATTATGTATTACCCATCCTCCGTGGCAGTCGCTTCATCGGCCGGATCGAGTTCGAGAAACACCGCAACACCGATCCACTTCAAGTCAAACAGATCTGGTGGGAAGCGGGCATTGTTGTCGATGATCAACTTCATAAATTACTGGATCAAGCGTTGTCGCGCTTTGCGGCGTATCTGAATGCGAAAGGAGCGGTTCGATGAACATCACGATTGTCGCCGTCGGGAAAGTGAAAGAGCGATATTTCACATCCGCCATCGAAGAATATGCCAAGCGCCTGTCGCGCTACTGTAAACTCCATATCATCGAAGTGAAGGATGAGCGAGCTCCGGAATCCCTGTCCCACAAAGAAGAACTTCAGGTGAAAGACGTGGAGGGCGAACGCATCCTGTCCAAGTTGCCGGCTGATGCGTATGTCATTGCGCTCGAGCGCAAAGGGGTGAAGATGACCAGCGAAGCGTTCGCCAACAAAATCGTTGACATTCAAACGTACAACTCGTCGCACATCGCATTTGTCATTGGTGGTTCACTCGGGCTGTCGAATGCGGTTCGCCGGAAGGCCGATCTGGAGTTGTCCTTTTCATCGTTCACGTTCCCGCATCAGATGATGCGGGTGATTTTGCTGGAACAAATATACCGTGCGTTTAGGATAAACAACAACGAGCCGTATCACAAATAATTGCAACTTATGATATGCAGATCCTACATAAGCTATTAAAAGGCTCTGCTTGTAAATTGCATTATCACAGCTGACAATCATATCTATGATATAATCAAATTACTAGAATAAAGGAATGGAGAGTACTATGCTTAAACGAATATTCGGCATTGCACCTAAACAAGAAGAAGATGGAAGTTATAGTCCATCTCGTCTTGGCCTAAGAATCGGAACAGTAAGTAAAACCAACTATTCTGAACCGGGCTATCAACCATATCGAGGCAAAACATCGAGAATACTAATTTTATTTACTGAACAGAAACACATGAAGATGAAAAACGGAAAACGATTCTCTACCGGAAACCATCCTGTCGAATCTTTGGTACCCATGTTGCATCTTCAACAAGCAGGGTTTACTTTTGACATTGTTACTCCAAGTGGAAAGCCAGTTGTATTTGAAATGTGGGCATTTCCTAATCAAGATACTGCAGTGAAGGACATCTATCAACAATACGAAGAAGAGTTTGAAAAACCACATGATTTGCGAAATCACATAGACGTTTTTAAAAACCATCTTAATGAGTATGCTGCAGTGTTTATTCCAGGTGGACATGGAGCTATGCTAGGTTTACCAGAGAACGAACAAGTCGGAAACGTACTTCACCTTGCTTTTGAACACAACAAGTGCATTTTGTCGATATGCCATGGTCCAGCTGCATTACTGGCAACGACTCTGGACGATAAAGAGTTTCTGTTTTCGGGATATCAAATGGCAGTTTTTCCAGATGAAGTCGATCGACAATCTCCAATCATTGGATATCTACCAGGACATATGCCATGGAAGTTAAACGAAGCATTACGTCAATATGGTGTTGAAATCGTAAATTCAAAATCTGATGAAACAGTATGTCAAGATCGAAATCTTATTACTGGAGCAAGTCCAACCGCAGCGAATGCGTTCGGTATACTTGCAGCTACCACATTGTTAAAAACACTTAGCTCATAATGAAGAACAAGAAAACAATAACACTCGGAACCATTAAGTAAATGAAATTGATTTCAAAGATATAAAATGTGAAATTTTGAAGTTGATAGATTATATTGAATAAGTTGCAACTAACTGCTGTTACAACGAATCCTACCATAAGTAACCTAAAAGAATTTTCACGATATCCAGTGATGAAATAGGGAGAAAACAGTTTTCGACCGGGAGAAACACCGGGAGATATATGAGTACATTTTTCGGAGTAATGCGATACAACGAGACGTATCATATCGGCAGGAGATTGTACTCTTTCAAGGAAAGTATCACTGTATATCAAATGAACGCCGCCAGACACAAGCATGATGTGTCTGGCGGCGTTTTGATTCGTTACACGATATAACCTACATATTGTGACGATTTCACTGCTGCTACTGTAGAATATCGTTTATGATGATGCTTGCGCCCGTGATTAATTCGGACAGCTTCATCGTATGTTTGTTTGCGTTTGTCATGTGTTCCATATGGGGCACGTGAATGAAACCGAAACGGTAGTCGAGATGATGCTTGTCCGCATAGTATGCCGTATGGTAAAAGATGTTGTTGCATAGTGCCAATCCAGCACTGTTGCTTATGATGGAAGGGATGTTGTGCTGATTCAGAGATGTCTCTATTCTTCGTATGTTTAGATTTGTGAAGTATGCGGGTTGTCCATCTTGTTTGATGATTTCATCGGTTGCCTGGTATCCGTCGTTGTCGGGACCGTTGGAATGCATCCGGTTGAGGCAGACTCGCTCAATGGCAAAGCGATCGCCTCCTGCAGAACCGAAGGAAATGATGGCTTTGGTGTTGCTGTCGATGTGGGGTTCTAGTTCATCAAAACAGCGATTGAAAACCAATGGTAGAATCACTTTTTTAATCTTTACTTCATCAATGATATCGGGTAAGCTTTTAAGTATGTTTTTGCCGGCATGGTATGCATCATCAGATACCTTGCTGTTGTTGAAAGCTGTCACAATGATGTTCATCATCGTTCCTCCGTGGATTGTTTTTTGGACCTCGCAGTTTGGCCTTCAACGCTATTCCGCATGCGTCAAGAAATCATCCAGATATGAGGTTGGAATGACGGCATGCAAATACGAGTCGAACCCATCCGCAAAGAGATTGGTTTCGTTAAATATCGTATAACTATCCGTTGTGACCGAAAACTGATCCGCTAAGAGATTCAGTTGTTGGCGGGGGATGAGGCAGTCATCCATGGTATACAAATCGTATGTGAAATCGTCTTGTGGGGTTGCCAAATCGTCATCGGTAATGAATCGATCATAATCTTCATACAGGGTGAACTCCGGTCCGAAATAAGGAAACTCGAGATACGTGAAGGGAGTGATGGGATAACTGGCGTTTGCGGTGTAGACTCGATCGTTTTCGATGTAGTCCCACCCCGTTATGTCCAGAAGATTCCATTGGAGTTGGACCATGTTTATGGTGTCATCTTCAACAACGACAGTCATGTCGCTGACATTGATCGAGGCATGATGGTCATGGAACAACGTGAAGTACTTATGTGAGTACGTTGTTCCTGCGGAGTAGACAATGTAATACTCGTCGTCAAAGTGTCGTTCGGCTCGTCCAATGTCATAGAACCCATACGATGGCATCGCAGTAACTAGAACAGTCGTGACGGTATTGCTGTCAAAGGCATAGTCGTATTGGAAGTAGTGTTGGTTCG
This sequence comes from uncultured Mycoplasmatota bacterium, assembly GCA_913062645.1. Lineage (GTDB taxonomy): Bacteria > Bacillota_I > Bacilli_A > Izemoplasmatales > Izemoplasmataceae > Xianfuyuplasma. The sequence continues at coordinate 106,871 of CAJXVW010000001.1, forward strand.
TACCATCTGTTACAACGCTACGTTCAAAGTAGCGTTGGTCTTGATCGTATTGAATGTAGTTTGTAGCGATGCCGGCGAACGGCGAGTCCTGTGAACGCTCCAACGCATCAAACCACAGTTTGTTGTCTACAACGCGCAATCGGTACCAACCATATCTGGACTCGTTGGGATTGTCTATCGTTACATGAAGGATCCCATCTTCAAGATGGTATGATATGGTTCCCAGGTCACTGTTGTATTGTTGTTCCGGAGTTAGCAGGTCTTCCATCAACAAGGTGGATAACCCCTCGCTGATTCGATGTGCTCGGATGCTTCCTTCGTGAAAGATAAGGTCTTCCACATCATAGGAAATGACGTCCTCTCGGTCGATGTGGTAGGTCGTAGCAGTGGTGAAAAATTGTGAATAGTATTCTTGTTCCTCTTCAAACCATGTGTTCATGAAGTCTTCGTTGGTCGTGATGGCATCGCGCAGTGTTTCCATGATGACTCGACCATCCATGTCATCTGTGATGGGGTTGGGATCCACACACGTTCCATCACGATATACGAGCCCTTCTTGGCAATAGGGATCGATGTCATCGATGTTCGCATCGTAGGGCTCGTTTTTCGGGTTGCACGCGGATAAGATTATGATTAAGAAAAGTGCGATAGATATCTTTTTCATGCTGCCGGGTTCCTTCCTTGTCATTTGTAAGTTGCCTGTATGTATTGGATCCATTCGGAAGTGAGGGTTTCTTGGTGCTTGAACATCACCGACAGACGACGACGGCCATGCGTGATGTCGCGGATGGTGGAGAAACCATGTTTGTGAATCAGGAATGATAGAAACAGATAGGCGAGTTCGTGTTGACGCATTTCACCGATTTTGTCTTCCTCGACCAGCAAATCCATCAACCGATTATTATCAATCAACGCAATGAGTTCTTGATGGATTGGTTTGATGATCGCATCCATTTGCAAGCTTGACAGTACCGTTGCCAGACCTTGTTTAAAATAGAATGGAAGACCGTGGTTCTGTTTGTCGATTTCGACATTGGCGATGATGAACGATAGTGCGCCCTCCAGGGGAAGCGTATCAAAATGGTGCTTGGGAGCAAGATGATACAATCCGTAGTTTTCACCTATGCGCAACCAATCGGGAGCGGAGGATTGCCCCAGGGCGCTGTGTAGATTCTGTAAACTTTTGTGAATCATAATGGATTGGTGATGTTCCGTTTCAAGTTCCAGTGTGTTGCATATTTGCTTGTAGTGTTTGTTCGCATGCGACAATATGGTTGAAACATATTCATTGTCCGCATATCCATAAATGTCAAAATATCCATGTGAAACAATCAGGTTGTCGCCGTAGATGCGAAGCACGGTAGCCCGCATCTCCTGATGGACGCATTGCTCTTCCGTATAGACACAGGAATATGTTGGATACCGTTCGGACAAATTGACGCTTAGATATCCCTTGTCAACCAATCGGGAGACAAGCGTCTTGACTGTGGATTTGGTCCATCCCCGTTCTTCAACAAGTTGCTCGTGGATGGCACCGGTCGAACAATTGGGGTGCTCCCACAATACACGAAGAATGGCCCAGTCGGTACTTGAAATTGGAGCGTTTCTCATTTGCATCACCTCAACGACTACACGTGTAGTCTATAATAATTGTAGCAACGTTTTTTACAAAAGTCAATCATGATCGCAAATGCATGAATAACATTGTACATTTGACAGTTCCGAGTGAGAAAGGAAAAGAAGACATCGCACGTATGCAAAGCGATGTCTTCTGAAGCAAACGGAACCAGTTGGTATTAGTTCTGTTCGCATGCGGCGACCCACGCAAATGATACCGGAAGTGATGATTGTAGAGATCGTGTGTGTTTCATTTGCGTTGGTGGTATAATAAGAACAGGTGATGACATTGGAACACGATGATCTTGACGATCTTATCTGATGCATCACGCATCATCATGGTTCTCTTCGTCGTGATGCAGACGTGGCATTTCAAACAATCCAACGAACTACAAGAACCATATCAAGAACATTCTAACAATCATAAGGAGGACATCATGGCTTATATCGGACTCGACATTGGTGGAACAAAGATCTTGGGCGCGTTGCTCGATGATGAAGGAGCGATCTTGGACAAAGAAAAGACCGCTTCCCTTGCAGAAGAGGGGTTTGATACGTTTTTGTCGCAAGTACATCATGTCATTGACACCCTGTTTGAGCGTACGTCCGAACCAATTGCGGGTATCGGCGTTGGCGTGCCGGGCATGGTGGACCAACAAGGCGTTGTCGTGTTTACCCCAAACTTGCCGATGAAAAAGTTTGATCTTACCAGTCATCTGAAGGAACGATACCACACCAATGTACAACTCGGAAACGATGTTAATTTGGGGACCTATGGCGAGTACAAGGAACTCAAAATACAACACAAGAATGTCATTGGATTCTTCCCGGGGACTGGTCTTGGTGGTGGAATCATCATCAATGGGAGACTGTACATTGGGAAAGGACTCGCCGGAGAACTTGGCCATATTGTCGTGAACAAGAATGGCGTACCATGTAGTTGTGGCAACGAGGGTTGTCTGGAAAGTTATGCCTCGAAGAAAGGTATTATCGCCTACTTGCAAAGTCAACTGGATCACGGGCGAGATACGGTTTTAAGAGATGCGGTTGAAACGGGTGTGATCAAAAGTTCGAAACTGAAAAAAGCGGTTGATCAAGGAGATGTTCTCGCGGTAGAAGCGATTGAACAGTTCAAAGAGTATTTGGGGATGGGCGTTGGCATGATCATGAACATCTTTAATCCTGATTTGATTTTAATCGGGGGCGGAATTATCGATGCGTTCGGTGAAGAGATGCTGATCGACATCAAAAAACATGCGAAACATCATGCGATGAAAGGCATTTACAAACGCACCGAGATTCGCCAATCGAGATTGGGTGATGACGCTGTCATCTATGGTGCGTTCCATTTGGTACGTGACTAGCGATATCTTGTTCACCATAGTACATTGTATTTGGATGTCAAGGAAGTCCCCCGAATCTCGATTGATCGTTGGGTTGACTCAAATAACAATCGGAAGAAAGCCTGTCTAGGCTTTTTTTTGTTATTGTAACTTCAACACTGGATAACAACTTTCATGAATGAAAGTGGCACGAGGGTCGGACTCGATGATGATCATGTTCAATCAATTTGTTCGGTGCTCACAACGGCACACGTTCGGAAACCCCATTTGGGGAACAGATGAATCTTCTTTGAAGGCGCTCAAAAGGGGTATATTGTCATTTTGTTAGTGTCTAATAAAAGCGGATATGGTATAATATTAATAGTTTGAAATATGAATTATCTTGGAGGAGATATTGTGTTGAAAGTAATTGTAAGTCACAGCGACGACGTAGATGCGATTGATGCGATAGAGGAGATAATTGAAGACGTTAGAGAGCAATTGGATGGGTTGGTGCCACAAGCAGGTCTGTTGTTTTGTGGGCTTGATTTCGAATATGATGTGTTGTTGGAGGAACTGTACAACGAATTTCCCGATATTGAACTGATCGGCGGGACAACGGATGGAGAGGTGTCCTCCACACTTGGTTATGAACAAGGGTCGGTCGTGTTAACGTTGTTCGTGTCGGATACCGTGGAAATCAAAGCCGGAGTCGGGAAACACTTGTCAGAAGATATCGATTTGGCAACGAAAACCGCGGTTGAGCAGGCATCCTCCAAAATGGACACCGACGTCAAATTCTGTTTTACAGTGTATGAGAGTCTGACCTGCAGTGCCGTTGTTGTGTTGGAAAGTCTAAAACGCCGGTTGGGAGTCGACATCACCGTTTTGGGTGGTTTGGCAGCCGATGATTGGAACATGCGCAAGACATTCCAGTTTTATAACAATGAAGTATTGTCTGATTCCGTTCCGTTGTTGCTGTTTGGCGGACAGGTTGAGTTTTCGTATGGAGTAGCAAGCGGTTGGGAACCGATCGGGGTGCAGAAGGTCGTGACCAAAGTCGATCACAACGTGGTTCATGAACTGGATGGGGCACCGATACTGGACTTTTACAATCACTATCTCGGGGAGTATTCAACCCTTACGTCCAATTACCCCCTGGCCGTGTTTCCGGATGTTGCCGCACATGACAAGTTTTACTTGCGGAATCCGGCAGGAGTGGTCGACGGTACGACGTCCATCGCCTTTTTTGGCGACATTCCGTTGCATGCGACGGTTCAGCTGACAGAGGCTACAAGCGAAAAAATCGTCGAAGCCGTCGAGACCGCAGTAAATATGGCAATCGGCAATTTTGGCGATGCCAAACTCGAATCGGCTCTGGTCATTTCGTGTTCCGGACGATGCAAGGTGCTGGGCATCAACACACGGGAAGAAATTGCGTTGCTACAATCCAAATTGCCTGCTGATTGTTCCATTTCCGGGCTGTATGGATACGGCGAAATCGCACCGCTTGACAAAGGAATGGAAAGCCAGTTCCACAATGGTACGATCGTCGTCATTCTGCTTGGTGAAAGCCATGTATGACCTAGATCAGAATGAGATAAAAAATCTGATCAAGAAGGTAAAGAAACTTGAAGTCAAATTGAAACGCAGCGAAGCGAATCGTGAACTACTTCAAGGAATGAAGGAAAAGGATCAGTCACTGCTCAAGATGATGCGATCCGAAATCAACGAGGCCATGAAAGTCATCGAAGAGAAAAACGAAAAAATCACATTGGAAATGGAAAAGTCCGATAAGTTGCTGTTAAACATTCTGCCTGTCCGCGTCGCGAACGATTTGAAAGAACGAGGGACGACGACCCCTGAATACTTTGAAAACGTTACGGTGTTTTTCAGTGACATTGTGGACTTCACCAAAATTTCATCCAAGTTGTCTCCTACGGTTTTGATTGATGAACTGAATACCATTTTCACAGCGTTCGACAGTATTGTCGAATCCAACAACTGCGAACGAATCAAGACCATTGGCGATGCGTACATGGCCGTCGGCGGAATGTCAATTCCGGACTCGAATCATGCGAAAAACATGGTGAAATCCGCGGTTCAGATTATCCAGTATCTGAATGAACGAAATCAAACGTCCGACATCCAGTGGAACATACGAATCGGATTGCACACCGGATCCATCGTCGGTGGCGTTGTGGGTGTGAAAAAATACATATACGATGTGTTCGGAGACACGGTGAATACGGCATCGAGAATGGAAACAAACTCAGAAAGAATGAAAATCAATATTTCCGATGCGACCTATCAGCTTGTCAAGAACGATTTTACTTGTATCGAGCGTGAGTCGATCAAAGTCAAGGGAAAAGACAGGATGAAAATGTGGTTTGTCGAACCACGATAATTCGTTCGCAAGCGATGGACAAGACGATCCGATTTTTTTAGATATCATCCAAGTGCGTGGAGGTGCAAGCATGAACGAACTGTCACTGCTTAACAAGTTGAGTGAGATATCCATTCAGTTGTCCTATGAGAAGGATGTCGACAAATTATTGCAACTCATTTTGGAAAGCTGCATCGAGATCACCGGAAGCGACGCCGGAAGCATCTATACGGTGGAGGAGAATCAACTCCATTTTGAGTACACCGTCAATCACTCGGTCGATTTTCCATCCAAGAAGTTCAGCATGCCAGTCAGTTCCGATTCCATATCGGGCAATTGCGTGTTGAACAAGACGACATACAATCTGACATCGATGGAAGACACCCAAGCATTGTTCGGGATCACGCACAATCGATCGTTTGATGAATCCATCGGCTATAAAACGATCAACATGCTGGTCATACCCATGGAGAACTTCAAGGGTGAGGTCATCGGTGTCTTGCAACTCATCAACAAGAAAGACGATGCCGATGTGATCATCACCAGTGACAGTGACTTGGATTTGCCCGAATACACTGCATTGGATGAACAGATCACGAACTCACTGGCGTCACAAGCCGCCATACTGCTGGAACGGACCAGACTCCAACAAGATCTCACCAATCTTCTCGATTCGATGATCAGTACGTTGTCAACGGCGTTGGACCAACGCGATCCAATCACGGCGGGCCATTCAAAACGAGTCGCCGAGCTTTCGATTGAATTGGCGAAAGCCATCAATGACGATCAGGGCTTGTACAAGGATGTCCTGTTTGACGAAGACGCCTTGAAGGAACTCCACATATCCGCCCTGTTGCATGATGTCGGTAAAATCGGCGTGCCCGAATCGATTCTACAAAAGCAAAACAAGTTAACGGATGAGAAAATTAATGAAATCGTTTCAAGATTCTATTTGATCGCCGAGATTTTACACAACCGAAACGAAGAAACCCACTATTTTGGCGAACATCTGGACCACACCATCGAACACTTGATCCGGATCAGCAAAACGAATTTTCTTGCGGATGAGGACAAGGCGTTTTTGAACGACTTGCGGAATCATCCCAACGTGGATTACAAGAATGTCACGATTGAAGTGTTGCACGAACACGAATACAACAGTTTGATGATTCAAAAAGGTAACCTGACGGTGGAAGAACGAAACCAGATTCAGAAACATGCGAACTATTCGAAGGATATTCTGGAAAACATCAACTGGGGCAAGAAGCTATCCAATGTTCCGAAGTTGGCTGCCAGCCATCACGAGAAATTGAATGGCAAAGGGTATCCGTTCGGTCTCGACGAATCGCGATTGTCGCTGATCGAACGAATCATGCCAATCATTGACATTTATGATGCGTTGACGGCGACCGATCGACCATACAAGCCAGCCATGTCGAAAGAGAAGGCGTGTGCCATTCTCGGCTATGAAGTGGAAAACGGATCGCTCGACAAACATCTGGTCGAGTTGTTCAAAAAACAAGTTGTGGGGTTGAGGGAGGAAGAACATGCGAGTTAGTTTATACGGGACCATGGGATCGATCGCTGGTGGCTTTTCTGATTTGGGACGAAACACCACCAGTGTTGTCATCCATAATGGTGACAAGGACTTGATTGTGGATCTTGGAACCGGTGTGTTGCAGCACATGATCGGAAACGATGATTTGGAACACCACATCTTGCTGACCCATTATCATCTTGATCACATCCTCGGCTTTCCCTTTGTTCCGCAGTTGTTTAGTCGAGACTATACATTGCACTTGTATGGGCCACAGTCCAGTGACAAGAGCATTGCCGAAGAGTTGGTTGGGGTTATGCGGGAGCCGTTCCTTCCCATAAAACGGGAACATATTTTGGCAACCATAACGTCGAACCCCATAGTTGAGAAAACGAGATACATGGTGAATGGATTTGCGGTGGAAGCCTTCCACATCAATCATCCGGGGGGAAGTTATGTGTATGCCATCCAGGCGGACGGGAAAAAAGTAGTGGTTTTGTGCGACCTTCCCAACGGAATGGAATCGAATGAGGAACTGATTGCGTTTTGTTCCAAATCCGATTTGATTTACGTTGATGCGATGTTTGTCGAGTCCGAGTTTGAAAATGTGAAGTTGCTCCAATATGGACATTCCTCGGTCGAATCGGCAATCCGGTTGTTTCGGAAGACGGCGTCACAGAAACTGGTACTGGGTCATCACAAAATATCCAGACAGTATGATGATCTGAAACACTACGAAACAGACGACATCGTGGTTGGAAGAGATGACATGGAATTCCAACTGTAACATTCCAAGCAACAACGAGCAGTAATCGTTCTGTAACAGTTTGCATTGCCAATAGTGAACTTCATAACAAGGCCCTTTTGGGCTTTTTATGTACTCGTGGTTTCTAATCATAATTTATATTGTTTGATGCAGGACGCATTGTCTGACCATATGGATGACATCGAAGGAGCGGATGCTGCATTTGACATCATGGAAAACATACAGGATGGAACAAGCCGTTTCAACTGGCCATAAAGATCTGGAACATTGCATAGAAGGTGCTTCCCCACAAGGAAGTACCTTTTTACTTGCTTTTGTGCGTATTGAATCGTATCCGTTTTAGGCCCCTATTTCAATAACGAGAAGATTTTGATATAATCGAATTAAGTGGGAATGTCCTCCCATGTGCAGGAAAGGTGTTGATACCCTTGAACAAGAAGTTTGGAGCGGCATTGTTGTTTGTGTTGTTGCTGACGTTTTGGATCGTCTTGTCCTTCCAGCTGTCGGTCACGATCGTGATCATCGGTGCGATGGCGTCGGCGCTGATCGTTTGGTATAATCTGGATCTGGTGTTCAACGACAAGGAAACGACGACCAGGACCGTTCGTCAGATCGGGCGGTTGCTTCGTTTGTTTGTTGTGTTGATCTACAACATCGTGACATCCAACATCCAGGTGGCCAGAATCGTGTTGCGCCGCAACATGGGGATCGATCCGGGGTTTGTAAGCATACCGAATCCTCTCCGCAAGGAGTTGCATCAGGCGTTCTTCGCCAACGCCATCACCTTGACGCCGGGGACGCTGACGGTGGACATGGATGCGGACACGATTCTCATTCACAGCCTCATCAAAGAACACGGTCACAAGCTGGACGACAGCAGTTTGGAGAAAGCCTTTGTCGCATTGGAGGAGGATCAATCATGATTGAAACAGCGGTAACGATCGGTGTCGTCGTGCTCGTGTTGTTGACCTTCATCGGGTTGTACCGGGCGATTGTTGGACCAACGGCCGAGGAGCGGATGGTCGCCATCAACATGATCTCCACCAAGGTGACGACGATGATTGTCATGATTGCCTTGATCACAGCCCAAGCGGTCTATGTCGATGTCGCGTTGGTCTATGCGTTGCTCGGTTTCATCACGACGATCGGGCTGGCCAAGTTCTTGATGAAAGGGAAGCTGGGTGCATAGTATGTGGGAACTCATTCAAACGATTCTCGTGATTGCTTGTCTGGCCAGCGGGTTGTTCTTCTTTTTTGTCGGCGTGGTGGGGTTGATCCGGATGCCGGATGTCTTCACCCGCATGCACGCCACCACCAAATGTGACACGATGGGTGCCGGGCTCGTGTTCTTGGGGCTCATCATCTGGCAAGGCGCCAGTTTCGTTTCCATCAGCATCGTTCTCATCTTGTTGTTTGTGTGGATCACCAATCCGACCGCGGCCCACGCCATCGCGAAAAGTGCGTACAAGGAACTGAAACGAAGGGAAGGTACGAGACGATGGTAGTGCTTAATGTCATCATTGTCGTGTTCTTGATCGTCTGTGCCGTTGCGATCGGCAAGATCAAGGACTTGATCGGGGCGGTCATCCTGTTTTCCGCATACTCCTTGATGATGTCGGTGTTGTGGCTGATCCTCAACACGCCGGACGTGGCCATCACCGAAGCGTCGATCGGCGCCGGCGTGACGTCGATTCTGTTCTTTGCCGTCATTTCCAAGACAAGGAGGCACGAATCATGAGAGCCAAGCTTACGGACATCGTGTTTGTCATCGTCTTTGTCGTCTTGGTGATCGGCGTGATGAACATGCCGACGGATGCAACGACGGCCGCGCCGGCATACAATGACATCATCAACCACTATCTTGAGCAAGGAGCGGATGAAACCAACGCCGTCAACATTGTCGCGGCGATTTTGACGGACTACCGCGGATTCGACACCCTGGGCGAGACGATTGTTCTCTTCACCTCGGTGGTGGCGGTGTCGTCGGTATTGCGATCGGCGCGTCACGACTGGAAGTTTGATGACGATGAATGATATCATTGTCAAAACGATCACGCGGATCGTGCTCCCGTTTGCGCAACTGTATGGTGTCTTTGTCATTCTCAACGGACACATCTCCCCCGGAGGAGGATTTGCCGGTGGAGCAATTCTGGGAACGACGCTGATCTTGTACACGTTGGTCTTCGGACGCAAGAAAGGAAGTAAAAAATTCTCGCACCGCGCATCTGAAATCGCGGAAAGCGGCGGTATCATGTTGTTCATCCTGATCGGTCTCATCGGACTGATGCTCGGCGGCAGTTTTTTGACGAATCTGGACGCCGGGTTTCCAGCGGGCGAGCTGGGTTCGATCCTCAGCGGCGGGATGATCCCGTTGTTGATGATCGCGATCGGGATCAAGGTCACATCCACCATGATCAATCTGTTCAACCTGCTCATCGATGAGGGGGTGCACTCATGACCATCCTGCAAGATGTCGTGGACAACATCAACTACATCGGAGCCATTGCCGTGTTCTTGATTGGATTGCGGATCGTCGTCGTGCACAGCAACATGATCAAGCGGATCATGGGTCTCAACATCATGGGGACCGGGGTGTTTTTGTTCTTCGTATCGATTGGGAACGTGACGGGAGGCATGGCGCCGATCGTTGATCCGAACGCACCCGGCGTCACCTACATCAACCCGCTTCCGTCGGTGATGATTCTGACCGGAATCGTTGTCGTCGTTTCGGTTACGGTGTATTCGTTGTCGCTGGTGATTCGAATCTTTGAGACCTACGGCACGATCGATCAGGAAGAACTCTCGCAGATGGCAAGAAGGAATCATCACAATGATCGTTGAACATCTGCCGATCCTGAACTTGATCCTGTTCATGAGCATGGCGCTTGTCATTCCCTTGTTGCGACGACAACCGTTCAAGATTACGCTGATTCTCGGATTCATCGTGCTGGGTCTGGTATCGGTGAGTTCGATCTATCTTTTGTATCACGTCAACCAGTTCGATGCGATCCATTATACGTTGGGCGGACATGACACCCGGTTTGGGATCGAATTGCTTGTCGATCCGTTTTCCGCGTTGTTTACGACCATCATCGTTCTGTTGGCATCGATCATTTATGTCTATTCGAGTGGTGACCGGACCGAGGGCATCGAGCCGAACGAGTACGGACGGTATTATGTCCTGTTGTTCGTGTTGTTGATGTCGTTGTTCGGCGTGTTGTACACCAACGATCTGTTCAACACCTACGTGTTCATCGAGATCTTGTCGATTACCACGTGCGCCCTCATCTCGATCAAGCGAAAGCGCGAGGCCTATTCGTCCGCGTTCCGTTACGTGATGATGAATGAACTGGGCTCGCTGTCCTATCTGTTTGGAGTGGCGCTATTGTACATGGCGACCGGAATCACCAACATCTCGCTGATCGGACAAGCGCTGCAAACGGCATACGAGACGTACCCCTTCAACGTTGTCATCGCGCTGACGTTCATGATGATCGGACTCGGGATCAAGGCCGCCATATTTCCGTTTCACGTATGGTTGCCGGACGCCCATTCGAGCGCTCCGAGCACGTCCAGCTCACTGTTGTCGGCGATCGTCATCAAGGTCTATGTGCTGGTCTTGATCAAGATCTTGTTCCGCGTCTTCAACGTCGAGATTCTTTTGGATCTGAACATGCGGACGGTGCTATTGGTGGTTGCTGGGATCGGGATGATCATGGGGTCGGTGTTCGCCATCGCCCAACAGGATGTGAAACGGATGCTGGGGTATTCCTCGGTCGCTCAGATCGGATACATTCTACTGGGCATCGGACTCTTGTCATGGGAAGGATTGCGCGCATCGTTCTTCCACATCCTGTCGCACGGACTGATGAAGACCGCCTTGTTTCTGTCGGCCGGAGAGATCATCTATTACAAGCGCACTAGACGTGTCAACGACTTTGACGGCATCGGCTTCATCATGCCGGTGGCGATGAGCGTGTTCTCGATCGCCGCGTTGGGGATGATCGGACTGCCGTTCACCAGCGGCTTCATATCGAAGCTGTATCTCGGAACAGCGCTGTTGGATGGACGACAAGTGGTGTTCCTTGGCGTGTTGATCGTCAGTTCGTTGTTGAACGTGATGTACTATTTGCCAATCATCATCTTGGCGTTTTTGAAAAATGAGAAATACCAGTACCGCTTGACATCGATCGAACGGGCCCCGTCGACGATGATCGGTCCGTTGGTCCTGTTGGGGCTGCTCATCGTGTTGCTCGGGGTCATGCCGCAGCCGATCATGCAGTTGATCGATGCCGCCGTGCATACATTGATTCCCTAGGAATGGTGGTGAACCATGTACCGATTCCGTGACATCAAAGTGTTTGACAAGATGGTCAAATCCAATTCGATTCTGGTGGGGTTGTCCCTGCTTCTTTTGGTGTGGTTCGTGGCGTATGCGTCCGACTGGTTCGGCTGGTCGATTTGGCTTCAACAAACGGACTGGTACGCGCAACTACTGGTCTCGGGGTGGATCGATTATCTGCCGCTGTTGATCATTGTCATTCCTCTCATCGGGTCGTTCGTGGAACTGTATTGTGCCAAAGCATCACCGCGATTCCGCGATCAAGCCGTGATCTACACCGGGTTCATCACGCTCGTCGTCGTGTTGTTCTCCTATCCGCTCATTCTTGACAACGATGTCTCATTCGAACTGGCAAATGTGTTCGATCTGGGATTGAGTTTCCGTATCGACACCCTGGGGTACATCGTCTTGTTGCTGTCCGCGTACTTGTGGTTTTACGTGATGGTCTACGCTCATGTGTACATGCAACGGGAGAAACACAGTACGAGATTTTTCTTCTTTCTCGGACTGACCTACGCCACCGTCATCGGCGCCATTGTCGCCGGCGATCTGTTGACGATGTTCGTCTTCTTCGAGGTCATGACGGTGTCATCGTACATGCTTGTCATCCATGGCCAGAACGAGGAGTCGTATCAAGCTGGCTACAAGTATCTCGTGATGGGTCTGATCGGTGGGTTCCTGATTTTCGCCGCCATCGTGCTCATGTATTTCAACGTCGGCGATCTTGGCTTCGACAGCGCCATTGTCCAACTCGCTGAGTTGGGAGCGACGCGCTATTGGATCATCGGACTGATTGTGCTCGGGTTCGGCGTCAAGGCCGGGATGGCGCCATTGCACGTATGGTTGCCCAAGGCCCATCCGGTCGCTCCATCTCCCGCCAGCGCCTTGTTGTCGGGAGTCATGATCAAGATTGGCGCCTTCGGCATCATTCGTGCCGTCACCAGTTATTATTTTCCGACCAAGGACATGATGGTCGGAGGGGACGATCCGATATGGTTCACCGCGTCCACAATCGGCGCGATCCTGATCTGGGTCGGTATCGTCACGATGACGATCGGGGTCTTCCTGGCGTTGTTGCAAGCGAACATGAAGAAGATGCTGGCGTACCATTCGATCAGTCAGATGGGCTACATCATCGTCGGCATCGGCGTCGCCATGTATTTGGGATACAAAGGAGCGCTCGGATACGGTGGTGCGGTCTATCACATCGTCAATCACGCGTTGTTCAAGTCGCTGTTGTTCATGGTTGCCGGAGTGGTGTACTATCACACGCACGAGCAGAACATGTACAAGCTGGGCGGCTTGTGGAAGAAGCTTCCCGTCACGACCGTCGTCTTTTTGATCGCCGCGCTGGGGATCAGCGGCGTGCCGTTGTTCAACGGCTACGTGTCGAAGACGATGCTTCATCACGCCATCGTCGAAGCGCATGAATATGGATCGTCCATCTTCCTCTATGCCGAATGGATTTTTCTCCTGGTGAGTGCCGGAACGGTCTGTTCCTTCGTCAAGATGTTTTACTATGTCTTCATCCGCAAGACCGACAACGCATACCCCGACGCGACCTTCGACTTCTCTAGTTTCGATGTGGCGCTTTGGGCGATCGCGATTCTGATTGTCTGGATCGGATGGAATCCGAATTTCCTTCTCGACGCGCTCGTGATCCCGCAACTGAATCGGATGGCGTACTCCTCGGATTTCATCGATCATTACGTCGTTGGCATCAACGTGTTCGCCGGCGAGGACCTTCTGGTCACGCTCGGCATCCTCGGGTTTGGCGGTGTCATGTTCGTGATTGGCGACAAACTCCACCTGTTTCACAAGACCCTTCCCAAGTGGTTGTCGATCGAGTACTGGTTCTTTCTCCCGGCGTTTCTCGTCATGCGCGGAGTGTGTCGGCGGATGTATGGAAAGCGATTCCGAATCGATGACAAGGAGTACGAGCAACTCAATGAAATCAGCAACGACAGGCTCGGATTCATCGAGCGCTTCATCATCACGAGCAATGTCGTGAATCGCCGATACGAGCAAAGTCTGATTCGCAAGGACGCCCTCATCTACAGTGTCTTGTTGATGGTGTTGCTGCTTTGGATGATGATGGATCAACTGATATTATGATGGAGGCTGGTCGAAATGAATGACAATGCGCTGCAGCAACGTATGCATCTGATCGAACAAACCGCCTTAACGCATCGGGGAGCGACCAAGGACTTCAAGGTCGAATGGAATGCGACGCGCTATCAGGTTGGAGGCAAGTTGTTTGCGATGGTTGGTGAGAACAAGGAAAACGAGTCGATTCTGACGGTGAAGCTCGAGCCGTCGAAAGCTGCCGAACTGGTTCGGATCTACCCCTTCGTAACCCCGGGGTATTACATGAACAAGCGGCACTGGATCTCGATTCTGTTGGGGTACGATGTTCCGCGGGCGTTCCTGGAGGAGGTTCTCCACGAGTCCTATCAGTTGGTGTATGGTGCGTTACCCAAACGCCAGCAGATGCAACTGTCTTCAACACCGAACGATTGACAGCGATTCGATTCAGTATCCAGCGGGCCAATGAAAGCAACCAAACACTTCAAATCATTCCTTGATTGAAGTGTTTTTCAAACTGGGATGTTCGAGAAGGGGTGCCTCATGCTATAATGAAATCAAGATGGAATCCTATGGCTTGGCCATTTCATACATTAGGAGGGATCCAATTGAGACGACTGTTGAGCCTGTTGCTCATGACATTGGTGTTCGGACTCGCGGCATGCACACAGGAGCCGATCGTTGACGATCCGGTTGTTTGTGACGCCGATCAGTATCAGGAGGGTGACGAATGCAAGGACTATCCGATCTGTGAGATCGGGATGATGTTGTCCGGAACTGTATGTGTTGATGATCCGGACACGCATGTGGTCGATGGGGTCTTGTATGACTTCGTGGAACAACATGGGGACATGGCGTTGTACAAGTTGCGGAATCTACCGACGGAGTTCACCGATGACATTGTGCTGTTCGGAGCGTACGAAGGGCGAGAGTATTACTTCAGCTCGGGAACGCACCTGTCCTATTATGTGGTTGTTTCAGACGATCAGACCTTGGATCTGCTTGAAGCGTTGGAACAGGAATGGTTCACGCTTGCGGACTTGATTGCGAGTTGGACGGTAGGGGAACTCCTGTCGTATGA
Source organism: uncultured Mycoplasmatota bacterium (assembly GCA_913062645.1). Classification (GTDB taxonomy): domain Bacteria; phylum Bacillota_I; class Bacilli_A; order Izemoplasmatales; family Izemoplasmataceae; genus Xianfuyuplasma. Next base: position 122,007 of record CAJXVW010000001.1, read on the forward strand.
CATCGTCTGTGATTTGGGCGACATCCTCGTTGACAATGCGTGCGTGGACGATCCCGACACCGTCGTTATCGACAACGCCCTGTTCGTCGATTACCACGTTGCGGACGGTTACGTGGTCGTGGTTCGTCAGACGGATCTGGGCCCCAGCGAAGGCGAACGCCTGGACATGGGCGTCTGGATGGAAGAAGTGTACTATTTCGATCATGCGTCCGAACACGACCGTTATCGTGTGATCAAGAACGATGAGACGATGACGTTGCTCGAGGCATTGCAGAACGAGTGGTTGTCATGGACCGATTTGATCACGATTGCGATCAGCGAACTTCAAACGGAGGATCTGGTCTGCGAAGCTGGCCAAGTCATCCACAACGACGGCTGTGAAGTGTATCAGCCGACACGGTATGATCTGAGCCAGGAAACCTATACCATTTCAACCTTGTTCGAAGTCGATGATGCGCACAGCGACTACAATACCGGAAAACCACTCTATACGCCGATTGCAACCCACGAAGGCATCACCTATCTGATTTACGTTGATGTGAACTTGCGTCCCCGAGTGGCGAAGATCACCGATGCCGAGACATATGAAATCGCCTATCTGGATACCGATGAAGTCGATGTGTACTACAACCGTGAAGACGGTCATCACTTCTGGTCGATCGGGGTGGACAAGGACGGCTACATCCACGTAGTCGGTGACATGCACAATTATGCCGTGTTCAACTCGCCGCAGGACCACATGCCTGATCGCTACCGGTATGGACGCATCAACTATTGGCGCAGCGACAACCCGCACGACATCAGCAGTTTCACCTGGTATGGCGATTCGGACACGATGGCGCCGCAAGGCACCGGACATACCTATGTCGCCTTCACCAACGACTATCAGGGCAATCTGTACTACTACGCACGGGTCGTCTCTCCGCTGGCACCCACTTCCGAAATGAAGAAGAAGGGGTTCGGCATCAGCGCCTACGATACCGAAACGAAAACCTGGACGTCACTTGGCGAAATCAACGAGTTCGGCAACGATGTCGTCATCTATGAAGACGACGCCGAGTTCGGCGACTACAACTACAGCAAGATTCACGGGTGGCTGTCGTTTGGAACCGACAACAAGGTTCACGTTTCCGCGCCGATCCTAAACACCAGTTTGGAATATCCGCTTGCGGTCGGACATTATTCGTCCCATGCCGTCTACGTGGCCTACGATCCTGTCACAGGGCTCTTTCATCGGGCTGACGGCACCGTCGTTGCTCCGCCGTTGCGAATTGATGACGACGGCACCAACGACCAAGTCGATGTCGTCTATGAGATCCTGGAAGGACAGATGATGGCGACCTTGGTTTCGATTGCCGTGGATTATCTCGACCGGCCGGTCGTCCAGCTCTTCGACCAGAATACAGGGCAATACGTGCACATGCGCTACAATGGATCCTCGTGGGACAATCTCGGTGATCTGGGCATTCCTCCGGGCAACGACACGGCGATTCATAATGATCTGTCGGGTGTCATCACGATCATCCGTGATGACAAGTACATCACCCGGATGTTCGATGAGACGAACATGGTGACGATTGATCTCAGCGGGTATGGATGGTCGTTCATTCTCGACCGCAAGTATTTGAGCGATACCGGCAACTATCGCTTGCTTCCAGTGTTCAGAGCAAGTGAACCAAACACCATACGCATCATTGAAGTCATTATCGATCGTCCGATCGAGTACCCGGACATATACTAGAGTCGATGATGTCTGATCGATAAAAATCGCAGGGTGGCTACGGAAAAATAACTCTTACAAGTCCGCAGCCATCCTTTTCCAATTGCTTTGTGTCAAGCATCTCTCGGTAATTAGTCGATTGCAAGGCTGCTTGGCTGTGAGACGAGTCGATCGCGTGAAATGCAAAACGTAATGTAATTATCGTTTGTAATGGTTTATAATTAAAACAAAGGGGTGATTTGATGTCCGCACGGTATAAGATAGCCATCGTGGCATTCCTGACCATTGTTTTGAGCGTGATCGGAGGGTATTTGATCATCACGCCGACGTTGGTGCAGAGCGAAACGGAGGAATACATTTCCGACGTATCGGTCGAGTTCCAGATTTACGCCAACAACATCAAGTACTTCCAGGAAGACATGGAGTATGCGATCACCGAGTTGATGGAAGTCGAGGAAATCTACGACGATTCGAGCACGTTCACGAACTATTTGAACGTGTTTGACAATGGCTTCACCTACGACCCCAACGCAACCGAGAGTTCCATCATTGAAGGGTTGGCCTTGTTCACCCAGTACAACCCCAATGTTGAGAACGTCTACGTCGGTTTTGAGACTACCGGTTCGTTCGTGATGCAGGTGCCGATTCAAGCTGACAGCGCTCCGGGAGAGGGATTTTCCTACGACCCGAGAACCCGCTCGTGGTACCTCAACGCAGTGGCCGACCCCGATAATTTCGTATTCAATGACATCGATCAGCACCCCGCTGAAGATGTGTATTTTTCCACACTGTCCAAAGCGTTCTACGATGATGACGACCAGCTGGTCGGCGTCATCGGCATCGACATCCAGCTGGCCAACTTCATCAATAATTTCGAGCAGGTGGAGCAACTCGCCGCCGGCCAGTTCATCTACGTACAAGGCGACAAGGCCGTGACCATAAATGCCGATCGTGAAATCAGCGTCGTCCCGTTGAACGAATACTACGATGGATTCGAGTTGCCGGAACAGGACGTGGAGCTGGAAGCCTACGAAATGACACTCGATGGTGTCGAGCGATTGGTAATCGTGCATCAGGTCGGGGATTCCGGGTTGAAGTTCGTCCATGTCGTCAGTCAGGACCATATCACGGATACGGTGCTGGCAGACATCGCACCGATCCGAAATCTGTTCATCATCATCACGTTGATGCTGGTGCTGATCTTGTTGGTTACCGTCAATGTATACGCGATCCGTCCCTTGAGCAGCATCGAAGCCGAGATCAATGATTTTGCCACCAAGGAGGATTATGATTTCTCATTCACCGAACACGGATCCTTGGAGTTCCTCACCATTGCCAAACAACTGAACAAAATGGTCGCATCCATCGAGGAGAAGAATCATTTCATCGGGGAACGGATGAAGGAACTGAAGTGTCTGTATACCGTTTCCGATTTGGCGCGACGGAGCGAGAACATCGACGACGTGTTTGAGGGAACCGTGCAGGCCATCGTCGATGGCTGGCAGTATCCCGAGATCACGGTCGGGCACATCATCTTCAAAGACCGCGAGTTCGCCTCGTCGGAGTTTGAACCGACACCATGGAAACAATCGGCGGACATCATTTCAGAAGGTGAAGTATCCGGATCCATCAACGTGTACTATCTCGAAGAACGGCCTGACATTGACGAAGGTCCGTTCATGGCCGAAGAACGAGACCTCTTGAACAGTATGGCCAAAACCATCAATCTCTCGATCGAATCTCGTGAATTTCAGGAGGGCTTGAAACAACGCAATGCCGACTTCGAGCATGATTTGGCCGAACAAACCAAGGAGTTGCGTAAGTTCTACACGGCCATCGAAAAAAACCCCAATACCATCGTCTTCACCAATCCCGCCGGGACCATTCAATACGTTAATGAGGCCTTCACGACGATTACCGGCTACACCAGGGACGAAGCCATCGGGCAAAACCCACGCGTGCTCAAAAGTGGCCTTCACGACAAGGAGTTCTACAAAGAACTGTGGCGCACCGTTTCGAGCGGCAATCTGTGGGAAGGCGAGTTTTACAACAAGAAAAAAGACGGAACCTGTTTCTGGGAGCACGCCAAGATCGCTCCGGTCATGAATGAGAAGGGTCAAATCGTCAACTACATCGCGATCAAGGAAGACATCACCGAGCTGAAGGAAAAAGAAGAAGAACTGCGAACGTCAAAAAACAATCTCGAGAGCATCTTCAACTCCTCGCTCGATGCCATCATGCTGACGGACATCGAGACCGGGTACTATCTGTCAGCCAACAAGGCAGCCTACGAGATGTTCCGGATTCCCGACGATGTCGACATCACGACCTTGCACGCCGCTCAGTTCAGTCCCGAACATCAAGATGATGGAACTTCATCGGCCGAACGAGCGGAATACAATACCAAAATGACTCTGGAACAACAGGGGTTCAAGACCGAGTGGCTGGCGCAACGTTACGACGACACCGTCTTCCCCGCGCATCTTTCATTGAGCGTCACGACCATTGAAGGCAAGCAGGCGATCAACGTCATCGTACGCGACATCACCGATGTCAAGAAAACGGAAAAACAAGAACAGCTTACCTCACAGATGATGACGAGCCTGATGGACCAAGACAACATCAAGGACAAACTCACCATCATCGCCGACAACCTCAAGAACATGTTCGATCAGGAGTTCGCCCGCATCTGGATGGTTGCCGACGGCGAGCTTTGCGAAGCTTGTCCCCATTTGGTCGGCGATGAACACAACGATGAGAAACAAGAACGGTTGGATTGCATCAACCTGACGGCCGTGAAACCCGGGTTTGAACGCTATGTCTCCGACGATCGGTACATCTTCTTAGGAAAAACCACCATGGGCAAAGTCGTCCAAGGCAAGACCAAACCCTTTTTCACCAACGATCTGCGACATGACAAACGGATCAACGCCAACGATGATCTGGGCGATTTGAAGCTCAGCAACTATGCCGTGCAGCGGATCCATTACCCCACTGGTGAACTGGCCGGCGTGATCGATCTGTTTGGAACCACTGCCATGACGGCTTCCGACTTCGATCGCCTGACTTCAATCGCCAGCATCACCGGGCAGGTCATCGCCGGCGATCTTGCCGAACAGGAACTCAAGCAAGCCAAGGAGATCGCGGAACAGGCGACCAAGGCCAAATCCGACTTCCTCGCCAACATGTCGCATGAAATCCGTACGCCGATGAATGCGATCATCGGTCTGTCAAACTTGCTCGGGAAAACCGAACTGAACAACAAGCAGCAGGACTACGTCACCAAGACGACTCGCGCGGCCAACAACCTGCTTGGCATCATCAACGACATTCTCGATTTCTCGAAAATTGAAGCCGGCAAACTCGACATCGAGTGGATCGAGTTCAGTCTCGATGAAGTGTTGGACAACATTTCCAGTGTAGTTGGCTTAAAGGCATTCAACAAAGGCATTGAGTTCATCATCGCCAAGAACTATACGCTGCCTCATAGTTTGATCGGTGATCCTTTGCGACTAGGTCAGATCATCTTGAATCTGACCAACAATGCAATCAAGTTCACCTCGGATGGTCAAGTGCTGCTCAAAGTGGAAGAGCAACAACACGACGACAACAACGTGTCGCTCCGTTTCACCGTGCACGATACCGGCATCGGCATGACCGAAGATCAGGTATCGAAACTGTTCAAGGCATTCAATCAAGCCGACACCTCCACCACCCGGAAATACGGCGGGACCGGTCTTGGGCTCAGTATCTCGAAAAATCTCGTTGAGTTGATGGGCGGCACCATCTGGGTCGAGTCCGTCTACGGCGAAGGCAGTACCTTCGGCTTCGACTTGACCTTTGAGTTGGGCGCGACGACCAAACTGCGCAAACTTGTCCTGCCACACGGACTGGATGACATACGGGCCCTGATTGTCGATGACAACGAAGACTCACGACTGGTGATCGAAGGATATTTGAACGGATTCGGCATCGAATCCAAACAAGCTAAGGACGGTTTGAGCGCGCTGGATATGATCCGCGAAGATACCTTCGACATGATATTTCTTGACTGGAAGATGCCAGGACTCAACGGTGTTGAAACGTGGAACAAGGTGAAAGAGATGCTACCGCCGGAGGATTTGCCACAGGTCATCATGTTGACGGCATACGGTCGCGAGACGGTGCTCAACGATGCCAATCGAGCCGGCATTGATACGATCCTGATGAAACCCGTATCGCAGTCGCTTCTGTTCAACTCCATCCTTGAGACTCTTGGTGAAGAGCGGATCGACACGGGCTCGTCCAGAACCGATGATTCGCCGGATGTGTCGAGCATCGCGGGAGCGCGGATACTGGTCGCCGAGGACAACGAGATCAACCAGCAAGTCGCCCAGGAGACGCTCGAAAACGAAGGATTCCATGTCGACATTGCCGAAAACGGTCAGATTGCCGTCGAACTCTGCGAAACCAATGATTACGACATCATCCTGATGGACCTTCAGATGCCGGTGAAAAGCGGCTATGAGGCTACCAGGGAAATCCGTGACAAAGGGTACAACGACATCCCCATTCTGGCCCTCTCGGCGGACGCCATGAGCGGTGTGCTCGAGAAAATCGATGACGCCGGGATGAACGGATTCGTGGCCAAACCGATCATCATCAAGGAATTGTTTGAAGCATTGCTGGAATGGATTGCACCCGATCCATCCCGAGAGGCCAAGTCGGTGCAGACAACATCACCGACACAGGCATTGGACTTCTCGGTGTTGAAACGAATTCACTACGACGACGGATTGAACCGCGTGGCGCACAACGAAAAAGTGTACCTGGACATTCTCCGGAAGTACAGCGCGAACTATGCCGACTTCGTCGCCGAACTGCAATCTGCCCTGGAACAACAACAAGACGATGTCGCCCGCCGGTTGCACACCTTGAAGGGAGTGGCTGGAAACATCGGCGCCACGGATACCCAACAACTCGCGAAACAGTTGGAGACGCAGTACAAGAACGGCGTTGACATTCGGGAACTGCCGGAACTGCCGCAACTCGGCGAATCACTGGATCTGGACATGCTGGACATCACGGCATTCTTGAATACGGTTGAAACAAGTCAATCCGAAGGCGAGACATTGTCGGACACCGATCTGATGGATCGGCTGGCTGAACTGCTGAGCAAACTGGAGGATTATGACACCGAGGCTGAAACCATGTTGGACATCGTCGGACCGACGTTGTCCGCCAAAGGGGTGGCGTTCGATGACGTCCGCCAAGACATCGGCTCATATGAGTTCGAAGACGCCGTCGCCAAAGTACAATCGATCATAGATACGATTAGAGAGGGGAACTGACATGAACAAATCAATTCTTGTTGTCGATGACACGGTTGAGAACATTGACATCCTGAAGGCGATTCTCAATGAGGACTACACCGTGCGTGCCGCGACAAGCGGTAAATTGGCCTTGAAAATTGCCGAGAAAGTCAAACCGGATCTGATTTTACTGGACATCATGATGCCGGAAATGGATGGGTATGAAGTCTGTACCAAACTGAAAGAGAACGAGACCACAAAAGACATACCGGTAATTTTTGTCACAGCCATGGGGGAAGTCGAAGACGAAGCCAGAGGTTTTGATGTCGGCGCGGTGGACTACATCCAGAAACCGGTCTCCCGTCCGGTCGTGTTACGCCGCGTGAAGACCCACCTGTCGCTGACCAAAGTCGATTATCTGGTGGAACTGGTTGAGTCGTCGATTCAGATGCTCGGCGACGCCGGTCACTACAATGATTCCGACACCGGTGAACACATCTGGCGCATGGCCGCCTATTCGAAAGCATTGGCCGTTGCCCTCGGGTTCAACGAGGAGCAGGCACGCATCATCGAACTGGCTGCACCGCTTCACGATACAGGCAAGATCGGGACTCCGGACTCGATCTTGAAAGCCCCCAGAAAACTGACGGACAAAGAATGGGAAATCATGAAACAACACGCGCCGATCGGCGGCTACATTTTGGCCACGTCAAAACATCCCGTGTTCAAGATGGCATCCGAAATCGCCATGAGCCATCATGAGAAGTGGGATGGCCGTGGCTATCCCGACGGCCTGTATGGCGAGGAGATTCCATTGCCCGCCCGAATCGTTGCCGTGGCTGATGTGTTCGATGCACTGACAACCAGACGGCCATACAAAGATGCATGGCCGCTGGAGAAAGCCCGCATCGAGATCTCCAACGGCTCCGGCACGGCATTTGATCCGCAAGTGGTTCATGCGTTTGAGTCCATTTTTGATGAGTTGATCGAGATCAAGAGCCAGTTCGAAGATTGAGCGAGCTTGTACCAGGTTTCGACAGTTCTTGTAACGAGCATGACGATGATATCGCTGCCATCGGTTGTTTGTAATTACTATTGATAGCAACATTCCGTTCTTTTGCTTTTATTTGAAATGTGCTATAATTAAACCAATCTAATGGATTATTAACACGGGACGATCACCCCTGATCGAGGTGACCTGCATGAAGCTTCGTTTGTTTATGATTGTTTTGCTTTTGTTTTTGGTGGCATGTGAACCCGAAGAAACCGATGAAGTCATCGAAGTGTCCGAGACACCGTATTTGGTGTATGTCTCACTGAATGACGGCAGTAGCGATGAAGTGTTGGTCCCGATGGGTCATGCGATGGCCGTCGGTGACGTCGAGGCGGTCACGTTTCAGTACGATGTGTCGCTCTATTCGACCGATGTGTCCCGTGGTTTGATGCGGGTCGAGGCCATCGACGTGTTGATTGGCGACAGCGACGAGTATGCGCATCTCGTCAAGATTACCGTCATGGACGAACCGATGATGAAGCTGATGCCGGTATTCAACTATGCCGTCACCATCACCATCACCGTCGAATTGTTGGAGCCGATTGACGAAGCGGAAGCGCTGGAACACGGATACGACCCGAGTGTCGTGAATGTCGCCGATGCGCGAGCGGCCTGTGAAGCGATATACGGACAGAATATCACGTTCGACGTCAGTTTCATGCTGATTGATTCATAACATTTCTGCCTCGCATGGACGGGGCCTTTTTATATGCTTGGGGAGGGTTTTTCATGTCGGTACGCATCAAGTTGACAATCTTCGGACTGCTGACCATCGTTCTCAGTGTGGCGATCGGTTATCTTATCGTGACACCTCTGGTCGCCAATGCCGAAGAGGCGCAATACGCAGATGAAGTAAAGGGTCAGTTCGAGCTCTACGCGAACAACGTGGAGCATTTTCGTGATGACATGATTTATTCGATCGCCATTCTGCGCCAGTCCGATGAAATCTATACCGACTCGACCGATTTCACCAATTATCTCAACGCATTTGACGATGGGTTTGATTTCAGTCCCAATGCCGAAGAGCAAGAGATCATGCTGGCGATGTACGACCTGGCGTTGGTGAATCCCAACGTCGACAGCATCTACATCGGCTACGATGCGACCGGCGCGTTTGTCCGCACCGGACCGATCCAGGAAGATCACCCGGCCGGTGAAGGATTCAACTACGACCCGCGCACCCGGTCGTGGTACACCAATGCCACTGCCGATCCTGGCGCGTTCGTGTTCAACGACATCGACAAGCATCCGACCGAGGATCAGTACTTCTCAACGTTGTCCACCACATTGTATGACATTGACAACGAGTTCGTCGGCGTGCTTGGCATCGACATCATGTTGGAGAACTATCTGGACAACTTCGAGCAGGTCGAGAACTTGTCACGAGGGCAATTCGTGTACGTGCAGGCGGACAAGGCGGTCATGATCAACGACGACGGTTCGTTGGACATTTCCGAGCTGGATGAGGTCTTTGGCGGACTGGATTTCGTCAATGACATTGATGGCTTCGATACCATTGACAAGAATCTCGAAGGAACGAACTATCTCGTCGTCGTGTACCAGGTCGAAGGCACTTCGATCCGGTTTGTCCATCTGATTACCGATGCGGCCATTCGCGGTATTGTGTTTTCCAAGATCGTCGCCATCCGGACGTTGTTCATCGTCGTTACATTAACGCTGATTCTGGCGATGTTGCTGGTTGTCAATTTCACTGTTTTGAAGCCGCTCGCCGGCATCGAGGAAGACATCAAGGACTACAAGAAAACCAACATCCAAGGGTACTTCCGGTTCCTCGAAGAAGGGTCCAAAGAGTTCGTCCAGATCGCCGGTGTGCTCAACGAGATGGTGGACGCCATCAATGCCAACATGGCGTTGACAACCGAGCGTCTCAAAGAACTTGATTGCCTGTACACGGTAACCGATCTGTCCTACAAGGAATCGAAACTCGATGCCATCCTGCAGGGTACGACACACGCCATCGTCGATGCGATGAAGTATCCCGACGAGGCGGCCGTGCGGATCCGATACAAGGAACATGTCTTTGTATCGCAGGAGTTTGAACCGACGTCATGGATGCTGTCGGTGGAACTGAAAACGGATGATGAGCCGGTTGGCGCAATTGAGGTGTACTACTTGTCCGAACAGCCGGATGAGGCCTTTGGTCCCTTCGAAATGGAGGAGAAAAACTTGCTCGAGAGCGTCGCCAATGCACTCCAGATCGCGATGAAGTATCGTCCCATGAAATGATTCGATGATTGATGAAAAAAGCTGATCCCGTTGCGGATCAGCTTTTTGTTGCATTGCGTGGCTGTTTGATTTCGGTTCCTAGTTGTCCGATGACAACTTTTTTCAGCATGGACTAGTCTTGGAAGACCGACTTGGTCAAAACATGGATAGCAACGTCCAATCGGAACCGTCAGCTTAGATTCACTCTGACTTGACGTTCATGTAACAACCCAGCACGTAGTAATCATCGCTGAAGTAGAGATGATCGGCTTGGAACGTACCGATGTAATCCTCACCCAACATCTTGTAGATCGAGTTGTTCATGTTGAAGTTCGGCAGCTTACCGATGAACTGCTTGCCGTCAAAGAGATAGGCGGCTTGCACCGGTGTCGCGTAATGACCCTCGGCGGTGAAGTCGCCACCGGCGGACACCATCACGAAGATGGCCGGTTTGCCATTCAGTGTCTTGGCGATGTCCTTTGAGTCTACGAGTGGTCGGGCCGCGACCATCTGAACCCGCGGGACATCGTCGTAGCCGCCGCTGGCCGAGCCGGTGTGCGGCAAGTCGAACTTGGCGGCGTTCTTTTTGTCGGTGAAGACGTTGGTGAGCACGCCGTCGGTGATGAGCGGCACCCGATCGTTCTCTTTGGTCACGCCCTCGGCGTCGAAGAAGCGGGTGAAGGACGTTTTGGGATCGTCGTCCTGAACGACGTTGAGCTTGTCGTGGAAGAGCTTTTCACCGAGTTTGCCGTCGAACAGCGAAGCCTTGTTGCCGTAGGTCTCGCCGTTCAGTTGGCGAACGAGGTATCCGCCGACGGTGGACAAGTCTGCGAAGAAGACGGGGACTTTGTCGCCTTCGGGCAGATCGACGAGGTTGCGTTCGGCTTTGAGCTGTTGTTTGGCGAAGGTTGTCAGACGCGGCAGATCGAGCTTGCGTCCGCTCCAGCTGATGAAGGTGTCGAACAAGTTGGCCGACTGTTTCGCCTTGACGACGAAGCCGAGATTGACGTATTCGTCCTGATAGCGCAGATCGAGTCCGGCCGTGTTGGTCATCGTGTAATCAATCGTCACTGCTTGCAGTGATTCACTGTAGATGAAATCGTCATACTCCTTGTTCAGTTCGTTCAGCAGCGTTTCGGTCATCGTCATGATGTCCTGCTCGGTGTATTTGGTTTCGCGGTAGTCGCGGTGATCCTTGTGGTTCGCTTCGATCGGATAGGGATAGGGAATGTTCGCCGCGAGGTTGGTTTCCGCTTGTTGTTCGAGGTCCGCGATCGAGGTCGATCCGATTGCGCCGGCGATGCCGAGTTTGTCATCCTTGTAGACACGTACGGCATTGCGAACGATGTCCTTGATGCGGATCGAGTTGATGGCAGATGCTTGTAGTTTGACGGATGTTTCTTTGCGCTTGATGCGAATGTATTCTTTGTTCATTGGTCTCCTCCTACATCACGTTGAGCTTGCGGACGAGCGTGTACGGGCCGCCGAATCCGACCGGTAGCGGGAACTGTTCCATCTTGCCGCAACCGCCGCCGACGAACGACAACAGTTCGAACTCTTCGCTGATTGCATCGACCAGATGGAGCGTTTCAAAGACGTTTCCGGTGATGACCGAGACGTTGATCGGCGTCGTGATCTCACCGTGTTCGATCTTGTAAGCCCGCGACGGTGCGATGGTGAAGGTACTCATGCCGGAGCCGTGTTTGATGGTGTCGACGAAGATGCCGTTGTCGATTGTCTTGATGATGTCTTTGAGGGGTGTCGAACCCTTGTCGATGTAGGTGGTCGTCATGCGGACGATCGGTTCGAACTCGAAGTTGATCGAACGGGCGTTGCCGGTGGGCTGTTCCTCGAGCGCGGCCGCGGTCGCGACGCTGTGCAGACGATCGGTGAGAATGCCGTCGGTGATGATGTGGGTTTTCTTGCCCTTGGTGCCTTCATCGTCGTAGGGAACATAGCCGTTGCCGAGCACGGTGCCGTCGTCAATGATGTTCAGCAAGGGCTGGCCGACTTCTTTGCCGAGCGTCCATTCCTTGCGCATCGCTTCATCGCCAACCATGAAATCCGATTCACTTTTGTGACCGAAGCTTTCATGGGTGAAGACGCCGGTTGCGAGCGGCCCCATCAAAACGGGATATTCGCCACCCTCAAAGGGGATGGCGTTTTGGATGAACGCGACATTTTTGGCGATTTCTTCTTCGAAGTGCGGCAAGTCTTGGGCCAGGTCGTCAAAGTAGATTTCCGCCCGCGAGGCGGCAAACTGGTTCTTGTTGGTACCATGGGCGCACTGCATGTAGAGACCGATGCCGCAGGTCTGTTTGTCGAACTTGACGTGACTTCCTTTGGACGTGAAGATCTCCTTCACCGTCACGTCGTCCACGTAAAACGCGTTCACCATTTTGATCGTCTCGTCGGTGCACATGTCGGCAACCTGTTTCACCAGTTTGTCCTTGTCTTCGAGGGGAACGTCCTTGAGGGACTTGTCCCGGTATTGGATCAATTCGTCGGTGTGCACTTCATACATCTTGACATAGGGGTGATCGTCGATGTCGGGATTGGCCTCGGCCATGTTCGCCAGCGTGTCGATCTGATCCTGAATGGCATCCAGGTCCGTCAAGGACGAGTAATACCAGCGAACGCCGTCAAACAGCCGAATGAACGCCCCGATGTTCGACCGCACTTTCTGTTCCTGAAGATCGCCGTTGATGTAGGCGACACGGGTGGTGAAGCGATCTTCAATCCGTACGTCGACGTAGAAGCCTTGGGGAAATTGGTACATGGGAACCTCCTTTATTGTGATCGTGAATATGCATCTTCATTCTATCACATGAGAGGGCACATTCCAATGTACGAACCGAGCAATAATGTCGCTTTGCATCCGCCGTCACAAATCAGGAAACATTTGATATACTGAAACAAAGGACGTGATACGATGAAACACCTGATTATGAACAATGGAAGGAAGATCCCCATCCTGGGGACCGGTACCAACACCTTCGGCAAAGAGAACAATGTGTTTGGCGGCAAGATCACCTTTGACACCACGGAACTTCGCTCCGCGATCGATCTTGGTTACCGATTGATTGACACGGCCATTTATTACCGCAATGAAGCGGTGATCGGCAAAGCCGTCCGGGAATCGAATGTCGATCGCGGTGAATTCTTCGTCACTTCGAAAATCCCTCCTGAAAAGGAATACACCGAGACCGATGACCTGGTCCGACACCACGTGGAGCAGTCACTGAACGAACTGGATATCGATTACATCGATCTGTATCTCATTCATTTTCCATTGGAATCGAACGAGGAGAACCTACGGGTGTGGCGTGTGCTCGAGACCTTTGTCGATCGCGGTTCGCTCAAGTCAATCGGCGTCTCGAACTTCAATGAAGATCAACTGGCGTACTTGTTGGAGCATGCACGGATCAAACCGGTCCTCAATCAGTTCCAATCCTATCCGGGCAAGCATCAACAGTCGTTGATCGATTTCTGCAAGGCCAATGACGTCATCCCCGAAGCATACCAGTCATTTGCCAAACTGGATGATGCGACGAAGAACCAACTCGTCGAGATCGCCAAATCTTACCATAAGACATGGAGTCAGATTATCCTCAATTATCAGATCAACGAAGGCTTGGTCGTGATTCCCAAATCGCACAGCAAGCAACATCAGTTCGAAAACATTGATGTCTTCGATTTTGAACTGAGCGCAGAAGACACAAAGACTATCAAGAACATGAAACAGGGAGAATCTTCTTCCAACTCTTAATTGATAGCATCGTAAAACAAGCTACGTTTGGCTCTAATCGCCAACCGAATCCGGATCGCGTATGCAAACATATGAAAAAAGCCCGCAGTCGGGCTTTTTTCTATGGAAATGATGGAACTCACTTGTGACTTCGGATATTTAGTACGATTTGACAGACAAACAGGATCAACATGAGGATGCCCCAAATCAAATTGACTGACCACGGCATTACGACAAATCCGTAGTTCATCGCATAATATAATAAAATGTAAGGTATGGAAACAAACAAGTACTTTCCTTTGAATGATGAGCGGAAGTCGATTTTGAGGATGTGATCCAACAACGCTTCAAAGGCAAGAAAAACGAGAAAGATGATCAAGAACTGAAGGTACTCTGCCCGAGCATTCGTCCGCAGGGCAAGGACAATTCCTATCGTACCAGGTATGGCCATTAGCAGATAGGTCCATCCGTATGTTCGAATGACTGATAAGTGGTGTTTCCGAACAGCGAAGATGATGATCAGGAACACACTGTTCACGATGCCGAGGATGAAAAAGTATAAATCCATTGCGGTACCTCCTTTTCTAACTTCATTATATGCGATGATCATCGAAAATGTGCAAGAGTTATTGCGAATCATTCCAACAAAACCCTTATTTAAAGCATTTAACGGTATGACATTTCTTCCATATATTGTTCATTGACATCATGGTACGAATGTTATATAATTCTATCATAATGATATATATTTCTAACAAATTTTGGAGGGATGATTCATGCAACGAATGATGCTCGTACTTGTTTTGCTAGTGATGTCAATCGGGATGTTCGGTTGTACCCGGGAAATTCTGGAAGAACCGATCACGGAACCGGAGACTGTCGATGAAGAAACCTACTACGATATGGACGTTTACGTGGATCCGGAGCGACGGGAAATGTCGGTGCAAGGTACCATCACCTGGTACAATTATATCGGTGATCTCGATTTCTTGTATTTGAATGTGTACGCCAACGCAAGTGAACTCCCCGGAACTTCCAACAACATTCAAATCGATTCCTTGGAAGTGGAGGATTATGACGTTACTTATGCGATAGATGAAGAGGTCCCGACGGTGTTGCGAATCGACAGTACGACAACGATCGCCGAAGGAGAGGTTATCACGATTCAATATGACATGACGTTCAAGTTTTGGAATCAGGATCGGTTGTTCGGGGATTCCGATTACGTCAACGGGATGTTCTTCTATCCATTCGTTGCGAAGTACACTGATGACTGGAACATTGAGCCCTATACTTTTTCCGGAGAATCATACTTCAATGATATAGGGAACTACGATGTTACCATCAATGTTCCATCGGATTTCCTGATTGCCTGCGGTGGGAAACGAGTCGACGTGGAACTTGCCGAAGGACGACGAATCGAACGATTCACGCTGAACGATGCAAGGGATTTTTCCTTTGCCACGTCAAAGTATTATACAATGTACATGGAAACTTTCGATGGTGTCGATTATTACATCTATTCGGTCCGTGAACTGACGCAAGAGGAAATGATTCACTCTTTCCAGTATCTCACCCAGAGCGTGCTCGTGTTTGAAGAAGGATTGGGAGAATATCCGTATGATCATTTCACGTTGGAATATGGATTCATCTATGGTATGGAAAGCGCAGGAATCGCCTACGTTTCCCACAACATCAGTGAAGAAACAGTCGTGCATGAGGTCGCTCACCAATGGTTCTTCAACATGGTTGGCAACGATCAGTACGATGAATCGTTTTTGGATGAAGCGCTGGTTTCGTTCATCGTCGCCTATTACTATGAGTCGATATCCGGTGTGAACGGATTCTTTGGCTATCTGCAGTCCAGAAATAGTTTGCAGGACGGGTTCAAACCGTACTACGAGGCCGCCGTGGGGGTGGATCTTCGTGCCAACGTGGATGAGCTGGGAGACGACTACGCCATTGCCATATATTATCATGGCCCGACCTTGTTCAAAATCTATCTTTCGCAGTTCATGGACAATGATTATGAGGCGTTCTTCGACATCGTCCAAGTGTACTTCGACGAGTACAAGGGATCGACGGCGACGATTGATGACTTCTTGGCGATTCTCGAACGAGAATCGGGAAATCCAGGCACCATCGACTGGTTCAACGAACAATTGAGTTCGATGCAGAATCCGTTGGAGTAGAGTATGACAGCAAGAAAGAGCACGATCGAATGAGCGACTGTAGTCGCATCGGAAAAGGAGACGTATGAACAATTGGAAAGACGTTAGCGACCTTGATTTTCGTGTCGTACTATTGTTTGAAGAAATCCAACTTCACTGGTTGCTGGAGTTCAAGAACGAACAACAGCTTGGGATCCTGTTGAACGCCTATCCGGATGTGTCGTGGTACATCCAACACAAAGCGCCGGACATCGCTCGGCGAGTAACGCAGATAGCCAACCAGTACAATCAAACGTTGTCCCTCGAAGATATCAAACAGATGGAACGAGAGTTTGTCGCTTCAATGATGGATTGGGTGATTTACGTCACCGATCCGGATGCCTACGATCGATTGTCCTTCAACAAATGGGATACCAACGAGTTACTCGATATCACCCCATTTGAGAACAAACTGGTCATTGACGTGGGATCGGGAACCGGTAGCCAAGCGTTCCGAGTAGCACCGTTGGCACAAACCGTGTTTTGTGTGGAGCCAGTGGCCAATCTAAGAACCTATCTGCGCAAGAAGGCCGAACACAAGGGGGTCACGAATATCCATGTTGTCGATGGCTTGATCGAAGCCATACCTTTCCCGGACAATTTCGCTGACATTGTGATGGGTGGCCATGTCTTTGGTGATCACCCCGACACTGAGTTCGACGAGATACTTCGTGTTGTGAAACCCGGAGGGACGTTGATCTTCATGCCCGGAAACAATGACGTTGACAACGATGTCCATCGGTTTCTGATGAACAAAGGTATGAACTGGGATCGATTTTTAGAACCTGGTCCTGATTTCGGACATGGATGGAAGAGGAAATATTGGCTGACAAAAGTCTGAAAACCATCCATCCAAAAACCAAACTCATCAGAAACATCTAGCTTAGAATGGAACCCATCCGTTCAATCCGGTAACTGTGACGTATCATCGGACTCCATGCTGCATTCGCATGTCACACGCATGATTCTCGTGATATAATGTTGGTGTGTAAGTAATACGGATTGGACTGATTGCTATGACGATTATCGAACTGCTGCGGTGGACAAGCCTTCTTGTCCTTCTCTATTTCAGCATCCTGAAGACGCCTCTGAAACCGGGAATCAAACGAAACATCGCACGTGGCGTGTCCGTTGTCACGTTGTTGCTGTTTGTGGTGCAAGGCCTGTACTGGCAATACTATCTTGCCATTTTGGCGTTGGGATTGCTGGCGATCCTGGTTTGGATCAAGCCGGTCTCGGAACGCCTGCGGCTGCGTCGCTCCTTGCTGATCCTGTCCGTTGTCGCCATCTTCCTTTCAGCGGTTGCCGTCTGGGCCTTTCCTCGTTACGAGATGCCCGCTCCGACTGGAACGAACGCAGTTGGGACAACGTCGTTCGTTCTTGAGGATGACAGTCGGCTGGAACACTACACCGAAGATCCTACGGATACGCGTCGATTCAAGATCCAACTGTGGTACCCGACCGATGCAACCGATGATCATGGCCGTACACCATGGATTGACGATGGACGAATCGTGACCCGCAGTTTGGCCTCCGACAACTACCTACCGGCATTCATGCTGGATCATTTGGTTGATACAAAGTCCCATTCTTACCTGGATGCGCCGATCGCCGAAAGCGACTCGCCCTATCCGATCGTCGTCATCTCACACGGGTGGCGCGGCATCCGCTATCTACATAGCGACTTGGCGGAAGAACTCGCCAGCCACGGCTATGTCGTGGTTGGGATCGAACACACGTACGGTTCCGTCGCGACGGTGTTTGATGAGGATGACATTGCATATTTGAATCTGGACGCCCTCCCACCACGCGAAGAAACACCGGATTTTCTGGATTACGCCAATCGGTTGGTAAGTACGTATGCGATGGACATCACGACAACCCTGGATTACCTGACGGAGTTGAACACCGCGAGCCAGGATTCGATGTTTCATGGTCTGTTGGATCTGGACACAGTCGGTCACATCGGGCATTCCACCGGTGGCGGTGCAGGTGTCTACGGCGCACTCATGGATGATCGCATCGATGCGCTCTTCGGCATGGATCCCTGGGTGGAACCACTCTCCGACAGCGAACTGGCGACCCCACTCGCCGTTCCTGCCTTGTTCCTGCGTAGCGGCTGGTGGGAAGTCGGTGAAAACAACGAAGACTTGTATGCGGTCATGTCCACCAGTACCGCACTGTCACAACTGTACCAAGTCGACGGCACGACCCATTTCGATTTCACGATGCTCTACATGATATCGCCCCTGTCGCGAACCATCGGGTTCGCCGGTGATGTTGACGGCTTTTATCTCAGTGACATGCTGCGGGATCTGAGTCTGGAATTCTTCAATGATACGTTGCGTGATGGAAACGATGGAACGCTCGATCCCTCACAATGGGAAGAACTACGTGAAATCATCATAGATTGAGTGGTATCGAAACAGACGAAAATGAAAGGAAGTCCCTGTAAAAAAACTAGCACCTTCATGTTGTCGCATGGAGGTGTTTTCATGTCTTAAAAAAGAGAAATCCTATGGTTCCCCATCATAATACGACGTATTATTTTCATTGAATTTTGTTGCAATCATAAAAAACAACTCAGAAGATCGGGGGTCCTCCCGATCTTCTTTTTGATAGACATGGTTCAGTTCCCATCCATAATCGGCGGATATTGCCTTACCTATCGATATCTCAGTTGTGTGCCACCGTGTTTTGTGATAAAATTGATAGTAGAGAAGACCAGTAGACGCGCGACGGATCTCTTGTCGAGTATTACTGGGTACCACTCTTGATTCTTACAAGGAGGATCCACAACATGACCAATCTGTTCATTCAGTTAAACAAGCGGACCTCGGTGGTCGTGGAATCGGGACTCATTCGGTTCCATACCGTGCGAACATTCGAGGACGATGTCATTGTATTACGCAACGACAAGGCATACGATGTTCTAATCCGCAAGCAACGTCGCTTTTTGATGAAACGGTTTTTGATATTTGTCCTAGTCGCTTTGCTTGGGGGATTGGGACATTACCTGTACGATACCCAAATCCTTGGATACAACCCCAATCCGACCATCATCTCCGCGATTGTCGGCGGTGTCACTTTGATCGGACTTGCCCTGTCGTTCCCCAACCGCAAGTTCTTCAGCGTGCTCGTGGACGATCCCATCGATGACAAGCCGATATCCATTCCCGTCAACAAGCATACCGATGACAACGAGTTGAATCACCTAGCTGAGATTCTCGGCATGATTCCGCCCGTATTCAAAAAAACACCGTCGTATCTGACCGGTGAACTGTCACGTTTTCTCGCCAATGAAAATCAACCAAGCAATCGGAAAGATTCTTACAACGAAGCCATTTATGGTGTTCGAACCTGTCGCCGCCGGCCATTTTTGTGGAAACAATTCCTAGTGTTTGTCGGGATTGCGTTGATCGGCGGATTGGCTCATTTCCTCTACGATACGCAAATTCTCGGATACAATCCCAATCCGACCATCATCTCCGCGATTGTCGGAGGCGTCACGCTCCTCGGTCTTGCGTTGTCATTTCCAAGCAAGCGATACTTGATCATGTACATGAGTGACATCGAAGCCGACAAACCATTGGTAATCCCCATCGGCCATGAAGCCAATGCGGATGCGCTCGAGCAGCTCATCGACATGCTTGCGCTGGTGCCCCTGTCGCGAAATGAAACACCATTGTTCCTGGGTGGAGGCGCATCCCCATTCCTCGTCGCCCAACAACAGAAGGAAGTCAGCGAAGACGAAGAAGAAACACCTCTTCACGGAGCGCACATCACCAAGAAGCGCCAGTTCTCGCTTTCACGGTTTCTGCTCTTTGTACTGCTCGCATTGCTGGGGGGACTCGCGCATTATCTCTACGATACCCAGTTCCTCGGATACAATCCCAATCCGACCATCATCTCCGCCATCGTCGGCGGCGTCACAATCATCGGAGTACCTTTGTCGTTCCCGTACAAGCGTTATTTGTCGATTCTCACCTTCGATCAATCCAGCTACATTTCACTTGCCATTCCGGTTCGTAAACAAGCAACACAAGAAGATCTGGAACGCTTGATCGACATGGTTCGCATTCTTGCACCGGTTACAGAAGATGCATCAAAATCAAAGATGACGTCCACTCCAAAACCAGTGAAAGAACCTGCGAAAGAACCCGAGAAAGAACCTGAAAAAGAACCTGAGAAAGAACCTGAGAAAGAACCTGAAAAAGAACTTGATCCTGAACCTGTCTCAACACTCGAACCACAATCTTCGCCGGTTCCCACTCCCACTTCAGAACCGGAGATTGTACCTGAGGAATCCCGGGCTGACGAACTCATCAAACAACCACACGAAGTCACCATCGAAGAACACGTTGTGGAAACCGTCACGGAAGAAACGGTGGAAACCAAATCGATTGAGGTGGAAGCTGCTACCGATGAACCCGGCATCTTGGATTCCGTAGTAGAGGAGTCCCCGTCGCCAGAACAGATTTCGGAAGAACCATCCACAGAAGAACCATCCACAGAAGAACCAAAAGCAGAAGAACCAGCCATAGAAGAGTTGGTTACAGAAGAGCCGGTCGCAGAAGAACAGGCGATCCAACCGGAAGTAACCGAGAAACCAGTGGCGACAACACCACCGATCAAATCGCCGTTACCGGGGGATTCACGCACCAGTGAACCAACGATCGATCAGCGCGAAATTGAAAAGGTCAAGAGACGGTATGAAATGAAAAAGAAACTGGCCGACTACACCGTTGCCCGTCTCCGCCAAATGTGCAAATCGCAAGGCATGAAAAATTACACGGCACTGCGAAAAGCGGATTTGATCGATTTCATGATCGAACATGGTGTCCGGATTCGCAAATAATCAAATCAGATGAAAATCCGAGACCTGTCTCGGATTTTTTTCATGGAGGCATCATTGTGAAGAGGTCAAAACGGTATCTGCTGAAATATTTTGCCTATTTTCGATCAGGTGGACATGACACTGTTGAATGGTGCTATAATGATAGTAACTGCAACCTGATTATTGATCAATAATCACGCAAGGGGTGATGCAACATGAAACGATTTGTGATTGGCCTCGCTGGAATCACGATGGCTCTGGGCCTGATGGCGTGTGAGCCAGCTGAGGATCCGATAGAAACGACAACCTATGTCGTTTCCTTTGATGCCGGAGACGGCAGTCCGGTGGAGTCCGTGGAGGTCGATGAGGGAGATGCCATCGATCTGCCCGCATCAACCTTGGAAGGGCATTCGTTCATTGGCTGGGCATTGACTGACGATCCCGATGCCGAAGCGGTATCGGACCCGTTCGTACCAGAACGCGATGTCACGCTCCATGCCCTGTGGTCCATCAATCAATACACCATTACCTTTGTCACGAATGGAGGCCCTACCATAGATACCATCATACAAGACTTCGGAAGTCCTGTCGTTCTTCCCGAGGATCCGATTCAAAACGGGTTCACGTTCGGCGGATGGTATGCTGACAGTGAATTCTCCAGTGCGTTTGAGGGATCCACGATGCCCGCAGAAGACATTACCCTCTATGCGAAATGGATCGCCATCGACTGGAGTGACATCGAAAGTTATCTGTTGACGCAAATCCCCGCTGCGTTATCCGAGGATATCACGTTACCGCTATCGTATGAAGACTATTCCTTGTCGTGGTCATCGAGTCATCCCGAGATTGTCGGCGTTGACGGATCGTACGTTCGCCCGTATCAAGCCACCGTCGTGCAACTGACGGCAACGGTTCATCTCGGACAGAACACCACGACATTCACCTACGATGTTGATGTCGAAGGGTACAAATCGTTGGCCGCACCGATCGCATCCAGTTACATCTATCGCAACTACAGCAGTGTCACTGATTCGTTCTTCACAACCTTGGACATCATCAACTGCGCCTTCATCCATGCCGACGAATACGGCAATCTGACAGGTGCGGCCGTATTGGCCAACATCAACAACTACATCATGCCCAAAGCACGAGAAGAAGGCAACTGGGTGCTGTTTTCCGTCGCACCCGACTCCGAGTGGTCGGCCATTGTATCAAGTGCGAGCCGCATTGACGCGTTCGCCGACAACATCGTAACGATGATCAACCAGTACGGGTTTGATGGCGTCGACATCGATTGGGAGACGCCGACACCGGCGGAAGCCGTCAAGTTCACCCAACTGATGGAAGTCATCCACACCAAGGTCAAGGCCAACAATCCCAGTCATCTCGTCACCGCCGCCATCGCCGGCGGCATGTGGCAACCGCCGCGTTACGATCTTGTCAACTCACACCAATACCTGGATTACATCAACATGATGACCTACGGTATGGTGAGCAACAACGGGTACTACCAGAATGCATTGAGCCCCTCATCGGTATACGATTCACCCAGTTTGCTGGCCGGCAAAACCCTCACCAGTTGTTCGATTGAGGAGAGTGTCGCAATCTACAACGGCTACGGCATTCCCAATGCCAAGATCATCGTCGGTGTGGCGTTCTATGGGATACGCCAGGTGCGAACCTACAACGAAACAACGCAAACGTGGTCCGCTTGGGCATTCGACAGTTCCGCCTCCTACAACTACATCAACAGTTTCTATCTCGACAACGACGAGTATCAATATCATTACGATACCAATGCGGGAGTTCCCTACCTTGTCAAAAAAGACGGAACCGTGTTCCTGTCCTATGACAACCCACGCTCCATCATCGAGAAGGCCGAATACATCATCGATACCGGCCTTGGCGGCATGATGTACTGGGAGAACGGTCACGACTCGACCGGTACGTTGCTCGGTGCGATGCAGACGGGATTGAACAAATGAACACGTGAGTTCATTGCATTGCGACGGATCATAGCAGGTCCGATCGATAACTTCAAAAAAAACTGATCACATCGCGTGATCAGTTTTTGTTTGTCGTTACTGTACTTCGGTTTCGAGTTGTCCGAATGCGGCTTGCGCCAGCTGGAAGTAATCGGGGAAGTCGGAGTTGGTGGCGCCGGCGATGCTGTCGACAACCTGCCAGTAGGTATCTTCCACGCCATCGACGGTGGCGTCGACCTGGGTGAAATCGAGGGAGTTGAAGGCCGCGCCGTTGTCTTCCAAGAATGCTTCAATCGCATCGATGTTGGCTTGCCAACCGAGACGATCGCCGCCGGCTTGCCAGTAGTTCGGGTTGCCGTCTTTGAAGAGATTGTCGGTGAGCACGATCGGGCTGGCATCGTCGAACGATGTCATCAGCTTGAACTCGCCATCATTGAGTGCGTCGTAGTAAGCTTTCATGTTGGCGTCATCGCGGATGATGTGCATTTCCAAATTCTTGACATCAAAGCGTCCTGTTTTCAACGCGCCGGTTTCATCGACAGCCGAGTATACAAGCAGTCCGGCTTCGGTCTCCAGTGCTTTGTACACAGCGCCATCGTACATGATGTAAAGGGCGTAGCTGCTGGTTCCGATGGTGAGTGTGTTGGTTTCGTTCCAGTCGCCTTCGAGGGTAACCACGGCGAGTGAATGAGGCAGGAACGCTTCGTTGATTTCGACATCGAGTTCGCCATTGGTGACGACGATGGTGACCTGTCCGACGTATCCGCCGTGGACAAATCCATACGCTTCAACCGTCTGATCGACATATCCGACCATTTTCGATTCCAGTTCGCTCTCCAAATCAGCGATTTCCTGCTCCAGATCCGCTTTTTCAGCGACCAGGGCATCGTAGTCTTCCTGGCTGACGCCGGAACATCCGGCGAGGGTCAGAACCAATGCCAGCACGAAGACGAGTAATAGTTTTTTCATTGTTTTTTCATCCTCCTAGATATAGTGGTGATACTGCGCCATTCTATCAAAGATGAATGGTGATTTCAATGCGATTTGTTTCTTTTCTAAACAATTTCCGTAATGTAGTTTCCATCCGAACTGTCATGTTGGACTACGCAAGCCGAAGGACCATATTTGAGCACAACATGGGCGTTTCATGACTTTCTAATTAACTCTTTATAATGCGTTTTAAACAGCATCTTCTGAACTCGATGGACGCATGTCTTTCGTGGGGTGTGACATTCTTTTCGTAACAATATGATAATGAGCGGCACAGAAAGTCGGTTGTACTGTTATAATGGGAGTAAGAAGGTGATCACATGAAACATCTCAAGGTGATGATCAAGGGCTTTTTCGTTGGCATTGCGCTGATCATTCCCGGATTGAGCGGTGGAACGCTAGCCGTCTATCTGGGTATTTATGAACAGTTACTGCACGCCATCGGCCATGTATTTACCGAGTTCAAACGCAGCATGACATTTCTAATTCCCCTGTTTGTCGGGATTGCGCTGTCCGTCATCGGACTTGCCAATTTGCTGGGGTATCTGATTGATGTCAACTCGCTGATCGTATTGCTGTTCTTCATGGGACTTGTGGCTGGCGGCATCCACGACATCGCTCGCAAAGCAACATTGGAAGAATCCCACATCCAGGGGGCATCCTGGATCGCCGCAATGGTATCGTTCACGCTCGTCATTCTGTTGGTTGTATTTGGCAAACTGGATGACCAACCGGGCGTCGCATACATCGAGATTACCATATGGAACGTGTTGTTGCTGGTATTGCTAGGAATGGCAGCCTCGATGACGATGATTGTCCCCGGTGTATCCGGGTCGGCCCTGCTCATCGTTCTCGGATATTACACAGCCATTGTTACCAATGTCGCCGGCAACGTGCTAGATTTCGATCAGTTCGGGTACAATGTGCAAGTCATCATTCCGTTCGCCATCGGCGCCGGCATTGGCATCATTTTGTTCAGCAAGATCATCGAACAGGCGTTGAAGCGATACGCGCAAGCAACCTACTTCGCAATCCTCGGGTTCATTCTCGGCAGTGTCATTGCGATATTCTTTGAAATCAAAGATCCCACAACTGGATCAACCCATGATGTGCAAACCGCCATCCATCAAAATTTGGGCTCGTTTCTTGGTGACAATTTGGGTTCCTTGATTGCCGCTTTGGTCCTATTCGCAGTCGGGTTCCTCATCTCATGGCAACTCACCAAACTTGAGTTCCGACAAGAAGACGAATCAACCTCGGTCTAGATGGCTCAAAGTGTATAAAAAAACTGGAACCGCGTGCGGTTCCAGTTTTGTTCGAATGATGATGTTCAGCGTTTGCTCGAATCCATGAAGGACAAGTAGTACATCGAAACCAACAGGACGTGTCCGATCACCAAAAACAAGTAACCGGTATTGAATTTGGAAGCATAGAAGATGGTACCAAACAGATTTGCTTCCCGTTCATAGAAACCGATGACATCATTGAACTCATTGGTAACGGACGTCTGATCGTCGTAGGTGGTCGTCACGGTTTGGTCGTCTTGATTGATGGACGTGATCTCTTCCACGAAGTACTCATTCAATCCAAAGTCACCATAGATGATGATGTTGTCGCCGATCTGGGCGTTTTCTGGATTGAACTCGGTTACTCGTACGATGTCGAGATACATGGTCGCATTGACATTCTGATCGGGTGTGATGGCATTGATGTAGGAGTAATCTAGAATGTCGTACTGATAGTTGGGATCGAATCGATGTAAGGTCATGAAGCCAACGTTGACGGCGACCAGGAGGATCAGAAGGTAGAGACCGTATTTGATGATTCGACGCTTAAGTGGTTTCGACGGTGTTGAAGATTCCGTCGTGGTGGTTAGACCAAAATAGTTGTTCAGTGCGGTTTGTACCTGTTCGAGGTCTTGGGTTTTGACGTGCTTTTCCAAACCCGAGGCTTCACCATCATCGTCGACATCATTGAGAATCTGTTTCAGCTGGTATCTTGCAACCAGTTCGACAATGTCCATCTCCGCATCCAATAGTTTTTCGGGATCGTTGATGTAGAAGACTTGGGGTCCGACCTTGTAAAGCGTGGCCAGTTTGTTCAGTGTTTCCATATCCGGTTCACGTATGCTACTTTCGTAGCGTGAATATGCTTGCCGTGTAATGCCCAAAAAGTCCGCAACTTCTTGCTGGGTCATTTCATGGGTATGGCGTAATTTCTTTAAAACGTTTGATAGTTTAGGTTTCATGATGGTACCTCCAGGATTGACGTGCGTTCAATCCGTTCTTGTAGATGATTATGCTTACATGCATAGTATCATAAATAGCCTTCGAATGTATTATATTATGCAATATATTCGAAGTCAAATGATATAAATTCAAATACGCACCGAAATGGTGCGTATCTAATTATTTAGTCATTTAAGAACGATAATTAATATGATAATTCGATGGTGTCGGACATTCTGAGCTTCGGTTGAACAAACAGCGAAAAATATCCGAACCAGCCGATCAAGCCAACATGCAGAACATCGTTGGCGCTGAACCATATGTCGCTGGTTTCATAGAGGGTTTGAGTGAATCCCGGTAAGTAGTACGCATAGTATGCGACATTCACGAATAGGAACAGGACCCAGAGAATGACGAAGTTGCGATTGAGATCATCCTTTTGTCTTTGATAACGGCGGAGATTCAACACGAAGAAGATTACGAACAACGGCATGAAGAATAGGGTGAAGAGTTCGTATGATACAAGAAACTGGATTTCCAAAATTGAGCCCAATAGCAGCAATATGGTGTATGCAATGAGCGCAATCTCACTGTATCGTTTGAGTCGTTTTTGTGATCTTCCTGTCGTAAACTGCTTGGCGAATGCGAAACCCATCAAGGAGATGCTGATTGCGGTGCTGAACAAATATGCGAGTTCGAACCAGTCGGTGAACTGACATACATTGTTGCCGGCACATTTCAGTTCGTATCCCAATCCTTGGTAGCTGGTTCCTGCGAGAATCGTTCCGATCCCCCAGAAGACCAGACTGGCTCCCCATGTTCGCTCTTGATTCTGAATCATTTTGAAACCGATCAGGAGAATCTGAATTCCCAACAAATAGACGATGATCGTGGATGACGGAACGATGATGATCCAACGATCGAGCAGCGTCACATGCGGGCGTTCCGTTAGAAAATCAGATGAAGTGATGGCAGGATCCGTCAGCAATCCATTCGGTTCGAAAATACCAAGTAAGACAAGTATGAAGAAATATGTCGTGAGCGCAATGGCGATCCATGTTCGTTGTTTGGTTTTCATGTAATTCACCCCTTGTGTTACTGTTTATAGTATAACACGCACTGGTACGATTATTATTGAATTTAAGAGGTCCACCCGAACATGCTACCGAATTGTTGGGGTATCCATTCGACAGATTATTCAATCATTTGATATAATGGTGGTGAAATTGCAGTTTTATGTTACGAGTTAGATAGAGGTGAGACCATGAAAAAACTGATGATGATGGTGGTTGCGATGCTGGCGATTCTCGTTCTGGCGGCCTGTACTCCGGAAGAAGAGAACAACGATCCGATCCAGTGTGCACCCGGATATGAACTCATTGATGACAGTTGTGTTGAAATCGAAGAGGAAGAAGATGTGAATCAACATTGTCCGTTCGGAGAAACATTTGCCGATGGCGCTTGCACCGAGATTCCCGACCTTGAGCTGGAAATCGTTGGTCAGAGCTTGTTTTTGAATGGCGAACCGTTCTACATTCAAGGCATTTGTTGGAATCCGGTTCCCAAAGGCGGGAACCATCCGCGCGATCTCGATTTTGAAGCGGCTGTTGACGTGGATGCCGATCTGATGCAAGCAGCCGGTATCAATGTCATCCGCACCTATGAACCGATAACCAATCGTGAGACATTGGATACCTTGTATGAACACGGCATTTACGTGATCAACACGGTCTACTCCTACGGCGGTAGTTCGGTTAGTCGCGCCGTAAGCATCGTCGAAGATCTCAAGGACCATCCGGCGATTCTGATGTGGGCAATCGGCAATGAGTGGAACTACAACTTCCTGTACTACGATATGAGTTTGATCGAAGCGAGAGAACGTATCAACGAAGTCGCAGCAGCCATCAAGGAAGTGGACCGGACACATCCTGTCACCACGATCTACGGGTATCTTCCCTCAAGTTTCACGATTCAGAGCATGCCCGACATCGACATTTGGGGACTCAATGTCTACAGCGGCATCACCTTCGGCAATCTGTTTCAAGACTGGGCGCGTCTCAGCGACAAACCGATGTACCTCGCCGAATACGGGGCGGATTCATGGAATGCCAACATCGGTGCCTTGGACGAAGAGTCCCAGGCCGAAGCAACCCGGACTCTGACCCAGATCATCATCAATGAAAGTTCGGGATCGTACCCGGAGAACCGCTCCATCGGGGGTACTATCTTCTCGTTCAACGATGAGTGGTGGAAAGACTCCTCCGGCAGCCTGGACACGCAGGATACCGGTGGATTCGCACCGGGTGGAGGTCCCTATCCCGACAATACCTTCAACGAGGAATACTGGGGCATCGTTGACATCGATCGTAATCCGCGACAGGCTTATTATGCCTTGCAGGAGTTGTACGTCGGCAGCACCGAAGAGTAACGATATCAAGGGAGAGCTCGCGCTCTCCTTTTTGATTGGAACATCTGGAAACGAACAATCTACTTTGACAAACCGGAACAAACAAAGTATAATTTGCGTGTGCTGTGTGTTAGCAAAGGGAGAAAGGGACTTCGTATGAAACTATTTCAGAAAATACGTCTGATCAAATTGAATACGGCGGAAATTCTCGCCATCGGATTCGCGTCGGTCATCCTCATCGGCGCCCTTTTGTTAAGTTTGCCGTTCGCCAGTCAAAGCGGTACGAGCATCGCCTTCGTCGATGCCTTGTTCACCGCAGCCAGCGCCGTCGCCGTGACGGGGTTGGTGGTTGTCGATACGGCCACGCACTGGACCACGTTCGGCCATGTTGTGATTCTCGTGCTGATTCAGATTGGCGGCCTCGGGATCATCATCATGGGAACGTTGTTCGCCTTGATCCTCGGACGTAAGATTTCGTTTCGGCAACGTATCGTGATGCAGGAAGCGATGAACAAAATCACCATGAACGGCGTCGTCCGCCTGGCCATTTATGTGTTGTTGTTCACCTTCACGCTGGAAGGCATCGGAGCGATCATCCTCTCCACCAGACTGATACCGATTTACGGATGGGGTGAAGGCATCTGGCTCAGCGTCTTCCACAGCGTCAGCGCGTTTTGCAATGCCGGGTTTGATTTGATCGGCAATTTCCAGAGCTTGACACCGTTTGTGGAAGATCCTGTCGTGACCCTCACCGTTGCCTTTCTCATCATCATCGGTGGTCTCGGTTTCGTGGTCATCTTCGAACTGATGGAGCGCAAGAGTTTCAGCAAAATGAGTCTTCATACCAAGATGGCGTTAACCGCGACGGCAATCTTGTTGATCGTTGGCTATGTCATCGTGATGGCGCTTGAGTTCAACAATCCCGACACGATGGCCGATTTGTCCATCGGTGGCAAGTTCCTGAGTGGATTCTTCCATTCCGTTACGCCGCGTACCGCCGGCTTCAACACCCTGCCCACCGATCAGCTGCGGATGGGTACGATCGTGATGACGATGATCTTCATGTTCATCGGCGCCGGCAGCGCCGGTACCGCCGGTGGCGTCAAAGTCACGACCGTCGGTGTTGTCATCGTCGCCATCCTGTCCACGCTCAAGGGTCGTACCGAATCGGAAGCATTCGGACGCAAGCTGCCGCGCGGACTGGTCGCCAAGGCAACCGCCATTCTCGGACTGGCGATGACCTGGGTTGTACTGGTGACGTTCATTCTAACCATCACCGAAGATGCCGACTTCATGACGATTCTGTTCGAGGTCATCAGCGCGTTTGGCACCGTCGGATTGTCACTCGGTATCACAACGCAACTTAGTGTTGTTGGGAAACTTGTCATCACCATCACGATGTTCATCGGTCGCATTGGGCCGTTGACGGTCTTCATGGCTCTGGCGCAGCGACGTCAGATGACATCCGCGATCTCCTACCCGGATGAAAAAGTCATGATCGGCTAACACATCACAAGACAAATCGATAAAGAGGACTCCGGTCCTCTTTTTTTGTTATTGATAATCTTTTTGATTAGCACCATCGCACCTTGTTGTAGTGCCTGCAAAAATGGTATGATTAGAGTGTATGGAGAAGTACATACAGAAGGAGGAACCAATATGGAAGACGTCAAACGTTGTCCGGTCACCGGACACACCAGCGCCACTGCCGGCGGTACTACCAACCGCGACTGGTGGCCCAATCAACTCAACCTGAAAATCCTCGAACAACACTCCGAGAAGATCGACCCGATGGGCAAGGATTTCGACTACAAGAAGGAGTTCTTGAAACTCGATTTGAAGGCGATCAAAGCCGATCTTGTCAAACTGATGACGGATTCGAAGGACTGGTGGCCCGCCGACTACGGCCACTATGGTCCCCTCATGATCCGCATGGCATGGCACAGCGCCGGTACGTATCGCTCCGGCGACGGCCGCGGTGGCGGCAACACCGGCAACCAACGTTTCGCACCACTCAACAGTTGGCCTGACAACGCCAACCTCGACAAGGCCAGACGCTTGCTGTGGCCAATCAAAAAGAAATACGGGAACAAGATTTCCTGGGCCGATCTGATGATTCTCACCGGCAATGTCGCCCTTGAATCCATGGGCTTCAAGACCTTTGGTTTCGGCGGCGGCCGCGCTGACATCTGGGAACCGGAAGACGACACTTACTGGGGCACCGAAACCGAATGGCTCGGTGACAAACGCTACGAAGGCGACCGCGAACTGGAGAATCCGCTTGCGGCCGTCCAGATGGGTCTCATCTACGTCAACCCCGAAGGTCCCAACGGCATTCCTGATGCCGTCGCGCAAGGCAAGGACATCCGTGAAACATTCGCGCGGATGGGCATGGACGACGAAGAAACCGTCGCACTCGTTGCCGGCGGTCACACCTTCGGCAAATGCCACGGTGCCGGACCGGCCGATCACGTTGGCCGCGAACCGGAAGCTGCTCCGATAGAACAAATGGGCCTCGGTTGGGAGAGTGACTTCGGCAAAGGCAAGGCCGAACACACCATCACCAGCGGCATCGAAGGTGCGTGGACGACCACGCCGACGAAGTGGGACAACGACTATTTCCGTCTGCTCTTCAACTACGACTGGAATCTCGTCAAGAGCCCGGCCGGTGCATGGCAATGGGAACCCGCCATCCCCGATGAGAACACCGCTGTTCCCGATGCGCACGTCAAAGGCAAGTACGTCGGACCAATGATGACCACCGCCGACATGGCGCTTCGCATGGATCCGATTTACCGTAAAATCGCCAAACGTTACTACGAGAATCCCAAGGAGTTCGCGGATGCGTTCGCCCGCGCCTGGTTCAAACTGACCCACCGCGACATGGGACCGAAAGCCCGCTATCTCGGCGAAGAAGTACCGAAAGAAGACCTCATCTGGCAGGATCCGATTCCGCCGGTGGACTTCAAACTGGTTACTGCCAAGGACATCGAACATCTCAAGAAAGAGATCCTGGAGTCCGGACTCAGCGTATCTCAATTGGTGAAAACCGCCTGGGCATCTGCCTCAACTTACCGCAATTCGGATTACCGCGGTGGCGCCAACGGCGCCCGTATCCGTCTCGAACCGCAACGCAACTGGCAGGCCAATGAACCCGAAGAACTCGAGAAGGTTCTGACGGTATTGGAAGATATTCAAGCCAAGTTCAACAAGGGAAGCAAAACCAAGATCGCGCTTGCCGACTTGATCGTTCTGGCCGGCAGTGCCGCCGTCGAGAAGGCCGCCAAGGACTTCGGCGTCGACGTCGAAGTGCCGTTTGTCCCCGGTCGCAACGACACGACCCAGGAACTCACCGATCTCGAATCGTTCGCCTATCTCGAACCGAAAGCCGATGGCTTCCGCAACTTCCAGAAACAAGCCTATGCGGTTTGTGCCGAAGAACTGTTGCTCGACAAGGCGCAACTGCTGAATCTGACAGCACCGGAAATGACCGTTCTGGTTGGAGGACTTCGTGTTCTCGGCGCCAATCATGGCAACACGCCGCACGGTGTCTTCACCGACCGCGTCGGTGTGCTCTCCAATGATTTCTTCGTCAATCTTGTCGACCTGGATACCGAATGGAAACCGCTCGATCCCGGACGGCATGCATTTGAAGGTCTCGATCGCGCCACCAAGAAACGCAAATGGACGGCAACTCGTGTCGATCTCGTGTTCGGGTCGCATTCGCAACTGCGTGCCTTCAGTGAACTGTACGCGCAGGACGACGCCAAAGACAAGTTCGTTCACGACTTCGTCAAAGCTTGGACCAAAGTCATGAACGCCGACCGTTTCGACCTCGAAAACTAACCAACACAACCCGACCATACACGGAAAGGAGGCCACATCCATGAATCAACTCTACGTCGCTCTCGGCCTTCTTTCCGTATCGCTCGGGGTGATCGGCATCTTTGTACCCGTATGGCCGACGACGCCGTTCGTGTTGTTGTCGGTGGTGCTGTTTTCTCGCTCCGACAAACGCTTCGACGATTATGTATTGAATCATCGTTGGTTCGGTCCATTCTTGCGAAACTATCTGGAACACCGACGGATGACGACATCCGCAAAAATCAAATCCATTCTGTTCGTTTGGATCGGACTGGGCATCTCGATGTATGTTCAGGATCAGGTCTGGATCATCGCTTTGCTCACTGTCATCGGAGTAGCGGTATCGACGCACATCCTGTTACTTAAGTCGAACTAATTCGATTGAGATTTGTCATTGATTCAACAAGATGCAGATGGTACTATGAAAGTATCAAGCGCACCCACGATTGCAAACATTGGGGCGCTTTTTATCTTTTTGGGGGTGACGCATGAACTACAAGGATCAAATCGACGAGTATTTTGAACGATTCAAAGATACGGAGCGAAAGGCCCAGATGTACCGCGTGGTTGTCCATGAGATGGGACAACGTTATCGTGAATTGTTGAATCGAGGTTATACCAAAGTGGAGACCGAAGCGCAACTGGCAAACGAGATTGCCAACTTGCGTGGACGATATCCGGTTTTGAACTCACTCCCTCGACGGGCGGTGGCGGGTGCGGATGTTGGTGTGACAACCCGCTATGTCATGATTGGAATGCTGTTCATTTTGTCGGTAGGTACATATTGGTTTGTACCGCTATTCGCTTTCATACCCCAGTTTTTGATGGGACTTGTCGGATTGCGCTGGGTATTGTCCTCAGGGGCGAACACACAGTGGTTGCGCAAACGATTGTTCTTGTTTTTCTTCGCCTTGATGGTGTATCAGATTGGTGCGCTATTGATCCGATTCCCCGTTATGAGGGAATCCAGGTTTGCCATCATCACGATTGCTGTGATCTGCTTTTCGTTGCTCGTCTTCGGCTACTTGCTGTTCCGCAATCATGGTAAGACACTACCCAAACAACCGTTGCTGTTTCGAATTTTAAACCCGACGTTGTTCAAATCGGTTGACGTTCAGCTGTACTTCGTGTTCGTCATCGCTTCGGGTCTGCTGTATGGCGGATACTTCGCATTCGTAGCTCTCGAGTACATGTTCAGTACGTGGTGAAGATGGAATACAGGCATCAAAAAACCAGCAAGATTGCTTGCTGGTTTTTGCTTGCTCAGTATTCTTTGATGGCGATGATCGGCACGAACAAGTCGAAAGCATTGATGGCGTTGGCGGTCACACTGGTGTAATCAACCGGTGATTCCGGGGTGCCCCAAATGTCGTCGACCCACTCGGGGTGGTCGATGAACGGGTTGCGGTTGTTCTGATATTGATAGATGGTTTCGTTTCGTTCCAGTTCCCATTCGTCGACAGGATCTTCGATGTGCCAGCGCAGGAGGACATCGAGTTTGCCGTAGTAGGGCAGCTTCTGTTCCTGAAGGTGGAGCGAAGGCGCGAGCGCTTTGAGATCGGAAGCGAGTTCCAGATCGACGTAATCGCCGGTTTCACCTTCGTAGCGAACCGCCATGTAGAACAGCATGCGGGCCACGTCGCCCTTGACGGCGTCGCGGGGTTCGAAGAACCATTCGCCACAGGTATAGTTTCCGTAACCGCGGTCTTCGAGGTCGGTGTCGTCGATGCCGTCGTGGCAGTCGTCGAAGAACCGGTTGTTCTTGACTGAGTTCATGCGACGTTCGGCGGCAACCAGATGATGGCCGTCGGTGTGGGCGCCGAGGGCGTAGGCGGAACTGCCGTCTTCGTGTTCGAACTCACCATGCGATTTGCTCCAGATGTGTTCCCGATTCCACTCGACTTGTTTGTCCTCGTCGTCAATTGTCTGATAACAGTAATCCGGCGGAGTGGTGGTGTCCTGACAGTCCTTGGGCCAGCTGAAGCCGCTGTAGAAGGTGATGATGTTGTCGGAGTTGGCGGGGTCTTCATCGGCTTCGCGCAACATGTCCCAGACGTCGGTGTCATCGTCGGTGTAGGGGTATTCGGTATGACTGGTGATGATGTCGTTCAACACGTTTTTGAGCGCTTCACCGGTAAGTCCGCTGGCGCTGTCATAATAGCCGAGGGGGACGTACATGGTCGTATCGAGGCCCTCGATGACTTCGATGGTGATGGTTTCTTCACTGACGTTGCCGGCGAGGTCGGTGGCGCGGAAGGTCAGTGTCTGTTCACCGAGCGTGCTGGTGTCGATCGATCCGATTACTTCGACGTCGCATGACAGGTCGCGATTGTCGTCACAGGTCACCGAACTCGAGTCGTAGATGCCATCGAGCGTGACGCTTGTGCGAAGCGTGGACAAATCGATTTCCGGTGCGGTCGTATCGGGAATCACGAGCCCGATCAGATCGATGCCGAGGTAGGTTTGCGAAACATAGATGGCGCCGCCGATGACGGCAATCAGAATGGCGATGATGTTGCGTAGTTTTTTCATAAGTCACCTCACGTGGTTTTCTAGTATTAGTGTACCACAGGATGGGTTGTTTCGGTAGGTGGAAACTCTGAAATTTAAATGTCATTTTTCGCTGGTCTTTTACGCCATTTGTGATATACTGTCTTTGTGACGAAACATCCGGGGGCGTAGCTCAGCTGGGAGAGCGCTTGCTTCGCATGCAAGAGGTCGCGGGTTCGAATCCCGTCGTCTCCACCAATTTGGAACGTTTGAGCGCTTGCGAGCGCTTTTTATTTTATCCTCTGAGGGCCTGTTTTGGCTATTTTGACTGATTGGTGGTTCCCATTAGGCGGTTTGTGTGCATCTATGATAAAATGGTGGTGGAGGTGGACGACATGTATCCCAATCGTGATTTGTCCCGTATCAAGGAAGAGTTCAATCAACGGCAACAGGCGCGTCGGACACTGTTGGCGCGACGGTGGGGGTTCGCTCTCGCATCGGTTTTGGTTGTTGTTGCGATTCTGGTGATCGTGTTTCCAGGCATGTTCGACAATCCCTCGACGGCATGGATTCTACCGGTATATGGTGGTCTCGGCATACTCGGCACCGGCATCGGTTTGTTGGTGAGTCTCAACTACCAAAGCATCAAGCCGTTTTTCAACTATTTGTACGCGCACATCTATCAGGACATCAATCAGGAGTTGGAACTCTATCTCGATTATGAAGCCTATCCGCAAGGCAAGCAGGAGTTCAACCACGACGGGGGACTCTTCACCCGATTCGCCAGTGTCCGCGTGTTTCGTCATGTGTCGGGCAGCACGAGTGAAGGCACGCCGTTCGATGCCTACGATTGTACGATGACAACGTCCAATGGCAAAAGCCAGCAGACGCATTTCGACGGCATTTATCTGGTTGTTCGCAAGTCGCATCAGGAAACGCTTCAGATTCGCACCAATGGTCGTCCGGCGCTCAAAGGCGTGAAGTTTGACCGTCAGGATGACATCGAGGCTCTCAAGGTCTACAAGCCGGAGAATGACGAACTGATGAGTGTCGACAGGAAGTACATCGATTTCATGCGGATGTTGTCCGGCCAGCAAGCATACAAACGCGTGTATCTCGGGCTGGTGCCCGGAGAAATCCATCTGGCTCTGTGGTTTGCCCATCATCCCGCCCGCAAACACAAGATCATCGATGCCGCCATGTTGGGTGAGGTGCGCCGTCAGTTTGTTCATGAACTGGAACTTGTCGATGCGCTGTATCAGGTGGATGCCGGCTACTGACATGACACCGATTGATGGCATGGAAGAGTTTGATATGTGACATGTCATTGCGCGTTTTGCGTTATAATAAATGTATAATTAATACTCCTACTGAGTTCAACAAGGCTGCGGCCTTGTTTTTTTTGTGGGTGGAATATCATATGATGACCGCTATTTATAGCCGTTTATAAATATCGTTAGTGCACAAATAAAAAAGTGCATTGCGATTTACTTTGATTTCAAGATAAGTTACAATGGAGCCAGAAACATTAGGACACTAACATTTGAAAGGAGGATGTCGAGCTCTATCTCTCGACAACCAAACATGAAAAAAATCATCGCTTTGTTCGCAGTTTTCACCCTCGGTTTTCTGATCAGCGCATGTGCTCCGCAAGAGGATGACCCGCTCGTTTGTGACGACGGTTACGTTCTTGTTGATGACGAATGCGTCATGGAAGAAGAAGAGGAACAAGGTCCCACCGAAAACATCATTGAAACCGCGGCCGCAGCCGGATCCTTTTCGACCCTGCTCGCCGCCCTGGACGAAGCCGGTCTGACCAGCGCCCTGGAAGCACCGGGCGAGTTCACCGTTTTCGCTCCGACCGATGAAGCATTCACCGCCCTCCTCACCGCACTGGACATCGATGCCGCTACGTTACTCGGCATTGA
Source organism: uncultured Mycoplasmatota bacterium (assembly GCA_913062645.1). Classification (GTDB taxonomy): domain Bacteria; phylum Bacillota_I; class Bacilli_A; order Izemoplasmatales; family Izemoplasmataceae; genus Xianfuyuplasma. Next base: position 158,985 of record CAJXVW010000001.1, read on the forward strand.
GAATCTGTCCGACATCCTGTTGTACCATGTCCTGGAAGGCACCTACATGGCCGAAGACGTGGTCGCCAATGCACCGTTCTCCATGGAGACGATGTTGGGTTCCGACGTCAACTTCACCGTCATGGACGGCACCGCCTACATCAATGGCGTCGAAATCGTCACCACCGACATCGAAACCACCAATGGCGTCATCCATGTCATCGACGAAGTCATTCTGCCGCTTGACAACATCGTCGCCACCGCGACAGCTGAAGGATCGTTCACGACCTTGCTCGCCGCCCTGGATGAAGCTGGGCTCACCAGCACCCTTGAAGGCGCCGGTAGTTACACCGTGTTCGCACCCACCGATGATGCCTTCGCCGATCTGCTGACGGCGCTTGACATCGATGCCGCGACGCTGCTTGGCATTGACAATCTGTCTGACGTTCTCCTGTACCATGTACTGGATGGCGCGTACTACTCGACCGATGTCGTTGCCGCCGCACCGTTTACGATGAGCACGCTGGAAGGTACTGAAGTCGAATTCATGGTCATGGATGGCAATGCCTACATCAACGGCGTTCAAATCGTAACCACGGACATCCTGACGACCAATGGCGTTATCCATGTCATCGAAGAAGTTCTTCTCCCGCTCGAGAACATCGTCGCCACCGCCGAAGCGGCTGGCAGCTTCTCGACCCTGCTCGCCGCCCTCGATGCCGCCGGTCTCACCAACACCCTGGCTGGCGATGGCGTCTACACCGTCTTTGCCCCGACCGATGCTGCGTTCATCGAACTGTTGTCCACATTGGATCTCGAAGCCGCAACGCTGCTTGGTGTTGAAAATCTGTCCGACGTTCTCTTGTATCACGTACTGGATGGCGCGTACTACTCGACCGATGTCGTCGCCAACGCTCCGTTCTCGATGACAACCCTTCAAGGCAGTGACGTGAACTTCACCGTCATGGACGGCAAAGCTTATATCAACGGCATTGAAATCACCACCACCGACATTCTGACAAGCAATGGTGTCATCCATGTCATCGACGGTGTCGTGCTTCCGCTCGACAACATCGTTGAAACCGCCGAGGCAGCCGGTTCGTTCACGACCCTGCTCGCTGCCATTGACACCGCCGGTCTCACCAGCACGCTCGAATCCGGGAACTTCACCGTATTCGCTCCGACCGACGACGCGTTCGCAGCCCTTCTCAGCGAACTCGGCATCGACGCCGCAACGCTGCTTGCCGATCCCGATCTTGCCAGTGTTCTGACCTACCACGTCCTCGAAGGCTCCTACTTCGCAGGTGATGTCGTTGCCAACGCTCCGTTCGCAATGGAAACCGTCAATGGTGGTAACGTCTACTTCACCGTCATGGACGGCAATGCCTACATCAACGGAATCATGATTGAAACAACCGATATTCTCACCACCAATGGCATCATCCACGTCGTCGACGAAGTCATCCTGCCGCTCGACAACATCGTGGACACCGCCGATGCCGCCGGTTCATTCTCAACCCTGCTCGCCGCCCTCGATGAAGCCGGTCTGACGGCCACCCTCGAAGGCGCAGGCAACTTTACCGTATTCGCCCCGACCGACGCCGCATTCGTCGATCTCCTGACGGCTCTTGACATCGACGCCGCCACGCTGCTTGGTGTGGAAAATCTTGCCGACGTTCTGCTGTACCACGTTCTCGATGGCGCATACTTCGCCAGTGATGTCGTCGCCGGCGCTCCGTTCTCCCTCGCCACGCTCGAAGGCAGCGAAGTCGACTTCTCCGTGATGGACGGCAAAGCCTACATCAACGGTGCGGAAATCGTCACCACTGACATTTACACTTCCAACGGCATCATCCATGTCATCGACGCGGTCATCCTTCCGCTTGACAACATCGTCGCCACCGCGACCGATGAAGGATCGTTCACGACCTTGCTTGCTGCACTCGATACCGCTGGTCTCACCAGTACACTCGAAGCTGGCAACTACACTGTGTTCGCGCCGACTGATGATGCATTCGCAACATTGCTCAGCGACCTCGGCATCGACGCCGCCACTTTGCTTGCCGATCCCGATCTCGCCAACATCCTGCTCTATCACGTCCTCGATGGTTCGTATTTCTCCGGTGACGTCGTCGCCAACGCTCCGTTCTCGATGGCTACCCTCAATGGCGGCAACGTCTACTTCACCGTCATGGATGGCGATGCCTACATCAACGGCGTAATGATCGACACCACCGACATTCTGACCACCAACGGTGTCATCCATGTCATCGAAGAAGTCATTCTGCCGCTTGACAACATCGTTGAAACTGCCACCGCAGCCGGCTCCTTCTCGACGCTACTCGCCGCACTCGATGAAGCTGGTCTGACGGCCACTCTCGAAGGAGACGGCAACTTCACCGTATTCGCCCCGACCGATGCGGCCTTCACCGACTTGCTCACTGCGCTTGGTATCGATGCGGCTACGCTCCTCGGTATCGAAAATCTCTCCGACGTGTTGCTCTATCATGTGTTCTCCGGCGATTATTACGCCAGTGACGTGGTATCCGGCGCACCCTTCTCGCTGACTTCATTGCAAGGCAGTGATGTCGACTTCACCGTCGTCGACGGCAAAGCCTACATCAATGGTGCTGAAATCGTCACCACCGACATCCTGACCGCCAACGGCGTGATTCACGTGATCGACGACGTCATCCTCCCGCTGGACAACATCGTCGCTACCGCCGAAGCCGCCGGATCGTTCTCGACCTTGCTCGCAGCCGTTGATACCGCTGGTCTCACCAGCACCCTCGAAGGCGGCAACTACACCGTGTTCGCACCGACTGACGATGCGTTCGCAGCATTGCTCAGCGACCTCGGCATCGACGCCGCCACATTGCTCGCCGATCCCGAACTCGCCAACATTCTCCTCTATCACGTTCTTGACGGATCCTACTTCTCTGGTGATGTCGTCGCTGGTGCGCCGTTCTCGATGGCCACCGTCAACGGCGGCAACGTATACTTCACCGTCATGGACGGAAATGCATACATCAACGGTGTGATGATCAGCACGACTGACATCCTCACCACCAATGGCGTCATTCATGTCATCGATGAAGTCATTCTCCCCTTGGACAACATCGTTGACACCGCCACCGCAGCCGGCTCCTTCTCGACGCTCCTCACGGCGCTTGACACTGCCGGTTTGACAGCAACGCTCGAAGGCGACGGCAACTTCACCGTATTCGCCCCCACCGATGCGGCGTTCGCCGATCTGCTGACTGCGCTTGGCATCGACGCTGCGACCCTGCTTGGCGTAGAAAATCTCTCTGACATCCTCCTATATCATGTTCTCAACGCCGATTACTACGCCAGCGACGTGGTCGCTGGAGCTCCCTTCTCGCTCACCACGCTGGAAGGCAGCGATGTGGACTTCACCGTCGTTGACGGCACAGCCTACATCAACGGTGCGGAAATCGTCACCACCGACATCCTGACCTCAAACGGCGTCATCCATGTCATCGATGCAGTCATCCTGCCTCTGGAAGACATCGTCGCCACCGCCGAAGCGGCCGGATCGTTCTCGACCCTGCTCGCGGCACTGGATCAGGAAGGCCTCACCGCCACCCTCCAGGGCACCGGTCCGTTCACTGTTTTCGCTCCGACCAACGATGCGTTTGACGCGCTCTTGGTGGAACTTAACATCACCTTGAACGATCTCCTCGCCCTTGGCAATCTCGATCAAATTCTTCTCTATCACGTAATCAGTGGCAGTTACTACTCCACCGATGTCGTTGCCGCCGCTCCTCTCAGCCTTGCATCCGTGCAGGGAACCAATCTCGACTTCACCGTCGTCGACGGCACGATCTTCGTTTCCGGAATTGAAGTTGTCACCGAAGACATTCTGACCTCCAATGGTGTCATTCATGTCATCAGCGGAGTACTGTTATACGAATAGAAGTTTCCTCCATTCGACTGTCCCGGCCGGAAACGGCCGGGCTATTCGTTTCAAAAATCACTTGAAATGAAACGGTTATTCGTGTACGATTGAATTAACACGAAAGAAGGTTATCCAATCATGGAACAAGACATCCTGCAACTAGACAATCAACTTTGTTTCCGACTCTATTCGATCTCACGAAAGATGACCAAGGCATATGAGCCATTGCTCGAGAAATATCATCTCACGTACCCGCAGTACGTGACGATGCTGGTCGTGTTCGAGCATGAGAAAATCGACTTCAAAGAACTCGCCGATCGTGTCAATCTCAAGACGGCGACGATGACGCCGATTGTTCAGAAACTCGAGCAGATCGGGTATGTCCGTCGGGAGAAGAATCCCGAGGATAATCGCAAAGTCTTCGTCACTCTGACCGATGAGGGAAAATCATTGAACACGCGCATCACCGACGTTCCGATTGAACTGGCGCAGCGCCTTCAGCTGACGGTCGACAAGTATGCAACTCTAGTCGACGAACTGGATGAACTCGATGCGTTGCTCAACAACGTATTACAACAACCATAAAAAAATCGCCTGCGGGCGATTTTTTGTTTACGCGAGATAATAGACAATGCCGGCGATGAACGTCAGCATGAACGAGAGAATCGTCCACGCCAAGGTTTTGGAATAGCCGGATGGCTTGATTTTTCCTTCGCTGTCAAGTTTGGTGAGGATCGGATACAGCGTGAAGTAGAAGATGAATATCGAAAAGACGAATGCGAGTGCCGCGTGAAATTGGACGGTCTCATCGCCGAACAGGACAACGACGATGCCGAGCGCGATGAAGATGACCTTGGCATTGGCGATCCACGTTGTCAGGTATTTGACAAGTTGATAGATGTTCTCGTCTTTTTCCACATCCTCCAACACCTTGAATATGCCGATGCCGTTGCCTTCCTTCATGGCGGGATTGCGGTAGAGGACGAGGACGTTGAGGGTTTCGAGAATCAAGAAGACGATGATGACGACTTGCAGGATGTTCATGGACATTCCTCCTTCCCTTTCATTATAGCACTCCACACGCCATTCCCGATACGGCATTTCACAAAAAAAACAGACCGCGGTTGCGGTCTGTTGGTGGGTGATCAGATGAGCCCCATTCCGAAAGCGGCGGCGAAGACCAGTGAAATGGTCGTCATCAGCTTGATCAGAATGTCGATCGACGGCCCTGCCGTGTCCTTGAACGGATCACCGACGGTGTCACCGGTAACGGCTGCTTTGTGGGCTTCGCTGCCCTTGCCGCCGAATTCACCGGTTTCAATCAGTTTCTTGGCGTTGTCCCAGGCGCCGCCGGCGTTGGCCATGAAAATCGCGAGCATGATACCGGTAACAAGTGTTCCGGCCAGCATGCCGCCCAGCACTTCTGCACCGAACAGATAGCCGACCACCAGCGGTGTGACAATTGCGAGCATCGCTGGAAGAATCATTTCACGGAGTGCCGCTGAGGTGGAGATGCTGACGCATTGAGCGTAGTCCGGTTTGTCTTTGCCTTCGAGGATGCCCGGCATTTCGCGGAACTGTCGGCGCACTTCCTCGATCATCTTGTTGGCGGCGCGGCCGACCGACTTGATGACCAGCGAGGAGAAGAAGAACGCAAGCATCGCACCGACGATCAGACCGGCCATGACGCGCGGCGTGGCGACGTCGATGCCGCCGAGACTGGCTTTGCGGATGAAGGCGCTGAACAGCGCGATCGCCGTCATGGCGGCTGAGCCGATGGCGAAGCCTTTTTCAATCGCGGCCGTGGTGTTGCCGACCGAATCCAATTTGTCGGTGATGGCACGGACTTTCTTATCGAGTCCGCTCATTTCAGCGATACCACCGGCGTTGTCCGCAATCGGACCGTACGCGTCGACGCTGATCGTGATGCCGGCCGTAGACAACATGCCGACAGCCGCCAGAGCAACACCGAACAATCCGGCGATCAGATACGATACGATGATGCCAGTTGCGAGGATCAAGACGGGAATCAAGGTGGATTCCATGCCGGTTGAGATACCGGCGATGATGTTCGTTGCGTGTCCAGTTTCCGATTGTTTGGCGATGTTCTTGACGTGTTTGTATTCCGCTGCGGTGTAATATTCCGACACGAGTCCGATCAACACGCCGACCGAAAGACCGACGATGATTGAAACGAACGGGGCGATTCCGAACGCGAAGTTTTCGATGTTCATGAAGATGCCGCCCGGATCGGTGTACAATGTGGAATTGATGGTATCCAGGAACAAGAGGTTGATGATCAGCGTGAACAGGATGAACAAGCCGGCGCTGACATAAGTTCCCATTTTCAACGATTTGAACGGAGATTTGCCTTCCTTGCCGCGGACGAAGAACGAACCGATGATCGAGGACAGTACACCCGAGAAGGCGATGGCGATGACGAACATGACACCGTTCATGCGCTCTCCGGCCTGGAAGATGAGGGTTGCCATTGTTGCGGCACCGATGACACTTGAGACATACGATTCAAGCAGGTCGCTGCCCATTCCGGCAACGTCACCGACATTGTCGCCCACGTTGTCGGCGATGACGGCGGGGTTGCGGGGATCGTCTTCGGGAATGCCGGCTTCGATCTTGCCGACGAGGTCGGCTGCGACATCGGCGGCTTTGGTATAGATACCGCCACCGACGCGTCCAAACAGAGCGATGGACGATGCACCGAGCGAGTAGCCGGCCGCATAGGTGATGGCTTCATACGGACTGACGCCGAAGAGCAGGGACATCGAAATGACCAGCAGAAGACCGAGCAGTCCGAAGCCAACGACGCTCATGCCCATGACGCTTCCGCCTTTGAAGGCGACGTCGAGGGCGCGGATGATGCCGCTGTCCTTCGCTGCGGTCGTGGTTCTCGAGTTGGCGTTGGTGGCGCTCTTCATGCCGACGTATCCCGCCGACAGACTGAACAGCGAACCGAGCACGAACGCGACGGCTGTGCCGAGACCGTAGAACAAGGCCGAGTTTTCCGTCTGTTCGACGACGATGTTGCTGTTGCTGCCTTCGGTCAGACCGGAAATGCTGTCGTAGCCGAAGTAGAAGCCGATGAAAATGACGATCGTCGCGATGACAATATACGTGTAGATGACCTTGTACTCGCTGCGGAGAAAGGCCTTGGCGCCTTCTTTGATGTAAGAACTGATCTCGCGAACGCGATCGTCTCCTTCATCGAAGGACAGGATTTTTTTGTACAAATAAAAAGCATATCCCAATGCTCCAAGTGATATGATGATGCCGATGATCAAGTAAATGGTCGTGTCCATGTACATACCTCCGTTTAGTATGTGTCTATTATACTTTGCGATTGAAAGCGTTGTCAAGGCTCGTTGACAAACTTTCCGTGTTTCCCGTTGCAGTTGTCAAATTACGGCGGTTCGCATGCAAAATGACGTATGCGAATGGGGAAGCTTATGGTATAATGTGAGTGATTCGAGAATGAGGTGAAAGACATGCGTCGACGCATCGCGTACTTCCTGATCACAGTGACGGTGTTCGTGGCCATACAGTTGTGGCTGCCGCCGTTTTTAAGCGATGAAATCGCCATGGGAACGTTCGATGCGGCGGAGGCGAACCTGATTTTCATGATTGTCAATTTCCTGGTATCGATCGGTCTCGCCATCGCCATCATGATCGAAGGACGACAGCACAAGGGACTTATCGTGATCGGTCTTCTGATCATCATCAGCCGCAGCATCGATGCCTGGCGGTTCGCAATCTTTCCCGAAGACACACCCGAAGGAAACTTCTTTTCGCTGGTGACGGGAGGATTCATCATGGTATTCGCCATGACCTTGTTTCGCGATGTCGTCTTTCAGAAGTCGATGGCCGTCCCGTTCGCGTTGGTCGGTGTCTTCACCTTCATCCGATTTCCCTACTTCGTTGACATCATCTATTACGCCTACCGCGGGTTCGGCATGATCGACGAGGGGGCAACCGGGTACTTCAACGGCATCATGTTCATGTTCTACGGCGTCTTGTTGTTTCAGGTCATCGGTCTCGATTTGTTGATCTGGGAGAATGTCCAAACCAAACGATACGCCAAATAATCCGAAAAAAATAGGAAACGCCGTCCTGAAGTGGACGGCGTTGTGATACAATGAGTGTAGAGCCAATGTCAGGAGGAATCCCATGATCATCATCGACATCATTCTTGCCGTTTTGTACATCGTTTTGATTGTTGCTGTCGTCTTGATTGCGATCGCACTGGCGATTCCGGTTGGCATTCTATATGGTCTTTATGCCCTGACACTGCGCCGCTTGTTTCGTCGCAGGAAACGCTAAATCACAAGTCGAAGGAGACGTTCATGAGAATTGGAATCATCGGCCCGATCGGATCGGGCAAATCAACGCTCGCCATGTTGCTGTCACGCTATTACGACATTCCTCTGATCGAGGAACCGGTCGAGAAGAATGAGTATCTGCCACTGTTTTATGAGGACAAGGAGACATTTGCGTTATTGAGTCAGAACGCGTTTTATTCTTCGCTCTTCCTCCAGATGTGGAAGTCCCGCCACGAGCCGGACTGCGTATTCGATTCGACGCTGTTTTCGAATCTCGTGTTTACGGAGTTGCTGCGCCTCGAAGGGATCATGTCGGCGTATGAAGTTGCGCTGACCTATGCGATCGCCGATGAACATCTCAAGCGCCTGCCCGACGTCGACGTGCATGTTGTGCTCGTCGCCGAAGAAGACCGATTGTTTGAGAACGTTCGCAAGCGCGGCCGTGACATCGAACAGGACCAGCACGATTACCTGAAATTCCATTATGCGAATTATTACGACGTGCTCGACCGCATCTACAAGAACTATCAGGTGCCGAAGGACAAGATTCTCTATTTGCGCATGGATGACGTCTATGTGGAAGAAGAGTTTCATCGCGTGCGTCAGGTCATCGAGGATTTCTACGCGCAAGTGCCGGAATCGATGCGCGCGCACATTGAACAATACGACAAATAGAATCATCTCAGGATGGTTCTTTTTCTTAACAAAGGACGTGATTTCATGAACATCGACATCATCCGTTCGTTTGTCGAACAAAAACTTCGAAACGAAGCCACCGGGCACGACATCCTCCATGCCGAGCGGGTTTGTTCCAATGCGATGAGTCTGGTCTTTGAATCGGTGGACACCGACGTCGTTCAGGCTGCCGCGCTGGTCCATGACCTCATCGATGACAAACTGGATGACCAACATCGTGCCGACTGGACCGCGATCCGCGCTGTTCTGACTGAGGCTGGCTTGCATTCCCATCAGGTGACATCGGTCCGCGACATCATCCACAACATGTCATTTCGAACCGGGAAGACACCGACCTCTTGGGAAGGCAAAATCGTTCAGGATGCGGATCGCCTGGATGCCCTCGGTGCAATCGGCATCGCCCGGGTGTTCAGTTTCGGTGGCCGCAATGAGCGCATGATCTACGATCCGGATTCGCTCAATGGCTCCGACTCGATATCGCATTTCCACCAGAAACTGCTGCGTCTTGCGGATACGATGAACACCAAACTCGCAACCGACGAGGCAAAACGTCGGACGCGATTCATGATGGACTATCTGGCGGAGTTCAATCGCGAACTCGCAACGGGCGAAGTGTGATATAATGAGAATACCCTATCTGTGAGGTGAGAACATGGCGTATCATTTACTCCGATTGGAACCGCGCATCGGCTATCAGGACGGTCTCGACATGCAACGCGAGATCGTGAACATGGTAGCGGCGGGCGTCATCGACGGCGCGCTGTTGATCCTGGAACACAAACCCGTTTTGACCATGGGGATCCGCACCGATCAAAACAACCTGCTGGTCGACAACGCCTATTTGCGCGACGCCGGTGTCGAACTGTTCGAGACCGACCGTGGTGGTGACATCACCTTCCATGGTCCGGGCCAGATCGTCGCCTATCCGATTCTCAAGTTCCGTGCGTTCGGATTGCGTCTTTCGGACTACATGCATCGTCTGGAACAAATCGTCATCGACACCTTGGCCGATTACGATGTCGAAGCGACGAGTCGTCCGGAGTTTCCCGGCGTATGGGTCGACGACAGAAAACTGTGCGCCATCGGTGTCCGTGCCAAACAGTTCATCACGTCGCATGGTCTGGCCTTCAATGTGCACACCGACCTGACGTATTTCAATCTCATCAACCCGTGTGGCATCACCGAGTATCAAGTGGGCCGCCTGGCCGACTATCGGTACGATGTCGACATCGAACAAGTCAAAGACCGGCTCATCGGACACTTCAACAAACGCTTTGGAGTGACGTTTGAACCGACGACGCTGAATGAACTGAGACAACGATAATAGATCGAATTTTGAGACAAAGGTGGTGATGGGATGAAACGATCGATGTTGGTGGTATTGATGTTGCTGATTGCCGTCGTGTTCACGGCTTGTGACAACGAGACCACACCTGGCGATCTCGATGCCGAGTTCAACCGTATTGCCGGTTTGATCCCGGAATCTTTCGCGAGCGATCTGACGCTCCCCGAAGGATCGCCGTCGTTTGTCGTCACCTATGAGTTGGACAACGCGGAAGTCGTGAACCGCATCATCGAATTTCACGCCGAACCGGATGATCGGCAGCTGGTTCTGACCATTACCATCTCCCGCGACGAGTTGTCCCAGGAGTACTATCTCGCTCTCACCCAGAGTGCCGTGTCCGATACCGAACTCCTCTTCGCCGAGGTGTTCGCGACACTTGGCAGCGTGTTGCCCGGTGAACTGATATCCAATCACAGTCTGCCGGAGTTTGACTGGGAGAACTTGATGGTATCCTATGATTCCGACTGTGTCGAAGTCGTTCGCAATCGAGTGGTCTATCCATTTCCCGACAACACGACCACATGTGAACTGGAAGCACATGTGACCATCGACAGTGAGACAAGAGTCCGTGCGTTTGCCTTTGACATTGTCGCCGTGGATGATTTGCCTAAACTCCCAGCCCTTCACATCACCACCGACGGCCAGGCCGAGATCACCGGCAATGAGTTCTACGTGACGGGCACGGCAACCCTCGAGTACGATGGATTTCTGCCGTATCCGGACATCGTCGACGAACCGATTCAGATCCGCTTGCGCGGCAACTCGACCTTGTACATGCCGAAGCGATCCTATCGCATCAAGTTCGATGAGAAAACCAGACTGCTCAGCGAATACGCCGAACGCGACTGGGTGCTGCTTGCCAACTATACCGATCACACGTTGATCCGGAATTATCTGGCCTATCAGATGGCCGGACGACTCGACATGGCGTTTGCGCCGATGCATCGGTTTGTCGACGTGCATGTGAATGGAGAGTACCAAGGAACCTACATGATCAGCGATCAAATTGAGGTGTCGAACGACCGCGTTGACATTGCCGAACACGAAACCACGATCGACACGGGATATCTTATTGAAATCGACAACACGCTATACTGGCGAGGCTTTGAAGAATCCGGCGACAATTATTTCATGATCGGGGCGATTCCGTTCGTCATCAAGTCCCCCGACTGGGACGACGAGAACTATCGTCCGGAACATCTGACGTTCATTCAGGATTACATGGAGACGCTGCTTGCGACGCTGGAAGCCGGTGATGACTACGATGATCTCATCGACGAGGCGTCATTCATCGACTGGTTCCTTGTCAATGAGGTGTTCAAGAACGTTGATGCCGGCTACTCCAGCATCTATTTTTACAAGGACGCCGGCGGCAAGCTGTACATGGGTCCCGTCTGGGATCTGGATCTGTCCAGCGGCAACCCGGGTCATCTCGAGGCCGACCTGCGTGGTCCCGAGGGCTGGTATGTGGCTCGCTATGAACGCAATGTCCTGTTCTATTACTTGATGCAGTACGACTCCTTCCGTGATCATCTCAAGGCTCGGTGGAACGAGGTGTATGACGATGTGCTTCTGGCCATGCTCGACGACGTGTTCGCGGTGTCCGATTCAATCACCCATTCCCGCTATCGAAACTTCGAACTTTGGGATGTCATCGGCAAGAATCAGGACTGGTACACGGCACCGGAGATCTATGACCTCAAAACCTACGATGAACAAATCTGGTTCCTGCACGATTATCTAGCCACCAGAATCGCCTGGCTCAACCAGGCGATCAACGATCTCGATTGATGGAAAAGAGCGGATCACCGCTCTTTTTTTGTTGGTCGCATTGCCGATGGACGACAGGAGTGGTATGATGGTATCGGAGGAGTTGGTATCATGATTGTGATATTGATTGTCATCGCAGCACTCATTCTCACCAATGGATTCTTCGCCGCCGCCGAGATGGCGTTGGTGTCGATTTCGCCGACGGATCTGCATCGCATCAAAACATCCGGTGTCAAACACGCGGCTACGTTGGAACTCGTAACATCCGATTCGACGACGTATCTGTCGACGATCCAGGTGGCGATCACGTTCGCCGGATTTTTGTCGAGCGCGTTTGCCGGAAGCCGGTTGTCGGGTACCGTGACCACCGCCCTGGGGGACATCGGGATTCCGGTGTCGCAAGGTCTTGTGGTCGTCTTGATCACCGCCGTCTTGTCGTACTTCACGCTTGTCTTCGGTGAACTGGCACCGAAACGGATTGCGCTGGCCAGAAGCGAACGGTTCGCCTTGTTGGCGGCGCCGGTCATCCGCATCGTGATGATCGCGTTCCGACCATTCGTGTGGTTGTTGCGCATTTCGACCGAAGCGGTGTTGAAGATGCTGCGCATCGACCATCGCAGCGAAGGTGACGCCGTCACCGAACAGGACATCCGGGAAATGATCGTGTACGGGCACATCAAAGGCTTGTACAAATCGCAGGAAACGACCATGATGCAGCGCATCTTCCGGTTTGACGATTTGACGGTCGACATGATCATGACGCCGCTCGATGATGTCGTCGCAGTTCATCTGGACAAGGATGGCCAGATGAACCTGAAGGACATCACGACATCGCGCTATTCGCGCATTCCGGTCTTCGCCAAAGAACCTTCCGTCGTCCGCGGCGTGTTGCTCGTGAAGGACATCGTTCCCGACCTGGTGGCCGGCGATTCCGACCACATCGCCCGGCATATCCGCGAGCCGTTGATCGTGGATCCGGACACCAACATCAACGATCTGTTGCGCGACATGCGCAAGCGAACCGAACACATGGCCTTCGTGGTAACCGAGGATGGTGAAATTCTTGGCATCGTAACGTTGGAGGACATCGTCGAGGAAATCTTCGGCGAAATCTATGACGAACACGATTCGGAAGTGCCGACGGAACCCGGCTGGCATCATCTGAACTACGTCCTTGACGGCGACATGAAGGTCGCTGAACTGAATCGGCGACTGACGATGGAAGTCGTCCCGAAGCGTTACGGGAAGTGGACCATCGCCAAAGTGATCGAGGACCAACTGGGAGCGTTGCCGCAGGATGGCGAACAGGCTGAAGTATCGTTTGGACGGGCCACCTTTCGGGTATTGGCAATGGCGAATGATGCGATCGATCGGGTGCGGTTGTCGATTGTCGAGGATCGTTTGATCGACAAAGACATCTGAATGCAAAACGTTTTTGGCGTCAACGTCGTTTGATTGTGATATAATAAGTAAAAACAAGACACACCCAATGAATATTGTGAAATCGAGGTATCATCATGACTCAGATCAACGAACCAACTGACATCGCGACCGATGAGATTCTACCGCTGACGGTGGACCGGATTCGGACGCTGTGGTCCAAAACCTACAATCCCGCCGGCAAGCCCGACTGGTCACATATCTTCCCATACTACGCTGACGATATCGTCTTTCAGGATTCGATTCAGAAGGTGGAAGGATTCGACAATTTCAAGGCGATGTGCCAGCGTCTCACCAAACGCTGCAAGAGCCTGAAGATGGACATTCACAACCTGATCCAAAGCGACAATGTCGTGTTGATGGAGTGGACGATGACGATGTCGTTCCGCCGCTCGCCGACAACCGAGATGTACGGCGCAACGCGACTGACCCTGAATGAAGCCGGCATCATCACCCACCAACGCGATTATTACGATCTCTGGGGCGACATTTTCAACAACGTCCCCGTATGGCGCCGCATGTACCGCTGGTTCATGCGCAAGTTTTTCGGGTAGGAGGCGTTCACCATGGGTTTGAAACTACCGGAGGAACTGATGTTCCTCGCCAACTCCCGCAAACCGCAGCATACGTCGAATGTTTCAATGGCAGGCAAACTCGTTGTCATCTCCGGCTCGACATCCGGAGTCGGACTGTCCGCCTTGAAACGATTCGCAGCCGGTGGCGCGAACCTCGTGATGGTTTGTCGCAACCGCGCCAAAGCCGAAGCGATCCGGACCGAGATTCAGAGCGAGCACGATGTCAGCATCGACATCTACGTTGCCGATTTCGCCAGTCAGGACGACATCCGCAGGGCGGCCGGCGAGATTCTCGAACATCATGCCAAGATCGATGTCCTGATCAACAGCGTCGGCATCCATTCGACGCGTCGGTCTTATACCAAAGATGGCATTGAAACGGTATTCGCCGTCAATCATCTCGGCGTGTTCCTGTTTACGACATTGTTGCTGGAGCGGATCAAACAGAGTGCTCCGGCGCGCATCATTCAAGTCAATTCCGAAGGCCATCGATTCAATGGTCTTCGCGTCCGCGACGTGAATTTCAAGCGTCGCATCTATACGGGATTGCGCGGATATGGCCAATCCAAGACGGCACAACTCCTCACCACATGGGAGTTCGCCGATCAGCTGAGTGGAAGTGGCGTGACCATCAATGCCATGCATCCCGGTGCCGTCAAGACCAACATCGGCAGCAACAACGGTTGGTTGTACCGATTCTTCCTGCGCCATTTCACGTGGCATTTTCTCAAAGACGTCAGCATTTCCGGCGAGTCGCTCTACTGGCTCGCCAGTGCCCCGGAACTGAGCGATACGACGGGCAAGTTTTTCAATTTGACGATCGAAGAAGTGCCCGCCCGCCATGCCCGTAACCGCAAACGCGGCAAGGCGGTATGGGATCTCAGCAGGCAAATGTGCCATCTTGATTCAATCGATAACGGAGGTGACAGCGATGAGTTATGACATCATCGTGGTCGGCGGCGGCATCGCCGGCCTGACCGCGGCGGCCTACAGCGCCAAAGACGGCTATAAGACCGCCCTGTTTGAGCGAGGAGAAGACCTCGGTGGGTTGGTGAGTTCCTTCGATTACAAGGGATTCCGACTGGACGGTGGCATCCGTTCGATCGAAAACTCCGGTATTGTGTTGCCGATGTTGAAACAACTCGAAATCGACGTTCCGTTCGAACGCAGCGTCGTGTCGCTCGGATTGAAAGACGACGTCATTCGCATCGAATCGATCGAGGCCGTGAAAGCGTACGAGGAACTTCTGATCAAACATTTCCCCGACAATGTCGAGGACATTCGCAACATCGGCGATGAAATCCGCAAGATCATGAAGTACATGGACATTCTCTACGGCATCGACAATCCGTTGTTTCTCGACATCAAGAAAGACCGCAAGTATTTCATCACCAAGATCTTTCCTTGGATGTTCCAATATGCGTTCACCTTTCGGAAGGTGACGAAACGGCGTACCCCGGTGGATGAATACCTGGCGTCGTTTACCGACAACCAAGCGCTGATCGATGTCATCGGCCAGCATTTCTTTCAAAAAACACCGGCGTTCTTCGCGCTCAGTTACTTCAGTTTGTATTTGGATTACAACTATCCCAAAGGTGGAACGGGCACCTTGATCGACAAGGTCGCGGAGTTCGTCCGTGACCACGGCACCGAGATTCACACGGAAACAAGAATCGTCGCCGTCGATCCGATCACCAAGACCGTCACCGACGAACATGGCGAAACGCACGGGTATCGCCGATTGGTCTGGGCGGCGGACAACAAGGCGCTTTATGGAGCCATTGACATCGACAAACTACCCCAAGGAAAGATGCGTGACAACATCATGGAACGCAAGGAGTACTTGGCTCCGATGCGCGGCAGCGACAGCGTCTACACTAGCTATCTGTTCGTCAATGAGGACGCGTCGTACTTCAAGAACATCAACAGCGGCCATTTTTTCTACACGCCGAAACTTGACGGTCTGTCCGGTGTCGGTCTGACACCGCCGCTGGAAGCGGCAACCGACAAGGCGACCATTCTCAAGTGGCTGGATGAGTACTTCGAATACAACACCTTCGAGATTTCGATCCCGGCCGTTCGCGACGCCTCGCTCGCCCCTGCCGGCAAGACGGCGCTCATTGTCAGCACGCTGATGGATTACGATCTTGTCAAGACCGTTCACGACATGGGCTGGTACGACGAGTTCAAACAGCGATGTGAAGAACTCTTCATCGATGTGCTGGATCGTTCCATCTATCCCGGTTTGAAGGACAAGGTGGAAGGAACGTTCAGTTCCTCGCCGCTGACGATCGAACATCGTACCGGCAACACCGACGGCGCCATCGTCGGTTGGGCCTTCACCAACGGTTCGATGGCGGCGGTGAACAGTTTGCCGCTGATCGCCAAATCCGTCAACACACCGATTCCCGATGTGTACCAGGCTGGGCAATGGTCCTACAGTCCGGCCGGGCTCCCGATCAGCATCCTGACCGGAAAACTGGCCTCTGACAAAGCCAAGAAGAAATTGAAAAAATAAGCATCGTACCGCATTGGTATGATGCTTTTTTGTATATGCGTGTCACCATTGGTTCGTCCATCATGTCAGGTTGGTTGATGCATTTCATCGGACGGCATCCTGTGGTATAATGTTGGTAAGCATTCACAAGGAGTGATCACCATGGCAAAGCGTACCATCAGCGTGCGATCCACAACCCGCAATCAGATGATCGACATCACCGACGAGGTCGATCGGTTCGTTCGAGATGTCGGGATTCAACAAGGCGTGTTGCATCTGTTTGTTCCGCATACCACCGCTGCGGTGACAATCAACGAGAATGCCGATCCGGATGTCAAAACGGACATGTTGCATGGTCTGTCAACGATTGTTCCGATTCTGCGCGCGTTTCGTCATGCCGAAGGAAACTCCGATGCGCACATCAAATCGTCTCTGGTCGGTGTTGATCAAACGGTTTTGATTCAGGACGGACGTCTTGTTCTTGGTACCTGGCAAGGCATTTACTTCTGTGAATTTGATGGGCCTCGGACGAGACGGCTCGTCATGCAGATTACATCGGTCGCTGAATAAGCGACGTTTTTTGGTTGTATATGTAAAAAATACTTTACAATATGTAAGAAATATATTACAATGTGTTTGAGGTGATATCATGAACATTCAATTCAAACGAGCCATCATCACGATGGGATTGTTCGCGGCACTGTTGTTGTTTTTGGTGATCGATTTCGCCGTCGTCGGCGAAGATGGGTTTTTGGAGCGAGGCAATTTTGTCATGACGGCCGTCATCATATTTCTTACAATGGCGGTGTTTTTCCTGATGTTGCTGGTGACGAACAAGAAAGACAACATCGTGGATGAACGGGACAATGCGATTCAGCAGAAAGCGACCTCCGTGGCTTTGTTGGTGACGACCATGTTCGTATTCTTGGTCTGCATCACGCTGTTCATTGCCAATGAAAACGTCGGTTCGATTCACATCAGCTGGACATGGCTGTTGGCGTATTTGACCTTTGCCATGGCGTATTTCAGCAGTTCGGCGATCATCGTGTTGCTGTACGGGTTGGATCGTTATGCTCAGGAATGAGTTGAAGGTGCTGCGCACCAAGTGTGACATGACGCAAGAAGAACTTGCCGAACGAGTCGGGTGTACCCGACAGACCATCCATTCAATCGAGAAGAACCGGTACTCACCGAGTCTGGTGCTCGCATTTCGGATTGCGGCTGCACTTGATGTGTCGATTACCGATTTGTTTCAATACGAAGAATGAACGCCTGCGGGCGTTTTTTTGTTGCTTAATGGACTCGGTGGCAGCGGTTGAAATGATACAATGAGATGGGTGATATCATGAAACGATTGCTGAGAGAAGTACTGGAAGAACTGCTTCACGTATTCCGGGGCAAGTCCCTTGACGTGCTGATTCCACCGTTGCTGTTTTTTGTGTTGCAGCGGTTCATTGATTTGCCGACGGCACTGATCGGATCGTTGTTGCTCAGTCTGGTGATGTTTGTTCGACGGATCGTCAAGCGCGATAACATGGTGTATGCCATCGGTGGGTTCGTCGGCGTGTTGTTCGCTTCCGGAATGACCTATTTGAGCAACAACGCATCGAACTTTTTTCTACCCGACATCATCGGTACTTCGACGCTGATCGTCGCGACCGTGTTGTCGCTTTGGTTCCGTCGTCCCATCGCTGCGTATGTCTCGCACATCACCCGCGGCTGGGACTATCAGTGGTTTCAGCGTGATGATGTCCGACCCGCTTACATGGAAGTGAGTTGGTTCTGGCTTGTCTTTTTCGTTCTTCGTCTTGCGATTGAAATCACCTTGTACGTGACCTCGACTGTGGACGAACTGGTGTTCGCCAACATCATTCTCGGCCTTCCGGTGACGATTCTCGTTCTGGTGGCGAGCTATGTGTACGGCATCTGGCGTCTGCGTCAATTGGGCGGACCGGGGATCGATGAGTTCGAACAAGCCAAACAACCACCGTACCGCGGGCAGACGAGAGGATTTTAGGCAACCGCAACGAGAAGCCTTGTCCGTGCGATTTTATTGCGTTTATCTTGAGGTCAAGATATGAAAATGGTAGAATATAATGAATGTATCTTATGGAGGTTATGCCATGTCCAAGACCAACTTGAAACTTGTCATCGCGTTGGCGCGTGCGCATCGCGAACTGTTTGACAAAATCGATCACCACATCCGTAGTTACGGAATCAACTCGTCCCAGTTCGGCGTGTTGGAAATGCTGTATCACAAAGGTGCACAACCGGTTCAGAAGATCGCGGAGAAAGTGCTGGTCACCAGCGGTACGATTACCTATCACATCCGCGCTCTGGAAAAACACGGGTATGTCGTTCGCACGCAGTCCGACCAGGACCGCCGCGTCTTCTACATCGATCTCACCGATCGCGGTCGCGAAATGATCGCATCTGTGTTCCCCGAGCATGAGGAGTTTCTCGCTAAGGAACTCGACGCGCTCGACGAACCGATCAAGGAGCAACTCGTGAACTTGCTGTTTGGGATGTATGATACATTGCTAGGGGAGAAGGAGTCCCCGCGCGATGCTGCGTAAAATCGATCATGAGACGATGGGGCGCAGCGACCACGATTGGCTCGCCAGCATCCATCATTTCTCTTTCGCCAGCTACCGCGATCCGGACAACGTCCGCTTCGGCGTGCTACGCGTTCTCAACGACGACATCGTGCAACCGCACACCGGCTTCGACACCCATCCTCATCGCGACATGGAAATCATGTCCTACGTGGTGGATGGTGAGCTGACGCACGGCGACAGCATGAACAACAAGAAAACCGTCACCCGCGGCCAACTGCAATACATGAGCGCCGGCAAGGGTGTCTACCACAGCGAATACAATCACGGCGACGAGCCGCTGCGGTTCCTGCAACTCTGGGTGTTTCCCGACAAACAAGGGCACATTCCCCAATACGGCGACCATGCCTTTCCTTGGGAAGATCGCGTCAATCAGTGGCTGCACATGGTATCCCCGATCGATGGCGATGCTCCGATCCGCATCCATCAGGATGTGAACCTGCTCGTCATCGATCTCGAAGACGGACGTTCAATCGACTTCGACGTGGCCAGTGACCGGCAAGCCTATCTGATTCAAATCGAAGGCCAGTCGATCGTCAACGGCATCAAACTGATGACACGCGATGCGCTCGCGGTCGTCGGTGAACCGATCACGCTTACGGCGGTGTCAGGACATGCCCACGTCCTCGCCGTTGAAATGAAACAAGACAAATAAAGCGAAACAAAACCGGCAGAATAACTGCCGGTTTTTCTATTGGTTTCGTGTTGGTTAGGTCGAATCATGCAAGGCGCGGATCATGTCGAACGCCGTCTGCATCTGATTGATCTCGGTATCGCTCGGATCTTCGTCCAGAATGGTTCGGATCAAGGATAGGAATCCCTCGAACTCATCCTCGGCGAAATCGAAGCGGATGTCTTCCATGTAAAGTTGATACTGATAGCGTTGCAACAGATCGAGATTGTAGAGATCCTGGACGTGGAGGGTGATGTCGAGGCGGGCTTTGATGTACTCGCTTTTGGCCAGGTAGGGATTGCTGTTGCCTGCTTCCTGGTAGTACGTGATGTCGTTTTTCATGCGGTTGAACACGAACACGTCGGAGGTTGTCAGTTCCACGGTCGAGCCAACCGATTCCGCCGTGATGACGAGATCGCTGAGGTCACTTGAGGTGTAGGTGGTAAGTGCATTGTAGGTGAATGCGGACGTTGCCTCCAGCTCATCGAAGAGGCCAAAGGTCATTTCATACGCTTCCAGCTCGGTGTCGGTCAAGGGTTGGCCGCTCGATTCGAGGAATATCACGTAATCCTGATAGGGGGCACCCGCCTTGTAGAAGATGTCAAACGGGTGGGTTTCGGTGTAGGTCATGCTATTCCAGTCGAACCGCAAATTGGATGTGTTCATTGTCGGAATTTCCCCTTCGTCCTGGGGATCCCAATCGGCTTCCGCTGCGCAGGCGGCAAGCAGAAACACGACGAGCAGACTCATCATGCTGAGGATTCGTTTCATGGCATACACCTCCATTCTTGGTGGATCGTATCATCATAATAGCAAAGTGTTTTGACAAAATCGTGACAAATCAGGAACTTTTTATGGGAACGATCAGTTTGGCGACCACTTCGCCGTTGTCGTTGAACAACTTGTAGTCGTAGCCGTAGAGATTGCAGATCTGTTTGACGATGAACAAGCCGAGTCCCGACCCTTCACGGTTCACGCCCAAGGTGTCGGCGCGGGTGAAGGAGTCGAAAATGGTGCGGATGCGTTCGGGGGCGATTTCGCCTTTGTTGCGAACGGTGATCGCGTAGTGTCCGTCAATGGCGTCACCCTGAATGCGGACAGTGCCGTCGGTGGTGTAAATCATTGCGTTCTTGACGAGATTGACAACGGCAATGGCCAACAGTTCCGGATTGATTGTCAAGGTCGCCTGAGGGAGTTCGGTGTGGAGTTTGACGCCGCGTTTCACGCGCAGTTCCTCAAGTGTCGCGAGCGCGTCTTTGATATCGGTTGTAGAGGTCGTGTCATCCGGGTTGATCTTGTCTTCGAGACGAAGCGTGTAGGTCAGATCGCGGGTGATCGTTTCAATCGCATGAATTTGATCCAGCACTTCGTGCAAGTACTTGTCGCGGTCGTTGTAGCGACCGACCTTGTCGAGCATGCCTTCGACCATCCCGCGCATCACCGCCAGCGGCGTTTTCAGTTCGTGATTGATGGTCATGATGAAGTGTTGCTTTTTCTCTTCCTGGCGCTGTTTGTAATCGATCTGATCGACCAGTTGGAGATTGGCGTCGTTCAACTCGGCGTAGGTTTTCTGCAGGTTGAAGGTCATCTCGTTGAGACTGGTGACAAGCTCGCGGAATTCGTCCTTGCGGTTGAGACGGAGATCCCCGTCGAACTTGAGATTGCTGATGTCTTTGGCGTACTTGTTGATTTTTTTTAGTGGTTGTGTCATGTTGAGCGAAATGATCAGCGACAACAAGGTGATGACGATCAACATCGCGATCGATTGATAGAGGTTCAAAATCGTCAGTACGCGGTCGACGTTTGTGAGCGACTGGATGCGCGTGGTGATGATCAGATAGTCGCCGAACTCGAACTCATAGATGTAGTTGATGCGATAGATGTCGTCGACTTGTTCGACGTAATAGGTGAGGTTGTCTTCGACGATGGCCTCGTCGTTGTCGTAGATGGCGATGACGAAGTCGAGAATGTCTTCCTCACCGAGGTAGTTCGGTCCGATGCGTTCGGTGTCGCCAAGTAGCTGATACCGGATGAACGACGTTTCACTGGACAGATCCGCCAGTGCGGTCCGATCGAGTTCGGTGCCGTCGCGAATGGCGGGAGCGGCCAGGACAATGGCCTCCTTGACGGCCTCGATGTTTTCTTCGATGTACATTGGGGAGAAGCGGTTGTAGGAAATGTAGACGCTGAGCAGGAAGACCATCGAAAACGACACCAGCAGCATCAAGAATGTCTTGGTGAAGATGTTCAGTTTCATGATGACCCTCCTTTCCCCGTGATTGCATGATTGGGTTATGCTTCGAGTTTGTAGCCTTCCTTGAAGACGGTTTTGATGTAGGATGCGGCTTCGCCGAGTTTTTTGCGCAGACGCTTGATGTGGGTGTCGACGGTGCGGGCGTCGCCGAAGTAGTCATATCCCCAGACCTTGTTGAGGAGATCCTCACGAGAGAAGACCCGGCCGGGATGGTGCAAGAAGAGCATCAGCAGATCCCACTCTTTCTTGTTGAGTCGGATTGCTTCCTCCGCGACGCTGACCGAATGGCCGGTGACGTCGTACGCGATGATGCCGAACTGTTTGACACCGGTATCTTCTCCGCCGGAGCGGGCGAGAACGGCTTCGATCTTCTTGATCACCAGTTTCGGACTGTACGGCTTTGGTACGAACTCGTCGATCCCCAGATCATACCCACGCAGTTGATTGTCCTCGTCGGACAATGCGGACAACATGATGACTGGCGCGTCACTGGTTTCCCGCAACAACTTGACGAGTTGGAACCCATCGATGTTGGGCAGCATCACATCGAGCAAAAACAGATCGTAATCCGCCTCTTTGATGCGCACGCTGGCGTCGTAGCCATCGAACACCTGATCGATGACGCTGTCGGGATACCGATTGCGTACGTAGTCGTACAACAGGTCGTTCAAATGTTTTTCATCTTCGACAATCAGAAATTTCATGATCCCACATCCTTGCTGTTTCTCTACTTTATAGAATACCACAAATAGCAGTCGAGGGAAACCCATTTTTGGAATGTCATAAGCTTGTCATAGATGTGTCATAACTTTGTCACATGTGATGCCTAGAATGAAGGCAACAACCACTTGAAAGGGGATTCAAGAGATGAACAAAGCGATGATGATTCTGACGATGGGACTGGTGGTTCTGTTGTCCGGATGCATGGGCGAAAACGCCGATTATGATCCGGCCGCCGAATATCGAGGGCCTATCAACTACAATACGTTTGATATCCGTTCGACCTACACCGCCGGTTCGCCAAACACGACGAGTGATTTGGGAGAAACCAATGAAGAGTACGCCACATTCACCGAGAATGTATTCATTCATGCCGAAAGCATGAGCGTGTCGACCTTCTCGATTGACGTCGACACCGCATCGTACACGAACGTGAGACGGATGTTGTTCGACAACATCTGGCCCAATCCATATGCCGTCCGCATCGAGGAAATGATCAATTACTTCGATTACGGGCTTGTCGCCCCGACGGGGGACGACGTCATGTCGATTCATACCGAGTTGAGTCGGGCACCGTGGAATCCCGATCACCAACTGTTGATGGTGGGACTCAAGACGGAGGACATTGAATTCGATGATGCCCCAGCCAACAATCTCGTCTTTCTGCTTGACGTCTCCGGCAGCATGGGACAACCCAACAAACTGCCGCTCTTGAAACAAGCGATGAAACTCCTTGTCGATCAGATTCGGCCCCAAGACCGCATCTCGATCGTCGTGTACGCCAGTGCCACCGGATTGGTTCTCGATGGAGCCGACGGCAACGACCAAGAAGCCATCATCGAGGCGATCGACAATCTGTCCGCCGGGGGATCGACGGCCGGAGCGGCCGGGATCCAACTGGCTTATCAGACCGCGATGAACCACTTCATCGAAGACGGGAACAACCGTGTTATTCTTGGTACCGACGGTGATTTCAATGTCGGTGTAAGCAGCGACAGCGCACTGGAGGAACTGATTGTCGAGAAACGCGAATCGGGCGTGTTCCTGAGCGTCCTCGGTTTCGGAACCGGTAATCTCAAGGACAGCAAGATGGAAACCCTGGCCGATAAAGGGAATGGCGTGTATTATTACATCGACAACCTTCTGGAGGCCAAAAAAGTGTTTGTCGAAGAACTCGGCGGCTCTCTCGTGACCGTTGCCAAAGACGTCAAATTGCAGATCGAGTTCAACCCGGCCAATGTCAAAGGATATCGTTTGATCGGGTATGAAAATCGTCTGTTGGACTATGATGATTTCAACGATGACACCAAGGATGCCGGCGACATGGGTGCCGGCCACGAAGTTGTGGCCCTGTATGAAATCATACCCGCCACCTCCGATGAAGTCATCGATGCATTCGAATTTGAACAACCGGAAGAGTTGAAGTATGACGGAACCAACTTCACCGAGGAACTGATGACCTTGCAGATTCGCTACAAGGACCCGGAAAGCTCCATGTCCGACCTGATAGAAGATGTTGTCTTCGTCGCTGAAGAAACCGAAATGCCGTCCGAAGCATTCCGCTTTGCCAGCGCCGTTGCCGAGTTCGGCATGTTGCTGCGGGATTCGGAGTACAAGGGAGAATCCAGTTATGTAACGGTCATCGATCGTGCCACCGCCGCACTTGGCGAGGATGAGCATGGCTACCGCAGTCAGTTCATCAGTCTGGTGCAACAAGCCCGAGCTTTGATCGAGGAAGACTGACTCCTGGTCGGACAACAAAAGGCGGATTGGGAGATTTGGGGGAACATGCAGAACGTTGTCCGACATGAAAAAGGGTCATCCGCACGGATGACCCTTTGTATGTTAGTATATGAAGTAGCGGATGTTCTTCCAATCGGGAACCAGTTCACCGGCCTCAATCTGGCGCACCACCGAGATGACCTTGTCGTTGAGTGGCGTGTCGACCCCGTATTTGTCACCATATGCGGCCACAACACCGTTGATGGCGTCAACTTCGGTTTCGCGTCCTCGTTCGATGTCGCGCAACATGCTGGAGCGGATGTTCTTGTGTTTGCGCATCGCAAACGGCAGGATGAACATGGCGAACCGTTGTTTGATCCATGTCTTGTAATACATCAGTTTGACGACGTCCTTGCCTTGGATCGGTTCGATCTTGATGCCGGCGGCATGGGCCACATCAATGCATTCCTTGATGATCGTGACGGCCAGTCTGCGGGTCGCACATTCTTTGCTGAGGGCGCCGAATGTCGCACCAGTCACGACCGACAAACCACTGAAGGCGGCGTTGATCATCAGTTTCGCCCAACGTGCCCCGATGAAGTTTTCTTCCACCGTGACCTGTCCCATTCTGGAGAGCATCTTGACAATGTATGCGAACAGTTCTTCATCGACGTCGCCGTATTTGCCGATGGCGAATGTCAGTGTATCGGGGGTGGCTTCGCTGGTGAGTTCGGCCACACCGCGGCCATGGAAGGTCGCACCCCAGCTCATCGTGCAGCCGATGGTTCGATCGGCGCCGATGACATCGGCGATGACGGGCTCAGGAATGCCGTTTTGCATCGTGCAAATGACACCGCGTTCACTGAGATGAGGCTCCAAGAAGGCGGCGATTTTTTTGTTGTCACGTTGTTTCGTCATCAACAAGATGATGTCGTAGGAATCCCCCATCTGATCGGGCAGACATGCTCGCACTGGCTGGACGAAGTTCGCCTTGCCGATGACTTTTGCACCGGTGCGATTCATCGCATCGACATGGTCCTTGTTGCGGTTGACGAGATCGATCTCATATCCGGCTTTGGCGAGATAGGCACCCAATACAGTGCCCATCGCACCTGCACCGTAAATGGCTACGTTCATGACGATTCCTCCTTCGCTATTGGTACGTTCATTATATCATAGGTCGATTTAAATCGCACTCTAATAATTTCCTGTGCTATAATGAACATGACGAGATTA
Source organism: uncultured Mycoplasmatota bacterium (assembly GCA_913062645.1). Lineage (GTDB taxonomy): Bacteria > Bacillota_I > Bacilli_A > Izemoplasmatales > Izemoplasmataceae > Xianfuyuplasma. The sequence continues at coordinate 184,760 of CAJXVW010000001.1, forward strand.
CGAATGAAATGGTGGTGACATCATGAACCAACCGATCAACGGACGACGATTCGAAGGCAACTTCGGGATTCTGAACCAAGCAGACATGGTGCGATTGCAATCGATGTCTGTGATGATTGTCGGTATGGGTGGGTTGGGCGGTCATGTTGCCGCAAGCATGGTACGACTTGGTGTCATCCGGTTGACGCTGGTGGATCCAGATGTGTTTGACGAAACCAACCTCAATCGTCAGCTGTTTTGCGACGAGTCGACGATCGGATTGCGAAAGGTCAGTGTTGCAAGCGAATCATTGCTCCGCATCAACTCGAACCTCATCATAACGACACGTGAAACCACCGTTCAACATCTCGACAAAGCGGATCTTCATCCCATCGATCTGATTGTTGATGCCGTTGACGACATCGCCACCAAACGGTATTTGGAAAGACTGGGAACGACCCTGGGCATACCGGTTCTGCATGGTGCCTGTGCCGGATGGTACGGGCAGGTCGCATGGCTGGAACCGGGATCGACTCTGCTCCACCTCTATTACGGAGACACGTCCATTGGAGTCGAAACGAGTTTGCGAAATCCTTCCTTCACCCCGGCCGTGGTCGCCAACGTCATGATTTCGGAGTTTGTCAAACACCTTCAAAACGCTGAAGAGAACCATCATCGTGGTCTGTTGCTGATCGATCTCGCCAACGATACCATGGAACGGATTCTCACCGAGGAGCGTGAATAAGGTGGCCAATGTGGTATTTTACAACTTGTTGCGCAGCAAGTACGGACGCACTTCCATTGATGTCCGTGGCGACAGCATTCAGGCGGTGATTGATGCGATCATCCAATCCATTCCTGAGGCGACACCGGATGACTTTCAACGATGCGTCGTGTTGTACGAAGACAGAGTGATTCATCCATCGCGCTTCGATCAACCGATCGGGCCGAACGATCGCATTGCCATCACGCATTTCGTGGGAGGAGGATAACATGTTTCGATTCTTGCGTTTCATCCACTCGGGATTCGGCGCACTGACGCTGTGGGTCATCTTTGTTGTGTTCACTGCGACGGCGTTGCCGCTGGTCTCCAACTACACCGAAGAGCGCATCGGGGTGGCCGAAGCGCCCGATCTGGTTTACATTCAGGACTACGACAGATTGTATGAACTGGCCGAGGCGTACGGAGAAGACGGACGCAGCGTGTACATTACGATGCGATGGACGTTCGACATCGTCTGGCCGCTGGTCTACGGTCTGACCCTCTATGCGACCATTGCCTGGCTGACGCCCAACGGTCGATGGAAGCATCTGGTCTGGATTCCCGTCGCGGCGGTCTTGTTCGATTATGTCGAAAACACGTTCGCGACGATTTTGATGGCGATTCATCCACGTGAATCAATGGCGGCGTTCGTCGGTTTGTTCCTAGGAACCTTCCTGAAATGGACCACGCTCGGGTTGTCCTTCGTTGTAGCGTTGGTCCTATTGATCTTGCGCATCGTACGTGGCAAACCATTGAAGGAGATCAACTGATGGACATCATCACGCTGCGGTGGATTCTGCACGGCCGTGTGCAGGGCGTCGGGATGCGGTTCTACGTCAATCGCACGGCTCCGAAGTTCGGGATCACCGGATATGTCAGGAATCGCTACGACGGAACCGTCGAGATCCTCGCTCAGGCGACGGCGGCACGTTTGCACCAGTTTCAGGAACACCTCAAGACCCATGCCCCCGGGAACATCGAACGGATCATTCCCGAAGACGCGGGTGAGACGAAACCCTACCACAAATTTCAAATCAAGTTGTTCTAAAAAAAGCCTTCCCGTCGGGGAAGGCTTTTGTGTTGTCATTGGCCGTTGATGTAATTGAGGATGTCGGTCGCACCGACATGCTCTTCGAGGACCTCGTTGCTCGAGATCACGAGCAGCGCGGGCACGGCGTCGACCAACGCGCCATCGGAATTGGCCACGAGGGACAGATTCAGGAAGTAGACTTCACCGAAATCTATGGCGTACTCGTAGATTTGCTCTTCGATGTCCTGACAGAAGTCGCAGTCGTTGCCGTAGACATAGATGATGTACTCGTGTTCGCCCATCATCAGGGCTTCGTCCCAACTGTAGAGGTGGACGAACTCCGCAAACAGACCGTCGGTTCCGGTATCGTCGGGAACGCATTCCCCATCCACCAGGACTGTTCCGTCGGTGCAGGTCACGTCAGGATCTACGGGTTCTTCCGGTTCGACTTCACCAGGGATGTCTTGTTCGCGGCTTTCGCCGATTTGGACCTGATTCAGGATCGTCGCCGGATCGGCGAGTGTCGAGACCATCACGAATTTGCTGCTGATGGTGTAGAGGTAGTCGCTGATGAATTTCGATTTGTACACGTAGGTGTCCCAGCTGTTGGCTTCGCTGTGTTCGACACGGGCGCGTTCGCTGATGGTGCCATCTTCCAGATCGAGATTGAGCACCAGGACGCCGGTCGTGTAGGACCATCGATAGTCGTTGTCATCGCTGCCGTAGGTATTCTCGGTGTAGGGAAGTGCGATGATGCCTTTGTCGAGCGACACCAGCAAATCCTTGTGGTTGTAGACCGTCGAGGTCCACATGTAGCTTCCTTCGGAGTACGGATAGATGAGTTCGCTGGCGACGACGGCATTGGTCTTGTCGCTGACGTCATAGAGCGAGATCTTGAGACCTTGCGTTCCGCCTTCGTTGTCACCGTAGCCGATGCCGAGGATGAAGTCTTCGTTGATCGGCTGCAAATAGTCGCTGAACCCGGGGATTTCAAGTTCGCTGAGTTTGGTCGGGTTGGTCGGGTCGGACAGGTCGATGACGTAGAACGGGTCGGTGCGGAGGAACGTCACGACGTAGGCGTAGTCGCCGACGAAGCGGGTCGACTGGACGCTTTCACCCGGTTTTCCGAGGTGTTCGAGGGTGCTGATGATCTCGAGATCGAGATCAAGAACCATCAGGCGGTTGTTGATGTCGTCCTGCTCGGTACCCCACCACCACCAGTTGAACCCGGTGGTGACGATGCGGACGTATCCGTCCTTCTCGTCCATCGCGAACTGATCGAGCGCGACACCCGGAACGTCGCCGCTGGCGCCGAATGAGACGATCGCGTCATCGATGGCGATGCGGATGATCGAGGTCGTGATCTCATAGGGATCCTCTTCGGGGACGTACTCTTCGTCATTGTCCGCAGCTTCTTCCATTTCCAGAAGTAGCGCATCGTTCCAGTTCCATTTGGTGCCGGTCAGATAGATGTTTTCGGTCGAGACATAGAGGTTGTAGCCACCTTCGCCAAGGATCACTTCGGTCGACACTTCGTTGGTGGCGAGATTGATGCCGTAGAAGGTCGTGAAGTTGTTGGGCTGGGTGCCTTCGACATAGAGGATGTCCTCGTAGGGAAGGGTCACTTCGGTGCCGTTGACATGATACGACGGGAGATAGTTGTCGATCGAGAAGTCGTAGTCGTCATATTCGGCAAGGTAGAAGGGAATGTACTCGTTGGTGACGAAATAGAGGGCGTCACCGATCTTCCGTGATCCGACAAAGTAGCCGGACAGTTCGAAGTGGTCTTCCAGTTCGAAGGTGTCCTTGTCGTACTCGTAAACATGGGTCGTGGTGTGATACTCGTAATACCGGCATTCGTAGTAGTCGTCTTCGGCGACGTCGCCGGTTTCGTCGGTGGAAGGTTCCTTGTCTTCGTAGTACTCGTCACAGGTGTAGTGATAGGAATTGCCAACCACCAGGAGACGTTCGTCGTCCACGTACATGCCGTTGAAGTAGAACCAGCTATTATTGTCGGCGAGTTCTTCAAAGGTGATTTCTTTGACAAGATCAAGGACTTCGATGCCGGACTCAACGGTATAGGCGAGAACAATCTGGATTTTGTCGTAGTTCTGGATGTAGATGTACTTGCCGTCGGTGAGGACGTTGTCCATTTCATCCACACCGTCGACCTGGTTGTTGGTTTCGCTGTAATCGTCGCTGCCGCGTTCGTCATTGGTCGGGGCATCGGCGCCTTCGGCGTCCATCGCGGTGTCTTCGACCATCATGTTCCAGCCCAACGCGCGGGTCAGGATCGACTGTTTGGCGCTGAAGTCAAGAAACAGATTGACGATGTCATCGGAGGACTGGAAGCTGCCTTCGCCGTGAAGGTCCTCGACGCAGACGCCGTTTTCCATGTGGAAACCGTCGCTGCAGTCCTCGGGATCTTCGTCTTGGAAGATGCCGCAACCCGTCAGAAAGACGAGGCTCAGAATCAAAATCAATATGCGTTTCATGGGATAACCTCCTACAGGTTGTTAATATGTGGAATCACATGTCTTGCTGTTCACTTACATTATATGACAATCCTGGGAAAATTGCACATCTCACATCCGAATTACAGATATTGCCGACTGAATTGCAGAAACTTGTTTGAAATTGGAGAATTGCCGCTTTGCTCATTGTATATATGGAAAAGGAGTGTGAAGGACATGAAGAAATTTTTGGGAATCACCCTGGTGCTCCTGACCGCATTCGTGCTGGCAGGGTGCCAACAGGACGTCGATGCCGAAACCGGCGTGACATTGCTCGCCGTCGACATCAATCCATCGATCGAATTTGTTTTGGATGAAGATGACATTGTCGTAAGTTTTTCGTTTGGTAATGAAGATGCGGAAATCGCCGCCGCCGATATCGATTTCATCGGCCTTCCATTTGACGAAGCGTTGGAACTGTTTCTGAACGCAGCGATGGAGACCGGGTACATCGACATCGAAACCAATGACAATACCGTCATCATCACCGTCGGCAACGAGAACGCCGCCAAAGAGGGCGAACTGCAGGAAAACGCAGAAGCCGCCGCGCTTGGTTTCCTCGAACAGCACCGCATCGGCGCTGCCGTGATGAACGGCAAGCTGGTCTATGACGAACTGGCTCAACTGGCCGAGGAACATGACATCTCAATCGGCAAGGTCCGAGTCATCCAAGCGTTGCTCGCCACCGATGAGACATTGACGTTCGACTCGTTTGTCGATGTGCCGATGAACGAACTGATGGATCAATTGGAAGACGCCCATCAGGAACGCGTTCAGGCGTTTGTCGCCACCAAACAGGCGGACGCCATCGCCCTGAAACAACAACTGCAAAGCAATTATCAGGGCGCCTTGCAGCAACATCAGGAACGCGTTGCCAATGAAGAACTTCCAATCCCCAATTTCGCCGCCATCAAAACCGCCAATGAAGGCTTGCTTGATCAGTTGATGATCCAGTACCAGCAAAAAGCGGACGAGATTCGCAATGACGCGATTGACGAGGTCGATCCCACTCAGTACACCCCCAAAAACAACAACCCGAATACGGACTAGGAGTGATTGTCATGGCGTTGGCATACAACGCATTCATCATTTATCCCAGCGGATTCCTCTGGGGACTGATTGTCCTGATTACGGTGTTTGCGATTTTGTTTGGAAAGAAACCCATTCGTTTGAACCGCATCGCATGGTTCATCCTGATTCTCGCAATCCCGTTTTTCGGGGTCTTGTCCTATTGGATATTCGCCCGATGACAAGACCGCTTCGGCGGTCTTTTTCATTACAAAACACCTCCGAATCGATTGGATCGGGAGGTGTTGTTGTGCGTTCTGAACTATTTGTGGAAACGTAAAACGACCAAGCCGTCGATTCCTTCATCGAAGTACGCCGTTCCCTGTTCGATGAAGTGGTCGTAGACGCGTTTGACAAGAGCGGGATCGTCGATGATGTCGACCGCCCAGACATCGTAGGTTTCCCCCTTCATGTCCAAGGTCATGTCAATCGTACCGTGTTCCTTGATGTATTTGATCTTGTCGGCGTATCCATAGGACAACGATACGAAGTCGCCATCCACGAGGGCATACGTGAAGATGCCCTTTTTGTTTCCATAGCGGAATTTCATCAAATTTGGTTTGCTCATGGGTTGCTCCTTCGTCCGTTTGGATTCTTGTTCCTTTTCATTGTATCACGGCAAGCAGAGGTTTTTCAATCAAGAATACTTGTCGTGTCAAAGGTTATGTCAAAAATACCGCCTTCGGCGTGAACGATTCACCGAATTGTGATAGTATGGGTATGGAAAGTAGAACAACCGGAGGGATGTCATGAAACTCGTCACATGGAATGTCAACGGCCTGCGGGCCGCCATCAAAAAAGGATTCGAAGATTTCTTCGCGGATATCGACGCCGATGTCATCTGCCTGCAGGAGACGAAAATGCAGGAAACCCAAAAACACTTCTCGTTCGAGGGGTATCACGAGTACTGGAACGATGCCGATAAGAAAGGCTATTCCGGAACGCTTGTGTACACCAAGAAAGAACCGTTGTCGGTGCGTCTCGGTCTGCCCGAAGATGGGGCTTACAATGACGAAGGACGCATCATCACCGTCGAGTACGATTCCGTGTATCTTGTCAACACCTACGTGCCCAATGTCAAACGCGATCTGTCCCGGATTCCGTACCGGATGGAATACGAAGACCGCATGCGGGCATACCTCAACGACCTCAAGCAAACCAAACCGGTCATCCTGTGTGGCGATCTCAACGTCGCCCACAATCCGATTGATCTGAAGAACGACAAGTCGAATGTCGGCAACGCCGGCTTCACCGACGAAGAACGCGGCAAGTTCAAGGAGTTGTTGGACAGCGGCTTCATCGATTCGTTCCGGCACCTGTATCCCGACAAGGTCCAGTATACATGGTGGAGCTACATGTTCAACTCGCGCGCCAACAACACCGGCTGGCGGATCGACTATTTCATCCTGTCGGAGGACCTTGCCGACCGCATCGTTGATGTCACGATCCTCGATCAGGTGATGGGCAGCGACCACTGTCCGGTACAGCTTGAAATTGAATTGTAGCAACGCTTGTTTAGAAAAAGACCGTGCTTGCAAGCACGGTTTTCGATATCCGCAACATTGTCCAGTATAATGAGGATGAATGTCGAGGAGGAACACCATGAACAAAACACTGGAACTGGAACACACCTATCTTGAACTACCCAGCGATTTGTACTCGTTTTTGGACGAGTCGACCTACAAGCATGCGGAGCTGGTTCGGCTTAATCGGGAACTTGCATCCGAACTGAACGTTTCCCCCGAGTACCTGACGAGCGATGACGGCATCCGCTTTCTGACCGGACAGACGGCCCATGCGCCGCTGTTCGCGCAGGCCTATGCCGGTCATCAGTACGGGTACTTCACGATGCTTGGCGATGGTCGCGCGATGGTCCTTGGCGAACGGGTCGTCGGTGATCGTCGTTACGATCTGCAACTCAAAGGATCGGGCAAGACACCGTACTCGCGCCGTGGCGACGGCAAAGCGACGATGGAATCGGTTCTGCGCGAGTATCTCATCAGCGCCGCGATGCATCATCTGGGGGTCCCAACCACCCGCAGTCTGGCGGTGCTCAAAACGGGGGAACGCGTCCTTCGTGAGGACATTCACGACGGCGCCATTCTCGTTCGTGTGGCACAGAGCCACATCCGCATCGGCACCTTCGAATACGCACGTGGACGCGGCGATCTCGATTTGCTGCGGCAGCTTGCCGATTACACCATCCAACGCCATGTGCCGGCCTTGATGGAGGACAATGACAAGTATCTTGCGCTGTTCCGCGAAGTCGTCCGACGCCAGGCCGAACTGATCGCCAAATGGCAATCGCTTGGATTCGTCCATGGTGTCATGAACACCGACAACATGTTGCTGTCCGGAGAAACGATTGACTACGGACCGTGCGCGTTTCTGGATGCCTATGCACCCAAGACATCGTTCAGTTCCATCGATCGCAACGGACGTTACGCCTATTTCCGGCAACCATTCATCGCCTCGTGGAATCTATCCCGCTTGGCGGGGGCGCTGGTCCCCCTGATCCACGAGTCGGAAACATTGGCCGTGCAACTGCTCAATAAGGAGCTCGAACTGTTCGCCACCTACTATCAGACGGCCTACGACCGGAGGATGGCCTACAAGATCGGCATCGTCGAACCGTCGGTGACCAGCAGACAGCTCATCGAGGATCTGCTTGAACTGATGGAAGCGACCAACGCCGATTTCACCAACACCTTCCGTCACCTCACGAATGGTACAACGAGTGCCCTTGCTTTTGCCGATTCGCAGGCGGGACGCACATGGATCAAGACATGGCAACATCATCTCTCCACCCAAACCGGACATTACGATCCAACCCAGCTGATGCGCCAGCACAATCCGGCGATCATACCCCGCAATCAGCTCGTCGACGCCGTCGTCAAAGAAGCTGCCAAGGGCGATATGAAACGCTTTGATGCGTTGTATGATCTACTTAAAACACCGTACGATCACAATCGCATCTACGACATGCAGTACCTCGAGCCACTCCGTCCCGGCGAGTCATTCGTCACCTATTGCGGAACGTGAACACCTGTTTGCGAGCGAACCTTTGGTCGCTCGCTTTCTTGTATTCAAGACTATGTTTTTCAAGACAAAAATGATACACTATTGATAGACGGTTCAAGGAGTGAGACCATGGCTCTCAAGAAGAACAAATTACTCGAAGCGCTCGACGAGCTGCGGGACATCATCAAGGAAGAAGAACGACTTCAGAAGGGTCGTGCACCATTGGTGTGCAACGACGACACGCTGAAGGCGATCGCCACGGCACGGCCGCTCAAAGTGAGCGATTTTTTGGCGATTCCCGGTGTCGGCCGCGTCTTCATGGATCGTTATGCGAGTCGCTTTTTGGCGGTCGTCCAATCGTTTCAGAGCGATTCCGTGCGCGAAGTCAAAGTCTCGAAAACGGCTTACAAGGTCCTGGATCACTACAAGGACCGCCTGACCAACATCAGCCGCCGCAATCCCAACTTGTACATGGGCAAGACCGTCAAACGGCGCAGTTTCGATCTCGCCGCACTCGGGCTTGACATGGAACTGATCCGCTTTCTCACCAACAAGCGGACGACGACCTTGCCACTTCGGTTCGAAGCAAGCTACGATGGTGAACTCAAGGAGCGTCACGTGACGACGCTCTACCGGGAAACCAACAAGGATGAAAAAGAAACCGGATCCTACGATCTCTACATCGCCTATCCGTATGTGGAGGGAGTGTTCGCCCGCGACTCGTTCGCAATCAAGGCACCGCTTCTCTATTTTCCGGTGAAACTCGTTCGCGAAGGACGCGATTTCAAGATTGTCAAGGACAAGGACAAAGACATCCTGTACAACCGTGACTTGTTGTTGGCGACGTCCAAGATGGAACAGAGCGACGTCGATTCCAACGCACCGTTTCTGAGTGAGTTCGATCTCAAGACCCTGCAGACGACGGTCATTCCGTTTTATGCCAACAACGGCATCAATATCACCAAGGACCACGTGGACTTCACGTTCGAACCCTATCCCAACTTGCTCAAGGATCAGTTCGTCAAACGCCGTCGTGGCCAGTTCGCAATCAAGGAATACGTCACGATCGGCCGCTACAAACTCTATTCTTCGATGATTCAGAAAGACATGACGAAGATTCTTGAAGCGAGTCGCTACAACGACCTGTTGGAGGGACTCATCGAGGAGAGTCATCTCTATGATAAGGAAAAGGACGTGGTGTATCAGATCGACAGCGCCAAAGTCGATGAAACGCGCCTGTCCTACATCAATGAACTGAACTATGCACAGGAAAAAGTCATCGATCTAGTCAATGACAATCAGAAACTCGTCATCTGGGGGCCGCCGGGAACCGGCAAGTCGCAAACGATCACGAGCTTGATCGCCTCCGCCGTGTTGAAAGGCGAGAACGTCTTGGTCGTCAGTGAAAAGAAGGTCGCACTGGACGTCATCTATTCCCGGCTGAAGGGTGCGTCGCGGTACGCGATGTTCATCGACGATGCCGACAACAAACAGGAGTTCTATCAGAAACTGGCTGAGTTCCTCAGCCCGATTCCGCCGCAACGAACGATGAACAACGATGTCTATCGACTCGAAGAAGACATCGCCGAGATTCTGGAAACCATGGACAAGTCGCTTGATCTCTTGTACAATCACACGATTCAGGATGTTCCGATGCACCGTCTGTATGAACGTTATGTCAAGGACAAGGACGTCATACAGGAACTGACGCCCAAGCGCGTCCACAAGATGTTTCTGGACACCTTCGGAACGATCGTGTTTGATGACCTGGCTGTGATCGAAAAGACCTTTGGGTCGCGAGCCAGTCTGAGGGACTACCTGGGATATCAAATGATGCTCGAACGGTATCCGCTGCTGGCCAAACTGGAAACCAAGATCAGTCGCTCCAATCGCATCGAGTTTCAGGAGTTCGACGAGGCCTACCAACGGCTTCATGAAGATTTGAAACACACTTGGATCTTCGGTCGTGGACGCAAGAAACGAGCGTTCATGGAACAACACAAGAAAGCCATCTTGTACCTGACCCGGAGATCACGGATCGATCGGGCGTATTTCAAACTGCTCTTCAAGGATCCCACGCTGCATCGTTATCTGGTCGACAATCTGGCCAAACTGCACAAACTGAAACGTCGTCACGACGATCTGTCGGCGAATGAACGCCTCTATCTGAACATGCTGTTGCACCATCCCAAACTGGCCGGCCAAGACGATGTTGCAAGTCTGTCGTCCTATCTGTTTGATGCACTTTACACCGGCTATTTGGAAGACTTCCGCGCCAACAACCAGCAATACCTCTACATATTCGACAACTATCGCGACAAACAACTCGAACTGGAACACCTGATCCAAGACAAACATCAGGTGACCATCGAGTCGTTTGCGATGGAGCTGTACAAACACGCTCTCAACTTCACCAATTCACGTCGCATCATGGACATCAAACGCGTTTTGGAAACCAATCGGAAACCAAGTGTCAAGGCGTTCATCGACATCTTCCAAGTGGAACTGATGAACAACATCCGGGTCTGGATGATGACTCCCGAAGTCGTCAGTGCGATCATTCCGCTCGTCTACGGCATGTTCGATCTCGTCATCTTCGACGAGGCATCGCAGATGTACGTGGAAAAAGGCATTCCCGCGATCTATCGCGCCAAGAAGGTCATTATTGCCGGCGACACCAAACAGTTGCGCCCATCCTCGCTCGGCATCGGTCGATTGGACGACGAGGACGAGTATTTCGAAGACGATGTCCTCGGCGACATCTCGATGGATGCGAAAAGCCTTCTTGACCTGGCGCGATACCGCTACGATGAAACGATTCTGAATTATCACTATCGCTCGCAATATGAGGAACTGATCGCCTTTTCCAATTATGCGTTTTACGAGGGCAAACTGATCGTCTCACCCAATCAGTCGATCAGTCCGACGCCACCGATCGAGTATGTTCACGTCAAGGACGGCACGTTCATCAAACGCCGCAATGAAGTGGAAGCCGCCGCCGTCATCCGCTTGTTGCGCAAGATCTTCCGGGAGCGCGAACACAACGAAACGATCGGTGTCATCACCTTCAACAGCACCCAGCGTGATGAAATCGAAAACAAGATCGATGAAGAATTGTTCAAACGAGGCAAGTATCAGAAACTGTTTGAAACCGAGTTGTTCCGCAAGGACGACGGGGAGGATAAGAGCTTGTTCGTCAAGAACATCGAGAACGTACAGGGTGACGAACGGGACATCATCATCTTTTCGATGGGCTATGGACGCGACGAATCCGGCGTCGTCCATCGTCGCTTCGGATGGCTCAACAATGACGGGGGACAGAATCGGCTCAATGTCGCGATCAGCCGCGCCAAGAAGAAAATCTACTTCGTCAGCAGTCTCCATCCCGAAGAACTCAAGGTCGAGGACCTCAAAAGCACCGGACCGAAACTGCTCAAGGATTACATGCGGTATTGCTACTACGTGTCCAACGGCAAATCCGACATGGCCCGCCAGGTGCTTCAGGATTTGCACAAGACCGAACAGTATGACACGGAAGAACAATTGTCCAATCTCGTTCAGGATGTCAAACGCCGCCTCGAACGCGGCAACTACGAAGTTCGTACGTCAATCGGCATCGGCAAGTATTCGATCAATCTGGCACTGTACGATCCCGCGACCGACACCTACAAGCTCGGCGTCATCTGCGATGTCGATCCGTTCGGCGAAGTCGACGCCAGACGTGATCTGTTTCATCAGGAGAAATATCTCCGCGCTCGCAATTGGACCGTGTATCGCGTATTCGCGGCGAACTGGTACACCGATGCCAACCAAGAAATGCGCAACATCAGAGAACTGTTGAAAGAATAGAAAGGACGTGATTCGATGCAACATCGCATCACCACGCCCGGACCGCTGCACGACGATCAGGGCCGCGTGCGCGAACCGGGATACGCCACCGATCCGCTTCTTCAGTATGACCGCAAACGTATCAAGGCATCGCGACTCCGAATCAAGGAGTGGGACTACTACATCGTCATGAACGACGATTATGGCGTCGCCTTCACCGTGGCTGACAACGCTTATCTGGGTTTCGTCAGTGTCACCTTCTTCGATTTCAAACAACCGATGCATGTCACCGCCAGCAAGATGAAGATCCTTCCATTGGGTCGCTTCGGCATGCCTGCGAGTTCACAAACCGGCGATGTCATCTACCAGGACAAACGCTGGTATGTCGCATTCCGACATCATGGCGATCATCGTATCTTGGATGCGGAGATTCGCGGGTTCTACAATCATAAAGAACTCAAAGTGCATTTCGAGTTGACGGATGAACCCGATGACTCGATGGTGATTGCCACCCCCTTTGATACCAATCCCAAGGCATTTTATTACAACCGCAAGATCAACGCGATGACGGCGAAGGGATTCGCCATCTTCGACGGCAAGCGGATCGAGTTCAAGAACAACACCTTCGGAACACTGGATTGGGGCCGTGGTGTCTGGACCTATGATAACACCTGGTACTGGGGCAGTGCCTCGGGCATCGTCGATGGAAAATCCTTCGGCTTCAATGTCGGCTACGGCTTCGGCGACACCAGCGCCGCCACCGAGAACATGGTGTTTGTCGACGGGGTCGCTCACAAACTGGATGCGGTGACCTTCGAGATTCCGACCAAGGACGGCGAGGATGATTTTCTGAGCCCATGGCGGTTCACATCCAGCGACGGACGATTCGAACTCGACTTCGAGCCGATTCACGATCGCGCCGACAAGATCAACGTGCTGTTTCTCGTGTCCGATCAGCATCAGACGTTCGGGCGGTTCAACGGCACCGTCACACTGGATGACGGGCGTGTGCTCAACATCAAGAATCTACTTGGCTTCGCCGAGAAAGTCCACAACAAATGGTGACGACCACTGTGCGATGTGGTATACTGATACAAAACGGCAACAAGAGGTGATCACATGACGTTCTGGGACATCATCAAGACCATCATCATCGGCATCGTTGAAGGCATCACCGAATGGCTTCCAATCAGCAGCACCGGCCACATGATTCTCGTTGAGGAATGGATCGGGCTGAATGTGTCGGACGCGTTTTGGGAGATGTTTCTCGTCGTCATTCAACTGGGGGCGATTCTCGCTGTCGTGGTTCTCTTTTTCCACAAGTTGAATCCATTTGCGCCATCGAAATCAACCAGTGAAAAACGGGCAACATGGGACATTTGGTTCAAGGTCGCCGTCGGCGTGTTGCCGGCAGCGGTACTCGGGCTGTTGCTCGACGACTGGCTCAACGAAACGCTTTACAATTACATCACCGTCGCCATCATGCTGGTCGTCTATGGAGTATTGTTCATTCTAGTCGAACGCCACAACGAGAACAAGGAACCGACCATCGACTCGTTTGCGACATTGTCGTATAAGACGGCGCTGTTCATCGGGTTCTTCCAAGTACTCAGTCTGATTCCGGGAACGTCGCGCAGCGGTGCGACGATTCTGGGAGCGATTGTACTCGGCACATCGCGGCACATCGCGGCCGAGTTCTCGTTCTTCCTGTCGATTCCCGTGATGTTCGGTGCAAGTGCGCTCAAACTGTACAAGTTCGGTTTTGTGTTCACCACCGATGAAGTGATCATTCTGCTGGTCGGCATGATCACGGCGTTCTTGGTGTCGATCCTCGCCATCAAGTTCCTGCTTGGTTACATCAAAAAACATGATTTCCGCGTGTTCGGATGGTACCGGATTGTCCTTGGCGCGATTGTCATATTGTATTTCCTGATTGCTTAAAACACCTTGCACGCGCAAGGTGTTTTTTATGATTTGTGGTATAATGGTGGTGACAAAACACATTGAGGTGATAGCATGAAACAATGTCTGATTGTCGTTGATTTTCAAAACGACTTCATCGATGGCGCGCTGGGATTTGAAGGCGCCATCGACATCAAGGAACCGATTCTCAAGAAGATCCGGAACGCCAAGCAACAAGGGCACGACATCTTGTATACGATCGACACCCACAAGGACGATTATCTGGAGACCGAAGAAGGGCACAACCTGCCTGTTATTCATTGCGTCGAAGGGACGCACGGTCATCAGATCGAAGCCGATGTTCAGGCGGAGATTCGTGACGAGGACAAACAGTTCGTCAAATACACGTTCCCATCCTTGGAACTTGGTACGTATTTGAAGGACAAGGATTACGATGAAATCGAACTGGTCGGACTGGTGTCGAACATCTGTGTCCTATCCAACGCCGTGATCGCCAAAAGCGCATTGCCCAATGCCCACATCAAAGTCGATGCCAAGGCAACGGCGAGTTTTGACAAAGACATCCACGAGAAAGCACTGGACGTGATGGAGGGCCTGCACATCGAGGTCACCAATCGATGATCGCTTACAATCCCGCGATGTTGGTTGACTTTTACGAACTGACCATGGCGCAGGGATACTTCGATGCCGGCAAGCAAGATCAAATCGCCCATTTCGATCTGTTTTTCCGCCGTGTTCCCGATGATGGCGGATACGCCATCTTCGCGGGACGGGAGCGCATTGTGGATGTTGTGAAGTCGTTTCATTTCAACGACGATGACATCACTTATTTGCGTTCGCGCGGGTTGTTCACCGAGGAGTTCCTGGCCTATTTACGAAATCTTCGCTTCACCGGTGACATCCGGGCCATGAACGAAGGCACGGTGATGTTTCCGAACGAGCCGATTCTGACGGTGCGGGCACCGATCATCGAAGCCCAGTTGTTGGAAACGGTCTTGCTGCAAGCCATGAATCATCAGAGTCTGATCGCCACCAAGGCATCCCGCATCAAACGGGCTGCTGATGGGCGACTGGTTCTGGAGTTCGGGGCCCGTCGTGCCCATGGTGCCAGTGCGAGCATCGATGGCGCACGAGCTGCCTACATTGGAGGCGTCGACGCCACCAGCAACACCGTCGCCGATCAGTGGTACGGTGTCAAGGCGCTCGGGACGATGGCGCATTCGTGGATTCAACTGTTTGACACCGAGTACGAAGCATTCGCCGCGTATGCGCGGAGTTATCCGGATGCCAGCACCTTTTTGGTCGATACCTACGACACTTTGAACAGTGGCGTACCCAACGCCATTCGGGTGATCCAGGAAGAACTGATACCCAAAGGAGCTACCAATTATGCGATTCGCATCGATTCCGGCGACTTGTCCTACCTCGCCAAAGAAGCACGGAAACAACTCGATGCGGCCGGTTTGACGGAGTGTCGCATCGTTGCCAGCAATGCGCTTGATGAACATCTGATCCGTTCTTTGGTACAAAACGGCGCGCCGATCGATATTTTCGGCGTCGGCGAACGCTTGATCACCGCAAAGAGCGATCCGGTATTCGGCGCCGTGTACAAACTCGTTGCCGTGGAAGAAGAGGGGACAATCGTACCCAAAATCAAACTGAGCGACAATGTTGCCAAGATCACGACACCAGCAGTCAAGAATCTATATCGCATCTATGGCGAAAGCCATCATGCGGAGGCCGATTTCATCACGCTTTACGATGAGACGATCGATGCCACGAAACCGTTGGAAATATTCGATCCTCATGATACCTGGAAAACCAAAACCTTCACAAACTACCGCATCGAAGCGTTGCTTCATCCGGTGTTTGAACAAGGCGTGTTCGTCGGCAAACGCCCAGCGCTTGATGACATCCGCAGCCACGCGGCAACGCAGCTCGATGAGCTCTGGGACGAGGTGCGCCGATTCGACCATCCGCACCGGTATTACGTCGACTTGTCCAAGAAATTATGGACGCTCAAGGACCGTTTGATCCACGACCATCGAAAATGAACATTTTGCTTTCAAATGGGACAAGATATGTTATAATGATAGCACCGCGCCAAGATGTTACCAAAAAAACCGTCGAAAGGACTACTCAAACGACGACTGGTTTGGTATAATGGGTGTGGCAACGTGTCGGGGCGTAGCTTAGCTTGGTAGAGCGCTTGGCTGGGGGCCAAGAGGTCGCAGGTTCAAATCCTGTCGCTCCGACCATTTTTATTTTCTGGGGATGATTGCAGTGGTGCAGTTCGTACGACAGTTCCTCATCGATGGCTTCGAACGCGGAGACTACACCTATGGTACGCTCCACGTTGTTTCGATTGCGTTGATGCTGGTGTCGATCCCCCTGCTTGTGCTTCATTACCGCAAACAAACCGAAGAGGTGGTTCGGCGGGATCTTGTGATCCTCGCCTGGATTACGCTCTTTTTCTATATCATCCGACGCGGGGTTGAAGTGTATCAAGGTAAGCCGCTGGTAGAAGCGTATTGGCCGTTTTATCTGTGCAACGTCAATACCGTCGGACTGTCGCTGCTACTGATCTTCGACATTCGCAAGGGCCGGGATTTCTTCTTGGTCACCGGCATGAGTGGCGCCATCTTGATGTTCGTGGTGCCCGAAGGGGTCTTCAATGATCGTTATCTGACACTTCAAATTTTCGAAAGTCTGCTGTCGCACTACATGATTTTCATCGTCCCGATCATCCTTTTCACGACGCGCCGTCACGACCTGGACGTACGCAACGCCTGGCAGGCTGTCCTAGGCTTGTTGCTGGTCTTGTTCAATGTCGAGTTCCTGCAAGAACTCGTGACCGGCCGGTATGTCGATTATTTGTTCTTGTCGGGACCGATCGATTTGTCGCTTTGGGGGATTCCCCAAGTGTTCGTGATGTTGTTCCTGGCGATACTCTATGTGTACCTTGTATACGCGCTTGATTACGTGTTCACCGGTCGCTGGATTCTGAGTTCCACCGAACCACTCCGCAAGAAGGGCTGATGCCCTTTTTTTCATATTTTCACAAAAATGGTTTGTATGAAAATCGAATTTGGAGTACCATAAGATTATAATGAGTGATGTATGGGAGGTCACATGGACAAAGTAAAACGCATCAAATCGTGGTTGTTCGTCATCTATTTTCTGTTGTTGTTCGTTCCGGTCTTCAAAGTTCCGACAATCATCGGAACCATCAATGTCGATGTCAGCGAATCGAATGCCGGCACGTTCTTCGTGTTGTTTTTCATCGCGGTGACACTGATTTCACTCGTCACCGTCAATTACCTGCCGAAGTACGGCAACATTGTCGAGTACGTGTTTGCGGTATCGGTGGTCTTGATGATCGGGTTCCTCATCATCGGCATGACTCAGAACAATTACCAGTTCGCACTGTCATTCTATCTGCAGATCGTTGTTCTCGGGGTCTTTGTCACCGTCAAGTTCGCACCGGATCAGGCCATCAAAGGCTACGACGCTCTGGCTGGCGTATGGGGCAAGATTCGTGAAACACTCGAAGGACTGGCACCTGATGTTGGAGCAGAAGAACCCGTTGCAGAAGCACCGCAGGAACCAGACGAAGTTCCGGTCGAAGACGACGACATCCGATACGAGTAAAAAGGCCGGTTCGGCCTTTTTTCTTTTTGGTGTGAGAAACTCCACAGGATCGAAAAACGTGATATAATGAAATCATCCCAACACGAAGGAGACTGTCATGATCGTTGGACACATGAAAGATGTACCGGTAACAGAGATTGTCAACCCCCAGGTCAAAGACGTCAACATGCAGGTGCTGGTGTCGCCCAATGAAGGATGGGATTCGCATGTGATGCGTGTGTTTGAAGTCGCTCCCGGGGGTCACACACCCAAGCATCAGCACCCCTGGCCGCACATCAACTACGTCATCGATGGCACCGGTGATCTGATGGTCGCCGGCACCCATTACGAAATCACCGCCGGTTCCTATGCGTATGTTCCACAGGACACGCTGCATCAGTTCAAAAGTGTCGGTGATGTCCCGCTCAAGTTCATCTGCATCGTTCCGACAATCGGCCACAAATGAAAACAGCACCCCGCTCAGGGTGCTGTTTTTTGGTTCGGTGGGGATTCGATGAGAGCGATGATCAGACCGATGACGGCGAGTCCCGCCATCAGCAAGAACAAGCTCTGATAGGTGAACCAGTTGACGATGCTGCCGCCCAGAGCGTTGCCGATCAGGGCGCCGAATCCGTAGGCGGTGAACATCAGTCCATAATTCTTCGAGTAATCGGCTTTACCGAACAGGCGAATCGTCGCACTTGGTGCGAGCGACAACCAGCCGCCGAAGTTCAGATAGATGATCAGGAAGACGACGATGAAGACGATGCTTGATGTGGAAAACAGATAGAACAGCAACGACACAACGATCAGTGAGGCATAGGACAAGGTCGCCGACAGGCGGAATCCGATCCGATCGTTGAGATAACCGAACAGCGGGCGTCCGACGCCGTTGAAAATGGAGAACACGCCCAGGAAGAAGGCCGCTTCCGTTTCGGAAAGCATTGCGACATCGACACCGATGTTGGCGGTCAGACCGATGATCGTCAGACCGATGAAGGTTCCGATGAAGAACAGACCATAGACACGGTAGAATTGTTTGTCTTTCAGGATTGGATAGGTGATTCGTTCCATCTGTTTGGGTTGATTGTCAATCGGGATCAGTAGAATCGAGAAGACGAACAGGACGACGATGTAGACGAGACCGAGGATCAGGAACGTTGCTGCCAGACCGGACGCCTCCAAGAGCGCTCGTACGATCGGCGCAAAGAGTAGTGGAGACAGACCGAAGCCGATCAGGGTGATGCCCGTCAAGAGACCCGGTCGCGGATGATTGAGCTGCGCGACGACCCGTAGCGGCAAGCCATAGAGAATGCCGATCCCACTACCGATCATGACACCGTAGGTCAGGGAGATTCCCAATAGACCGCCGGTTGCCGATGCCAGCAAAAAGCCACCGCTGATGAGCGCCGTACCAAAGAATGCGATCAAAGTCGTCGAGTACCGTTGGTACCAGATGCCGCCGATCGCCATGAATAAGGCATAGAAGAACAGCACCAGCATGAATGGGATGCCGCTTTCGAACTTGTTCAAACCATACAGTTGCTCGATTTCAATGCGGAAGATCGAATAACTGTAAACGATCCCCAGAAGCAACATCATCATCGTCCCGATGATGACATAGAGGTAGATTTTCTTGTTTGTCATCCAATCACCCTAAGCGAACAGAACCAACGATGAAGCCATCACGATCATGCCAGCGATCAAGCCACCGATGGCGATGTGGTGTTTGCCGTATTTTTCTGCCGTCGGAAGGAGTTCATCCAGCGAGATGTACACCATGATGCCGGCTACTCCTGCGAACACGATGCCGAACAGTGCATCGGTGATGAAGGCGCGCAGGACGAAGAATCCAATCAACGCACCGATCGGTTCCGCCAGACCACTCAAAAAGGAATAGCCGAATGCTTTTCTGCGACTGCCGGTGGCGTAGTAGATCGGGACACTGACACTGATCCCTTCGGGAATGTTGTGAATGGCGATGGCGACGGCGATGCTGATCCCCAGCGTCGGGTCTTGAATCGCACCGATGAAGGTCGCGAGACCTTCGGGAAAGTTGTGGATGGCGATGGCGAGTGCGCTGAATAGTCCCATCCGCAGCAGCGAACGTTTTTTCTGTTCGCTGTCTTCCATGTCGTCGACGTCACGGATTTCATGGGGGTTTTCCGCATCGGGCACGAATTTGTCAATTGCGGCAATCAACGCGATGCCGCCGAAGAATGACAGGGTAGTGATCAGATAACCAAGACTGGCATTGTCAAAATGGGTCTCGAGTGAGTCCCGTGCTTTGACGAAAATTTCGATCATTGATACATAAATCATCACGCCTGCACTGAATCCCAGCGCGCCGGATAAAAATCCCGGCTTCATGCTTTTCTGATAGAACGCGATGAGGCTTCCGATGCCGGTGGAGAGTCCGGCGAACAAGGTTAAACCAAGGGCGAATAATATGGTTCCAGTTTCCATGTTGTACCTCCAAAAAGAAAATCGATTATTGTGGTTGAGTTGACAGTTGATTGAGGAGCGTTCGCCAGGCCGTTATCCATGACAATTGTTGATCCATCAGTTGATCGTGGAACGAATCAGTGCCATGACGGAGTCCGATGGCGGCGATGATTTCCATGTGACGCAGGGGCAAGTATGCCAACATGCCGGACACAAAGTCTTGCTTTGCTATGGTTTGGAAGAGTGCTTTGGTCCGCTGGAAATCAGCTGGTTGGAAATGATTGAAGTGGGACGTGTCAAAACAGGTCGCAAGGTCATTGTGCGGATGACCAATACCAACGCTGTCGAAGTCGATGATCATCAATTGTCCGTCGTTACGGCGAATCAGATTGCCGGTATGGAAATCACCGTGCACAACGCCGCGAGGCAAATGACGAACACGATGGTACATGTCACGAAGAACCGTGTTCACTTGATCAACATACTTTGGATCAAGTCGTTCCTGATTCGCGAACTCTTCAAACAGATTCACGTAATACATCTCGTTGCGTTCAACGAGTGGTAGCGTATAGCTTGCCAATGCGTGGTGAAGGGTCTCTGCCAATGTCAGGATGATGGTCCGATCGGCTGTCCGATCCACCGGCGATCCATCGATGTAATCCATCAGAAAACCGACATAGGATTCATCGTCGATCAACAGATCCGTCACAAGTTCACCGGCTATGGAAACGTGAACCACAGGTGCGATGTCACTTGTTCTTGCGACGTGGTCTTGCACGTGGGCACTCTTGACGCAAACGGTATTCCAAGAAGCCGGATACACTTTGAAACAGAGCGTCCTGGTCGCGGTATGTAAGCGAAACACCAATCCGATCATCTCACGGATGTGTTCGATCGACGTGATGTCAATGCCATATGCGTTTTCCAACTCACGTAACAGAATCTCTTCTCTCATGATAATCCCCTCGTAATCATTATATAGGATTTGGCCGACAAATGCACTCGTATGCACCAATTTTCAGCAAGCATCTTGACAAATACGACATCCCTCGTTATACTATTCACAAATCGTCAAGCAGAAGTGAGTAGACATGAATCGTTCTGTCAAGAGAGTCAGTGGTTGGTGCGAACTGATCGGAACAACATCGTCGAATGGATCTGTGAGAGGGTGCCGGAACAATAGTATGGCATCACGGGAGCTCCCGTTACCGAGCTAGGATATGTTGGTATCCGAACGAGGGTTTTTCAACCGAACAAGAGGTGGCACCACGTCATTGACGTCCTCTGCGCAAGTTTTGCGCAGGGGATTTTTTTATAGGAAAGGAGGCTTCGCCATGGGACATTGAAAGAATCGAAACAGCATTGAACCGCACCAACCGTCCATCCACCATACTATGAAAACAAAGGAGACAACATCATGGAATTTCAATTTGGAGAATTTGGCGGGCAATTCGTACCTCCCCAGGTCGCAGCCGCCTTGCAGGAACTCGAAGAAGCATTTTTGGAAGCCATTCAAGATCCGGAATTTGACAAGGAGTTTCGTCATTATCTGAAACATTATGTCGGGCGCCCTTCGCCCCTCTATTACGCACGCAATCTGAGTGAAAAGCTCGGTGGTGCGAAAATCTATCTCAAACGGGAAGATCTCAATCACACCGGCGCTCACAAAATCAACAATACCGTCGGTCAGATTCTGTTGGCCAAACGCATGGGCAAGAGCAAAGTCATCGCCGAAACCGGTGCCGGTCAGCACGGCGTGGCGACCGCCACCGCTGCAGCCATGTTCGGCATGGACTGCGAAATCTTCCAGGGTGCGATCGACATGGAACGACAGCGCCTCAACGTATTCCGCATGGAAATGCTCGGTGCCAAAGTGACCGGTGTGACACAAGGAACGAAGACCCTTGCCGACGCCGTCGATTATGCGATCAATGAATGGATCAAACGGATTGATGATACGTTCTATCTGCTTGGCAGTGCCGTCGGACCACATCCGTATCCGACGATCGTTCGCTACTTCCAGAAAGTCATCGGCGAAGAAGCCAAACAACAGATCATCGAACAGGAAGGTCGACTTCCGGATTATCTCGTCGCCTGTGTCGGTGGTGGTTCGAACGCGATCGGACTGTTCGCTGATTTCCTTGATGACGAAGACGTTCGCATCATCGGGGTCGAAGCAGCTGGCAAGGGACTCGAAACCAAGGACCATGCCGCGACCTTGACACTCGGCAAGGAGACGGTCATTCATGGCATGCGCACGAAGTCCGTTGTAGATGACGATGGCAACATCAGTCCCGTCTACTCGATCAGCGCCGGACTGGACTACCCCGGTGTCGGTCCGGAACATGCGTTCCTGCAGTTCACCAAACGGGCAACATATGCGGCTGCGACCGATAAAGAAGCGGTTGACGCGTTTTTGGAATTGTCTCAAGTCGAAGGCATCATACCCGCGATTGAATCGTCGCATGCGGTCGCCCATGCCATTAAACTGGCTCCGACGCTACCGAAAGATCAGATCATTCTGATCAACCTCAGTGGACGCGGCGACAAGGATGTTGAAGCAATCGAACACTATCTGAAATAATATGGATGAGCACGGATTTTCGTGCTCATCTTGCATTTCAATGATATAATCGTATTGACGACAAGGAGTTGATGAGATGAATCCGTTACAAATCATGAGCGAGTGGCATCTGGACACGTCCAAACCACGCGTCCAAGAGATTCTATCTTCATATTCCGTGGAGGATGGGGTCCTTGATGTCATGGCGGATCTCGATCTGATCGTGTCGATATGCGATTTGCATCCTGATGTGATACGTGAGTTGCGTCGATACTGGGTGGACCATCAACCTTCCACTTCGGTGGCGGCGATGATTCTGCTCGTGCGCGGGCTCGTGGTGGAACATGCCCACCCGTCCGAATGGCTTGTCAATCAGGAACCGTATCGGGATGGTGAGACCGAACGTCATGCCGCGGTATTGTCATTGCTTGCGATTGCCGCTCATCAGGTGCGACGGTTCCGGAAGATGAATCTCGATGAACAACACATCACGTTCAATCTTGGGCATCTGAAGAACTATATCAACAATCATTACGACAGCCATGGAACGATCGGATCGGGAAACTACACATGGTGTCTGTATCTGGCGTCGATCGGATTGATTCATCTTCACACACTGCACTTCATGCATCACGTCTTCACCGATCGTTGCGTATTGTTTCGCCATCGTCGATCACACCGCCTGATCATGCTGGCCCTTGACGGCATTGAGGTTCGCCAGGACGGTCAGTTCGAGGGCGTAAACGATTCTCATGATTATTGGTTTACCACAACATACCAGGAGACCGAGACATGTTACCAAGGATACCGCGTCAACCCGTATGGAGCGATTACCGATCGCGTCATGGAACTGAACAGGAGCGAGTATGATGTGGTGTTGAAACCAGGCGATGCGACCATTGATTATCACATTCCGACAGGTCCCGGATACAACCTCGACGATGTGAAACAATCTTTTCGTGAGGCCGTTTCATTTTTCTCCAAACTCTATCCACAGTACGATTACCGGGCATTTTGGTGCGTGTCGTGGCTCAGTTCACCACAAATTCCATTGTTCGTATCAAAGCAGCAGGGAAACATATTTCAGATCAATCAACAGTCTTACACATTCCCAGCGATGCACGGACAGGAAAGCATACTGGAGTTTGTCTTTCACGACAAACACGCCGACATCCGGACGTTGCAACCAACAACCACGTTGGAACACGACATTGTGACATATCTTCTCGATGGACATACCATCAACTGTGGGATTTTCCTGTTTCCCCTCGAGGATCTCGAAGCATTTGGCACATCACCTTATCGAAGCGAAACCGATTGGCAAGAGTTTCAGTCCTTACAAAAAAATAGAACTCCGTGACGGAGTTCTATTTTTTACTGAGAATGGCAACGATGTCGTCGGGGCGAAGAACCCGCCCGGCACTCACAACCTGCTCGTCGATGACAAGTCCGGGGGTGCTGAGGATGCCGTAGGATGCGATGTCGGCATAATCCGTGACCTTGACGATGTCGGCTTCAAGACCGAGTTGGTCGAGAGCCTGTTGCGTGTGCTTGACGAGTCGTCGACAGTTGGGACAACCGGAACCGAGAATTTTGATGACCATGAGACTACCTCCTAGAATATGAATGATATGGCGTTGAACAGATAACCGATGATGAGAATGCCGATGGTAACCACGGTGATGAACGTAATCAGCAGACGTTTCTTGATGACGTTGGACAACAACACCATCGATGGAATGGACAGCGTCGTGACGGCCATCATGAACGCCAGCACGGTGCCGACGCCGATGCCTTTCAAGAGAAGCGCTTCGGCAATCGGGATGGTGCCGAAGATGTCGGCGTACATGGGAATCGCCAGGACGGTCGCGATGGCGACGTTGAAGAAGTTGTCGGAACCGAGAATCCATTGAATCACCCGAGCGGGTATGGCGTTGTGAATGATGGCACCGATGGCCACCCCGATCAGAATGTAGATCCACACCCGACGAATGATGTCCTTCACCTGATCGAACGCATAGCGACGACGATCGCTTGTGGTGAGTTCGAATGCCGCAACGGTCGAGACAGGGGCATCTGGAACCGGTTTGGCATGATCTTTGATTTTCGTTTCCATGTTCATGCGCTGGATCACCGCACCACCGACCACGGCGAGCAGGATGCCAACCACGACATAGACAAGTGCGATTTCCCAACCGAGAAAACTCATCAGGATCAGAAACGATGCGAGATCCACAAGCGGTGATGAAATCAGGAAACTGAAGGTGACACCAAGCGGCAGTCCCGCCTTCGTGAAACCGATGAAAATCGGGATGCTGGAACAGGAGCAAAACGGCGTCAACGTGCCAAACAGCGCACCCAGGATATTACCGCGGATGCCGTGGTATTTGGCTAATATCCGACGGGTCCGTTCGGGTGGAAAATAACTCTGAATGTACGATAGAATGAAGATGAGAATGCTCAGCAACAGGAAAATCTTGATCGTATCGTAAAGGAAGAACTGGACGATGCCGGTCGCTGTCCAATCGGTATTCAATCCAATCATGTCGACCAACAGCCAACGGATGAACTCGTCCAGCCATGTCATCCGCAACAACAGATCGTTCAAGGTTTCAAACAGCGTCATCACATCACCTCGTACACACGAAAGATTCAATCATTCGCAGGTTATCCTGGTCGGCATTGAATACCGCATCGGTGGTGTGTCGCGCAATCCAATCGAGCAGTTCCGGAAATTCCGGCAAGTCGCGATTCAGCGAATAGTAAACATACTGTTCGTTGCGATTGGCAACAACGATGTCCGATGTACGGAGACGAGCGATGTGACGTGATATTTTCGGTTGTGACAACCCGGTGATTTCAACCATCTCACAGACACAAAGTTGTTGCTGGTGGAGTAATGTTACAATCCGAAGGCGTGTTTCATCGCCAAGTGATTTGAATAGTTCAACGAGATTCATGGGCCCAACTCCTTACCATATATGGAAATGCATATATACGCATACACTGACATTCTAGCATGGTCCAAACAAGAATGCAATCACATTTTCCACGGGTATCAAATGTCCATCGATACCATTTTCCTAACGCGAGTGTTGTGATGCGATAGGTCATAAGCATTATCGATGGATGATGGCACCGACAATCTGTGCACCCTCAAATTTGAAAAAGAAGTCATCGCTGGATGACTTCTTTTTTATGCGGGTTCGACCGTAAGGTTGTTGATCCAACGTCCCGAACGAACGCGATGGAACAAAATCAGGAACTTGATGATTTCCTCAACATTGACAAAGACGACGATCCAGACCAGCGGCAGATTCGTAAAATAAGCCAAGGCGAAGGCCAAGGGGACACCGTAGATCCACAGCACGCCGAGTTCGGCATACATCGAATATTTGGTGTCGCCGCCGGCACGCAGCGTGCCAACAACGAAAATCGCATTGAGAAATTTGATCGGGGCATAGATCGCATACACGCGGAGAATCACCGTGACCGTTGATGCTACCTCTGCACTGATCCCGTCGAACAACGGGACGATCACGGGAGCGAGTGCGAAGAGGATGCTGCCGAGCACCAATCCGAACACGAGACCCAGCTTGCGGAAGCGTCGTTCCCAGGAACGAGCTGTGGCAAGATCGTTTTCACCCAACTGCTTGCCGAGCATGACGGCTGTGGCGTTGGCGACGGCAATCGTCGCAACCCAGAACAGTGAATTGATTTGATTGGACAGGTAGATGCTGCCGACTTCCTTGTCGCCAATGAGGCCATAGGCGATCACGTACATCGTCATTGCCAGACCCCAAAAACTTTCATTGATGACGACCGGCAGAACGGTTTTGAACAATTTCCGTAGAAACGCGGTTGTGATGGTTCGATAGTGGCGAAGTTGGACGCGCAGTTCCGGACTTCGATTGAAACAGAGATAGAGGATGGATGCCAGTGCCATGGTCGCACTCGATATCATTGTTGCCGTCGCAGCACCGCTAACGCCCATCTCCGGAAATCCCCAACGGCCGTGGATCAGCACGTAGTTGAGTCCGGTGTTTAGTACGATGCCACCGGCTTGAATGATGCTGACGACGATTACTTTCTGCACGCTTCTGGCAAGCATGCTGATGGAGAACGCGATGGTCGAAGACAAAAACGCAAAACTGGCGATCGTAACGTAGTCGATGCCAAGATTGATGACGTTCTGATTTGGTGATTCGCTCATGTTGAACAGACTGATGATTTGTCGGGGGACAAGTTGGGCAAGAAACAGAAACACCACTGCAATCGCCAAACCGCTGGTGATCGCGACCAAGAAAGTCCGCGATATGTTGTCATGTTCGTGCGCTCCATAATACTGTGCGATGAAGATGCCGAAGCCCGACATCAGACCGAACTGGATCATGAACAGAACCATCATGAATTGCGATCCGATGCCGACCGCCGCTAGCGCGTCATCGCCTAGGGATGTCACCATGAAGGTATCGACGATGCCGAGCAGCGATCCCAATAATTGCGTAAAAAAGATTGGTATTGCCAATCGTAACAACAACTGGTAGAATTGTCTGGGGCTGGTCTCGGTCATCATGGGCTCCTGGATGGTGAAGTCATAACGCAATCATTATACTGGTTCTGTGTGGAAAAGTCCATCACCAATGACCAAAATCCAATGATTCAACCAAAACCGATGACAAACACCATGGATTTGATATAATGAAAGTAGATGACACAAGGAGGTTCCATCATGCGCATGGAAAGTGATATCAAACTCGATTTCAAGGACGTTCTGATTCGACCGAAACGCTCCAATCTGAGCAGTCGCAAACAAGTCAGTCTGGAACGGACCTATCATTTCAAACACAGTGGCAGAAGCTGGACCGGCATCCCGATCATGGCCGCCAACATGGATGGTGTCGGTACCTTCGGCATTGCCAAAGAGCTGCAGAAGCACAACCTCTTCACCTGCTTGGTGAAGAGCTATGAACCAGATGATTTTGATACCACCGAGCTCCATCCCGAGTATGTCGCAATCAGCACCGGCATCGGTAAGAAAGACTACGATCGACTGCGTCGGATTTTGAGTGCCTATCCGGATTTCCGTTTCATCTGCATCGACGTCGCCAACGGCTATTCCGAAGCGTTCGGTGATTTCGTGGAGAAAGTTCGCAAGGACTATCCCGATCACACGATCATCGCCGGCAACGTCGTCACCGCCGACATGACCCAGGAACTGGTGTTGCGTGGTGCCGACATCATCAAAGTCGGCATTGGTCCGGGCAGTGTCTGTACGACGCGCATTCAGACCGGCGTCGGGTACCCGCAGTTGTCCGCGATCATGGAATGCGCCGATGCGGCTCATGGACTTGGTGCGCAGATCATCGCCGATGGTGGATGCACGAGTCCCGGTGATGTCGCCAAGGCGTTTGGCGCGGGAGCCGATTTCGTCATGCTGGGTGGAATGTTCGCGGGACACGACGAGGGCGGCGGCCACCTCATCACCGAAACCTACTTGACGGGACGCTACAACGAAGCCAAACAACAACCCGAGTACGACAAGAAGACGTTTGTCGAATTCTATGGCATGTCGAGTGAGACGGCGATGGACAAGCATCATGGCGGAGTTGCCGATTACCGCAGCAGCGAAGGACGCACCGTGCGGATCCCGTATCGCGGTGAGGTCCAAAGAACGATTCAGAACATCCTGGGTGGGCTGCGTTCAACGTGTACGTACGTCGGTGCGCCGACCTTGAAACAACTGTCCAAATGCACGACGTTCGTTCGTGTGACCAAACAATACAATGACGTATTCGAGGAATGAAACCCGTCGGTTTCATTCTTTTTTTTTGAAATCAATGGAATATTCACAGGTAATTCAAAAGTTTTTAAAATGCTTGTGATATAATGATTATAAGTATTAGGTGATAAAATAATACATGAATACATATAGGTGTTACTGAAAGGAAGTTGGATATGCCCACAAACCTAGGATATGAAGAACTGACGTTATACTTTAACATCGCGTTCTTCGCCATCATCGGACTTGGTTTTCTGATCGGCTATATCAGGGGGTTCCGGAAGTCACTGTACTCGTTTATCGTGACATTGATTTTCTACGCCCTCTTTTTTGCTACCATAGAAGCCGTTGTCAACCAGCTGTGGATCACGCCGCTGCCATTCGCGTTCGAACCGCTTGCGGGAGTTCTACCGGAACTCGCCGGCGTTCAGACAATCGGCGAAGCGGTATTCGAGTTGCTCGAGTCTTATCTTGGTGAAACGCTGGGTGATACGATGACCAATGTGCAGTTCGTCGCATTCGTCACCGGCATCGCACAGTTTGTCGTCAAGCTCGTGTACACGATCTTGTACTTCACCGTTGGCCAGCTGATCTACAAAATCCTGATGGGAATCATCCGCTTGTTGTTCTTCAGCAAGAACGCCCAGATGGATGCCCACAAGCAGGCCAAGCGCCAAGTCAGGAAGATGAAGCTCAAAAAACGCGACATCAAGCGAATGAAAAAAGAAGTTCGCATGGAATGGAAGAAGATGTCCCGCAAGGAACGCAAGGCGCGTGACAAAGAACTTCGCAAGTTCCGCAAGAAAAAACGCAACAAGAAGGAAGTCTTCGACAATCGCGAACTCTTGGATAACCTGAACAAACCCAGCCGTCAACCACTGATGGGCGCACTGTTTGGTGCGGCCAAAGGTGCCGTCAGCGCATACATCACCCTGATTCTTCTGGGTGGCATGATGAGCATGATGGGCAGTCTCTTGACGGTCTTACCCGAAGACGATACGACCGTGACCCGGGAAACGATCGAACAGATCTATCTCATGAACGATCCGATGTATGTCGTCGACAGCGAGCCGTCGTTGCAACCGCTCGCCAGCCCGTTCGATGTTCCGCCCGAGCTGGAAAGCCAACTCGACATGGCGCGCAACATGGTGGACGCATTCAATGACAACCTGTTTGTCCAAAACGCATCCAGCCTCACCTATAATGGTGAGGAATATGGCGCTCCCGTGGAAATGCACTTGTATCTGTTCGACACCGTGTTGTCGTTCAATTTCAACGAGGAGCGAATCATGCTCCGCAACGAACTCGATGTCATGGGCGACACGGCCGCTGTTCTGATGGACTCCGAGTTCATCGACACCAATGACATCGCC
Organism: uncultured Mycoplasmatota bacterium; assembly: GCA_913062645.1. Classification (GTDB taxonomy): domain Bacteria; phylum Bacillota_I; class Bacilli_A; order Izemoplasmatales; family Izemoplasmataceae; genus Xianfuyuplasma. The sequence continues at coordinate 214,678 of CAJXVW010000001.1, forward strand.
GACATCCAGGCGACTGAAATCGTCGCCCTGTTTGACACCATATCGCAAAGCAAACTGATTACCAACATTCTGCCGCTCGGCATCGAGATCGGCAGTGAAATGTATGAAACCGACATTGAAGTTCCCGTTGATGAGCTGTATGAAATCGACTGGGAAAGCGAACTTCAAACGCTCGGTGCCGTCGCCGCCGTCGGCTTTGAACTGATCAACACCGCCGGCATCCTCAATGACGAAACCGATCTGACGACCGTCACCATCGACGGTACCGACGTGCGCGATCTGTTTGATTCGCTGGCGGACAGCGAGCTGGTGACGCTCGGCGCTTATGTCGCCGTTGAACCGCTGCTCAGTGAAGCTGGCGGCAACATCAGTGCGATCATCACCGTGCCGACCGATTTGGATTGGGGCGATGAGTTCCGCGCCTTTGGCGAAGTCGCCGAGTCCGTTCTCAACACCGGCATCACCGTCGGTGATCTGGAAAGTGGCGACCCGACGATTCTGATCGGCGCTTTGGCAGATCTTGACTTTACCGTTCTACTCAACTCCAAAATCGTCACCAATGCACTTGTCAATGTCTTCAGCGGCCAGGCCGGCATCGAAGGGCTCGACATGATCGTCGTTCCCGACGGCATCGACTGGAACGACTTATTCGACGATGACGGCAATCTCGTAAATCCGGGTGAACTGCGCAACATCCTGGAAGCGTTCAACGCCATCACCGATGTCGCCGGCGGATTCGATCTGGAGAATCTCGACTTGCAGTTGATTGCCGATTTTGATGAAGAAACCATCGACACCATTTTCGCATCACAGGTCCTTGTCGCGACAATCAGCACGTTCCTGCTCGACATGGATCTTGGTGATACTCCGTTGCTGATTCCGGACTCGGTATTGGATGAAGACGGGTACATCACCGCAACGGAACTGAAGGCGGTGGCCAACTCAGCACGGGTTCTTGTCACCGATCTTGCTTGTGACGAAGGCGACACCGTTTGTGAAGAGACCGGATTCGACATCGCCAAAGCATTCGATCTGTCCGATACCTCGATCGATACGTTGACGACTTCGGACATCATCGGCGCGACCGTCGGTAATCTGATCATCGACAGCGGCGGTGACATTCTCACCGTTCCGCCGAGTGCGCTATCCACCATCAGTGTCGACGACGTCGATCAGGATGTCGTCAGCAAACAAGAAATCAAACGCGTTTTCCAAGCCGTCGGTGTACTTGGATTCACCGATCTCGACAACATGGCGTTCGACGCGTCGATCATTCAGAATCTCGGCCTTGCGGCCGATCCGACGACGTTGGATACCGACAAATCGGACAAACTGTTCGCATCGAAAATTGTTCATGCAACCTTGTCCGACATGTTGTTTGAACAGGCAACGGGTGAAACCGCCGTTTTGAATGTACCATTCTATGCCTCGGACAACACGACCGAAATCCGTGTCTTCAGCACCGAAGACCAGATCACTTACATCTCACTGGATGAACTGGAGAGCGTGCTTCAGGCATTGCTGTCGCTCGACATCAGCGACTTTGCCAATGTCGACAGCCTCGACCTTGGTCTGTTGCTTGACAACATCGACAGTTTGCTCGAATCGGCGATACTGCATGCAACCATTTCCGAACAGGTCATCGACCTGTCGACCGATACGATTTCACTTCCCTATGTGGATGCGGACACCAATCTCATCCGCTTCCGCGTTGGTGACATCCTTGCCGGAACCGATACGGAATACATCGCCAAGACGGAAATTACCGCGGTCCTCGACGCCATGGAAGTGCTTGGCATCACCGAAGACATTAACAGCTTTGACGGCAACGTCGACATCGCGTCGATTACTGCCGAAGAAGGCAACATCGCCATTCTCCTCGCGAGTGCGACGATTCACGCCACCATCTCCGATCAACTTCTCACGTTGGTAAGCGATGGAACGCTGAGTGTACCGTATGTCGCAGCGAATGACACCGATGTTATCCGCGCTACCGTCGGCAACCCCGGCAAACAGACCGAATACATCGCCAAGACCGAAATCCAGGCCATGATCGACGCCCTCGAAGTGCTCGGCATCACCGAAGACATCAACACCTTCGACGGCAACGTCGACATCGCCTCGATCACATCCGACCCGGCCAACATCGCCACGCTGCTTGCCAGCGCGACGATCCACGCGACCATTTCCGACCAGTTGTTGCAACTGGAGGATGATGGTACCCTGGCCGTACCATACGTCAAATCCGATGGCGTTACCGACGTCCGCGTGACCGTGGGACCGGTCGGCAGCGAAACCGAATACATCACGAAATCAGAAATCGAAGCGATGGTCGATGCCCTTGAAGTGCTCGGCATCACCGAGGACATCAACACCTTCGACGGCAACGTCGACATCGCCTCCATCACATCGACACCAGGTAACCTTGACACGTTGCTGCTTTCGGCGACGATTCACGCGACCATTTCCGACCAGTTGCTGCAGCTCGACACCGATGGTACCCTGGCCGTCCCGTTCCTGGCTGAAGACGACGCCACCGAGATTCGCGTCACGGTAGGTCCGGTCGGATTCGAAACCGAATACATCACCACCGATGAAATCAGTGCCATGGTCGATGCGCTCGAAGTGCTCGGCATCACCGACGACATCAATAGTTTTGACGGCAACGTCGACATCGCCTCGATCACTTCGACCGAAGGCAACATCGACATCCTGCTGTCAAGTGCAACGATCCAGGCGACCATTTCCGATCAGTTGTTCCAACTGGATACCGATGGTACGTTGGCGGTTCCGTATTTCGCGGAAGACGGCACTACGGAAATCCGCATCACCGTAGGTGACGCTCTCGCCGGAACCGATACCGAATACATCCTCGCCACCGAAATCAGTGCGATGGTGGACGCCCTCGAAGTGCTCGGCATCACCGAAGACATCAACACCTTCGACGGTAATGTCGACATCGCCTCGATCACATCCGAAGAAGGCAATCTTGCCATTCTGTTGGCGAGCGCCACCATTCAGGCGACCATCTCCGATCAACTATTGCAACTTGATGTGGATGGCACCCTCGCCGTACCGTTCTTCGCCGAAGACGGCACCACCGAAATCCGCATCACGGTTGGTGACGCGTTGGCCGGAACCGATACCGAATACATTCTCTCGACCGAAATCACCGCCATGGTGGATGCGCTTGAAGTACTTGGCATTACCGAAGACATCAACACCTTCGACGGCAACGTCGACATCGCTTCGATCACATCCGAAGACGGCAACATCGACATTTTGCTTGCCAGTGCGACGATCCAGGCAACGATTTCCGATCAACTCCTGCAACTCGATGTGGACGGCACCCTCGCCGTACCGTTCTTCGCCGATGATGACAGCACCGAAATCCGTGTCACCGTTGGCGATGCCTTGGCTGGAACCGATACCGAGTACATCATTGCGGTGGAAATCACCGCGCTTGTCGATTCTCTTGAAGTGCTCGGCATCACCGACGACATCAACACCTTCGACGGCAACGTCGACATCGCATCCATCACCTCCACCGAAGGCAACATCGACATCCTGTTGGCCAGTTCCACCATCCAGGCGACCATCTCGCAACAATTGATCGATCTGGACATCGCTGGCACGATTTCCCTTCCGTTCGTGGAAGAGGACGGTCTGACGGCCGTTCGCATCAGCGTTGGCGATGCACTCGCCGGCACCGATACCGAATACATCACCGGTGATGAAATCACCGCGCTCGTCGACGCGCTCGAAGTGCTCGGCATCACCGATGACATCAACACCTTCGACGGCAACGTCGATATCGCCACCGTAACATCGCAACCTGGCAATGTCGACATCCTGTTGACAAGTTCCACCATTCAGGCGACCATCTCCGAACAGTTGATCGAACTGGACGTTGCCGGTACGCTTGACGTGCCGTTCCTCGCCGACGACGGAACCACGGACATCCGTGTCACCGTCGGTCCAGGCGGCAGCGAAACCGAATACGTTGTGAAAACCGAAATCAGCGCCCTTGTCGACGCCCTCGACATTCTCGGTCTGACAACCGGATTCGATACCTTCGACGGCAGCGTCGACATCGCGTCGATCACCGCCGAACCCGGCAATACCGCAATCATGCTGGCCAGCGCTTCGATTCAGGCGACGATGTCCAAACAAATCGTTGATCTCGACGTAGCCGGCACCGTGGTCCTGCCGTTCCTCGAAGAAGACAACGCGACCGCTGTCCGCATCACCGTCGGCAGTGGCGCCACGGAAACGGAATACGTGTCGAAGACCGAACTGGAAGACATCATCAATGCGCTTGACGTGCTCGGAATTACGTCGGACGTCAACAGCTTCGACGGCTCCGTCGATCTGAGTGTGCTCGCCACCGGCAGCAACTCCACGATCGTCCTGTCCTCCTCGATGATTCAGGCGACCGTCTCCGAACAGGTCATCGATCTCGAGACGACCATCGTCACCACCGAGTTCGTGGTCCCGTATCTGGCGGACAATGACACGACCGAGGTTCGCTTCACCGTCGGCAGCGGCGCCACCGAAACGGAATACGTGCTCGCGGCGGAACTCGACGCGATGATCGACGGTCTCAACATTCTCGGCATCACCAACGTCGAAACCTTCGACGGTTCGATCGACCTCACCAACTTCTTTGACGAAACCAACCGCAATACACTTCTCACGTCATCGATCATGCAGGCGACCATTTCCGCTCAGTTGATTGATCTTGGCGACAGCGTGCTGCGCGTTCCGGTGCAAAGCATCAGCGCCGTCAACGTTCGCGTGGAAGTCGGCGACGCTCTCAGCGGCACCGACACCGAATACGTCACCAAAGATGAAATCGGCGCGATGTTCGAAGCGCTTGAAGTACTTGGCTTCAGTGACATCAACGACTTCAGCGGCACCATCGACCTCAACAACGTCTATGGCGAAACCAACCAAAACATCATTCTCGCCAGCGCCTCGATGCATGCGACGATCTCGAAACAGATCTTCGATCTCGCACCGGTCACGATTCAAATTCCCACGACCGACATCGACGGCATCAGCATCCAGGCGACCGTCAGTGGTACGAACTTCCTGACGGCCGACGAAATCAAAGGCATGATCAATGCGCTCGAAGTGCTCGGTGTTGACAACATCACCACCTTCGACGGCACCTTCAGCCTTGCCAGCCTCAGCACCGGCGCGGCACAGGATACGCTCCTCTCGAGTGCCTCGATCCATCTCACCGTCACCAACAATCTCACCGGATTCGATGATTCGGTCCTGATCGTCCCGGCTTACAAGCAAGCGGGCGAAACACCGGGCAACGAAATCAAGCTCACCGTCAGCGGCAGCGAATTCGTCATCAAGGACGAAATCAAGTATCTGATCGACGCCTTCAACATCCTCGGCTTTTCCGACATCGGCGGCGCGACGGAAATCAGTCTCTCCGGATTCTTCACCTCCAGCGACGATCTCCTGTTGTCCGCATCGATCCAGGCAACGGTCTCCGACAAGATGCTCAATGGCACCGGCGGCTCGCTCATCGTACCGGACACCAACGTCAACGATGCCACCACCATCCGCATCGTACAAACCGATGTTACCTACATCGAGGTTGACGAAATCAAGGCCACCTTGGACGGACTCGAAGCCATGGGTCTCACCGACTTCGGCAGCTTGTCGTTCAATCCGGCCACGATTTTCCTCGCCGACTTCAATGTGGTGCTCGCCAGCGCCAGCCTGCAGGCGACGATCTCCGACAACATTCTCGATCCGCTCACGTCCGGTGACGAAACGGAAGCGTATGGTACGACCAAACTTCTGGTTCCGACCTTCTTCCGCGAAGACATCACCGTTGCCAGTGCCAGCTCGAAACACATCGAGAAAACGGAACTGTTCAACCTGCTCACTGCGCTCGACACCCTCGGCGTCAGCGACTTCGGAGGACTCAGCGGCAGCGCCGTCACCAGCATGACGGACGCCGATCTCGACACCTTGCTCACCAGCGGATCGATGCACACCACGATCGACAACATGCTGCGCGGCAACGGAGCCTTGTCCTTCCCGACCCTCGCCGAAGCGGATCCCGATCCGGATTATCAGACGAACATCCTCACCAAAGTCGAACTCAAGGCGTTCATCAAAGCGACCAATACCGTCACCACCGGCGGCAGCTTCACGAGCGTCAGCTTCGACCTTACCCTGATGTCCGGTCTCAGCACCGCCCAGCGCGAAATCGTCGTCGCATCGATGATCGTCCGCGATACGCTGACACCGTCGATCGAAACGATCGAAGCGGCTGCCTTGATCACGCCGGATCCATCCGACGAATACGGCATCACCGCAACCGACTACATGAACGACGACACCGGAACGTTCCTCACCTACGACGACATTCTGCTCATTCTGGAACATTACTACCCGGCGCCGTAAGCACCAACGAAGCAACAACAAAAGGCGACACATCACGTGTCGCCTTTTTTCTGTGTTTGGGATGAAATTACCGCTTAAGTGTATCTAAGTCGTCGTGTTTGATAGTCTTAAGCGTAAGAAATGGATGGTGAACAGTATCAGCAGAACACTCACAATGAGGATCAAAAACGGGTAATATCGGATCGACGTTTCCTGGAATGCCACACCGGCGAGTGGTGTCAATGCACCGAATCCGAGGTACCCGACGACCATCTGCAAGCTGGTGATTTTGGAACTGTGTTCGACGGGGAAATGTCGTTGGTTCATGAACATCATGTTCGGGAACACCGGACCGCTGCCGATGCCGAGCAGGGCGACTGCAACGAAGTAGTACCACTGGACTGTGGCGTTCATCGACAACAGGATGGCGGCAATCAGAATCATGACCTCACCGATCACAATCAGTCGATTCGGATGCAGTTTGTGTGATGCGGCACCGCTCACAATGCGCCCGACGGTGAGTGCCAGGAAGTACGTGGTCGTGAACAGGGCTGCGGTGGAACTGCTGACTCCGCGGATCATATAGAAGTAACTGGCGACGAACACCCCGGCGAGCGATTCGATGTGCACATAGAACAATACAATCGCCAGTGATGATTTTATGCCTTTCATATTCAAAAGAGTCATGGTCTTGATGTCTGAATGTTGTTCGTGTCGCTCCGCCGCGGGCTCGTGTTCCCACAGGCGATACGACAACAGGACGAAGAAAGCAATTGCAAGCAACACCAGACCGACAATGACATAACCGATGCGCCAGGCACCGTCGCGCAGCGTGAGCGCCATCACCATCGGACCGAACGTGACACCGAGTCCCCAGAACGAATGAAGGTAGTTCATGTGACTGGCTTTGTAATAGCGAGCGATGTAGTGATTGAGTGACAAATCGATTGCCCCGGCACCGAATCCGAGCGGCATGGCGAGCAGAACCATCTGCCAGTAGTGCGTGACACGACTCATCAATAGAATTGCCAGAGCCGTCAACAACACGCTGACGAACGTCACGGTCTTGGTTTCAAAGCGGCGCAACAGCCGTGGCGCATTGTACGTCGAAAAAATCGTCATCACGTAGGCGACCATCGTTGTTACCCCGATCGCTCCGAGCGGAACATCAAGATCGATACGGATCGTGTTCCAGGCGGAACCGACAAGGGCGTCAGGCAAACCGAGGGCTATGAAGACGAGATAAATAACGACAAGCAACAGGATGGTGTTTCGTTTCATCGGGCATCACCTTGCTTCCACTACATAAAGTACAATAGATGTACCCTTTCTGTCAATAAAAAAAGCAAAGCCAGACGGCTTCACTCTTTGAGGTATAGTGAGAAAATTTCTTGTGAATAGACGGTGCTGCCTTGTTTCTTATAGAAGTTCAAGGTCCGCTTTTCACTCTGATCGGCCATGCCCATGATGCGCAGCACACCGTGTTTGTCGCACCACGCTTTCAGTTCTTCAAACAACAGTGTACCATACCCTTTGCCACGGTATTCGCGATGGACGTGCATCTCGTTTAGCCAGACGTACTTGCCGGCGCTTTCCATGCCGATCGATACGTTGAAGAAGACGAATCCGACCGGGTGTCCCGATTCGCTGATGACCATCAGTTTGACGTTCTCACTGCCGAGGGCCATCTTGATCGTGTCGACGATCTGTTCGTTGGTTTTTGGGGATCCGATGTACTCCATCTGATCCTGCAAGAGATGAATGATCTGGTTGTACTCCAAAAAATCCGTCATGGTTTCGACCATGTGTATTTCGTGCATGCAACGACCTCCTTATGTCTTTATCATAACAAATAATCCGGCGAAAAAAAAGACCGCATTTGAAATGCGGTCCAGCGGATCAGATTACAAAGTTTCCATCTTTGAAGATTTGGACGGTGGAACCGTCTTGTTTGGTACCGACGATGTTCATGTCGGCGCTGCCGAACATGAAATCGCTGTGCGCCATCGAGTTGTTCGAACCGAGTTTGGCGAGTTCGTCGGGGGTCATGTTGGTTCCGCCTTGGACGTTCATCGGATACGCGCGTCCGAGAGCGAGATGACAGGAGGCATTCTCGTCGAACAAGGTGTTGAAGAAGAGAATGTTCGCGTTTGAAATCGGAGAATCATGGCTGATCAGAGCGACTTCACCGAGATACGAGCTGCCTTCGTCGAACTCCAAGAGGTTCTTGAGAGCCTGTTTCTGTTTCTTGGCGTCGTAATCGACGACTTGTCCGTCTTTGAACTCCAGCCAGAAATCTTCAATGAGATTGCCCTGGTAGTTGAGCGGTTTGGTTGCGACGACTTTGCCCTGAGTACCGAACTTGTACGGCATCGTGAAGTTTTCTTCGGTCGGGATGTTGGGATTGAAGTAGACACCCTGGGTGTTGTGTTCGCCACCACCGGCCCAGACATGATTCTCGACGAGTTCGACGATCAAATCGGTTCCGGCACTGTTTTGGAAGTGCAGTGACTTGAATTGGTGATCGTTGAGAATCTTGTTGTGCGCAAGCAAGCGTTCGTTGTGCTTTGCCCACTCGGCAATCGGATCGTTGTCTTTGGTGACGCGAGATGCCTGAAGAATCGCATCCCACAATGCTTCGACGGCGTCTGCTTCATCGAGGTCGGGGAACACACGTTTGGCCCACACCGGATTGGGTGCGGCGACAATCGTCCACTGTGCACGGTTGCCCATCATGTGTTCGCGATAGAAGTGAAGTGCGCGCATCGAGGCAATACCGGCTTTCTGGAGTTTCTCCGGATCAACATCCTGATTCAGACCGGGGATTGGAGAAGAGATGGATATGACGCATCCACCCGCATCGACAAATGTCTGATACTTCTGAATGAACCATTCGGGAATGTCCTGGAGATTCTCAATCGTGCGATGCAGGTATCCACTGTGGCTGACGTAATCGTCACTCCAGTTCACGGATACTTTTTTCGCCCCGGCGTCATAGGCGGCTTCGACGATCAGACGAGCGAGCTCAACGGTATCGGTCGTAGCGTTCACCCATACTTCCTGATCGGGTTGTACGTTGGCGCCGACTTGAACCGCCAACGCGGCGAATTTCTTCAATAAGTCTTGTTTTGGCATGAAATCATTCCTTTCTTTTTCGTAACTATTATAACAAAGCGAGAACCATAATGAAATACACAATGTTGGCAATTTGTGTCATTTTGTTTACGCTGAGAGGCTCAAATTCGTTTGACAAAAGATGACAGCGAGTGTATAATGCAAATGTATCAAGTCAAAACCATGGAATGCGATCCATGGGTTGACATTTGATAAAGCCAAAGCTGGAGCGATCCAGTGACGGAAAACTACAGGGTCTCACGAAGACAGCCAGTTGCCTGATGACAAGCCCATGGGGAGGAATCATTATGAAACGCATTCTGATGTATCTGGTTTTGATGTTTTTTATTTCCCTTACCACGACGTATAGTTACACACAAGTCACCGCCGACAATGAAGTGTACCTCGAGGACATTTCCGAGTTTTATCTCATCAACGAGCAACTGGTGTCCGGTCGGACCAGCAAGTTGGTCCCAACCGGTGTCATCCGAGCTGTCGGCGATGTCTATGAGATTGTTTATCAGTATGAACTGATTATCAAAGATGGAACTAAGTTGCAGTCGAAGGTGGATGATCTGATGTTCTCGGACTCCACCGTGAGCAATCAGCAGTTGCGTGACACGTTCAACTTCCGATTCGATCAGACTGTTGTCGAATCGTTCACATACACTGGTGATTTGTTCGAAAAGCCAGTGGAAGCACAACGGGTGCTCGTAACTCTCCATGTCACGATGAATGCACCACAAACCTATGAACTCTATCGCCAGATTGCTGGCGGCAACCTGAATTTCGAAGTCTATTTCTATGTCATCTGACCCAACAAAACTTACCGCTTAAACCTATCAAATTCGTTCTAAGACCTATCAAAACAGTAAAAAAGAGAGCTCAACTCTCTTTTTCTTTTGTGTTATCATGCGGCTCTTTGACAGTCTCTTTCGGACTCCGAATCAACTTCACAATGAAGTAGATGATGGTTCCGTTGATGGCCAACAGTCCGACGAAAATCGGATCGCGAAGCATCGAAATCAGGATGCCGGCTCTGGGGATCCGGAACTGGTACTTGCCGACGACATCGTCGATTTGAATCTCAATGGGATTGCCTTGGCCATCCGTCCATTCATCATAGTCGTCCGGATCGGCGGTGGCCCCCTGTGTCTTGTAAATTTCATTTCCGGATCCGTCGACAAGCACATCACCAACGTAATGTGTGACGAACCCATAGTCACCGAGTTCCGGGATGTGCGCCCGGAAGGTGATGATGTCACCGGTGTCGATGTCCTCTTCCTCGGCACGTGTGATGATGATCATGTCGTTGACGTTGATCACCGGTTCCATGCTTCTTGATACCACGACGAAGGTGCGAAACCCGAACCAGTTGATCGTCTGTTGCGGAAGCAGGACGCCAAGCAAAATGTATACCACCAGCAGTGCGCCCAGCAGGTATCCGAATATGGATAGGATTCGATTGGCCATGCGACACCTCGCTTTCGATGTCTGGTTGGGGTAAGAAAAACAGAAGCATTCAACCCGATGATTGAAACTTCTGCTTGCTGTTACATGTTAATGATGACTGCAAATATCAATCTTTGGATTCAGGTTCTGGAGTTGGCTCTTCCGCTTTTCCATTCTTGAGAAGGATTACAATGCCAACAATGACGCCGATGTTCACAACCATGGCAGCGATGCCGAAAGGGCTTTGTATGAATAAGACAATGGCTCCAATCCATGGAATATGGAAAGCATATTGTCCAAGAACATCGTCACCTGTTATTACCCAAGGGTCTGCAGTAACTTCATCGTCTTCGTCGAAATATCGATGAGTTTGAATGTAGTAAGTGCCGTCATCCTCGCTGATGGAATAGATATAGTGTGTAACGACTTCACTTGAGCCATTGTAATCAATATCCGCATAAAAAGTGATGATATCTTCCTCATTCAAATCTTCAGAATCAAAATTAGTAACAATTATCAAATCGTTCACTTTTAGTTCGGGATACATGCTATCTGTTATAACAACATATGGTCGAAAACCAAATACTCTTACGGTCATTTCTGGTGCGATTAATTGTAACATAATGTAAAGAATTAAAAATGCCGCAACAACAAATGTAACCCCGAGTTTGATATTCTCTTTTGTGCTTTTCTTCATGTGGGATCCCTCGCTAATTGAAAGTCTACTAAATTAATTATAGCACAGGATAGAAAAATAGGCACGAATAATTTCGTGCCCATGCTTTCATCAAGTGAGTTGGGTCCAGTCTCTAGCCCAGCCACCCTCAACACCAGGTTCCCGAAGCAATCCGCTCTTCTTCGCTTCATATGTTATACCATTGTTCGTTACAATGTCGCCAATGTTGTATGAGGTGTTTGGATCGTACGGTGTTGTAAACGTCCAAGTGCCAGTGCTGATGGTGCGAGTAGTAGTGTTTGAAGAGGTGCTGATCCCACTAGCCCAGTACGCGTAGGTTGAATCTACAAACTGAGAAAGGGAAAAAACCATGAGAAATATCATGGAGATGGTTAATAGTTTGCGCTTGAGTCTCATGGCTTCACCTCATTTCATGGAAGACTGAAATGTGTTAGATAATTAGCTGGTTGCAGCAGCTGCAGTAAGTTCGAAGGTGAGGGTTACAGTTTCACCGGCAACGAGATTGTAGGTTGCTTGATCAGCAGGTTCGCTCATTGTAACGGTAACGGTGATTGTAGTTCCCGTTCCTACTGTAGCAGTAACAGGACCGCCAGTAATGCTGAACAAACTGGATACATCGGTGCTGCCGCTATTAACGGCGCCAGTCAAGGCTGCGCTAACGCTCGTTTCGAGACCATCAGCGTCATCGGTTGCTCCAGTAACAGTAACATTGAAAGTGAACGATAACGAAGTGACTTCACCAGTATCAGGAGTGATGTTGGAAGGGATCAGTGATCCAGTTCCATCCGAGTTGGTCGTGATAACTACGGAAGTAGCGATTGTGTCACCACTACCAATGGTGATGTTGCGATCAGTCGTAGCACTACTGGTTGAGATTCCAGCTGCCCAGTAGGCGAACGTTCCGGTGGTGACGGTGAAAGCGAGTAACAAGAGTAACAAGATTCCTAATTTTTTTGATTTCATGATTTTTTTCTCCTTATCCTTTTTTAATATTATTGGTTTGGTTGGATGTTCTATCTGTTAAAATTATTGCTAATTATTGTTGCTGTGTTTCGGTTGCTTCCGGTTTCGCTTGGAGTTCGAATCCCAATGCGAATGATATGGTCTGACCCTTGATGGTTTCATAGGCTAAGACGGAGTCTTCGACATTAACCCGTTCGCTGTCTAGATTGCGTTCCAATGCTTCGTCCGCGTCGATTGGTTCAATCAATCGTACGGTAACGGTAATGGTGATCGTATCATTATATAAGTCCAGTACTGCTTGGCCTCCGTTGCCGAGGATCGAAATGTCCACCAGATGACTGTAGGTGTCTTGCTCATTTATAAGGATGTCATTGATGGTGATGTACAGATCGACGGTATTCAGCAATTCACGCGATACACTCACTTCATACTCCAAGGTTACCTCTTCGACGTCGTTCACGGCGAACACGTATCCTTCCGGAACCAGATTCAGTTGTCCGACATCGGCGGAGATGTCGTCGACAATGATCTCGATCGGTTCGCCGATGGTGACGAGTTCGACATCCCTTGTGACCGTCACGTCCTGCCAGTAGGCGAGTGCGGAAGAGGATGTGAAGATGAATCCGACGAAGAGAAACGATAGCGTAGCAAGTTGTATGGCCTTTCGGCTTAACACGTTACCACTTCCTTCTCTTCTAACAAAAATATCAGTGAGATCGTCTCACTGATATTGGTTGTCGGATGTGTTTGTCCTGTGATAACCAATTACCAATGAGCGATGCACGATTGGTAACTGGCTGCCATTTTACAGGCCCTGTAGTTTTGCGAACCATGAATTTCTCCATGGGTTGCCTTTTCATTTTTGTGGGCACTACCCCACTGTGCACGTTGATTATGCCACACATTTTGGGTCTTGTCAACACTTTTACTCAAAATAGTCAATTTTTTTCAAAATCCAAAAATTTGCGTTTTTACCGCTCAAATCGACCAAAAGTTCAGGATTAAGCACTCAAAATGAATATAGATTGTATGTTAACCGTTTTCATAAAACGAAGTGGTCAATATTTTTGGGGGTGGTGGAAAATGTCTTAAAAAGGCCGTTTCCCACAAAAATTTTGAGCGCTTTAGAGTGAATGATTTCAAATTGATTAGTAGTTAGATAGCAAAACAAACAGTTTTTGTCTGTCACCGCTATGGTGCGTATGGCCTACCAGTAGGAAATGTTTTTTCTAAACAAACATTCGAAATTTTACAAAAAGCAATCAGCTTTTCGCATTCAAATCAATCGGTGGTACAATGAAAGTGTGACGGTTGCATGGGAGGTGATTGAAATCGAAGCGAGATTATATGACAAGCTTGACAAACTGCGCGTACGATGCAATGTATGTAATCATCGTTGCATCATTGACAATGGATCGAGAGGAACGTGTGGTGTGCGGGAGAACCAGGATGGTATCTTGGTTGCCATGAATTATGGACGAACTTCCGCCTTGAGAATCGATCCTATCGAGAAGAAACCACTCTATCATTTCATGCCAAACACCTGGACCTATTCGTTGTGCACGGTTGGATGCAACATGCATTGCGAGTGGTGTCAGAACGCTTCGATCTCACAACAGTCGAAACCCAATCGTCAGATCTTAGGTGATTATATCACACCCGAGGTGCATGTGAAAAATGCTTTGCGCTTAAATTGTCCATCCATATCATTCACCTATACGGAACCAACCATATTCTTTGAATACGCGTTTGACATCATGCGACTGGCGAAGGAACATGACTTGAACACCGTATGGGTTACCAATGGGTACATGAGTAACGAGGTATTGGATGAGATCCTGCCGTTGTTGGATGCCGCAAACGTCGATTACAAAGGATCGGAACAACGAATCTATGAAACCTATTGCGGCGGCACTTCCCAACCAATCCTGAACAACATCCGCCGCATGGTGGATGCGGGCGTGCATGTTGAAGTCACGACGCTGATCGTGCCTGGGGTGAACGATGAGTCCGCGCAACTCCGTCAGATTGCCACGGACATCGCCGCAATTGATCCGGCCATCCCTTGGCACATCAGTCGTTTTTTCCCCGCGCACCACATGAAAGATACGCCCAAGACACCATATGAAACGCTTCGTCTCGCCGAACGTTTCGGACGCGAAGCGGGACTAGAAACCATTCATCTAGGAAATGTATAGGAGGTAGAAACACCATGCCAACTCTAGCTGGCTACATCGTGCCTCATCCGCCGTTGATCGTTCCGGCGGTGGGGCGGGGCGAAGAACAAAAGATCCAAGCCACGATCGACGCATACCGACAAGTCGCACGCGAGATCGCCGAACTCGCCCCGGACGTGATCATTCTGAGTTCACCGCACGCAACGGCATACGGCGATTACTTTCATCTGGATCCTTCTCCGACACTCTCCGGATCTTTGACGATGTTTCGTGCCCCGCAAGTGTCAGCGAGCGTCGACAATGCATTGGAACTTGTCGAACGCATCGCATCGGAGGCAACCGTACGAGACATCGCGCTGGGAACATTGGGTGACAAACATGCGCCATTGGATCACGGGGCGCTTGTACCACTTCATTTCATTTTGCGCGAATACAAAGACTTTCAGATGGTAAGACTGAGTCCGTCCGGACTTCCGGCGATCGATCATTACCAAGTCGGCATGATGATTCGCGATGTGATTCCCGAGGACTTGAACACGGTATGGGTAGCCAGTGGTGACTTGTCCCACAAGTTGAAAAAAGAGGGGCCTTACGGACTTGCTAAAGAAGGACCGGTGTTTGACAAACAAATTACCGAAGCGATGGCAAGCGGAGACTTCCAAACGTTCCTTGCGTTTGACACGGCATTCTGTCACAAGGCTGCCGAATGCGGTCTCGGATCGTTCACGATGATGGCCGGCGCCTTCGATGGATACAGCCTGGAATCAAAACTTCTGTCGTACGAAGGACCATTTGGTGTAGGATATGCCGTGGCATCGTTCAAACCGCTTGGTAAAGACGACAGTCGTTGTTTTCTAAAACACTATGTTGAGGAAAAACAAAACGAATTAGATACCCTTAAGAGCAAATCTGACGCGTATGTGAATCTTGCTCGAGCATCGTTGGAGCACTACATTCGCCACAACAAACCACTATCGATTCCCCGTGATCTACCTCGGGAAATGACAAGTGAAAAGGCCGGGGTGTTCGTCTCGATTCGCAAGGATGGAAGACTGCGTGGATGCATCGGGACGATTCGTCCGACCACATCCAGCGTGGCCAAGGAGATCATTGAAAATGCGATTAGTGCCGGAACCAGGGATTATCGGTTTTCGCCGATCAAGGAACGCGAGTTGAGTCGTCTCGAATACAGCGTCGATGTCTTGATGCCACCCGAAGACATCGACAGCGAAGACCGACTGGATGTCACCAAATATGGTGTGATTGTTCGGTCGGGACATCGATCGGGATTGTTGCTACCCAACTTGGACGGCATCGATACGATTGAGGAACAAGTGCGCATCGCTCGCCAGAAAGCCGGCATTCGTGACGGTGAGTCCTATACATTGCAACGGTTTGAGGTCATACGCCATCACTAAATTCAGGAGGACATCATGAAACGACATTACATCGGACTTGACGTACTGCGCGGCATCGGCATCTTCAGCGTGGTCGTATTGCACACGGCATTTTATTATTTCGACGGCATCTACGATTTGGATCTGTCCAATCCGCCAATAATCATCACGCTGATCGGGTTCATTTTGATGTTCGCGGGACTGTTCGCGATGATCAGCGGATTCGTGCATACCTTGCAGACGTATCGAAAAGTGGAAGAAAAATCCTACACATACAAAGACACGATGACATATGCGCTTTGGGCCGGAGTGTTCGTGCTGGTGGTAGCCTATCTGTATTTTCTGGTGACGGGTCCGGGCATCATCGATTTCGACAGCCGCAGCATGGATCAGAGCATCCTTGTCGAACTGATCAACAGCGGACGATTCGTCTGGCCGTCGTTGGAACGGATTCTCTATGTCGACAGTCTCGTCATGATCGGTCTCAACATCATATTGCTGCAGGTGATTCTGATCATCGGCATGAAATGGTTCACGTCGCACAAACGTCAGACTTGGTTTCTCTATGGAGCTGCGCTGGTCGTCCTGTTGATTTCTCTCGCGCGCATTCCTTTATATAATATCTACTTGGACGCACGCGACAACGAACAATATCTTCTGGTCTTGCTGCTCAACTGGATCGCCAACAAGAACAATCCGATCCTACCGTTTTTGTCCTTCGCCCTGTACGGTGGATGGATGATGCGGATGATCGCAGATCATGACAAACGTACCATCCGTCGAATCGTCATTCCCAATGCGATTGCTTACATCGTCGTTGGTCTTGTCATATACTTGACGGCCGAAGAGACCATGCTCGAACGAGCGATTGATTATACCTGGTATGGGATCATGGTGTTCCAGATTGGTCTTTTTGAGCTGTTGATCCTGCTCTTTTTGCGATGGTATCAGACGGACCGGATGCAGTGGCACAGCAAATTTTTCTATCGTTTCGGCGTGGCCGGATTGACGATCTTCTTCTTGGAACAGCTGGTATCCAGCGCATTCAAGAGAGTTCTGATTGCGATGAACCCCGATCTGTTTCTCGGCATTCCGATCTCCATCGTGCTGGGTTTGGTGCTGGCTGTTTTGTACGGTGTTTTCCTGATCTGGTGGCAGCGCCATGATTACCGCTACGGACTCGAGCACGCGTATGTCACATGGATGAAACGACTGGGCGGAAGTGAAAAGGCCGTCAAACTGAAAGCGGACGAGTAACGTGAATCCGTTTGTCGCGGTATGGGATTTTGTTCGGCTTGTCTGGCATCGCCGGTATCATAGCAAGAAGCGGATCCGATCCTATCAACTTCGCCAAATCAAGAAACTGTTTGCTCACGCCACCACACACAGTCCTTTTTATCGTCAACTGTACCAGGGCCATGTCATTCACTCATGGGATGACGTCCACAACCTTCCCACCATCGACAAACAGACGATGATGGAACATTTTAGTGATTTGAACACTGTCGGTTTGAACAAGGATGATGTCATTTCCTATGCGGTTCAAAAAGAACGGGACAAGGATTTTTACGGGTATTACCAGGATCAATATGTGATCGGCCTCTCGAGCGGCACCAGTGGCAACAAGGGCATCTACATCACCCCCAAGGCGATGACGAAACGGTTGCCGGCGGTGTTTTTGGCCCGAAGCGGATTGCCGCTGTCGGCGCTGCCGTACCGCATCCTGTTTTTGCTGCGTGTGTTTTCACAAGGATTCGATGACATCAACGCACCACTTGTATCCCTCAAGTATCTGTCGACGATGGAACCACTGGATGAGATTGTCACTGCCATCAATGACAACCGCATCAACATCCTGATGGCACCGCCGAGTCTGCTTCGCCAGTTGATCACCAAGGCCGATGAGATTACCGTATCGCTCAAGCGCATCGTAACGTATGCCGAGGTGTTGTATCCGGATGACAAACAACGATTCGAATCCGTCTTCGCTACCAAAGTGATTGAAATCTATCAAGCATCCGAAGGTCAGATTGCCAGCGCCTGCAAGGAAGGACATCTTCACATCAACGAAGATCTCGTGTATATTGAACTGTTTGATGAGGAAGGCAATCGGATTGACACTCCCCATGTCAAAGGTCACCGCATGGTGCTAACGAACCTTGTCAATGTCGCGCAACCGTTGATACGGTATGAAATGAACGACATGATTGTGCTGGATGAACCCTGTCCGTGCGGATCGAAGTTCCGACGGATCGAACACGTTCTTGGGCGTCATGACGATTTGCTCTATTTCATGGATCAAAATGGACAAACACGTTACATCTTCCCGGATTTGTTCGTCCGTTGGATCATTGTCTCGAGCGAAGCGATTCGTGAATTTCAAGTGCGACAACGTACCGTCGGTTCCGTCGAGATTACGATCGACATGATGGGTGAAGACGAGCGGATCATTCCCACGCTCACCTCCAAAATCAAACAGGAACTCCAAGCGTTTGATATCATTGAGAGCGAACTTGAAATCGTTCTTGCACCGATCAAACTCCCTGTCGACAAGAACAAGTTTAAGCGCTTCATCAATGAGATTGACAAGCAATGATGCTTGCAATGACGCCTTGTCAGGAGTATAATGTAAATAGAAAGTACGCTTTCTAATGACAGCCACGAAGGTGACTCGTATATCTTACGCAGTCACCTTTTTGTATTCAGGAGATGATGACATGTTGTTGATTGATGTTGTGAATGAATCCTATTCGATGTTGTTTGTCAATGTTGGGGCTGCCTTGTTGCTCGGCATGATTCTCGGACGTGTCGCCGAACGATTCCATTTGCCGAACGTCACCGGTTATCTGATCGCCGGATTGATTCTTGGTCCGATCTCCGGATTCCTAACCACGGAAGAACTCCAACATTTGGAGTTCATTGGGGATCTCGCCCTCGGGTTCATCGCCTTCCAAGTCGGGAACGAACTGTGGATCGGCAAACTCAAAGAGACGGGTCGCAAGATTGTCATCATCACCATCATTCAGGCGCTGTTCACCAGTGCCGTGGTGATTCTCGTGCTGATCTTGTTCA
The DNA here is from genome assembly GCA_913062645.1 of uncultured Mycoplasmatota bacterium. Lineage (GTDB taxonomy): Bacteria > Bacillota_I > Bacilli_A > Izemoplasmatales > Izemoplasmataceae > Xianfuyuplasma. The sequence goes on from CAJXVW010000001.1 coordinate 233,964, forward strand.
CCGAGCCGGGAATCGCGTTGATGCTCGGTGCCATTGCCGCAGCGACTGCGCCGGCACCGATCATGATGTTGATCAGCAAGTACAAGACCAAAGGCGAACTGACGGACACGATCGTTCCGATTGTCGGCCTCGACGACGCCGTTGGTGTGATCCTGTTTGGAATCCTTCTTTCCATCAGCATCGTGATTTCCGGAACCGGAGCCGCCAATGCCGATCCGATCCAATATCTGTTGCAACCGCTCATCGAGATTGGTGAAAGCTTGTTGATTGGTGGCGGCATCGGATTGCTTGCAGGTTTTGCCATGCGTACGATGACTCAGTACGGCGAATCCAAGATCAGCATTCTCGATACCATCGTCATCACGGTGTTCATCACTGTCGGACTGGCCTTGGTTCTGGATGCGTCTCCGATTCTGACACCGATGATCGCCGGAGCCGTCGTCACCAATCTCATCAACAAAGATACGTACAAACTGGAAGAATCGACAATCCGGTTTTTTGTACCACCACTGATGATTCTGTTTTTCACGTTGAGTGGTGCAAGACTCGAATTTAGTGTCTTACAAACCGCCGGCCTGTTGGGCCTGCTCTACATTGTCGGTCGCACCATCGGAAAATTCGGTGGCTGCTGGATTGGTACTTCCGTCGTGAAATCCTCACCGCACATCCGGTCCTATCTCGGGTTCGCAATGTTGCCGCAAAGTGGGGTTGCCATCGGACTAGCTATGGCTGCGTATAACGCTCTGAAAGACAGTGTACCCGATCAAGCAGATACAATCCACAATATCACCTTGCTCAGTGTGTTCGTATTTGCATTGATTGGTCCGATACTTGTCAAGATGGCCTTCGATAGAACTGGTGAAACAAAAAAAAGCGCTACCGAGTAGCGCTTTTATGTTGCAATTATTCGCCGGTTGTCAGTCGGGCGCGTAGGCGTGTTGAGATGAATTCAATCAGGAACACGACGGGGATGATGCCCCAAAGACAGACCGCGACAATGCCGAAGTTGAAACTCCCAAGAGCGTCAATCAGGGTAAACCCAATGCCGCCGGCCCCGACCATGCCGAGGATGGTGGCGTTTTTGACGTTGATCTCGAATCGGTAAATTGCCGTCGACAGGAAACTGGCGGTGAGCTGCGGAATGATTCCGAAGCGGATCTTCTGCAAGGTGGTCGCACCGGTCGAATCCAATGCCTCGAGGATACCAGTGTCGATGTCCTCGATGACTTCGATGTAGAGTTTCGATATCATGCCAATGGACGACACGCTGATCGCGAGCACACCGGCAAGCGGGCCGCCTTGCACGCGGATGAACAAGATGCCCCAGATGAAGATCGGAACAGTACGGATCATCGTGATCACGGTGCTGCCGATGAACGATCCGACAGTACCGACGATGTTCTTGCTGGACAGAAACGCGAACGGGATCGAGATGACCGCCCCCAGTACGGTACCGATGAAGGCGATCATGATTGTTTCATACATCAGGTACGGAACGGCGAACTTCTCCCAACTGAACAGGTACTTGGCAATGACCGGATTGTTCGGATTGCTGTCGGGCCAGAAGAAGAACTTGATGATGTTGAACACGACTTGCAGACCATTCTGGTTGACACCTTGGAACGAGATGGCCGAGAAGCTCCAGATGGCGAGTGCCAACACAATGGCCAAAGCGAACAATTTGCGGTGGATGGTCACAGGCGCCTGACGATAGGTCTCCAAAACGCTTTGTGATGCTTGATCATTCATTTATCCCAACCTCCTTCTCAGATATCTGGAGGTGTTTTCAATGATGACGACGGTCACGAATATGAACAGGAGGATCACGATCGTGCGGTTATTTTGTGGCAAGTTCTTCATCGCATTGTCGAGATCGAAACCAATCCCGCCGGCACCGACATACCCAAGGATGGCGGCATAGCGGATGTTGATTTCGAAGGCATAGAGACTCAGCGAGTAAAAAATCGGATAAATCGCCGGCATCAAAGCCACGATGAAGGCCTTGATCTTCGACGCGCCCGTGGATTGGATCGCATGGTACGCTCCGAGATCGAGTGTCTCGATGCGTTCGTACAACATCTTGGAGACGATGCTGAACGTGAAGAGCGCGATGGCGATGGTTCCCGGCAATGCGCCAAGGAAGAATATCAATTTAAAAAACGAGGCGTAAATCAGGATCGGCAACGTCCGGAAGATGGAAAGCATGACGCGGACGGCACCGACGACATAACGGTTTTTGGTCAGGTTCTGACTGGCAAAATAAGCGGCTGGAAGAGCCAACAAGGAACCGATCAGACTGCCGAGGAAGGACATCTGAATGGTTTCGAAAATGGGATCCAGCACATAAGGCCAGTACGACCAGTCGACAGGGAAGAAACGTTTGACGATTCCGAACGGACCAAGTCGGAAGTTGAACACCCTGGCGATGACCGTGATGATGGAGAAATCCGTTGCCCGTGCTGCAAAATAGAAAAACAGCACGAAGCCGATCAGGATGTATGGCATGATCGGTTTTGGTGGTACTACAACCGTATCGTTATCGGTTGTTATGGGTACCGGCACGAATATCGCTTTCAGTCGTTGCAACAGGTCTTTCATGACTATTCGTCCATGATCATTTCATCGGTTAGGATGTCATCGTCCGTCAGTTCACGACCATAAACCATTTTCAACAGGTCGTTGTCTACGTTCGATGAAGGTCCGTCATATACGATTTCTCCGCTGTTGATGCCGATGACGCGATCGGCGTACTTGAGCGCCATGTCAACATGATGCATGTTGGCGATGACGGTGATGTTGAGTTCGGTGTTGACTTTTTTGAAGTCGGACATGACCTGGGTAGCGGTGATCGGATCGAGCGAGGCAACCGGTTCATCAGCGAGGATGATCTTGGGATCCTGAGCGATGGTACGGGCCAATGCCACGCGTTGCATCTGTCCGCCCGACAGCTGATCGGCACGGTTGTATGCTTTTTCCAGAATGCCGAGTTGTTCGAGGGCAGTGAGCGCCTTGATCTTGTCTTCTTTCTTGTATGCGCCGAAGAACGTCCGGAAAAATGACATCTCAGCCACACGGGCGGCGAGAACGTTCTTAATGACGGTTGTGCGCAGAATCAGGTTGAACGATTGAAAAATCATGCCGATGCCACGGCGAAACTTGCGCAGTTCCTTGCCACGTAGTGTTGCATCGACGACGGTGTCGTTGACGATCAGTTCACCCGATGTGATGTCATGCATCTTGTTGATCAGACGAATGAGCGTCGATTTGCCGGCTCCGCTGAGACCAATGATGGCAATGAATTCACCTTGTTTGATTTCCAGGTCGACATGTTTGAGTGCCTCTACACCATTGGGGTAGATTTTGCCGACATCTTTGAATACTATCATGAGTATCTCTCCTCGTACTTGTAAAAAAAGGCTTGTCAGCGACAAGCCTTTTTTTGTAGATCTCCTTAGTTACCGGCGAGTTCGGCAGCTGCTCTTGCAGCGTCATAGTCTTCGTCGGTGACTCTCGTGTATCCTTCGTGAGAGTAGACGGCCATGACTTCAAGTCCAGCGTCGGTTTCAGCGATGTTCAGGAATGCTTGTGTGATTGCTTCGATAATGTCAGCATCGAGGTTGAGGTTGCTGACGGAGATGGTGTCATTCATGATGTTCGCGGTAACGCCGATGACATCGGTTTCTTCCCAAACGGTCGACGTTCTACCATATTCTCCAACCCATTCATCCGCATAGTCTCTACGGGCATCGGCGTAGATGGTGCCGACGTCACAGGTGCCGGTTGCGAGGCTGGCCATGGTGTCGCCATAACCACCGGTTTGGGTGACGACGCCTTCTACGTCATCGAATGTTTTGTCGAAGGTTTCTTGCAGCCAGACGGCGGGATAGATGTAACCGCTCGACGAGGTGGCGCTACGTACGCACCAGTTCAAGTCTTTGACATCGTCCCAAACGAGAGCGGTGCCAGCGTTGACTTTGTCGGCGACGGTACGGGCGGCAGCACTGGTACCAGCGATGATCAATCCTTTGTAATAAGCGACTTGATACTCACTGTCACCATCGGTGGCTACGCCATCGTTCCAGTCTTCAGCGTCCGAGCTGTCTTTGGTGAGACCAGCGCGGGTCGCGGCGAGAATGACTTCAACCGGGCTGTCGGCTACGTCTTTGTATGCAACGTAGGTTCCGCCAGGCAGGAAGGCGATGTCGCCGGTTCCAGCGAGCAGAGCTTCACCAGCAGCTTCGTAAGTCGAGCTTACGAGAATTTCGACGCCGCCTACTTCATAACCGAGTTCAGCGAGTTCGTCTTCAAGCAGTTGCGCGAGAGGTTCGGTGATTTCCAGGATTTCATCTGCGGGACGAGACGGTACGAAATAGACAACCAGTGTCTGATCCGAGTAATCGGTTTCGCCCTCTTTACATGCAGAGAGTGCAAATACAGCAAAAGCAGCAACAAAAACTAACAGTAACTTTTTCATAAATCCTCCTTATTTTGATGATTATATTTCATACTACCATTGTAACACTTTTCACATAAATTTGTAGTATTAATTTCATTTTTCATCATGTAAGCGATATCGGCAAATTAAGTCATACAGCCATTTTTGAAATTGTTATTAAACAAGAAACAGGGTGCGGACATGTGCTGCCATTGTTTTGACAACGTTAAGACCTAACAGATTCTTAACGAAATGCATTTTCCCACAAGCATAACCGTTGAGAAAATCGGTTCATTGTGAGATAATGTAATTGGAAAAATTCTAAATACAAAGGAGAGATTTCAATGGCACACAACTTACCAAAACTGGATTTTGCCTACGATGCGCTGGAACCATACATCGACGCTCGTACGATGGAAATCCACCACACCAAACACCATCAAGGCTACATCAACAAATACGTCGCCGCACTCGAGGGTCATGCCGATCTTCTGGAAAAAGACGTCGAAGATGTACTACGCAACCTCGATCTCGTCCCCGAAGCCAAACGCCAAGGCGTCATCAACAATGGTGGCGGCTATTACAACCATCGCTTGTTCTGGACGATTCTGACCCCGAACAAAACCAACGCCTCGAGCGAATTGCTCGATGCCATCAACCGCGACTTCGGATCGCTCGACAACCTGAAAGAGGTTTTCGCCAAAGCCGCCGCAACTCGCTTCGGCAGCGGATGGGCTTGGCTCGTCAAAACCGCAGATGGCAAACTCGAAGTTACTTCGACGGCCAACCAGGATGCACCGTTCGCCGTCGGCACACCGATTCTCGGTCTCGACGTATGGGAACATGCATACTATCTCAACTACCAGAACCGTCGTCCCGACTACATTGAAAACTTCTGGAACGTCGTCAACTGGGAACAAGTTTCCGAGTATTTCAAAAACGCGTAATTCCAAAAAGCACTTCGGTGCTTTTTTTCTTGTCTCAATCCATATATAATAGAGGTGGAATCATGAAGGGACGTGCGCCATGATACACATTCTCACCGGCATCGCCAAATCCGGCAAGACCACCCTGGCCAGATACATTCAACAACAGTTCCAAATATCCTGTTTCGCGACTGACTATGTGATGATGATGCTCCACCTTGGGGAACCGGAGGAATCGTTTGACATCTGGGCCAGCGACTCGACCGTCGCCCGACATCTCGAACCATATCTCAACGGTCTCATCGAAACGATGTTGGATCACGATGAGACGTTTCTGATCGAAGGAGTCCATTTCAACACCGATTTTGCCAGGAGGTTGCTCGACAAGCATCCGAATCGGATTCGCATTGTCTATCTCGGCTTCAAAGATGCCACCGTCCAGGACAAGGTGGCCGAACTCAACCGACATGCCACGGCTATTCCCAATCGGTGGTACAGCCACATGTCGGATGAGGAGTTTCAACACTTGATTGGCTACCTCGTCGCCGAGAGTCATCGTGTGTACAAAGAATGTCAAGAACTGGGACTCAAGTACATTGAGATCACCGATCTGATGGAACAGAAAGAAGACATTGTCCACAAACTGGGCATAAAAAAATGAGCGGATTCCGCTCATTTTTTGTTAGTCGAATACGCGAGGGTCTTCATCCAATGCATCCAACATCGACAGTTGCTGGGACGTCAACTCTTGGTTCACTTGGGCATTGGACGTGATGTGTTCAATGGAAGATGCCTTGGTGATGGGGGCAAGTCCCTTCTGAACGACATACGCCAAGCACACCTGGGCTGGCGTCATGTCATTTTCGGCTGCGATCTGCTGCACCACGGGGTTGGGAAGCAAGTACCCGTTGCCCAGTGGCGAGTATGCTTGCAATGCGATGTTTTTGTCATTGCAATAGGTAACCAATGCATCGTCGGTCTTGCCGGCAAAGTAACCGATCTGGTTGACGTGCGGAACGATGTCGCAGTTGCTAAGGATATTGTCCAAGTCACGCTCGGTGAAGTTGCTCACACCGATGGCGCAGACGCGTTCATCACGATACAGTTGTTCCAGTGTCTTGTACGCGGTCACGTTCTCTTCGAAATAGTCGCCCTCGGTTTCACCGAACGGTCGTGGCGCATTGATGATGTAGAGATCGAAGTACTCGATGCCGAGATTCTTCAAGGATCGTTCGAACATGCGGACGACGCCTTTTTCATGTTTGATGTGCGGTGGCTGTTTGCCGGTGATGAACAGTTCGTCACGCGGTACTCCGGAGTCGCGGATGGCACGGCCGACACTCGCTTCATTTTGGTAGACGATGGCGGTGTCGATGTGACGGAAACCGCACTTGAGGGCATGCAGCACGGCCTGGTAAGCGATCTCTCCGTCTTTGAGGTGCCAGGTTCCGAAACCTAGTACCGGCATGCGGACATCGTTGGCGAGTTGGATGGTTTGGTTGATGGGATTCATGGTATCTCTCCTAGTTTGATTATGGTTGATCATTCGCATCCATCATGTGCCACAGCTCGCCGGCTGGACCGATCAGGTGAAACGTGCGTCCATAGTCGGCGATGAAGATGTCACGGATGCGGGTTCCCGGATAGTCGGGAATCAATGCGGCGGCGCGTTCAAACAACCGATCCAGATCGTCGACGAACATCTGAAGCATGAAGTTCTCCGCCCAGTCTTTGTTGTAGAAGTCCTGAAGGAAGAAGTTCTGTGTCGCGGTTCCGAAGTTGATCAGATCGTCGCCTTCCCAGATGATGTCGAAGCCAAGATCAAGATAGAACTGACGAGACGTGTCGAAGTCTTTGCTGGGCACGAATGTACGAATCAGGCGTATGTTCATATGCCACCTCCATGGATGATTACATAGTAGCACATGCATTGTACCTGTGCAATGAATGTGCCATCCAATCGGCATACATGCGTGAACGACATGAATGAGATGATCAAAGTTGTGGTGCAAACATCAGCTTTTTGGTACAATGGTAGCAATGGTATCAAAGGAGGCATTCTTATGAACGCATTGCGACGACTCGGCATTGTTCTCAGTGCCATCGTGATTCTGGCGCTGGTGCTCTTTGCCGCACCGAAACCGGATTACCCCAACGAGAATCCCTGGTTGGCCGCATCCAATGACGGTCGTCCATTGGTGATGGCCCATGCCGGTGGTAAAGGAGTCTACCCCGACAACACGATGAAAGCATTCCAGTATGCGTACGACCTTGGTGTCGATGTGTTGGAGATGGATCTCCAAATGACGTTGGATCGGATTCTGGTTCTCCATCATGGTGACAACGGAACCGGGAAAACCACCGGCCAGACCAACTGCGATACGACCATCTGGACCGAAACATATCAGGATCTATACGACAGCTGCAACTTCGGTTATCATTACACCGATGACGCGGGACTGCAACCATACAAGGACCTCAGTCATGACGCATGGGTTGCACAAGGTGTTCACCTTACCACATTGGAGTCCTTGTTTGCGGCGTTTGGAGACACCATATTATATAATATAGAAATAAAGGCGGACGCCGATGCCTGGCGAACCGATACGGCGGATGAACTGTTCGCACTCGTGGAAACATACGATCTGTTTGACGAAGTATTGGTTGCAACGGCGTTTCAGGACATCAGCGAGCACATCCTCGCCAACTACCCCGAACTGCAGCTTTCGACATCGTATGACGAAGCGCAACGGATGATACTGTCGGGGTACACGCTGACGAGTTCCTTCTATCGTCCAGGCGGATACGCCGCGCTTCAGATACCCACCAGCTCGGGCCTTCCGGTGATCGGGGATTTGAACCTCGCGACTAGATTGCTGATCGGCACCGCCCACCGTCACAACATGGCCGTTCATTATTGGACAATCAATGATGAAGCGGAGATGCGCCGGCTGATCGAACTCGGCGCGGATGGCATCATCACGGATTATCCGGAACTTTTGATGGACATCTTGAACGAAACCGAATGACCGTACCGATTGGTACGGTTTTATTGTGTCCGAGTTCTTTAGCAACTTGAAGTGTGATACAATGAGACCGAAATAGGGTTGGCTGAACATCTTGTTCCAATCATCCCCCAAAATCTAACAAGAGGTGAAATTGTGAGTATCTTACAAGAAACGTACACCCTGAGCAATGGTGTCAAACTGCCCAAGATCGGATTTGGAACCTGGCAGATCAAGGAAGGCGAAGAGGCCTACAATAGCGTCATGACAGCGCTCAAGAACGGCTATCGTCACATCGACAGCGCCGAAGGCTATCGCAACGAAACGAGCGTCGGTCGGGCCGTTCGTGATTCCGGCATCCCCCGTGAAGAGATCTTTGTCACATCGAAATTGGAAAGTCACATCAAGACCTACGAAGGAGCCAAACAGGCGTTTGAAGAGACGATGGCCAATTTCGGCTTCGAGTATCTGGATCTGTTCCTGATCCACGCCCCCTGGCCATGGAGCGAGATGGGCAAGGAATGCGACGAAGGCAACCGTGAAGCATGGCGCGCCATGGAAGAGTTCTACAAGGCCGGTCGGATCAAAGCAATCGGCGTCTCGAACTTCGAACCGAAACATCTCGACAACATCATCGGCAATTGCGAGATCGTGCCGCATGTCAACCAGATCGGTTACTTCATCGGTCTCGATCAATCGAAGACAATCGAGCACTGCAAGAAACACGACATCTTCGTCGAGGCGTATTCGCCGCTCGGGATCGGATACCTGCTCGACAACGAAGACATTCAGAAGGTCGCGAAGAAATACGACAAGTCGGCCGCTCAGATCTGCATCCGTTACCTCCTGCAAAAAGGGACGGCACCACTTCCCAAATCGACCCATGAACATCGCATCATTGAGAATGCCGATGTGGACTTTGATATCACCGCTGAAGACATGGCGTTCCTCGATACCATCAAGGGCGACCCGCGTCGCTGGGAATAATAAAAGTCCATATTAGTTGAATATCAAGATATTTTTATTTATAATTATTGTAGAAAATTGAAAAGGAGTGTTTCTAGTGAAAAAATTGTTACTGACCCTCGCATTAGGGCTGTTCGGTGTTCTGTTGAGCGCCTGCGGAACAAGTGAGGAAGACGTACTGCGAGTCGGAATGGACTTGCGCTATCCCCCGTTTGAAACCGTTGACGAAGACAACGTACCCGAAGGCATCAGCGTTGACGTCGCTTACGCGTTCGGTGAATTCATCGGCCGCGAAGTGGAAATCGTAAACACCGATTTCGGTTCGATTATCCCTGCCATTCAGGCCGGTGAAATCGACATCGCGATCGCCTCGATGAGCATCACCGAAGAACGCGAGGAGTCCGTTGATTTCTCGAATCCGTACTTCTACTTCAAGATCATCTCGCTGGTGAACAAGGACTTCGCCGATACCAATGGCATCGATGAAGATTCCACCATTGAAGATCTGCTTGCCGTCGAAGGTGCAGAGTATGTTGGTATCGCTTCACAGGTTTCCGTCACCATTCCGGAATCCTACGGCAAGACCGTTACCGAAGCAACCGATCTCGGTACTGCAGTGGAATCCGTCGCCCAAGGCACCGCGGACATTCTGCTGATGAGCGCCAACCCGGTTGTCGATGGACACCAAGCCAACCTGGACACCACGATCGTCGTCTGGGATGCATTCGTATCCAGCCCGATCGGCATGGCCGTCGCCGAAGGCAACAGCGAACTGCTCGAACAAGCCAACGATTTCATCGCCACGTTCAATGACGATGGCGGACTGTACGAACAACTTTCAACGGATTGGGATGCCATCATCATAGAACGTCTGGGCCGCTACGGCTTGGAATTCTACATTAATGAGTAAAATCCTATCCTATGCACTGGCAATTCTCACAATTGCGGCGTTTGTCGCAATTGTGATTTTGCGTCAGGCAACGGATTTCACACTGGATCCGTTCGCTCCTTATCAATCTCTCATCACCGATGGTATTCTCAATACCATTTACGTCTCGATCATATCGCTGCTCGGCAGTCTGGTACTGGGATTCGTCTTGTACCTGTTGTCGATCTCCAGATTCAAATACTTCGTTGCGCTTGATGACGTGTTCACTGAAATCATCTACGGCACTCCGCTGCTCGTTCTGATTGTCGTAAGTGCGTTCGTCATCGGCCCGGCATTCGGCACCTACAACCGCAATCTGATGGGCACGATCGCCATCATCATCTATATGACACCATATATGAAAAACGTCTACAAATCTGCGTTTTCCAGCATCACCGGCGAACAGTACATGGCGATGGACCTGTTTGGGTTCACCCCGTTTCAACGCTATCGCTACATCATCATTCCCCAGGTCATCCGTATTCTGATGCCGCCGATGATGAACAATTTCAGTTTGATCATCAAAGGCAGTGCGCTGCTCAACGTGCTGGCATATGGTGAGCTGTATTATGCGATTCGCGTCGCCCAGTCGAAAACCTTCGCGTTTGTGGAAGGTTACATCCTGATGTGGGCACTGTATCTGCTGATCACGATTCCGCTGTCCCAGCTGACGAAGTACATCGAGCGGAGGTGGGCACTGTGAAAATAGAGTTGAAGAATCTATCGCACAGCTACGACGTCGAAGTACTTCATGATCTCAACTTCATCTTGGAAAACTACAACTCCGTCGCCATCATCGGCGTCAGCGGCAGTGGCAAATCGACGCTGATCCGTCTGATGAGCGGTCTGGAAGATCCGACGACAGGCGAACTGTTCGTCGATGACTACTCGGTAAAGGATCCGGTCTATCGCAAGAAAGTCGGGTTCGTCTTCCAAAGCCACAACTTGTTCCCGCATCTGACGCTCAAGCGTAACATCACCTTGGTGCTCGAAAAGACGCGTGACATCGAGAAGGAGCGAGCCGAGGAAATCGCCCTCAAATATCTGAAACTGCTGCATCTGGAAGACCAGGTCGACAAACTGCCTCGCAACGTGTCGGGCGGACAAGCACAACGCGCCTCGATTGCCCGCGCACTTTCCATCGATCCCGAAGTCATCTTCCTCGATGAACCGACCAGTTCGCTCGATCCGATTCTCACACACGAAGTGTTGACGGCCGTCGAAGAGTTGCGTGATCTCGGCAAGCAGTTCATCTTTGTAACTCACGTCATGAGCTTCGTCAAGGACTTCGCCGATTACGTCATCTTCATGGATCAAGGCAACATCGTTGAACATGGTGTGCCGTCAATCCTTGACAATCCGTCATCCGAAGAACTCAAACAATTCATGCATCGCGTACGATAAAAGGACATCATGTCCTTTTTTTGTGGATGCATTCCCCGCAGCACATATTGTGCATGCCATGAACATTTGTGCGCAAATGAACTGGCGAGTTGAACGTTTTATGATACTATAAGGGTAGGAGGTGTTGTTATGAAAAAGACAACTCTGTATCTATTGACAATCCTGTTCGGATTCTTGCTTGCGGCGTGTTCGCCGGAACAGATTTCCGACGCCATCGAAGACTGTCAAAACGATCCCGAATGTTATGAAATCGTCGATCAGGCAATTGAAGAAGAACTCGAAGCACGTGGCATCACCGGCGGCATCATGACCACCGATGAACTGACCGACGTGTATGACCTGATGAGCCAATATTATCTCGATACCGACAGCTTGTACACGTATGAGTTGTATCCGCTGTTCCTGTTGTATCTGAACGCGGCCCGCTGGCACAATCCCGATCAGGCCGATCTCGTCAATGAACTGGAACAGAAACTGCATGCACTCTATGGACGTGACGAGTTCGTCAATGAACTGTTCAACTTTGAAGCCTTCAACGAGGATGACAAACAGTACGTCGTCGTGGATGATGTGCGTTACATCCTGTTCAAGACCGGACGCAACACCTTCCAGTATGAAGTCTACGCCGATCAGATTTACGTCTTCACCCTCGACACCGAACTCAACCGCGTGTATCTGGATGAGGAACTTCTGAACATCGATACGAGCGTCGTGGATGATCTTCTGAATGGTGTGATTGCATTCGACAATGTGAACTTCACCGTGGACAACGATGTCATCTACTATGATTTCGAATACGACGGATACTTGGTTGGCGCATACGATCTGACCACATACAATCGGTTTGAAGTCATCTTCTATCCGAATGGGTTCGACATCTACGAATACGACGGGTTGCTATCGCTTCGGTCGCGTATGGTAAACGAAGAGTTCGTCGGTACATTCACGGAGTTCATGACCTACATCACCGATCCCGAAACGATGTTCCCGAGTCAGTTCCGTCCCTTCATGGAAACACTCCAGAGTTACTATGACGGACGCACCATCGACTATCCGATTGACTTCACTCAGGAATCCTGAGAAACATCTCACTTGTTGAGATGTTTTTTTTATATATAACTCTTTTCTTTTCCGAATTTTATGATAGAATATATAATAGACTGAAGGTCCGAAGCGGTTGTGGCGGAATGGCAGACGCGCTAGCTTGAGGGGCTAGTGTCCTCACGGACGTGCGGGTTCAAATCCCGCCAACCGCACCAGTTCGACATCAACGGCGCGATCCCTGCGATTGCGCCTTTGTATTTTCAAGGGAGGGTTATCATGCAAGCGGATCGACTGGAACGTTTCACACGGGTGTTCCTCATTTTCACGACAATCTACGTATCGGTGTTCGCGGTACTGTCGTTGCTCGGTATGTGGTTGCAGTCGGAAGCGATCATGATGGTGTTGGGGATTCTGCGCTTTGCCTACTTCGGGCCGATGATCTATCTGATCGTATTCGTCAACGGTGTGTTGCAGCTGGTTCAGCTGTTGACGCGGCGGACCAGAGCCAATCTGTTGCGGCTGATGCTGGCCGTCTTCGACGGTGTCCTCGTCATCGCGACCTTGCTCTTCATCTTCATCCAATTATCCGACGCCTTGAGCAGCTTTTGAGGTCGTCGCAAAAAAACGAAAATTTTGTGCTTCTTGAATTGAATTTTTCAAGAATATGTTATATAATGCTATGGACTGGCAAAGTCCACACCTGCGGTGGTGGCGGAATGGCAGACGCGCTGTCTTCAGGCGGCAGTGTCTTCGGACGTGTGGGTTCAACTCCCATCCACCGCACCATGTGTAAATGCAAGGTTCGCATTCATCGATGCGAACCTTTTTGATTGCCAACGTTTTCATACCATTTCACGTGGAAATTCAAAATGGAAATGATATAATAACTCCGGAGGTGGAAGCATGCTCGTACTGATTGCATTCTTGCCCATCGTATTACCGTTTCTGTTTCTGGTTGTTCTGAAGATGCCCGCGCGACGGGGGATGTCGTTGACATTCCTAGCCGTGTTTTTGGCTGCTTGGCTGGCATGGGACATGGAACTGCTGGTGCTCGCGTCGTCGATTCTGCAGGGTCTTCACAAGGCCTTTGGCATCCTGATCATCTTGTTCGGCGCGATCATGATGATGAACATCTTGAAATTGAATGGCGCGGTCGATCGGATCAATCACGGATTCAACAACTTGACGACCGACATGCGTCTGCAGGCGATCTTGATCGCATTCTTGTTCGGGGCGATCATCGAGGGTGTGGCCGGATTCGGCACACCGGCCGTGGTCGTCGCTCCACTCTTGGTCGCGCTGGGATTCCGTCCCTTGGCGGCTGCGACGCTAGCGCTCGTATCGAACAGCGTCCCGGTTCCGTTTGCGGCCGTTGGCACACCGGTTCAAATCGGACTGGGCAACATTTCAACGGACGTGGCGTTCTTTAATGAAATCGCCTATACGATTACTTCACTCGAGTTCTTGTCGGGCGTGTTCATGCCGACCGTCGTCGTGTACATGTTGCTGCTATTTTTCGGTACGAACACGACCAAGAAAGATTATCTTGAGATTCTGCCATGGACGCTGTTCATCGGGTTGACGTACTCGACCATCGCCTTTGTCATTGCCCGTACGCTCGGTTTCGAGTTCGTCACGATTGTCTCGTCGATCACGACGTTGCTGATTGCGACCGTGAGCATTCGTTACAACTTCCTTACTCCGAAACACCCCTGGCACAATGCCAGGACGGACGAACCGGAGGAGATCGCCCACAGCGACATGCCGCTTTGGAAGGCTTGGGCGCCGTACGGAATCGTCATCTTGTTATTGGTCCTCAGTCGTGTTGTTGCCCCGATCAAATGGTTTTTCCAAAACGCCATTGATTTATCCTCATCTGATATTCTGGGCATCGATGGCATCGACAGCTCCCTGCAACTACTCTACTCGCCGGGGTTCATCCTGGTGCTCGCAGCGATTTTGGCCGTGTTCATTCAAAGGGCTTCCAAGCGAAACATCAAAATGGCAACGATGCGAAGCCTGAACAACGTCAAAGGCGCGGCACTGGCATTGGTGCCTACGTTGGCATTGGTGCAGATATTCTCCAATTCTGGCATCAATCTTTCGGATCTCGACAGCATGCCGATCTACCTTGCGACGTTCCTCGGCGAACACTTGAACGGTATCTGGATTCTGTTGGCGCCATTTGTCGGCGAGTTGGGAAGTTTCATTACCGGCAGCGCCACGGTCAGCACGTTGACCTTCAGTCCGGTTCAGTATCAGATCGCGTTGCAGTATGGACTGAGTCCAGTGTTGATCCTCAGCCTTCAATTGATGGGTGGGGCCGCCGGCAACATGATCTGTGTTCACAATGTCGTCAGCGTCGGCGCCGTCGTCAAGACCGAAGGTCAGGAAGGTCTAATCATCAAAAAGACGATCTGGCCGGCGATCTTGTATGGATTGTTGGCCGGATTCGCAGCGTTATTGTTATTTTGATTAGAGCGGATGATTCATCCGCTTTTCTTTTGGTAAAAATTTATTGATATGATGGTAAAAAAATGGTAAAATAGATGTAAGATTATGAAAAGAGGTATCATATGGCTACGATCAAAGACATTGCCAGTCGGGCAGATTGTTCCATTGCTACGGTATCACGGGTTTTGAATTTTGACGAAACCCTGCGCGTATCCGATGAGAAGAAGCAAACCATTCTCAAAATAGCCGAAGAACTGCAGTACAAAACGATGAGACAACGGAGTAAGAAAACCAAGTTCAAGTTTGCCGCGATCAGCATGTATACCAAACTGGAAGAAATTCAGGATCCGTTCTATTTATCGATTCGTCTCGGCGTCGAAAAACAGATTCAGGGAAAGAACATTGAACTGGTCGTTCTCAATGATGTTGATGGCGCTTATGATTACTCCCTATTGCGTGGTGTGGACGGGATTGTCTGCATCGGCCATTTTACCACCAGTGAGATTGCAGAGTTTGAAAAAAGCACATCGAATATCGTCTTCGTCAACAGCAATCCGAATCCGCGAAAATTCGACTCGGTTCTCTTTGATGGTGTGAACGCCGTTGAAGAGGCGGTCCAGTATCTGTATGACAATGGACACCGTGATATTGGCTACATTGGTGTTAAATCCATACGTGAAAGTAAAATGATGGACTTAGCCGAACATCGTTATGATCTGGTCAAGAGCAAACTAATGGAACTTGGTATCTACAATGAGAATAAAATCTATCGGGGTGGAAAAACACACAAAGACGGATACGAATTGATGAATCGCATCATATCCGCAAACCACTTGCCGACGGCATTCTTCATCGGCAACGATTCGATGTGCATCGGTGCGATGAATGCGCTCTTCGAACATGGAATCGCCGTGCCTGAGGACATTTCGTTGATCGGCTACAATGACATTACCTCGGCGGAGTTTGTAACGCCTTCGCTGACAACCGTCAAAGTCTATACCGAGCTGATGGGTGAATCTGCCGTCAACTTGTTGTTGGAACGGTTGGATGACCGCGATGTACCGATCAAACTCGTTACACCGACAAGCTTGATTGTTCGTGATAGTGTGAAAAAGAGTGCGTAGACACTCTTTTTTTTACAAAAATGTAAGGGATTTCAAGATGTAATTGACATTGGTAAAAAGGTATGGTAAAATTTTGGTAAATAGAGTTAAATATTTTACCAAGGAGGAGACAATGAAAAAACTAGCGATCACATTGCTTCTGGGTCTGGGTGTTTTGACACTTTCGGCATGTAAGGCGGAAGATCAGGCACCTGTCATTACAGGCGCAGACGACACAACGATTTTACAGGGAGAGACGTTCAACATTCTGGAGGGAGTCACCGCTCTTGATACCGAAGATGGTGATCTTACTGCACAAATTGAAACGGACGGTTTTGTCGACAGCTCAATTCTGGGCGAACATGCCGTCAATTATATCGTTACCGACTCGGCTGGTAATACGACACGCGTGACGCGTATTATTACCGTAGAATTCGTCACAGCGAGTCCGAGTTCACTCTACAACGGTGACTTTGCGCTGGGCACTGGCGGTTGGTCTTTGGACGAGCCGGGTGCCGAAGCAGATTTCGACGTCGTCGATGAAGTCATGGAAGTCAACATCACTTCACTCGGACAAGAATGGTGGAATCTGCAGATGCACCAGACCATCAGCATTGACGAGGGGGTAACTTACAAACTGTCATTTGATGCCAAAACGGATACGGCAAAACGGATCGGTGTTGGCATGGAAGATACCGCGGACGGTTATGTCATGCTGCCCGGCGGTGACGTAGTATTCGAACTCACCACGGATTTCATGACCTATGAGTACTACTACACCAGCGATCGTACCATCGATACTGCGAAGTTCGTTCTGTATCTTGGTCGTATCGGCGAAGATGAATCTCCGGCGAAAGTGTATGTCGACAACGTCAGTGTCGAAGTTGTCGAACTCGACGACAGCGACATCGTCTTTGACGGTATCGAACCTGCCACCGTGATTCTTGGCGATGGTTTCGACATTATGGCTGGAGTCACCGCCGAAGACAGCAGTGGTACAGATCTGACAGCGAGCATCGAAACCGATAACGTCGTCATCACCAATCTCAGCAACGTCGCCAACTATGTCGTACAGTATCGCGTCAGCGATGGCACCACCACCAAATATGTGGATCGTGTCATCTCCGTCGTACTCGGCAAGGAAAACGATTGGGAACTGTTCAACACTGATTTCGCACTCGGTGTGACCGGTTGGTCACTTGACTTCCCGGTCGGCGAAGGCACCATGACCGTGGAAGACGGTGTGTTGGTCGCCAACTTGACCGATCTTGGCGATGCTTGGTGGCACATTCAACTGTTCCAAGGCGGCATCAGCATTGAAGAAGGCAAAACCTATCGTGTCAGTTTTGATGCCAAAGCGGACGGTTCGAAACGAATCGGTCTCGGCATCGAAGACGTCGCTGACGGGTATGCGGATCTGAAAGGTGAATCAGTCGAGTGGGATCTCACTTCGGACTGGGTAACCTATACCTACGATTTCAGTGCGCCGCGCACCATTGATACCACCAAGTATGCCATATTCCTTGGTATGATTGCGGGAACCGACGAAGCAACCACCGTATATATCGACAATTTCGAAGTCATCATGCTCGAAGACAGTCTGCCCACGATCAGTGGTGCAACCGACACGACGATTTCCGTCACGGCGGATTACGATTTGCTTGACGGTGTCACCGCAAGCGACTTTGAAGATGGCGACTTGACCGCCGACATCACGGTCAGCGGCACCTTTGATTCCTCCGTCGCAGGCATCTATACCGTAACCTATTCGATCACGGACAGTTTCGGAAATACGACCACCGTTGATCGTGAAATCACCGTCAACGCGGAAGTCGTCGAACCGTATGAACTGTTCAACTCCGGATTTGACAATGACCTGGCCAATTGGTTGATGGATTTCAACGCCGGCACCAGTGGCACAGCCACCGTCGTCGATGGCGTTCTGCAGGTAGTCATGGACAGCGTCGGTAGTGAATGGTGGCATGTCCAGTTGCATCAGGACGGCCGCAGCGTGTCGCAGGATCAATCCTATGAAGTGACGTTCCAAGCCAAAGCGGATGGTGTCAAGACAATCGGATTCGGTGTAGAAGACACCGCCGACAATTATGCTGACATCACCGGACAAGGACATGCCATTTACAACATGACAACCGACTGGCAAACCTTCACCTTCACGTTCACATCCGATCGCTCCATCGATACGACGAAGTTCGTGGTGTTCCTTGGGCAAATGGATGGAACCGATACGGCTACGACGGTATATATCGATAACATCATCGTGACCGAACTCGCCGACAGTCTTCCCGTCATTGACGGAGCGGACGACACCACAATCTCGGTGCAGGTGGATTATGATCTGCTGGCCGGAGTCACTGCAACCGACCCCGAAGATGGCGATCTGACTGCAAGCATTACCGTCTCCGGAACGTTCGATTCCACAACGGCAGGAGTCTACACGGTCACCTACACCGTCACCGACAGCTATGGCAACACGACATCGGTTGATCGAACGATCACCATTAACGCGGAAGTTGTGGAACCGTATGAACTGTTCAACTCTGAATTCAACAACGGACTCACCGACTGGCTGCTTGATTTCAATGCCGACGGCGCCGGAACCGGCAGTGTTGTCGATGGTGTACTCGAAGTTGACATCACAAGCGTCGGAAATGACTGGTGGCACATTCAACTGCACCAGGATGCACGCAGCGTAACCGCAGGAAAAACCTACGTATTGACGTTTGATGCCAAAGCGGACGGTGTCAAGACAATCGGCGCCGGTGCAGAAGACACCGCAGACGGATTTGCCGACATCACCGGTTTGGGACATGAAGTATTCGATCTTTCAACCGACTGGCAAACCTTCACCTTTACCTTTAACGCCGACCGTACGATTTCATCCACCAAGTTTGTCGTATTCCTCGGCAAAATGGCGGACACCGATACGGCGACGACAGTCTATCTGGACAATATTCAGGTTACCGAACTCGCGGACAGTCATCCCCAACTCAATGGGTTGATGGATGCGACCATTACCGCCGGCGATGCGTTTGATCCGACTGCCGGCATCACCGCCAGCGACTACGAAGACGGCGACATCACGGCCGACATCGTCATCACCGGAACCGTCAACAACAACACGCCTGGTGACTACACCTTGACCTACACCATCACCGATTCCTTCGGCAACGTCACATCCGCCGATCGCATCGTCACGGTCTTGGAAGATACCGGACAACCAATCAGCGTGGTAACCAATCCCTACATGGAAGCCTCCGACGGATGGGTATTCGACTTTCCGGGCGGACAAGGCACCATGGCATACAGCAACAATGAACTCGTCGCCACATTGACTGACTTGTCCGACGCTTGGTGGAAGATTCAATTGCAGCAAGACGGCATCAATCTCGTGGAAGGTCAACTGTACATGGTTGTGCTGGAAGCCAAATCCGACAGCGATCGCGTCGTCGGTCTCGGCATTGAAGATACTGCGGACGGATTCGCCGACATCAAAGGCGAAAGCGTCGAGTGGAACCTGACTGCTGACTATCAAACATTCTATTATGTATTCCGCGCCAACCGTACGATCAGCACCGCCAAACTGGCCTTGTTCCTCGGTCAGATCACCGGCAGTGATCCCACCAGCATTGTCACCGTTAACCGATTCGACATGGTTTCGGTCGATGACTACAACATCTTGCTCAACTCGAACTTTGCCGACGATTCAAACTGGAACTATGACTTCCCGGTTGGTACGGGAACCATGTCCGCTGCAGACAACAAGGTGACCATCGCTTTGACCGATGTCGGTACGGCATGGTGGCATGTGCAACTGCATCAAACCGACGTTTCGATCATCAGTGGAAAACAATACGTCGTCTCGTTCAAAGTGACGAGCGATCAGGATCGTCGCATCGGCCTCGGCATCGAGGATCCAGCCAATGGCTTTGCCGATTTGAAATATGGCGAAGTGGTCGAATGGGACGTTGGTGCAAACTGGCAGACCGTATCCTACGTATTCACCGCACAGGACACCGTCAGCACCGCCAAGTTCGCCGTCTTCCTCGGCCAGATTACCGGTACTGATCCAGCGAGTACACTGGAAATCACGGATTTCGTTGTCATTGAATTGACGTAATCGTATTATAATGAACTTAGGGGCTCGCCCTGCGAGCTCCTAAGATACTATTTAGGGTGATAACATGAAAAAACTACTGATTCTCTTATTGGGAGTGATTCTCGTGGCATGCGAACCGCAAGAAGATCCAGAACCCGAAGCAAACGAGTTTGTCAATCCGGTCTTTGAACCAGTGATGGCCGACCCGTCGATCATTCGTGCGGAAGACGGCTATTTCTATGCCTATGCGACGGAAGACTTCTGGGATTACGATGCCGGCGTACGTCTGGTACCGATCATTCGCTCGAAAGACTTGGTAAACTGGGAGTACGTTGGTGACGCCTTTGAAGAAAAACCGACATGGGCTGGATTCAAGCATATCTGGGCTCCAGACATTCAATATTTCAACAACATGTATTACTTGTATTACTCGATGAGCGTTTGGGGCGATGAAAACCCGGTCATTGGTGTCGCAACATCACTGACACCCGATGGTCCGTTCACCGACCAAGGCATGTTGTTCAGCAGCGATGAAATCGGCGTCGAGAACTCCATCGATCCGTATGTCTTCATCGAAAACGACGGAACAAAATGGATGTTCTGGGGCAGTTTCCGCGGTATTTATGCAATTCAACTGTCGGACAACGGTCTCGAAACCGTTGGCGAGAAACATCACATTGCCGGCAATGCATTTGAGGCCAGTTATGTGGTTCATAAAGATGGATTCTATTATTTGTTCTTGAGTACTGGTTCTTGTTGTGATGGTGCCAACTCGACGTACAGTGTCCGGATTCTTCGTAGCACCGAGCTTCTGGGACCCTACGTCGATCGAATCGGTCGAACCGGCTTTTCCAACTCCGGATCCATTGTCATGGATCGGGGGGAACAATACGTCGGCGTGGGACACAACTCGATTGCCATGGACGACAACGGCGACTATTGGATCATCTATCACGGCATCAACATCGACGATCCGTATCTGCCCAATGGGGCAACGCGTCGTCCGTTGATGATCGACAAGATTATTTGGGATTCCAACGGATGGCCGCAAGTCCGGAACTTCCGGCCCAGTGAATCGCCCACGGAAGCACCATATTTTGAGGAGGAATGAACATGAAAAAGATTCTATTGATCGTTTTGACATTGTTCGCCGCGGTTGGTTTGACAGCATGTGGTGGCGGCGGCGACAACAACAACGATGACGATTATTTGGTTACCATAACGTTCTGGAATATCTTCACCGGACCCGACGGGGAGGAAATGATCAACCTCGTCAACGATTTCAATGCCGCCAACGAAGGTGTCTACCGTGTCAACACACAGACAATTCCGTCCAATGATTTTTATGAGAAACTCAATACGGTCGTACCGCAAGGACAAGGCCCGGACGTAGCTATCATGCATCTTGATCAACTGGCGCGCTACGCACAACTCGGTCTGTTGACATCATTCGATGATCTGGCCAGCGATCTGGATCTCGATGAAACGAATTACATCGAAGCAGTCTGGGATGCCGGCATCTACGAGTCGAAGCGCTATGCCGTTCCCTTGGACGTACACCCCATAGGTCTGTATTACAACCAGGACATTCTGGATGCCTACGATGTGGAAGTTCCCACAACATTTGATGAACTGATTGCTGCGTGTGAGATTCTGAATGACGACACCATCGATCAGTGGTGTCTGCCGTTGTCCAACGTGTGGCCCTCACAACTGCTGTTCCAGGCGTCGCTCTATCAGCACGGCGGAATGGATCTCGATGAAGACGGATTGTATCCCGCCTACAATACCCAAAACGGCTACGATGCGTTGAACGTGTTTCATGAGTTGATCTTCACGCATGGTGTCAGCCCCGTCAACACCACCGTCGATGAAGATTTGGCGCTCTTCCGTCAAGGCAAGGCCGCTTTCCACATCAACGGCATATGGATGTTGAACGGCATCATCGACTCCGGTATCAACTTCGGCACAGCATCGATTGCAACATTGTTCGGAGACACGCCGGCGGTCTGGGCAGGTTCGCATAACTTCGTCATGCCGCGTCCTGCCAAGGTCAATGAAGACAAACAAGAAGCCATTGTGGCATTCATCACATACGTTAGTGAAAACAGCCTGCGCTGGGCAAATGCCGGACAAATTCCGGCCAATCTCACCGTGCTGGACAGTGCGGAGTATCAAGCACTCCCCTATCACTCCACGTTCGTCGACATCGACGACATTATGTTCCCGAGCTTGTCACCGTACTTCCAGGATTCGTTCGAGCCGATTTTCTCGCGCGTCACCGATGCGATGAACGACCCCAACGCGGATATTCAGGCGCTGTTGGACGAAGCCGAACTGGAAGGAACGCAGCGTCTCAATGAAGCGCTCGGTAATTGATCGTCTCAAAGAAAAGTCCAGCCTGCTGTTCATCGCACCACATCTGATCATCTTTTCGATCTTCTTCATCATTCCGTTCTTTTACGGGATTGTCATATCCTTGTTCAACTGGCACATGTTCTTTCCGGAGATGCGCGAGTTCATTGGATTCGACAACTATCAGAAGATCTTGTTTGACACGGAACACATCTATCATGAATACTTCTTCAACGGACTCGGCAACACCTTCACGTTCGTCTTGATTAGTGTTCCCTTGTTGGTGGCGTTCCCCTTGCTGTTCGCGTTGTTGATCAACATCGAGCCACCCGGCTACAAAGTGTTTCGGGGGATATTCTACCTGCCGTCCCTGCTGAGCATATCGACGCTCGTGCTGATTTGGAGGTGGGTGTTGAACACCAACGTCGGGATATTGAATCTGACGCTCAGTGAGGTTGGTCTGGACCGCATTCCATGGTTGGCCGAACAACCGTTCGCATGGGCCAGTCTGGTCACGATGACCGTCTGGTGGACCATTGGTGGCAACATGGTCATTTTCACAGCATCGCTCAAGGAGATACCACAATCCCTGTATGAAGCGGCAGAAGTGGATGGCGCCAATATCTTTCAGAAGTTTTTCAACATCACCATCCCCGGGATGAAGAATCAGTTGCTGTACATCACGATCATGACTACGCTCGCATCGTTCAATGTTTTTGGACAACCGCAACTGGCCACGGGTGGTGGACCATCAGAATCGACCAAGGTACTGATGATGTACATCCGTGAAATCGCCTTTGGCGGTGGCCGACCAAACCCCGGAATCGCTACGGCGATGGCGGTGCTTCTCGGTATCATCATGATCGCGATCAGTCTGTTTCAGTCGCGCATCATCCGGAGATTGGGGTGATCTGCGATGGCATTGAGAAAAATAGAACGCCGTAAGAAACGAGCTTCCTTCACGATTCTGACTTTGATCTCCATCGTTTGGATCATTCCCGTATTATGGGTTATCAGCACCTCGTTCAAAACCGAACAAGAAGCGGTCTCCGGCGGGATCAATCTGATCCCCAACGAGTTCACGCTGGATAGTTACCGATTCATATTCAATGATACGAACAACAATATTCTCCATTACATCCGCAACAGTCTCATCGCAGCCGGAAGTCATACTCTGTTGTACCTTTTGATTGCCTCAATGGCGGCCTACGGGTACGGCATTCTGAAGTGGAAGTATCGGGACAAATTGTTCTGGTTCCTCATTTCAACGATGATGATTCCCGCCGTTATGAATTTGATTCCACTGTATTCAATCATGATCACATTCGAGTGGTTGGACAAGCTTCAGGCATTGGTCGTGCCTGGATTGGGCGGCGTGTTTGGTGTGTTTTTGTTACGTCAGTTCTTTCTTGGGATTCCCAAGGATCTGATTGAATCGGCCAAGATTGATGGTGCATCGCATCTTCAGATTTACCTGCGGATCGTGTTGCCATTGGCCAAACCGGCCTTGATTGTTGTCGGGCTGTTTTCGTTCATGGGCAACTGGAACGATTATCTCTGGCCCTTGATCGTACTCAACAGTGACACGTATCGCACGCTGCCAATCGGACTCGCTCTGATGCAGGGCAACTACAACATTTACTATTCCCGTTTGATGGCGGCCACGGTCGTTTCCATCATTCCGGTACTGGCCTTGTTCATGGTCAGCCAGCGGTTCTTCATTCGCGGCATCACCATGACGGGTATCAAACAATGAGGAGGATGACACCATGAACAAAGGATACCCAAGACCTCAGCTGAAGCGTACGAAGTGGATCGACCTCAACGGTACATGGGCGTTCTGCTTCGATGATGATGATCAGGGACGACAGCTGGGATATCCAACCAATTTCCCAGCCGCATCGGACATCCTCGTACCGTTTTCCTATGAGACCAAACGTAGCGGCATCGGTGAAACCAAGCGTCATGACATCGTCTGGTATCATCGAACCATTCACCATCGCCCTTCCGAACCGGTCACGCTGCTCCATTTCGGAGCCGTGGACTATCTTGCTGAAGTGTATCTGAATGGAACATTGGTCGGAACGCACGAAGGAGGGAACTTGCCGTTTTCGTTCGATGTATCGCAACATTTGAACAAGCAATCGGAAAATCATCTTGTTGTTCGTGTCGAGGACAATTTGGAAGACCGTGAAATATTGCGTGGCAAGCAGTATTGGAAAGAGACATCTGAAAGCATCTTTTATACACGTACCACCGGCATTTGGCAAACGGTCTGGATGGAGGATGTTCCCGCCACTCGGGTTGATGCCGTTCGTTTCACTCCCGATCTTGATCGACGCCTGGTACAGGTTGACGTCACGGTGATCAACGGCAAGGACCAACCAATCAGCATCCTTGTCCAGGATGAGTTCAACTATCAGACATCCCTCACCATACCAGTGACCGGGGAGACCACATCAGTGAACATCGATTTGGCTGACAACCCGGCGTTCAGCGACATGCTATGGAGTCCCGAGCAACCACATCTGTACGATGTCAAGATCCACCTCAAGGACGATACGATACAGTCCTACTTCGGCATGCGCAAGGTTCATGTGGATGAGGACAACCGCTTTTGTCTGAACAATCAACCCTACTACATGCGATTGGTTCTGGATCAGGGATATTATCCAGACTCGCTGTTGACGAGTCCCGACGATGACGCGTTGATTCGCGACATCGAACTGACCAAACAGATGGGCTTCAACGGTGTACGCAAACACCAGAAAATTGAAGAAGAACGTTACTTGTACCATGCCGACAGACTCGGTCTTCTTGTGTGGGGCGAACTGCCCAGCGCATACGTCTACACCGAACGATCGCAGCAGAACATTCGCCGCGAACTAGGGGGCATGATTCAGCGCGATTACAATCATCCTTCGATCATCGTGTGGGTTCCCATCAATGAATCGTGGGGTGTCCCTGATTTGCCGAAGTCATCCGAACAACGGCAGTTTCTGGATGAACTCTATCATCTCGTCAAGTCGCTGGATGACACGCGACTGGTGGTGTCCAATGACGGATGGGAACATTCCACCACCGACTTGTTTACCGTCCATGATTATGAAAGCAAGTACGATGTACTGAAAGCTCGCTACGCCGACATGAATGTGCTGTTGGCTTCCAAACCGGGCTACAAACCGCTCTGGAACAACGGGTATGACTATCAGGGGCAGCCGCTCTTGGTCAGTGAATTCGGCGGTATTTCCTATCAGATGAACGGTGCACAAGGATGGGGCTACTCCAGTGCGAACGATGCCAAAGAGTTGCATCAACGATTGCAAGCGGTGTTCCTGCCCCTGTTCGAATCGTCTTATGTCCAAGGATTCTGTTACACCCAATTGACGGATGTGGAACAGGAAATCAATGGACTGCTAACCTATGACAGAGAACCAAAACTTCCCCTTGACCTAATCAAACAAACCGTAACCAACATCTCTTCATAATCCTCCGGTTAAGACTCCGAACATTCTCGGAGTCTTTTCTTTATATATATGAGTCTTCATTTGGTACAATGGAAACAAGGAGGTGTCGACATGGACCCAACATCATTTCAAACGGCGTTGCTTGATTGGTATGATTCGTCAAAACGCATTTTGCCATGGCGCGACAACCCCAATCCATATCATGTATGGGTATCGGAGATCATGCTCCAGCAAACTCGTGTGGAAGCGGTGATTCCCTATTTTCATCGTTTCATCGCGGAACTGCCGACGATTGCCGATCTGGCTACAGTCGATGACGATAAACTGAACAAACTGTGGGAAGGGCTTGGGTATTACTCCCGTGTTCGCAATCTCAAGAAGGCGGCCCAGCAAGTGATCCATGACTTCGATGGCGAGCTCCCCAGCAACCGCACAGATTTGGAATCGCTCTCCGGCATCGGTCCGTATACCGCGGGGGCCATTCGCTCGATTGCCTTCAACCAGCAGGACACCGCCGTCGATGGCAATGTGCTCCGCGTGTTTGCCCGGTTGACAGCGAATCAAAACGACATCAAATCGCCTCCTGTCAAGCGCGAGATTCGCCGTTTGGTCGCATCGCTGTTGCCAGAGGAACGTGTCGGTGATTTCAATCAAGCATTGATGGAAATCGGTGCGACCGTCTGTTTGCCCAACGGCAAACCGCTCTGCATGGTATGTCCGCTGAACTCGTTCTGCGAGGCATTCCAACAAGGATTAACCGACACCATACCCAAGAAACAGAAAAAGACCAAACGACGCATCGAAAAACGCACGGTCCTGTTGTTGGAACACAATGGCAAGTTTGCCATTCGGCAACGCCCGGTGGACGGTTTGCTCGGTGGGCTCTATGAGTTTCCGAATGTTCTGGGTCATTTGACGAAAGCGGACGTGTTGAAACAATATCCGGATTCCACCATATCGAAGTTGCCCAAAGCCAAGCATGTGTTCTCTCATCTGGAGTGGCACATGATCGGCTTTCATGTCTTGTTGGACGAGCAGATTGAACAGTTTCCGTTCGTCTCCCCCGAAGAACTGTATGCAACCTACTCGGTACCCACAGCGTTCAAAACGTACAAGGAAGCATTGTTGAAGTTGAACTAGCATTGGAACTCGAAATATCCAATGGGATTTGATATAATGGAGGCAGAAGGGAGTTGTTATAATGGATTTTTACGACATTGAAGTGGAAACCGTAGCCGGATTGAAAACCACTCTCGAGGAACATCGCGGTGATGTGCTCTTGATTGTCAACATCGCCAGCAAATGCGGGTACACGCCGCAATTGCTGGGCCTTGAGAACCTGTGGAAGAAGTATCAGGATCGAAACTTTAAGGTGCTTGGATTTCCATGCAATCAGTTTTTGCGTCAGGCACCGGGTACCAACACTGAAATCATGAATTTCTGTCAAAGCAACTATGGCGTCAGTTTTCCGATTTATGGCAAACTGAATGTCAAGGGACGCAACATCAGCGACTTGTACAAGTATCTTGTCAACGAATCAAAGCAGATGCGTGGCAAAGCGGTAAAATGGAACTTTGAGAAATTTCTTCTGAATCGCAATGGCGTCGTGATCAAACGGTTTAAGTCAAAAGTGGAACCGAATGAAATCGAAGACGACATTGAACTCTTACTGTAGGTGATGACATGACCAAACGACTGATCGTATCAACCATCACGGGAGCCATTCTCGGCGTGGTCTGCATTGTTGGCGCCAATCTCCGCTTCGGCGGTGATCTGGCCGTGTATTTCCTGTTCGCCTTTTGGTTCAATCGGCTCCTCATGGGGGTGCTGTTTGGCGTATTGCCACCACTCGAGGACTGGAAGTTGCTGGTCGGCCGTGGAATCGTCGTTGGGCTACTGGTCGGTTTCGCATTCTACAGTGCGACTGATTATTTTGACCACATGGGATTTGCGGTCAGTGCGGCATATGGTGTGATTCTGGAATTCGTCGCCAAAAAACTAGCATAATCGTTGAGTATTTCTCGATATCAAAGTATAATTAGTACACAAATGTTATAAATATTGAAGGGAGAACTCATGGAAAAACAAGTATCGTTTCAAAGCTTAAAACGTTTCAACATCATCATGGGCGGCCTGCATCTGTTCCAAGGCCTGTTGATGATCATTCTCGGTCTCACCGTAACCGCATTCGGTGATTTCAAACTCACCATCACGCAGAATTTCTTGAACTTCGATTTCACGACGGAGGAACTCGTGTCCGACAGCACCGAGCTGTTCGAAGTACCGTTCTTCGTACTGGTCGCATCGTTCCTGCTGATCTCGGCTCTCGCCCACGCACTGATCAGCCTGCCGAAGAAAACCAACGACATCTACAACGCCGATCTCGAACAAGGCATCAACCGCTTCCGATGGTTTGAATATGCCCTCTCATCGAGCGTCATGATCGTGCTCATCTCGTATCTGTTCGGCATCTATGACATCGCTTCGCTGGTTCTGATCTTCATCGTCAACGCCGCTATGAACCTGTTCGGTCTCGACATGGAAATCATCAACTCCGGCAAAGAGAAGAAAAACGTCAACTGGGGTCCGTTTGTCTGGGGAACCATCGCCGGTCTCGCACCGTGGATCGCGATCATCCTCTATCTCGGCGGCGCGCCCGCCGAAGTCAACGAAGCCACTCCGTGGTTCGTCTGGGCCATCGTCGGTACCTATTTCGTTGCCTTCAACAGTTTCCCGATCAACATGATCCTGCAGTATCTGGGCAAAGGCAAATTCGCCAACTACATGTATGGCGAACGCGGTTACATCGTGCTCAGCCTTGTCGCCAAGTCGATCCTCGCCTGGCTTGTCCTCGTCGGCGCCCTCCAGCCCTGATCCGAAGCCAACCAACACAAAAACGAATTCCTGCGAATTCGTTTTTTCTTTGTGCTATAATGGAAGAGGAGGTGGACCGATGAAAGTCATCTTGTTCAAGATTGCCGTGGTGGTGGTCTACACTGGTGTGTTGCTTGTCAATTTTCTTGCCAATTATTTGCCGTTCAACAACCGTTCGACCGGTGACATCAGCGATTCTTACGCGTCCTATTTCACTCCGTCGGGATTCACGTTCTCGATCTGGGGTGTGATCTACATCATACTTGGGGCGTTCGTGATCCAGGTGCTTACCCGCGATCCGGCGTGGTTCGATGGGGAGTATGTGACATCGTTGTTGTTGTGGTTTGCCGTGTCATCGCTGTTCAACATGCTGTGGCTTGTCACTTGGCATTATGACTGGATCGGCTGGAGCGTCGTCGTGATGCTCGGGCTGCTTGTGAGTCTCATTTTTGCCTATCTGTCAATCCCCACGACGGAGCTGTTGATCAAAGCCGCCTTCAGTCTCTACCTCGGTTGGATCAGCGTAGCAACGATTGCGAACGTGACGATCCTGCTTGTGAAACTGGACTGGCCGTTCTTCCTCAACCAGGCCACGCTCTGGTTCGTCATCGTGTTGTTGGTTGGCGTAGTGCTGGTCGGGACAGTACTGTTTGTCCGCCATGACGTGCTGTATGGGGTCGTCTTCGTCTGGGCGTATTTTGGAATTCTGATGAAGCATCTCAACAAGGAACTCATGTCATTCGATGCTCGGGGCCCCGTCATGTACAACGTGGCGATGCTTGGGGTGATCGCGATTCTGGTTCTCGTCACGCTGTATCAAAACGGCTATCAACTCTACCGAGGATGATCCCGATGACGACGTACAATTTGATCATGGTACTGGATAAAACGGAAACGAACATGCTGATGTGCCTGCGCGCCAAGGATCCCTACGAAGGCAAGTACAATCTTGTCGGAGGTCGCGTCGAAGACGGCGAAACACTGATGGAATCCGCTTACCGGGAACTGGTGGAAGAAACCGGCATCACCCAAGATGACATCACCCTCCACCGGTTCATGAACTTCACCTGGTATCCGGTCGACATGAAGATGAAAGTGTTCGTCGGACGGTTGAATCAAGACGTCGAACTGACCGAGGAAATCCACACTTTGCACTGGATCAGTCTCAATGAGAACTTCTTCGACACCAACCGATTCGCCGGCGAGGGCAACATCGGACACATGGTTCACATCTATCGACAAACGAGGAGGTATTTCTATGACTGACACGGATGTGTTCTGGCATTGGTTTGCCGAACAGGAAGCCTACATCCATCAGGAACTCGAACAACATCCCGACGCCATCGCCGAGGCGATCGCGACGAAGTTGAAGACGATTCATCCCGATCTTGTGTTTGACATTCCATTTGAACTGGAGAACGGAAAACGCCAGCTGATTCTGTCCGCCGATGGCGATGCGTCGCTGTTTGATCTCGTGTTTTCACTGGTTGACGCCGCGCCGGATCTGCCGAACTGGAACATCGTCGCACTTCGTCCCCGCACCAATCAGGCCGATCAGGCCATCGATTTGGCCGGTTTGTATCTCGAATACGAAGACATCTTTTTTCGCATCACGAATGATGATCTTCCGCTCGAACTGGAGATCTACATCCGCGGTTATGACAACGAAGACAACCGCTACGTGCATGGCTTCTTCTTGCTGTTGGATACGTTGCTCGGCGAGTACGACGCCGTGACCTACACGGAAACCGTCGCGATTCATCCCTATGATGATGAGATCGAGGACTTGTCGCGATTCATCACGCTCCGGGACATCTTTGATGAACGCAAACAAAAAAAGAACTAACTCAGGTTAGTTCTTTTCGGTTGGTTCGAACTTGCAGGTATTGATGCCGAACAGACGATACAGTCCGCATTGGCCGAGATAGCCGGTTGCGATGGCGATCGCCGCCGGAATCAACAGCCACCAGCTGACGAACACGGCGAGGACGATCAGTACCACGCCGAATCCATAACGAATGTAGCTGTCCGTTTTTCCTACGTTCTTTTGCATGCATATCACCTCTAACATCATTATACCAAACGATGACGCATTCACTCGCAAGAACGCATTTTCCAACAAAACGCTACCGTTTGGATGCGATTTGCGATACAATGTAACCGCAGGGTCAGAAGGCCCATGAACACAAGGAGGTTCGAACCATGCCCACCTATCAACTCATCGCGACCGCAACGTTCGGCCTCGAAGCCGTCGTCCGACGGGAACTGGAAGCGCTGGGACTCACCGTGCTCGCCACCGAAAACGGGAAGGTCACGTTCGAAGGAACGGAGAATGACATCGCTCGCACCAATCTGTGGTTGCGCAGCGCCGACCGGGTGTTGATCAAGTTCGGCGAGTTCACCGCAACGACATTTGACGAACTCTACGAACAAACCCGCAATCTTCACTGGCAGACAATCATTCCGCAAGACGGCAAGTTCGATGTCAACGGCAAAAGCGTGAAGTCAACGTTGTTCAGTGTTCCCGATTGTCAGCGCATTGTCAAAAAGGCGATTGTCGACAAGTTGATGTTCGCCTACAAGACCGATCTGTTACCGGAAACCGGCAGCGATCATACCGTTCAGATCTCGCTCCGCAACGATGTCGCAACGCTCACCATCGACACCAGCGGCGACGGTCTTCACAAGCGTGGGTACCGCGTGGAAACAGTGGAAGCGCCGCTCAAGGAGACACTCGCCGCCGGACTGGTTCAACTCAGTTATTGGTCCAAGGACCGGGTTTTATACGATCCGTTCTGCGGATCCGGGACGATCCCCATCGAAGCGGCGATGATCGGTCGCAACATCGCCCCCGGACTAAACCGTGACTTCGCCGCCAAACACTGGCCCAACGTGATTTCGGACGCCACTTGGAAACAAATCACCAAAGAAGCCTATCAGGCAATTGACTATGCCAGCAACATCGACATCTACGCATCCGACATTTCACACGCCAATCTCGCCAAGGCCAAACAAAACGCCATCGAGGCCGGCGTCGACGACTGCATCACCTTCCACGTCGCTGATTTCCGCGATCTCAGTTACCATCACGACTACGGCATCCTCATCAGCAATCCACCCTACGGCGAGCGACTGTTGGAATCGGGCGACATCGAACGGATGACCAAGGACATGACCCGGACTTTCGCTCATCTTGACAGTTGGAGTCTCTACATTCTGACGTCCTACAAACCATTCGAACAACACTTCAAAAAGGCCGATCGCAAGCGCAAATTCTACAATGGACGGATTGAAACCTGGTACCATCAGTACTACGGTCCGCGTCCGCCCAAATAGGTTTAATTAACCTGTTGGCATTTTTGAAAGTTTTGTGATATACTAGGTTAGACAATATCAAATAAGGAGTGAAACCGATGAAAATTCAACGTCGCAGCGACAGCGTCAACGCGCTTCGCGCAAACGATCAGGTTCCCGGTGTAATCTATGGACACGGCGTCGATTCGACCCCGATTCAAGTCGATTATCAAGTGCTTCGCAAAGCACTCAACCAATATGGTACCGCGATGACGTTCGAGACCGAACTCGAAGGCGAAACCCACATCGTCTACATCAAGGACTATCAGGAAGATTTCCTGGCGAACTACAAAGTCATCCATTTCGATCTCATGAAAGTGTCGGCCACCGACACGATCAGCGCCAGCGTACCGCTGAACTTCCTCAATCGTGACGGCATCGCCGGTGCGGGTCAGGTCGTATCGACCAACCTCAACGAAATCGAAGTCGAGTATCAGGTCGGTAAGGGTACCAACTCGATTGATGTCGATCTCGCACCGCTCAAACTCGTTGATGCGATCTACGTCAAAGACGTCACCGTGCCCGAAGGCATCACCGTCTTGAACGATTCCGAACAGATCGTCGCCAACCTGACGAGCGTATCGGAAGTCGTCGAAGAAGTCGAAGAAGTCGAAGAAGACGACGGCGAAGACGTAGTCTTCACCACCGAAGACACCGACGACGTCGCAGAACCCGAAGAAGAATAAGAAAAGAGGCCTCGGCCTCTTTTTTTATTGCAGTAATTTGTACAAGTCCATCTGGGAATGAACTGGTTTGTCGCCATCTGCGACGTGCTCGTACTTGCCTTGGATGTTCTCGCGGGCCTTGACGTTGTCTCTGAGTTGAAGCTCCAAGAGACGCAGCAATTTGCGTTTGGCTCCGGCATCGGTAACCTTGAGGGCGAGTTCGATGCGGTTTTCCATGTTGCGAGTCATCAGATCGGCGGAACTGAGATAGGTGTCGCTCCGACCGTTGTTGTGGAAGTGGTAGATGCGCATGTGTTCGAGGTAGCGGCCGACGATCGAGATCACGCGGATGTTGTCTGACAGACCGGGAACACCGGGGACGATGCAGCAGATGCCGCGCACGATCATGTCAATCTTGACGCCTTGTTGGGATGCTTCGTAGAGTTTCTTGATCATCTGGATGTCGGTGATTGAGTTGATCTTGATGATCAACCGACCGTTGCCATGCTGTTTCTGATTCTCGATTTCGCGATTGATGCCGACAAACAGCATGTCGCGAATCGAGTTGGGCGAGGCCACCAATTTTTTGTACGACGGAGTTTTCGTATAACTGGAGATGTAATTGAAGAACTTGGTCGCATCGTCGCCAATCATCCGTTTGGATGTGAAGTAGGACGCGTCGGTGTAAATTTTGGCATTGTCTTCGTTGTAGTTGCCGGTTGAAAAATGGACGAACTGTTCGATTTGCTTCTTGTCACGACGCACCACGAGAAACACTTTGGAGTGGGTTTTGAGATGAGGGACGCCGTAAATGACATGGGCGCCGGCCCGTTCCAATTGGTTGCCCCAGTAGAGGTTGTTTTCTTCGTCGAAGCGAGCACGCAGCTCGAACAGGACCGTGACCTGTTTGCCGCTTTCGGCGGCTTTGACAAGATATTCCATGATCCGCGAATCGCGGTTCGTGCGGTAGATCGTCTGTTTGATCGCGACGACGTTGGGATCTTCCGCGGCTTCTTTGAGCATGCGAAGGACCGGTTCGTAGGAGTGATGGGGGTGCAGCAACAGCACGTCACGCTTGCGAATCACATCGAAAATGCTCGGTTGGTTCTGAAACACACGTGGTTCGATCGGTGCCACTTCGGGATACACCAAACCGGGAATTTTGGACTTGATGGCCTCGTGCACTTCGTGCAGGAAGGTGAGATCGACAGGACCATTGATCTTGACGATGAATTTTTTTTGAATCGGCAGATGCTCCATCAGATAGGAGATGACTTCGTCGCTTGCCGCGGCATCGATTTCGAGTCGTACGGCCGCTCCGCGTTTGCGGTTTTTCAACTCCGACTGCACGCTTTTGGCGAAATCATCGGACTGGTCGTCAAACTCGATGTCCCAGTCGCGGGTGATGCGGAAGGGAACCACTTCGAGAACCTTCCAGCCTTGGTAGAGATGATTGATGTTTTGAATGATCACATCCTCCATCAAGATGTAGATGTCTTTCTTGACATGGACCAGTCGTTCGAGATTTTTCGGTACGGTGACGACCGAGTAATGGATCTGGCCTTTGTCGTCTTCGAGTTTGCTGATGAGGTACAAGCTCAGATTGGGCAACAAGGGAAACGGTAGATACTGGCTGAATCGGATGGGTGTCAGCACCGGGTAAATCAGATTCTTGAAGAAGTTGTCCATTTTGAGTTGGTGTTTGGCTTTGAGCTGATCATAGGTGGTGAAGCGGATGTGCTCGTTCAGTTCCGCAATGCGTTGGTGGTAGAGTTCGTATTGCATTGCCACCAACTGATTCGCTTTCTTCAGCATTTTCTGGAGATACTCGCGGGCCATGAACCCGGATTTCTTGTCGGGAGTGGTTAAGCCGATGTCGACTTGTCCTTTCATGCCGGAGATGCGGATCATGAAATACTCGTCGAGGTTGGACGAGAAGATGGCGAGAAAACGAAGCTGTTCTAGAAGCGGGTTGGTGGGATCGCTCGCTTCTTCCAAAACGCGTTTGTTGAACTGCAGCCAGGACAGTTCACGTGCGGAAAATATCGGCTTCTGACTCATAGGCCACCTCCGAGCATGTCGACGAGCACACCTTCGCGAAGACCGGTGCGGCTACAGACATAGTAGTCGGCTTTGATGTATTTGTAAAGGGTTTCGAACACGTAAATGGATGGGATGATGATGTCGGCTCGGAAACTGGTGAATCCGTTGATTTTCTCGATTTCGTCAATGGACAGCAACATCAGGATTTTGCGGATCCGGGTGATTTCCCGAAGCCCCAGGCGATAGCCGTGGGTGGGTTCTTCCCGTTTGGTCAGAAAGGCGTCGATGCGGACCAGGTTTCGGGAACTACCACCGACTACGACCAGGGGTTTGTTGAGATTGCGAAGCCAGGGGACCGCTTCGAACTTGCCGTGCAGATAACTGTTCAGATAGGCGATTTCGTCGTCCGTCGGAATGGCGTGTTCGATCATGTTGCGGAGCACGATGCTACCGAAGTCGAAACAGTAGTATTCCAACGGTTTGTTGTCCTTGAAATGGACGATTTCGGTACTACCGCCACCGAGGTCGACATAGAGACCTTCGTCCTCGTGCACGAGATAGGTGTTCATGCCGTTGAAGCCCGTCAGCGATTCTTGCTCTTCGCTGAATACTTCGATGTCGATTCCGAAGGTATCCTTCATGCGACGCAAGATGTCCGCTTGGTTTTCAACCATGCGCACGGTCTGGGTGGCGAAAAACTTGACATCCTGGATGCCGTCCTTGTCGATGATGGCGGTGAACACTCGGAGCACTTTTTCCAACCGATCGATACCCTCTTCCGTGAGTTTCCCGTCCTTGACGTAGTTGCGCAGACGAACGGATTCCTTCATGTTGAGCTCGAGGTCGTATTGATAGTTCCTGTCCACCTTGTAGATGCACAGGCGAACGGTGTTCGATCCGATGTCGACGATGCCGATCTGTTTCACGTTACCACATCCTTCATTCCCATTATATCAAAGATTGCCGTTTGCGGGTATCAAAAAAACCGGATGTCTCACTCGACACCCAGTTTGGCTTTGTATTTCTTGAACTTGACTTTGGTTTTCTTCTTGCAGGACGAACACTTGGTACCGATCTTGGTCAGTCGCTGCAGGTCCTTGTATTTGATGACGCCATCTCTGATGTGTTGTTTGACCTCCGCTTTGGTGATGTCAAAACAGGGACAGATGACGTTCTTTGGTTTGGATTTGGCCATGAATCACACCTCACATATTGGATTGCTCTGGATGGATGGCGACATCAATCTGCCATCTCAAATCTCGTTGGTTTCTTTCAGATACTGGGTTCCTTTGCGAATCATTTTGCGCGTGATGGCGCCGGAAATCGACAGATCCGCATACGAGTCGTAGACGATCACAAGACCGGTGATGCGATAATAGAAATAATAATATCCGTTCACCAGATTGCGATAGATGATGATCGAACCCGATCGGTAGATCTCCTGATAACCAAGGTGGAACTTGAAGGATTTGACGTTCATCACCGTTTTGATGAAGAACATCCGGTTGTCCAGCCGGGTTTCGACAACGAAACCGACCAACAGGATTACGAACGTCAGGGTCATGACAAGCGGATTGAAATCGCCGAAAGTGATCGAGCCTGGGTCGTATTGGAATGCGATCAAGGCCGAGATTCCGAAGTACACGATGTTGTTGAGCAGCGTCGCCAGCAGGATCAGTCCGAGCAGGAACAGGAAGTAGAAGATGTTGGCTGCGACGAATACCGTGATGTTCGGTAGAAACAACACCAGAAACGCGATGACAACGGCCGCCTTGATGACAAACGAATAGGAACCACTCGCGGCTTCGGTCAGTTTGTCGCGGAACTCATTGGCGTCTTCCGAACGTTTCAAGAAGAACATTTTCGCATAGCGGTAGATGTAGCGGATGCGACTGAAGAAACCATTGATCGAAAACGAACTCTGGAGGATGGAGAAACCGAAGAACAGCGCTAGAAATAGCGTCAGTTCGATGAGGTGCTGCTCGTGGAAGTTGTTGTGGATGAGGACGATCAAAAGCAGGGAAATCAACGCCTTGGCGACGATTTCACCAGAATAGATCAGCACTTTGTGCCATGTGACTTCCTTGTACCAACTGCGGAAAAAGGATCGGTATTGATGCAGCAAGAACCAGAAACCAAGTCCAAGCAGAACCACCGGCAATCCGAACGAGAGCACGTATCGCATCCGTCTCACCTCCTCATTATATTATAACAACAAACCGATTTTAGGAACAATGATATGTCATATAAATTGCTCACTCGGCGATCCTGTGGTATGATATCATTAGCATACAAACGGAGGTGGTCCGGATGGCATGGACCGAAACAAACATTCCCAACTTGAACAACAAGACGATTGTTGTGACCGGAGCCAACAGCGGAATCGGCTTTGAGGCCGTCAAGCTGTTCGCGAAAAATGGTGCGGAAGTCGTCATGGCGTGTCGCTCGACTGAGCGCGGGCAACGAGCCTTCGATGACATCAAAGCCGAGCATCCACAGGCATCGTTGACATTGATGAGCCTCGATCTGGCTAGTTTCCAGTCGATTCGTGCATTCAGCAAGCAACTGCATGAACGGTTTCAAAAGATTGACATTCTGCTCAATAACGCGGGCATCATGATGACGCCGTTTGGCGTCACCGTCGATGGCATCGAACAGCAGCAGGCCGTCAATCACTTCGGACATTTCCTGCTCACCAGTCTGGTGTTCGATCTGATCAAGAACGCCGACCAGCCTCGAATCGTCAACATCGCCAGCATCGCGCACAAGTATGGTAAAATGAACTTTGACAATCTGTTCTATCAAAACGGCAAGGGATACAACTCGATGACGGCGTATGGTCGCAGCAAACTGGAAAATCTGCTGTTCACCTACGAACTTGCCCGTCGTGTTGAGGCCGCCGGTCTCGACATCAAGGTGCTTGCCGCCCATCCGGGTGTTGCGACCACCAATCTCGGCAGTCGCATCCACGCCAAATGGTATTACAAAGTATTCAAGGTGTTTACATCGAGCTTGTCACAGGATGCCTACATGGGTTCGCTACCCGGCGTTCGCGCCGCGGTCGACCCCGATGCGCAAAACGGCACGTATTATGGCCCCGACGGTTTCAATGAAATGAAAGGCAACCCGGTGGTCGTATCATCGAACAAGCGATCACACGACAAAGACGCCCAAGCGCGTTTGTGGACGCTCAGTGAACAACTCACCAACTCGACGTTCCAGATATGAAAACTGCGACCAATCAGGTCGCAGTTTTTTCTTTGCGTTCGCGGATGAAGGCCATCAACCGTTCGATCGCTTCTTTGAGATCATCCATGTCGATGGCATAAGAGATGCGGATGTAATCGGCGTGACGACCGAGAAATGACTCTCCAGGAATCGCCGCGACCTTGTACCGGTACAACAGGCGCTCGCAGAATGCGATGGACGATTTGGAGTACGCCGAGATGTCGATGAACACATAAAATGCGCCTTCGGGGCAGATGCATTTGATCTGCTCGCGCTGGAAGATGTCACACAGATATTCACGGCGCTTGCGCAGTTCATTCATGATCTGGGTGCTGTCGTCATCGTGGGCGGCCAGAGCCGCGTACTGGGAGATGGACGTTGCCGAGGTTACCGTATATTGATGGGTTTTGAGAAGTTCTTTGATGGTCAGCTCGTCGCCGAGAATGTAGCCGATGCGGAACCCGGTCATGGCGTGGGATTTGCTGAACCCGTCCAGCACCAGCATGTTGTCTTTGAGTTCTTTGTAACGGCTGAACGAACGGAATTTGCCGTAGAAGTCGATTTCACTGTACACCTCGTCGACAATCAGGAGGATGTCGTGTTCGAGCACGAAGTCGCGGATGGTTGTCATCTCGTCTTCGTTCAGGATGATGCCGGTCGGATTGTTGGGATTGGTGATCAGGATCGCCTTGGTGTTCTCATTGTAGGCGGCTTCGAGTTGTTCTTTGGTGATCCGGAAGTTGCTGGTTGTCAGATCGATTTCCCGAACGACCCCGCCTTCGATGTGGACGAGTGGTTCGTAGCCGACGTAACCGGGCGTGGGAATGATGACTTCGTCACCGGGTCCGATGACCGATTTGATGATGATCGCCAAGCCTTCGGTGGTCCCGACGGTGACGATGATGTCGGTCATGTTGTAGTGTTCGTAGCGGAGTGAAATTTTCTTGCGCAGTTCCTCGATGCCAGCATTCGGGGTGTATCTGGTTTTGTTGTTTTGGGCGGCCTGATAAACGGCTTCCTTGATGTGGGGGAAGGTGTCGAAATCGAGTTCACCGAGCGTCAGCCGAATGACGCCTTCGACGTCATTGGCTTTTTGGTTGAACTGACGGATGCCGCTGATGGCGATGTCCTTCACTTGATCTTTGATGAACTTACTCATGAATGCCACCCAGTTTCTCTAGAAGTGTGATGTAGGTCGAAAGCCCATGTTCGAGCACCCGGGGATGGAAGTTGAACTTGGGGTGATGCAGGGAGTGGATGTAGCCGAGTTCTTCGTTGCGGGTACCGACGTAGTAGAATACTCCTGCGGCGGCCCGTTGATAGAACGAGAAGTCTTCGGCGATCATCAACGGATCGGCGAACTCGTGGATGTGATAGTTGTCTCGCAAGGCTTGATGCCAAGTCTGGTACAGTTCTGGATCATTGATTACTGGGAGATATCCATCCTTGACCTCCACATTGATCGTGCAGTCATAGAGCGTTTCGTATTGGCGTGCGAACGTGCGCATCGCTTCGCTCATCTTGTGTTGCGTCGCTTCATCGAAGGATCGCATCGTACCTTTCATTACGGCCTGATCACTGATGGCGTTGCGGACACTGCCGCCTTCGATTCGGCCAAACGTGAGAATGGTTGGTTGCAGTGGCGACACGAAGCGGGTTTGGATGGTCTGAAAATCCAGCAACAACTTGGCGAGAATGATGTTGGCATCGACACCAAGATGGGGCATCGCGCCATGGGCGCTGCGTCCCGTGACGGTTACATCGATCTCGTTGGCCATGGCCATGAATGGACCCGGACGCGATCCGATCGTCCCTTCGGGAAGTTCGGGAAACAGGTGAATCCCGAATACCTGCGCCACGTTGTATTTGGCGAACGTGCCCGCATCGACGATGCGCTTCGCACCACCAATCGACTCTTCGGCCGGCTGAAAGATCAGGAGGATGTTCTTTCGCAGAAGATGTTGCTTGTCTTTGAGGTAATCAGCGAAACCGAGCAACATCGACATGTGGCCGTCGTGACCGCAGGCATGCATGTTGCCGGGATGTTCGGAGACAAACGAGACACCGGTTTCTTCGGTTACCGGCAAGGCATCGATGTCGGTGCGAAAGGCGATCGTCTTGTCCGCCTTGGCATCAAGATAGACCAACAGTCCGGTCTCGAGAATTTCGATCGGTTCATAGCCCATCGCCTTCAATTGCTTCAGCAGATACGCCTTCGTTTTGAATTCGGTATAACTGGTTTCGGGTATCTTATGCAGATCCTCCCGGAATGTCTGCAGCAAGTTGTTCATGTTATCACTACCTTCACAATTAAAATATACCACACAATCAAAATAATCAATAAATTATTTTACAAACCAAATGGGATGTGGTAATATAAACTAAGTTCAAAATA
This sequence comes from uncultured Mycoplasmatota bacterium, assembly GCA_913062645.1. Lineage (GTDB taxonomy): Bacteria > Bacillota_I > Bacilli_A > Izemoplasmatales > Izemoplasmataceae > Xianfuyuplasma. The sequence goes on from CAJXVW010000001.1 coordinate 274,727, forward strand.
GAGGCGCGATAAACATCAGTACGCATTGTGATCATGATCACATCGCACAATGCCGAAAGGGAATATCGCCGAAGCACAATCGGGCCGGATCAGCTCGCTGTGTTGGGACTGCGGAGAACATCTGCAGGACTCCATTACCTTGACGTAATGAGGCGCTATTTATTGACGAATAGAACGTCAGTAGGTATGCCCTGCTGACATTTTTTATTACCTGGAGGAATCACCATGTTATTCGGAACCATGACCACCCAAGACAATCAACTCACCATTGGCGGCCGCACTGCACGCGATCTGATTGCCGATCACGGCAGTCCCCTGTATGTCTATGATCTGGCACTCATCAAACACAATCTTCGTGCGTTCAAAACGCACTTTTCCAGCAAGCTGTTCGACACGCGGATTGCGTATGCATCCAAAGCCTTTCTGACCAAAGCGATGGTGCGGTTGTTGCAAGCGGAAGGAACCAGTCTTGATCTTGTCAGCGCCGGCGAACTGCATACCGCCATCGCCGGGGGATTCGATCTCTCACAAGCACTCTTCCATGGCAACAACAAATCCCCAGAGGAACTGGAACTTTGCTTGTCGCATGGTGTCGGTCTGATCATGGTCGACAACATCGATGAACTGGATCAACTGATTGAACGCGCCGCGGCATCAGGACAAGTTGTCCACACCTTGTTGCGCGTCAATCCCGGTGTGGAAGCACACACCCATGAATACGTCATTACCGCCAAACACTCTTCCAAGTTCGGAGAATCCATCTACGACAACGAGCGCATCGCGGCCATCATGAATCGGTATCGCGATCAGTCGCATGTGGTCTTGGACGGGTTTCATTGCCACATCGGATCGCAGATCTTCGACATCACATCCTACTTGAAAACGATCGAAGTGATGTCGACGTTCATCAACAAGATCACAGCCCAGTTCGAACTGTCCATTTCGACGTTGAATCTGGGCGGTGGGTTCGGCGTGTTTTACACCGACGGTGACACACCGATGGACATCGAAACAACAGGGCGTACGTTGATCCGCGCACTGGAAGAAAAGCAAATCACCAACGAATTGTCGATCAAGACATTGATCATCGAACCCGGTCGCAGCATCGTCGCCAACGCCGGAACCACACTCTATACCGTCGGCCATACGAAACGCACCTACGGCGGCAAGCATTATCTATTTGTCGATGGCGGCATGACCGACAACATCCGACCCGCCCTCTACCAAGCCGAATACAGTGCGGATCTTGCCAATCGGATGACCGATCAGAAGGACACCCACTACACCGTCGCCGGCAAACTGTGTGAATCCGGTGACGTCCTGATTCGCGACATTCAGCTCCCCGCAGCCAACCCTGGTGACATTCTCGCGATCTACTCCACCGGCGCCTACACCTACTCGATGGCAAGCAACTACAATCGCCTGTTGCGGCCAGCCGTGGTGTTCGTCGAAGATGGCAAGTCATCGGTCGTCGTGCGTCGTGAGACCTACGACGATCTCCTCCGAAACGACGTGTGATCATGGGCCTCGTATTGAAATACGGTGGCACCAGCGTCGCGGACCTCGCCAACATCCGGGCCGTCGCATCCTACATCCGTGAGGTGCATGCCACGCAGCCAGTGGTGGTGGTCGTCAGTGCCATGGGCAAGACCACCGATCAGTTGCTCCAGATGGCCAAGTCGTTGTCGAATGCATTGTCGAAACGCGAACTGGATACCTTGCTTGCCACCGGCGAACAACAATCGATCGCCCTGCTGACGATGGCCCTTCATCAGCTCGGCACCGACGCAATCAGCCTGACGGGGTCCCAAGCGGGTTTCCTGACCACCAAATCACACACCAAAGGAATCATCACCGACGTGCGCATCGAACGCGTCCAACAACACCTGCAAGAAGGCAAGGTGGTCGTGGTCGCGGGATTCCAAGGCATCACTCCGGATGGTGACATCACGACGCTCGGTCGAGGCGGCAGCGACACGTCTGCCGTGGCGCTCGCGGCTAAACTGGGATTCCGTTGTGAAATCTACACCGATGTCGACGGCATCTATACGGTTGATCCGCGACATTATCCCAAGGCCAAACGGTTGTCCCACCTGACCTATACCGAATGCATGGAAATGTCGGCGTTGGGGGCCGGTGTCATCGAAGCAAGAAGCGTCGAACTGGCCAAAAAATACAATGTGGAACTGTACATCGCCCGCAGTCTCAGCACACAAGGAAGTGGAACCACGATCATGAACGATGACTACATGTTTGAAGCAAAACCGATCACCGGGCTCTCGATCACGGACAACGTCGTGATGATCACCCTCAAAGGCATCGACAACGACAACCGCCGGGTCGCCGGCATCTTTCAAGTCGTCAGCGATCACAACATCAATCTCGACATGATTTCGCAGACCATCGATCAGCACAATCGGCTGGTCCTCTCCTTCAGCATCGACGGCGACGATCTGGAGGAATGGCATCAATTGCAGTCGGGTCATGAGAACCTGTTTCGCGGATTGGACATCGAGACCCATGACAACTTGGTGAAACTATCCTTGATCGGTGTTGGCATGGCCAGTCATTTCGGTGTCGCCGCACGCGTGTTTGAGACGCTTGCAGACGCCGACATTCCGTTTTACCATATCAGCACCTCGGAAATCAGCATCTCCGTCACGGTTGACAACGCCCATCAAAATCCCGCCATCCATCGCCTGGCTGAGGTGTTCCAGTTGTGATCCGGGCAGTCAAATACCACGGACTGGGCAATGATTTCATATTGGTCCGAGCGAGCGACGTGACAGCTTGGAACCCATCGCACCTGGCCCGGACGTGGTGCGATCGTCATACCGGCATCGGCGCCGACGGATTGATTCTGGTTGGAACCGATCCGTTGACGATGTTGTACTACAATGCCGACGGCAGTCAAGCCAAAATGTGCGGCAACGGCATTCGCTGTTTCGCATCGTATGCGTACCGCGAGGGAATCGTCTCATCCAACGTCTTTGCTGTGACGACGCTGGCGGGTCCGTACGCGATCGAAGTACTGGATGAGAGCGCCACCCGAATTCGTGTCAACATGGGCAAGCCGGATTTTTCTCCCGCACGGATTCCGATTGCCCAGTCGCATGAAATGCTTCAGCAAGAAGTCCAGCTAGACAACCAGACGGTGACACTCACCAGTCTGTTCATGGGAACGACGCACACGGTCGTTCTGGTGGATGATCTCGCCGCAGTGGATCTTGTCGCGACGGGCAAGGCGATTCAACAACTGCCTCTGTTCTTTGAAGGAACCAATGTCAATTTCGTGGAACCCACGAACAATGCTATAATGAAACTACGCACGTACGAACGTGGCGCCGGTCTGACACTGGCCTGCGGTACCGGAGCGACCGCCTCCTATGCGGCCATCGACCGGATCCGTGGTGTCGATCACCCCATCTCGTTTCACCTGCCACTTGGCGATCTTGTCGTCTGGCGTGATGAAACAGGGGATCTGATCATGGAAGGACCCGCCGCATTCGTATTTGAAACCACCATAAAGGACGTGATACCATGAACATCGCCATCGTTGGTGCGACAGGACTCGTCGGACGCACCTTTCTGAGAATCATCGAGGAACGCAGGATTGCATATGACAACCTCTATCTCTACGCTTCGGCGCGCAGCGCCGGAACGACCATTGCTGTCAATGGGGTGGATCATCCGGTGCTGGAAACAACCGCAGCGAACATCCGCGACAAAGCCATTGATGTCGCTTTGTTCAGCGCCGGCAAGCACGTCAGTAAAACCCTTGCTCCGGTGTTTGTCGAAACGGGCGCACTCGTCATTGATAATTCGAGTGCCTTTCGGATGGAAGCGGATGTGCCGCTTGTTGTTCCTGAGGTGAATGGTGTCGACATCAATCGCCATCACGGCATCATCGCCAATCCCAACTGTTCAACGATTCAGAGTGTCTTGCCGCTCAGTGTCGTCGACTTCTATTACCACGCCACACGCGTCGACTACACCACCTATCAGGCGGTCAGCGGCAGTGGCCAGAAGGGGCTCGCCGATCTGGAACAAACCGCCGCTGGTGGCGCCCCTGTTCATTATCCCCATCCGATACACAACAACGCGATCCCGCACATCGATGACTTCCAGGCGGACGGGTTCACCTACGAAGAAGAAAAGATGATATGTGAAACGCAGAAAATCCTTCATCGCGAGGAACTCGAAGTGTCCGCCACCTGCGTCCGCGTGCCTGTCGCACATGCTCACAGCGTGTCCATGGTCGTCACCACCACCGAGCGTGTCAATCTCGATCATCTACGGTCGTACTTGCGTGATACCGACGGTATCGTGGTTCTCGATGATCCCCACAACAACAACAACATCTACCCGACACCGCGACAAGCCGCCGGCACCGATTCCGTATACGTCGGGCGGTTACGTCGCGATCGATTCGACGAACATAAGATTCACCTGTTCTGCACCGCCGACAACATCCGCAAGGGCGCCGCATTGAACGCGATTCAGATTCTGGAGACCTGGCGGAAACGAGGTGGCAAGGATGAATAGCGGTTCGTTTGTCGCCATCGTCACGCCGTTTCACGACGACCTTACCATCAACCACGACCGCTTTGCCGAATTGCTGGAGTGGCACATCGAACAAGGCACCGACGGCATCGTCGTCCTCGGCACCACCGGTGAAGCCCCGACGATATCGACGGAGGAAAAACTGCGTCTCTTCGAGCAGGCCGTCGCGGTTGTCAACGGCCGCGTTCCGGTGATCGCCGGAACCGGCAGCAACGATACCATGCAGACCTTGGCGCTGAGTCATCAAGCCTCCGCACTGGGCGTCGACGGACTGCTGCTCGTATCACCATACTACAATCGCAGCAACGATGCCGGATTGATTCAGCATTTCACGACCATCGCCGATCATGTCGATCTGCCGATCATTCTGTACAATGTTCCCGGACGCACCGGTCAGAGTCTGCCCATCGAAGTGGTTCGAACACTGAGTCATCACGAACGCATCATCGGCATCAAGGAAGCATCCGGCAACCTGTCCTATGCCGCACGCGTTGCGGCGGCGACGGCCGATGACTTCTTGTTGTTCAGCGGCAATGACGATGTGGTGTTGCCGGTACTGTCCCTTGGTGGTTCCGGCGTGATCAGCGTCGCCGCCAACGTCATTCCCGGTGTCATGAGCAAGATGGTACATGCCTATCTGGCGGGCGATGTCAAAACCGCCACGCATCTTCAGCTGGAATATCTGGATCTGATTGACAGTCTGTTCATCGAAAACAATCCGATTCCCGTCAAGGAATTGATGAACATGATGGGACTTGAGGTCGGTGGATATCGTCTTCCCTTATACCCGATGTCCGGTCAGAACAAATCCATTCTGAACGACATCCATCGGAGGTACTTCCAATGAACGTGCTGCTCCGTGGTTACGGTCGGATGGGCAAACGCCTCGCAACACTGATCGAGGCCGATGAATCCCATCAGCTTGTGGGCATCATCGATGTCAATGGGGAGGGGGATGCAACGTCGTTCTCCGCCTTTGCCGGTACGGCCGACGTGATCATCGATTTCTCGCATCCCGATGGGATTGAGGAGTTGTTGCACTACGTATTGAATCACCAGTTGCCCTGCGTCTTGGCAACCACCAACTACAGTGCCGACCAGCAACGAAAGATCGATCTCGCCAGTGAAGTGATACCGATTCTGCAGACCTCCAATACGGCCTACGGCGTTCAAATTCTACTGGATGCGGTGCGTCGCTTGCACCACCAGTTACCAGATGCCGACGTGGAACTCGTGGAAACCCACCACAAACACAAAATCGATGCCCCGAGCGGCACCGCCAAGATGATTCTAAATGAACTGAAGACAGGCGGTCCTGAGGTCCATGGCCGTCACGGCGAAGCGAAACGTGAAGCTGGTGAAATCGGAGTCCATTCGATTCGCGGCGGCAATGTCGTCGGCGTTCACGAAGTGCGGTTTCACCTGGATGATGAAATCATCACCGTTCGCCATGAAGCCCTGAGTCGCGATGTGTTCGCCCGGGGTGCGATTCGCGCTGCGGCTTATCTGATCGGACAACGTCCTGGTCGTTACACCATGACGGACATGCTCAAGGAGGATCAGTAAATGAACGCTACCGAAATCATTCAATTCATCAAAAACGCCAACAAGACGACACCGCTCAAGGTGTATTTGAACGGGGACCTTGCTGATGTGACGTTTCCCAATTGCACGGTGTTCGGCACCGATCGTTCCAAGATTGTGTTTGGCGATCAACGCGACATCGAACCCGTCTTGACGCACCACGCGGATCGCATTAACGATCTGGTCATTGAACAGGATCGTCGCAACAGTGCGATTCCGCTACTCGACACACGCCACATCAATGCCCGCATCGAACCGGGCGCGATCATCCGCGATCAGGTGGAGATCGGCGCCAACGCCGTGATCATGATGAACGCCACAATCAACATCGGCGCCGTCGTCGGAGCGAACACGATGATCGACATGAACGTCGTACTTGGCGGCCGAGCCATGGTCGGCAACAACTGTCACATCGGTGCCGGTACGGTCTTGGCCGGCGTCATTGAGCCACCCAGTGCGACACCGGTTGTCATCGAAGACGACGTCGTCATCGGCGCCAATGCCGTGGTTCTCGAAGGGGTACGTGTTGGACGAGGCAGTGTGGTCGCCGCCGGAGCGGTCGTCATCAAGGATGTTCCTCCCGGAGTCGTGGTCGCCGGCATGCCGGCCAGAATCATCAAAAAGAAAGATGAACGAACTACATCAAAAACCGGTCTTGTCGAAGATCTGCGCACCTTATGAAGAAAAAGGAGTCTCTCGGACTCCTTTTTTTGATCAGCGTTTGTTTCGGGAACAGGATGAGCCGCGAAGATATGGAGAGCTTGTTGTTGTGAACCTGCGGATTGTTGTGTACAATGAATAGTAGGTGAGAGACATGAAGAAAATCCCTTATCTGATCGTTGCCATCATCGGCAATGGATTGGGCAGTGCGATTATGTTTCGGACCCATGTCGGAATGTCGGCGTGGGGGACCAGCGCTGCCAATGTCAGTTATGCCCTCGACATCACACCGGGAATGGCGTTCATCGTGGTGAGCGTTGTCTTTTACGTTGTTTCGATTGTCATCCGCAAGCGGTTCGTCCCGCTGGAGATGTTGTTGTCGATGTTGTTTTTGCTGGGATTCAGCGGGGTTCTCGATTTCTTCGTTGGCGTGCTACCGGATTTCGGTGTGATGCGTCTGTTCATCCGGGTTGCGATCAACTTCGGGGGGTTGTTGATACTGATGTTCTCGATCGCGCTTCACATCAAGGTCAATCTGGCCGTTCATCCGATGGACGTGTTTTTGAAGACCATGCAGGAAGACGTGTTCAAGAACGTTGCGCGAGGGACCTATGTCGCATATGGCTGCGCATTTCTCGTGGCCATCGTGTTCGGTTTGATCGATGGCGAGATTCATGACGTTGGAATCGGTACGGTGATGACCTTGATGCTTGGCGGTGCAATCATGGGGTTCTATGATCGCACCATTCTCAAGTCGTTCGGCAAGGAGCAGAACCATGTATCTGATTAGCGCCTGCCTGATTGGTGAGAATGTCAAGTACGATGGTGGCAACAATCTTCATTCCCTCGCCCGTTCGTTGTATGAAAGCGGTCAAGCAATACCTGTCTGTCCGGAAGTTCTCGGTGGATTGTCCATACCGCGGGTGCCCTCGGAAATGGTTGGTTCACGAGTGATCGCCGCGGATGGTACCGATGTTACTGCACAGTTTCATCGCGGTGCCGAACAAACCCTTGCATTGGCGAAGAAACACCACATCAAAACAGCGATATTGCAAGCCCGCAGTCCGTCTTGCGGCAGTCAAACCGTCTACGACGGATCGTTTACTGGACGACTCATACCGGGACAGGGGATCACGACTCGGTTGTTGGAAGCGCACGGCATCGAAGTAATCACGATTGACGAGTTTGCGCGACGCCAGTCGGAAAAGTAGTTGCAATTGCGGTGACTTTCGGTATAATGGTGAGTAGGGAATGATGTTCTCCCTTAGTATTCGATACTAAAACCGCGAAAGCTGATGACGTCTGCCACTTGGGTGGAGTCTCGGCTTTTTTCATACAAGGAGGAATGCACATGCTGCTCAGTCTAGCTCTCATATTCACGATCGGACTCATTTTGGGCGAACTGTTCGTCAAACTCAAACTGCCAGGATTTTTGGGGATGATCCTGACGGGTTTGTTGCTTGGACCTTACGCATTGGATTTGATCAGTGTCGACATCTTGAACATCAGCGCCGATCTCAGGACGATCGCCTTGGTTGTGATCCTGTTACGGGCGGGGTTGTCACTTGACATCGAGGACTTGAAGCAAATCGGCCGGCCGGCGATACTGATGGCATTCATTCCTGCCACCTTGGAACTGGCCGCGGTGATTCTGCTCGCTCCGTTGCTGTTTGACATCGGGTATTTTGAAGCGGCGATTCTCGGTAGCGTGCTTGCCGCTGTGTCCCCTGCTGTCGTCGTTCCCAAGATGATCCGACTGATGGAAGAAGGGTATGGCAAGGCCAAACGAATCCCCCATCTGATCATGGCTTCAGCGAGCGTCGATGACATTTTTGTGATCGTCATTTTCACCTCGTTGATCAGCATGTATCAGAGTGGTGATCTTGCCTTGGGCTCGTTCCTGCTGGTTCCGCTTGCCGTATTGATGGGCATTCTCGCCGGGATTCTCATCGGATTGTTGTTGTCGTGGTTCTTCCGTGTCTTCCGCGTGCGCGATACGATCAAGGTGATGATTTTACTTGCCGTGTCGTTGTTTGTCATCGTCGGTGAACCACGTGTCAATGATGTCCTTCCGTTCTCGGCGTTGCTCGCCGTGATGGTCATCGGCATCACGTTCCTGAATCGTTCGGAAGAACGCGCGCTCCGTTTGCGGGAGAAGTTTTCCCGTGTCTGGGTGTTTGCCGAGTTGGTGTTGTTTGTACTTGTCGGGGCCGCCGTCGACGTTCATGTCGCATTGGCGGCGGGACCGTTGGCGCTCTTGTTGCTTGCGGTCGCCTTGACGTTCCGCTTCGGTGGTGTCCAGCTCTGTTTGATTGGAACCAATCTGGAATCCAATGAACGGTTGTTCGCGGGGCTTTCGTATCTTCCCAAAGCTACCGTTCAAGCTGCCATTGGCGCCATTCCGTTGACGCTCGGTGTTCCTGGCGGCGATCTGATTCTGGCGCTTGCGGTATTCAGCATTCTCGTCACCGCACCACTAGGAGCAATCGGCATTGATGTGACGCATACAAGATTTTTAGAAAAAGGATGAAAGTCCTTTTTTTATTGGGTATAATGAACATAAGGAGTGATACGATGCGAATACTCGTGGTATACGATTCGGTGTTCGGCAACACCAAAAAAATCGCCAGCACGATTGCTGATGCGCTGGGAGAAGATGTGACACTGAGTCACGTCGAAGAAACGGCATTGGAGGGTTCGTATGACGTCATCGTCGTCGGTTCACCGACACGGGCATTTCAACCAACCAAGCCAATCAAGGACTTTGTCAAACGATTGACGAAGGATCAGGTAGCGAAGATTGCGTTCTTCGATACCCGCATTGACATCGAGAAGGTCGATTCGAAGATGCTGAGGCGCATGGAAAAATGGTTTGGCTACAGCAATGACACCCTTGAAAAAATCGCAGCGAAAAAGCACATTCCCTGTCATCCGAACAGCGGTGCATTCTTTGTTCTTGATTCCGAAGGACCGCTGGCCGATGACGCAGTTGAAGATGCCGCAATCTGGGCAAAATCGATTGTCGCGTGACAAACGAAACATATAGAAGAGGTGATCACATGAGATTTGTGGATTATGAGCATTACGTGCAAGCCAAGAAACAATTGGATCTCCGCATGGCGCTGTTCGCCAGCATACTGACCGGGATCTTGTTGTTCCTGTTGGGACTTGGTGGCGGTGCCGGGCTGGCATTCGGGCTGGGCATCGGCGGATTCATCATCCTGTTCTTGTTGGTGTACGGACTGCTGCGGCTCACCGAAGCAGGGGCCGACCGCAAGCGTCGCAAGATCGACATCAACTTGCCGTATCTCGATGTGACGTTCCAAGGTGAACTGGGCATTCTCATTCTGGCTGATGACGCGATCGTGTTCAAAGCGTTGAACGCGATGGCAACCAACAAGGAAGTCGTTCTCGACATCAATGAGGATCTGTTCGTTTCGTTCGGAGAGTTCCGGCGCAAAGCGCTCGACAAGTACCGCTACGGGGAACTCGAGAAATGCCACATTACGGTCCGCCCGATGCCGCATGGCGTGGTTCGGACATTCGTGTTCTTCAACATCGACAACTGCATCGAGTCCGTGGAACGACGTCTCAATGAGATCAGTCGGTTCAATTCGGCGAAGTACCAGTGACATGCAGCGACTGATTGACAAGATTCAAGCCGAAGCCTATGTGATCGACAACCGCATTGTCAAGGTCGATCATTTCATCAACCACATGCTCGACACCGAACTGGTGTATGAAATCGGTCATCGGTTCGCCGAACTGTTTCCCGATGCGACCAAGATTCTGACCATCGAATCCAGTGGCATCGCGTTTGCCGTGGCAACCGCTTTTCAGCTCGATCACATCCCCATCATCTTCGCCCGCAAACGCGAGAGTCTGATTACCGGCAACAATGTCTACAGTGCGAAGGCAATATCCTTCACCAAGGAAGAAGACACCACGATCATCGTCGATTCCGAGTTCATCCAATCAACCGATCGGGTCCTGATCGTTGACGACTTTTTGGCCACCGGCAGTGCGCTCAACGCGCTCGTTTCGATCGTCGAGCAAGCCGGGGCGACGATCGAGGGAGCCGGCATTGTGATTGAAAAACGATTCCTGGATGGTCGCAAAGTGCTGACGGACAAAGGAATTCCTGTTCACTCACTGGCGACAATCACGGCAATTCGTGACAATCAAGTGTTCTTTGAATGATGTAACGCAATATCGATACCTAAATGCGATATGATCCACGACCATCATCAACCCATGGTTGACAGAACCGCAAAGACCTTTCATCAGTGGATTCTGAACGACCCCGCTCACCCAGCCTTCAAGCAATCGAAAACGGTTGCTTGATTTTTGTTTTTTCTATTTCATTTTTATCACTTTGTGATAAGATGGTAGTGTAGAGTTTTTTTAGGAGTGATATCATGAGCAAACTGAAAGGCAACTTGCTGTATGGACAAAGCGGCGGACCGACGAGCGTCATCAACGCATCGGCCTACGGTGTCATTACCGAAGCGCTGAAAAACAGTGATCTGATCGAAGAGGTCTACTGCATGCAGCACGGCATTCAAGGAGCGCTCAACGAAGATTTCTTCGCGATGAGCATCCAGGACAAGGAACAGATTGAGTTTCTCAAACACACCCCCGGTAGCGCGTTCGGTTCGGTGCGTTACAAAATCGTTGATTTCAAAGAAGACGAAACCGACTACATCCGTCTTCTCTATATCTTCCGCAAATACAACATCCGGTATTTCTTGTACAATGGCGGCAACGATTCGATGGACACCTGCTACAAGATCGCCGAGTACATGAAGCATGTCGATTACGACATTCGTGTCATCGGTGTTCCCAAGACGATCGACAACGATCTGCCGTACACCGACCATACGCCAGGATTCGGCAGTGCTGCCAAATACGTCGCCAATACGATGCAGGAAGTCGCCTACGACATGTTGGCGTATCCCAAAGGGAAAGTCACGATCGTGGAGATCATGGGACGACATGCCGGCTGGTTGACGGCCGCAGCGAGTCTCGCCAATCTCTCGGGCTTCGGTCCGGATCTGATTTACCTGCCGGAAGTACCGTTCTCAATTGAAAAGTTCAAATCCGATGTTCGTCGTGTCTATGGTGCCAGCCACCAATGTCTGGTCGCTGTCAGCGAAGGACTCGTCAATGAAGAGGGTATTCTGATCGGCTCCTCGAGCGGTCTCAAAGATGCGTTCGGACACTTCCAACTCGGTGGTGTCAGTTCCAAACTGTCGAACATTCTGAACAGCGAAATGCGGATTTCCTCACGCACCATCGAACTGGGTACGACCCAGCGCGCTGCCAGTCACCTGCAGAGCAAGGTGGATGTCGAGGAGGCAATCGAGGTCGGACGTCGCGCCGTACAGCTCGCACTCAAGGGCGAACACGGCCTGATGGTTACGATCAACCGCATCAAAGGCGATGAATACAAAGTCAAGTATGGAAAACACCCGCTCAGTGAAATCGCCAACGTCGAACGCAACATCCCCGAAAGCATGATCAACGAAGACGGCAATGGCGTCACGCAAGAGTTCATCGATTACGCATTGCCGCTGATCGAGGGACATCATGTTCCCCCGTTCAAAGCCGGCATGCAGCAGTTCGCACGATTCAAAAAATAATCAAAAAAAGGAATGACCGTGTCATTCCTTTTTATATGTCGGATTGTACAGAGCGACGTTGTAAGCGAACAAGGCCCCTTGCATGATGCCGGCCTGTATCGCGGGGTCCTGATTCATGATGATCGTCGCCTGTTCCATGTCGAGGGCTTTGAAGATGACGATCCCGAGACCATTTGGGTCGAGACCGGCGGTTTTGCCGGCGAGAATCAAGATGTCCTGCGCAAGCAAATCCTGCAGATGTCGAAAATGCAACTGGACGATGTCGTTCTCACGATCGGTCCAATTGGTCGGATCGTACAAGTCGGACCGCAAGGTCAGCTTGTACAGATACTCGTTCATGATGTTTTGTGCAATACGTCTTGAAAGTCCGGATTGCGTTTGAACGCCGCAACGGCGTACGAACAAACCGGAACGATCTTCAAGTTCTCTTCACGAGCCATGTCGATGACGCGTTGCATCAGCTTCGCGGCGATGCCCTGGCCGCGCAACGACGGATCGACGAATGTGTGGTCGACGATGATCACGTTGTTGCCACCGTTCTTGAAGGTGATGTGGGCGGTGAAGTCGGTTTCCGACGCACCGATGTAGAACTTGCCTTTGCCTCGTTTGATGTCCATAAGGGAATCCCTCCTATGCAATTATTATACTAGGAAAAAACGACTTTCACAATCAAAGTGTTTTGTGGTATAATCTCGATTAAAGGGGGGACATCCCATGCAGCATGCCTTGTTTACGGTTTTGGCGTCACCCAAGCGACGTTATCTGGCGGTTTTCATCGACGCATCGATCATCGCGTTTTTGCTGTTGCCGATGGTGTTTTACACCGCTGATTTTCGCAGTGGTCTGGTTGAGCCGGAGTGGTGGATGGTTTGGATGATCTTCGCTTATAAAACCATCATTTATCTGCTGGTTGATGTTGTCATTCCCGCCTCCAGCAATGGCAAGACGATCGGTCGATATTTCGCGCAGATTCGGATGATACGTCGCGATGGTCGCAGCGCGGTCGTGTCCAACTATGCTCTTCGGGCGGCGATATTCATTGCAATAACGCTGATCTGTGACATTCTGATGCAAACCACCATATCGTATTTGCTGTGGGCGCTCGTCGTTGTGCTGTCGGTCTACTTGATGCATGCGGACGATCATCGCATGACCATCCATGACAAAGTCGCCGGTACGATGTTGATCCAGGATCTGCATGCGTCCTGCCACAAGGTGAACTGAGATGATCGGCGTCATTGTCAACGTAGCCGCAATCATTGTCGGTGGGTTGATTGGTTTGTTGTTGAAACACGGACTCAGTGAAAACATCAAGCGTGTCGTCATGCAGGGCATCGGTCTGGCCGTCGTGATCATCGGCATCGCCGGTGCGATCGCCACGGAGAACATATTGCTGATGGTGATGAGTCTGGTCATCGGAGGCATCATCGGAGCACTGATCGGCATCGAAGATCGTCTCGATCGTCTGGGTCAGCGCATCGAACGGAGATTCAGCAAGCAAGAAGGCGGCTTCGCCAAGGGATTCGTACTTGCATCGTTGGTATACTGCGTGGGCGCGATGGCCGTTGTTGGAAGCATCGAAGCCGGTGTGGCCGGAGACAATACGACCCTCTACATCAAATCGATTCTTGACGGAGTGACGGCTGTCATCTTCACGGCCACCGTCGGTTGGGGCGTCATCTTTTCCAGCATTCCCGTATTGCTGTATCAAGGAGCGATTGTATTGCTGGGAATCCGCATCGAACCATATCTGACCGATGAACTGATCAATGAGATGAGTGCCGTCGGCAGTGTCATCATCATGGGCATCGGCATCAACATTCTCGAGTTGAAACACATTCGTGTGGGCGATCTCCTGCCGGCAATCTTCATTCCGCCGATCTGGATTCTCCTGCTCAGTCTTCTATAAAAATTATCGTTTCTCGGAAGCGATATTTTTTTTGCCCGATGGATGGTGTATAATGGATTTGAATGTGAGTGTGATATGCATGAAAGAAACTACCTTAAGCAGCACCAAGAAATACGAATGCTTCTTCATGGAACTCCATGAAGATGACGTTCGCCTGCCCGACGGAAAGACCAGCAAGCGGATCTGGATCGATCATCCCGGAGCCGCGGCGGTATTGCCGATCACCAGTGACAACCGGGCGATTCTGATTCGTCAGTATCGCTATCCAATCCGTTCGATTACGATTGAAGTGCCGGCCGGCAAGAAGGATGTCATCGGTGAAGACGGCTTCGAATGCGTACGCCGCGAACTGGAAGAAGAGACCGGACATGCGTCGGACGACATCGTCAAGGTGATGGACATGCACAGCTGTCTCGGTTACAGCAACGAGCTGATCGAGCTTTATCTGGCACGGGACTGCTGTCCGTTGGAGAACCCCGAAAGCGGCGATGACGACGAGTTCATCGAGGTGTTCCATGTCACCCGCGAAGAAGCGGGAGAGCTGCTTCGTAAGGGACAGATCACGGACGCCAAGACAATCATTCTGCTGCAGCAGTTCGTACATCAGATCCATGACTGATATCCGTTTTGTCGATGCCACTATGGACGATCTGCAACCGGGTTTTCTGAGCGGCTATCGTCGCCGTCAGGAAATCCATGCGATTGCCGTTCATCAGGATGGTACCATCTTCGAGCAACCGCTCACATACGTTCACGACTGGGATGCGTCGAAACTGACAACCATTGAAAACGAAATGCGGACTATGCTGAACCAAGGTGGATACGTTACTGTGGCGTACGAAGGCGACGCAGTCGTCGGTTTCGCCAGTCTGGATCCGACCTGGTATCCGCAGCATACAATGAACATGCCACTTTGTCATGTGTCCGAACCCGCTCGCGGCAAGGGCGTCGGACAAACCTTGTTCGCGCGAATTGTTGCCGAAGCGAGACGTCGGCATGCAGACAGGCTATACATCAGTGCTCATCCCGATGTCAACACCCAACGTTTTTATCGTCAACAAGGTTGTCGTCCGACTACGCCGATTCCCTCGTTTTACGAACAGGAACCCAACGACATACATCTCGAACTGAAACTGTGAGGAGGTCCGTCATGGATTATGTGTCCTACATTCGTGCCATGGTCGGTACGAACAAGATCATCATGAACGCCGCCGCCTGCATCATCCCCGACGGCGAGAATCGGATTCTCCTTCAACTGCGTGGCGATGATCATTTCTGGAGTTTGCCCGGCGGTATCATGGAACTGGGTGAGACACTGGAAGACACCTGCCGCCGTGAAGTCCATGAGGAAACGGGCCTGCTTGTTGATTTGATTCAAGATCTCGGTCCGTTCATCAACCCCAGCAAAGAGTGGCCCAATGGCGACCAGGCACAGATCATCTGTCAGGTGTATGTGGGACGGATCAAGGATGGCGAACTGACGATTGACGGTGTGGAAACGCTCGATCTCAAATATTTCGCATACGAAGATTTGCCGCCTATCGACGCCGTCGATCACCGCAAGGCAATCGACTCTTACTATGGTCAAACAGACTGAACTGTGATACAATTTTTCTATAGCACATGTCACACCGATGGGAGACGACCATGAAACCAACCCGAAAAGACCGACGCCAGGACTTTCTGATGACCTTGCTGAAACCGCTGGTCCGCGTTTGGATGAAACTCGACATGAAGACCAGTTATGTGTTCCACGAAACCTTTGATCCCAAGCGCAAAGAACCGTACGTCCTGATTGCCAATCACACGTTCTTATTTGACGTGGTCCATGTTCCGCTCCCACTGAAAAAGGTCCCGTTCATCGTCGCGTCGCACAATTTATTCATCAAGCAACCGACGAAACTGCTGCTGACGCAGATCGCCCATGCCATCCCCAAGACCAAGAACGCCAGTGACATCCGCACCGCAAGAGAACTGATTGGCGCCGTCAAGCGTGGCTATCCGGTCGCTATCTTCCCCGAAGGCAACACCACGTTCAACGGCGAAACGACCTACATCGAAGCGGCCACGATGAAACTGATCAAGAAACTGAAGATCGATGTCGTCACCGTCAAGGTCGAGGGTGGATATCTCTCGAAACCGCGCTGGGCGACCGGCAAACGCAAGAATCGTCGAGCCACGCTCAACTACAAGGTTGCGATCCCCAAAGAACGACTCAAGGATCTCACAATCGAGCAAATCAACGACATTGTCAATGAGGAACTCTACCATAATGACTACGAGTATCAACGCCGTGTCATGGTGCCACATCCCGGCAAGGATCTGGCCGAAGGCATTGAAAACATTCTCTACGTCTGTCCCGAATGCGAGTCGTTCGGCACTTTGGAGACCCATCTGCGAACCATCCGTTGCAACGCCTGTGGTGCCGAAGGCAACATCGACGATTACGGTTTCATCCATGGCTTCCGTTTCGACAACACCGTCGATTGGGATCATTGGCAACGCCAGTTTGATCGCGACATCCTCAACCATGAGATCGCATCGCCATGCGTGACGTATCTGTATGACGACCACACCTTCCGGCGAACCAAACTCGGTAAAGGTACGGTTACATACAAGAACAAACAACTGATTCTTACCGGCGAATTCGAAGCCGTCTTCGACTTCGCCGACATCAAAGTGCCGATCATCACGTTGCGCCGAGAGTTCAACATCAACGTCGGCGACAAGCACTACGTCATCGTCATCGATCAATACATCACCTCGTTCCTGCGCGCCATTCAGGACAAGTATTAGGAGACGTCCCATGAGCATATTTGAAGCATTCATGCTGATTTGTTTCGGATTCGCCTGGCCAACCTCGATTTGGAAGAGCATCCGCAGCAAAAGCATCGAAGGAAAGAGTGTCACCTTCCTGTACATCATTATGACCGGATATCTGTTCGGGATGCTGCACAAGATATTTTACAACATGGATTTGGTATTCACGCTTTATGCCATCAACTTCACGATGGTGTTCATTGATTTGATGCTGTACTACCGCAACAAACGACTTGCTGCCTGAAGGAGGTGGGCCGATGAGAGATCTGTTGTTTTATGACCTCGAGATCTTTGCTCTGATTCTGCTTGCGATGCTGTTGATTGTCATCTACGTCAAACAGGAGCTTTACACATTGAAGGGACGACTGTTCCGTTATTTGATTATGGCGACGATGCTGATGCTGTTGTTGGAGATGCTCAGTTGGGCCTTTGATGGACGCCCCGGTGTCTGGAACATGCGCTTGAACTGGACGTTCAATACGCTGTTCACGATGCTGTCGGTGTTGGTTGCCTCGTTATGGGCCACCTACATCGACTACATGATGTTCGGTGATCGCAAACGCCTTGCCGAACAGGCATACATCTACTTCGCCCCGTTGTTCATCACGATCATGTTGGCATCGTTGAACTTGTTTTTTCCGGTTCTGTTTACCATCGACGCCGACAATGTGTATGCTCGGGAGCCGGGGATTTGGACGGGAGCGATCATGATCTATCTGATCTATTTCTACGTGGTCGTGTTGGTCTTCCGCAATCGCAAGCAGCTGACGACGAACTTCCTGTATGGGGTCTTGCTGTTTCTGGTTCTCCCCTTGGTGGGCAGTTTCATCCAACTCACCAATCTCGGTTTGCTCTTGATTTGGCCGTCGACCGCGCTTGCCGTCGTGTTTTCCTATCTGTTGTTTGAAACGACAAGCGGAACCATCGATTATCTCACCGGTGTCTTTACACGCAGTCGGGCCGAGGATTATCTGAGGTCCTTGATCATCAAGCAGAAAGATTACGTCGTACTGATGATTGACATGGACGACTTCAAAGAACTCAACGACACCTACGGTCATCATGCCGGGGACATGGCGCTCATCGAGATGGCGCAGATCCTGACACGCTTCGTATTCAAAGGGGACATTGTCTGTCGCTATGGTGGCGATGAATTTCTAATCGTCAGTGAAAACATCATTCCCGAAGAAATCGAACGCTATCGCAACAGAATCTATGATTTGATGAGCGAATCCAAAAACGACTACATCAAGAACGCGCGGTTCAGTCTCGGCATCAGCTCCAGCAAGGACGAACTGAACGAGACCGTCGAGACGATGCTCACCAGAGCCGACAACAGCATGTACATCGACAAGGCTAAAAATAAGAATTATAAACGCCGAAAAGACGACAAATGATCCGTCGTCTTTTTTTGTGTTTGTGTTATAATGGACGTAAAGGAGATGATATCATGGAACCGAAACGCGCTGGAAACGGACCGATCGTTGCCGACCTTGAAGCTGGCAAAACCTACTATTGGTGTGCCTGTGGTGAAAGCAAGAACCAACCGTTCTGCGACGGCAGTCACAAACAAAAAGGCGAGTTCTCGCCGGTCAAGATCGTTGTCGAAGAACCAGGCAAAAAAGCTCTCTGCGTTTGCAAGCAAAGCGGCAACAAACCGTTCTGCGACGGATCGCACCGCAAATAGTGCCCGACCGCTACACTTCACAGATAACGTTTCTGTATTACCACGACTTCGATCGAGCGATTCGCTTCGTCGAAGACGTGCTTGCCGTCGATCTTGTGATGGATCAGGGATTTGCCCGCATCTACCGGATTCATGACAAGGCGTTTCTCGGCATCGTCAAGGAACGTGACGCATCGATTGACACCCGCAACAAAGGTGGGGTCCTGATCAGCATCAATGTGGCCAATCTCGATGCCGAATACGAACGCGTGAAGGCGCTCCACCCACCGGGCCTGACCGCACCGAAGACCATCGAGCGGATTCCGCTTCGCTCGTTTTTCTTTCAGGATTACGAAGGATACCACTATGAAATGCAGGCGTTCCTGAACGACGCCGACCGCACCAAGTTCTGACCTCAGGAAGTGATACCATGACCGATCAACTCGTTCGTCTGATTCTGCTGATTGTCATCGGTGGTCTCATCGGATACATCACCAACAAAGTCGCCATCAAGATGCTGTTTCGACCCGTCAATCCGGTTCGTCTCGGGTTTTTCACGTTGCAAGGGGTGTTCCCCAAACGAAAAGATCAGATGGCGATTTCTCTCGCCGATACGATCGAGCGCGAATTGTTGAGCAAGGATGTCATCCTCGACAAGATTCTCAATCCCGAGCGACTCGAAGAGTACAAAATCCTCATCAAGAACACGCTCGTGGAAAAGATCACCACGATGGTGCCACCGATGTTCCGCATGTTCATGGGGGATGATCCGCAAGCCATGGTGCGCCGTCTGCTCGACCGGGAAGGCGATCAGATTCTCGATGATCTCATCGATAAACTCAAGAGTGAAGGAATGGACAATCTCGACATTCACGCGATTGTCAAAGAACGCATTGATGCGCTCGACTTCGTCGAGTTTGAACGGATCATCTTCGGGTTGATGAATCGGGAATTGCGGTTCGTCGAAATCATCGGACTGTTCTTGGGGGCATTGATTGGCCTCTTGCAGTTCGTCGTAACGCTCTGGTTTTAAAAAAATACACACAACGGCTACTTGCCGTTGTGTGTTTTTGTTAGCGGGTCAAAAGTAAGATTCAATTGTTGCTCGAGCGCGTACGCGATTTCAATCAACTGGTCTTCCCGCTCGTGCCGCGCGAGAAAGTAAGTGCCGATCGGCATCCCGTCTTCATCCAGGCCGATCGGCATGCTCAATGTGGGATAGCCGCAATGTGGCCCGAGTGAGGTGTAACTGGCAAAGTAGATCATGTCGAGCTGATGCTTCTCGAACACGTCATTCAGTGCTGCTGTAGCCTTGTCGCGTTCGTCCAGTGCATCCAGATATTCGACCTCGTTCAGTTGGCCGGATGTATGGTTGAGCACGTCGAGAAGAACGGCTTGGCCATATTTCAAATTCGCCTGTTCGTCACGATGATTGTAATCGACGATGTCCGCGAGGGTGATGGGGAGCCCTTCCTCAGCCAGATATGCATTGATGGTTCGTTTGAACTCATATTTCATCACATGATAGATTTGTTTGGTCTGTTGGATGTCGAGATCCTCGATCAGAGTCGCGCCCTGGTCTTTGAAGATTGTGAGAACTTGCTCGAACGCGGCCTTCCGTTGATCCGACAACTCATCGAATTTGCTGCGATCGATGCCGATCCGCTTGCCGGTAAGACCGTCTTGTTTGAGATGCACGGCATAATCGATGGGCTTGGGGTCCTTGATGTTGGTGACCGGATCGAGCGGATCATTGGCGCGGATGGCGCCAAGCAGAAGGGCGGCGTCGGTAACGTTGGTTGCCATCGGACCGGCCGTGTCGAGGGTGGATGAAATCGGGACGATGCCGCGGCGTGACACGTGTCCGATCGTCGGCTTGATCCCGACGACTCCGTTCTTCATGGACGGCGACATGATCGACCCTCCGGTTTCCGTGCCGATGGCAAGCGGAGCCAATCGGAGACTCACGGCAACGGCGCTTCCCGTGGAACTGCCGGAAGGATCCTCGTCGGTGTTCCAGGGACAAAGCACATAGCCAGCCAGACTGGAGAATCCATTGACGGTATTGAATGATTTGAAACAGGCAAGTTCGGTCAGATTGGTCTTGCCCAAAATCACCGCGCCCTGTTCGCGCAGGGTCTTGACAAGATACGCATCCTCCTTGGCAAAATGGTCCTTGAGAATGTTGGCGCCTGCGGTTGTACGTGTCTTGTCACCGGTATTGATGTTGTCCTTGAGCAAGACGGGGATGCCGTGAATCGCGGAACGTATGGTGCCACGTTTGCGTTCCGCATCTCGCTGTCGGGCCAGAAACAGAGCGTCGGGGTTGACCTCGAACACACTGTTGTAGTTGGGATCGCCGTTGTCGATGCGGACGATCCGATCCAGATAGAACTTCGTTATATCATACGACGACAAAGTTCCCTTATTCATGGCGTCTTGCATGTCGGGAATGTTCATCACGAGTAGATTCATGGCATGCCTCCTAGTTTGCAGTTACAATAATTATACCATATGATTGGCTTTCGGGGTCTCTTTTGATATAATTATGTATGATTTGAGGTGGGTAACATGAAAGCCGATTTGCACATGCATTCCACACACAGCGATGGTCGTTTGACGACCCGTGAGCTGGTGGATCTCGCCGC
Source organism: uncultured Mycoplasmatota bacterium (assembly GCA_913062645.1). Lineage (GTDB taxonomy): Bacteria > Bacillota_I > Bacilli_A > Izemoplasmatales > Izemoplasmataceae > Xianfuyuplasma. The sequence continues at coordinate 296,219 of CAJXVW010000001.1, forward strand.
CGAACGCGGTGTGGACGTCATCAGCATCACCGACCATGACACCGTCGGTGATGTCGAAGATACCATTGCCTATGCCCAACAGCGCAACATTCGTTTCATTCCCGGCGTGGAATTGTCCACGTTGGAAGACGGACGAAGCGTTCATGTGTTGGGATATTTCACGGATCGATCGTACCAGTCGGAATCGCTTCTCCGATACTTCCGTGACATTCGCCAGAAACGCGAACATCGCGCTCGTAGGATGATCGAGCTTCTTGACACCCACTTTGACATCAAGATCAGCTACGATGCGGTTGCCGGCCATGCCCGCGGCATCATCGCTCGGCCACACATCGCCAAGGCGATTGTCGATGCGTATCCTGAATATGATCATGATGATGTATTCGAGCGGTTCATCGGCAACGACTGCAAAGCATATGTTCCGTCCGTGGAACTGCCTGTTCAAGATGGCATCGATTTGTTGCGTCGTCACAATTGTCTGGTCGTGCTCGCCCATCCGACGTTGCTGAAGGACACGATTCACGATAAGGTTCTGGCGTATGCGTTCGACGGCATTGAGGCTCGCTATGTTCGCAATCAGGACAATCACGAACACTACTATCGCACCATTGCCGCAGAGCGTGGCTGGATCGTGACCGGTGGGTCGGATTTTCACGGCATCCAAGGTGATACCAAACATGCCGAACTGGGACAACTCACGATTGATGGGGAGGATCTAAAGGCGTTTTTGACAGCCTTGCAAAAATGATATCAATTGCTGGTCTTTTACCATTGTTCTATAGTATAATGAATACAAGCAGAGAGGATGTGTTGTTATGAAAAATCGTATGATCGTCGACAGTTTACGCTACAAGGATCGCGGTCAGATCCAGTACAAGATCATCCAGGGATTCGACAGCGAACAGGATTGTCTGGAACTGAAGTATAGCGATGATGAAAAGACGTATACCTGGGACTACTACTTCGATGAAGACGGCAAGACGCCGCTCGAACATGTCCAGGGCGTGTCCTACGAAGAACTGAAAAAGGGATTCGTCGAGAACCTTGCACACAATGGCTACTACCTTCACAAAGGTGAGTACCAGTTGCTCAAGGAGGCAATCGTCATTTTCGTAAGCCACAAGAAGTACATCATCGACATCTGCAAGTTGAATGGAATGTGCTGACACTGCCGATGGCGGTGTTTTTTTCTTTGCCATCAGGGCGAATGTTTGATATAGTGGAAACGAAAGAGTGGTGATGACATGCGCTATCGCGAACTGCAAAAACGGTTATCCGGTTGCACCATAAGCAAGGGACGGCTGAAGGATTACACTTACCGCATCGACTGTGGCGAGCGGGTCTTTCATGTATTGGTGCTGCCTGTTTCGCACCGCCATCTCGTGACCGTCAACTCCAAGCACATCTGGAACATCAAGTCGGGAAATCTCAAGGGCATTCGATTTCAAACGACTTCCAGTCGGATGATCGACCTTCGCGCTTTCAACAAACGCACCAACCGGATCGTCCTGTTCAAACATGCACCCTATAAAATTCTGAAGTACATCAACGAATCGGAGGTCATCGACATCACCGGAAAACCATCGGTTCACGACACGATGCTGGCGCGTTCGACGCAAGCACTTGTCAAGATTGTCAAAACACAGGTGGACAACGGATAGTTGTTCACTTTTTATGTGGTAAATGATATAATCGAATTAGGAAAGCGGGTGAGACGATGAACATCATGATTACCGGATTCGGCCGTTTCATGAATCATGAATCGAATCCGACCAAGGAGTTGTTGGGGCTCTTGCCAAAAAGCATTCACGGCCATCCCCTGATCAAGATCGAACTGCCGGTCATTTTCGATGAGTGTTTCGATGTGTTGCTGGAACATGTCAACAAGCACAAACCCGATGCGATTCTGATGTTGGGACTTGCCGCTGGTCGGAGGGCAATCACGCCGGAGCGGGTCGCCATCAATCTGAAAGACGCATCGGCGCCGGACAACGTCGGCAACCAACCGCACGACACGCCCATCATAGCGGGTGCGCCAGACGCCTACTTCAGTCGTCTGCCGCTGCGTCGAATCGAGCAACGCTTACAAGACAAGAACATTCCCGTGGCAATCAGCAACTCGGCTGGGCTGTACGTCTGCAACAACCTGTTCTATCACGTCATGCATCATCTGGATCAAGTGGGCTCGAACGCGGTTGCCGGGTTCATTCATGTGCCATACATGGACGAACAGGACAAACCCGCGGATGCGTTCAGCTTACCGCTCGATCGCATACTGGAAGGAATCATCGACGCCATCAAGTGCGTCATTGAATAAAAGGAGGAAGGACATGGAACCGATACGCTTCAAAGTAGGAGGGAAACACCGCATCGATCTGGATTGTGTCAAGGTGGAACCGAAGAAGGATCCCAAGGCCATCGTTCAGATCTTTCATGGCATGGGCGAACACAAGGAACGGTATCTGCCGTTCATGACATACCTTGCCGAACAAGGATATGCGGTGTATGCGCACGATCATCGCAAGCATGGACAAAGTGTGATTGACGAAACACAAGTTGGCATCTTCGATCGCAACGACCGTTGGGATGACGTGTTGGATGATTGTTATTTCGTTACGCGTAAAATCCACAAGGATCATCCCGGCAAGAAACTCGTCATTTTCGGACATTCGATGGGCAGCATCATTGCTCGCGGGTATCTAAGCCGCAATCCATTGGCCGCCAAAGCGGCCATACTCAGCGGTACGCTGCCGCGTTACACCACGTTCGGAGCGATGTTGCCACGACTGCTCGCCGGTGTGGTAGGTCTATTCTCATCCAAGCGCAAACCGAATGCATTTCTGGCCGAACAGCTGAACAAGCCGCTGCTCAAAGATCTGGAATCGCCGCGTACCAAATTCGACTGGCTGACGAGGGATGAAGCGGTTGTCGACGCCTACATCAAGGACCCGTTGTGCGGGTATGCCTACACGCCGATGTTTTATCGTGAGTTCTTTCGCAGCATCGTCGCCATCAACAAGTCCGATTTTATCCTGCTGACCAAGGACATCCCGATTTTGTTCATATCCGGTTCGGCTGACCCAGTGGGAGGAAACGGCGACGGTGTCGAGGAACTATACCGTACTTACGGCGGACACGGGTTCACTCAATTGACGCTGAAACTGATTGACGGAGCACGCCACGAGGTGCTCAATGAGATCGACAAACAGCAGACGTTTGACTACATCAAGAACTGGCTCGACCAGGCAATCCTGTAAGACGAAAGGGTCATATATGACCTTTTTGTTTGCTCTCGCCTGTGGTAGATTGGTACCGTGCAAATAAATATTCCAAGGGCAAATACGCGGAAACGCGTAGACGCAAAGCCACGGAGCTAAGGCGCATGACGCTATGCCAGCCGGGCCGCAATATTTATGGGGGAAAGTGTTTGGTTTGGCCGAGACTTTCTTTTGATATAACAAATATTGTGATTGCGAAACGCCCTGGTTGCCAGGGCGTTTTTCTATTGTTTATTTGTGCAATATCTCACAAAGGAGGATTTTATGAGTGACAAACCAAAAGGTTCGTTCAACGTTGGGGTGGATCTGGGCACCTCGAATCTGCTGATCTATGTCGAAGGCCGCGGTACGATTTTCAATGAACCATCGTACATAGCGGTTGACAAAGCGACCAAGCAAGTCGTCAGCGTCGGATTCGAAGCCGCCGAACTCGTCGGCAAGGTTCACGACAAGGTTGAAGTGGTGAAACCGCTTCAAGGAGGAGTCATCAGCGATGTCAGCATGATACGCGAGATCTTGATGTTCACCTTCGAGAAACTGTTCGTCAATGCGACCGAACAGATTAACAAATTGTTGATCTGCATTCCCTCGGAAATCACCGAAACCGAGAAGGCCGCCATCCTGCAACTCGGCCAGGAACTAGGCATTGCCGATACGCGGATCGACGAGGAAATCAAGGCTGCCGCCATCGGTAGCGGTGTCGACATCTACACCGCAAGCGGACATCTCGTCGTCGACCTCGGCGGCGGAACCACCGACTTCGGCGTCCTGTCATTGGGTGATGTCGTGCTGTCCAAAAGCATCAAGATTGCTGGTGATTACTTTGACAAGCAGATCACCGATTACGTCAAAGAGAAACACAAGTTGGAGATTGGACCGCAAACTGCTGAAAAAGCCAAAATCGCCCTTGCTTCATTAACTGGCGAATATCCCAAGGACGAAGAAGGCAACGACATAACCTTCCCGGTAATGGGTCGCGATCTCGTCAGCGGTCTCCCCAAGCAGGTCGTTCTTAACACCAAGGAAATCCGCAAGATTCTACTCGATGCCTTCGAGGCCATCAAAGCAACGCTGATCGCCACCCTGGAAGCTACTCCGCCGGAGCTGGCCGGAGATCTGGTCGACAACGGCATCATCGTCACCGGTGGTGGCGCCAAGATCAAAGGCATCAAAGAATTCTTCGAAGACGTTACCAAGGTCAAGGTCCACATCTCGAACACCCCGCTCACCGATGTCGTGGATGGTACGAAAAAACTCTTGAAGATTGATAAGAAACACTACTTTGGGGAATTTTAGGAGGACATGACATGGCAGACAAATTAGGACTCGGAATTGACCTGGGCACCGCGAATCTCCTGGTGTTCCTCGAGAAGAAAGGCATCATTTTCAATCAACCGAGCGTCATCGCGTTCGACCGTGAAAGCGGCCAGATCGTCGCCGCCGGCAAGGCGGCCCACAACATGCTCGGCAAGGTACATGATAAAATCAGTGTCATCAAACCACTCAAAAACGGTGTGATCAGTGACATGAAAGCGGCCAAGGAATTACTTACCTACGTATTGAAGGAAGTCGAGAATCTGACCGAAAAAGATCTCACCAACACGTCTTGCGTGATGTGCTGTCCAAGCGAAGTGACACGCATCGAGCGTGACATCATCATCGACCTCGCACGGCACATGGGAATCTCCGATGTGCTCATCGATGAAGAGATCAAGGCGGCTGCGCTTGGTGCGAACATTGACATTTTCAAATCCAAGGGCGTCATGGTTGTCGACATCGGCGGTGGCACCACCGACGTTGGCGTACTGTCGTTCGGCGATATCGTCTTGTCGCGTACGATTCGCATGGCGGGTACGTACATCGACACCGAACTGGCCAAACAGATCAAACAGAATGAGAAAGTTGAAATCGGCGAACTCACTGCCGAAAAGTGTAAGATCGACCTGGCCGATCTACGCAGTGACGCGGCCGAAAAGACCAATCGGTATGCCGGACGCGACATCGTTCGCGGCATCCCCAAATGGGTCGATGTCTCGAGCAAGGACGTAAACAAGGTGGTCGTTCCCACCTATGAGGAAGTCGTCAAGTTGATTTCCGCCGTGCTCAAGGATACGCCGCCCGAACTCAGTGCGGACATCTATCAGCATGGCATCCACCTGACGGGTGGCGGCTCCTTGATCAAAGGTGTCGAAGAGTTCATATCATCCCGGATCAAGGTTCCGGTTTCCGTCGTTGCCAATCCGCTTACATGCGTAGCGGAAGGCTCGAAATATTTGTTGAAGAATCGCGGAGACTACCTTGTCAATCCGCTCAAACTCTAGAGAGGTGAGAGCTATGGCCAATAAAACCAATAAGAAATACATCAAGATCGGTGTCGATCTGGGCACTGCGAACCTGCTGGTCTATGTCGACGGCGAAGGCATCATATTCAACGAACCCAGCGTCATCGCGATGGAGTATGAAACCAACGAAGTCATTACGACCGGTTTCAACGCCGCACGCATGATCGGCCGCGGTCACAGCGGCATCAAAATCGTCAGTCCCCTCAATCAAGGTGTCATCAGCGATATGGATGCCGCCAAGAAACTGATTGAGATCGCCGTTCACAAAGCGGAAACGATCGACGTCAATCTCAAAGCCACGACGCTGCTCATCTGTTGTCCGAGCGAAGTGACGCAGATCGAACGCGATGCGCTCATTGATCTCGCGCACAATCTCGGTGTACCCGACGTGTTCATCGAAGAAGAAGTCAAGGCCGGCGGCATCGGAGCCGGACTCGACATCTACGATTCGGTCGGCAGCATGGTCGTCGACATCGGCGGCGGTAGTACCGACATTGGCGTTCTGTCGCTCGGCGACATCGTCGTCAGTGACTCGGTCCGCATTGCCGGCAATTATCTCGACCAGGAAATCATCAATTACCTGCAGTATGAAAAAGGCATTTTAATCGGCAAAAAAACCGCACAACGAATCAAGGAAGAAATCGGCACGTTGCGCAAGAGCGCATCAGAGGAAGTGACCGCGCTGGCCAATGGCCGCGACATCGTCAGCGGTTTGCCAAGACAGATCACAATCACGCAGAAAGAAGTGCGTGACATATTCGTCGAGCCGTTCCGCTCGATTGCCAACACGATTCTCAAAGTTCTCCAGAACACGCCGCCTGAACTCAGCGCCGACATCATCAAGAGCGGAATGCTCATCAATGGTGGGTGTGCCCTCATCGACGGTGTTGACGAGTTCCTGGAACAAGAGATCGGGCTGGATGTCCACATCGCCAAGAATCCTTTGACGGCAATCGTCGAAGGAACCAAAGTTCTATTGCAAAACCGGGGCAACTATTACGTCAAGCCGGTTGACTAGCGGATGATCAAAAACAACAAGATTTACTTCGGTTTCATCCTGCTATTGATCCTGATCATCGCAGATGCGGCATTGGACCAAAACCTCGTCGTGGTTCTGCTCGGGATCGCCGGCATCGCTCTGACATCCTATCAGATCCGTGTCAACGAAGACGTTCGGCTGGTCATTGTCAAAAACAAGATTCGGCGCAAGTATCGCAACCAATCGCTCAAGGATCATTTCGTCACCTTCATCGAATTGTCCAACTTGTCCACCTATAGCCAATTCTATCACCTGAAACTAAGCGATCAAATCGTCGAAGAGACCTATCGTCTGTTGAAAAAGATATTCCACTCGAACGTCTTCTTGTACGCGGCCGACCAACTTGTCATCATTCAGGAATTCGAACACAAAACGGTCATCAACCAGCGGCTGCGCGTGAACGAACAAATGGACAAACTAACTCGACTGATGTATCAGCTCGAGCACCACAAATTCTACATTGACAAACCCGATCAGTACTATCAGATCAGCATCACTGCCGGAACCGGATCGATCGGAATCCGCGGTGATTACGACACCATCGACGAGATGATTCGTCTCGCTCACTTCACGATGCTGCGGGCCAAGGACCGTGGCTTGAAATACCTGGTCGCCACCGAGGAGATCCGCATCATCAAGGATGACGTGGACATCTTCAATCAAGAGTTGACGGATGGCTTGCGATACGACGAAATTGTACCGTATTTCCTGCCCATCATCGATCCCAAAACGATGACCATTATCGGTTGCGAGAGTCTGATGCGCTGGGAAAAAAGCGAGTACCGGATCATCGAAGCGGACAAGTTTCGCCAAGTTGCCGAGGAAAAGAACCTGCTTGCCGTGATGGACCAGACGATTCTCAGAAAGACGTTTCAGGCTTACCGGCAATGGCGTCAGGATGATCTGATTGATGACAATTTCCGCATTGCCGTCAATCTCTCCTTGCAGACATTATCCACGGTTCCAATCCAGACCTTCGTCAAACTGGCTCACGACTATGGCATCGAACCGAACAATGTCGACATCGACATCAGTGAACACGATCTGTCGCGCGCTACAACCGAAGATGCGATTCTACGGTTCAAGGAAGCCGGCTTCGGCGTCTCGATCGATGCCTTCCATACCAGCAACGAGTTCGTCAAGGTGTTGTCGCGCATCTCCGTCGACACGATCAAACTGGATCGTTTCATCCTCCCGGATGGACAACCCGACGACGGTGAATATCGGTTTTACCGGATGATTGTCAAGCTTTCCAAACTGCTTGGTTATCGCGTCATGGCCAAGGGGGTCGAACATCGCACCCAATTGGCACTCGCGCGGGAACTGAACATCGATTATGTTCAAGGATACTACATCACCCCACCTCTGAATGATATGAAGATTCGCGGCTTTTTGAACAAATATCATCGTAGTGTCCTTGCGTAATATGAGAAAGGAACAGCCGTTCCTTTCTTTTTTTGTGGTGATTTTGATGAAATCTTGATAAATCATTTAAAATTGTTCATTTCTAGTGGTACAATGATAGTAAGGGTAAAAAGGAGGATAACATGGCACAAGCAAAAGAACAATCGCAATCCATTCTGGAAGAAAACTACGGTTCCGTGCAATCCAAGGAACTGGATTTGAACGATCAGGCCGCCAAACGGATCAAGGATCTGGGTCAGGCGACGAGCAAAATCGAGAAGACATACAAGGACGACTTGAAACAAGTCGACCAGCAGGAGAAAGAAGAGAAAACCGCCTACAAGGGACGCATCAAAGACGCCCAGGACGAACACAAGCAAACGCTTGCGGACATCACGGCAAAAAAAGAAGCGGCCGAAGCGGAGTATCAAACTGCCCTGAACGAACATCAAGAAGCGTATCAGAAAGCCGTCGATGAAGTCAAAGCGGCACTGGCCGAGCAGAAGAGCACCCTTGACGCAGCCCTCAAGGACATGGCCAAACAGCACGACAAGGAAGCGAAGGCCACCGCCAAACGAGTTGCAGCGATCAAGGACAAAGGTGTCAAAGACCAAGGTACATTCGATACCAGGCTGACGGACTTGCGGACCAAGTATGATCAGAACATCGTCGCCCTCAACGAGAAAGAGCAAGTCAAAATTGAAAAACTGACGGCCGCCGCATCTCAGAAAGTAATCGATCTCGAAGCCAAACTCAAATCCCTCGAGGAAGCCTTCACGAAGAAACAAGGAACATTCCAACTCGTATACGAAGAAGAACTGGCGGAAATCGACGAAAAGATCGCCGGTGAACAAGACGAGTTCGAACAAAAACATCAAAACATCAAGGACTCGACAGAAAAACGCATCGCCGTTCGCGAAAAACACATGCAACGGGCGATTCAGGACAACGATCAACGATCCGCCAAACAGCACAAGAAAGACATCGCCAAATTCCGCAAGGAAGCCGATCGCGACCTGGCTCTCCTGGAGAAGAACTACAAGCAACAGAAAGCTCAATCGGCCGACTACCGGATGAATTTCATCAAGGAACATTTCCAGCAAGTCGCCCAGCAAGAAATCGAGCAAGCCGGCAAACTGGAAGACAAACGGATCGAAATTCAAACCGTCAAGGCGACGCTCGAGCACGACATCGCCAACACCAAACTCGAATACGAACAACTGCGTGCCGAGGAACTTCAGAAGTTCAACAAGGATTACGCCCAGATCCGTGAAAAACAAGAAACCGTACGTCACCAGCAAGACAAGGATGTCGCCGCCGAACAGCATGCACAAGCCGTTCGTGAAGTGGAATACGAGCGTGACAAGGCGATTGCCAAAGAAGAACACAACCTCTTTACGGAAAACAAGGAGAAAGATCTTCGGGTCCTGGCCATCAACCTGCAAAACGGTAAGGACATCGCTCTGAACACCAAAGATGAAGCACACCGTCGTCTGGAATTTGAAACCGGTGTTGCCGACATCAAACTGACACGCGATCTCGCCGTGTTGGAACGCGAACATGAAATCGTCCTTCACAAGCTTCAGGACAAACGTCATCAACTGCTCAATCCACGCCAAGTCGAAGCCGTCAACGCGCAACGACCCAACGTCTTCCCGCGCGGCAAGGATCGCCACGATCTTGCCGTATTGGAAATCTCCAATCGCACCAAACTGCGGTTGGCCGAGTTGGAAGCGGAACAGAAACGTCTCGAATCCGAACACATCGATCGCGTCAAACACATTGACACCGTCTTCACCGCGGAAGCGGCATATTATGAGACCAATGTCGCGACGCTCGCCGGTGACTTGAGTAAAGAACTCGATGCATTCATCGCCGAACAAGAAGGCATGCTTGCCGACAAACGTGAGGCCATTGAAAAAATCGAATCACGACGCGACCGCAAGACGCTTGAACAGGAATACGAAACAGCAGAACAAAACTATCACGACAAACGGGCCGAGATGGAGCAGCAACTGAGTGACAAAGTCGGCGCCTACCGTGATGCCTTGACAAAAATCGAGGCTCGTAAAGCAGCCGCCATCGCCGCGGAAACCGCCTTCCATCAAGCGGCAATCGACCAAATCAACAAGTCCCGTGACTTGATCGTCAATCATCGCGACGCCGAACTGGCTTCCGCCAAGCAAACCTTTGAAAATCTCGAAGCCAACTTGCAGAAACTGGAGACCGCCGCAGCCAATCAGGCACAAAACCGCAACAGCGATCTCGCGTCCTATCTGCAACGGCAGATCGATCAGGAGAACAAGCGGATCAACACCATCAAGACCCGTTTCGAAGGATCGCGCGAGACCCTCAGTAACGTGCTTCAGCAAGCGCTCAGCGACAACGCCGTCAAACGGCAGGAACTGCTCGAAGCGGCAGCGGAACAACGCAAGTCCGAAGAGCAGCGCTTGGAGGACGTACGCGTTAAGACCGAACAGCAGGTCGAGACCATTCGGGAGGATGCGGCCACCCGCATCGCCGAAGCCAATGACGAACACAGCACTGCCACCAACACCATCGCCGCCGCCTTGAACGCAGAATTAAGTCAGATTCAGGGGTCGCTCGCCAACCAGACCTCCGAGTATTCGAAACTGCTGGCGGACATCACCGATCGTATCGGCAAGGCCAAGGAACAGTTGGATGAGGCCGTCAAACGGATCCGCAAGGAATCCGCGGACCACCTCAAGGAACAGACTGTGGCAATCAACAGCAAAGCCGAACAAGCCACGGCCGACGCCCTCTAAATAACAAAAAGAACTCTTACAATGGAGTTCTTTTTTTTGTATAATGGGGATGGGTGATCATCATGCGCTTCAGTGTCAAACGAAACTTCTGGATTACCATCATCCTGATTGTTGCTATTGTGGCGCGCATCGCGTTCGAACTCGCGATTCGCGTGTTTCGTCTGGATTACTCGTTTACGGAGTTCCTGCTTCTTGGATTCCGCTATCTCACGTACCTGCTGGCCATTCTGGTTTGGGTCCGCATCGTCATCAAAAGCGAGTACTCGGTGTCCAAAGTACCGTGGCTGCTGCTATTGGCGTTGGAACCCTTCACCGGGTTGTTCTTCTTTCTGACATTCGGACGCGATTATCGCGAGAGCATCCGGTACAACAGCCATCCCCTGACCAAAGATGGCCAATATCTTCGCCATGAACCGAACACCGATTTTGAGTTGTACGAGTACCAGGAGATCGATAGCGAAGTGACCGACATCTACAAAACCGCCTACAACATGACCCATCATCACGCCTACCTCAATGACACCGCCGCAACGGTGTTGCGAAACGGCGATGTGTTCTTCCCGCGCCTGCTCGAGGAGTTGAAACAGGCGCGCGATTTCATTCTGATGCAGTATTTCATCATCCGTACCGACAAGACAGGTCGATTGATCTTCAATGTTCTGAAAGAGAAAGCCGCTGCCGGCGTTGAAGTCAAACTGTTGTACGACGCGGTTGGCAGTGTATTCCTTTCAAAACGATATCTGCATTCATTGCAGGCGGCCGGTGTAGAGATTGCCGCCATCGATCCGGTTTATTTTGGCTTTTTCGATACCCGCGTCAACTACCGCAATCACCGCAAACTGACCATCATCGATGGTCGCATCGGATACATCGGCGGGATGAACATCGCCAATGAATACTGGAACAAATCTCGACGATTTCCACCGTTTCGAGACACGCAGTTAGAGATTGAAGGCAAAGCCGTCAACTCGATGACGGCACTGTTCTTCCGCGATTGGTATTACACCACCGATGACTTCATCGATGACAAGCGTTATTACCAAGCGCCAAGCGTCGAAGCCGAAGGCTTGGTTCAAATCATTCCGTCGGGACCCGATTTCAAATATCCACCGATCCGCAACGTCTATGTCAAAATGATCAACAATGCCAAGCGTTCGATTAAGATCATGACACCTTATCTGGCACTTGACCACGAGATGATTACATCGCTCATCATTGCCGCTCGAGGCGGCGTTGAAGTCGATTTGATCGTACCCGGACGACCCGACAAGAAATACATCTACGCGGTCACCCGAAGTTTCTTTCAGGAGCTGTTGTCGGAGGGCATTCGCATCCATCTGCTCAATGGTATGTTCAGTCATGCCAAGGTGCTTATCATCGATGACAATCTTGCGTCATGCGGCACCTACAATCTCGACAATCGAAGCGCCCGCATCAACTTTGAAGCAACGGCGTTGCTGTATCGCCAAGGGGTTGCGCAACTGGTCGAGGACTTTGATCTGGACCGCTCCAACTCGATGCTTGTGGATCCCGAAGAATGGGCCAAGCGACCATTGCTCAAGCGTATCATCGAGGGAATATTCGGATTGTTCTCACCTCTAGTCTGATGAAATGGAGCACGATCGGGCATACTCCCACCGGGAATGAGGTATAATGGGTTTGAGGTGATACCATGACCTACGATCAAGTCATGAACGAACTCCGTCAACTGGGGACCGAACAAAACCGCAAGATTTATCGACGACACGGCTGTGACATCGACCAGTTCGGCGTCAGCGTCGGCAACCTGAAACAAGTCGTCAAACCGATCCGCAACGATGCGGAACTGGGACGTCGGTTGTTGTTTTCCGACAATGCGGATGCCATGTATCTGGCTCAGTGGATGGTGTCTCCCGATCAGTTGACCACTTCCGAATGGGAAGACCGCATTCTCGCTTCGAACTACTACATGTTGATCGAGTACGCGATTCCCAACATCATCGTTCGTGATGAAGAACGAACCAATCAACTGCTCGAGCGTTGGCTGGATCATGACGAGGTGCGCCTGCGTCAGGCGGGGTATTCTCTGTATGCTCTGCATGTTTGCAGTCGTTCGGATGATCACCTGGATCACGATGATTTGACAAGACGTCTGCGCCACATTGAAGCTGTCATCCACAGCGAAGCCAACCGCGTGCGGTATGCGATGAACGGATTTGTTATCGCGGTTGGGGCCTGCGTTGCTGCGTTTCACGTCATGGCAAAACAAGTGGCCGAAGCGATTGGCGAAGTGGAGGTGTCGATGGGGGAGACGGCCTGTAAGGTCCCCTATGCCCCCGATTCATTACAAGGGATTGCCGACCGCAATCGGATTGGTCGTAAACGCAAGTTGTAACTTGCGTTTTTTTTCTTGCGTAAGAGGAGAATCTGTAGTACAATTTGTGTAGTTGTTTTGAACTTCAAAGTAAAAGGAGCAGCTCATGTTTGATCCCATCTACGAAAACACATTTACCACGTTCAGTCTGCAGCACCTGATGGCCGATCTGGTCGTCTTCTCCATCGTTGCGTTGATCATCATCAATGCCGTGAAGATTCGACAGTCACGCTATCTGGATGCGATGCGCATTGGTCTCGCGTCATTGATTCTGCTTCAGGAAGTGTCGCTGAATGTCTATCGCATTGCGGTCGGCGAGTGGGAGATTGCCACCAGTCTACCCTTGCAACTATGTGGTCTTGGCGTGCTCAGCTCGGCAATCATTCTCCTGACCAAATCGGAACGACTGTTCCGCAATGTCTTCTTTGTCATGCTGATCGGGGCGACAATGGCATTGCTAACCCCCTCGATCGAGTACAATCTCGGGTTTCCGCATTACCGGTACTTTCAGTTCTTCACGTCGCACGGTCTGATTGTGATCAATCTCACGTTCGCGCTGTTCGTGCTCAACTTTCAAAAGGACATTCGTTATCGCCATCTGTTGAATAACTTCTTCACCATCGCCCTGATTGCCATCGTCTTGTTACCCATCAACTTGCTCACTGGTGGCAACTACATGTATCTGATGGGCAAACCGGGTGTCGGTACCGCCTTTGATCTGTTTGGCGAACACCCATGGTATCTGCTGAACATTCTGGTGTTTGGTATTCCGGTGTTCTTTCATCTATTCTATCTGCCGTTTTTCATTCGCGATTATCGCCGCAAACAACGAGCCCTGGCATAGGGCTTGTTTTCTTTTTGTAAAGAATCACGCACAATCCGCAAATCTATTGAAAAGTGATAGTTTATATATTAAAATGGTTTTTGACGAATCACAATGGAGGTAATCATATGGCTAAAGCGATTGAAGTTCGTGGCCTGTTCAAGTCGTACGAGAATGTCGAAGCCGTCAAAGGCATCAATTTCGACGTCGAAGAAGATACGTTCTTTGCATTTCTCGGACCAAACGGAGCGGGCAAATCAACCACCATCAACATCATATCCACGCTGCTGGAGAAAAACAGTGGTGAAGTGAAGGTGCTGGGGCACACCCTCGGCGAAGAGGATCATCAGATCCGCAGTAAGATCGGTGTTGTGTTTCAAAACTCGATGCTCGATGAGTTGCTCACCGTGCGCGAAAACCTGATGGTGCGGGCATCCTTTTATGACTTGTCGAAGGAACAGTTCGACAAACGTATTGAGGAAATCAACGAGTACATCAAGATCATGCCGTTTTTTGATCAGCGCTACGGGAATCTGTCCGGCGGACAGAAACGCAAAGCCGACATCGCCCGTGCCCTTCTCAATTGGCCCAAGATCCTGATTCTGGATGAACCGACGACGGGGCTTGATCCGAAGAGCCGCAAGGACATCTGGAAGCTGATCTCCAAACTACGGGATGAAAAGGAACTGACGATTTTTCTTACGACCCACTACATGGAAGAAGTGCTCGATGCCAACAAGGTGGTTGTCATTGACGAAGGGTTGATTGTTGCCGAAGGCAGCAGTGAACAACTCCGTCTGGAGTATTCTTCGGATCGTGTCAAAATCATTCCCTCAAACAATCTCGAAGCCATGCTCAAACGTGATAACATCGCATATTACAATGTTAACGATACGATCAACATCGATCTTGATTCGTGTTTTGATGGACTAGCAATCATTGAAAAATATCGAGATGAAATCAAAGAGTTCGAGATTCTCCGCGGTGACATGGACGATGTATTCGTCAACATCACCGGACGAAAGCTGGGTGACGAATGATGGCAATACTGAAACAGATGGTTCTGCGTAATCTGCGCTTGTATCTTCGTGATCGCGCCGCCGTGTTCTTCAGTTTCTTGAGCGTCATCATCATTCTCGCACTGTACATTCTGTTTCTTGGCCGGATGCACAGTGACAGCATCATTCAAAACTTCGGCGATGTCGACGGAGCCGAATGGCTCGTCGCATCGTGGATCATGGCTGGCTTGGTCATGGTGAGCACCGTGACAGTGCCGCTTGGTGCTGTCGGCAAACTGATCGACGATCGTGCCGATGGCATGATCAACGACTTCTACACCAGCCCGATCAACCGCAACATCCTCGCCCTGAGTTATCTGATCAGCTCCTGGGTGATCGGGTTCATCATGGTCATGGCGAATCTCGCCATCGGCCAGATCTATGTGCTCAGTCAGGGTGGAGAACTGATGTCACTACTGGGGTATGCGAAGACGATTGGTCTCTTGATTCTGTCGATCATGACCTTCAGTTCGTTCTTTTTCTTTCTCTCGCTCTACATCCGAACGCGCAATGCCTGGGGGACGCTGTCGACGTTGGTCGGAACCTTCATCGGTTTCCTTGGCGGCATCTACATCCCCATCGGCGTATTGGACAAAAGCGTGCAGAATGTGATGAACGTACTGCCTACCGCGCATGCGGTGACCATCATCCGTCGGGTGTACATGGAACGCGCGATCAACCATGTGTTTGAGGGTGTTCCCGACGAAGCCTATCAGGGATACGCGGATGCGTTCGGCATCAATATCAACATCGGCGACTTCACGATGACCAGTCCACAGATGCTCTTGTCCATGGTGACCTTCATGCTGGTGTTTTACGTCCTCAGCGTCTGGAAACTATCTCGGACAAAACTGTGAAACGGTCGATCCGCATGTATCTTCTTTACATTTCGCTGATCGCATTGTTCACGTTTGTCATCGTCGGCATGGCCGTGTCCTATCGGATCCGCCTTGTCGAACACGATGTTGCGGCCGACATTCCGTTATCAATCGGTCACCTTACCGACATCCACATCAAGAATTACACCAAGGCCGAGCGCTTTGCTTCGTCCATCGCTGAACTGAATGACCTTGAACCCGACATCGTCGTCTTCACCGGTGATCTGTTCGATACCGATCAGGTCGACGAATCCCATGTCGCTGTCGCAATCGAGATTCTCGGTGGCATCGAATGCGCACACAAGTTCGCTGTGCTCGGCAATCACGACTACGATACCTTGGATAAGCTGGACTACGTCCGACAAGTATTGGACGAGACGGGCTTCGTTTTGCTTGTCAATGAAGACATTGCGATAACCATCGCGGACCAATCGTATCATATCATCGGGCTGGACGATTACCGCAGCGGCGATGCCTCCTATGATGACATCCTGGCAACAACCGCAGAGCATGACACCAACATCGTCCTGTCCCATGAACCCGATACGTTTGAAACGGTTCGAGAGTATGCGGTAGCATTGATGTTGTCGGGACATTCGCACGGTGGCCAGGTACGCATCCCCGCGTTCGGCGGCATCTACAACGTTCCAGGTGCCAAAGTCCACCGCGCACGGCAGACGGTGGAGCAGGATCACGTCCTGCTGGTGTCGTTCGGACTGGGCGAATCGTTGATTCCGATTCGCATGTACAATCCGCGCCAGGTGGAATTCTACCGATGTTCATAAGATTTCCATATCTTTGTACTATAATGGGTGCGAGGTGATACCATGAAACTGTTCAAAAAGAAAGAACGCGAAGAAGTCATTATCGATACCCGCAGCGAACTTGAAAAACGGTTCGAGGAAAAGGGCCAGGAGATTGGGCGAAAGACCGGTACGATCGCTCAGAAGACCGTGGACAAGATCCATCAGGTGAAACAGAAACTCGAAGACGATGGTACCATGGACAAATTGCGAACCATCTCCGACAAGATTGACGATACGATCGACAACGTTGTTGACAAAGCCGTCAAACAAGGCAAGCGACTGAAGAAAAAATCCAAGTCATCCAAGTCCGAAGAAGGCAAGGACGACGAACTCTACTACGAATAAGACACTTTGAGTGTCTTTTCTTTTCAAATGTATTATAATGGAACCGAGGTGATGACATGGACCGATACAAGATCACATTGCGCGGCCGCAAGCACCTGACGGCCGACTACTATGCGTTTCATTTCGACAAACCGGAAGGACTGACCTTCGAGGAGGGTCAATACGGTGTGTTTCTGATTGACGATCGCCCGGTTGAAGGGCGCAATCTCCGTGCCTTCAGTTTCGCATCGTCCCAACACGAATCCAATCTGATGATTGCGACCAAGATTGTGAACGAGCCCTCCGACTACAAGCGGCAGTTGCTCGAGATGGAGGACGGGGCAGAGATGACCGTCGCCGGACCGACCGGAAGGTTTACGCTTGAGCCCGATCATGACGCCGTCTTCATTGCTGGCGGCATCGGCATCACGCCGATTCGCAGCATGCTGATGACCCGACACGTACACGATTATAACACCAAACACGTCTTGATCTATAGCGAACTCAACGAAGCATATCCGTTTGCAGATGAACTGAACGAGTTGAAGGGTGTCGACATCCACTACACCAGCGGGGTCGAGCCGACCCGCAATCAAATCGAAGCAGTGGCCGCTGCGCACATGAATGAGGCGTACTATTATCTCGCTGGGAGTCCTGGTTTTGTGAGTGGCATCCAGGATCAACTGGTGTTGCTCGGCATTCAACCCGACCGCATCAAATACGATCGCTTTACCGGATATTGATACGTCCGCAAACACCACATCATTGAAGGAGACAACCATGAGCCGAAAAATCGAAACCTATACGCACATCAGCACCAAAAAAGGGGATGGCGGAACATCCCGCAATTATTCCAACGACGAGTTACCGAAGACCGACATCCTGTTTGAAACGCTCGGTGTCATCGACGAACTGTCGAGTGCACTCGGCCTTGCCAGCCATTACAGTCGTTATGACGACTACATCCGCACCATCCAACTCGACCTGCAACACATCAACTCGTTGATTGCCACCCGCGCCGACGATCCGCGACGGGGGCGCCTGACCGTCATTGATGATGAGACGATTGAACGTCTGGAGGCTTGGGAACAATCGATTCTTACCGAATGCAGAATCGAACCCCGCTTCGTCCTGCCCGGTAGCGAATCCTCCAAGGAAGGCGCCTATCTGGATCTCGCCCGCGCCATTTCGAGACGCGTCGAGCGCACCGTCTTGCGGTGTGTTGCGAGTTACCAGCGCAAGGACTTGGATGATGTCATCCGCTACGTCAACCGCTTGAGCGATTTGCTATTCATCATGGCCCGCAGCTGCGACCAATGAAAAGCCCGCAATCTCAGGATTGCGAGCTTTTTTTCTTGGTTTCTGCTTGTTGTTCCATTGCGGTCTCGAGATTGTCCAGGTTGATGAACATCTTGATGTATTCGACAATTGCGCCGATGATGCTGGCAATGGCGATGAACAGCAGTGCATACTTGAAGGTGTTCGGTAGGAAGTTGAGGTCGTACCCTTCGATGATGACATCGTTGAAGATGTCGCTGGTGGCAAGCAGGATGGCGACCACGGCGCCGTAAATTTTGGTGATGAACTCCACGGTCCGTGAGCCGATCGTTTTTTTCTGTCGGAACAGGAAATAGATGTTGAGGACGATGGCGACAAACCACCCGATGTTGAGAAACGGCAGAATTCGATCGAAGTTCTCATTGAGCAGCGGGAACTGCTCTCCTTCATAATAGATGCCGACAAGGCCTTGTTGAAAGTTGAATAGGTAAATCAGCAAGGTAGTGAAGAAAATGGCGGCAACCGATTCGGCGATGCTGACTTTGAACAACTTGTTGGGGAGCTCCGGTAAGAGATCGGGATTGAACGGTTTTTGTTCGATTTCGAACTGCGGGGACGCGAATCGTTCAATCAGTACGAAGACGATGAACACCATGCCGATTGCGACGATCATCGAATAGAGCGCCGAGGGAATCATCAACGCGAGATTGACAAGAACGTCCGAGAATGTGAAATCCGGAGTGTCCGTCACGAATGCGATCGAATTGGCAAACAGAATCACAAGTGGCAAGGTGATGGCCACAATCTTCATAACGAGCAGCATGATCGGTTCCATTTCGCGGGAGATCAGCGGGCCTTTTTCAACGTAACGCAATGCGACGTCCCGAGGGGCGCCCATGTCGATCAGAATATTGCGAAGCGCCTCGGTTTGATCCTGTCCGGACGCCGTTTGTTCATCGAGTTGATCGAGAATCAGCGATCGCAGTTCGCTCACCGTTTCTTCGCGATCCTTGAATGGCAGATAGCGTCGAATCTGACGCAGATATCGTTCCAGTAGTTCCATGTTCAGTCCTCCTTCAGTAGTGTGTCCACGGTTTCGTGTTGTTCGTAGTAGGTTTGCGTAAGATCGCGCAGTATGTCACGACCCAGCTTGTTGAGTTGGTAATATTTGCGCGGTCTCGGCTCGACCATTTCCCAGGTGCTTTCGAGAATGCCGTGCTTGTCGAGTCGTCGCAAGAGTGGATACAGTGTGTTTTGATCGATGATCAATCCCTTGTCATTGAGACGTTCCACCAGGCTGTATCCGTAGTGTTTTTCTTTCAGTTGTGACAGCACGGCCAGGACCAGTGTGCCTTTGCGCAGTTCTTGTTCGAGATTCTTGATTAAGTCGATTTTGGATGCCATCGAATCACCTCGCCACCATTATACTGTATGACGTACACTATTGTCAATACTAAAATATTATTTTCTTGGATGTTACATAGTAACATGATTTTTTTTGGAGTTTGTGGGATTTTCGTGAAATTTGCCTGGTTATTGTATATAATGATTATATGAGGTCGATACTATGACATTCTTCCACCATCTCAGACAGCACCGCCTTGTGAGAGAATCGTTTGTTCTCCTCTTTTTGATATGGATCCTGATTACCATTTTTATCGGCTATGGAGCTCGCAACTACAATCAACTATACTACAACAACCTCCAGGAAAACATACGTTACAACCTGGTAGATTATATCGGTGAGTACGAGCATGTGATGTCCGCGCTGGCACTGTTCATCAGTGAATCGGAAGAAGTCACTCCCAGTGAATTTGCCAATTTCTGCGGGGGATTCTGTGCCACGGGTGAGGGGATTGTGCTCGTCACCTATGCACCGGCAGGGATTGTGGAGTATGTTTATCCGTCCAGCGAAATAGATGCGTATGACGGGTTCGATGTGATTGGTAACTTCAATGTTGAGGAGTTTACGAAGTTCGAACAGTCGAGGGCCGCGGGCACGATGTTTCTCACCTATGATGACGATGCCATCATCTATCATCATCCTGTGAAAGATGATGACGATGCGTTCGTAGGTCTGATCAGTTTGCGTGTTGATCTTGCATTGTTTCAAGCCGGGCTCCCGGATGTCATCGCCGATGAAGACGTTGTTCTTGTAACGGGAGATCAATGGTATCTGCTCGGTTCAGCGGATTCGCCGGTTGATCCGGACGAACTCGTCAGCACTACGCTTTCCGGAATTGACTATCGTTTTTATGTGTCTTACTATAATGATAACTACGATGTGGTATTCACTACTGTGGCCATCGCCGAAGTCACCTTGTTCCTCGCTCTGGCAATCATCTTCTTGCTCATCTACCGCAATCACATGCAGGTCATCGATCTGGTGGAGCGAGTTGAGTATTCGTATCATTACAGTTACGAGACCGGCCTGAAAAATCGCCAGTCGCTGTATGAGGATTTCGATGACATTCGCAAGGCCAATGAACGATTCTACATCGCCTATGCATTGTTCAATAACGTCAAGTTCATCAACTACAAGTACGGGCACGAGATTGGCGCCGATGTCATTCGGGCCGCAATCAATCTCATTCAGGGCGTGACCCGCGACAATACGACCATGTATCACATCGGTGGCGATGAGTACGCATTCGTGTTCTCGTCCTCGAAACGAACCGAAGTGCAGAACACCATCAAACGCATTCTGCGTGTCTTTGATCGGGACATTGTGATCAAACGGATCCGCACCAACATCTCGATCACCCTCGGTGTCGTCAACTATCCCGATGAGGGTGTCACCATCGATGAACTCATCAAGAACGCCCATCTCGTGTTGTCGCAATCGAAGATTCAAAACACCAACGATTATGTGTTCTTCCGATCCGGTGTAATTTCCGACATGATCACCAACCAGGATTTTGATGATTACGTCAATCATCTCAACTTGCAGCAGTTTGGTGTCCATCTGATGCCGATCGTCGATTGCATGAGCGATCGCATTGTCGGGTTCGAGTGCCTGTCACGAGCGAAAAACGAGTTCAATGAGCAAATCTCCACTTCCAGCGTCATCTCCAGTCTGGAGCGTAGCGGCCGCATTCAGGAACTCGATGAGATCGTGTTCAAGAAGATGCTCGGGTACATGCAGCGCATCAATGATCAGTTCCCGGACAATCATTTGTTTCTGTCAGCGAATGCCTCGGCACTCTCCTTTAACGAGCAGTTCGTTGAGACCATCATTCGCTACTATCGCGAGGCGAAACTGAAACGCGGCACGATCGTGCTTGAGTTGACGGAGAGTTACAAGGTCGAAGACCACGATTATCTGATCCGCTTGTTCAAGCGACTCAATCGGGTCGGCATCCGCACGGCGATTGACGATTTCGGCAGCGGATATTCCAGTTTGTCCTACATCTCAAAGTTTCCCGTTTATTCGATCAAGGTCGACAAGGAGTACGTCCGCGACTACTACAAGAACGAGTTTAACCGGACCTTGTTCCTGACGTTGCAGCCGATTGCCAAAGTGCTCAAGTGCAAGTTGATTGCCGAAGGCGTGGATGATCCGGAAACCCTCGACTTCCTGCGCCAGAACGAGTGCGAATGGTACCAGGGGTACCTTTTCAGCAAAGGCGTGCCATTTGAAACGGCAATGGCCATGATCGAACAAGAATCAACCATGACGAAAGAGTGACAATCACAACCACGAAGGAGGACGTTTCATGCCAGACAAGATAGCTGTCGTCGCATGCTCCAACGCATGCCTCGATTACTTTGACTACGATTACGACATTCCCATTTTTCGCAGTACCCTGCACCTCGGCGACGAGGATTATCTCGATTACGTCGACATCTCCGCCGAGGATTTCTACCAGCGTCTTGAACGAGACAAATCGGTATTCCCGTCGTCCAGCTACATGCCGCTTGGGCAAATGATTGAAATCTACGAAGACCTGGTCGCCAAAGGATACAACAAGGCGATCGTCATCTCCATTTCAGCGAACATGTCAGGCATTTACAATGCCGCCCAAATGGCAGCGAGTTCGGTAACGGGACTCGAGGTCACCGTGTTCGATTCCAAGACCCTCGCCTACCCTCAGGCGAAGATGGCTCTGACCGCCGCCAAGATGGCGGAAGAGGGGGCTTCTGTCAATGAGATCCTGGAGGAACTCGCGTACATCCGCGACAACAACAAGATTTACATCGCCGTCAATACGCTGACGTATCTCGTCAAGAACGGTCGTTTGTCGAACGCCAGCGGGTTCATCGGCAACACGCTCAAAATCAAGCCGCTGCTCACCATTTCCGAGCAGGGTGAAGTTGTCACCGTCGAAAAAATCCGTACGTTCAAGCGTGCCATTGAAGCCGTGCTGGACCGGTATTTCGAAGAGACCAAAGACAAACGCGTGGAACCATTCGTGATTCACGCCAACAATCCCGAGATGCGCGATTACGTGATCACTCGTCTCAAAGAAGCGGATCCCAATCTCACCGATGTATTCTCGATGCCGCTCACCGCGGTCGTCGGTGCCCACGCCGGACCGAAGACCATCGGACTTGGATATTACATCAAAAAGGAAGCACTGTAGCCAGTGCTTTTTCTTTTTTCAAATAATTATTGTGTTTTGCACACTAATGTGATAGGATGTAAGTGTGCAATACACAATAAAGGAGGAATCCGCTTGAATACACAGTTCAAGAAAGGCATTATTGAGCTCTGTGTGATGAAACTTGTCAACGACAAGGACATGTATGGACTGGAAGTCATCGAAACGATTTCCAAGGAAATCGAAGTCAATGAAAATACCATCTATCCCATTCTCAGACGGCTCACCAAACAAGGGTATTTCGATACCTACAAAGAAGCAGAGGGCGTGGGCGCACCACGCAAATACTACCGTTTAACCAGCGAGGGCATCGAGCGACTGGATGAATCCCTCAACGAATGGACGCAGTTCTTAACCCGCGTCACCCGCATTTTAGGAGGTACCACGGCATGAAGCAAGATTATCTGAAACAACTCAAGTTGCTCCTTGACAATTACCGCATGGAAGACAAGGAGAAACAGGACATTCTCACCGATTACGACGACATGTATGAAAACTACCGAGATTTCGGCATGAGTGAAACGGACATCGAAGTCAAACTCGGTGATCCGAATCGGATCATCCATGACCTCACCGAAGGATACGCCAAAGTCGGCGATGCGGTGGAACTGTCACCTGGCAAAACCAAGGCGATTGCGCTTAGTCCGTTTGCCGCGTTGTTGCTGTTCTTCGTCGGCGGGTTCCTGTTTGACGGTTGGACGTATTCATGGATGGCGTTTCTGCTCATCCCCGTCACGGCCATTACGCTCAACATGGCAGGATCCGACAAACATCTGTTTACGGCGCTAAGTCCGTTCGCCGCATTGATTGCGTTCTTCGTGCTTGGATTCGTGTTTGAACTGTGGCATCCCGGTTGGTTGGTCTTCACCGTCATTCCCTTCATTGCCATCACCACTGAGATCAAGACGATGAAACCACTCGAGTATTTGACGGCCATTTCATTCTTCCTGATCCTGCCGGTTTATGTGCTGTATTTCGGCGAGCGGGATCTCTGGATTCCCGGATGGTTGATTTTCCTAGCTATCCCGGCCATCGGTGCCCTCAATGAAAAGAGTCTCCTGAAAATTCTCATCTGGGAATTGTTGATTGTTGGCGGTGTCGCCGGATATCTGTGGATCGGGGAAGCCTACGACCGTTTCGATCTTGCATTGCTGGCCTTCCTACCATTGGTAAGTTACGCATTGTTGCGCGAAGAGGGGGGCATTCGTCAAATGCCCAAAGAGTACCGTTATCTGTTACTGTTGTCGGTCGTCGTGTATGTCGCACTCGGCTTGTTGTTTGATCTTTGGGGATATGCTTGGCTCGTATTCCTGAGCATCCCCGTCTACGCCATCTACACCAATGCCGAAGGATCCGCACGCATCATCGGCATCATGCCGTTTGTCGCGACGTTCCTGTTCATGACGCTGGGTTGGTTCTTCGACCTCTGGGCGTTCGCCTGGATGGCGTATCTGCTGATTCCTGTTGTCGCGATCATCAAAGAAGCATGAACAAAAAAGGCTCTTGGAGCCTTTTTTATTGTTTACATCGCGCAGTCACCGTACTACAATAGTAGTATAAAGGAGTGATGTCATGTATCAAGAACCTCGACGCTTTTTCGCCCGCGAGCTGCTGTTGCTCATCATCGGTTTCATCACCATCGCTGTTACGGCGGCACTGACGGGCGCCGGTGGCGCGATGATCGTGGTGGCGATCGTTCTCAACGTCGCCTTGGTCCTGATCTATCTGGTGATGTTTCTGATTGCCGTCGTACACTTTTTCAAGTTCCTTGGCGACAAAGAAAACCAGCATACGCCGATCATGTACATTGTCAATCCAATCTTTGCGTTTGTTGTGCTCGGCGGATTCCTCTTGTTCTATATCCTGTTGGCTGCCCTTGGAGCCGTTGTGCTGTTACCATTTCTAGGATGAAAAAAAAGACGACCGAAGTCGTCTTTTTTGTTTACTTGTAGTAGGACATGCGGAACAGATCGAGGTAGACGTTGATCTCGTCTTTGAGTTCGCTGAAGTGTTCCGTCTTGTATTGGAAGTTGTGTTTCTTCAGCCAATCGCTGCTGATGCGATCGATCGTCCAGCGGACGACATCGAGCGCATGATTGATGTTGATGCGATCGCTGAACAGGAAATAGTCGATGTTGCTGAACAGTTTGTCGTAGGACTCTTTCGCATACTGGATGGAAAACTGCTTGGTACGTTCCAAAATCTCTTCGTCCTCGACGAAGACATGGTTTTCAAACAGTTTCACGAACAATGGGTGACGTCCGTAGGAATCGATTTTCTGAACGGTAGAAGCAGACAGACGATTCAATACGTCGCGATCCGCGAAGTTGACACCTTCGTACAGTTCCTTGGTAATGGTTTCCAAGGCAATCTGATACAACAAGATGTACAATTCCTTCTTGTTCGTGTAATAGTGGAACAACAAACCCTTCGAGACTTTTGCTTCGCGTACGATCGTGTTGGTGGACGCTTTGCGATACCCACGATCGGCAAACTCAACTAATGCCGCTTCCAAAATCCGGTTTTTTCGAGCATCATCATAGTTCACAAATTCACTCATATTGTCACCCTTTCGCAGTGGTGTGAAAAAATTGGTCAATACCATTATAAACACATCTTGACCACTTTGTCAAACGAATTCGAATTTCACCATAGTTATCCACATTTTTTGGGTGGTTTTCCACATTATCCACACTCTTTTGTCGTAATTCTCAAGGATTTTTCTGTTTTGGATCATATGAGCTGTAATGGATTCCAGCGAAAGACAAATGTGTCACACTGGTGTATGCTTATATACGGTAATAATTTTAATATATAATAATAAGACAGCAGATGATGCTCATTTCTTATCGAACTGCGTCACACGGCTTTCGCCAAGTAATCTTGTCAATAGGCAAGATCCAAAAAGAACAGGAACGCAACGTCCCTGTTCATTTGATGTTGTGCTTCAAAATGCTGGCAACCGGTAATCGCTCGTAGAATTTTGTCGCCTGTTGAACAATCAGCATGAACACCGCAAGTAGAATCACAAAGCCCAGAATCATGTTGATTGTGGAGATGCTGATGATCAGTTTGAATCCTATTGTTTCCATGATGATCGACAGCATGTACTGGAGGATCCAATACGTGATTGGGATGCTTGCCAGATAGAGTGTCACGATCAGTATGAATGGCACCAACAGATACTTTTGATGGATTTCAAACGATGTGTATCCAAGCGATCTCAACACGGCGATTTCCACTTGGTGATCACGAAAATAGTTGATCAGGATCAACGCGAAAATGTACAGTGAGAGAACCACGGAGAGCACCACGAGATAGTTCAGAATGAGACTCGAGATATTCAGGATTGCCGCCATTTCTTCCAGTGATGTATTGTAATCGATGCGACTCGTTATATAGGGTGAGGTGTACTCATAATCGGTGGCAAAGAGTCCATTGTAATAGGATTCGTCCAATTGGAACAAGTTGTTCAGACGGTCTCTGGCGATGTAGAAGTTGTTCTCGATCAGCTCGTTGGACACCCCGACAACGACCTCTGTCACCGTCGTTCCACCCACATCGAAGGTGATCTCATCGCCTACATCCAGACCAAGCGAGGTGTGCAAGAAATCGGAGACGATGATGCCATCTTCCAGGAGCAGATTGTTCGCAATGTCATCGTCAATCAGTCGTTTCAGTTCACTTTGCGGCGAGATTCCATAAATTGTCGTTGATTGTTCGGTTTTGACCTCTCGAGAATTGACCTCTTTGATTTTTCCGGGTACTCTGGTGTACCTCTCGTAGGTATCAAAATGGTCGGTAGTGGTCATATATTGGAGGTTGATCATTTCGGTGTAGTGATTGCCGGTTTTCGTCTCCTCGACGAACGCCGAAAACATCGAGTTGCCACTGAGCCCGAAGGTCAGCATGATCGAGATGGTTAGGAACAACAATGCCGATGAAAGCACTGTTTTGGTTTCGATGAATTTGAACAATCGGAGCGAAACGCGTTGGGATTGTTTCTTTCTATCGCGCAACGCGTGCCCGATGAACAGGAACGACAGAACATTGAGTGTCACCACCGGAATGATCACGGCATACAAGAACAGATCGGCGTCGATCACGAAGGGTGCCTTGGGAAACAGATACCGTGCGCTGTAGGTGTCAAACAACCGGTTTGATAACAGCAATCCAAGTCCATAACCGATGATCGATGTCAGTGACACCAACAACGGATATATCATTAGACTGCGCGTTAACTCCGCATTGCTGTAACCGAGTGCGTGCAAGGTGTCGAGGTCGGCCTTGTTCTGTTGGATGTACCGTCGTACAAACAACAACAGCAACATCGCGATCAAACCAGTGAAGAGCGGTAAGAACACATCAATGAAGGCGTTGGCATTGGTGATTTCCGTATCCAGTGCAATGACGCGGAAGTTGATGTCGGATGGCATCAGTAGATAGATCATCTGCATGTGCCTGCCGAGAAAGCTGTAGTCGTTGGATTGTATTGTCGTATATCCGTAATCCGGAAGAATCTGATCGAGATCGCCGCGAACCAGATATTTGGTAAACATGAACTCGCCAAGATTCCGGATCGCATCATCGGTTGCCAGCACGAGCGTCTGATGTGCCGGGTCGAAACTGATGGACGTCAGACTGAAGATCGGGAACAGATACTCCGGTTTGTACATGAAACCCACCACATCAAAGGTAGTGTCGCGAATCGTTATCGTATCACCAATGCGGATGTCATTGGCCGCTGCGAATTCCGGGAATATGGCGATCTCGTGATTGGTCTCCGGCATACGGCCCTCGGTGATATAAGGCAGATCAATGCGCTCGGTGAGGCTGACGAACTTATAGGTGAATTCATCCTCGACGATATCAACCACGTAGTTTTTTTCGACTTCATAGTCGTACTGATCGCGAAATTCTTCGACAAATCCGTCGACAATCGATTCATACAGTTCCGGTTCTTCCTTTATTTTTTGATTGATCTGAATGTTCAGATTGTTCATGTAGGAGGGGTCGTTTGGAAAACTGAAGGCATAGTAACATTCGAACAGGATGTCTAGTTCTTCGCAGAGTTCGATGGTGGCACTGCCCCCGAGGTAGTTCAAATCGATGTTGCCCATGGCGAAATAGAAGTCTTCTAGTTGTTGCGATTCCAAGTACGAATCGTACTTCGCATCGAGACGTCGTACGCTCGCTTTGACAGCGGTGAACGTCATCGCGATGATGACAACCAAAAGGCTCAAGCTGAGAAAATTGACGCGGTTGGCACGGATTTTGCGGAATTGGTCCTTGTGGATCTGTTTCATACGGCCACCTCTTACTTATGATTATACCCGATTTTTCTGAAATTTGATACATATGAGAAAATCCTCATATTTTGTGTTAATTTCATGAAAATTCATAAAAAATACATATCACGGGTGTACAATGAAGGTGTATAAGCAAAAATTATATAGAAAGAGGTGCACGAATTTGAAACGAATGTTCACGCTCCTGCTCGGTGTGCTACTCGCACTTGGTCTGAGTGGATGCGATCTGTTTAATCCCGACGACGTATGTCCCGACGGCTACATTTTTGATGAAGACGCCGGGGAATGTGTTGAAGATGTGGATCCGACAGACAACCAAGCTCCAACGATTACACTCAACGGTCCGGCATCCATTACGATCAGCGTTGGTACAGCGTACAATGACGCCGGCGCGACAGCGAACGATCCAGAAGACGGCGATTTGACCGCCGACATCGTCGTCGTCAACCCTGTCAACACCGCTGTAGCAGGAAATTACACGATTACTTACAACGTATCGGACTCCGAAGGTTTGGCGGCACAACAAGTGACGCGAACCGTCATAGTCCAAGAAGAAGCGGTAAACAATTTGCCAACCATCACTTTGAATGGGGCTGCCACCATCACGATCACCGTGGGGGACGCCTACAATGATCTGGGTGCTACCGCATCCGACGTGGAGGACGGCGACCTGACATCATCGATCGTCGTTGTCAACAATGTCAATCCGATGGTTGCGGGGAACTATACGGTAACCTACAACGTCACCGATGGCAATGGCGGTGCGGCCACGCAAGTGACCCGGACGGTCATCGTTCTGCCCTCCGATGCGCAATTGATTGCCGAACTCATCGTCGACAGCTTTGAAACATCTGGTGATATCCAGTTCCTGGCCCTCACCATGGCCAACATGGACTTCTCACAAGCGATGACGCTGACGACGGACTTTTACATGGAAATCAGCGAAGATGTTGATGAAACGCACTACATCAGTGCAATCGTGGAGGACAGTTATCTCTACGATGAACTGGGCGACTCGATGCAACGGGTCGTCACCCTTGACGTGGATGGCGAACAGACCATCGAACTGACGGTCATTTTCGAAGAAGTAGCGACCGGCGTTCATGTCTACATTCACTATGCACCGATCATCGACCTGATTACAATGCAGGACCCGGAAGTCGCCGACATGATTGGCTATGTTGGATTCGATGACGAATGGGCCCTGTTCCAGTTTGATGATTCGCTGCAAAACATCATCGAAATTCAAGTACTCAAGGACATGCTCGTATCCCTGTTCTTCAGTGAAGTAGGCGAGATGTTCTTCTATCAGCTGCAAGATGAGCTGGAAGCACAAATCGGTTTCGATCTGAACCAGTATGGCGTTGAATTCGGACAATTCATCGATTATCTGATCGAAGAAGACTTCGACAGTGCCGAACTGCTTCTCCAAGGAATCGATGTCGACGGCATCGTCTTGCGACTCGATCACATGTACGTGGCGTATCAGCTCCGTCAGTTCTTCCTGATGTATGAAACCGAGTTAACCACCGCAGGATTCGACATCACCAGACTCGACCTGCTGGACACGGCGACATACGATGAGCTGAATGACGTCTGGAACGTCAACCTGCCAATCGATCCGCTCGAAGGTTCGCAGGCATTCTTCGACAGCCTGTCCGAGACCGAACTCGACACCTTGATCGAAGTCGCCATCAAGCCGTTCATCGAAGGCATGGTATTTGAAGGGCTCACCAGTGACATCACTCCGGAATGGCTCGACAATGACCTTGGTGCGATTCTCCAGGGTGACCAGCAATTCTTCATCGACAACTGGCCGGAAGCCAGCGGCGCTTGGGATCAAGCGGCAGAACTGGCCGATCTGGCAAGCCTCGGTGCGGTCGAATACTGGAAACAACTGACTCAGGAAGAACGCGACGTCATCCGGTGGTCGCTAGACATGAACCACCATGGCTGGACCGTTTGGAGTCTGCGTGAGATTTATGAAAACGAATGGGATTACCAGTGGATGATTCGCCGCTACGAACATTTCTATGAAAATGAATGGATCACTGGTGATTTGAATGATTTGATCGTCAATCTGGAAACCTATCTGCTCAATACCCACGGCGTCGTCGCCAACGACTGGCTTACCGAATTGAACGACATGGGTGGTATCGACTGGTATCTGAGTCTTGATCAGACCAGCCGCGACATCATGATCGATCTTGCGCAACAACCTGGTTACGAACAATGGGCTTGGGCCGTTTGGGACATGGAAATGGCCGCCAACGATCCGTGGCAATACCAGTGGCGTTTCACCGATGGCCGGCACTGGCTCGATGAAGGCTGGATTCATGGTGATCTCGTCCAATTGATCAACAATCACTCCACATATCTGATGGACGAATATGGCATCGACGGTGGTGCACTGATTGCTGAAATTGATATGTATGGTGCTATCGATTGGTACTTCTTCCAAGCATCCGGCGATGTCAAGGATGCGCTTGATGAGATTTCCCGCTTCAACGACTACGAACTGCGTTGGGTCATCGACGAACTGCAGATGGTCGAAGAACGCCTCGATCAATACTTCTGGCGCTTCGGTCGTCCCGAAGAACTCTATGACTTCTATTGGCTCAACAATGAACTTGATTGGCTGCTGTACTTCAATCAGGACTATCTGCAAACCACGTACGGCGTCGACGTCGATGCCTGGCGTGCCGACATCATGTATGGTGGAGCATTGCAGTGGTACGGCAACCTGAATGAAACCGAACGCGGTTATGTGGATGAGATTTCACAATTCGAACCAATGGATTACCGTTGGCCGGTTGAGGTGCTCCAGCAACTCAACACTGGCGAAGGCGAGTTTGGAATCTGCCTCGGCAACTGGGATATGTGTCTGGAAGACCAGTGGGCTACCGAAGACCTCGTTGGCTTGATCAACCAGCACTCCGATTGGTTGACGAACGACTATGGCTACGATGTCCCGGCGCTGATCAGTGACATTGAAATGTATGGCGCCATCGACTGGTATCTGTATTACGCCACCGAATGGGACCGTGAGGTTCTCGATGAACTGGCCCGTGCCAGCGAATGGCCGTACGAAGTCCTTTGGACCCTCGAAGATGCCCTTTGGCAGGAACAAGACCTGCTTGACTTCCTCACCGTGCACCAGAGTGAACTGGATGCAATCGGCTTCGACGCAACACAAAAAATCGCCGATCTGCAGATGTATGGTATTCAGGTGTTCATGAACGATTATCTGACACCGGACGACATTGCAATTCTCATGGACGAATACGTCTATCCGAAAATCGATGGTCTGATCGATGCGATCAACACCAACGAAGTACCGGAATATCTGCTCAGCACGTTCTTCACTGATCCGCATGTCATCGCTGTGTTAGACAGTCTCGATCCGACTCCGGAGTTCGATCCGTTCGATCTGATTCTGATCGATGATCTTGCTGCCAACATGATGGCGGTGGACTTCGATGCACTGGCTTTGGAAACGGTCGACATGGAAGCACTCCTGACCGCAGTATACGAAGGTCAGACGGCGTATGACACATTCTTGACCAACATTGAGTTGACGGCTCCGAACAGTGTTCTGATTCTCGAACTCTTCAGTCCTGCCGTCGACACCATTCAGCCGTTCATGATCTATGTCGATGACATCAACTACGCATTTGAAGGTCTGTCGGTGTTTGAACACTATCTCGACATGAGCTATTGGATGCAAGGCAACATGATGGACGTCGATGTCGAAGCCACCGACGACTGGTGGATTCTCACGACGATGCAGATGGATTCCATCAGTTATCAACTGCTTGTCGAAGACATCTTCGCCGACATTAACACGTACTTGTCCGGTTTCGAAACCTTGCCGTTCCCATTCGATGAGAACTGGGATTGCATCGATCCTCTGGATACCGAGTGCAGCGACATCAGCGATGACATCAACAACATCAACGCAATTCTGACGCAACTCGGCACGATCGACATGCATGCCCTCTACGATCCCTCTGATCCGACCTGGATGCAACTGGGACTCGATCTCACCGACTTCGCCGACGTCATCGTCAGTGGCGCTTATGATGATTTCCTCGATGACAACCCGGGCTATGTTCCGAACAATCAGGATGACATCTGGACCGGTGTCAACGAACTGTCCATTACCATCACCATGGACAGCGAAGGCATCATTACGATTCCGGCTGCTGCCGACGTGGACAATGCCAATGAGATCGCACAGGACCTCGGCAAGTTCGCCGTCAGCATGTTCGCCCGTGATTTCCTCCGTGAACTGGTCTGGTACTACGAACAGAATCCATCCGAAATCGCCGATCTGACACAAACCAGCTATACACTCGCTGAGTTTGATCACATTATTCGTCTCTCGGCAGCGTTCGATCATGAGCTCTCGACCATCGGGGTTACCATCAATCCGCTGGATCCGACGAACCCACAGTTCAATCTCACGTTGTACTGGATCGATGGAACCGAAGCATTGAGTGGAACCGTCAGTCTGACCGACTTCCAAAGCAACTTCGACGAGTTCAACGAACTGACATCGGCTGCCGCCTTCCAGGCGATGGTCGGATACGTCAACGACGACAATTTCCACATGTCGAAACTGTTCTTGATGCTGATGCTTCAGGAAGAGGAAGAATACTATCCGGAATACTGATTCAAAATCAGGGTGCATATTGATTTGCATATGTGCAGGAAGTGTGGTATATTAAAGGTGCGACATAGTCGCAACTTATCCCTTACATAGCATGGTGAATATTCATTATTCACACATCCCCTTCCTTGAACCGCCGAGAGGCGGTTCTTCCCTTATATTGGGCACAAAAAACGGCTGATTCCAGCCGTTTTTGTATTTATTTCATTTTCTCTGGTCGTCCCTCTTGACAAAACGTGAATGTTGTCCTATAATATAGTTGCTAGCACTCAATAAGAGAGAGTGCCAACAATATGACAACCACAAGGAGGTAAGTTACATGTATCGCATCACACCGTATCGTCGCAGAAACAATGCGCGGGATGTGTTTGATCTGTTCGATGACTTCTTCAATGCACCGACCGCCTACATGCGCGACATTCGCATTGACGTCAAGGACGAAAAGGACAAGTATGTCGTCGAAGCCGAAGTTCCGGGACTTGAGAAGAAGGACATGGCGATCAAGTTTGAAAACGATCACCTCACCATCAGCATCAACAAAGAACAAGAACAAGAAGACAAACAGGACGACAAATACATCCATCGCGAACGTTACAGCTTCAAATCCGAACGTAAGATTTATCTTGAAGATGTGGATCCGAAGAAACTCAACGCGGCTTTGAAGGATGGCGTACTGCGCATCGACCTGCCGAAACTAGAACACAAGATCTCCTCTTACATGATTGACATCAAGTAGCAAGAGAAACACCCAGTCGGGTGTTTTTCTTTTGCATGGTTTGTGGTATAATACGATTGTTTCAGATTACAAGAAGGAAGTGCTCGCATGTTTACATCCGACCGACTCAGTGTTCTGGCGTGGATTGCACTCATCGTCATTTTATCGATTCCCGTTGTCAATGTCATTTTCGCCATTGTCATGTTCATCCGCCGGCGTACCAGCCAGACGGTGAAGAACTTCTTCATCGCGTATTTGGTATTGTATGTCTTGGCCACGTTTCTCGGTGTGTTCGATGGCGCATTCGCCAACGTCCAGCAGCTGTTTGGCTAGGACCACATCATGAACCGCAACATATGGATGTGGATCAGCATCACGGCGGTCGCACTGTTCGGTGCGATCCTGTTGATTGTCAATCTGTTGTCACCACAAGGCGACGGCGATGAGCCGGAAGAACGATCGTTTTGTGAAAATCATCCCAACGCGCTCTACTGCACGAATGAGGAAGCAACGGCGCAAGAAATCGCGATTGACATGTTCCACACGCTTCAGGACAATTTTGACGGAGAGTACGGAGCAACGTTTTGCGACGACTATTTCTATGGCAACATCCGCGATTACTGCAAGCAATCGAAATTGTTGCTGCTACCGGAAAACTTCAACATCGTCAACCGCAACTTCGATGTGGTAGAAATCAGTGATGGAATCTATGATTTCTACACCACTTTTGTCACCGGCAACGATGCCTATGTCTTCCGAATCGCCGTTGTCGATGTGGAGCAGGGACCCTATCAGATCAGTGGACTATCTTATTATCCAACTCCCCCGCTCGTCGATCTGGAACTTAGTTTCGAGGATGTCAACA
The DNA here is from genome assembly GCA_913062645.1 of uncultured Mycoplasmatota bacterium. Lineage (GTDB taxonomy): Bacteria > Bacillota_I > Bacilli_A > Izemoplasmatales > Izemoplasmataceae > Xianfuyuplasma. The sequence continues at coordinate 330,750 of CAJXVW010000001.1, forward strand.
CATTCATGGTGGCAATGATTCAGGCGTCAGGTGACAATGCGGATGATTTCTGTGAAACATACTTCACAGAGGATGCATTGCTTGCATGTGAAACCGACCCCTCGTCGGTTGCGCTTGACAGCGGCGTCTGGCACTCCTTTGAAGCCATTAAAATCACGACTAACAATTACATATACACGGTCCGTTCAGAAGACGACCTCACCACCCACCAGTACCGCGTCGTTTTCGTGCGTGAGTTCGGACAACTGTATGCCAGCAGCATTGAAATCACCGATTTAAGTGATTAAGCGCCATTTATGGCGCTTTCTTGTTTATTGTGAATGATTTTGAGAGACCTTTTAGGCGGAACAACGACAGGTTTGTTTCTGTTCATTGGAGAAAAAAAGTGGCTTGAACGGTATATATATTATAGAAAGGTGCACATATGACCTTGTTTTTGTTTGACATCTGTTCTACACTTGTGGTACAGTAGTCACCGGACTGTATCGATTAAGTTCTATGAATCGCTCGACAAACACTACGTGAAGAACGGTTTTGAGCGTTCTAGATGTAGTTGATAGATAAAAACGTGCAAATTGGGACATAGTTCACAGTTTTTTCACATGTGTGTGCTATAATTTAAGCAGTAGGATGGCACAGAAGTTATTTACTTAACTTGCATCACTAGGGAGCTGACAACATGACAACCGAATACGAATATTACAAGCAGCGAACAGATGAGGCCCTCGCCGATCTCTATGAGACCGTCACCAAGGTCGACCGTATCATCGCCGCCAAAGTGATTGATTGGCTCATTTTCATCACTGGAATGTTCTTTGTCACATACTATTCAATTCACAGCGAAATTATCAACCACATCTGGGTCTTCGCAATGATGGTGGCGTTCCTCGTCGCATATCATGTGATCAAAGTGATTTTCAAAGGTGTCAGCATCGGATATCTGATCATGGGCATTCGTTTCGTCAGTGTCAAGACGAAAAAACCCGTGACCAAACAAGAGTTTTATCAGTACATCAAAAACCAGTTGAAGTTCGAAGTGCAGTACAATCACATCTTCCGCTACTACTTCAGTTTCGACGACAAGACCAAACAGAACACGCCGATGCGGAGGTTTGGAATGATTCTCGTCAATCGCAAGGATTACAAGCGATTCTATCGCGAATACCGCCACAACAAGACCCGTTATTATGAACTGCAGGAGCAGCTCGACAAGTAAAAGCCAACCCATCCGTCATGGATGGGTTTTTGATTGCCTTTTCGCATAGTTTATAATTGGTTTCAATGTGTGTGAAAACGGTTGATAGTTGGAAATAAACACATCATTTTCACAATTGTATGCTATAATGAAATGTGATATTATTAATGTATGATATATCGGCGTTTTTATTATGCCCTGCGCCGGACAGCTTTGAATACCATATGGAGGACATATAGATGGAACCGGAAATGAATCAGGAATTGGAAATTGACATCGTCTCGTTGATCAAGGTGTTGCTGCGCAAGTGGTGGCTGATTGCCGCGACCACCGTGGTCGTTGCCGTCGTCGCCGGCGTGTATGCGTATGTGATGCTCGATGATGTCTACACCGCGGAATCCAGCATGATCGTACAGGTCACCAGTGACAGCGAATCGGATTACACCAACTTGCTCACGGGACAACGCCTGGTCGACACCTACACCGAAATCGCCAAGAGCAACCGCGTGCTGGATGAACTGATCGACAATCTCGATCTGGAGTACTCGAAAGCCCAGCTGCGCAACATGATCGCCGTCAGCAGCGTCAACAACACACTGATCATTCAACTCGACGTGGAGAACACCGATCCGGTCCTCGCGCGCGACATTGCCAACGAGGTCGTCGACATCGTCAAGGATTTGTCCGCCGATTATGAAAACCTCGACAACGTAGGCGTGCTCGACGTGGCGGCAACACCGACGAGTCCGAGCGGGCCGAACCGCATGCTCTATCTCGCCGTCGGCATTCTCCTCGGCGGCATGATCGGCGTCGGTATCGTCCTTGCCATCGAGTATCTCGACAAGGACATCAAGAAAGGCAAGGACATCGAGAAGTACTTGGGACTCCGCTTGCTTGGCACCATTCCTGATTATGACATGGATGAGGAGGTATTGTAATCATGGCGAAATACAGAGTCATCACCACCGAAGATCCTCATTCGACCGTCAGTGAACAATATCGCAAACTGCGCACCAACATCGATTTTTCGAACTTCAACGAAGAAATCAAAGTCATCAACCTGACCAGTACCTATCCCGGTGAAGGGAAGACCGTCACCTGTTTGAACCTAGCGACCGTTTACGCCCAGTCGAAACAGAAGACACTGATCATCGACCTCGACCTGCGCAAACCCAAGATTCATCGCGCCTTCAAGCTGCCCAACAAGGGCGGCATCAGCGGATACGTCACCAATCAGCACACGATTCAAGACGCGATCATCAACGTCGATGACAATCTTGACGTCCTGGTCGCCGGTGAGAAAGTGCCGTTTCCGGCCGAAGTGCTCGTCAGCAAGAAGATCAAGGACATGTTCAAACAACTCCATGATCTGTACGACCGTGTGATCATCGACTGTCCACCGCTCACCGCTGTGGCCGATGCGACGATCATTTCCAATTACTGTGACGGCACGGTCTTCGTCATCGCCTCGCGCAACACCAATCGCGACATCGCGCAAGATGCGCTCAAAGACCTCAAGGAAAACGGCGCCAAACTCCTTGGTGGCGTCCTTACCCGCGTCCAGAAACGCGACCAGTACTACGGTATGGAGTACTACTATTATTACGGAGACAACTAACCGATAAGCCGTTGATAACGGCTTATTTGTATATATTCAGTGGGGTGGATATATATGATTGACATGCACAACCACATCCTGTTTGGTGTTGACGATGGTTGTCAGAACATCGACGAATCGATCCGCATGATTCAAAAAGCGCATGACGTTGGCGTCACAGCAATGATTCTGACGCCGCACTACGCGCCATTGCGCGGATATGTCGCTTCGTTCGACACGATACAGGACCATTTCCAACAATTACAGCAAGCCATCGACGAACGGGCAATCCCGGTCCGTCTGTACCTCGGTCGCGAAATCGACGAGGTCAAGGACATTGAAGTACTCTTGAACGAAGGGACCGTCCAGACGATGAATGCGACCAACTATGTGTTGGTCGATTTCGGCATGAGCAAGACCGACATCGACGAGTATTGTTACGAGTTGATCATCAATGGCTACAAACCAATCATCGCCCATCCCGAACGCTACAACTACATCGACGACGAACAGCTGTATCATCGTTGGAAAAAGACGGGAGCGTTGCTTCAAGTCAACGCATCCAGTCTGTTTCATCCCAAAAACAAGCAAACCAAGAAGGTCATCAAATACCTGATCAAGCACAAACTCATCGATCTGATCGGCAGCGACAGTCATCGCGCCGAAAAGAATTACGATGATTTTGCCAAAGGGTATCAACTGCTGGAGAAAAAGGGCATGAAGATTCGCGCCAACAGTGCAATCTTCGTGAAGGAGGAGGACACCGCATGAAAACGTACAAGCACCTGATTGTACTGCTCGTCGACATTCTTGTTGTCGTGCTGTCCTTCTGTTTCGCCATCCTTGTTGTCGACAAGTTCGAGTTCATCGGCGAACACTACATTCGGATTTTCCTTGAATTACCGTTCACGATGATCATTTACATCGTCATATTCGAACTGTCCGGCATGTATCGCAGTTTGTGGAAGTACGCCAGTGTCGAAGAACTGTTGCGCGGCATACTGGCCAACTTCATCGCTGTCAATCTGTCTTACATCATCCTGATGGTGTTCCGCATTTACAACTTCAATTACTCCTATTACCTCATTGCGTTCTTCATCGCGACCACGGGCACGCTCGGCATCCGCATGTCCTATCGCATTTTGAAATTCTATCGTTTATACATCGAAGACAACTCCGCGAAAACACGGACACTGATTGTCGGCGCCGGTCATGCGGGCGTCATGCTGCTCGAAGAAATCAAACAGAACAAGGACTTTGAGAAAGTTGTCATCGGGTTCGTCGATGACGACCTGACCTTGGTCGGTCGCAGCATTCACAGCATCCCTGTGCTGGGAACGACTGCAGAAATCTGTCAAATCGCCTATGAACACGAAATCGACACGATCATCATCGCCATTCCGAGTCTGTCGTTCAACGAAATGAAACAAATGTTGAACAAGGTTGAGGAAACCGGTTGTCAGATCAAGATGATGCCACCGTTTTACGAAATGATCGGCCAGAAGCAGGACATGTTCAAGATTCGCGACATCCGCATCGAGGACTTGCTTGGCCGCGAACCGATCGTGCTGGAGGAATCGGGCCTGTTTGATTTCATCCAGGGCAAGACCATTGTCGTCACCGGTGGTGGCGGATCGATTGGCAGTGAACTCTGTCGTCAATTGCGCCACTTCGATCCGAAACGGATCATCGTCGTTGATATTTATGAAAACAGCGCCTACGATCTCCAGATGGAGTTCGACCGCATGTACCGCAACGACCTTGTGATTCACAAACCGGAAATCATCGTACTGATCGCGAGTGTTCGGGACGAGCATCGGATGAATGAAATATTCCGTCAGTACAAGCCGGATATCGTGTTCCACGCTGCAGCGCACAAACACGTACCGCTGATGGAAGTCAGTCCCAAGGAAGCGATCAAGAACAACGTGCTTGGAACCTATTACACCGCCAAGGCAGCCATCGACAACGGCATTCGGAAATTCGTGCTCATTTCTACCGACAAGGCCGTCAACCCGACCAATATCATGGGTGCGACAAAGCGCATGGCGGAACGCATCGTGATGGCGCTTGATCGCGAGAACAAGACCGATTTTGCCGCCGTTCGTTTCGGCAATGTCCTCGGCAGCAATGGTTCGGTCATTCCCTTGTTCCGCAAACAGATCGAATCGGGTGGTCCGGTGACCGTCACCCATCCCGACATCATTCGTTATTTCATGACGATTCAGGAAGCCTGTCAGTTGGTCATCCAAGCGGGTGCGTATGCCAAAGGTGGCGAACTGTTCGTTCTTGACATGGGGGAACAGGTGAAGATTCTTGAACTCGCTGAAAAACTGATTCGTCTGTCCGGATACGAGCCCTACAAGGACATTGAAATTCAGTTCACGGGACTTCGCCCCGGGGAGAAGATGTTCGAAGAAATTCTCGTTGATTACGACAAGGCCAAGATGACTGAAAACAAGAAGATTTTCATTGAACCGAACGGTTTGGAAACCAGAGAAGAGATTCTGTATCAGATCCATGACATAGAGCAAGCGATTCAGCGTAGTGACAACGGTTTTGCCGTTGAACTCGTCAAAGAGTATGTAACAACGTATCAAGAGAATGAAACGGAATCGTAACCTGATGAAAACAGTGCCAGCGGCACTGTTTTTTTTGTGGTAACTGTCGCATCACGGTTATTCAAAACCCTATTTATAAAGATTATGACATCTTTTGCTTATTACGGAAAACTTCGATAGAATGGTAGCGTGTTGAATAAACGCAAAAATTATAAATAAGGAGTTGAAGCATGAACAAGTTTATTTTGATTCTAAGTGTGTTCCTAACGGGTTTGCTTCTTACCGGATGTACGCTCGGCGTTGAGAACGACGAGCGGGCCCTAACCGTATATACCGATCGCCATTATGATACCGATCAGGAATTGTTTGATCAATTTACCGAAGAGACCGGCATTGCCGTCAATGTCGTCAAGGCCGGCAGTGATGAGTTGATCAATCGACTTCGGACCGAAGGTGCCGACACAGCGGCCGATGTGTTTATCGTGGCTGATGCGGGCCGTCTTCATCAGGCAAAGGAGAATGATCTTCTTCAGGCTGTCGAGTCCGACGTCATCACCGCCAACGTTCCCGCCAATTACCGCGATGTCGACAACCAGTGGTTCGGACTCACCGTTCGGGCACGGGTCATTGTCTTTCATCCTGATCGGGTGAGTGAAGACGATCTTTCTACCTATGAGGATCTCACCGATCCGAAATGGAATGGTCGTGTTGTCGTGCGCAGTTCGGCGAACATCTACAATCAATCGCTGATCGCATCGTTTCTAAGCATCAACGGCGAGAGCGCAACCCGGAGTTTCATCGCCGGTCTGGTTGCGAACTTCGCCCGGACACCGGAAGGCAACGATCGCGATCAGGCCAAGGCAGTCATGGCCGGCCTGGCGGATGTGGCAATCATGAACACCTACTACATGGGCAAGATGGCCAATAGCTCCGATCCATATGAAGTGGAAGTGGCGAATGCGCTCCGCGTGTTCTTCCCCAATCAAGACACCACCGGCACCCATGTCAACATCAGTGGGGCGGCGGTGACGAAACATTCCGACAATGTTGCCGAAGCGGTTGCGTTCATCGAGTTCCTGACTTCGCCGACTGCACAGGCCCTGTTTGCCGAAGCCAACTACGAGTACCCCGTCAACCCTGATGTCGATGCCGCGGAACTGTTGGAGTCCTGGGGCGATTTCATCGCGCAGGACATTCCCCTCACCGACCTAGGTACCTTTGCGCAAGAAGCGACCATTCTGATGGATGAAGAGGGTTGGAACTAATCAAGACTAAGAAGAAGTGATGCGCATGAAACGGTTGTTGTCAAAAACACCCAGCGGGTTCACGATCATCACCATTGTCGTCGCGATCCTGATTCTCTTTCCGCTGTCCGCCATGTTCGGCGACATTTTGGATGCACCGAGCGATACCTGGGTGCACATCCGCACCCATCTGTTGCCGGACTATCTCGGGAACACCATCATTCTGATCGTAGGCACTGCAGTCCTGGCAGCCTTGCTGGGGTTTTTCAGTGCCTATTTTGTCACGTTCCATGATTTTCCGATGCGACGGTTCTTCTCCTGGGCATTGATTCTGCCGCTGGCTCTGCCGTCGTACATCGCGGCGTACGTGTACGCCGACATGTTCAGTTACACCGGGACGTTCGCTCGCGCATTGCGGTTGATGGGAATCACCCAACTTGTCGATGTGATGAGCATGGCCGGAGCCATACTCATTTTCGGGTTGACTCTGTATCCTTATGTGTACTTGATGGTGAAAAGCAGCCTGCAAAAACAATCGCGCATCTACTTGGACAACGCTCGACTGCTTCACGCTGGACCGCTCAAACGCTTGATGCGGGTGATCATTCCATTGACGAGACCGGCACTCATCGGCGGTACCTTGCTGGTCATACTGGAAACACTCAATGATTATGGAGTGGTTCGATACTTCGGTGTCCGTGTATTCAGTTATGCGATTTTCGATGCCTGGTTCCGTCTTGCGGATGTGGCATCCGCGATTCGACTGAGCGGGTTGATGCTGCTCCTTGTGTTCGGCATCGTGGCGGCGGAAAAACTGCTGCGTGGCCGTCGACGGTTTCAAGCGGCCTTGAAGTCCAGTTCGATCCGGCGAATGAAACTCTCCGTGCGCAGTCGAACTCTTGTCATTGGATTTCTCAGTTTGGTGTTGTTGTTTGGTTTTGGCATACCGGTTCTCGAGATGATCGGCAACCTGTTTGCTACATGGCACGTCCTGCTTGATGTGGAATGGCTGTACATCATCATCAATACGTTGACAATCACCATATTCGCCTCGGCTTTGATTGTGTTTATCGCTCTAATGACTGTCAATGCGATGCGTCTATCGAAATCCAGATGGGCGGCCGTACTGCTAAAGATTACCAATTTGGGATATGCGATTCCGGGGGCGGTCATTGCGATTGCCGTCCTAATCTTCTTCGTTGATCTGGATCGACGTCTGGGGCCTTTGTATGAGTTGTTCCAAAACGACGGACCCGCATTGTTGTTGACGACATCGCTGACGATGCTGGTGTTCGCCTACTGTCTTCGCTTCATCGCCATTGCCTACAACAGTGTCGATTCGACATACGAAAAAATCGGCATGTCCTACACCGAGGCGGCGTATACGCTTGGGCATGGCAAGTGGAACACCTTGTGGCGCATTGATCTTCCGTTGATTCGTACTGGATTGATCAGTGCGTTCATCATCGTTTTCATTGACGTTTTGAAGGAACTTCCATTGACGCTCGTCTTGCGGCCGACCAACTATGACACTGTCGCAACCCGCGTATTCACCTACGCCGGTGACGAAATGATTCACGAAGCCAGCGGTCCATCGCTGGTCATCATCTTGCTCAGCGCGATGATGATCTACTACCTGACTCACATGAAACGAGGTGGCAAACATGTATCTTGACATCAAGCAGCTCGCTTTTGCGTATCCGGGCGGAGCACCTGTTCTGAACAATCTGCATTTCACTATGGAAAAAGGTGAAATCGTTTCGCTGCTGGGGCCGAGTGGAAGTGGCAAAAGCACATTATTGCGATTGATTGCCGGCCTGGATCATCCCGCTGATGGCTCGATCGAACTCAATGGCGTGACACTGTCCGATCCGACAACATTTGTCATCCCGGAACGACGCAACGTTGGAATGGTGTTTCAGGATTATGCGTTGTTCCCTCACATGAGTGTGTTTCAGAATGTCGCGTTCGGTCTGCCCAAACAATCGCGCCAGGAACAACGTAAGGTGGTTCTCGAACTGCTCCGTCTCGTGAATCTGGAGGCGAAAGTCGATCGCTATCCACATGAGTTGTCAGGAGGGGAGCAACAGCGCATTGCGCTTGCGCGTAGTCTGGCGACCAAACCGGACGTGTTGCTTCTGGACGAACCCTTCAGCAACCTGGATGCATCACTCAAGGTAACGCTGCGCCGGGATCTTCGCCGCATTCTGAATACAGCTGAGACGACTTGTCTGATTGTCACGCATGACGAGCAGGATGCGCTGGCGATTGCCGATCGTGTCGTACGAATGACAGAAGGTACCATACCGCTAAAATAAAAACGCCGCTGATGCGGCGTTTTCGGTTTGAAAAAGAACATTCATATACACAATCTTAATCTAATCATAATAATGTGCTTGTTGGTTGCCTTATCGTTTGTTGAGCGAGTATAATGAAGCGATGAAAGCAGGTGAGACAATTGAGCAGGATGCAGGATTACAAGGACATCATATCCGTGTTTTTAAAAATGGGCTTTACTGCGTTTGGTGGTCCGGCGGCGCATGTCGCAATGATGGAAGACGAGATCGTAAGCAAACGCAACTGGGTGACGAAACAGGAATTTTTGGACATGTATGCGGCAACCAATGTGATCCCCGGTCCGAACTCCACCGAACTGGTGATTCACCTCAGTTTGCGCAAGGGTGGCCTGATCGGTATGATTCTGGGCGGTCTCAGCTTCATTTTGCCACCGATGCTGATGATTCTCGGCATTGCCTACGTGTACGTCGAGTTTGGTTCCTTGCCGGAAGTGGACGCCCTGCTATATGGTATCAAACCGGTGATTGTCGCCATCATTTTGGTGGCACTTTTACGGCTTTGGAAAAAGGCGATTAAGATTCCCTTTTCGTATGTCCTTGTGGTATTCGTTTTCGCTATGGCGTTCACGCCCGTGCACGAGATTCTGATCATGGGCATCGCCGGGCTGTTGATGATGGGGTTCCTTCATCTGCGTTCCTTGCGCCAGCATATGGCACTGGCCTTTCCTCTGTTACTGACGGCATCGCAGGATACACGCCTTTGGACCGTGTTTCTGAACTTCTTGAAAATCGGGGCCATCTTGTATGGTGGCGGCTACGTGCTGTTGGTCTTCATTGAGAGCGACTTCGTGATACGGCTTGGTCTGTTGACGAATGCTCAGTTGCTGGACGCCATCGCCGTTGGGCAACTCACCCCTGGTCCATTATTTACGACAGCCACCTTCATCGGGTACTTGCTTGCCGGGATACCCGGCGCGCTATTGGCAACGCTGGGCATCTTCCTGCCATCGTTTCTGCTGGTTGGACTGTTGCACAAACTACTTCCCGTACTACGATCGAACAAATGGTTGTCGGCCTTCCTCGACGGGGTCATCGTCGCATCACTGGGTTTGATGGCGTATGTGCTGACGACATTAACGCAAACCGGTCTGATCGATTCTTATACCATTGTGATTGCGGTAATCGCCTTTGTCGCACTCTATCGTTTCAAGATCAACTCGGCGATTCTGGTTGTCGCTGGTGCAGCCATTGGGTTTCTACTCGAGTTTCTATTGTAGATAAGACAAAAGGAGCAGCGGACTGCTCCTTTTTACAGGGGTGTACAATCAAAAGGATCATACATGACTATCTTATATGCAGGACATGGATTCGTCAATAACTTTTCCCGCTAGACATTATCTATTGTCACAGCGAAATCTCATTATGTCTCTTTTAATCGCTTGATTAAGAGATTCATGCCGTATTGATTACTCGACATGATACATCCTGCGTTACGTTTGGTACTGACAAAAATGTCATTGGCACTTATTACTCTGAGCTTCATGCAATTACTGACATTTTTGTCAGTAGTTTGTTATTCGAACCAGATTCCGTCTCTACCATTTGTATTGCATAGTGCTTAATGGGGTGCAGAAATGCGATATTCGAAAAATCTATTCAAAGAATATTGAAAAAGTGGTTGTAATTTCCACACCGCAAACTATTGCGAACTGTGTGAGGTTTCGTTATAATACATATGCAAGAATAATAATGTTAGGTGGGGTAATGTTATTATGAAACACATGAAAGACCTATTGCAAAGCGACAACGTTGAAGATCTCGAGTTCCATCTCGACTATCTTGATATGATTCATGAAATGGCGACCAAACGTGGTTTGGACGCGAAGGATCTGATTGCGGAGAAGGAACTGGTTCAGAAACGATTGGAAGAATTGCAGCAACAATCCTGAAAACTCGACATCCGGTCGAGTTTTTTTGTGGGAATATCACCACAACAGAGGGGAATGTGGTATAATATGATATCTGCAATAGACAGGGGGTGCGCAATGAAACAAGACCACCGATCGGAGCGGCTGGAGACACTTCTGAATACCTACAACAAGCTGGCTGATCACGCCAAGGACCATCGTAATCCGAGTTTGTATGATGTGCTGATGATGGTCGTACAAAACCATTTTGACGATGTCGAGGGGATCCCCGACAACATTCTGATCGCCGCCATCTTCATGATGCACGCGATTGTCCATGACTTGGAAGAGGACAACTACATCGATCGCGGTCTTCGCAAACTCCGTGTCCGCAACCGCTTTGACGAAGTACTTGACGTGGTGAACACTTTGTATGGTTTGATTTTTGATGTTACCGGCCCTCGAGATCGTACGGTTCATCAGGAAATCCTTGCCGATGCCCGGCAATTACTGGAGGAACTCGGTATCGATGAGCTACAACCGATGCCCACCGAACGTCCCTACCGCATGTTTTTGGAGCGGCTGGATGAACTGGATTGCGACATCACCCTGCTTGATGAAGTGGAGGGGTTGTGTTTCGAGTTGTTCGATTTCGATGTTCCCGGCCACATGGAGCTGATTTACAACCTCATTCTCGCTTACCCGTTCGCCCATGGTGCGATGACGATGTTTTTGGACAACACCACGAGCGACGATCAGATGGAGTTGTCACTCGCCATCATCAAAGCGTTTCAAATCACCCATCCCGAAACCGTATTGAACCCACCGGATGATTTCTATGATTTGCCGTATCACAATGAGTACCTGCTGGCCTTAGAGAATCTCGGCTTCATTTACCGTGACATGGGGGAGTTCGAGAAGGCGGTGGAGACCTATCAGGAAGCATTGCGCTGCGACCGTCAGGATCATCTCCACATCAAAGAGGCATTGTTGCTGCCCTACATCTACGTTGGCGATTACGATGCCGCATATGCCATTCGCGATCAACTCGAAGAACATTCCTTGTACGCCACGTATTTTGATCTGTATGACGATCTCATCTGGAACCGCCCGATCTACGAGAGTTACAACTATGCCAAAGGCGCCAGTCCGCTGATCATGGAGATGCTCGCCGAAGACATCGACTTGTTCGATCAGGCTTCCGAACAGGAGCGCCAGTTCATCAATGATTTTTACGATCTGTTCGTGGTGGAGCCCGAACTGATCGAACAGATTCGTCTTGTTCACAACGAAGACATCAAACCATCATAAAAAAAAGTCAGCCGAGCTGACTTTTTTTAAAATGTCGTGACTTGATAGCGGAATCGTCCATCGGTTTCGTACGTCGCATCCGCGGCCACCATGATGAAATCCCCCGCTTTGACGTCGACATCATCGAATCGACCAGAGCCGTCCAGCACGAATATGTAATCGCCATGACGGTTCGCTTGATGGGTTTGTTTGCTGTTGTTGTCATAGAAGTTGTAATTGAAATAGCGGTTCTTGTGCGTGGTGCGAAGAGGGTTGTCCGGAACGTTGATGACATCGAGGGCACGTTCGACATGCAACTCGCGCAAAGTACCGTTGTGGAGTCGATTGTAATCGTAGACACGGTAGGTAATGTCTGAGGATTGCTGTACTTCCAAAAGCGTCGTGCCGCCACAAATGGCATGGATCGTACCGGCTTCGATATAGAAGAAATCGCCAGTTTGAATCGGATAGCGTCGCATCAGATCCGTGATCGTATTGTTATGAATGGCTTGGCGGAGCTCGTCTTTGGACGTGACGTCATGACCAATCAGAATGTCGGTGTTGTCGGCGGCATCGAGGATGAACCAGCACTCTTCCTTGCCGAGGCTGTCGAACTGTTTGGCGTAATCGTCATTGGGATGAACCTGGATTGACAGGTCGGTCTTGGCGCTGATCAGTTTGACGAGGATGGGAAAGCGATCACCGTGATAATTGCCGAACAAATGGGATTCTTGCTCGAATAGTGTGCGCAGTGTTTGTCCCTTGTAAGGTCCATTCAAGACCGTTGAACTGCCATGGGGATGAGCGCTGATGCCCCATGCCTCCCCACAATTGTCGCCGGTTGGATAATCGTACAACCGTCGGAACGCATCGCCGCCCCATATCTTTTCAAAGTATACCGGTTCTAGTTTTAATATCATCTGGATCACCTCGGTTTCGTTCGTTTCCATTGTATCATTTCCCCATCCTCCAGACAACAACAAGCACAAAAAAAGCAGCACCAATCGGTGCTGCCGGTTTCACAAGTCAAATCACGAAGAACCCGATGATGTTGTCGCCGTCCACCAGTTGGAAACCGGTGCCGTTGTCGGTGAAACTTCGTTTGATGTAGTAGCGGTTGTCCAGATCCTGGAAGACCGGTCCGCGCTTGAGATGCTTCTCGAGAATCGCTTCGGTGCGGATGTTGTTGGGCAGTTTCCAGTCCATCTGTTTGATGGTCTCGATCGGCAATGTTTCGCTGTTGACGAGAACCCGTTGATTGATTGACGGTACGTATGAGAAGTGGTTCTTGATGTGTTCCAGCCATTTGTCATTCTGCGGAATGATCCAACTGTCGCGATCGAGAACGTCGAGCATCGACGTAACATCACACTGGTCGGGATCCCCAATCAGCATATAGACCGGCGGTGTGTGCAAGATGGCATATTTGGGGTTCTCATAGTCATCAATCCAGATGTCAGGACGTACATCGGGGATGATGTAACTGATGAAACACTGGAAGTACTTGAACTCTTCGAACAACCGATAGTAGCGGCCTTTGCGGCTTTCCATCAGTTTCATGAGCTTGACCGTGTTCTGGTGTACCATGGATCCACCCCATTTCACATAAAGATGTATTGATATGATAGCGGAAATCGCGCGAGAAATCAAGTATTTCAACTTTGACAGCGCTCTCATACCTCTCCATACCGTCACTATATTATATAATAATTTTTATGCAACATCAAGGTTTTACAGCCGTTTTGAGACGATTTTTTAAAATCGGTTTCAAATAAAGCGACAAACAGTCACATATAAAGCGACAAACAGTCACATAGAGAAGTGACAAAGAGTCATATGGATTGTAAACAAAGTATCACAACCCGGTCTTGGACTATGATATAATGGAGACATGGAAGAAGGTGTTGCAAATGGAAAATAGAACATGGGTTTCATGGGATTTCATCGAAGCATTCATGGTTAGCGCATTTGTTGCAATCGGTGTCCCAAAAGAGGATGCGGAAATTTGTGCGGATGTGTTGATGGAAAGTGATCGACGCGGCATCGAAAGTCATGGTGTGAACCGCTTCAAACCGATCTATATTGATCGCATCAATGCCGGGATTCAGCAACCTGTAACAACCATAGACATCATCAAAGAAACGCCCGCAACGGCGGTTCTTGATGCCAATCACGGCATGGGCATGGTAGCCAGCAAACGAGCCATGGAACTGGCGATTGAAAAGGCGAAGACCTATGGCATCGGCATGGTCGCCGTCACCAACAGCACCCATTACGGCATCGCCGGATACTACGTCACGATGGCAACCGATGAGGGCTTGATCGGCATCACCGGAACCAACGCCCGACCTTCCGTTGCGCCGACGTTCGGCGTGGAAAACATGCTTGGTACGAATCCGCTCACATTCGGATTGCCCACCGATGAAGAGTTCCCGTTCGTACTGGATTGCGCCACATCAATCACGCAACGAGGAAAGATTGAATATTACGCCAAGGAAGGCAAAGCGACCGAAGCCGGTAAAGTTGTCGGTCGGGACGGTACCGCCAAAACCGATAGCGTACAGATTCTGAAGGATCTGATCAGTGGCGAGGCGGCACTGGCACCTCTCGGCGGGATCGGCGAAGAACTTGCCGGATACAAGGGATATGGTTACAGCGCAGTCGTTGAGATTCTCAGTGCCGCGCTCCAGGCCGGCAACTTCATGAAAATGTTGTCGGGGTTCGACCAAGATGGCAACCGCATTCCCTACGGACTTGGGCATTTCTTCATCGCCATCGATCCCGATGCCTTCATGGGACAAGCGTCCTTCCGCAAGACCGCTGGCGACATCCTGCGCGCGTTGCGGTCCAGCGACAAGGCACCGGGACAAGACCGCATTTACACCGCCGGCGAGAAGGAGCATCTCGTCTGGCTTGAACGCAAAGACAAGGGGGTTCCCCTCAATGCGGCCGTACAAGACGATTTCCGCGCCGTCAAAGAAATGCTACATTTGGATATCGAACTGCCATTCTAATACAAAAGAGCTCAAGCGAGCTCTTTTTGTTTGCGTTTGTAAATGGTTTTGCCTGCCTTAATGGTTTCCAGGACTTGAATATGTCGCAAATCATCCTCGGG
This sequence comes from uncultured Mycoplasmatota bacterium, assembly GCA_913062645.1. Lineage (GTDB taxonomy): Bacteria > Bacillota_I > Bacilli_A > Izemoplasmatales > Izemoplasmataceae > Xianfuyuplasma. Next base: position 345,956 of record CAJXVW010000001.1, read on the forward strand.
GATCGTCAGTGGATCGCGGTCGAGAATGGCTAGATCCGCTTCTTTCCCTACTTCTAGACTTCCTTTTCGATCTTCTTCAAAATAGGCGTATGCTGCCCAGATTGTCTGCGCTTTGAGCGCCTCCGTGACCGTGAGTCGATGGTCTGCACCTATCGTACGTCCGCTTCGCGTTTTGCGGTTGACGGCGGTCCACAGCATGTAGGCGGTGTGGGGTGGCAGTACTGGTGTGTCGCAGTGCACGTTGAACTTTATGTCGAGGTCGGCGGCCCAGCGGGTCGGGCTGATGTTGTGACCGCGTGTTGGTCCCAGCACGCTATCGAGATGCCAGTCGCCCCAGAAATAGGTGTGCATCTGGAAAAACGAGGGAATCATGCCGATCGGAACCATTCGCTCCAGTTGATCTTTGCGGACAGTTTGGGCGTGGATCATCACCGGTCGCAAGTTCTCGTTTGGATGGTGTTTGTTCACGGCTTTTTCATAGGCGTTGATCAGCTGGTCGCTCGCCGCGTCACCGTTGGTGTGCGTCAACACTTGGAGTTTGTGTTTTACGACTTCATCGTAGATGCCTTCGACCTGAGCATTGTTGGGAATCATCGGATAGCCTCGATAGTCGTCCGACTTGTCGTCCGGAACGACATGATAGGGCTCCGTCAGCCAAGCCGTTTTCGCTTGGGGACTGCCGTCGAGCAACACCTTGATGCCGAATAGATTCATCTTACCGATGGTGGTTTTGCCGGACGCTTTGAGGTCCAGGTATTCGCGCACTTCTTCGCGCTTGTCGGCGAACCAGTATCCGAAGACGTCGATGTCGAGCCAGCGGAACCATTTCGCGACTTTGTACGGCAACAGCATCAGCTTTTTGAGCCCACCATCCTGAGCGGTAGTGATGCCGTTTTCAGCGTAGAATCGCTGGCCGTTCTTGAATACTTTTCGAAGGTCCCAAAACGACGGTTTCGGAAAATAGTCTATCTGTACCGACATCATTGCCGTTTCTTCCGCAATGCCGTTGGGTTTGGTGGTTCCTTTGTAGCGTCCATAGGATCCGCCATCGGGATCGGGCGTGTCGTCATCGATGCCGAGTTCGTTCAGGATGTAACTGTTGAACACGGCGACGTGACCGCTTTGGTGAGTGATTGCAACCGGATGTTCGGTCGATACCTGATCAAGATCGTCGCGGGTCGGAATTCGGCCGTCCTTCAGCAAGGATTGATCGTATCCCATGCCCATCACGATCTTTCCGGGTTTGATGTTGCGTTCAACGATGAAATCCTTGAGGCGCTGGATGATGTCGTCGATTGATTCGATGTCGCCTAGCGGCGGGTGACTGAGATTGCAGACGAGGGTCTCGATGATCGAGGAATAGAAGAAGTGGCTGTGACCATCGATGAACCCGGGAACCATCGTCTTGCCGCCCAGATCGACGACTTTCGTGAACAGACTCTTGTAAGACAAGGCGGTTTCGTTGTCGCCGACATAGGCGATTGCACCGCCTTTTTGAACCAACGCTTCGACCGTCGGTTGGCTGTCGTCCATGGTGATGATGTTGCCGTTGATGTAGATCGTTTGCGCCATGATATCACTCCTGTAGGCGAATTGGGACCTGATCCGGATTTGAAAAAACATCAGTACTTGTGGTATGATGTTTACAGTATTAGTATAGCATATATTTTCGGATAATGCTTTTTTTATGCCGAAAATCAAAGGAGAGTGCAACCTCGATGTTACAAGAATTCGCTGTTCCAACCGCCTTGATGTTTTTTATGTTTGTGGGCGTCTTACTGAAGAAGTACACCTTCATCAAACGCACCCATCTACCGGCGCCGATCATCGGTGGACTGATCGGCTTCATCCTCATGAACACAGGAGTACTCGGTCTTCCCTACCAGACGTTTGAACGCATTACCTTTCACCTCTTTTCGCTCAGTTTCATTTCAATCACATACATGAACATGAACGAAAAGAAGGGGGCCAACAAAGGGGTGTTCCGCGGCGGACTGTGGCTGGCCTTGATGTTCGGACTGATGATTGCCGTACAGTTGATTGTCGGTTCTTCGATATTCTTAGGCTGGAACGTTCTGAGCAGCAATGATTTGTTGCCTGCACTCGGTGGACTGGTCGCCCATGGCTTCGGTCAGGGACCTGGCCAGGCGGTTGCGATGGGAACCATCTGGCAGAATCTCGAGAACATCACCGGAGTGGAAAACGCCGCCCAGTACGGCCTCTTTTACGCCGCCACAGGATACTTGTTCGCGATATCGGTTGGCATTCCCTATGGCAAGCGTTTGATCAAACAAAACAAAGTGGATTATGACACGGTGGATCCGGAAGAAGAAACAAACTTCACCAACGGGATCATTGAAAACGACAATCATGAACCAATCGGGCGTCAGACGTCTCATCATGCCAATGTCGATACGGTCACCCTGCATTTCGCTTTGACCGGAGGCACCTACTTCATCACCTATCTCATCATTTATGGAATTGACGTTCTATCTGGCGGTTTCACGCAATCCACCGCCGCTTTGATGTACGGTAACATTTTCGCGTGGGGCATCTTGGTCGCCATGTTGTTCAAAGCAATCATCAAGAAAGTCAAACTCAACTATATCATTGACGATCGATTCCAGAAATCGATCACCGGATTCCTTGTCGACTATTTGATGTTGTCCGCTCTGATGGCGATCAGTCTCGCCGTCATTTCCGACGGCATTGTCCCCGTGCTTGTGACCGTGCTCATCACGGGTGTCCTGACGTTTTTTATCGTTCGATATTTCGCCCTTCGCACGGAGCGAAACCAATACGAGCGATTCATGTGTGAGTTCGGTATCGTCACCGGAACCGCGGCCACCGGCATGCTGCTATTACGGAGTGTCGATCCGCAGTTCAAAACGCCGGTCATTCAGGAACTTGCATGGTGGAACGTACTTCAGATGTTCGTTGCGCTTCACATCATCTTGTCGCAAGTTGGAATGCCGGTAACGGCGTTCACGGTGTGGTACTTCATAATCGTCGCAGTCATCGTGGTCTTCCTCGTGATCCTGAAGGTCACCAAACTCTGGAGTTTCGCGCGACAAGTCGAATGATAAAACAAAAGCTCTCGTCACGAGAGCTTTTTTAATGCAATACTTTGAACACATTGCGTCGGATCAACAGGTAACTCAGGAGAAATCCACTGACGATGCCGCCAATGTGGCCGGGAATTGAAATTCCTGGACTGAAAAAGGTGAACAGAATGTTGACGGCGATCAAGGCGCGGACGCTGGTCGCATCCCGTTCGCTCATCATGTCCTTGCGGTAGATCGTCATCCACAGCAAGCTGCCGAGAATGCCGAAAATCGCACCGGATGCTCCCAGTGTATCGATCTCCGACAGCAACGCCACGATGAAACTACTGATAAGCAAGCTGCCGAAGTACAGGATGGCGAACTTGGCACTGCCGATCAGTCGTTCCGCGGCGCTCGAGAGCGCCAACAGTCCGATGACGATGTTGCTCAAAAAATGCATCATGCTGCCATGCAGGAATGCGGCGGTGACTAAGCGGTAATACTCGCCGTTGTCGAAGATGCGGGAGTTGCTGACGACACCCCATTCGACGATATCGCTACGCAGGAATCCACCGGTTACCAGAACCGCGACCAGCATCACGGCATTGATGATGATCAGAAACAGCGTGACGGGTGATTCGGTGCGCAGGCTGTGCCAGTCACCGGATTTTTGAAAGATGCTCATCGAAGTCCCTCCTAGAAGTGGAATCGCCGGAACAAGAACGGATAGACGCCCAGTCCGATGAATGAAATGAGCCCATACCGGACGAAATCGAGGATGTTCATCCAGTCGGTTCCTTCCGTCGCAAGGGTATCAAATGCGGCACCGAGACCAACCATGATGGCAATCATAAGAATCAGGCCACCGGCAACTCGGATGACTTTTTTCCACCACACGACATCAAGCGTAAACTGAATTCGCCGTTGTTCGATCTGCATGCCGCCGACAAACCCGACGAGCAGACCATACGTTTTGTAGAAGTCTTCGTATCTTGTGAAGAGGAACACAGCGCCAACGGCGACCGTAATCCAATAGAGTTTGAACTTTGCCTTGTCCGTGAGTTGGCCGAACAAATGGTGCATCCCATATGCGATGGCGACACCGAGAATCAGTGACACGGCCACGTCTTCCAGGAAATGCACTCCCAGATACATCCGGCTGATCGCCATCAATACGCTGAGAACGATCGCAGCCCAGAGCAACAGGCGGCTCTGTTTGCGGAACGCTGCCGTAAACGTGAACGTCGTGAACAGTTGCGTGTGACCCGATGGGAAACTGTAACCTCCCGCGGTGTCGGGGCGCAGATTGACGATCCGATCCGGGTATTTCTCGAACGGACGCATGGCGCCGATAAGTGATTTCAACACGGCGTTTATGATGCCGGTTACAAACAGGCTGAAACCGAGAATTTCACCCAGCCGCTTGTCCAATGCGTAGTATACGATGCTGAGCACGAAGATGTAGACATACTCTTCGCCCAGAAACGAGATCAGATTAAAAAAGGAATCACCGAAACCGGTGCGCAACGATTGAATGAATTCAACGACTTCAATGGTCATGTTATCACATCCTCGGCTATCATTATATCACAATCCCGCACGTTCAGGCATGAAAAAAGGCTCATCGAGCCTCATTAATCGATTTTCAACTCTTCCAACTCACAGTTGTCGGGCTGGATTTTTGCATCACTGCCAACGAACGAACAGGAACCGCTGCCACAGGTGGAACACTTGCTGAGGCTCTCGACGCCGTCGGGGGCATCGGTTTGATCGTTGAAGTAATAGGTGAGTATGTACAAGCCGATAACGCCCATTAGAATCAGCGCTACAACGAATATGTTCATGATATCATCTCCTACACCCACATTATATCACCATCGAGCGGATCCGACCACCGATATGTACTCTTTTTCTTATTTGAAAATCGCCATCCTTAATTAATTAGAAGTGCATACCTTTTTTATAAAAATTATGTATATTGTATAATGGCAATGTAATTAAAATTATTTTTTTGTCCAATTTCTAATTATAATAATTATATTTTAGGAGGAGTAACATGCTTACCAAGCAATACGATCCGCTCAAGGGCAAGATTCTCGAAGTACTCGATTACAAAGGGAAAATTGTCAATGAGAAACTGGAGCCGAAAATCGACGATGAGACGCTCTTGAAAATGTACAAGACGATGGTCCTCGGACGCATCGCCGACGTCAAAGCCCTGCAGTACCAGCGCCAGGGAAGAATGCTGACCTATGCCCCGATCAAAGGTCAGGAAGCTGCCCAGGTCGGCGTCATCGCCGCCCTTGAAAAACAGGACTGGATGGTCCCGGCGTTCCGTGAAATGGCCGGCATGCTGTACAAAGGCGCTTCACTCAAACAACTGTATCTCTACTGGTACGGCAACGAAGAAGGCAATCATTTTGATGAAGACCTGCGCATCCTGCCGATCAGCGTTCCGATCGCCAGCCAGATCAACCATGGTGCCGGCGTTGCCTATGCAGCCAAAGTTCAGAAAAAAGAAGAAGTCGCCGTTGCCTATGTCGGCGACGGTGGAACCAGCCATGGTGAATTCCACGAAGGCGTCAACTTCGCCGCCGTGTTCGATCTGCCGCTGATTGTCATCATCCAGAACAACCAGTGGGCGATTTCGACCCCGCGTGAAGTTCAGACCAAAGCCGAAACCCTCGCCCAAAAAGCCGTTGCCTACGGCATTCAAGGCATTCAGGTCGACGGCAACGACCCGCTCGCCATGTACATCGCCGTACAGGAAGCTCGCAAGCGTGCCATCAAAGGCGAAGGCCCGACCATCATCGAAGCCCTCACCTATCGTCTTGGCCCCCATACCACCAGTGACGATCCGACGATCTACCGCAAGGATGAAGACGTCGCCTATTGGGAAGAACGCGATCCGATCATCCGGTTCAAGCAGTATCTGATCGACAAGAAACTGTGGACGGAAAAAGACGACGAAAAGTACAACAAGGAAACCACCGACTTCGTCAACAAGACGTTCAAGGAAGTCGAAAAAACCGGACTCATCGAACTCGACGAAGTCTTCAAGTACACCTTCGAAACGATGACCAAAGACGTAGCCGAGCAGCTTGCCGACTACAAAGAATATCTCAAGGAGGCGAAATAAGATGCCCGTAGAAACCATTCTCAGCGCCATCACCAACACGCTTGACGAACAGATGGCCAAAGACGACACAATCGTCGTATTCGGCGAAGACGTCGGTTTTGAAGGCGGCGTTTTCCGCGCCACCAAAGGTCTCCAACAGAAGTACGGCAAAGAGCGCAGCTTCGACAGCCCGCTCGCTGAGAGTGCCATCATCGGCAGTGCCGTCGGCATGGCCGTCAATGGTCTCAAACCCGTACCTGAAATTCAGTTCCAGGGCTTCGTCCTGCCGGCGTTCAACCAGATCGTCGCTCATGTCGCCCGCTATCGCACCCGCACCAAAGGCACCTACAGTTTGCCGATGGTCATCCGCATGCCTTACGGCGGCGGCATCCGCGCGTTGGAACACCACAGCGAATCGCTGGAAAGCCTGTTTGCTCACATCCCCGGCCTCAAGGTCGTCATTCCTTCGACACCCTACGATGCCAAGGGACTGCTGACTAGCGCGCTCCAAGATCCCGATCCGGTTCTCTTCTTCGAACCGAAACGGATCTATCGGGCGTTCAAACAGGAAATTCCCGACAAGGAATTCAAAGTCCCGCTGGGCAAAGCCAAAGTCGTCAAGAAAGGCACCGACATCACCGTCGTCGCCTGGGGCGCTCTCGTCCGCGAAGTCGAAAAAGCCATCAAACTACTTGGTGACGACATCAACGTCGAACTGATCGACCTTCGCACGATTCAACCCTACGACAAGGATACACTGGTCGAAAGCGTCAAGAAAACCGGCCGTTTCCTCGTTGTACATGAAGCATACAAATCATTCGGCCCCGGTGCCGAACTGATCAGCACCATCAACGAAAAAGCCTTCCTCTACCTCGAAGCTCCCCCGACGCGCCTGAGCGGATTCGACATCACCGTACCGCTTCCCAAAGGCGAACACCACTTCATCATCACCCCCGAACGCATCGCCCACGAAATCAAAAAGGTCGTGAATTTCTAGTCATGTACGATTTTAAATTCGCAGACATTGGAGAAGGCATCCACGAGGGGAACATCCTCAAGTGGGAAGTCGAAGTGGGAGGTACCATCGAAGAAGGCGAAACCCTCGTCGTCATCGAAACCGACAAAGTCAATGCGGAAATCCCCAGCCCCGTGAGTGGGACCATCAAGAAGCTCGGTCCGGCGGTTGGTGAAACCGTACACGTTGGTGAAACCCTCGCCCTCATCGACGATGGCGAAGGCGACGATGATGGCGACACCAGTGCGGACGACGCTGCCGATGCCAAAGCCGAACCGATTGCCGAAGGCGAAGAAGAAAACGCCGCCGGTGTTGTCGGATCGATCGAAGTATCGAGTGAAGTGATCGCCGCCAGCGAAGAAGAAGAGGAAGACGAAGCACCCGAACGCAAGCGCGTGCTAGCAACTCCGGTTGCTCGCAAACTGGCCAAAGATCTCGGTGTCGACATCAACACCGTCAAAGGCACTGGTGAGAACGGCCGCGTCCTGAAAGACGACATCCGCAAGGCTGCCGAAACATCGAAACCGAGCGCATCGGCGCAACCGGCGCAAGGCGCACCGGCTCCGCAAGTCAACGTCACCCCGTTCCAGGAAAGCGCCGTCGCAAGTGGCGCACCGGCCCGGACCAGACGTGAAAAGATCAGCAAACTGCGCAAAACCATCGCCGAGAACATGACGATTTCCAAAACCGTCATTCCCCATACCACGGTCATGGATGAAATCGTCGTCAGCGATCTGGTCGACCTGCGTTCTGCGCAAAAGGAACTCGCCGAACAGCAAGGCGTCAAATTGACGTACATGCCGTTCATTGTCAAAGCACTGACGTTGACGCTCAAAGAATTCCCGGTGTTCAACAGCAGTTTCGATCACAACACCGACGAACTGATCTACAAGAACTACTACAACATCGGCATCGCCGTTGACACGCCCGACGGTCTGATTGTCCCCAACATCAAGGACGCCGACCAAAAAGGCATCTTCAAACTGGCCGAAGAACTTCAGAACATGAAGGAAAAGGCCCTCAACAAGAAAATCACGCTGGAAGACCTGCGTGACGGAACCATGTCGATCACCAACTACGGTGTGTTCGACTCGACCTTCGGTGCTCCCGTCATCAAATATCCGGAAGTCGCCATCATCGGCATCGGCCGCATCAACAAGAAACCGGTCGTCGAGAACGATGAAATCGTCGTTCGTCACGTCCTGCCGCTCAGCCTGTCCATCGATCACCGTGTGATCGACGGTGGCGATGCGGGACGCTTCCTGCGCACCTTCAAGTCGTATCTCAAAGACCCGATGCTCTTACTCTTAAGTTAGGAGAATGACACATGGACACATATGATATCATTGTTATCGGTGGTGGTCCAGGAGGATATGTTGCCGCCATCAAGGCGGGACATCTCGGCAAGAAAGTTGCCCTGATCGAAAAAGAAGCCGTCGGCGGTGTCTGCCTCAACTGGGGCTGCATTCCGACCAAGGCGATGCTCAAGACGGCCAAAGTCTACAAACAGTTCCTCCATGCGGAGGATTACGGCCTGGACATCGTCGACAAAGGCGCCATTCAAGTCGATCTGTCCAAGATCAAAGCCCGCAAGGACAAAGTTGTCAAGCGACTCACCGGCGGCGTGCGAGGACTGCTTCGCAAAGCTGGCGTCAAGGTCATTGACGGGTTCGGAACGGTCATCGATCCGACGACCGTGGAAGTGAATGGTGAAACGCTCAAGGCCAAGAATCTGATTCTCGCCACCGGCTCGCATCCGTTCATTCCACCGATCCCCGGAATCCAGGACGCCCTGGATAGCGGTCGTGGGTTGACAGCCAAAGAAATTCTCGCACTCGACACATTGCCCAAATCGCTCGTCATCATCGGCGGGGGCGTCATCGGCGTTGAGTTCGCGACGCTCTACAGCACCCTCGGTGTCGAAGTCACCATGCTCGAAATGGCACCCGAAATTCTCGGGCGCATCGACGACGAAGTGCGGCAAGCCTACATCAAACTCCTGAAGAATGACAACCTGACGATCCTTACCGAAGCCAAGGTGACCGAAGTCACCCCGACCGAAGTCGTCTATGAAAAAGATGGCGAAACCAATCGGGTGGAAAGCGAATACGTGTTGGTATCGATCGGTACACGCCCGAATCTCAAAGGGCTCGAGAACCTCAACCTCGAAACCGATCGCACCGGCGTCGTCACCAATCTCAAGATGGAGACGAACGTTCCCGGCGTCTATGCGATTGGCGACATGAACGGCAAGTTCATGCTTGCCCACGTCGCATCCGCAGAAGGCATCATCGCAGTCGAAAACATCGACGGCAAGAACGAAGAAATCAACTACGATCGCGTTCCCTCAGGCATATACGGATTCCCCGAAATCGCCTACGTCGGCAAGACCGAACAGGAAGCCAAGGCCGAAGGTCTCGACTACAAGATCTCGATCTTCCCGCTGGCTGCCAACGGCAAAGCACTCGCCGAAGGCGAAGCCGATGGATTCATCAAAATCATCGCCGATACCGCCTATGGCGAACTGATCGGGATGCACATTCTAGCGCCCAATGCGACCGACATGATCGCCGAGGCCGTCACCACGATGGAACTGGAAGGCACTGTCTTCGAACTCTCGAAAGCAATCCATCCCCATCCGACGCTCAGTGAAATCGTCATGGAAGCCGCCCACGGCGTCATCGACAAACCGATTCACATTTAACCAAAAAAGAGGCAATCATTTTGCCTCTTTTGTTTTGCCTTCCAACAACCCGTTTGAACACAATTTACGTTGTGTCTTCGAATGCGACTGTCTCAAAAAAAACACGCCTTTCGGCGTGTCATTGGAAGATGGCGTGAAGGAGGGCGTCGTTTTCAAGTAGGTCGCGCAAGAGCGGTTCATCGAAGCGTTCCCCGATCATTTTGTCAGGAAACAGCGTGGCATGTTTGATGAAGCCGTTGGTGACGAGTATTGAATGATGCTGGTTGTCCCATATGAAACGGACGGTGAACTCGGGGGATTCCCCGAATGTCCATTCCCACGTATCGTACTTGGTTTCCGCGAGGTTGTAGATGCGAGCCAAATCTTCATCGGATAGCTCGTACACATGGGCTTGATAATCTTCCAGAAACATCGTGTGTAACAAAAACTCCATGAACTCGTCGATGTCGGTGGCAATCGGCAGTGCGCGTTTGATGTTGGTGGTCTTGGCGCGGGTCGAATCGACCGCCTTGGTCGAATAATTGCCTTTGCTCGTGAGAATGCGATTCAAATGCGTCATGTCGACATCGTACAACAATGTCCCATGATGCGTCATCTTGTTTTTGTGATACGACTGGGCGTTGCCGGATATCTTGGTGTCCCCCAGATACAGGTGCGTGGGGGCGACAAACGTGACCGGCAGTTCGAGTTTCTTCAAGATGCCGATGATCGGCGTCAGGAAATGTTCGTAGTTGTTGAGACGTTCGGACAGTTTGGTCGTGATGAAGGTGAAATTGATGTTGCCCAAATCATGGTAGACCGCCCCTCCGCCACTGATCCGCCGCAGCACCGGGATGTCATGTTCGCGGGCATAACGAAGATCGATCTCGTTGAACGGATTCTGGTTGCGACCGATCACCACACAGGGATCGTTGCGCCACAGGTAGAAGATGTCATCTCCGAGATCAAGGTGCTTGAGCAGATACTCCTCGAGCGCCAGATTGAAGAATGGATCGGTGTTGTTGTTGAGGATGGTTTTCATCGTCTCACCTCCTAATAACATTGTACTTGAGACAAGAGTGAAACACAAATCATTTTCTTTTAGCACTCATCACTTGACAGTGCTAATACAATTCGATATAATGATTTCGGACCATATCAACAAAGCATGCAAGGAGGACGACATGGCAAAGACCAAACAATTCAAGACCGAATCCAAAAAACTCCTGGATTTGATGATCAACTCCATCTACACGCACAAGGAGATTTTCCTGCGCGAACTCATTTCGAACGCGTCCGATGCGATCGACAAGCGTCACTACATCGCGCTCACCGATGCCGATAAGGCCGACGAATATGAGATCCTCTTGTCGTTTGACAAGGAACAGCGCACAATCACCATCACCGACAATGGCGTCGGCCTTACCGAAGAAGAACTGATCAACAACCTCGGTACGATCGCCAGAAGTGGCAGCAAGGAGTTCCAAGACGGACTCGAGAGCGCCGACATCGAAATCATCGGTCAGTTCGGTGTGGGCTTTTACAGTGCCTTCATGGTGTCCAAGAAAGTCACCGTGATCACCAAAAGCATTCATTCCGACAAAGCCTTCCAATGGACCAGCACGGGATCGAGTTCCTACACGATCAGCGAAGTCGACAAGGATGACTACGGCACGACGATCATCCTTGAACTACGGGACAATAACGATGAGAACGAAGAAAACTACGACGAATTTTTGAGCGAGTACAAATTGAAACAGCTCGTCAAGAAGTATTCCGACTACATTCGTTATCCGATCAAGATGGACGTCACCAAGACCGACTATCCCGATGACGACAAGAAGGATCCGATCACCTATCAGGAAACCGAAACGCTCAACTCGATGATTCCACTGTGGCGTCGCAACAAGAACGACATCACCGACGAGGAATACACCGAATTCTACAAACATCAGTTCAACGACTACGACGAACCGATGAAAGTCATCCACACCAAAGTCGAAGGCATCACCGAATACACGAGTCTGTTGTTCATTCCCAAACGCGCCCCGTTCGATCTCTACAGCGAGAAGTACGAAAAAGGACTTCAGCTCTACAGCAAAGGCGTCTTCATCATGGACAAGAACAAGCAGCTGCTGCCCGACTATTTCCGTTTTGTCAAAGGACTCGTCGATTCCAGTGATCTGAGTCTCAACATCTCCCGCGAAATGCTGCAACACGACCGCCTGCTCAAGAAAATCGCTCAGAACGTGGAGACCAAGATCAAGGGTGAACTGGAAAAGATGCTCAAGAACGACCGTGATGAATACAACGAGTTCTACAAGATTTACGGCATCAATCTGAAGTACGGCATTTATGACGGTTTCGGCATCAACAAGGACAAACTTCAGGATCTGATCATGTTCAAGACGACCAAGTCAGAAGAGTTCAAAACGCTCCGTGAGTACGTCAACGACATGAAGGACGAACAGACCCACATCTATTATGCCTCCGGCAAGTCCAAAGAATCGATTCTCGCCTTGCCGCAGATGGACCTCATCAAGGACAAGGACTACGAAGTCCTGCTGTTCACCGACGACATTGACGAGTTCATGGTGAACATTCTGATGAAGTACGACGAGTACGAATTCAAATCGATCAACCAGGGCGATCTGGATCTCATCGACAAGAAAGACGAGAAGAAGATCAAGAAACTCGCCAAGGAGAAAAAAGAACTCCTCGACGCCATCAAGGATGCCCTCAGCGATCGCGTCAAGGACGTCACGTTGTCCAAACGTCTCAAGGACAGTCCCGTTTGTCTCGTCAGCGGCGAAGGTCTCTCGATGGAAATGGAGAAAGTGCTCAAACAGATGCCCAATGCCAACGACGCCAAGGCCGATCGCATTCTCGAACTCAATCCCAATCATGAACTGTTCCAGACGCTGGAACGCATTCATGGCGACAAACCCGACGCCATCAAACGATATGCGACGATTCTCTACAACCAGGCGCTCTTGATCGAAGGCATGCCGCTTGAAGATCCCGTCGAGTTCTCGAATCTCATGGTCGAACTGATGGTCGAACAACACAAAAAAGCCGAGTAATCGGCTTTTCTTTTTGTTCCCCGGAACGACGAATCGTGGTATATTGAAAGAGACGAGGAGGGATTTCATGTTTCGACCCGGATTACCGAATGGTGGCACCATCGCCATCGTCGCTCCCAGCACCGCCCAGGATCAAGAGAAACTCCGTCAAGGCATTGCCTGGCTACATGACAAAGGGTATCATACCGTCGTTGCGCCATCTTGCACCAGCCATGATTTTCTTAAGTTGTCCGGTCCCGATGAACAACGTGCCAAGGACATCAACGAAATGTTTGCTCGTGACGACATTGATGCGATCATCTGCATGGCCGGCGGATATGGCACGCCGCGCATCGTCGACGCACTCGATTATGACACCATCCGCAACCATCCCAAAGTCTTCAGCGGGTTTTCCGATGTCACCTTGCTGTTGAACGCGATTGCCGACCGCTGTGGGTTTCAGACCTTCCACGGTCCGATGATCGTCGGTGATTTTTCGCGTGGTGACAACCCGCATCTCGCATCGTTCTTTGAGTTGGTTCGAGGTGAGGAGTTGCGTCTGCCGATGGATGGCGTAACCGTTTTGCGTCCGGGAACTGCACGCGGCGATTTGTTCGGCGGTAATCTGAGTTTGCTCCAAGTCTATGTGTCGATGAAGACGACGTTTGATCCAACCAATCGCATCTTGCTGATCGAGGATGTGCATGAAGCCAACTACCGCATTGATCGGATGCTGCAGTCACTTCGTCTGCACGGATTGTTTGACGGCATCGCCGGAGTCATCATCGGTGGCGTCACCAGCAAGACGACACCGCAGCCTGGCGCATTGGAAGTGTTTCGTCGGTTCTTTGCGGACGCTCCATATCCGGTGTTGTTCAACGTGCCGATCGGTCACGTGGTGCCCCGCTACGCCGTACCCATTGGCGGAACGGTTTCGATGGCGACGAATCCACCTGCTCTGATTGCATTAAAAGAGCCTACTCGGTAGGCTCTTTTTTTACGGGTTCAGAGATTCTTGCAGATACGTGTAGAACTCCTCCATGTTGACGATGACGTACTCGTCCGGATGGTTCTCGTCGAGCAACAACATGATGCGGTAAAAGTCGGTTGGGCTGAGCGAGACGACCTCGCCGGGACCGGGTTCGGTCTTGTATTGTGACAAGGTGAAATCGTGGTCGAACACGACCCCGTAATACCCGACCACAAACTGATTGGGATCGTTGAGAATCTTGTGGTAGATCTCTTCGGCCTGGCCCATGTGCTGACCGATGAGATTGGTGAAGGTCGTTGTCACCGATGCCTCGGTGATGAGTTCGAACCCGCCTTCTGCGAAACTGGCGTCTTCGAGGTGAAACAGCCTCGTTTTGTCGAAATAAACGGAGATCACGGTTTCATCCAGCATCGAAGAGGATCGATCGACGCTGACGATCAGTTCGTGCGTTCCAATCGATGCGGCGACGCGTTCGTCGAGAACCAGTTCGGTTCCGCCGACGGTTTTGATCAACCGGATCGTCCCGCCGGAGATTTCCACGGCATACCCATCCCCATTGGCCTGGGTGAAGAAGCGGATGACGGCTTCGTCGGTGGTGGTGCGAACCAGATCGGTCTGGATGTACCAGTAATCACTGGATGTGGGTTGCTCGTAGCGATGGGAATCATGGACCGTCAGATTGTTGATGTTGACAAGTGAACTGTATCCGCGTCGCGGATAGAAGACGTTGCGCCGATTGTAAAACAGCATGTCGGACATGTAAATTGGGCCGGTCGGTTCCCAGGGGTTGATGCCGAACGCACCGGTGTAGCCGGATGCGATCAGATAGTCCCCGGTGAAGGTCGGACTGAACGTGTCACCGAACATGAACAGATCGTTGTAGGTGTCGACGTACGCTTGGTCGCTCGCTTGGAGGATCAGCTGGTTGTAGGCGACGATCGCGGCGACGGCATCGGATGGCATCTGGGTGTCGATGTCAACGTAACCGACACTGGAGGATCCGCCGCTGAAGAAATAGTCGTTGGTGGTCATCGTGTCATAGGTGTATTTGGTGATGATCGGGAACTCGAGCGCGGTGACGCCGATATGCCCCCAGTTGATGGGGACCGATCCGCGGTAGGGATCGAGCCAGGAACCTTGTTGAAAGGTCATCGGGGCTTTGAAGGTGTCCCCCTCGCTGGCAAGGAATGTGACATACGTCTTGGTGGGGTCGTAGCCATCAAGGACGAATTCGCTTTTTTGGGTGAAGGTCTCGTCGACGGGGATGACATGATAGAGACTGAGGTTCTGATTGCCAACGGGATTCAACAGACCACCGTAGCGACCGACGAAATCCAAACCGCTTCCTTCCTGATCGACCCAGCCATAGACACGGAAATAGACCGATTGCTCATCGAAGTACTCGCAGATGCGGGTGTAGAGTTCGTCATCGTAGGTTTCGTAGGTCGGCTTGAGATCGAAAAACATCATCTGTTGTTGGACCGCATAATCCATCGCTTCGCTGGTCAGTCCCATGAACTTGTCGGTGGCGAAGAGCTCCTTGAAGTTGTCGAACAGGAAACCATAGCCCTGTTGGGCGTTTGACACGTTGTAGAAATCGAAATTGTCGGAAATGTATCCGCTGAGTAGTACGCCATTGAGTGTGAACGATTCGATCAGTTCGATGTCGAGCTGTTGTTCGGCTTGGTACAATACGCCTTCCGGCACCGGCATGTAGTAGGTGACGGCGGCAATCATCGCCCCGAAATCAGCATCGCTGGCGACCCAGTTGTTGTAGCTCTTGTAGTCGTCGTTGATGGCGATGATGTCGGAAAAGTAGTGTTCGAACGTTGTCAGTATTTCAAGAAATGACGTAAGTTCGACGAACGTGTATCCTTCGTCTTCGATGTAGTCTTTCCAGATGGAGTCGGTATACGTATAATAGGCGTTGTTCAGATCGATGATCATCAAATTCGGTTGGTTGCGGTTGACGACCCCCTGGATCGCCTTGGCGGCGATGTGGTAGTCGTAATAGGCGGGGATGCTGGATTCCAGGATGTAGTAAATCACGCCGTCATCCACGTCGTCTACCGGATCGACGGGAACGAATGGTGTCTCGGTTAACTCGATCGCGAAGGTTTCACTGCTTTGATTGCCGGAGGAATCGGTTGCCGTCACGACCACCTCATAGATTCCTGGTTCGTTGAAAATAACATTGTCAAAGTTGATGTTTTTTTCAATGTTCTCCAAGTTGTCGTAATTGTCTGTTATGGTGATTGCAGCAGTAATGTCGCTCACTGTGGCGGTATCGGGAAACTCGAGTGACGACATGGAAATGGATGGTGGATCGAAGTCGGCAACGACAATGTTGATGGTCCGTTGCGTGGTGTTGCCAGCGGCGTCCGTCAGTTCGAGAACGACAGGGTATGCATCCACTTCGTTTTGGTCAAAGCCGTCGTCATCGATCGATAGATCGGCGATTGTCAATGAGGTGTCGGTATCGTCATCTACCGTGAAGAGGTCACGGATTGCGAATGATGCATCGAATACATCGACCGTGATCACAAGATCATTCGTGACAACCTCACCTTGATACAAGATACGAGGAGGAGTGGTATCAAGAATGGGTTCCGTAGTGGGTTTGCAGGCGGTTAGAACCAGCAGCAGCAAGAGGGATACAATGACACTTCGATATCGCATAAAAACACCTCGGTTAAGAATGGAAAAATTTTCCATTTTTGAATTGATTAAGTCAATGCCATTATATATGAAATATAGAAAAGAGTAAAGACAAACCGAAAATAAGAAACAGAAATTGTGGAGTTCGCAAGACATGGTCAAATGATCAAAAAAGTAGTTCATATACGAATTACATGAAGCTCTATTTAGAATAAATATGGCTTTGTTGTGTGTTTTAAGTGTTGTGGAATATATTTTCATATTTTTTTTATTTACAAAATAATATTTCCAAAACATATTGACTAAAAGCGCTTTCTATACTAAAATAAAAATGGTAACAACCCCATACATGGAAACGTGAGAATGGAAAAAAATTTCAAAAAGGAGAGAAAATTAAGGATGAAAAAAGTTTTAGCATTGCTTCTGACGTTCACGTTCGTCCTGGTTCTCAGCGCCTGTACGGATCTGGAACCAATCACCACGGACCTGACCGATCTGGAAGATCAAATTGCTGCCTTGGAAACCACCATTGAAGAACTTCAAACCGCTTTGGATGCCGCTGAAGCCGACATCGATCAAGCGGAAACCGACATCGATGCAGTTGAAACCGATGTGGATGCAATCGTGGTTCCTGAGTTCACCTTCGACGCAGGCACCTTGACGGTATCCGGCACCGATCTCACCGAAGATCTTACTTTGCCCGATCCGGCTGGTGTTGAAATCGTCTGGTCGTCTTCCGACAGTTCCGTACTGACTGCAGACGGACACGTGATGCGTCCTACCGCCACGCGTGGTGATGTTGCTGTCACGCTGACCGCGATCATCATCGATGGAAATCTCGTCTCAACCAAGTCGTTCGACTTCACGGTGCTCGCGCTCGACATGACCGACAAGGAAAAAGTGGAAGCTGCTCTTGAAGCGATTCCGGCGATTCCTGACGAAGTTACTGAAGATCTCGAACTGCCGACCGAAGTCGGTGGCGCGCAGATCATTTGGGAATCCAGCAATCCTGGCGTTCTGACGGCCGATGGTAAAGTCATGCGTCCGCATTACGACTTCGCCAACGAACAATCGGTTCTCACCGGCTACATCGTTGCCGGCAAAGAGCTCAAACTCTACAAGAAAACCGTCACCGTCCTGAAAATGGACTACGCCGTACACGGCAGCCTCGGCAACCCGTTCACGGTTCACCTCCAAACTCAGGCTGGCCATCGCATCTTCGTTCCGATCGAGAACGTCGACAAACCGGCCTACACCTACAACGAAGAGTTCCCCTACATTTGGACTTCGGAATTCGGAACCAACATTCCGGCTTCGATCAATGGTTGGGGATTCGCCATCAGCGTCAATGCTGACGGCACCGTCAATGCGTATTACGATGGTCTCAACGGCAAGATGAAAATCGCGGACGGCACCGAAACCGTCATCAACGCCCAACATTATGCTAAAGACCAAAGCGATAGCGATCCGGCATGTGTCGCAGATGTCTCGGCTTGTCCTGGTCTGCCGATTCCGGCCGACGGATACGTCATCGTCTTCCAGAACACCGGCGCTTCGAACAAAAACAACCGCCAGTTCGGTTACACCTACATGAGAGATCTTGAAGACATCATCATTGAAGGTCTCACGACGACTCCGTCGACGATGCAGTATGAAGTCTACGGCGGCGTATGGTGGAGAGGCACCGCGACCGTTTGGGTACCGAAAGCTTACATCAACCCCGACGTCAGCACTTTCGATTATGACAGCGTTCTCGTCCTTGGCGACGATGCCAACAGCGATGGTGTGCCTGATGCTACCGCAAGCACTCCGGTCATCTTCACGAATTCTTACAACACCCCGGCTGGAACGGCTTATGATGACAGCATCGACATCAACAACAACTGGGGTATCGCAGCGGAAATCACTCCGGAAACCGAAACCATTCAGTTGATCGGTGAAGAAGGAAGTGAAACCGAATACGTCCTCACCAATCCGTGGCAGATCTCGCGCGTTTATGACGCCATCGGTGGATCGATCAAAACCCGCATTGGTCCGTTCCTGAGTGAAAGCACTCCGGTATCGGGCGGCGACTACGGATCGAACATCCTGCTCCCGACCAATGGTTGGGTCATGGTCTTCCCGGGAACGTCTTATGGCTATGCATCCGACGCTGACGTTTGGAATCGTCGCATCGGCGCCGATTACTTCTATCACCTCGAAAACTGGATCTTCGATCCAATGCTGGTTGAAGCAACTGGCATCCAGACTCCGGTCAAAGGTGCTTGGGAATAATCGTCCATCATCCAAAATTAAGCTGCTGAATCCAGCAGCTTTTTTTTGACCACTTTTTACATTCTCCAATCCCAACGAAATATTAAAATATTTATATTTTAAAAAGAGCCATACTTTATTGACTTTTTTCACTAAATCCCGTACAATGAAATTGTAAATATTTTTGATAAATTGAAACAAAATTGGTAAAAAATTCCAAAAAAATCACAAGTGGTCACACTCATAGGAGGAAAACAGGAATGAAGAAATTATTACTGCTTGGCAGCGCCTTGGCACTGGCTCTGACGCTCGCCGCCTGCAACGGCAACGACACACCGGAAGTCAACTGTGAACTGACACCGGATGCCCCGGAATGTCAAGAACCCGTTGAATGCGAAACGGGATATCATGAAGAAGACGGCGAATGCGTGCCGGATGCCGTGGAATGCGAAACCGGCTACCACGAAGAAAACGGCGAATGCGTCCCTGACGCACTCGAATGCGAAACCGGATATCACGAAGAGGATGGGGAATGCGTACCCGACGATGTGGAAGATACCACCCCACCGGTCATCACCGTCGACTCCTTGTTGCCCGTCATTTTTGACGAAGGCACGGCCGAGCCGGATTGGACAACGTACTTCTCGACCGACGATGCAACGGCAACCCTGACGGTCGATGCCGCCAGCGCCGACATGGATACCGTTGGTTCGTTCATCGTCTCGGCGACGGCGACCGATCCCGCCGGCAACACGGCCGTCCGCGATCTCGTCATCACGATTCAGGCCATCGTCATTCCGTTTGGCGACTGCGATCCGAACTTCCCGGCCGAAGAAGTCGTTCTCGATTTCGAAGGGGAACCGATTCGCTTTGCAACGTGGATGCGCAACTTCCTCGATCCGTTCTATCTGTTTGCCAAACAAACGGAGTTGAACGCGCAGAAGAAGACGTGTTTCACCCGTGCCGAAAACGAGCACGACACGGCCATCGAATGGGTCTCCTACTTCAATGACCTGAATCATTACAACGAAATCATCCAAGCCCAGATCGACGGCGCACACAACGCCGATCTGTATAACATCAACTCCCATTATCTTGGCATTCTGGCACGAGCCGGAGCAATCAAACCGATCACCCAGTATGTCGAACAGTACTTCCCTGAGTATTACTGGGAATCCAATCTTCAGGTCGGTACTTGGGATGGCGAAATCTACGGGTTCTGGAACGAACGTCAGAACGTCAACATGACGATTTATGTCAACCTTGATCTGATCGAAGAATACTCGCAAGTCAATCCGGCCGAACTATGGCAGGACGGCGAGTGGGACTGGGACGCCTTCACGACGATGGCGGCCGAAGTCAAAGCCAACGCTCCGGAAGACTTCAAGATTTTCGGCATCAACCCGCTTCAGGCCGGCATGTACTTCATCGGTTCCAACGGCGGCAAGACGATCGATCCCTACACCAATGAGTTCATGTTCGACGATCCCAAGACCGTCCGCGCGCTCGAGTTCATCCAGACGCTGACCGAACAAGAGTACATCTGGTTCTCCGAAGACGGCACCGACACCGCGACTCGCGCGGAGTTCACCTCCGGCAACATGCTGTTCTACTTCGGCAGTGACTGGATCAGTGGCGACAGCTCAATCTTGAAACCAGGTTCGGCCGTCCAGTTCACACTCGGCATGACCCCCTTCCCGGTTGGTCCCGATGTCACTTCGATCGCAACCGAATATCGCCTGCCGATCACCGTCGGCAACCTGTGGGTCGTTCGTGGTGACGCGACTGATGCGGAGGCGGAAGCCTATGTGCAATTCTTCAGCAACATCATCCCCTGGGGCGACGATGTCGAACAGGACTTCCGTTATTACAAGACGATGGAAGACCACACCGACGATCTCACCAGTTTGGAAGCATACATCAGCATCTCACGCTTCGGTTACTTCGAAAAGACCTATCTCTTCGAGCTGGCCTGGGGTGACGATCTCACACCTGGCATCGGCAACCTGTACGGCGACATCGCCGGTGGCGCATCCATCAGCGCCACGTTGGACGCCGCGCTCGCCGCACTCGAAGCGAAACGCGACGAGGCACTCGGCATTACCGAATAACAACCGACACGCAATGGCATCAAATCGGGGGTGTTCCACTCCCGATTTGATCCACTTTCTTTTGAGGTGATGATATGAAAAAGGCACTGATCATCGGACTGCTCCTGTTGGGCATGGTGCTCGTCGGAGCAACCTTCGAACCGCTGGATGCATCGCCCAACCGGGTGGAGTACGTTCAGCCATCGACCATCGACGCAGCATCGTCCTATGATGCGTATTTGCTGGGAGAACCGCATCGTCCCGACCGCACGTATGTGCTGGACGCCAGTCATTTTCGTCCGGGCCAAAGCAGCGGGTTCACCATCGTTCCGTCGTTGGACGGCGAGAGCAATGTGATCACGGGTGACGATCAAGGCACGCTCACATACCAATTCTTCAACGAGGAAGCCGGGTTCTACAACATACTCGTCCGGTACTACCCCGTGGAAGGCAAGAGCGGCAGCATCGAACGCAACATCCTGATCAATGGTGAAAGTCCCTACGACGTGGCCGAGCAGGTCGAGTTCAAACGAATCTGGACCAATCTCACGAATGACTTCCTGACCGATCAGAGCGGTAACGAGATCGTCCCCAAACAGGTCGAATCGCCGCGCTGGATCGAATCGACGGTTCATGATCGCAACGGGTATTATGAGGAGAGCTTGCTCTTCTATTTTGAATATGGTTTCAACACCATCGGTCTCGAAGCCGTCCGCGAACCGATCGCCATTGCCCACCTCAAAGTGTTTCAGGAGCCCGAGGTTCCGAGTTACGACGACTATCGCGCCGTAGAGCGTAACAATGCTGCCCCGGCGGATTTTATCGCCATCACGCAGGGGGAGCACATGTACGAAAAAACCGCACCGACCCTGTATCCGATCGTTGATCGGACGAGTCCGATCACCGAGCCACAACATCATGCGAAACTGTTGCTCAATGCCGGTGGAGGCATCAATTACCGGTTGGTCGGTGACTGGATCAGTTATCAGTTCACCGTTCCCGAAGATGGCTATTACAACATCAGCATGCGCTACAAACAGACCTATCTGCGTGGGGCGTACGTCACACGTCATGTGACCATTGACGGTGAAACGCCGTTTGCGGAACTGGAGCGCACGACCTTCGGATACACCAACTGGGACATGCGCACCTTCGGTGACGACGAACCCTATGACATCTATCTCGAAGCTGGAACGCACACGATCGCATTCGAAATCGTGCTCGGTGACTTCACCGACAGCATTCGTCAAATCGAAGGCGTCATAGACAATCTCAACGACATCTATCGTCAGATCATTCAGATCACTTCGACAACACCGGACATCTACCGCGACTATCAGCTGACGGAGAAAATCCCCGACATGCTGGAGGTCTTCGAACATGAAATGAACACCATCAACGCGGTGGTCGACGAACTCTACGCGACCACCGGCGAAAACAGCGACAAGCTGGTTGCACTGACGCAGATCGCGATTCAGCTGCAAGGGTTTGTCGAAAAACCACAGACCATCCATCAGCGCCTCGGCGAGTTCCGCAACAATGTATCGGCGCTCGGAACTTGGATTCTCACCATCAAGGAACAACCGCTCGCCATTGATTACATCGCCGTTCACGGCGCCAGTGCGGATCTGCCGCGCACCAATGCCAACTTCTTCGAGAAGATGTGGTTTGAACTGAAGAGCTTCATCGCCAGTTTCTACGTCGATTACAACAGTCTGTCGACGACCGCCGATGGAGAAACCCAGGACAGCATCACCGTGTGGGTTGGCACCGGTCGCGATCAGGCCAACGTCATCCGTCGGCTGATCGATGAATCGTTCACGCCCGAAACGGGCATCGGTGTCAATCTCGAACTTGTCAATCCCGGTGTGCTGTTGCCGGCAACCTTCACCAACCAAGGCCCCGACGTCATGCTCGGCGCTGGCAATACGACACCTGTCAATTATGCGATGCGCAATGCCGTGCACGACCTCTCGACATTCGATGATTTCGATGAGGTGATGAGCCAGTTCAAGGATTCGGCGATCCTCCCCTACGAATTTGAGGGTGGCGTGTACGCGATGCCGGAGACACAAATCTTCCCGGTCTTGTTCTATCGCACCGACATCATGACCGAAATCGGCATCATCCCCGCCGATGCCGACGAGGAGTTCTGGTACAACTTCACCTGGGACGATGTCATCGACATGATTCCCGAACTGCAGCGTCTCAACTTGGAGTTCTATCTCCCGATCGACATCGTCGAACAGCAGCTCGGCGGGATCATCCCGCCGAATCTCGTGTATGTCAGTCTGCTCTATCAAAACGGTGGCGAACTGTACAGCGACGATGCCAGAACCTCGCTTCTGCAGGAACGCGTCGCCGTGGAAACGTTCCAGACCTGGTCGAGTTTCTACACCAACTACCGGTTCAGCATCCAGGCCAACTTCGTCAACCGGTTCCGTACCGGTGAGATGCCGATTGGAATCTCGTATTACAGCATGTACAATACACTCAGCGTGTTCGCACCGGAGATTTCCGGCGACTGGACGTTCGTACCCATTCCCGGAACCCCGCAGCAAGACGGTTCGGTCGATCATTCGACCACGGCCACCGGCACGGGCACGATGATCATGAACAATTCAGACCAGAAAGACCTTGCCTGGAGGTTCTTGAAATGGTGGGGCAGCGAGGACACGCAAGTCAGTTTCGGTCGTGAAATGGAAGGCATCATGGGTGCCGCCGCGCGCTATCCGACGGCCAACGTCGCCGCGCTCGAAAAACTGCCGTGGCCGTCGCGCGACATCGATATCCTGCTCACCCAGTGGGACGATGTCAAAGGCATCCCCGAAATCCCCGGCAGTTACATCACCGGCCGCTATCTCGACAACTCGCTCCGGCGTGTCATCAACACCGGTGCGAATCCCCGTGAAACCCTGTACGAGTACGCCGAACTGATCAACGATGAAATCACCAACAAACGCGAAGAATTCAATCTGGACTAGGTGATGGGCATGAAAACCGTAACGTTCACCAAAGAAGAGAAGAAACGCCGACGACAAGTGGAATTTCAGAAGAACAAGCCACTCTATCTTCTGATGAGTCCGTATTTCGTCTTGTTCTTCGTCTTCACGGTGTTGCCGGTCGTCACGTCGATTCTGCTCAGCTTCTCCTACTTCAACATGCTCGAACTGCCGACGTTCGCCGGATGGGACAACTACCGCAAGCTGTTCTTCGAGGACGACGTGTTCATGGTCGCCGTCAAGAACACCTTCATGTTCGCCATCATCACCGGTCCGATCGGGTACTTCGCAGCGTTTTTGTTCGCCTGGCTCGTCAATGAACTCAAACCGAAAATCCGCGCCTTCATGACGCTTGTCTTCTACGCCCCTTCGATCAGCGGTGGCGCCTACATCATCTGGAAACTGATGTTTTCCGGTGACGTGTACGGCTATCTCAACGCCACGCTCATCAACTGGGGAATCATCACCGAACCGATTCAGTGGCTTCAGAATCCGTCCTACATCCCCGTCATCATCATCATTGTGCAACTGTGGATGAGCCTCGGGGTCAGCTTCCTCGCCTTTGTCGCCGGCTTGCAGTCGGTCGACCGCAGTCTCTATGAAGCGGGCGCCGTCGACGGCATCCGCAATCGCTGGCAGGAACTATGGTACATCACCCTGCCCAGCATGAAACCGCAACTGATGTTCTCGGCCGTAATCCAGATCACCGCCTCGCTGGCGATCGCCGAAGTGGCGATGCAGGTCGCGGGCTTCCCGTCCGTCGAGAACGCCGGTCATACGATTGTCACCCATCTCATCTATCACGGTACCACCAAATTTGAACTCGGTTACGCCAGCGCCATCGCGACGGTGTTGTTCATCGTCATGCTCGGTAGCAATCTGCTGGTGCAGAAGTTCCTCCGAAGGGTGGGAACCTGACATGAACAATGCCAATGTGTTTACCCGCTCCGTCAAATGGTTCGTCCGTCTGATCCAGCCGAAGAATTCGCTCAATCGCAGTGTTTGGGGCGATCTCGTGCTGATTTTCGCATTGCTTCTGTTCGGCACCTTCTCGGCATATCCGATGATCTTCATCATCAACAACGCCTTCAAGCCGTTCAATGAGATCTTCATTTTCCCGCCGAAGCTGTTCGTTCGGAACCCGACCCTCGACAACTTCATCGATTTGATCAACCTGATGGCGGACAGTTGGATTCCGATCACGCGCTACGTGTTCAACACGTTGTTCATCACCATCGTCGGAACCGTCGGTCACGTCATTCTCGCATCGATGGCGGCGTATCCGCTGGCCAAACACACGTTCCGGGGCAGTGAAGCACTCAACAAGATCATCGTCTACAGCCTGATGTTCAACGCCACCGTCACGGCCATCCCCGGTTACGTGATCATGAGCGAGCTCGGTCTCGTCGACACGTACTGGGCGATCATTTTGCCGGCATTCGCGTTCAGTCTCGGATTGTATCTGATGAAGAACTTCATGGTTCAGATTCCGACGCTGTACATCGAGAGCGCGTTCATCGACGGTGCGTCGCACTACCAGATCTTCTGGAAAATCGTCATGCCGCTTGTCAAACCGGCATGGCTGACCCTCACCATCCTTTCGTTCCAGACACTATGGGGAGCAACGGGAGGACAATACATCTACGATGAATCACTCAAACCGCTCAGTTTCGCCCTCGGACAGATCGTCGGCGGAGGCATCGGGCGGACCGGTGTCGTCGCAGCCGTCAGTCTGTTCATGATGGTCGTACCGGTAATCGTGTTCATCATCAGCCAGTCGTCCATTATTCAGACGATGGCGCATTCGGGAATCAAGGAGTGATCGCGATGAAAAAAATCACGCTTGCGATCCTCGTCGTGCTGACGCTCGTGCTCCCCAATCTCGTCACGGTCAGCGCATCGTACAACTACAACGACTGGCAGCAGCCGGTCCCGTCGCAAGACGGCTACAAGGTCAAGGAGAACGGCATCGTCAGCGGCAGCGACATCGACATCACGCTCGCGACGGACGAGGCACCGGTGCACTTGTCCGGCATGCAGGATTTGTTCGTCACAGCGACCAACTACTACATCGTCGACAATGCCGCGGCGCGCATCGCCGTCCTCGACAAGGACATGAACGTCGTCCACGTGCTCGGTGAGTTCACCGTCGATCAAGATGGCACGGACGTGGTGGAAACGTTCGTCGATCCCCGCGGTATCTACGTCACGGAAGATGGCGAACTGTATGTCACCGATTTCGAGCGGCAGCAGATTCTCGTTTTCGATGACGATTATCGGCTGGTCGAGATCATCGGCAAACCGGATCACCCGACGTATGGCGATCGCGAATTCAAGGTCAAGAAAATCGTTCTTGATCGCACCAAACGAATCTACGTCACCGTCGGCAACGTCTATGACGGCATCGTCGAGATGACCAGCGGCGGCGAGTTCAGCCGCTTCTACGGCGTGCAGCAGGTGCAAACCAATCCGATCGACTTGTTGTGGCGGCGTCTGATGACGCAGGAACAGCTGGCCCGTACGGTGTTGTTCCTGCCGGTCGAATACACCAACATGGCGATCGATCCCGAAGGGTTCATCTACGCGACCGCAACGAGCGATTCGCAGACCCCGATCCAACGACTCAATCCCAAAGGCACCGATGTCCTCCGCAAAAATGGTTATGTGGCACCGATCGGCGACATTGTTCGGCTGCCCGATCAGGACCGCAGCAACTTCGTCGCAATCACCGTCAACGAGTACGGCATGTACACGGCGGTCGATCGTGCCAACAAGAAACTCTTCACCTACAACGACGAAGGCTATCTGATCTATGTCACCGGTCAGGAAGGCGAACTCAAGGGGAACTTCAAGTATCCTACCGATGCCGCCTATGACGGGGAGGATCTGATTGTCCTCGACAGCGAACTCAATACCATCACGTTGATGGAACCGACCGCCTTCGGTACGATGGTGAACGAAGCGATCCAACTGTCCTATCAAGGTGAATACCTCAACATCACCAATCTCTGGGAAGACATCATCGCCGAGAACTCGAACTTCTCGTATGCCTATGTCGGCATCGGCAACGCATTGTTCCGCGACAAGGATTACGAGGCGGCGATGACCGCCTATGAACTCGGTTTCGATCGCGACGGCTATTCCAAGGCGTACGAACAGTACCGCAAGGAACTGCTGCGCGACAACTTCCCGATCATCGGCTTTTCCGCGATGGCGGTCATCGGGATTCTGATCATCCGCCCGATCGTCGTCGATCTCAGGCAGAAAGGAGGAGCGGCGTGAACCACACGATGAAACGCACCGCGGACATCCTCCGCAAGTATGCCCATGTGTTCTACAAAGAGTTCATCCAGTTTCCCTTCTATGTCCTGACCCATCCGATCGACGGGTTCTACGAGATGAAACGATACCACCGCGGACTCCTCAAGGTGGCGACGTTCTATCTCGTCATCGAGGCCACCCTCGGCATCCTTCAGTATCGGTACACCGGCTTTTTGTTCAACAATTTCAATCCCGCGACCTTCGACTACATCCGGCAGATTCTCGTCACCGTCAGTCCATATGCGGCCTTCATCGTCGCCAACTGGGCGATCACGACGTTGATGGACGGCAAAGGGTCGATCAAGGACATCTACAATGTCGTCGGCTACGCGCTGTTTCTCAAGGTGTGGCTGTCGATCGCCAACATCTTTTTGTCCAACGTGTTTACGATGGACGAAGCATTCTTCTATTACGGCATCGAGACGTTTGGCTACGTCGTGATGTTGTTTCTGGTGTTCATGGGGGTACTCACCATCCATGAATACTCGCTCTCCAAGGCGGTGCTGACCATCATCCTCACCGTCGTGGTGATCGGCGTGATCGTATTCCTCGGTCTGTTGACGTTCTCGCTGATCCAGCAAATCTATGTCTTTCTCGTCACGATCTATCGTGAGATCATCCTGAGGCTCTGATCATGAACAACCTCATTCGCAAGGGCGTTCTCGCCCTCCTCGTGGTGCTCGTCGCCCTGATCGTATACTTGTTCAACAGACCTCGCCCCGTCGCCGTCGACAATCTCTACAGCCAAAGCGATGTCGGTGTCCTGATGACCGGCCAGACCGGCGATCAGGACAGTGGCGCAATCGGCTACGACAAACACATTGAAAACGACTTTTTGGCTTTGTACGTCGATGATGATTCGTCGCGTTTCGCCATCAAGGACAAACGCAACGACTTCACCTGGTACAGCTCCAACACTCGCAACGATCCGTTGATCCGGACCGCCTCGGTGCGCAACCTCCAGCGTTCGACGTTCCAGATCAGCTATCTTCAGAAGGACGGCACCGTCGCCACCATGAACAACTACGAATACTCGATCGCCTACAAACGCGACTTCGAGGACAGTTTCGTGCTCGATTACAACGACGACGGCATCACCGTCACCTACACATTGCGCGATCGCGAACCGAAGGGGTATTGGTTCCCCGCCTACATCAGCGCTGACCGGTTCACCGAACTGGTTCTGACACCGGTCCAACTCGCCGGCAGCCAGATGGATTTGCGCAACTTGTTGGATTACTACGCACCGATGGAAGAGGACCCCGACACTTACGTCATCCGGCAGCTGATCCGCGATGAAGAGACCAATGAGTTCGACATGACGACGCTGTCCGGCGCGCAGGTCGAAACGTTGTTCAAACTGTTCTATGAGATCGGTCATTACGGCAACAAGACCGACGGCGACGGCAACTACATCGAAGAGTATCACCTCGACGACGTCGCCTTCGACAACGAACAATACGGCATCATCATCAACTACGACCAACCCGAGTTCGTGGTCCCGATGGACGTCATCCTCAATGAGGACAACGTCGAAGTCAAGATCAACTACTACGAGATCGAAGAACGCAACGGGTTCGAACTCGTCGCCATTCGCCTGTTGCCGTATTTCGGCGCGCAACGCAATGACACCGACGGGTATCTCGTCATTCCCGAAGGAAGCGGCGGACTGATCCGCTTCAACAACGGCAAAAGTGCCTCGAAGAGTTATTCATCATACATCTATGGCATGGACAACACCGAAATCCCCGAGAAAATGACCGCTCGTGATGTCGGTGCGAGAATGCCGATTTTCGGCATCAAGGCACCCGCCAATGCGATGATGGGCATCATCGAATCAGGGATCTCACATAGTCGCGTGACGGCCGATGTGAGCGGCAAGTTCGATTCCTACAACAAAATCTACAACGAGTTCATCTTCAAACAGTCGGGCAGTTATCGCCTGGCCGAAAACACGGTCCAGCTGTGGACCGAACAGGACTATACGTACAGTCCTGCCGTCAAGTACTATTTCTTTGCCGAAGACGACGCCAACTATGCATCGATGGCCCATTTGTTCGGCGACTATCTGGCCCAGAAATTCCGGCTGGACGCGCTTGACGACAAGCGCTACCGACTGTATCTGGAGTTTCTTGGATCGTATGACTACGATTCCTTCTTCCTGTGGTTCCCGACCAACGAAACGGCTTCGCTGACGACTTACGAACAGGCGACGGCGATCATTGACGAACTCAGGGCCGCCGGCGTCGAGGATCAGTTGATTCGGTATGTCGGGTGGTTCAACGGTGGCATCGAACACAGCGTCCCCGACGACATCAATCTCGACAATGCCGTGGGCGGTCGGCGCGACTTGCGGGACTTTCTTGCGCATCTGGAAGAACTGGGGTACCCGGTCTTCTTCGATGTCGACTTCGTGAAAACCTACTCGTCCGGATCGTTCTATTCTTCGCGCAACTACGCGCGCGTCATCGGCGGCAACGTCAGTCGTTACTACGAATATTCCACATCCAGTCAGCTTCCGGATCCGCTCAGCGATCCGTACTATCTGTCCAATGTTCCAGCCATCGACCGCAACACGACGCGCTTCGAGCGCGATGCGGCACGGCTCGGACTGCCGGGCATCAGTTTCCGCAACCTGGGTGACATGATCTACAGCGACTACAAAATCAACGATCTGTTGCCGCGGGAATTCGTCACCATCTACTACCAGGACATCCTGGCCAAATTCTACACCTATGACACGATGGTCGAAGGTGGCAACATGTACGCGCTGGCGCTCACGCGCTACCTGACCGACGTCGAAGCACGAACGAGCAATCTGGTCGTCGTCGACGAAGCGATTCCGTTCTATCAGATCGCAGTCGCTCCTTACGTCGATTACAGTCTGCAGGCATTCAACTTTGGCGACGTCTATGCGCAGGACGAATACCTCCTGAAAGCACTCGAAACGGGCAGCAACCTCAAAGCGATGATCAGTCATGATGACACCAGTGAACTGATGTATACTGATTTCAACGAATATTACAGTGTCGCCTATGACAACAACAAAGACGACATCATCGCCATGTCGCTGGCCCATCAGGCCATCGGACTGAACGGATCGCATGTGATTGATCATCAGATTCTCGCTCCGGGTGTCGTACTGGTTACGTACTCATCGGACCGCACCTTCGTCATCAACTACAACGATACCGTATACGATCCCGACGATCTGGCCGTGCCGGCCCGATCGTACGAGGAGGTGGAGTAGATGAAACTGTTCGGTAAACGCATCACTTATAAACAGGAGAAGGTCATCTTCGGCATTCTGTTTCTGTCGCCATGGATCATCGGTCTCGTGTTCGTATTCTTCAGCGCCATCCTCGATTCGCTACTGTACAGCCTGTCGACGGTGCATTTCATCAGCGGCAACGCGACCGATGCCGAGATATCGGCGTTCATCGAATCGCTCGGTGGGTTCGCGTTCAAAAAAAGCGGTGTCATCCTCGAATGGGTCGGACTGGACAACTTCCGGTACGCCTTGTTCGAACACGGCACGTTCAATCGCATCCTCGTTGACAGCGTGATTGAAATCGGCCTCAATCTGCCGATCATCATCATCTTCAGTCTGCTTGTCGCGGTGATGCTCAACACGCGTTTCAAAGGCAATGTGTTTGCCCGCGCGGTGTTCTTCCTGCCGGTCATCATCGCTTCGGACGCGATCACCACGGCGCTCAGTCAGGCGACGTTGCTGCAGGATACGATGAACAACGTCGAGGAGAGTGTCTTCGGCAACTTCGAGTTTCAGGCGTTTTTGCTCGAGGCCGGTTTGTCGCAGAGCATCGTTACCTTCCTGTCCAACACCGTCAATCAAATCTTCAACGTGATCTCCTATTCCGGCGTGCAGATTCTCATCTTCCTCGCCGGCATTCAGTCGATTCCGTCACATCTGTACGAGGCGGCCAAGATCGAGGGTGCGAATTCGTATGAATCGTTTTGGAAAATTACCATGCCGATGGTCAGCCCGCACATTCTGACGGTGGGCATCTACACGATCATCGACGGCTTTGTCCGCGCGCCGATCACCGAGCTGATCCTCAGCCTCAAGGACAATCTGCTCTATGGATACAGCGCTTCGATGGCGTGGATCTACTTTGCCATCGTGATTCTCATCATCGGCATCTTCATCGGTCTGATGAATCGGGTGGTGTTCTACTATGATAACTAAAATCCGCACCTATCTTCGCAATGAGGCGCATCGTTTCGAACGTCGCGTCAAGGCGAAAGGGTTCAAGCAGGAAGTCAGTTACCGCGTGACCAAGATTGTGGTTTCGATTGTTCGCTCGTTCATCGTGTTCGGCCTTTGTTTCGTGATCCTCTATCCGATTTTGCAGATGATTGTCGCCGCCGTCACCAACCCCGACGATCTTTCCAATCCGCTGGTGGTCTGGATTCCCCGCCAGTTCAGTCTGGAGTTTATTCAGTTTGCGGCTGAAATCCTCGATTACCGGACCGGTCTCATCAACACCGCGATCATGAGTTTCGGGGTGATGATCCTGACGCTGATCACCAGCAGTCTGGCCGGTTACGCATTCGCCAAACTGAAGTTCAAAGGAATCAATATTCTGTTTTTCTTCGTACTCTTCACCATCGTCGTACCACCGCAGACGATTGCCATGCCACTGTACATGATCTTCAATCGCCTCGGTCTGACCTCGACCTTGTCGAGCGTCTTCATCCTGGCGTTCCTCGGCATGGGCATCAAATCCGGTATTTTCATTTTCATCTTCCGACAGGTGTTCCGCAACTTGCCGAAAGAACTGGAGGAAGCTGCCTTGATTGATGGCTGCGGCGTATTCAAAACGTACTATCTCGTGATGTTGCCGAATGCGTCCAGCGCCTTCATCACGGTCGGGCTGTTCAGTTTTGTATGGCAGTGGAACGACGTGTTCTATACGCGGCTGTTGATCGCCGTGGAAAATCTCAACATTCTGGCGCTCAATCTCACCAGCGTATCGACGAAGCTGGTCTACATGCTGCAGAAACTCGGCGTCGATCAGACACTCGCCGAGGGCATCAGCCGCAATCCGCTGTTGGTCGGTACGATCGCCAACACCGGTGCGCTGCTCATGATGCTGCCCCTGTTGATCGGCTATCTGTTCGTACAGCGATACTTCGTCGAAAGCGTCGAACGAACCGGGATTGTCGGCTGATGGATCGGTATCTCGACAAGGCGAGCGGGCCGATGATGCGATTCTTCGACATCATTTACAAGCTGTTCTATCTGAACGTTCTGTTTGTCGCGCACACCTTGCTCGGAGCGGTCATTGTCGGGTTCTATCCCAGTCTGTTGACACTGTTTCGCCTCAGCAAACGCGTCTTTCATGATCATGAGGACAATGTCTCGTACCACAAGGAGTACTTCCGCATCTGGAAGTCGCTGCTCGGACAAGGCAACGCCTTGTTTGCGGTGTCGCTCGTGATCGGTGCCATTACCGTAATGGACATGATCTTCCTATACGACAATTACCTCGGTGTCGACGAACTGACCATCTTCGGCGTGGTGTTGTCGCTTGGTGGATTGCTGCTGGCTTACGTGGTCGGCGGTTTGTTGGCGATGATTCCCGTGACGGTGGCGTTTTACGAACGGTTCGCCGTACGCGACGCACTCAAGTTCGCCTTTTTCCAAACCTTGTCGGCACCGCTTCTGGTGTTGTGCTATTTGCTCGTTCTGGGCGGATCGTATCTCGTATTCAGCGTGCTTGTCAGTGCCGCTCCGTTTCTTGGGGCCAGCCTGCCGGCATGGCTGATGGTGCTCCTGTATGGCCGCGTCTACTTCAAGATTTTTCGGATTCGCGAGCACGACGGGTATCACTACATGAGTTTCCGCTACAATCGGGACGAAGCGCAACTGGCCGATGTGCTCCAGTCGCAACTGGCCGATCCGCGCGAACACATCGATGGCGCTCAACTGCATGCGATGGTGAACGCAGCGGACGTGTCGGTCCGCGACAGCATCGTCGTCATCGATCAGGGACGCCATGTCATTGGATTCTTGCTGGCACGTCGTAACACCGAGGATCAACTGGCGATCGAACTGCTGGCGGTGAAAAAGGATCTTCAGCACCGTGGCATCGGTACGTCGATGCTCGACATCCTGCTTCGCCAGAACGATGGCACGACGGTGGTCATGTCGACCGACAAAAGCGCCTATCACCCATCTTGCAAGGAACCCCCGTTTCTTGCCACATTGCTACAACAACACGGATTCGTTCCCGAGCCTTCGGGACGTTATGTGAAACATCCGTAATCGGAGGTTGTCATCCATGAAAAAAACATTGATTCTACTCTTGCTCATCATGTTTGGAGGTGCTCTCATGAGCCCGCAACAAGACGTCTCGACGACGCTCTCTTTTGATGTCAATGCAGCGACGAACTACTTGCGCATCCGACCCGGGAGCGACAAGTCCAACAACGATCTGACGCGCACGCAGCTACTGGCGTTTCTGGATGTCGTCACGGACGAAGTCAACACGGCCCTGACCGGGTTGTACGACATCGATCGCACGCTGGTTCAGGACCGCTTGGCGACGCTGACGGCACTGTTGGACGGACTGGACGATGCGACGTTCAACAACGACAAGGAGTTCTATTACTCGTTGTATGAAGGTCTCTTCGAACTCTACTCCTACACATTGGAATCGCGCACCGTGGAAGGACGGGGCATGTGGCATCGGCCGTTCGAGTCGAATCTGGCCGAAGTACGCGAGACACTCGCCGAACTCCAGGCAATGGGTGTCAACATGCTGTATGTCGAAACGTTCTGGATGGGCCGGTTGATCTATGACTCCAACGTACCCGGTACGTTCCAGCATGGGTTCACCCTCGGTGGCTATGCAGACGGGAGTGTCGATTACGGAACCAATTTGTTGGTTGCGTTCGTGGAAGAAGGGAAGAACTACGGCATTGAAGTCCATGCCTGGGTCGAGAACTTCTTTGTCGGCTACGGAGACAGTTACACGTCAAGCCCGATTCTCAATCAGAATCCCGACTGGGCGTCCTTCAACTACGATGGCACCATCCCTCAAAAACAAGAGATCAATTATTTGTTCATGGATCCCGCCAATCCCGAGACACGGGATTATCTGAAGGCCATATATGGCGAGATGGCACTGTTCGACGACGTCGCCAGCATCCATCTCGACTACATTCGCTACCCGGTTGCCGCCAACGTCACCAGCACCACTTCGAATCGCGATACCGGCTACAGCGTGTATGCCGAACGTGAATTCAAAAGCATCTACGGCTACACCGGCGATCTGCGCACACTGGTCGTGACCAATCCGCAGGCGGCCGCCGATTGGCGCGAATACAAGACCCAGGTAATCAGCGATTTCGTCGCCGGCGTCTATTACACCGTCAAGAATCTCAATCCCGACATCTATCTCTCCACCGCAATCTTCGGCAATCTCAATCATGCGCTCGAAACCAAGATGCAGGACTGGGCGAGCTGGATCGAAGATGGCTACGTGGAACTGATCTTGCCGATGGCGTATTACCAATCCTCGATCACGGTTCGCAGCGAGGTCGGCAATCTGACGACGATCGTCGATTCCAACGCGTTCTCGTACGCCGGCATCGCGCCGAGTTTCATGGGTTACAACGATCATCTCAATACGACGCAAATCGAAGGCAGTCTCGATGGCAATGCGATGGGAGCGACCTTCTTCGCATCGCAAAATTATCTCATCGAGACCTTCAACGGTACCATCACATACAATACCAAAGTCCAAAGCATTCTGACCAACGGCACGTTCCGCAACGCGGCGATGGTTCCGCACGGGGACACGCAGACGGTCGTCACAACGGTCTTCGACGACATCCTTGACAAGGCCGACCGCTTATACGTGCCCCACGGCAAGATGACGTCGCAGCAACGAGCGGATCTCGAAGCGGCCCTCCTCCCCTTGCGGAGCATGAGCATGCAAGCGGAACAGGACCTGTACGATCTGATCGCCGCGCTCGAGGCGATCAACGTCGCAACCCATGCGACCGACGTTGCCGTCAACCGCATCCAGGATGACATCGACTATCTGATCGACATTCTCGTCATCAAAGCGAAACGGCTTCATTTCGACAATACCATCGACATTAGCGTCAATCCCGATCCCAACACCACCTTCCCCGACCCGATCGAACTGGATGCGCCGACCAATCTCACCAAGGACGGGGCGACGGTGTCCTGGGATGAGGTGCCGAATGCCGTCGGCTACCTCGTCAATCTCAACGGCACCACCTATATGACGGCAGAGACATTCTTCGATGTACGAGACGGTTCGGTCATTGGTGGAACCAACATCATCGGCGTCATCGCAATGGGTGACGATGTTGTCTACACCGACAGCGATTACTCCGTGGTGTTGCAGTTCGAAGCCCTCGAATTGGACGCACCATCGGGCATTCACATCATCGATGACGTGCTCTATTTCGATCCCGTCGAAGGCGCCGTGGAGTATTATCTGAAAGTCGGCATCAAGACCAGGCGGTTCACGGCGACAGAGTTTGATCTGTCGACGCTGAATCTCACCACCGACATTCACGAAATCGAATTACGCGCCATCGGTGACGGATACCAGAGTGTCGACAGCGATTTCTCAGACGAAACGGAATACAAGGCCGGTGACTTGTCCCTGCAAGCGATATTCGGCGATCTGTTCACCAGTTTCGCAACATCCAGTCTCAACCAGAATCAGGAGGAAGAATGATGAAGACGAATCTAATCAAGAAGCACAGCCTGATCGTGTCCTGTCAAGCGCTTGCCGATGAACCGTTGCACGGCAGTGAGATCATGGCCAAGATGGCGCTCGCCGCTTTGCAGGGCGGTGCACAGGGAATCCGCGCCAACTCCGCTGCGGACATCAAAGCGATCAAAGAAGTCGTCGACTTGCCGGTGATCGGCATCGTCAAGAAAGAATACAACGGCTATCCCGTCTACATTACGCCGACGATGGCCGAAGTCGACGAAGTCGCGGCAAGCGGTGCGGAAATCATCGCCATAGACGCCACCGACCGCGAACGTCCGGATGACAACTGTCTGGCGTCGTTTGTCGCGGCGATTCGCGACAAATATCCAGAACTCCTGATCATGGCCGACATTTCCACGTATGAAGAGGGTGTGGCCGCCGCAAACATGGGAGTCGACATCGTTTCGACGACATTGTGCGGATACACCGAACAGACCAAAGACACCAAAATTCCCAATTTCAAATTGGTGCGTCAACTGGCGAACACGATCGAACAGCCGATCATCTGCGAGGGTGGAATCCAATCACCGAAACAATTTCTCAAAGCCCTCAAGAGCGGTGCCTATGCCTGCGTCGTCGGCAGTGCCATCACCCGTCCGCAGCTGATCACCAAGAAGTTCACGGACGTGATTCCCGATGCATCGAATTAGAAATCGGTACACGGTTGGGGAACACGTCGATTTCACCGATGTCTGGTATGAGGATGATGTCCTTCGCACCGAACCCACCTTGGATGTGACGGAAGAACAGGATCCGACACTCGGTGACAACTATCGAATTCGTGTCCGCAAGCCGCATCGTGTCATTCTGACTCATGGTAATGAGCGATCACGTCACTATGCCGCGGAAACACTTGAACACTTGATTATCCATGACGATCTCGACTATGGTCTGTACGAAGATGGTCCCCGGTTCGACATGCGCGGCATCATCGAAGGGTTCTACGGTGAACCATGGACGCATGCCGATCGCCTGGATGTCATGTCGTTTCTCGAGCAACATCACATGAACACCTACATGTATGCGCCCAAGGACGACCCCTATCATCGCCACAAGTGGCGCGAACCGTATCCGGCGGATGCGTTCGCACAATTGCGGGAACTGATTGACGCCGCCCTGGCGCATGATGTCGATTTCTACTTCTCGATCAGCCCCGGCAATGACTTCAACTACACCAAAGAGGATGATTTTGTCGCGTTGTTCGAGAAAATCGACGCCGTGCGTTCATGCGGTGTACGCCATTTCTGTCTCTTGCTGGATGACATCGACTACCAACTCAACGCGGCCGACAAAGCCGCCTTCCAGACACCGGGTCAGGCGCATGCCTACATCACCAACCGCCTGCACGAACACTTGCGCAAACACGACGAACAGACGGTGCTCGTGATGTGTCCGACCGAGTACCATCAGAATGTCGACACGCCGTATCGCAACGATCTCAAACAACACATGAACCCCGACGTCCTCGTGTTTTGGACGGGGTACAACACCGTCGCCGAATACATCCCCAATGTCGATGGGGAACGTGTCCGGGACTACTTCGGACACGAGCTCGTGCTGTGGGACAATTATCCCGTCAACGACATGGCGACCGACATGTTGTTTCTCGGTCCCTTGACGGGTCGTGGCGATCAGCTTGATCGCACCCACACGGGCATGGTCAGCAACCCGATGGTTCAGTGGTCGCTTTCCAAAATTCCGATCATCACGATGTCCGACTACATGTGGGATCCCTCCGGCTACGACCCCGAACAATCGTTTGCCGAAGCGATCCGCGATTTTGCGGGTGAGGAGTCCTTTGTACTGCCGCTCGAACGGGTCGTATCGCATTTTCGACATACTATTTTGGAATATTATCAAGATCCGCAGCTGGAGTCCCATGTGCAAGACCGCAACATCGATGGTCTGGTCGCGTACTACGAGCAATTGATCGACGACATCCGAACGCTGGATGCGTTCCCCGATCCACGTTTTCGCGAACAGTTTCAGCCGTGGTGGGAACGGATCGTGTTCGATCATGATCTGCTCAAGGCGATGCAAGCCGATGACACGGCAGGCGTCGCGCGGATGTTGAGTGAAGTACCAGACAAACAACACACCACCGGCGGCAACTATGCCGTCAAATACGCCAAAGCGATCGGTCTTTATGACGGTCCGCTCTATCCTCACCAACGCAAGAATTTCTGGGAGTGATCCACATGCAGAACATCATCGTCATTCCGCTGGACGAGCGTCCGTGCAACCTCCGCTTTCCAGCTCTTCTCGGTGCGATGACCGACATCAATGTCATCCTTCCGCCCAAAGACATCCTCGGCAACAAGAAGGAACCAGCCGCGATAGATCGCGTCTGGGCCTTTCTCAAGGAACACATCACCAGCGCAACCGGCGTGGTGCTGTCGATTGACATGTTGCTGTACGGCGGCATCGTACCATCGCGATTGCATGACGATGACGTCGAGACCTTGAAACGACGACTGGCCCGGTTGGAAGAACTGAAACAGGATCATCCGTCGGTGACATTTTACGCATACCATTTGATCATGCGCAATCCGACGTACTCGTCGAGCGACGAAGAACCCGATTACTACGAGCGTGTCGGCCGGGAGATTCATCTGCGCGGCGTCTACGAACACAAGCAGGCGATCGGCATTCTGAGCACCGAGGAAGAGAAGGATTATGCGCGCGTGTTGACAACTCTAGACGATGCATCGTGGAATGACTATACCGCGCGCCGCCAGCGCAATCTGGCGCTTGACATCCAGTCGGTCGATTATGTGGCAAGCGGCGTGATCGATTTCCTCATAGTCCCGCAGGACGACGCCTCGCCCTACGGTCTGACGGCCATCGATCAACAGCAACTGCGCAAGCACATCGCCGAGCAAAACGTGACCAGCAAAGTCCTGATGTATCCCGGCGCCGATGAAGTGGCGAACACCCTGATCGCCCGGATGGTGAACCATCTCCATCAACGCCAGCTTAAAGTGGCACTCAAATACACCAGCGAACAAGGCAAGTTCGTCATCCCGCTATACGAGGATCGACCCCTGGGCGAGACCGTCAAATATCAGATCATGGCCGCCGGTGGCATCGTCGTGCAAAGCGACACCGACGCCGATCTGATCCTGATTGTCAATGCCCCTTCCGGCAAGATGCTCAATGCGTCAGAAGCGTTCAAGAAAGGGTTGGAATACGATGCCTTCCGCAATCTGGTGGAAGCCGTCGATCATGCCGCCTATTGGATTGACAAGAAGAAACCCGTTGCGATCGCCGATGTGGCCTATGGAAATGGCAGCGATCTGGATCTGATCCGGCTCCTTGGCGAACGCGAGTTGCTGTTTCGCGTAGCCGGTTACGCCGGTTGGAACACATCCAGCAACACGCTTGGAACGGTCATTCCGCACGGCATGTTCTTCGCATCATTTGGCTCGTCGCAGGCGCACCTTGATTTCCTCTCGCTGCGCTACGTCGAGGATGCGGGATACTGTGCCGTCGTACGGCAGGCGACCTGTCAGCACGTGTTACCGACATTGGGCCTGGATTATTTTCATGCCGATGGGGAACGCGGCCAAGTCAGCGCCGCGGTTGCCGAACAACTCGAACAATTCATCTCATCTCATCTTGTGGACGCGAACCACGACATCGTCATCCGTGATTGCTGGATGCCATGGCGGCGCATGTTCGAAGTCGGACTGGATACGAAGGTTGTGAAAAAATGAAGTATCGTAATTGGAACGGACACGAATCGTATCAGACGATTCTGCAACAATGGAATGCCGATATGCCGAAGGATTTCCACCTTCGCGAGGACTTGTTCATATCGCAGATTCTCAAACAGGAAGACATTCATCGCCCGGCGTCTTATGTCGCCATCGATGAAACCGATCGGGAAGTTGGTTGGATCATCGTCAAACGATGGAATCGCGATGGCATCGATGCCTACCGTGGCGTGGCTTGGATTTCCTTTCTCTATGTCGTCCCCTCACACCGGAAACAAGGCATCGGACGCAAACTGGTGACGCTCGCAATCGATCAGTTGCGTCTGGATGGCATTCATACCGTTCATGTCGGCAAGGACATGAACAATCTGTTTTGCGGCGTGCCTGAGATATTCGGCACGAAAGGCTTCTTTGCCGCAATGGATTTCGTGGAACACGATTTCTCGGTCGACATGCACAAACACGTCACGTCCACCGATTTGATACCCTTAAGACAACAGTTGAACTATCGGATTCGTCTCGCGACACGGACTGATTTCCCCAAGATTCACGCGTTTTTTGCCAAAAACTTCCCGGGCCGCTGGCAACAGGAGTTCATCGAATACGACCGTCTCGGTCACGACGGCAGCGCCTTCGTCATTGTTCTTCATGACGACAGGGTCATCGCCTTCTGCCGCATCAACGACAGTCGCTCGGGCTACAACATGTACAACACCAACTGGACGGCGACCTTCGATCATTTGATTGGTGTCGGACCACTTGGCGTCGACGATGATTATCGTGGTTATGGTCTCGGGTTCGATGTCACGGCGGAGGCCATCAACGATGCCGTCAGACGTGATGCCTCCGACATCATCATCGACTGGACGAGTCACATTGAGTTCTATCGCAAATTCGGTTTCGACGTATGGCACCGCTATGCGTCGATGACCCGCAAACTATCGAGGTGATATCATGAAAAAGCTACTCTTGGTGCTGGCGTTTGTCGGCATGACACTGACTGCCTGCAAACCGGTCGCCGTGGAATGTGATCCGGGGTTCCACGAAGAAAACGGCGAATGCGTACCCGATGACATCACCTGTGATGACGGATTCATCCTGGACGGAGACGAGTGTGTACCCGAACCGATCGAATGCGAAGAGGGTTATGTGCTCGACGGAGACGAGTGCGTGCCGATCGATCAGACCACCGAACTCGAACGAGCGTTCGACAACACCATCGACATCGACAACTACCGAATGGACGTGGTCGTCACCGAGGGCGTCACCACACTCAACATCACGTTGCTGTTCGACGGGCAGTCCTCATCGATTGAGATCGGTGACGACATCGAATACTTCCAAAAGATCGATGACGTCTGTTACCGCGTCACCGAACAGCTCGACAATGTGATTACCGAAGAAATCGACTGCATCGCCACCGAAGATACGCGGTTTCAATTTTTCCACGGATTCGAAATCGAATGGTTTGAACCCAATGTCGATGAGGATTACGTCATCGTCGGCGGCGAATTCAATTACTTGTCCAATTTCTTCCGACAAACCGTTCCCGGTGCGGTTGTCAGCGATTTCGTGATGACCGTCAGCAACGATTATTTCCATACGTTCACGTTCGACGTGACTGGCGATGACGGGTTCTATCAGTTTGACATCACGCTGTCGGCCATTGGAACCACGACGGTCGATGTGCCGAGTGGTGAATGATGCATGAACAAGGCATGGATATTGACGTTGATGCTGTTCCTTGCACTGGGCGTGCATGACATGGCTCTGGATGCGGATTTCACCGTCACGCCGGTGACCATTGAAACCACCATGATCGACGGCGTCGAACACACCAAAATCGTCGGTACCGTGGAAAACGAACAAGGTGTGATGTCGGATCAGGTGATTCAGTATCTGCGCGGCAATCCGACAATCGACAACAACCTCCACGTGATTGCGGCGGATGCTTATCTGCCATTTTCCTACAGCACCGCAACGGTGCCGAACATCATCGCCGCGACCAACAATCGTTACGATCATTACGATGTGATCGGCGGCATCAACGGCGACTACTACAACATGACTGTCGGCATTCCCGTCGAAGCCTACATTCGCAATTACGAAGTCTTGTCTTCGGGACTGGGGTACGAACGTCCCGTCATCGGATTCAAGGACAGTGGTGAAGTCATTTTCGGACGCCCCTGCTATGAGGGCATGGAACTGCTCATCTATCGCAGTGACGGCGCATTGCGCAACCGTCTGCCGGTCGAACGGATCAACCGATTGCCGTTTTCCGATCGCGGCACC
This sequence comes from uncultured Mycoplasmatota bacterium, assembly GCA_913062645.1. Classification (GTDB taxonomy): domain Bacteria; phylum Bacillota_I; class Bacilli_A; order Izemoplasmatales; family Izemoplasmataceae; genus Xianfuyuplasma. The sequence continues at coordinate 387,984 of CAJXVW010000001.1, forward strand.
ACGGTCTTCTTCAGCGATTACACGCAAACCATCACGACCCCCTTCCCGAAACTGATCATCGATACCAGCGAATACAAGACCGACGGGTATCAGACACGGTACTTCGGTAGCGGCGATTACCTTTCCACAACCACCGATGAAATCACCGTTCCCGATGGATCGTTCGTAATCGTCAGCAACGATCCCTACGTCACCGATGTGATCCGAACCAACGACCGCGTCGTCGTCCAACAGAAGGTCGGTTGCGGATTTGAAGACGTCCGCTTTGCGATTGGAACGTGGGAACACCTTGTCTCCGGTGGCGTCGCGACCAATTCCCTGACGTACGGGACCGCCCCGGCCAGTGACAATCCACGTACCGCGATTGGTGTCACCACTACCGGTGACGTGATTCTTCTGACGGTTGACGGTCGGCAAGCGGCAGCCGGCATGGACGGCATGTCCTTGTATGAAGTGGCCGATTTGATGGTGTCGCTTGGGGCGGTGGAAGCTTACGCGATGGATGGCGGCGGAAGCACGACGATGGTTGTCAAGGATCCCGATGACGGATCTTACGATATAACCAACAGTCCATCCGACGGATCACCGCGGCGCGTATCGAACGCGATTCTGTTTGTCAATGGGTCACATCCCGATCCCGTGCAAGAACTGGGTCTGCCCGATTTGAGCGAGCGACTGCCGATTCCCTCGAACCTATTCATCGACAACGAGGGTGTCCTCCGCTTCAACAAAGTCGACCATGCGGAAGGGTATGAGATTGTCATCAATGATACGACGTATCCCACGCTCAGCCGAGACCTGCCGCTCAATTTCGCGCCAGGTACCTATGCCATCCAAGTGCGGGCCAAAGGAGATGGGATGTACTATGCCGACAGTCCGTATTCCGGCACCCTGATTTTCACTGTTTTGGACGATCGGTCCGCCCGCATTGCCGAACTGTTCCGCAACTATGCGAACAGCGAGAACAAATAAAGCATTGGTCACAACTGAAAAAAATGATACAATTGAACTGAGGAGTTGATACCATGGTAGCTGGAAATCTGCTGGACGCCATCAGCGTCTACGAGAACGCCTTTACCAAAAGCGAGAAGATTCTCTACGAATACTTGAAAGAAGCGATCGATGACCTGATTTACATGAGTGTCACCGAACTGGCGGACAAAATCGGCGTCGGCGAATCCACGATTCTGCGGTTTTGTCGCAAGGTCGGCTACAAGGGGTATCAGGATTTCAAACTCAATGTCGCCCAGTATCTGGGGGCCGGCCAATTGGAACAGCGCACCGACGAAGACAAGTCGCTGATGGAAGTGGTTGAATCCAGTCTCATCAACTCGATCAAGAAAAGCACCACGCTGATTACCGAGGAGAAGATCGAGGACACCGTTGAGTTGTTAAATCATGCCAAACGAGTGTTGTTTTTCGGAGTCGGATCGAGCGGTCTCGCCGCGGTTGAAGCCAAACACCGCTTCATGCGTATCGGTCGCAAGTATGATGCGTTCACCGATTCGCATTTCATGATGATGATCGCTTCGACATTGCAGGAGGGAGACGTCATCGTCGCCTTTACGCTGTCCGGAGGGACCAAGGATACCGTCGATGCCTGCCGCGTCGCTCGTGAAAACGGGGCGAAGGTGGTCGCCATCACCTCGTATTTGAAAAGCCCGATCACCAAGAATGCCGATGTCGTATTGTTGACAAGCGGTAAGGAAGGACCATTTGAAGGTGGTTCGATGTTCGCCAAAGTGTCGCAACTCTACATCATCGATCTGCTGTTCACCTACACCGCACAGACCGACATCGAGCACGCGAAGCATTACCAAAACACCATCGCCAAATCGATTACCGACAAGAGTTATTGATTCGAAGAACCAGCCGATTGAAAATTCATTCCAACATTACAATGAATTTAGGAAATGTTTTACAAAATTCGTTTACTTTCAGGGCGAAGTTTCGTATAATGAGAGTAGCTAGGTTTCTTCACTCTATTTCCTATTCTTGCGTTGCTTATACGGAATTCAATATGGCTTTCTTTCGGGAAAGCCATATTGAATGTAGGGAGGTATTTGATGACCATCATCGCTTGTGACATCGGGGCCACCGAGATCAAGGGGGCCCGTTATGAAGATGCGATCGCCATTCAGACGCAACGTCTTCGAACCGAACCCGAACGAGGAGCGCACCATACCATGAACCAATTGCATAAATTGATCGGACAACTATGGACAGAAGAGGTGCGTGCCATTGGAATCGTCTCCGCTGGTGCGATCAATCCTACAAGCGGCATGATCGTCGGCAACACCGGCACGATGACCGATTGGGTCGGGGTGTCGTTGAAGGCGGACATCGAGACGGCATTTGGTGTCCCGGTCCATGTCGACAACGATGCCAACGGGGCGATGCTGGCAGAATTTGAACCGTACCGTCAAGCCGGTATCCAACACGCCGTGATGCTGACCTTGGGCACCGGTGTCGGCAGTGCCGTCGTCATCCACGGCGAGCTGTATCGCGGTGCGACCTATCAAGTGGAGTTCGGTCACCTGATCTTGCATCCCGGCGGACGTCCATGTACATGTGGGCAATCCGGCTGCGCCGAACAGTATCTATCGGGACGCGCGTTGACAAATCGAGCCATCGCCGAGGTCGATGGCGCGATCACGCACGGAAGCGAACTGTTTCTCGCGGCGACCCAACAAAACCCGTGTGCTCTTGCCGTATTGGAGGAGTACTTTGACGATTTGTTCCTCTATCTTCAATCGCTTGATCGCGTGTACGATCCCGAACTGTTTCTGATCGGGGGCGGCGTGACCGACAACAACAACCTGTTTGCAACGATGCTGGAAGAGAAACGCCTCGAACACTGTTTCACCAAGCCGATTCACCTGGCCCGACTGCAAAACCGGGCCGGCATTCAGGGCGCCTATTTGCTGGCCGAAAGAGGATGATTCGATGAAACGCATGACCGTCGTCTATCAGACGCATTGGGATCGTGAATGGTATTACAATGTCGATACCTACATGATCCGCATGAAACATGTTCTCAAACGCATCATGGAATTACTCGATTGCGACGCGATCGGGTCGTTTGTATTTGACGGCCAGGTACGGGCTCTCGAAGATTATCTGGCGATTGCCGAGCCGAAGGAGCGACAAAAGATTCTGTCGTATGTCGAAGATGGCCGTATTGTCATCGGGCCGTGGTACGTTTTGGCGGATGAGTTTCTGGTCGATGGGGAATCATTGATTCGCAATCTCGAAATCGGGATTCATAAGGCGACATCGTTTGGTGGGTATCAAAAGGTCGGATATTTGCCGGATTCGTTCGGGCATGTTTCGCAAATGCCGCAGATTCTGAGGGGTTTCCAACTCGAACATGCCATATTGTGGCGAGGTGTGGTGCCCGATGATTTGTTCTTCCAGTGGCAGGCTCCCAATCAGGACAGCGTGTTCGCCGTCTATTTGAAAGAAGGCTATTATCAACCGATCATCGAGCAAGAACAATACAAGCAACTGTTCGCATCGTTTCTTGAGAAAATAACGGCATTCAGCGACGCACCGCATTTGCTCCTGACCAACGGCGGCGATCATCTGATGCCGGCCTTGGCCGATGTTCCAAGTCGCATCGTCGAACTGTCCGAAACCCACGATCTGTCGATTGACATCGGAACGTACGAGCAATATTTGAACGCAATCGACAAGCGTTCGTACAACCAGACAATCACCGGTGAACTGCGCGACAACCGCGGCATCTACGTGCTTCCCAACGTGCTCAGTTCACGGTATGATCTGAAACGCACCAACCGCATCAGTGAAATGCGCTTGCGTACGCTCGAGGCCCTCGCCGCCAAGAGTCATCTGTTTGACGATTATCCCCAACAACGCCTCCTTGACACGATGTGGGAGACGCTGTTGCTCAATCATCCCCACGATTCCATCTGCGGTTGCAGCATCGATGACGTGCACCGTGAAATGGACGTCCGGAGCACCAAGTTGAACCATCAGCTCGATGCCTTGATCAAACAGACCTTTGTCGACATGGATGCGTATCGTCTCACCCATAATTATGACACCAACGACACCAGACTGTTCAGTGATGACAGTCGTTTCACCGTAGTCAATCCGACGCTTCGCAAGGTGCATGGATTGCAGAAGGTGACCGTGTTTCTGGCGGATGGAAATCCGCTCAATGACGGGTTTGTCGTCAGTGACGGTACCATCGATTACACGACCGTCATCGTGGCCAAACGGGCGACCCGTCGGTTTGAATCGCCGCTCGACGATGCCCCCCGGTTCCTGCGCGGCCACGAGTATGACATCGTGTTCCGCGTAAAGAACCTCAATGGTGTGGATGGCAATCCCTATGTCCTCAAGGCAGGACAGCCGATCACCCTGGCAACCGAAGATCAACCGGTGATTGAAAATGCAATGATCCGCGTCGCCCTCTGCGGCAATGACTTGACCATAACCGACAAACGAACCGGGCAAGTCTATCCGCACTGCAATGCCTACGTGTCGTCACTCGATGCGGGTGACGAGTACAATTACTCGCAACCCGCCAACGACACCGTAACCCATGCGGAGTTGGTGTCGGCAACGGCGCATCGAAGCGATACCTATCAGGAACTTCGTCTTCGTCACCGTCTGTCCGCTCCGACCAGCTTGAACGGCGATCGTTCAGCGGCAATCGAAGAACGCATGGATTCGTACATAGAAACCGTGGTGTCACTGTACGCCGATCGAGCGGACATTGATGTTGTGGTTGATGTCGACAATCGCAGCAAGGACCACCGCTTGCGGGTACACTTTGATAGCCCCGAGCGGGTAGTTGCACATTTCAGTGATACCGCATTCGATGTCGTTCGCCGTGATGTTCGCGACGAGGCATACGATGCGCCGAAACAGAAGGAAGTCCCGGTTGTCGTCGATCCATCGTTGTCGATGATCACCCTGGACAGCGGCATTCGCGTCGATCACGAAGGCATGCACGAGTATCAGGTTCGACATGTCGATGACCATTCGCGACTGGAAATCACGATGCTGCGCGCTGTTGGTCATCTGTCCCGTGATGATCTGCGAAGCCGCGGTGGGGGAGCGGGTCCGTCGTTTCCGACACCCGACGCCCAGATGATCGGACAGCATGCGTATCGCTACAAGATTCACGTCGGTGACGTAGATCCATTCGCAAACAATGACACATTCCGTCAACCGTTGCTGATCACCAAGGGTCATCTCGACAAACGTGGATCCTTGTTGCAAATCGCCAATCCCCATCTCCATGTATCCAGTCTTCGCAAACGTGGGAACGAGTTGGAGCTGCGTGTCTTCAATCCCGGCGATGATGCACAGACGTTGGCGCTTCAGTCTTCGTATCCGATCGAAACCATGCGCGTTGTCGATTTTCTTGGCGAGCCAATGGATGGATCTATCTCAGTCATCGCGCCCCGCACGATCCGTACATTCCGCCTCTTGCTTTCGGCAAAACCCCAGGACAAAACCGATGTGCTGGTTGTCGGTGGCAGCATCGGTGGCGTTCAGGCCGCCCTATCGCTGGCACAGGCCGGACGAGACGTGCTCTTGGTGGAAGAAAGCGACTGGCTCGGTGGTCAGCTGACGAGCCAGGCCGTCCCGCTTGACGAACACCCGTTCATCGAATCTTTCGGCTGCACCAAACGATATCGCGCCTTCCGCGACAAGGCGCGGGATCACTATCGTAACACCCATGAGATCAAGGCCGAATATCGTGATTCGCAGACATTCAATCCCGGCAACGCCTGGGTCACCAATCTGGCCTTCGAACCCAAGGTGGCCAAGCTGCTGTTTGATGACATGGTAGCTCCTTACGAGGGCAACAATCTTGAAATTCGATACCGTCAGAAGGCGATTCGAGCCCGAACAGGGGAGGACAACATCGAAACCGTCACCCTGCAAGATACCGATAGTCTTGCGGAAACCATCATCACGGCCAAGTATTTCATTGACGGCACCGATCTCGGTGATCTGCTTCCGCTTACCGGCACCGAGTTTGTCACCGGTGCGGAAAGCAAGGACGAGACCAACGAGTTCCATGCCGCAGCCATAGCCGATCCGACCGACTTGCAACCGGTCACGCATGTTGTGGCCATGCGTTGGGACGACCAGGCAACGACGACAATCGACAAACCGGCACAATATGAGTATTTTCGACACTACAAGACACCATACTCGGATCAAATGGTGCTGAGCGAATACGGCCCCGATTCATCCACCAAGCGCGAACGAAAGTTCAACACCTACGACGGTCGCATGGCACTGTGGCGATATCGACGGTATTTCGATCCGACGTTGTACAACCATTGCGACAAGCCTGAGAGAACGACCATCAACTGGCCGCAGAACGACTACTTCATGGGCAACATTTTCGATGATGAATGGGACGATCGGCATCGTCACATGGCGAAAGAACTGACGCGCTCCTTCGTGTATTATCTGCAGACGGAAGTGCCTCGCCACGACGGTGGCCATGGCTATCCGGAGATGCAGATCGCGACGAATGAACTCGGCACCACCGATGGCTTCGCGATGATGCCTTACATTCGGGAATCGCGTCGCATCCGCGCTCTGAAAACCGTTGTGGAAGAGGATGTCAGCGCACGGGCCAATGCCACCTTGCCGCACGTCGATTACAGTGTGGGTGTTGGCTCCTATCACATCGATCTGCACATCACAACCAAATCGCATCGGTTCTTTTTCGACAACACCTGGCCGTTTGAGATTCCCCTTGGCGCATTGATTCCGATTCGCGTCAAGAATCTTCTGCCGGCCTGCAAGAACATCGGGACCACCCATCTCACCAATGGCTGCTTCCGTCTTCATCCGGTCGAATGGAACGTCGGCGAGGTAGCGGGCTACTTGGTCGATTTCCTGTTGCGTCAGAAGCTGACACCGCAACAACTCTATCAAGACAAGTCCCAGATCAAACGGTTTCAGGAGGAACTTCGCAACAACGGCGTTGAACTGTCCTGGCCCGAAGATAAGGTTAAGGTGATTTGATGAAACGATACACGGAACGGACCATGGACAACCTCGTCATGCGTGGCTACGAACAATACGTTGACGACGCGATGGTGGTGGTGATGTTTCACGGATTCACCGGTCACAAGACCGAATCGAGCGGTCTTTTCCGCAAACTGGCCGACGCGTTGGAACAATCCGGCATCTCCAGCCTACGCTATGACTGGTTCGGTCATGGTGAAAGCGACCTCACATTCGACCAGATCCGTGTTCCGCTACTGGTTCGTCAGGCCAACGAGATACTGGATGAGGCATTCCGCCGGTATCGGCGCGTCTGTTTGCTGGGCTTCAGCATGGGCGGTGCCATCGCCATGCATGTCGCCAACAACGACATTGATCGGTTGATTCTGATGGCACCGGCGCAAAACATGAAACACATCGCCACCGATTTTTTCACCGGTGACGACCAACAAACCCATGACGTGCACGGGTTCGTGCTGCACCGCGAGTTTGCCGAAGGGTTCATCGATCTCGATCTCCAGACGCCGATGCAAGACTATCAGCGACCAGTCCTGCTCCTCCAGGGCGAACAAGACATGGCTGTCAGCAAAACCCAAACGGAAGCACTGCACGCCGCTTTGCATGACAGCGAGCTGATGGTGCTCGAAGGGGCCGATCACTGTTTCTCCAGTCACGCGTATCACATGGCGCTTGCCGCTCGTATCATCGCATTTCTGAATCGCTGACAAACAGACGACCGCGAGGTCGTCTTTTACTTGAAAAAATAGTAAAAGTGTTTCACGTGGAACATACCAAATCAGAAACGATTTTAAACTGGTGGTGCAACTTAACGAAAAGTATCTGCAAGTTAATACATTCGTTGTGAATTGACTGTCCATGTAGTATAATGTACCTATCGTAAATATAGCGAGGTGAATCACATGCTCAAGTTGCAAAACATCTCCAAGTACTATCACAGCAATGACGTCGTCGCGCTTGGTCTGCGCAAGGTCTCGCTCGAGTTCGCACTCGGCGAGTTCGTCGCTGTCACCGGTGAGAGCGGCAGCGGGAAAAGCACCCTGCTCAACGTCATCAGCGGGCTCGATACGTACGAAGACGGGGAGATGTACGTCAACGGCGAAGAAACGTCCTATTTTTCCGTCGAGGACTGGGAAAGCTATCGCCGTCAATACATTGGTTTCGTATTTCAAAACTACAACATCATCGATTCGTACAGCGTGCTCGAAAACGTCATGCTGGCGCTCACCATTCAGGGGTATGACAAGGCGACGCGCAAACAGCGCGCCCTGGAACTGATCGATCGCGTCGGATTGACAAGTCACGTGCACCACAAGGCATCGAAACTCTCGGGCGGCCAGAAACAACGCGCCGTCATCGCTCGCGCACTCGCCAAGGACTGTCCGATCATCGTCGCCGACGAGCCGACCGGCAATCTGGACAGCGAATCGGGCGAAAACATCATGCGCCTGCTCAAGGAAATCAGCGAGGACAAATTGGTCATCGTCGTCACGCACAACTACGATCAGGTGAAGGATTATGCTACCCGCAAGATCCGTCTGTTCGATGGTGAAGTCGTCGAGGACAAGACGATTCGCAAGCGCAAGGACGTCGAAACCGGAGTCACTCTGGCCGGGTATCACATGACGCTTCTTACCTTGATCGGCATCGCCTTCCGCAACATGTTCCGAACCCCGCGTCGGACGATTTTCACATTGATCGTGGCCATCTTCATCAGTGCCGTGTTCACGTTCGTTTGGGGAGCCTTCAATGAGAGTCTCAACACGTCATATTATGGCGGCATCTATGAGAACGTGACCGACCGGAGGATCATCGTCACCAAGTTTGACGAGACCCCGTTCACGCAAGCGGAACTGGATACGCTGGCCGGTCTCGATCGGGTCAACTATCTACTGGAACACGACATTCTCAATGAGTCGTATGTCTATGATGCGTATCAATCCTATGGCTATACCAACTACAACTACAATTACGTCAATCCCGCCGCAATGCTTAGTCCGAGTGATCTCAAGCGTGGACGGTTGCCACAAAGCGAGTTTGAAATCGTCACGATGGATTACGAAGAATACCAGATCGGCGATCGCATTGAAGTGTTCTTGAGCGATCCCTATCAGTTCCGTGATGGCGCATCCGCAGCCAATGGTGCATCCTACGAGTTTGAAATCGTCGGCATCGCCAAACAGATATCACAGAGTTCGTGGTATCGGAACCTGTACTTCCACGATGATTTTCTGAACAACGATCGCCTGATCGGCAACGCGTATGTCATCGGCGCCTGGGGAGACGGTTACGTCCGCTACAGTTATGAGGCGCAACTGGGGGCTGCCGCTCCGATCCAAATCTACTCGTTCTTCAGTTTCCGTATCGATGACACCGTACCGGATGGAGAAGTCCAGCTGAGTGAGGATGTACTGGACGAAATGGGTCGCGAGTTCTTCGGCGGAGGTCTGGACGAACAACCGAACTACTATGACAACTTGAGCATATCGGCATATGGCCGATCCAATTTCTATACCGTTTCGGCAACCTTCGACAGCGTGGAGATGTTCGATGCTGGCGGCGCCGATGCTTGGGGCATCGCCGCCATCAATTCCAATACGTTCAACAGCCTCTATCAAAATGAGGCCTATCAAATCACGCTCTTTGTCGACAACAGTTACGACGCCGAGTTCGTACTGGACGACTTGGAGGACCTGGAATTCAATGCCGTGTATCCCGCAGCGATCGGCAATCAGTTCGAAGAAATCACGCGGATGATTCTCACTGTCGTGTACGGGTTCTTGATGATCGGCATGCTCGTGGTGATCTACTTCATCACCTATGTCGTTCTGAAGAACGTTCAGGATTCGAAAAAGAAGGACTATCTCATTTTCCGGTCGATTGGTGCGAGCAAGAAAGATCTGTCGCAAGTCACCAACATCGAGTTGGTCATTACGATGGTCTTCGCGTTCCTGATCACCACGGGATTCTTCGTGCTGAATGATTTCGTGTTGTATTGGATTCCGCAGTTCCTCGGCTACTTCACCATCTTCAGCTATCTGTTCATTCTGGTGCTGCTCTTCGCACTGGCCATTTTGCTGGGCAATCGATTCAATCGCCGCATCTTCGGTCGATCGGTCATCACGTCCCTCAAACAGGAGTAGGTGGACATCATGATAAAACTGACAAGACTCGAGAAGTTCTACAACAAAAACCGAACCAATGAAATTCATGTCATCAATGACATCTCGTTGAGTCTGCCGAGCGAAGGTCTCGTCGTTCTTCTGGGACCATCCGGCAGTGGCAAGACGACCCTGCTCAATGTCTTGGGCGGACTGGACAAAGTGCAGTCCGGATCGATTGATTTCGACGGCACCGACATACCGCGTTACAACTCGTCGGTGTGGGACAAGATCCGCAACAAGGACATCGGCTACATCTTCCAAAACTACAATCTGCTCAACAACATGACGGTGTATGAAAACATCTCGCTCACGCTCAACATGATCGGCATCTACGACAAAGACGAGATCGATCGCCGGATCAACTACATCCTCGAAAACATCGGCATGATCAACTACCGCAAACGCAAGGCGTCGCAACTGTCCGGCGGACAGCAGCAACGCGTCGCGATTGCACGTGCTCTGGCCAAGAATCCCAAGGTCATCATCGCCGACGAACCGACCGGCAACCTCGACAGCAAGAACACGCAGGACATCATGAACATCATCAAATCGATCAGCCGCACCAAACTGGTCGTGCTCGTCACCCATGAAGAGAACATCGCCAACTTCTACGGTGACCGCATCATCCGCCTTCAAGACGGCAAAATCGTTTCGGACGAAGACAACCGTTCCAATGGTACGTTGGATGTCCAACACGATACCGACATCTACCTCGGTGATCTTCGCAAAGTCATTGACAACTCCGTGGACAATGCCACGATTGCGCTGTACTCCGACGAAGAAACCAAGGACAAACTCGACATCCGGCTGATCGTCAAGAACAAAACCCTCTACATCGACGTGCAGTCCGAACAGTATCAGAAGAAGCAACTGCTCGAAACCGACAGTGAAATCAACCTGATTGACGGCAAGTACGAACACATCGATCGAGACACGTATCAAACGTTTGATTTCGATCTGGATGAAGTGGCCAATGACAATCTTGCCGATTCCAGCAAGCACAGCGTCATATCCGTCAAAGACAGTTTGCGCATTGCCTGGAATCGATTCAAACAGACCACCTTCAGCGGTAAAATCCTCTATGTCGCGTTTGCCGGCGTAGCGGCCTTGATCGCCGTTGCCATCGCCATGCTCAACGGCATTCTCATTCCCCAAACCGAAGATTTTCTGTCCGATGCCAAAGAACTGATCATGTTCGATCGCGGAAACAACACATATGATGAAATCCTTACCGCCATCGACGATCCGTCGATTGCATATTTACGTTACGTGGACGACATCGTCATCGATGTCGAACTACCGACGTTCTTCCAAAGCTGGTCCAACGAAACCGACTTGGTACGTAAGGTGGTTCACGCCGATCAGTTGCAGGACAATCGCATCATCAACGGTCGCGAGATTCAACAGTTTGGCGAGTTCGTGATCGACAAACGTGTCGCCGATTCGATGACCGCCAGCAGTGAATATCGCTATGTCGGCATCACATCGTACTCCGATTTGTACGAACTCGACTACTCCATCACGATAACTACCCCTTTCGGATCCACCGTCATTCCGCTTACGCTGGTCGGCATTGTCGATGACGAGAGCCCGGTCATCTATCTTGACGAAGACCTGATTCTGATGCATGAGTTTCAAATGGGCATCTACGAACAGTACGAGGACAGTCTCATCATTGAACTCGGCACGGATCTGGACGCCGATGACGAACTGCTCGTCGGCCACGTTGCGGAACTCGATCTGCCGACGCTGTCCGCGCTGACCTACACGTTCTCAAACGAAACCTTTGCGGCCGTCGGCAGCTTCACGACCACGCGGGACAATGTACCACCGATTCTGATTCGTCGCGACGCCCTCAAGGAGGCCTACTTCGAGGCAACCTATCCGAGTCAGGATTATGAACTCACCGTGTACGCCAACGATGTCAACGACGCGTTGGATACGCTCGAGAGCGAACAATTCGATGCCGAAGGGTATTTTCAAACCACCCGGCTGGTCTATCGACAAGACCGCATCGCCGCGTCGATCGGCATCGTCACCTTCAATCTCGTGATGCTGGGTGCTTCGGCGCTGAGTTACTTCTTCATTCTGCGATCCAGCTTGCTGGCGCGCATCTATGAAGTCAGCGTCTACCGCGCGCTCGGCGTGACCAAGTGGGACATCATCAAGATGTTCGTCACGGAGATCGTGATGATCACAACCATCACCAGTCTGATCGGATATCTGTTCCTGACGACGATTCTCTACCGCATCGAGCTGATGGCCGACGACTTCATGGATCTGATGACCGTGACGCCATTGTCAATCGTCATCGGCGTGGTGATCATTTATGTCGTCAACATCGTCGCCGGTCTGATTCCCGTCTTCAACCTGCTCAACCGCACCCCGGCGGAAATTCTCAGCAAATACGACTTCTAAAAAAGCACATCAATTTGTGCTTTTTTTTTGATGTCGTGTCCGGGCCTTGTTCGGTGTGGTATAATGGAATCAGGAGGTGAGAACATGATCGAGCACATCTTCATCAAGAACTACAAGGCGTTCGAACGGGAGAACATCCCGCTCGACAAGCACACGCTTTTGATCGGTAGTTATCATTCCGGAAAGACGACGGTGCTGGAAGCTTTGGACTTGTTTTTCAATGAAGTGTTGCGCCACGATTACATTCGCGATCGCGACAAGGATGTCGTGATCGAAGTTCACATCGACGACGAGCGGTACCGCAAGGTGTGGAGTCCGCCCGACTATTATCCGAACTTCCGAAAATCGATCGGCAACATGTTCGCCATCAACCACATCAAGTACCTGTATGTTCCACGGGTGATCCACGATCCCAAACTGATCAACGACATTCTCACCATCAACATGACCGAGCGTCTGGATGGAACCAAGCAGTCGCGCATCGCCAAGGTGGCCGACTACATCGACGGCATCCTCGGCAACAGCAACTATCCGATCTTCCAGGTGCGCGCCGACTACAAGATGGCGATCGAGGACGATCTCGATCTGGAGCGGACCGATTACACGAAACTGTTGTCGAACATCACCTATCAGCACCTGATCATCGGCATCGACAACGTCGAAGACAACTTCAACATCGATTCGCTCGAGCGGATCACCACCTATTCCTATCAGACGATTTACGCCACCAACGACGCCGACATCGTCACCCATCACGAGTATTACGTCGCCCATCTCTACAAAGGCGATCAAAGCGACGACTACGAGGTCATCAAGAAACGACTGGCCAACCACCGGAAAACCTATTTGCTCGTCGAAGGGAAATACGATGTCAATTGGTTTGAAACGGCACTTCGTCTGCTTCACCTCGATGACGCCTACACCGTCATCCCTTGCGGGGGCTACGGAAATATCACATTCGTGCAGGAACAGCTCGAAAAAGAAGGCTACAAGACGATTGCCATCACCGATGGCGACGCACATTTCGAACACGCGCTGAAACGTGACGTAATCGAACTCTATGCCGATGTCGACTTCGTCAACCGCAAGTTCCACACCGACTTCAAAACCCTGCCAAAATCAAAATATGCGTTCTTCAATGCCTTCACCGTCAAGGACGACATCGTCAAGAATGTCCTGAGCCGGTGGGCAAAACACAATCTGACCAAAGACCACGACTTCGTAAGGGATGTTGCGGCACTACTGAAGGAGTGATGCAATGCGACGATACATTGAATGCAAATCGATCACGGCCTACAAGGACGTGACTATCTATGACGAAACCATGGAACCGGCAGGAACGATCCGGTTCCGCAAACGTAAGAAGCCGTACCCGATCACCGTGGAGACGCGTGACAATGGCCTCATCAACGTGCTCAGCCGTCCCCTCAAACGCCATGGGCGCTATGAACTCTTTGATGCCAATGACGCTTCATTGGCGACGATCGACATCGGCGTCAAGATCATCCACAGCGTGATTCGCAGCGACACCTACTACTTCGCCAAGGCGTCGTTTTGGAAGATGTATTACCAGTTGTTCGACAACCGCTTGCAGGTTGGCGAACTGAAAGTGGTCCGGCAAGACGGCAAACGCTGGTTCCAAATCGATTCGTCCAAGGACGACATCGTCCACATTCTGGCCTTGTTTCTGCTGGCCCACGCGATCCGCATTAAAAGTCTGATGAATTAACGGGAGGAACCATGAAATTTTACATCAAGCAAAAAGTGTTTTCACTGAAAGATCAATTCAGCGTCATGGACGAGCAACAGAACGAAGTGTTCCAAGTGCAGGGCAAGATGTTCAGTTTTGCCAACAAGCTGGATCTCAAGACCCGCGACGACCAGGTTGTGCTGCATGCCAAGAAGCAAGTCTTCTCATTCATGCCGAAGTACTTCATTCTGACCCCGCAGGAGGAGCAGATCGCCCTCGTGCAACGCAAGTTCGGATTCCGTCCGAAGTTCGTGGTCCAGGCGCTCGGCCGCGAGTTCACCGTGGAAGGCACTTTCTTCGGACATGCCTTCGGAGTATTCGATGGCAACGAAGAAGTCGCATCGATTTCCAAAAAGGTGATCAGTTGGGGTGACACCTATGAGATCGACATCCGTTACGAGCAGAACATTCCGCTGTTTTTGTTCATCGTCATCATCATCGACCAAGTGATCCATGAACAAAAACGCCGCAACTACAACTAATCACTGTCGGATCTGCGGACAACCGGTGACCACGTGGAACGATCCGCGCATTCAGGTCATGTATGACGTCTGCGATCATTGTCATTTCATCTACAAGCAACCCCCATACCATCCGGATCATCAAGCGGAGAAACATCGCTACGAAACGCACAACAACGATCCCGGCAACCCGGGGTACCGTTCGTACATGGAGCGGTTCGTTGAGAATCATGTGACCCCGCTTGCGGACGTCCGCACCATACTCGACTACGGCAGCGGGCCGTATCCGATGCTTGCCGACGTCCTTCGCGACGCCGGGTACGACGTCGCCATCTACGATCCGTACTTTCATCCGCATGACGAGTACGCCGATGGCCGGTATGACTTGATCATTCTCCACGAGGTGATCGAGCACATGGCGGATCCGCTGAGCGGGTTACGGCGACTGATCAAACTGCTGCAGCCGTCGGGACGCCTGCTTGTCCGCACTCAGTTCCGCCCGTTGGACAAGGACGCCTTTTTGGCGTGGTGGTACAAACGAGATGAAACCCACGTCGGTTTTTTTGACGATCGGACCTTCGTGGTGCTTGCGTCGCTGCTCGATCTTGTGGTATCGACAAGCAATCACAAGGACATCGTCCTTCTGCAACGACGTTGAATGGGTGATACGATGAATGAGATTCGCATCTCCGTCAAGGACATGGTGCAGTTCATCCATGTCGGTGGCGACCTCACAAACGAATTCAAGTCCAATAAGCGCGCGCGTCAGGGTCAAGACGCGCACGTCTTTTTGCAGTCCCAATACGGTGCTGATGATCAGAAAGAAGTACCGGTCGATGTGGTGCATGAACTGGACGACTATCACCTCCGCATCAACGGCCGCATCGACGGTCTCAGGATCAAGGACGGTACGCTTCACCTCGAAGAGATCAAAAGCACGCTCACCGATCTTCATCTGATGAAGATCGACACCCGTCCCGAGCACCTTGCACAGGCCAAGATGTACGCCTACATGTATTGCCTGCGTGAAGGACTCAAATCGCTGCGGGTCGACTTGATTTACATCTCGGTACCCGATTACGACACCAAGACCTTCTCGAAACGTTACAACATGACGCAACTCACCAAGTTTTTTGAAGAGACGGTCTTTTCCTATGTCAGTTGGCGACGAATCTACGATGAACATCAGTACAACAAACTGCGCTCGATCGAAGGACTCAATTTCCCTTTCGATGAATATCGCGAAGGCCAATACACGTTCATGGGCGCCATTTATCAGACGCTGGTTGCCCGCGACATTCTGTATTCGATTGCCCCGACCGGCATCGGCAAGACGGTGGCGGCCCTGTTTTCCAGCCTCAAGGCAATCGAAACGGAACAGGACAAAGTCTTCTACCTGACCGCAAAAAATGCCGGCAAGAAGATTGTTGTGGACACGGTGAATCTTCTCAAGAAACAGGGATTGATCGCGAAAACGGTCGTGATTCATGCCAAGGACCGGATGTGTTTGATGGACAAGGTCGACTGCGATCCGGACATCTGTCCATATGCGAAGGGATATTTCGATCGCGTTGGCGACGCACTCAACGACATCTTCGTGCATCAGGACGTATATGACATCGATCTCATCAAGAACTATGGTGAGTATCATACCATTTGTCCCCACGAATTCAGTTTGTCCATCTCCAATTATGCCGACATCGTCATCTGCGACTATAATTATGCGTTCGATCCACGCACGCATCTGATTCGTTATTTTGATGAGGATTACTATCATCCGATCCTCCTCGTTGACGAGGCGCACAACATGATTGATCGCTCGCGACAAATGTACTCGAGCACGATTACGAAGTCCATTCTCAGCAAGCTCAAGACTGCGGCGAAGGGACGCAAGCCGTCCGTTGCCCGGCAACTCAATAAGGCGATCGCCTATCTCGATCAGTTCGTCGCCGATTACGACATCCAGAAAAACCCGTTTTATCATCAGGACGATCTCGATGTCGACTTCGTCAATCTGATCGAACAAATCGCCAACAAGGTTGAACAGATCCTTGTTGAAAACAAGAAGTTCGCCACGCGTTCACAGGTCCTCGACGGGTATTTCGCGTGTGTCCAGTTTCTCCGAATCAGCGATTTCTACGGATCCAGCTACCGCTATTTCGTCGAGTGGGTCGATGAGGATGTGATCGTGACGCAAAGTTGTCTCGATGCGTCGATGTACATTCTCGACACCATCAAACGCCGGGCGAAGGGTACGATACTGTTCAGTGCGACCTTGGAACCGATTGATTACCACGTACGTCTGATCACCGCCGGCGAAGGCAAAAGCATCCGCATCCCCTCTCCCTTCCGGCAGGATCATCTGGGGTTGTTCGTCGACGATTCGACGTCGACCCGCTATCGCGACCGCGAACGCAGCATCGACAAGATCATCGATACGATCTACGCGATGTTGGAAACGCATGTCGGCAACTACATCGTGTTCTTCCCATCCTATCGCTATCTCAATCGCGTGCTCGAGCACTTTGATACCGATGGATATGAAGTATTGGTCCAGAAACGGGGCATGTCGCTGTATGATCGAAACAAGATTCTACACCGTTTTGATACCGTTGAGGACACATCGAAGATTGGTTTTTTTGTTCTTGGCGGCAGTTTCGCCGAGGGCATCGACTACATTGGTGAGAAGCTGTCGGGTGTGCTCGTCGTGGGTGTGGCGATGCCGCAGTACAACCCGTACAATGAGATTCTCCGCGGGTATTTCGACGAGATGTTCGACAACGGATTTGACTTCGCATATACGTTCCCCGGCATGAACAAGGTGATTCAAGCGGTTGGTCGGGTCATCCGCACGGAAACCGACATCGGTATCGCGGTCTTGTTTGATGATCGTTATGGAGGTCGTACGTACCGGGTCCTGTTCCCCGACAACTGGTCCCATGCCAAGCGCATTCGACGGGGTGACTACCTGCAAAATTATCTGGAAGAATTTTGGAAAAACAAGAAAAACCGTGTATAATATGGTTAACGCATATTTTACACGGTTTTATGAAGTGAGGTGATGGCGTGAAAACAACGCATCGGTTGGAACACAAGTATCGGATCACGTATGCCGACTACTTCCGATTGAAGCCCTTGATTGCAGCCCTGATGATCCATGATGTTCATGGCGACAAGGAGGACTATCCGGTCCACAGCATCTATCTCGACGATGTCTATCATTCGGGAGCCGCCGACAAGGCCTTCGGCAATCAATTCCACAAGAAATACCGCATCCGATTCTATCATGATCCGCATCGTCGCAAGCTGGAACTGAAGGAAAAAGTCGGGGAGAACTCGACCAAGTACGCCACCGCCATCAGCGAGCCGCTGTTCGAAGCGATCATGAATCAGGATCTCGACGTGTTGAACGAACACTTCGATGATCCGCTCATCCGGCGCTTCACGTTGGACATGCTGCTCCATAATCTCAAACCCACATGCAACATCGTATATCGCCGGGAAGCGTATCGCGACCCGCTGGACAATCTCCGCATCACCTTCGATCATTCGCTCGCCGTCGGCTCTGTCACGTCCGATATCACCAGTGACAACATCACGTTGTTGCCGCACAGCCACCTGTTGATCGAAGTCAAATACGAACACTTCATTCCCAAACCAATCCGTCAGGTCCTGAAGCAAGTCACGATGACCAAGTTATCGGTATCGAAGTACTTTCTCGGGTACCAGCAAATACAACCTTAGGAGGACCCCGACATGTCCATCATGGATCTCTTCAATCAAGACATCATCGATTTGTACAATCAGCAGAACGTCAGTCTCGAAGCCATTCTGTTCAACATCATCGTGGTGTTTTTGCTCAGTCTGATCATTCTCTTCACGTACAAGAAAAGCTACCAGACCACGGTCTACAATCGCAGTTTCGCCATCAGTCTGCCGATTTCGGCGATGGTCACATCGGTCATCATCGTCAGTGTCGCATCGAACATCATTTTGTCGCTCGGGATGGTTGGTGCCCTCAGCATCGTCCGTTTCCGAACGGCACTCAAAAACCCGTTCGACACGGTTTACATGTACTGGGCGATTGGCCTTGGCATCACCGTCGGCGCCGGGTTGATCCTCGTTGCCGTGATTGCCACGGTCGTCATCGCCGGTGCCATCTTCCTGTTGATCTTGATGGAAGTGTTCGTCTCCTCGTATTTCGTGATTGTCCGTGCCAGCGACAGCAGTGAAGAGGAACACATTCTCAACGAAGTCAAGGGCATTTACGGCAAGTACACGCTTCGTAACAAAACCATCAAGGATGGTTCGCTCGATCTCACCCTCGAGGTTCGTTCCAAGGATGACAAGACATTGCTTCTGAATCAAGTCAAGGACATCAAGTCGGTCACCAGCGTGATCGTACTGTCGCATCAGGGAGATTACATTTCCGAATAATGATGCCGCTTCGCATTCGCCGCACCCTCATTGTTGTGATCATGCTGGTGAGCCTGTTCGTTCTCAACGGTTTGTCGGACCGCAATTTGTTCCTTCATCTTGCGGATGAGTTTGACATATTGTTGATGCTGCAACGAGAACAGGAACGCCTCGACCAAGAAGCGAACAATGCAGAACGAAATGCCTACACCTTGGAGAACCGGGATAAGCCTCAAGACTATCAAAACCTATTCGACAACACTATCAAACACACGTTCATCATCGATTTTGATAATGCGGAGTGGCAAGGACTCAACGACGACATGGTGTCGTATTTTGAGCAATTCGGGACGTTCCGCAGTAACCATTATCGCAAAGTTGACGTAACCTATTACGCCGACGGCGAGGAGTTGTTCATTCCCGATGTCGGCATCCGTTCCAAAGGGAACATCTTCAGTCGCTATCCGCCCGTCGACGAGTGGGGCAATGTGCGACCGATTCATTATGTGCTCAAGTTCAACGAAACGTTTGACACCATCGAAGGCACGCGAGCGTATGATTGGTTGAAGACACGCGAAGTATTCGATCTGGAAAAACTCGCCTTCAAGTGGAATCGCAACGGCGACGCCACCTACTTAAGCGAAGTCTACAGCATGCAGGTGTTTCGCGAAGCTGGCGTTCCGGCGCCATCGATGAGTCTCACCAAGTTCATCATCCGCATCGAAGGTGTCGAAGTGATGAATGAACTGTACTCCGTTCAGGAGGTCATCGACGAGGAATTCATCCGCAAACACCTTCAAGAGGTTCCGACTCAGGAAGTCGGTGACTTGTACAAAGTCATCTGGCCGGGAACTCTGGAACCCATACACGACAGTGATCTTTACGGCATTCGTGAATGGGAAACCAATACAAGACCGGTATACGGATTGGAGACCAACACGGATTCTCCCGATTACCAGCAGTTGATCGACTTCACGCTCCGTCTCGACGAGTCAAATCCGAACATCCGGCAGGCAACCATGGAACAGGAACTTGACATTGACAACATGATTCGGGCCTTCGCGGTGAGCATTTTCCTTGGTAATCCCGACGATTACCGCGGCAATGCCAACAATTACTATCTGTACTTCGATCTGCAAGGCAAAGCGACCTACATCCCTTATGATTTTGATCATTCACTGGGACAGGGCTGGGCGGGAGACCCGGTGTTCATCGATTATTCGCTCGGCAACGACATATACATCTGGGAAGGTCTCGGATTCAGCGAGAATACCCGCAACATCCCGCTCGTGGACAACATCCTGCTGGCGTATGAGGAGTACCGGATTTCCTATGAGAATTATCTGGAACAATTCATTTACGACGGTACGTTCTCGTTCTCTTCCTTCAGCGCGCTGTTTGATACCGCTGAAACGCTCTATGGTGATGAGTTCACGATGACCAATGACAAATATCACTATTTCACGGCCAAAATCAACAATGTGTTGGAAGACATCGCCTTTTATCGCGCTCAACGCAATTAAACAAACCATGCCGACGGCATGGTTTTTTACTAGAAAAATGACGATATGACTGTGTTTCTATGGTACAATGGAATAAGGTCGAAATGAGGTGAACGATATGGAAGAGCACATCCAACAGGCAATGTCGGATGAGATTCTTGAAGATGCGGCGCAACGCTACGGCATACGCTTTGCCGACATCGTCAAGATTGGTGGGTTCGAGAACTTCGTGTTTGGCTATACCAAAGACAATCAGGACTACATTCTGCGTTTCGTTCACAGTGATCATCGAACGTATGATTTGGTTCTTGCGGAGATAGAGTTCATTGATTATCTTGCTCGCAACGGTGCTTCGGTTTCCACCGTCATCCATTCGAATGGTGATCACATCGTCGAACGGATCCCTCTTCCAGGAGATGCGTACTTCTCCGTATCCGCGTTTACCAAAGCGCCGGGAGATTATGTCAAACCCGACGATCTGACACCGCAGTTCTACACGATGTTCGGTCGTGAGGTCGCGCGGTTGCACAACCTATCTGCGACGTTTCAACCAACACACAGGCGGCCACATTGGTATGAGGAGAACTTCCACGACATTGCACTGCGCGTACTGGATGAATCCGATCGTGAGATCATTGAGGCATATGACGCCATAGAACGCTCGATTCGCGATTTACCGCAGAATGAACACAACTATGGCTTGATCCACACCGATCTCCACTTTGGAAACATGTATTACGATAAGAAGAAGTTGACATTTTTTGATTTTGACGACAGTTCCTACAAACATCACCTTTCCGATATTGCCATCATATTGTTTTATCATTTCTTCCGCGAGCAACTGTCGGACCAGGAATACAATGATCAATCACGTTATATTTTAAAGCATTTCTTAACCGGATATCGTGAATTGCGGGATTGGGACATGGAGTTCATGCGACATATAAACGATTTCTTACAACTTCGTACAGTAATTTTATACATTGTTTTGGTCGCCGCGGGGTCGGAGACCATGGAAAATCCGCGACGAAAAGCTGCCATGCAACGAATGCGTGAAAGAGTGCTAAATCGAAGCATGGATTTGGATCTAGACTATGTCTTGAGGGATCTCTAATGGAGACCGTCAAGGCCAAGCGAATGATTTATGCTGTGCAATGTGGTCAATCATGGTTTGGTGTAACGCACAACGTCAATATATATCGTGGATGTGATCACGGGTGCATTTATTGTGATTCACGAAGCAGCTGTTATCGTATCCATCAATTCGATCGCATTCGTGTCAAGGAACGTGCCGACCAGAAGATTGACCATGAGTTATCAAACAAACGTAAGACGGGTGTCATTGGATTGGGTGGTATGAACGATCCGTACAACCGTTTTGAGGCGAAGGAGGAGTACACCAGACGCTCACTGATGGCCATAGACAAACATCGCTTCGGTGTTCACGTCATCACCAAAAGCGATCTCGTCACGCGTGACATTGATTTGTT
The DNA here is from genome assembly GCA_913062645.1 of uncultured Mycoplasmatota bacterium. GTDB lineage: Bacteria > Bacillota_I > Bacilli_A > Izemoplasmatales > Izemoplasmataceae > Xianfuyuplasma. The sequence goes on from CAJXVW010000001.1 coordinate 410,211, forward strand.
TCAATCGATCATGAAACACTCGGTTGTGAATGTTGGCATCACAATCACGACTATTGATGATGCCCTGCAACAGCGCATCGAACGCAATGTCAGTTCTACCAGCGAGCGCTTTGCGGCACTGCAGAAATTGCGTCAAAACGGTATTTTCAGTGGTGTTCTGATGATGCCGTTGCTACCATTCATCAATGATACCATCGCCAATGTGGAAGGCATTGTCAAACGTGCGAAAGACGTGGATGCCTGTTACATCTATCCATCCTTTGGAGTAACCCTGCGCGACAACCAGCGACAACATTTCTTCCGGCTCATCGGTCCAGAGTTAACCGAACGCTATGTCAAAACCTTTGGTGAGGCGTACATGTGTCAGTCACCACAACACAAGACGTTGCGTGCCAAATTTGAACAATTATGCGATGAGGCTGGTATTCTGTACCGGATGGCTGACATCGTAGAAGCATCACGAGCCTTTGTCCAAACCGAACAATTGTCCTTGTTTTAGGAGGAATGCCATGAAAGTATATGCCGAACATCACAAGGTTCAGGAGTTTCTCAAAGAGCAGCAACTCCAGGGCATCGACATCGTCGATGACTCCCAAACGGCCAACTACTTGATCACCGGCCGTTACGACCGATCCAAGTATCATGCCGATTTGAAAGGCATCATCATTCCCTATACGGGCCACAACAATGTTGATCTTGATGCCATGCGTGAACAGGATTTGATGCTGTTCATTACACCGACGCGCTCCCGATGGGTAGCGGAAAAGGCCGTCACCTTGACGCTCGCGCTGCTAGGGCGGACGATTCCGTATCACGAACAGCTCAAAATCGGCAACTGGTCCGAGCGCAACAGTGCGAAACGAATTCCCTGGACAAGCATTCAGGATCTCTCGGTGGGCCTGTTCGGGTACGGTCGGATCGGAACCTACATCCACCAGTTTTTACGAGGCTTTGGATGTGATTTTTACACCATCGATCGTGGAAAAGTGTACCCTCCGGAGGTCAAAACCGTTAAAAATCTTACCAATTTGATACAGTTAAGCGACATCATCATCATTTCCACACCGCTCAACCACACCACCGAAGGCTGTTTTGACAAGACGAAGCTGTCAAGCATGAAACACAAGTATCTCATCAATGTCGGACGTGGAAAAATCGTCGAGGAAGAAGCGCTGTACGATGTATTGACAACCGGGCGCTTGCGGGGGTATGCATCGGACGTCTGGTACAATTATCCGAAAGGCAAAGAATCGCAACTGCCTTCGAACTATCCACTCCATGAACTTGACAATGTGGTGATGTCCAATCATTCCGGTGGATTCACCGAACATACCAATGAGGAAGTTAATCGCGATTTGATCGCGACATTACATAAACTATTACAAGAAGATTATGCGGATCAACTAGATCTGACATCCCTGATATGAGGTGCGACATGAACAAACTCCTAACGATGATTTTGACCCTGACTATGGTTTTGATACTCTCCAGCTGTAAGGGTGAACCCGAAGAAGAACCCTTTGAACACAATGTTCCACGCGAGTATGGCGTGAATCTGAACGCGCTTGGCTATGCCGAGTATCTGTCCTTGAACAATCCTGTCGTAACGATTACGGTGACGGACATCGGTGAGATTCGTCTGCAACTGTTTCCAGAGCTTGCCCCGATCTCCGTTGATAACTTCATCGCCTATATCGAAGCGGGTGCATATGACGACAATGAGTTCCACCGGGTCGTCACCAACTTCATGATTCAAGGTGGTCGCCTGGACGATCCGATTTGTCCGATTCCCGGAGAAATGACATCTAACGATGGATACGAGAACGAACTCGGACATTTTCGAGGCGTCCTGTCAATGGCTCGGGTCGGAGATGATTACAACTCCGGCAGTTCTCAGTTCTTCATTGTACAGCGTGACACCGGACAACTCGATGGCGAATACGCAACATTCGGAGGCGTCGTGGCTGGCTTCAATGTGTTGGATTACATCGCTTCATTACAAGCGGAAACCGGTGAAGTGCCTATCGTACAGATCGTGATCGAATCCATCACGGTCGATCTCAAATCGTATCAACCGGGTGAGCGAATCTGTTTCGAAGAATAGCCAAATCGAGAATGAAATGATATTTTCATTCTCTTTTGTTTGGTGGTATAATATGGTAAGGTGATGGCATGAAACGATACGACGAACGCGAGACGCTGTTTTCCCGCGTCAACCTCAAACAGGGAACGAAAGAGTACAACGAGTTTTATCAGAAACATCCGGAACTCAAATCGAGCGACGACGCCCAGCGTCGCGTCTCGTTTCGTCATGCCTTGCGGAAGGATGATCGCTTCAAGGAACGCTTCTTCCCTATTACGAAACACAACAAGAACTATATCAAACACGTGTTTGATATGGCGGAGAGCTACCCTATTCAATCCAAACGAGTGCCGTTGCCGGGTAGTTTTGCGGACAACATCAAGGAGATTACCAAGTACTATGGTGCGACCGATGTCGGAATCGCTGCGCTGACGGATGCTTCGTATTATTCTCATCTAGGGGGCGTTAGCGAGCATATCGGCAAAGACACCTATGGCGAGCCAGTGGTTCCCCATTATCGAACTGCCATTGTATATACGGTCGCCATGGATCTTCCGATGATCAATCGCGCTCCGCAGTACGAGGAACTGCTTGCTACCGAAGAGGCCTACTTGCGGGTGGCTACGATCGGTAGTCGTCTAACCATGTACTTGAAGGAACTTGGCTACCAGGCGATGTTCAATAACAGTGAATACTATCTTGCGCCACTGGTTCCGCTTGCTCAAGATGCGGGACTCGGGCAAATTGGCATGTGCAATCACATCGTGACGAAAACGCACGGCAACAACATCCGACTGGGTGCCGTCTTTACAACGCTGCGCGTCGACATCGATCAGCCGGAAGATTTTGGTTTGACGGAGTTTTGTAAACGCTGTGCGCTTTGTCTTCAAAATTGTCCCTCCAAGGCAATCACACATAAGACACGGATCGTCAATGGCCGCCAGTTTTACAAATTTCATGACAACCGATGTTACGATATCTGGATCAAATCCGGTACCGATTGCGGTACTTGCATCTCATCGTGCCCATTTACACAGGGCGTTGATCAGGACAAACTGAGTCGCATCAAGGAAGCGCCCGAACTGATTGATGAGATGATGAACGAACACTATCAACGCTATGGCCGCCGTGTGTTTGATAAGGTCGAGATGGATATCATCAAGGTGGATGACGACAATGGACAAGACAATTGATGTTCATGGCATGACGGTTGACATGGCACGGCGCGCGATCGAACGCTTCATTGCAGAATGCGATTCTTCGGTGACGCGGATAGTAATCGTTCACGGATTTCAGCATGGCGATGCGTTGCGTCGTATGATACAAAGCCCCAACGGCATTCGTAGTAAGCGCATCCGCAACAAACGTTTCACCAAAAATCGTGGTGAGACCATATATGAACTATACTGAGGTGTTGATATGAATAACAATCAGAAATCCATAGTTGGAGCGGTTGTAACACTCTTGTTTGTGGTCCTGTTCATCAGCATATTCTTTACTGGTTCGGTGATGTTTACGACTGCTTTGGTTCCCTTGATTTTCATATTGCCACTGATCATCAATCTGGCAAAACGACAAAATTCGGGAGAAAACCAGCGATATCAAGCCAAAATGGCATGTAAACAATGTCAAAAGATCATTGATAGAGACAGTCGGTTCTGCAAATACTGTGGAACATCGGTCTCTGAAGAGTTTGCCTGTGAGTTTTGTGGTGAATATAACCCAAAGGGTACAGAATATTGTTCAAACTGTGGTGCTAAATTGATTTAACAAGATTGACCACATCAGTTATATATCAACTAAGTGTCGTGATATGGAATGAAAGAGAAGTGGATTCGTTGGATCGTGATAGCCATCATTCTCAGTGGCGTATTGCTTGTTGCTTACGCTGCATACACGATCAATGTAACATTGTTAGTCATTGGTATAATTTTTATGGTGGTCAGTATTATTTTGGCCTTTTTTCTGTTAACTTTACAGCTCTTTCGAAGGGACAAGCAATTGGATCTTGAAGCCCTTAAAAATGCAGGTTTAACTATCGTAAATTGTCCAAAATGCGACAAAAATAACGTATTAGAAGATCAATTTTGCATCCACTGTGGTGAGAAACTCGGTGAACAGAATGAATAAATTTCGGAGAAACATTCGTCTGGACTACATCCATACATTGTTTCGTAATTTTAATCTTACTCATGGTATTTGGTTGATTTATCTGGCTTCCAAGGGATTCAGCTTTTTTGAAATTGGATTGTTCGAAGGTATCTTCCATCTGTCAAGCATTACCATGGAAGTTCCGACTGGGATGATTGCTGACATTCTTGGTCGAAAGATAAGTCGGGTTCTCGGCGTAGTTACGTTCATATTGTACATTTTACTTCTTCTGATCGGGAATAGTTTCTTCGTTATTGGAATTGCATTCTTCCTATGTGGTCTTGCTTATACTTTCGAGTCCGGAAGTGGTGAAGCTCTAGTATATGATTCTCTGATACTAATAAATGAAGAACAACGTTACATGAAAGTAATGGGATATAAAGAAATATTGTTTCAATTGAGCAATAGCATTGCATTGGTTGTTGGTGGTTACTTGGCTATACGAGCCATGGAATGGAACTTTTATTTAATGTTTCTCGTCTTTGCTATTGCATTAGTCCCTATTTTGATGATGCGTGAAACAATGGAAAAACGAAACATCGAGAAACATGATTTCCGGTCTGAAATGTACAATCAATTCATAAAAAGTACAAAAACAGTTTTTTCATCGAAACATCTCATGTTTTTACTGATCAGCGGTGCGTTGATGGCTGCTCCGATTACAACACTGTTTTTTTACCTCCAAAATCATTTGACAAATTTGGAATATTCATTCATTGCTATAGGATGGTTGTTGGGAGTTCATTCGGTAGTCAGTTCGCTGGGAGGATTGTTCGCTCAACGAATAGAAAAGATATTTCGTGAAAAGTTGATAATTTATATTATTCCCATATTTATTGTCGCACTCATATGGCTTGTACAAATTGAGTCGCTTGTGTTCATTTCCTTTTCTTTGTTAGGATTTTTTGATGCAGTGTTATATATTGTATTAAACGACTACATCAATCGAGTGATTCCTAGTGATCAACGAGCAACCATACTTAGCTTTGGTAGTTTAGCATTTAGCATAGTGATGATATTGATCTTCCCATTGGTAGGTTTTCTAGGCGATACATATGGACTGCCAGTTGGTTTCCTCGCATTGGCAATAATCGTATCACTTTCCTATCTGGGGCTCTTGCTCTCACTGAGGGGTAATAATATTTTCAAAGAGTTTTCATAAGTATTTACATACATAAATGGCTTAAAATAGACATTTATAACATTTTTGATAATGGGATTATTTTAGATTCTTTCATTATTTTACGTGCTTCAATACTATGAAAATATAATGAAAACAATGTTATGGTGGTGTTATCATGTACCAAATACTAGAAAAGCGCGCACTCAATACAGACGTTGATTGGATGGTCATCAAGGCACCTTTAGTTGCGAAAAATGCGCAACCTGGGCATTTTGTCATTCTTCGTGTTGATGAAGTTGGTGAACGTATTCCCCTAACCATAGTTGAACATACAGACTCGACCATTACCATCATCTATCAAAAACTAGGCTTTTCCACAATGAAATTAGGGGAACTGGAAATCGGTGATACCATTCACGATCTCGTTGGACCATTGGGACGCCCTACCCACATACGTGACGTATCTTCCATTATTGCTGTTGCAGGTGGGGTGGGAGCTGCTCCACTATATCCCCAGCTACGAGCCTATAAGGCTAAAGGGGTCAATATTGAATTGGTACTTGGTGCACGCGATAAAAGTCACCTTATATTGTTAAATGAATATCGAGCTTTGTGCAATGAAGTCCATGTTTGCACGGACGATGGTTCCTTTGGAACAAAGGGTTTTGTAACGGTATTGCTAGAGCGAATACTACAAGAAAAGACATTTGACCACTCGATTGCAATAGGCCCACTAATCATGATGAAAAACGTCGTGGCTTTAAATGATTCTTTCGAGCTGGCTACGGATGTATCGCTGAATCCAATCATGATTGATGGTACAGGCATGTGTGGCAACTGCCGCGTCTCCATTCATGGCGAAACATATTTTGCCTGCGTTGACGGCCCTGATTTTCCAGCGGATGGCATCAACTTTGACGAATTGATTGTTCGACAGAACTATTATCATGATCAGGAGCATGTTTGCAGTCTGGGGTTGAAGCACAAATGAAGATGCCCCGCGAGACGATGCCGGTTCTGGATCCAAAAGAACGCAGTAAAAATTTCGATGAAGTAGCTTGCGGCTTTACACTTGCTCAATCACAACTAGAGGCTTCGCGCTGTCTGGATTGCAAGAATCCACGTTGCATAGAGGCTTGCCCAGTACATGTTGAAATACCCAAATTCATCCACGAAATCATTGATGGTCGGATTGAAGATGCATACTTTACGCTATATAAGGACAACATACTTCCTGCTATTTGTGGGCGTGTCTGTCCACAAGAGAAGCAGTGTGAAGGGGCATGTGTTCTTGGCATCAAAGGCGACAGCGTTGCGATCGGCGCCCTGGAGCGATTTTTAGGTGATTATGCGCTGGAACACCAACTTCACAAACCAACCGACATCGTGGACAATCACATCAAAGTTGCAATTGTCGGCAGTGGACCGGCCGGACTGGCCAATGCTGCCAGCATGCGACTGCTTGGCTATGACGTGACGATTTTTGAAGCGTTGCATGAGTTCGGTGGTGTACTGAAATATGGGATTCCCGATTTTCGTCTGCCGAAACATATCGTCGAAGCGGAGATTGATCGTCTCAAAGAACTTGGCATCCATTTCGAAAAGAATGTCATCATTGGCAAGTCGATTACAATTGACCAATTGAAAAATGACTACAATTTTAAAGCCATCTTCATTGGCAGTGGCGCTGGACTTCCCAGTGCGTTGGGAATTCCTGGTGAAAACTTTAGTGGCGTGTATTATGCAAATGAGTTTCTCACCCGGGTGAATTTAATGAAATCTCGAGATTTCCCCAAATCACCAACGCCAGTACGAATCGGTCAACGAGTTGCCGTGGTCGGTGGAGGCAACGTGGCCATGGACGCCGCCCGCACCGCAAAGCGTCTTGGCGCGAAGGAAGTGTTCATCCTGTATCGTCGTGATATGGAGAGTCTACCGGCGCGACTGGATGAAATCCATCACGCCATAGAAGAGCAGATCGAGTTCCGATTGTTACGAAATCCGGTCACATTCATCGGGGAGGACTACGTTGTCAAGCAAGTGAAATGTGAGATCATGACCCTTGGCGAACGTGATTCGTCCGGACGGCGTCGACCGCTCCCAACAGGAACTTATGAGACGTTTGACATTGATTCTTGCATCATTTCCATTGGTCAGAAGCCCAATCCGATCCTCAAGGATGCGACCATCGGCCTCGAGGTCAACAAATGGGGATGCATCGTCGTCAACGACTATCAGACGTCGATCCCTGGCGTGTTTGCCGGTGGGGATGTAGTTTCCGGCGCCGCTACGGTCATTCTGGCAATGGGAGCCGGCAAAGATGCGAGTGTTTACATGGATCGCTACATTAACGAGAAAAAGAATTGACAATAGATTGGAATAATTGTAAACTACTATTAGATACTTTGAACATCAAAACAAATCTATTGGGGAGGCAAATATGTCTAAAATTGGTCTTTTGGTATGTGGAAACTCCGGCATCGACTACATCGAACACAAGTACGACATTCCTGTTATTCGTTCAATCCTGCTGGTAGGCGACAAGGAATATTCGGATTACGTCGACATCACCGCCGGTGAGTTCTATGACATGCTCAAAGAAAATCCCGATTTGACGCCATCAACCGCACAGGCTGCGACCGGTGTCATTTTGGAACAGTATCAGGAAATGGTCGCAAAAGGATACGACAAACTACTCGTCGTCAGCATTTCGAACAAGCTGAGCGGTACCTACGAAGGATGCATGCTTGCAGCCAAGATGCTGGACGATGTGGAAGTGCGCGTCTTCGATTCGCTCAGCGTGTCCTATCCCGAAGCGAAGATGATTCTTGATGCTGCGAAAATGATCGAAGAAGGCAAGACGCTCGATGAAATATGGGCGCATCTGGAACACCTTCGCGACAACCATCGCATTCTGTTCAGCGTGGACACGCTGCGCTATCTTGTCAAGAACGGCCGCCTGTCCGGCGCCAGCGGGTTCCTCGGCAGCATGCTGAAGATCAAACCAATGCTGGAAATCACCAAAGATGGACGTGTTGAAGCGATCGAAAAGATCCGTACCTTGTCCAAAGCAACCAACCGCTTGATTGAAAAATTCCTTGAAGAGCTCGGCGACAAAGACATGGAAGTGTTCCTGATTCAGGCCAATGCCGAAGAACGCGCCGACATTGTCCGCCATGCCATCCTCGAACAACGTCCCGACATCAAGGAAATCAAATCCTATCCACTCACACCGGTCGTTGGCGCCCATGCCGGTCCGGGTGTTGTCGGTGTCGGATACATCGCCAAATAAGCAAACAACGGGGGGATGACATGGAAACACCCAAAGAAATCATCAACGAACTGCTGGTGGAAGTGTTCAATCACATTCTCAGCATCGAAGCCGAAGCGCTCCGGAAACGCGGCGTCAAGCTCAGCATGAATGAAATGCATGTCCTCGAGGCCATCGAAAAGACCGAAGAACCGACCATGAGCAACATCGCCCGTCGTCTTCGCGTCACCGTGGGCACACTGACAACGGCGATCAACCGTTTGGTCGAGAAAGGCTATACGACGAGATATCGTCAACCCGAGGACAAACGGAAGGTGCTGATCGCCTTAACCGCCAAAGCGGACAAAGCGCTTCGCATTCATGACGAGTTCCACGAAGAGATGATCGAAGCGACCATCAAGGACATGAAACTCGACGAGGATGAAATCCTTCTCCAGTCGCTCTACAATATCAAGGAATACTTCAAGCAAAAGTACTGACGCACCCGAAACACCTTTACTTTACATCGTATATTTGGTATTATGAAACAAGATAAATACGATCGAAGTGGAGGTGTTTTTTTGATTCATTCCGACTTGATACGCGGCCATCTCGAGAGCGTCATTCTCAAGCTGATCCTGGAACAGGATCGCTATGGCTATGAAATCGCCAATTGCATCAAAGAACGCACCGACGACCGTTTCAGCATCAAGGAGGCGACACTCTACAGCATCGTCAATCGGCTGGAGAAACGGTCCTTGATCGAATCGTACATCGGGGAAAAAACACACGGCAAAAAACGCCGTTATTACAAAATCACCACCTTGGGAAGGGCGTACTTCGAAACGAAAAAAGAAGAGTGGCAGGAACTCCGTGAGATTCTTGACACCTTATTGGAGGAAACATCATGAAACGGATCCGGAACTTCGTAAAGAACACCTTCAAAGACGTCCCCAAGGAGACACGTGCCGAACTGATCGAGCAAGTCACACAAACACTCGTTGAAAAGGTCGAAGATCTCCAGGAACATGGGCTCACCCTCGATGAAGCCGTCAACAAGACCGTCATCGAGTTCGGCACCGCCGAAGACTACTTCGCCTCGCTGGACAAAGCACCCAATTTCTTTGGCCGCATCAAATCGATCCGCCAGTACCGCAACGACCTCTTGTTCAGCATCTTCGGGGCGCTCATCATCATTGGCATGCTGGTGTTTTCGAACTTGTATTACACGCCGGATCTGATCTGGTTCGTGTTGCCGGCGCTGGCTGTCCTGTGGTGGCCGCTCGCCGTTCTGTACCATTTTCTGAATAAGAAAGACAAACTCGAAGGAGACGATGAAGATGAGTAAACGCGCCGTTATCGCAACCAGCACTGGTTGCCTCGATTATCTGGATCTCGATCATGACAATCTCCGCATCTTGCGAATGAAAATCACCATCAACGAGGACACCCACGATGATTTCATCGGCATCACCGCCGATGAATTCTACCGTCGCCTCAAAGAAGACGATTCGCTTGTCCCCACCTCGTCGATGCCGTCTCCGGGAGAACTCTACGAACTTCTCGACGAACTGGAAGGAGCGGGGTATGACGAGGTCTTCGTCATTACCATTTCAAGCGGTCTGTCCGGCACCTATGGAGTGTGTACCGCAGCGATGCAAAACTACGAAGGAAACCTGACGGTTCACGTCGTCGATTCCCGCAACGCAGCGATCAGCGAGGGATGGCTGTCACTCGAAACGCTCCGGCTCATTGCCGACGACGTTCCCAGCGCGGACATCCTCGCCTACCTGGAACGGATTCGCACCAGTCGCAAACAGTACTTCATGGTTGACAACCTGCGCTTGTTTGTAGCCAACGGTCGACTGTCCGGCGCGAGCGGCTTCATCGGTGGTTTGCTGAAGATCAAACCGATTCTCGAAGTCAACGACGAAGGCAAGATCGTGCCGTTCCAAAAGGTCCGCACGCAGAAACGCGCGCTCAAGGAAATGGTCGACATCGTGATCGCCGACCTGAACAAACTGAAGGATTTTGTCGTCACCTACGACACTTCCGACAACACCGAAGGCATCGCCTATGTCAAGGAGCGCATTGCCGAAGCATTTCCCAACTACAAGTACTTTGAAGCACCGATCACACCGGTCATCGGTTGTCATACCGGAATTGGAACGGTTGGTGTCGCGTACTTCGATTTATCCGAATGAGGCAAACAAAAAAGGAACGCACGTTCCTTTTTTGTTTGCTTGCCATGCGATTAAGTGATACAATAACATCGGTGATTTCCATGAGAACGAAACGACTTACCCTGCTGGCGATCATGCTCGCCATCAGCATCGTTCTGTCGATTGTCGAATCCATGTTGCCCGTCATTCCCGTGCCGGGGGTGAAACTCGGACTCGCCAACGTCGTGACGCTGCTGATCATGTTCATCTATGGCGAGAAAGACGCCTTCATGATTTTGTTTCTGCGCATCGTCCTCGTTGGCCTGTTGCGCGGCAACATCTTCAGCGTGACCTTCTTCCTGTCGCTTTCTGGTGGCATGATGGCGTATCTGATGATGTTCCTGTTCAAACAGTTGAAAGTCTTCAGCATGGTCGGCATCAGCATCATGGGTGCCTTCGGGCATTCCGTCGGCCAGATTGTGATGGCGATCTTCCTGATCGAACGCGCCGAACTGATTTTCTATTTCCCGTACATCCTCGTCCTCTCGGTCATCACCGGCGTCATCACCGGACTGTTGGCGCTAAGGTCCCTGCAAATCATGAAAAAAGCCGTCTGAGACGGCTTTTTGTTTACTTGTAGGTGTCATCAAGATACTGGGCTTCAAAACCATCACTGAAGACGATTTGATCGTCCATGGTATACCAGATCGCTTCAAGGTTGTCGATGCCGTTGACGAACGCCAGTCCATCAATGAGCGGCATCGTGAAGATCGCCGTCGAATAGATGTCGGCCAGCGCCGGATCGTCGGTGACGATGCTGACGGATCGGCTGTAGCGCTCCGGCATCAAGGTGTTGGGGTTGATGATGTGATGGTAAATTTCGCCGTCGACTTCGTAATATTGTTGGTAATCGCCGCTCGTGACCAACTGGTCGCCAGCGCTCAGATAGACAGTCGCGTAATAACTGGTTTCAAAGGTCGGATCGGTAATCGCCAGCAGGAATTTGCCGTTTTCCCTTGTCGGGTGCGTACCGCCGATTGAGATGTTGCTTTCTCCGTTATTGAGAAGATACCCATGCAGATTCAGACCATCGAGGTACTCGATCAAAACCCTGGAAATGAAGCCTTTGGACATGCCACCGAGATCAAGCGACATGCCTGATTCCATCGTAATCGTGTGGTTGGTTTCATCCATCGTTATGCCGGCGGGATCAGTGAAGGCGTTTCTTGCCTGCAACTGTTCCATCGGCGGAACCTCGCAGACAGGATCAGTGAAGTTGGTAAGACATGATTCACGATAATCATGCCACAGCAACAGAACGGGTCCGAGGGCGATATTGAACAGATCATCGACCTCATCTTGATGATCGAGAGCGAATTGGATCATGTCGAACAATGGTTCGTCAATCACGTGAGTTGCCGTCGGATCGTCGTTGATCGTTTTCACATTCGTGACGTTATTGTAGTTGTTGTACTTGTCGCTGAGTTTGTGATAGTAGTCGAGTAGCAATTCAACATTGTCGAAGATGTTTGCAACAGCACCATTGTACGTGTCACCTTGGTAGTAGATGCGGAGTTTGACAACGGTATGCAGATACTGTGTCCAGAACACCTGGCATTCGGTGAGATCGGTGCCATCGATTACCGTGCATCCGTCTTCTCGATAATAGACGGTACGCGTGAGCGTCCGGACGTCCCCTTCATAGTCAAGAGTATACGTCACCGTATAGTCTCCAGCTTGCGTCGGATCGATGTCGCTGTCAATCGTAACATACTCGGACAGGTCCTCGTTGTTGACCCTTGCCAAGAAACCTTTTTCAACATAATCAGAATCAACAGTATACGATACTTCTGATTCCCCGATTAAGTCAAAAATAAGTTCTTTACTGCATGCGGTCAAAGTAGTTGTGGTAATTACAATGAGTGCGATAATGATGAATTTCTTCATGGTATCAACCTCGTATTCATGTGGTGATGTACGCTGTGTTCATGGGAACAAAAAAACTGGGGCAACCCAGTTTTTTAGCTACCGTAGTTTGCTTCGTGATAGGCAAGCAACTCTTTCATGACGCGGATCATGTTGTTGGTGGACACGCTGCTTCCGGTGTAGTCATCAATGAGATCCTGATCATCGATTGTCACGGTATTGCTGATGCCGTGATAATCGCTGTTCTTGAAGACTTGAATGCCTTCCAGATCTTCGAGTGTTTTACCGATCAGCCAGGGAATGAATTCCGTTTCGAAATCATCCAATGTTTTGCCGGTGGGCGTCGGGTCGCTGTCGCCCCACATGCCGGCGGTATAGTGGCCATCTTCGCCATCGTGACCAAAGGAGATGGTGAGTAGCTCATTGGTGTTCAAATCGATTTCTACATAGGCAACCTGCCAGTAATTGACATCGGCGTTGCGGCAAGTACAGGACAAGTACGTGACCTGGTATTTGACATAGTCGCGCAGTTTGTACTCGAATAAAATGTATGCGTTCTTGGTGGTTTCATCACCATGTCCATTGAGATGGGTGAACGGCATGGCGTTGTCGGCAACGACACCGCCGTTATTGGTTTCTCCTGTCACACATTCCGGACCAACGCAGAGTTCGCCACAAGCGGAAAGGGTCACAACGAAAACCAATGTGAGGAGCAGTAGGCTCAATTTTTTCATGATATCCTCCTTACAGATTCAAACTTCCAATATACATTATATATAAAACGGTAGTAGAAAGCAACCTTCAATTGATGCAAAATCGGAGATGGAGCTCAGTTTATGATTAATGTTTCAATTAACGCCAACAGATCGTCGTCGAAGCCAAGTTCGTATTCGACGATATCATGGCTGCCACTGGTATTGGCCGTCATCATGAGGTCGTAGAGTTCATTCATCGTCATCGGGTGTGTAACGATGAACTCTTCCAGTATGGTCAACTGGTCATTGTAGTTCGTCAGACCATCGTAGAAGGATCCTCTCAAGGTGCGATTGTCGCTATCGACGATATCAAAACGGATTGACGTGATGTACTTTCCCAAATCCAGTTCACCGCTGACAAAATAGCGTCGGTGTGTCGTCTCACTGAGAAAATCAGTGTAGAACATATCGCCGTATCGGTAATCACCAGTACCCAAAACCTTGTATTCTCCCAAATACTCATAAAATCCGCCCAAAGAGAAAACTCGTTCGTATCCAAGATGCCACAACGCCGCCTGTACATACTCGCTGCGCATGCAGCCGTCTGCATACAGGAAAATTGCTTTGTCTTGTTTGAACAATCGTTCAAGCTCGTACTGGTCAATGATCTGTGAGGGTTCGAACGCGAACGTGTCTGAGCGCTCGAACACCCGGTAGTCCAGATAATCGAAAAAGGGGATCTGTTCGAATCCGTCGATGTATCCGGCAGCAAACTTGGCATCGAAATTACGCAAATCAACGTACTGAACATCGTCACGGTACATGTATTCGTCCAGATTCTCCATCGTGATCACAGTTTCAGCCGTAATCGGCAACGGTTCGTCAACCGGTTCTTCAACACACCCAAGCAGGCTAATCAAAGCCATTGGAACGACCAGGTAGAGTAATCTTTTCATCATCTTACACCTTCCTTCTCAACGTCCCCATTATAGCATTTTTTCACCTTCAATATAAAGTAGTTATAATTAAAAACTTTATATTTTATATCCCGAAGTTTTCATTCACATTTAGGGGTCTCTTTGTTATAATGTAATAGGTTATATTTTTTTATATACAACTAGAGAGGTGAACACAATGACAACAAAGTCGCAAGACGTAAACGCGTTGTTCGAACAGTGGATTCTTGATGCCGAAACGCGTCTTCAGGAAGAAGACATGTTCACAAAAATCAAGAGTTATCTGGAAAGCACGCACCCCGAAATCTGCGGCAAGTGCATCCCCTGTCGCGACGGCGTTCCCAAGTTGGAACGATTGTTCGACAAGTACATCCAAGGCGAAGCGACGCTCAAGGACCTGAAGGAAATCGAGCGCATCGTATATAACCTCCGGGCAAGCCGATGCAGCGTGGGGCTCGACATTGGCAAGAACATGGAAGTCATACTCGAAAACAACTACAATGTGCTGTACAGCCCCGTGAAAAAATACTAAGGAGGATCCTACCACATGGCGAAGATAACCATCAACGGACAACTTGTCAAAGTCAAAAAAGGTACGACCATCCTCAGTGCCGCCCGACAGCTGGGAATTGACATTCCGACGCTCTGCTTTCTCGAAGAGATCAACGAGATCGGCTTCTGCCGCATCTGCGTTGTCGAAGTGGAAGGCGAGCAGGATCTCATATCGGCCTGTAATACCGAGATCACCAATGGCATGGTGATTCAAACCGACAGCGACAAAGTCCGCCAATCTCGTGAAGCAACCCTGCAACTACTGGCGTCCCGCCACCGTTTCGATTGCTGGCGCTGCCCGAAAGACGGCATGTGCGAGTTCTACGACTTGCTCAAGTCACATGACGTCGTCTTTGAAGAATTTGGTCCTGGAATCGGACGCTCGAGCGATCTGATTGCTGGCTCAGGTATTTCACAAGACCAGAGCAAATGCGTCCTCTGCAAACGCTGCGTGGCCGTATGCCAGAACGTCGTCACCGCCAACGTCCTGAAGTTCCGCGACGACGACGATCCGATGAATCCCATCGTCAGTCCGACCCCCGGTCTCGCGTTTGACGATGCCGGCTGCATCTTCTGTGGCCAGTGCGTCAAGGCCTGCCCCACCGGCACCCTGTTCGAAACCGATCACACCAATGACGTTCTCACCTTCCTGAGAAACAAGGACGATCATGTCGTGGTCCAACTCGATACCCGTGTCAACGGCGCCATCGCCGAGTCCTTCGGATACGACATCGACACCCCGTTCGAAGAAACGTTCGGCAAGACCGTCAAGGCTCTTGAACTGCTTGGCTTTGACACCGTAACGACACTCGATTACGGCGAGGACTACCACGCTCGCGCAACCGCCGAAGAGCTGTTGAAGCGATTGGAAGACAAAGACAACCTGCCTCTGTTCACGTCGAGTTGTCCTGCGTCTACGCGGTTCCTCGAACTGTATGAGCCCGAACGTCTCGATCACATCGCGACGGTCAAGTCGCCCCATATCCTCCAGGGTTCACAACTCAAACACAAGCTGCTGAAACAGAAACCAGCCAACACAAAGGTCGTCACGCTCAGCTCGTGCACGGCCAAGAAATACGAACGGACCAGAGAAGAACTTGTCACTGCCGGCGTCGCCGACGTCGATACGGCCCTGACCGTCCGTGAAATCACCAAACTGATGAAGCAAAAAGGCATCGCTTATCGCAATCTTGAAGCGGCCACGCCCGATCCCGCAGTCACCTCCGAACATGTTGCGGTTCAGGGCGGCGTCCTCGTTGCCGTTCTCAATGCGGCGCACCAGATCAAGACCGGCGAACCGCTCGCGGAACTCACGTTCAAGCATGTTCACGGCGAGAAGGAAAGCGATGGATTCATCGAAGAAGCTACCGTCCAACTTGGCGAAGCCAAACTCAATGTGGCTCGCGTCATCGGCGGTGCGGCCTTCAAGGAACTCTTCGCCCGATCGAACAAGAAGAACTACCATCTGATTGAGTTCCTGATGTGCCCCGGCGGCTGTCTCAATGGCGGCGGCATGCCGATACACAAAAACTTGACAACCCACGAGGTCATCGCTCGACGCGAAACGAGTTACTGCGACGGCGGAACCGATCTGCCCCTCAGCAACCCCCTGCACAATCATCTCGTCGACGACAACTTCGCCGATGATCCAAGCATTCATACCGGGTACTCGCAAAAAGAGTACCGGAAGGAATAGAAGGTGACCACATGATAACCGAATACCGACAATATCTCGATCCGAAGAAAGTCTGGATCCCCCTTACCGACGGCACCTTCAAACTGGCCAGTGTCCAAGTCGAACAAGACGACGCCGTCACGGCCGGACAAATCGTCGCCTACAAGTACAGCGGCAAATTGAAGACGCCGGTCCTGGCATCGATCACCGGCACCGTCGTTGGGTTCGAAGAACGTCTCGACCGTTTCAACAAATACGTGGATCACATCGTCATCGAACGATCCGATTCCAACCAGATGATCACCCATGAAGGCCTGGACGACGATGTCCCGGCGGCCATCATCCGACAGCGCATCGAAGACTGCGGACTCCGTCAGTTCAACGTCGACGGCCTCTATACCGACATTGCATTCGAACGACCCATCAAGCACATTCTCGTCAATGCCATCTACGCCAATGAACCGTTCATCTCAACGGACTACGATTTCGTCAAGCAACACGCCGAGTTGATTGCGGATGGCATCAAGCTGTTGCAACACGCCGCGCATGCTGAAACAGCCACGCTGATCGTCGACAAGTACATGGACGAGCAAACCTTGGAAGCACTTGGCAAAGCCACCGTCGACAAAGGCATCGAGGTCGTGCAAGTCAACACCAAGCATGTCAACGGATGGGATTACCGCATTGCCAAACAACTGGTTGGCGAAACGATTTCTCCCAATCTCATCGACAATCAGATTCTGTACACGTCCGCCTATGCGGCCAAGCACATTCACGATGCCGTCCGCAACGGTCGTCCGCTCATCGAGCGTCAAGTCGCCATCACCGGTGATGCGCTCCGCGTCAACGTGCTCTACGACGTGCGTCTCGGCACGCGCCTCGAAGATCTCGTCGACGATCTCGGCGGATACGACGACGGCGGCACCTACATGTGTCACGTCGGCAGTTTTCTGTCCGGCGAACAGGTCGCCGCGGATTCCTTCAGCGTTACCGCGACCGTCGACACCATCGATGTCAGCGCGTATCGCCAGGAACCGGAAGAAGTCTGCATCAAATGCGGCGAGTGCAACGACATTTGCCCCGCCGGCATCCTACCACAGAACATCATGGATGCGGAACTCCGCAATGTCAACGCCCGCATCGTCGATCTGCATACCGACGAATGCATCGAATGCGGTTTGTGCAGTTATGTCTGTCCCTCGAAAATCAACGTACTGGAATGGGTGCGGCGTGCCAAACGCCGCGTCGGATAGGAGGAAACCATGGAATTTACAATGAAAAAGCCACCTATCATCAGCAACCAGCAACGTTCCTACAAACGCTCCTTGAGCTTGCACATCTCACTCATCATCGTCAGTCTGACGGCGATTTTCACCCGTGCCTTCATTGCCGTCCCCGAGGGCGAATCATGGGTCCCCGACCAGATGTTCAAGACATTCTTGATGTTGTTCACGGGAGCGCTCGTGAGCGTCCTCATCGAACTCGTCTACTCGATCAGCGAAGGCACCAGTCAGGAGTTCAGCGAATATCGCCGGCTCGTCGATCCGATCAACACCGGGTTGCTCATCGCGCTGTTGCTTCCGACATCGACGCCGATGTATGTCCTGATTCTGGCCGTCGCCGTCGGCGTGTACGTCGGCAAAATCGTGTTCGGTGGTTATGGCTATTACATCTTCAATCCGGCCTTGGTCGGAGTGCTGTTCGCCACCATATCGTTCGCCACTCAGATTGAGTACGGCGACACACCGCTCGTGCTCTTGAAACAAGCGATTGAAGGCCAATCCTATAACTTTGAACTGATCGATCTCGTCCTCGGCAACTATGTCGCCGTGGCGATCGGCAGCACCAGCGTCATCGTCTTGGGTGGCGTGTTCATCTATTTGTCCATTACCCGTGTCATCGATCTGCGACTGAGCGGCACGTTCGTGCTGGCGATTCTCATTATCAGCGCAATCGTCGGATTCGTCAACTTCGGAGGTGCGATGTGGAACTACGTCTTCGTCAACATGATCACCGGCTTGACGATGTTCGGCGCCGTATTCCTCGTCGCCGAAACCGTCAGCAGCCCCACCTCACGGGAAGCGAAACTGATTTACGCCGTCGTGATCGCGATCATGACGATGATGGTCCGGATTCTCGGAACCGAAGTCGAAGGCGTCGTCTTCGCCGTGCTTTTGGGTAACATGCTGGCGCCGTTCTTGAACCGTACCGTCACCCGCAGCAACAAGAAACTGTTCATTCAAACCAGCGTAATCCTCGCGGTGGTTGTGCTTCTCACCGGCTTCGTCCTTGGCTTCATCCTGCAAGGACGGTTGATTGAAGCCTTCGACGCGATGATTCAATGGGGAGGGATGATCGCATGAAACCAGTAAAAATCGTCGTAATGCTCCTGGTTGTCGTGCTCGTCTCATCGGTTGGCGTATACTTTGTCGAAAGCATCACCACGCCGATCATTGAAGACCGTCGCGCCCAGGAAATCGAAGAAGCATTGCAAAGCATATTCCCCGCCATCGACGGAACCACCGACACCGTCACCTCGGACACCGACGTTGATTTCGGCACCACCGGAATTACCGACGTACTCGTCATCCGTGATGGCGACGACAATGTCAAAGGCTATGTCTACACCATGACCTTCCGTGGGTTCTCCTCGGAGATCATCTATCTGGTCGGCATCGACGCCGCCGGGGCAATCACCGGCTATCAGACGCTCCAGCAGAATGATACCGCCGGATACGGCGCGCAAATCGCCGACGAAGAGAACTGGACCCAGTTCACGGGCATGTCAATCGAGACCGCCGGCAACGGCGACTTCGACGGACTGGCCGGAGCCACGGTCACGACCAACGCATGGAAGTCTTCCTTTGAAACCCTCTTCAACTTCCATCTCGACACCTACGGCTACACGCCGATGACCGACGAACAACTGCTGCTGCAGAAGAAGCAGACACTTGTCGGCAATGATCTCACCATCGAGTCCTACACGCCGGATCTCGCGCCGGGCGACTACGGCATCACCGCCGTTGACGTCGCCACCGACGGCACGGACAATCAGGCGGTCATCTATACCGTTGAGTTCGTTGGGTACAACGCCACCGGCAGCAACACCTATCTGATTGCGTTCGACCTGGCGACCAATGAAGTGCTTGGCGGAACCGCCCTGTCGAGCGACGACACCGAAGGATTCGGTGCTCTAATTCTGGACAATGCCAACTGGGCGGATTTCCCCGGAATGAGCCTTGAAGATGCCGAAGACGGCAACTTCGACGGCATCGCGGGAGCGACCGTTACAACGCTGGCCTGGAAACAAAGTCTGGTCGACGTCGGCATGTTCCACCGCGTCGAGTTTCTCGGTGAAACGCCACGCACCGTCGAATCGCTGAGCGAACTGCTCTTCCCCGGAGCCGACCGCTTCACCAACGTCACCAGTGAAAAGCCCTTCGGCACAATGATCGAGGGCGTCTATGACGTGTTCGACGATCTCGGTGCCAAACTGGGAACCGTCTACCACGTGCAGACCATCGGTGCCAGTTACGCCGAACTCACGACCATCGAGTTCCTGATCGGCATCGACACCGCGGACAACTTCACCGGTTTCTACATGCTCGACGACTCGGAAACGCCGGGACGCGCCGACGCGTTCTACGCCGACGATTACGGCGATACCATCGAGGGTGTCGCGATCACCGATGATTATGAACTGGACGCCGTTGGCGGAAGCACGATTACGTACAACGTGATCACCGCGGCCATCGACGAGGTCGTCCATTATCATCAGACCAAATACATTCTCCTTCCGGAACGCATCATGGATGCACTTGCGGAAGCATACCCCGGCGCCGTCTCGTTCGAGAGTGTCTACAGCGACTACGACTTCGACGCCACCATCAACAACCTGTACGCCGCCAAGGACGGCAGCGATGCCGTCATCGGTTACGTCTACTACGCCACCGCAACCGGATACTCCGGTAACATCATTGAATTCATGTGGGGCGTCGACAACAGCGGTGTCGCCCAGCAACTCTACATCATGAACGACACCCAGTCCTGGGACGACGCGACGTACGCCGGATACGACGGCGCGTTCGGTACCGATTTCAACACATCGACCTGGCTTGATCTGTTCGAGGGAGTGACCTTCCAGTCGATCCTCGACACCGAAGTCATCGATGCCGCCGGCGTGTCGACCACAACCGGTGGCATGAAAGTGTCGCTCGAACGAATCGCCCAATATCACGCCGATCAAAACGTAGGAGGTGCTAGCTGATGGCCCGCAAACAGAAATCATTAAGTGATGTCTTCACCGCTGGCTTCTTCAAGCAGAATCCGGTCTTCGTACAATTTCTCGGCATGTGTCCGACGCTCGCCGTCACCGGCAGTGTCGAAAGCGCGATCGGGATGGGCGCGGGCGTCATCTTCGTCCTCGTGTTGTCGAATCTGATCATCTCGCTGATCCGCAGCGCCGTACCGCGCGAAGTCCGCATTCCGATCTACATCGTCGTCATCGCCTCGTTCGTGACGATGCTGGAAATGCTGATGAACGCATTTGTCCCCGATCTGGCGGCCCAGCTGGGAACCTTCCTCAGCTTGATCGTCGTCAACTGTCTGATTCTCGGCCGCGCCGAAGCGTTCGCTTCCAAAAACGGACCCGTGCGCAGCGTGCTGGACGGACTCGGCATGGGCATCGGGTTCACCGGTGGCATCACCTTGCTGGCGTTCTTCCGTGAACTGCTCGGCAAGGGATCAATCACCATCTGGGGCGATTTCGCCTTGAATCTGATTCCCAGCGACTTCCAGATCTCGATTCTCGTGGCTCCTGCCGGCGCGTTCCTCGTGTTCGGCATCCTTGTATCGCAGATCAACAAAATCAAACTCCGCCGTGCGGAGCAAGGCGAGGTGGCGTAATCCATGGAATTCATCGCAATCGCATTTGGCGCCATTTTCGTCAATAACGTCGTACTCAATCAGTTCTATGGTCTGTGCCCCTTTCTAGGGGTATCAACCAAGAAATCCAGCGCCTTCTCGATGGGCATGGCCGTTACTTTCGTCATCACGCTGTCGACGATGATTGCCTACACCATCTACAATCAGGTGCTCGTACCCAACAACATCGAATATCTGTCCACGATCGTCTTCATCCTGGTCATCGCATCGTTCGTCCAGCTCGTGGAAATGGTCATCAAGAAATTCTCCAGCGCAATCTACAGCGCGCTCGGCGTGTATCTCCCGCTGATCACAACCAACTGCGCCGTGCTCGGGGTCGCCATCGACGTGACCGTCAACGGCACCGGTTCGCAGAAGTTGCTGATGGCCTCGGGCGTCGCACCGACCTTCTGGCAGGCGACCGTCTACGCCCTCGGCATCTCGCTCGGCTATGCGATCGTCATCTTCCTGTTCTCGGCGATTCGTGAAGAAATGGACGCCTACCCGATCAAGAAGAACTGGCAAGGCATTCCGATCGCGCTCATCACCGCGTTCATCATGGCGATGATCTTTAGCGGATTCGGAGGGGTGATCTGATGGTTGTCGTCATTGTATTGGCCGTTGTCATCAGTGTCGTCCTCGCGCTCCTCTTGTGGGGCGCCAGCGTGGTCTTCCATGTCGAGGAGGATCCGCGGCTGCAAGACATCATCGATTTGCTTCCCAATCAGAACTGCGGACTCTGCGGCAACCCCGGTTGCAAGGGGATGGCCGAGGCGATCCTCCGCGAGGACGCCAAACTGTCACAATGCAAGCCGGGCGACCAGGCAATGCGCGAAGACATTCGTGATTACCTGGCCGAGCATCCCAACGAAGCCGGCGAGTACGTGAAAGTCAAGATGTAACACAAAAGCACCCCCTCGAGGGTGCTTTTTTTTTGTGGACGCCACAGCGCCCCTGCCACATGCAGTTGGGTGAGATGAGGTTATGAAGCAGACTCTTTGTTACACGAATATGGTACGCGTGACCGTTGATTATTGCCCAAAAAAAACGAGACATCGAAATGTCTCGTTTCTTTGTTGTGAGGATTACTCAGCTTGGCCGATTGCTTCTTCGAAGGCCAGTTTGAGACCATCAATCGATACGGTGACACCGGCGAAATCATCGAAATGTCCATCGGTGATTGCCCATGCATCGTCCCAACCTTGGTTGTCGAGGATGGCTTCAGCGAGGGTGTTCGCCTGGGTGAACCAGAAGTTTTCGCCGTCGGGGCTGGTATCCATGTCATATCCTTCGCCGAGAGCTTGCTTGGTGGTCCAGTATGAGTTGTCGGTCTCAGGATCGCGATCCGGATCTTTTTCATACAGGGCGTCGAGGATGACTTCTTCGATGCCGCCTTTTTCGTTGATGACGACGGTGGCCATGTAGCCGGAGTCTTCATCAAGACCGAAATAGGTGCCCGGGGTGTAGTCGCCTTTGACAAGCGGGTTCAGGGTGTATGATCCGTCGCCGAGGACTTTGTTGTCGCCCGTGTAGTCGGCGATGCCGCCAACGTTGTAGACGTTCTCGTATCCGAGTTCTTCGAGAGCGGCCATTACATAGCCGGCACGGGTGCCGCTGCCGCACATCAAGAAGATCGTTTTGTCCATGTCGAACAGGGCGGTGAGGCCAGATTCGCTGAGGATTTCATCGGCTTCGAATTCCCAGTCGCCATCGCGAACGAGGATGCCTTCATACTCAAGATAATCGAAGAACGGGATGAATTCAAATCCTGCGATATATCCGGCGTTCATTTTGTCGTCGAAGTTGCGCAGATCAACATACTGGACGTCGGATCTACCGAGGTACTCATCGATGTTCTCCATGTCGACTTCGTCGGGAATGTCAGGCAGGTTGTTGCCGCATCCGGCGAGAGCCAATGTCAGAGCAAATGCTACAAACAATAATGCAAACTTTTTCATGTTTTCCTCCTAGGTTTTTTAGTTTATAACCGTCTAATATTATAATAGTTTGAATGCTAAATGTCAAACCCTTTTCAAGGGTAAAAACACTTTTGTTAGGCCGAAAACCAATGATTAGCACACGAATTATTTCATTCTTTTTTTAGTTCGTGTAGAAACAAAAAGGACATAGATATATCGCATCTGATTTAATGAAAATAAACGAAATATTGACAATAAAAAAAGCAAGTCCAATAATCAAAAATTACAACGATTTTGATGGGATGTGTTATAATGAATTAACAAGTTCATTGGGTGATATTATGCGAAAATCGGATGTCATTCTGATCGCCGTGGTTCTGATTGTCGCTGTCGTAAGTTTCTTCGCGTTTCGCGAATTGACCAACGACAGTGCATTGGTCGATGGAACGGCCATCGTCTTCTATAATGATGAAAAAATACTCGAAATCGATCTTGCCGATGGTAATTATAAAGTTTTTAATGAGGATCGGATTTTGTCGATTGACGAAGACAACAAGTTGTATCACGTCGAAGGATCGAACCCTTACGGCGTTCTTATTGAATACCAGGACAACCGGGTTCGCGTCATCGACGAGGAGAGTCCGCAACACATCTGTCGACAACAAGGCTGGACCAACTCGCCATTGAATCCGCTGACGTGTCTGCCCAATAACATCATCATCGTCATCGAGGCCAAAGACGAGGATCTGCCCGATGACATCACCGGATAGGAGGAGAAGTTCATGGATGGTTTGCTAGCGACACTACTCGAACTGGGCCTGTTTTTCATTCTCATGACGTTCAACCTGCAGTTGTTCAATTCCACGCGATTTGAAACGCTCTTCAAGAAGGGTCATGTCAAACAGATACAACTGATGTACATATTCACCGTCATCATCTTTACCTATCTTCTGACACGAGCACTGATGCGTCTGATCGAACTGGCGTTCCAACTGACGTAGGTAAAAAACATACGCGCGCGGCCACAAGCCGTGCGCGTATTTCATTGATATGCCGTTATCGTCTTAATGACTTGAATCGTGGCGACTCCCCTGGTTTGATCGGCCATCCAATTGCGGAACTCTTTCACATCATCGGTGGCGAGTTGCACGAAGTAGTTCACGTTCTCATCGTACTCGGTATTGACGAGCGTGTAACGGTCCCTGAGTGGCTGCTCGACCGCTCCGATCAAATCAAACGGTATGGTTACCTTGAGCAGTTGAAACTCTCGGAGCCAGACGTATCTCGCCTCCTCGAGCGTTTCCGAGATGCTTTTGCCGTAGGCGCGAGCCAAGCCACCGGCACCCAGTTTGATGCCACCGTAATAGCGAACGGAAACAGCCAACACGTCGGTCAGGTCGTTTTTGAGCAGCACCTCGATCATTGGTAAACCGGCGGTTCTGGTTGGTTCACCATCGTCAAAATACTTTTGCTCATTCTGCGCATGCCCGATCACGTACGCATAACAGTGATGCGTCGCATCGGGGTGTTCGTCCTTGATGCGGCGATATGATCTCATCGCTTCATCCTTGCTGCGAACGGGGATCAGATGGCCGATGAACAAGGACTTGTTCACCAGGATTTCATGACGAACGGTAGTTTGGATGCTTTTCATGGTTATCACCATCTTCATTATACCACGCTTATTTGTGAAAAATATGGTAAAAGATGGAAAACAATCGGGATATATAGTATAATTTACTTTGGTGATTTACATGTCGCACTATCTTGAAAACGGGAAGAAAATCATACGCACACTGAACGATAACGGCTTTGAAGCCTACTTCGTCGGTGGCTTTGTCCGTGACCATCTGCTCGGTATCGAATCTGACGATATCGACATCACGACCAACGCCACTCCCGAACAGGTGGAGTCGTTATTTCCATTTGTGAAGCACACCGGCCGCAAATTCGGCGGCGTCACCGTTTTTATCGACAAACATGGCTATGAAGTCACGACCTACCGCCTGGAAGCAAAATATCAGAATCATCGCCATCCCGGCGAAGTCACCTTCTCCAGCAACTTGAACGATGACCTTGTTCGCCGCGATTTCACCATCAACGCGTTGGTCATGGATGCCGACGAACGCATCTTTGATCACGTCGAAGGGAAAACCGATTTAAATGCGCGTCTGATCCGCACAATCGGCAATCCGCGATCGCGGTTCGAGGAAGACGCATTGCGCATTCTGCGGGCGTTCCGGTTTGTCAGCAAACTCGATTTCACGATCGAACCCGAAACCCTTGCGGCACTGGCGGAATATCGTCATTTGGTAAAGACCATCACCATCGAACGGGTCATGGTGGAACTCGACAAGATTCTGTCCGCGCCGCATCAAAAACGGGCGCTACAGTATTTGCTTCAGACTGGCGTAGCGGATGAACTCTACGGCATCAAACGTGGCATCGAACACGTGGTCACGCTCGCCGATCATGTCCAGCCGCTCGAATTTTTCATGATTGCCTTCATCCTCGACGACATCGATGACATCTGGCGCTTTTCCAATCGCGACATGCGGCTCATCCTGCAGGTGATCAATCTGCACGAAGTGACCAAGGACGATGCCTTCAACAAACACATTCTCTTTTCCAACAAACTCGAACCCTGCCTGATTGCCAACCGCATCAACGTACTGTTGGGCCATGCCGATCAGGAACCGGCAATCCGCGCGATGTGGGACGAGATGCCCGTGCACGACGTGTGCGACCTGGCATTCAAGGGGCAGGACATCCTCGAACTCACCTCACTCAAGCGGCGCAGTACCATCGGACTGGTCATCGACGACCTCCTCGAAGCCGTGCTCACCGGCACGACTCCCAATCAGTACGCCCCGCTGAAGCAACTCGCTCTCCACCGCATTCACGAACTTCAATCCGAAATGGGAGAAACCAATGAGTAAATTCTATTCGTATCTCGACGATTTCAGTCAAATCACGATTCTCGTCCCGATCAAATACCGCGATGACTTCGTCAAGACATTCAAAGCCGTCGGCAACGACGAAGAAATCGAACTGGAGATCATCTCCAGTGAACTGATCGGTACCGAACGCAAGTACATCACCCGCTTCGACGGGTACATCCTGCTCAATGTGATGTACCACATTTTCGACGACCGCGGCGAAAGCAGCGAACTGTACACCGGCAAGATCGTCCGCACCGACTTGTTCGATGACATCTACTATTACGAGCAGTCCGATCTCGGCATGAACTACCGCAAGGACCGGACCAAGTTCAAGATCTGGACGCCCGTCGCCAAATACATGAAACTGGAACTGATCAGTCCCCAGGGTGAACACGAAATCGTCGACATGGAATACGACAATCAAGGTGTCTGGTACCTCCGTCTCAAAGGCGATTACGAACGCTACAAATACCGCTACATCAGCTACGTCAACGGCAAGCAGCACACGCTGACCGACCCGTACGGCATCAGCAGCACCGCCAACGGCGAATACAACTACGTCATCGACACCTCGAAACTGTACAAGATGCGCCAGCAACGTCCCAAGTTCAGCGGCATCTACACCGACGCGGTGATCTATGAAACGAGCGTCCGCGATTTCACCAAGGATCCGTCGATCAACGCCAGTCATCCCGGCAAGTATCAGAGCTTCACCGAACAAGGACTTGTGACCCCTGGTGGTCACAAAGCCGGGCTCGACCACGTTCTCGATCTCGGCATCACGCACATTCAACTGATGCCGGTGTATGACTTCGGCAGCGTCGACGAACGGCATCCTGAGGACTCGTACAACTGGGGATACGATCCCGCCCAGTACAACGTCCCCGAAGGATCGTTCTCGCTCGATCCCGATGATCCCTATCTGCGCATCAACGAACTGCGCGAACTGATCGATAACCTGCACGGACACGGTCTGCGCGTGACGATGGACGTCGTCTACAACCACGTCTTCGATCACAAGGTG
Organism: uncultured Mycoplasmatota bacterium; assembly: GCA_913062645.1. GTDB lineage: Bacteria > Bacillota_I > Bacilli_A > Izemoplasmatales > Izemoplasmataceae > Xianfuyuplasma. The sequence goes on from CAJXVW010000001.1 coordinate 437,592, forward strand.
TTCCCGTTTGAGAAGATCATTCCCGGCTACGGATACCGCTTTGACAAACAAGGCATCATGACCGACTCGTCGGGCTGCGGCAACGACGTCGCCAGCGAACGACGGATGGTCCGCAAGTTCATCATCGACAGCGTCATGTTCTGGGCCAAAGAGTTCAAGATGGACGGCTTCCGCTTCGATCTCATGGGTCTGTTGGACATCCGCACGATGAACACGCTGCGTCAGAAACTCGACCGCTTCCGCAGTGACATGATCGTCTATGGCGAAGGCTGGCGGATGCCGACCGAAATCGGCTACGAGATGACCGCGCACATGTACAACCCGCATCTCCTGTTCAACATCGGCCACTTCAACGACAAGACCCGCGAACGGATCAAAGGAGCGACCTTCGACGTCAAGCAGAAGGGGTACGCCCTTGGCAGCAACGCCCGTCTCGATGACATCAAGAACATCCTCATGGGCAGCTGCCAGCACAAGTTCCTGTTCCGCTACCCGACGCAGTCGATCAACTACGTCGAATGCCACGACAACAACACCTTCTACGACAAGACCCTCGCCGCACTTGGCAAGGACAGCGACGAAACCATCCGCAAACAGCGTCAGTTGCTGGCGACGGCAATGGTGATCCTCGCCCAAGGCGTTCCGTTTTTGCACAGCGGCCAGGAGTTCTACCGTTCCAAACAAGGCGTGGAAAACTCCTACAAGTCGCCCGATGCCATCAACCGCATCGACTGGAGTCGCATCGATGCGAACGTCGACGACGTCGAAATCGTCCGCGAACTGCTGCGGATTCGCAAGAAATACGAGCTGTTCCGACTCACCGCTCCCTCCAAGATCCGTGACATGGTCACGATCCACGTCGAGGAAACCGGAACCGTCCGCTACGAACTAAAGGATCCGGAAACCGAACTGCTTGTCATTTTCAAGAACAACGAAACCAAAGAAACCTTCAACCTGCAAGGTCGTCACACTCTGATTTTCGACGGTCGCAAGCGCTCGCGCCGGCAACTGACGAAAATCAACGTCGACGACATTGGCACATACATATTAAAACGGAAATAGGTGATACCATGGCACAGACCACGTTCTACGCCAAAGTGGAAACAGTCAACGAAACCACATACGAGACCAACACGCTCCGCGTGCTGGGCGACGACAAGGAAGGATACACGCTGCGCATCGATGAAAACGCCGTGATTCAACCCAACGCGGTGTACCGCTTCACCTGTGAGCCGGTCGTGTTCAAGGACAAGGATCAGTTGCAGGTCATGGAATACGCATCGATCGACGACTGCGACATCCCGCTCAAGAAACGCCAGGAACTGATGGAACTCTTCTACGAGTTCGCACCGGTGGATGCCGAAGCGACCCAGGAACTTGTCGAATCGTATCTGGCGCGCATTCAGAACCCGATTCTCAAGCAGATCGTCGACATCATGTACGACCAGCGCAAGCAGTCGTTCTATCTGTACCCCGCCGCCACCAAGTTTCATCACGCCTACATCGGTGGACTCAGCTACCACACGGCGACGATGATGCGGCTGATCGACGGCTTCATCGCGGTCTATCCGTTCTTGAACCAGGACCTTCTGATCGCCGGCATCCTCCTTCACGACATCTGCAAGGTCGACGAACTGTCCGACTACGCCGGACCCGAATACACCAAGGAGGGTCGCCTGGTCGGCCACATCACGATGGCCGTCAAGGACATCGAAGTCGTTGCCGACAAGATCGGTGCGCGCGGCAGCGAAGAAGTGTTGTTGCTGCAACACATGGTGCTGTCGCATCATTATTACGGCAACTATGGAAGTCCGAAGAAAACCAACATTCCCGAAGCCTTGATTCTCCACTTCATCGACAACATCGACTCGAAGATGACGGTGCTTCAGGAAACGCTCGATCAGGTCGCACCCGGTGAGTTCACCTCGCCGATCCCCGTCCTCGATCGCGAGAAGTATTACAAGTCCAAATTAAAAAAATAGTGCCTCGTGCACTATTTTTTTTCGGTCCAATAAGTGGTTCGAACAAACGTGAGGACATCTTGTTGGAAGGCCAGCAAAATGGCATTGTCACGCTCATAATCACTGCGCGGCCGGCCTTCACCGGTGGCGGCGAAAATCACGCCGTTTTTGGTATCAAGATCCAGGTAGAACATCGCATTCAGTCCATACGCGACACCGGTGTGACCATGCAGTGACCGTGGATAATCGCCCGATGGAACCCAGGGGTCGCGGGGATCGAGGATGTGTATGCCAAGCCCGTATGTTTCCCATGGGTGCCAAACGGTGTCCTGATGGGCAATGGAGGTCATGTTCTTCAGTGTCGATGCCATCAGAATGTCAGGACGCTCGCCAAGCAACACCGGCACGAACTTCGCCAGTTCGAGGGTGTTCGCGCGCAGTCCGCCCTGCGGCGCCATTGGGGTCGGGTTGGTACCGAGTTGGTATTGGCGGAAGTCCATCTGTTGCGGGGTCTGATCGAACTGCGCCACCCAATGTCCCTGCTCGCGTCGATAGAGGGGAACGATGCGATGTCGTGGTTCGATGGTATTGACGGTGAATCCACCGCTCATCCCGAGGGGCGTTAGGATGTGGGTTTTGATGTGTTCATCGAAGCGCTCGTTCGTCACCGTTTCCAGTACCGCTGCCAACAGGATGTAGCCGACGTTGCAGTAGAAGAACCGTTCGCCCGGAGCGGGATGTTGGCCGTCAATGGTTGCGAACGTCATGAACTTGTCCAAATTGTCCGGGCTGTTGAAGAGGTCCACCAATGATTCGGAAGGGTTGATCCAATAATGGCTGCCGTCGGCGATGGAACTTGCATGTGACAGCAACATCCGCAGTGTGATCGGAACGTCAGGATGGTGGGGATTGCGCGGGACATACGGAAGATGCGTCCGAATGTCGTCATCCAGTTGCAGATGCCCCTGTTCCCAGGCTCTGAGCACCGCCGTGGCGACGAACAGTTTGGAAATGGAAGCGACGCGATACAACGACTGCTCGTCAAAACGAGTAGGATCGTCAGTGGCAATGCCACGACCGACAAGAACTCCATCGACGATCACCGACAGATCGACATCGTGAAGATCGTATCGTTTCAACAGTGCGTTCAGGAAGTCGCGCATCACGAGGTCCCGAGCATCCGCATTACGAACGCCACCTGCATCCGCACGCCCACCGTCAGACAGTCCTCGTCAAGCACGAACTTCGGCGAGTGCAAAGGTGGTGCGTCGAATACGCCCGGCGTGCGGCATCCGATGTGAAAGAACGCACCAGGCGCATGGGTTTGATAGTATCCGAAGTCTTCGGCGCCCATCGACGGGGCGTCCTTGTAGATGAGGTGATCTTTGCCGACAACCTCCGTGGCACAGTCGATCAACACATCGGTGAGGTCAGGATCGTTGATGAGTGGCGGATAGCCGTCCTTGAGGCGAATCGTGGCCGAACCGCCATGGGCCGCGGCAATGCCTTCGGTGCGGGTTGTGATGTGTTGTTTGATGCGTTCTTTTTCGTTGTCGTCGGTGGTCCGCAGGGTTCCTTTGAGGCGAACGGTATCGGCAATGATGTTGCGTTTGGTGCCACCGTTGATCATGCCGAGCGACAGCACGCTCGGCAAATGGGCCGCGCTGATGCGCGAAGAGAGTGTATGGAGACTGCTGATGACTTCGGCAGCAATCAAAATCGCGTCAACCCCGCGCTGGGGGTAGGCGGCATGACTTGCCGTACCGTGAATGGTGATGTCGATGGTCGTAGTCGAGGCATTCAAGGCACCGTGACGAAGTTCCACGGTTCCCACGTCAAGATGAGGCATCACATGCAACCCGATGATCGCATCGACATCCGGGTTGCTCATGAATCCTTCCCGGACCAGATCCTTGGCTCCGGATGAGACCTCCTCATTTGGTTGGAAGAACAGCTTTACCGATCCGTTGAGTCGCTCGCGATGCTGGTTCAGTGTGAGCGCCGTTCCGAGCAAGATTGCCGTGTGGGCATCGTGCCCGCAGGCATGCATGACACCTTTTTGTTCCGATGCGAAAGGAAGACCGGTGTCCTCGGACAGCGGCAGCGCATCGATGTCGGCCCGGATGGCGATGCATCGTCCCGGTTTGCCGCTGTTGATGTAGGCGACGACACCCGTCTTGGCGGCGGCGACATGCTCGATGCCGTGCTGGGTGAGGACATCAATGATGAATTGCTGTGTCATGAACTCCTGTTTGCTGAGTTCCGGATGGCGGTGCAAGTGGCGCCGGTATTGACGCAACTTGTCATCCAGGCTCCGAATGAAAGCATCATAGGTCATGGGAAGATTCTCCTTTCGAGCGGACATGAGTTCTTGGGATGCGGTGATGCAGGCCGCTGACGACGTTGTTCTTGTTCGTCTTGTACAAACGTGCGACGGCTGCGACCGACAAGCCGTTGCCGCCGAATACGATGACGGCATCACCAATGGCGGCGTCGACATCGGTGATGTCGATCGCACTGTGATCCATGCTGATGGCGAGGTAGGGTACCGCCACATCATGCACAAGAACCGTCAAGCCATCCGGAATGGTTCGCGGCAAGCCATCGGCATAGCCGATCGGGATCGTGGCGACGCGTGTGGGACGTGTCAGCGGTTTGTTGCTGTAATACAATGCATCACCCGCATCAACGGCGGTCACATGGGTGATGCGACTTCGAAGCGTGGCAATGGGAGCCACGGACAATTTGCCGCGTTCCCGATCACTCTCGAGGCCGTACATCAAAGCGCCGATGCGGACGAGATTTCCCCACTCAGGGTGGCGAGTGAGTGCGATTGAGTCGGCGATGCTGAGATATCGTGGTTGAAATGAAAGTGATGCGATCAGATTCTGAAACGTCTTGATTTGGATATCATCCGCAGCATCGTCCACAAGACGCAGATGCGTGTAGATTCCCTCGATGGTGACGTTGTCATGAGCTTGCATGTGCTCGATTTGTTCTATAGATTTCCTTGAAGGCTCCAGCCCGAATCGGTGGAATCCCGTATCGATGTTGATGAAAAAACGCATCGGACCAGGCAACGAATCAGGATCGAGCCAAGCGGGCAGAATACTGATCAGGTTGTGATGGATGGCGGTGGCCCACTGATCCTCCAGCAACACGCCAAGCACGAGAATGTCCTTGGTTGAAAATCGGCGCAGGGCGATCGCTTCTGCGACAGTGGCGACTGCGATCAGGGAAATGCGATCGTAGGTCTCGAGCGCTTGGGCGAGTTCGATGCCGTGTCCGTAGGCATTCGCTTTCAGGACGGCCATGACATCGGCCGACGTGGCATCCAATATACGTCGTATGTTCTCGTGAAACTGGTCCATGTCAATCAGCAATTGTGTCGGTTCCATGCGTGTTCCCCCTTGTTCCTTGGTCCCTTTCATTCTATCAAAGCAACGATGGAAAATGAATTCTTTTTGCGAAAAAAAAGCCAATCCGGAGATTGGCTTTTTGGTGATATGGTGTTACTCGGCGTCGGCATCGAAACCTTCGGGGAAGTTGACATCATAGAGAATGTCAAGAACGTTGTTGAGGAAGGCGATGCGGTCGGCTTGATCGGTGGCGTACTGTGGATTGTTGCCGAGGATCAGCTCGGCCGTAGCAATCGAGAAGCCACTGGTGGTGAAGTAGGCATCGAATACTGGTTTGTAATATGCTTCGAGTGCGTCGTAGACGCTGGTCGGAAGGATGACGTCGGTCGTTTCCCCGATGCGTTCGGCGAAGCGGATCTCGATGTAGAGTTCGACTTGGCTCTCGTTGGGAGCGACGGTCGTACCTTCCGAGCCCTCGCTGTAGTCGCCGTCTTCGTCTTCGTATTCGGCGGTCGGCTGGTCGAATCCGTCGCCTTCGGTGGCGCGGATCAGATGCAGTCCGAAGTCGGTTTGAACAAGGCGGTCGTCGAGGTATTCATCGACGTCTTCCAGGCTGTTCTCAACGAGGATCACGTAGTCGTCGTAGATGCGTTTGAGCGCCGTCACGAAGTCTTCGTCGTAGTTCTCGGTGGTGGCCGGAGTCAAGCTACCGTTGGTGGCGAGGTTTTGCGTGAGCAGGAAGAAACCGAACTCCTTGAACTCTTGCCACTCGTTGGTGTCGTCGTTGATGAGGCTTTCGTTGTATTCTTCGACGATTTCTTCGAAGCTCATTTCGTCGTTTTCAACCTTGTCGATGATCAGGTTTTCCAGATCGACGACGAGGGCGTTGTAGGTGGTGAGATCCGCACCGCTGAGGCCGTCGACATAGTCGTTGTACTCGTCGCCGCTGAAGTCGAAGTCGAAGTCGACATAGGCGAGCAGGTGCGTAGCGTTGAGGCTGAAGTATTCATCGACTTTGGTTTGGATGAATGTTTCGGCTTGCTGGTAAGCGATCATGTCACGGACGAGATACGGTTGGAGACTGCCGATAACGAACAAATCACGGATGACGTCGGCTTCGGTGTAACTGCCGAAGGCGAGCACGAGGAACTCTTCCCAGGTGTAGTTGGCGCTGGAGAACCCATAGGCGGCATATCCATCGCTGGAGAAGATCGATTTCATCTCACGCAGTTCATCACGATGTTCGACCATCTTCTCGTTGTTGCTGTTGAGATAGTCGTGCGATTCACCGTAGATGTCAGTGTAATATTCACTTTGCAGCAGGCTTTCGGCTTTGACGATTTCAATCGTGTAGTAGGTGCCGAGAATGTTCTGCATGTAATCGAACAGCAAGTCGGCGGTGATTTCCAGATCACCGAAGGTTGCGACCAAACGGTCGTCGCCCTTGTTGTCGAACTCTTCGTCACCATTGAAGGCGTACTGCAGTTTGAACATCGGGTCGTACACTTCGAGTTCGTACTGGTCCCACAGCGCGTCCATCGCGATGTTGATCGCGTTCGTCGTGATGCTGTCTTCCACCATCTCATCCTTGAGCGCATCGATGGTGGCCTGATCGAGATCTTCGAAGGCGGTCACATCGTCTTGTGCCACTTTGAAGACAAGCAGATCGAACACGTCGATCGACTGCAGGCGATAGCTGTAGCGAACGTCGTCTTCTTCGAGACTGAGCGTATCGAAAATGTAGTCGGCGAAGTCGACATAGGGGTCGTTCGCGCTACGGTTTTCGGTCATTTCGGTATAGTTGTAAGTGAACTCGTCGGCATGGTCGGCGCAGAAGTCTTCGAATGTGATATCGGTGGCGATCGGAGTGTCCGACGGATTCATGATGTTGTACAGAATCAGGAACTCTTCAAACACTTCTTCATCGGTCATCTGGGTCGTGTTGGTCTCATCGAAATTCCCGGTGAGAACTTCATCGATCGGCAACGTACCGAAGTATTTTCCGAAACCTTGGTTGTAGTTGGGAACGAGGTTGTTCTCCTCGAACAACGCATTGGCTTCCGCCGAACTGTAGAAACGGATCGGAAGAACACAGACATCACCTTTGGTGGTGTCTTCGTAGTAATTCTGAATGGCTTCTTCGTCGATGAACAGGCTGTCGCCTTCTTCGGCATCGAGAATGAACTCGCGGGTGTACTTTTCCTTCGCGACATTGAGTTCGGCATAGGCTCTGAGGTCTTCGTCATCCAGCGGGTCGAAGCCCATGATGACAAGACTCTGTTCGAATGCTTCGATCAGGTCCGCTTCACGGTCGGGATCTTCCTGGATTTCGGCGATCCGGTCCGGATCGTTGGTGCCGTAGATGGCTGCTTCGATGGCATCATCGATTTCCGTCTGGGTCAGATTGTCGACGTACTCGCTGAGGAGATACTCTTCGAGGTATTGGTTGAGGTAGTTGACGCCGTCGGACAGTTTCATCATGTCCCACAGGTCCTGGTTGGTGATGGTGATGTCGCCAACGGTCAGGTATACGTCCTCGCCGTTGGTGAGCTGTGGTGTAACGTTGCGGTCGGTGACGCTGCTACACCCGAAAGCAAGGCCCAGGGTAACGCCGAAAATCCCCAGGATAATTCCTGCTTTGATCAAAATTCCTTTGGTCATGTGTATCACTCCTTATTATTTACGCAATATATATCATATCATTTTATCTTTGTAAAAACAACTGTAATTTACCGCAAATTCCATGAACGGCCCAAGTTGCACATTTCTCAGCACATATTACACCATAACAATTGTAATTGCGAGTGGAATCTACTATAATTCTAGTAGACTGGAGTGGTACCATGAAATTCACAATCCTTGCAAGCGGATCCGGAGGCAACGTCACCTACTTGGAAAGTGGCGATACGACCTTGTTGATCGACTGCGGCATTACCTACCGTCAGATTGTCCAGCGACTCCGTCAACATGACCTGAAATTGGACAACTTGTCGGCCATCCTGATCACCCATGAACACACCGATCACATCAAGGGTCTCGATGTGACACTTCGGCGCCACGATGCCGCTTGTTACATGACAGCCGCCACCTATGACGGCATCCATCCTCGGCAGAAGAGCAATTACAATGTTGCCCAAATCGCCTTTGTCGATGCGTTCGAGCCATTCTCGATCAACGACATCACCGTCACCCCGTTCCGCATCTCGCACGACGCCTCCGACGCGGTCGGCTACCGGATCGAAGCGGAAGGACGGACGTTGGTGTACGCCACCGACATCGGATATTTGCCCAAACGCGATTACGATTTGATTCGCAACGCCGATGTCTACATCTTCGAATCCAATTACGATGTCACGATGCTCTTCACATCCAGTCGCCCATTCTATCTCAAACAACGGATCGATTCCGTCAAGGGTCACATGTCCAACGCCGACAGTGCCTACAACATGGCACAGCTCGTCGGCCCGCGTACGAAACAGATCGTCCTCGCCCACCGCTCCCGCGAGTGCAACACCGATGATCTGGTGATTGAAACCTACAATGAGGTATTCCGCGAATACGGACTTGACATCGCCGAGTACCATCTGGTCGTCGCCAAACAGGACGAACCGACCACCTTATTCGAACTTTAGGAGGACAACGCATGACCAACGAACAACGCATTCAGGAAGTCGCTGCTACGGTGTTTGACGTCAACCCTACCGCCGTGAGCGTCGACCATCGTCTGATGGGCGGCATGAGCAACTACACCTACGTGTTCACCGTCAACGACGAAAAGTTCACCTTCCGAATCCCCGGCAAGAATGCGGAAAAATTTGTTGACCGTGACATAGAGAAAACCAACATAAAAATCGTTGACAAACTGGGTCTCAACAACGATACAGTATATCTGGATGTCGCATCCGGGATGAAGATCGCCCGCTATCTCGAGGGTCAACCACTCAGCACGACGGATCCTCTTGGTCATCTTATTGAAGCGGCCTACGTTCTACATCGGATTCATGATTCCGAACTCCGCGCCGTCAACGACTACAATCCGCAACAACGACTTGCGAGATACGAAGGACATCTTGCCGAGTTTGACTTTGACCACTCGGATCGATACAACAATTTGAAAGCTCGTTGGATGGCGCAACGCGATGCGTATGTGGATCCATCACGCTGGACACTGTGTCATGGCGATTCGCAGATCAGCAACTTTGTTGTCACCGACGATGGCCTGCGGCTGATGGACTGGGAATTCACCGGCAACAACGACCCGTTCTATGACATCGCCTGCTTCGGCAACAACGACTTCGGCCATGCGTTGGCGCTCTTGCCGGTCTATCTTGGTCACGAACCGAGCGTCGAAGACTACAATCGTTTGTATTTCTATCGTGCCTATCAGTGTCTCCAATGGCACAACGTGGCACTGTACAAGGAGTTCATCGGACTGTCGGTCGATCTCGGGGTTGATTTCGCAATGGTCGCGAATCTCTACCTGGACAAGACTGAAAAGTTTCTAAACAGCATCAAATAGACCAGCAGCGCTGGTCTTTTTTATGGTTTTTTACAAATAATCAAGCCAAATGTAAGTGTTTTCTTTTCCGCAAAAAAACCGGATGTGATGTTGTAAAAAAAGACAAAATGATTTATAATCTATTACGTATGAAATAATATCTAATCATATCGATTCAAACACATTGGAGGTATTGTCAGATGACAAAAAAAGTTTTCCAATCGATGGACGGGAACCAAGCTGCGGCATACACCGCCTACGCGTTCACCGAAGTGGCCGGGATCTACCCGATCACCCCGTCGTCCCCGATGGCGGAGCACATCGATTTGTGGGCATCACAAGGCAAGAAGAACTTGTTTGGAATGCCGGTAAAAGTCATTGAAATGCAATCCGAAGGAGGAGCCGCCGGTACCGTGCACGGAAGCCTGCAAGCCGGTGCTCTCACGACGACCTTCACTGCATCTCAAGGACTCTTACTCAAGTTGCCGAACATGTACAAGATCGCCGGGGAGCTGCTCCCGGGCGTCATTCATGTCGCGGCACGAAGCATTGCCGTACAAGCGCTCAGCATCTTTGGCGACCATCAGGACGTCATGGCTGCCCGCCCGACCGGATTCGCGATCCTTTCGAGCGGCAGCGTTCAGGAAGTCATGGACCTCGGCGGTGTCGCCCATCTCGCGGCGATCAAGACGAGCGTTCCGTTCCTGCATTTCTTCGACGGCTTCCGCACGTCGCATGAGGTCAACAAGATCGAAGTTCTCGATTATGAAGAGTTCGATCGCCTGATCGACCGTGACGCCGTCAAAGCGTTCCGCAAACGGGCCCTCAACAGTGCCAACCCGGTGACCCGCGGCAGCGCGCAAAACGATGACGTCTACATGCAGGCGCGTGAAATTCAAGAGAAATATTATACTGGTGTCCCCGACGTGGTCGCCGACTACATGGCGGAAATCAGCAAGATCACCGGTCGCAACTACGCACCGTTCGCCTATTATGGCGCAGACGATGCCACCGACGTAATCGTTGCCATGGGCAGCGTCACCGAAGCGATCGAAGAAACCGTCGATTATCTCAATGACAACGGACGCAAAGTCGGTCTTGTCACCGTGCATCTGTATCGTCCGTTCAGCGACAAGCATTTCTTCGCAGCGATGCCGAAGAGTGTCAAACGCATCGCCGTCTTGGACCGTACCAAGGAAAATGGTTCGATCGGCGAACCGCTCTACCTTGACGTCAAAGCCGCCTACTACGGCACCGAACATCAACCGTTGATCCTCGGCGGCCGTTACGGTCTCTCCTCGAAAGACACGACGCCGGGACAAATCGTCGCCGTGTTCGACAATCTCGTCGGCGAGAAGAAAGACCGTTTCACGATCGGCATCGAGGATGACGTCAACCACACCAGCCTCAAAGAAGTCGACGTCGACGTGCAGAGCGAAGACACCACCGAACTCCTGTTCTACGGCTTCGGTTCCGACGGCACCGTCGGCGCCTCGAAGAACACGATCAAGATCATCGGTGAAAACACCGACCTCTATGGTCAGGCGTACTCGTCCTACGACTCGAAAAAATCGGGCGGCGTCACCCGCATGCACCTGCGTTTCGGCAAAGACCCGATCCGTTCGACGTACCTTGTCAACAAACCGCACTTCGTTTCGTGTTCGAAGGATTCGTATCTCTATTCCTACGACATGATCGCCGGTCTGCGCAACGGTGGTACGTTCCTCCTCAACACCGTCACCGCACCCGAAGACATCGACGACCTGTTGCCGGCGAAAGTCAAGAAGCAACTGGCCGAAAAAGAGGCCGAACTGTATATCATCAACGCCGTCAAACTGTCCGAAGAAGCCGGCCTGCCCGGTCGTACCAACACGATCATGCAAAGTGCCTTCTTCAGTCTCAACGAACAGATCATGCCGTATGAAACGGCCACCAAACTGATGAAGAAATACGTCGAAAAAACGTATGGACGCAAAGGTCAGGAAATCGTTGAGAACAACTTCAAAGCGATTGAAATGGGCAAATCAGGACTTGTCAAAATCGATGTCAAACCAGAATGGAAAGACCTCGAAGTCATCGAATCGAAAGTGGATGTCAATCGTCCCGAATACGTTCGTGACATCGCCGATCAAGTCAACGCCATCAAGGGATATGATCTTCCCGTCAGCGCCTTCGAAGGTCGCGAAGACGGATCGATGGATCCCGGCAGCACCGCCTTTGAAAAACGCGGGATTGCCGACTACGTACCGCAGTGGCTCGACGAAAACTGCATTCAGTGCAACCAGTGTGCCTTCGCTTGTCCGCACGCGGTTATCCGCCCGTTCCTGCTGACCGACGAAGAAATGGACGGAGCACCGGACGGACTGGTCACGATGAAAGCCCGCGGCAAAGGGCTCGACGGTCTTCAGTACCGGATCCAGATCTCGACTCTCGACTGCACCGGCTGCGGTGTTTGTGTCGAAGTCTGCCCGGCCAAGACCAAAGCCCTCGAAATGTCTCCGATCGGTACCGAAATTGAAAAAGGCGAAGTTCAACGCGCCGAATACCTCTTCAACGAAGTCACCTACAAAGATCACCTGATCGAAAAAACCAACGCGAAGAACTCGCAGTTCGCCAAACCGCTGTTCGAATTCAGCGGTGCGTGCGCCGGCTGTGGGGAAACCCCGTACGTCAAACTCGTCACGCAACTGTTCGGCGAACGGATGCAAATCGCCAATGCGACCGGCTGCTCGTCGATTTACGGCGCGTCGTTCCCGGCCACACCGTTCACCGTTGCTGACAACGGCCGCGGCCCCGCCTGGGCCAACAGCCTGTTCGAAGACAACGCCGAGTTCGGTTACGGCATGTTCCACGCCAACGAAACGCTCCGTGACCGTCTCCAGAACATCTTCGTCACGAACAAGGACAAGGCACCCAAGGAACAGGCCGAACTGTTCGACGCATGGATTGCCAATCGCAACGATGGCGACAAGACGCTGGAAATCTACAACAAGCTGATGCCGCTCATCGAAGAGAGCGATGCGGACTATGCCGAAGAAATCAAGGAACTGGCCAACTACATCGTGAAACAGTCCAACTGGATCATCGGTGGCGACGGCTGGGCCTACGACATCGGCTACGGCGGACTGGACCACGTCATCGCCAACGGCGAAGACGTCAATATCCTCGTACTGGATACCGAAGTTTATTCAAACACCGGTGGACAGTCGAGTAAATCCGCTCCCAAGGGATCGATCGCCGCGTTCACCGCAAGCGGTAAGAACGGCAAGAAGAAGGACCTCGCCGCCATGGCCATGAGCTACGGCCACGTCTACGTTGCCCAAGTTTCGCACGGCGCCAGCCAGCAACAGGTTCTTAAAGCCTTCCGGGAAGCAGAAGAATACAACGGACCGTCGATCATCATCGCCTACAGCCCGTGCATCGCGCACAAGATCAAAGGCGGACTCACCAACTCGCAGAACCAGGCCAAACTGGCGACCCAGTGCGGCTACTGGCCGACATTCCGTTACGATCCGCGCCTGGAACCAACCGGCAAGAATCCGTTCCAGATCGACTGCAAGGATCCGGATTGGGACCGGTACGAAGAGTTCCTCGACAACGAACTGCGGTATGCGCAGCTGAAGGACATCAACCCCAACCATGCCAAGGAGCTTCTCGACGGCAACCTCGCCGAAGCGAAACGCCGCTGGCAGATGTACAAACGCTACGAGGCAATGGATTTCAGCCTCGAAGACTGAACAACCAAAAGGTGAAGTGCGAGCTTCACCTTTTTTATGCTCGGACTTGCATTTTTCAATCGTAAGATATATAATTATATGTTCCCAATGAAAGAGGTGAAACACATGGACAACCCCATCGATGTATTGTACATATTGGAGAGTCTCGGATTGACGTTGTTCTTTGCTGGTCTGATTGGTTTTGAACGTCAGAGCAAGCACAAGGTTGCCGGATTGACCACTCACATGCTGGTCGCACTAGGTGCGGCGTCTTTGGCTGTCGTTCAAGAGTATTTGTTCCAAGACACAATGGCCATCGTGTTGGAATACCAGGACAACAACGCCGTGATTCAGGCGATCGTCCTCGAACGCCAGCGCATCGTCGCCGGAATCGTTGCCGGTGTGGGATTTTTAGGCACTGGTACGATCATCAAGACGAAGGGCTCGATTCATGGATTGACAACAGCTTCAAGTCTTTGGATCGCCGCGATCATTGGCATCTCTTTCGGTCTCGGACACTATTTGCTCGGCATCATCGTTTCCGTTCTCGCGCTATTGACCCTTACCATTGTCAAACGCATGTTCCGGACTCTGTACGTCGAAGAGACGGACGTCGAGATCGACGAGGGATAGGACATCACAACAAGGAGGGGATGGCATGACGTTCAAACAACGTTTCCGCAGACAAGCAGCTGACATCGGCCGACGTGAGTTCGAACCGGGTGGCATCGTGCTGCTTGGCGATTGTGTCATGGAGCAGTTCGACATCGCACGGCATCTGCCCGATGTCACCATCTACAACAACGGCATCTGTGGTGACACCACCATCACGCTTCAGGAATCGCTTTACAAACGGGCGATCAAGTACAAGCCCAGCAAGTGTTTCGTGTCGATCGGCACCAATGACTTGCGCGATGGCAGCCTGAGTGTCAAAGAGATCTACCAGAACATCATCGACATCGTCAACGAACTGCGTCGTCGCAGCCGACGAACCGAAGTGTATCTGTTCACCACACTGCCCGTCAACCCGGCCAACAAGGATTGCATCGATCGGACGATCGTCGATGCCATCGACAATGCCGAGGTGAGCATGCTGAACTATTATTTGCGCAACTTCGCCCGGCGTCATCGATTGCATCTGATTGATGTCAATCGTCAACTCAAGGATGACTTCGATCAACTGTGTCTCAACTATACGACCGATGGTTTTCATCTCAACGAAACCGGCTACGAAATGATCACGAAATTGATTCGCCAACATGTATGACAGACGCCTGACCGTCTGTCTTTTATTTTACGAAAATCAACGAAAATTGTATTTTCGGTAACGCTTTCGTAAAATATGTGATACAATGTCCTTGAAACGGAGGTGACGCGATGCGAATCTGGTTGAAACGTGTCTTGATTGTGGCTGCTTTGATGACGACGGCCTTGGTGCTGCAACAGGTCAGTGCGACGTCGCTTTGGCTCAATACGACGACCGATGACGAGCTCGTCGCCACCTTTGAACGGTTGCGGGAGCGCAGCGAGCAAATCAATGACTTGGTTGACGATACGCTCGGCATCGATCCGCAGGCGGACTTCGAACGACTGTTTGATCCAGCGGTTCGTCATACTTTCATCATCGATTTCTCACAAGCGGAGTTTGATGGTCTGATCACGGACATGACGGATTATTATGAAGAATATGGAACGTACAAATCCAACAACTACCGTACCGTCACCGTGACCTACGCTGCCGATGACGACGTGCAAATCATCGAGAACGTCGGCTTTCGCAGCAAAGGTAACATCTATTCGCGGCGCTTGCCGATCGACGAACAAGGCAATGCCAGGGAAATCCATTTCATGCTCAAGTTCAACGAAACCTTCGATCTACTCCCGGGAGAAACCGGCTTCAATGAGTTGAAGACCCGTGAGTTTGCCAATCTCGAACGGCTGATCTTCAAATGGAACCGTATCAATGATCCGACGTATTTGAACGAAGTGTTCAGCTATGAGATGATGCGGCAGGTCGGTGTTCCGGTTCCTCGTGCGGGCCTGGCCGAAGTGTTGATTCGCGTCGACGGCAAACTGAAACTCATGCGCCTTTACAACATCTTCGAAGCGCACGACGAAGAATTTCTCCGCCGCGTATTCGACATCGAAGAAGTCGGCGACTTGTACAAGGGCCAATGGTCGGCCACACTCGAGCCGATCACCTCGAGTGAGCAGTATGGCATCCGCGACTGGCGCTACAATCATCGTCCTCTCTATGGCAAAGAAACCAACGAAGATCAATATACCTATGACACGCTGATTCGTTTCACCAACGGCATCAATCAGGCCGACCCGGCCGCACGCATCGCCTACATGCAGGAACATTTCAACATCGATTCGTTTTTGCGGGCGATGGCGATGAATGTGCTGCTTGGCAATCCCGACGATTATCGAGGCAACGGCAACAACATGTATTATTATCTCGATCAAACGGAGTTCATGACGTACTTGCCGTTCGATTACGACAATTCCATGGGCAGTGGCTGGGACGGGGCACCGGCGTTCATCAACCGCACCATCGACAACGACATTTACGAGTGGGGCTGGTTCGACTGGAACACGTTCGAGATTCCCCTTTGGACCAATCTCATGGAACACGAACAATATCGCATCCAATACGAGAATTACCTGGAAGAGTTCATCACCAGCGGGCTGTTCAGTAACGCCAGTTACCGTGCGTTGTTTGATCAGGCTGACGCCCTGTACGGCGATTATTATGACATGTATTACGACAAGACATCTTACATAAATGACAAAATTGATGCGGTGCTCGAGGATCTCGCCTATCATCGAGCTCTTAGGAATTGAAAGGTGGACATAACATGAAACGCATTTTTCTACTATTTACATTCGTTACGCTGATCGGGTCGCTCGCCGCCTGCGACGATCCCGACACCAGAACCGTCACGGTTCCCGATTTCGTCGGCTCGGCCTATGGTGACGTACTCGCGTGGGCCAAGGACAACGACATCGAACTCGACGTATCCAGTGAGTACAACGACGATGTCGACCCCCGTGCGGTCATCTCGCAAAGCGTGGCCGGTGGTACCGACATCGATCCCGATACGGTCCTCGTCATTGTGTATTCCCGTGGTTACGACCCGGATGGTGTCATCACGGTGCCTGACTTCACAGGATCGACCCAAGATGACATCGTTGCATGGTTGAGCGAGGTCAACATTACTAAGTATGCGTTTTTCGATACGTTCAGTCCCGACATTGACGAAGGCGGGTTCGTCGGCTACGACGTTGACAAAGCAGACGATCGCGACGACTATCTGCGTCGCGACAACTACACCTTCTATTTCTCCAAGGGAGAACTGGTCATCGAGCCAGTCGTCTTCGACAATCCAGGCACCATTCGCGGGGTCAATCTCGGCGGTTGGTTCGTCCTCGAAGGTTGGATGGCGCCTGATCTGTTCGAAGGCGTCAGTGGTAGTGATGAAACGATCTTCATGCAGGAAAAACCGAATGCCATGGAAGCCATTGAAGAACATTGGAACACGTTCATCGTCGAGGACGATTTCGCCTGGTTGGCCGAACACGGCGTCGAGTATGTCCGTCTGCCGATCCCCTGGTGGTTGTTCGGAGAAGAGTTTTCCTACACCCACGATGGTGTCACTCACAATGTCACCTATGGCCGTTCACTGCCGTATATTGAACAGGCCATGGAATGGGCCGAAACCTACGGCATCAACGTGCTCCTCGATCTCCATACCGCTCCCGGCAGTCAGAACGGTTTTGACAACGGCGGCATCACCGATGTCCTGCAGTGGCCGCGCCCGGAGAACGTAGCGAAGACGGTAGCGGTGCTTGGCGACATCGCCGAACACTTCAGTGACTATGATTCGCTGTGGGGAATTCAGGTTCTCAACGAACCCGGTTGGGGCGTCGACATGACGATTCTTCAGAACTTCTATGTTGATTCGTACCATGAAGTTCGCCAACACAATGCCGATGTCTGGATCGCTTTTCATGACGGGTTCCGCAACTACCTGTTCGACAGCTGGAACAATTTCTTCACCACAAATCAGTTTCACAATGTGTTCTTCGACATTCATCTGTATCAGACCTTTGGTGACGGATGGGGCGATTATGACATCTTCGACCATGTCGACTTCGTCCACAACGAGCAGATGCAGACCATCGCCCGTTACGATGGTGTCGTTCCGGTTGTCATCGGTGAATGGTCGCTCGGACTGCAAGGCAATGTCTATGAAGGATTGGATGCATCCGGTGCGAACGATGTCCGCATGGCATTCAACAACGCTCAAATGAATGTGTACGAAGATGCGTTCGGATGGTTTTTCTGGAGTTACAAGATTGATCGTGACAGTCATCTCGAGTGGGACTTCCGACGACTCATCGAGCAAGATTTGATACCAGATTTTTACAGTACGGAATAGAGGACTTCGGTCCTCTTTTTTATTTAGAAAAATGTTTCGTGAAAATGGTTCAAAATATCGGCTTCTTGGCCAGCAAAAATGGCTCAATAATTCACTTAATCTAGATTTTCCGAAAACTCACTAAACAAGCCGTTAAACGGAAATGTAAGCGATTTAAGAAAACGATTTAGATAAAATTGTTGAAAACGATTTCGTTGTATGCTATACTTTAACCGAAGTGGGCATTTCATATGTCTTTTGCGTGTGTGCGCAATGCGTCACCGTCGCAGAATTCGTTTTGAAGCCAATCAAAATTTTAGGAGGAATTTGAAAGAGATGAAGAAATTACTATTGGTTTTTACCGCTTTGGCTCTCACGCTCGGACTGTCCGCATGTGACATGTTCGGCGGTGGCGAAGACATCGATCCCGAAGATGTTCTGACAGCGATTACCCTGTCCGGCATCGAAGATGTGGAAATCGAAGCGGAAACAGCATTCAACGCACTCACCGGCATCACTGCCATGGGTGACGACGATGTCGACTATTCGGAATTCATTAGTGTGGATTCGGAAGTTTGCGACATCGCCGATGACGGCACGGTCGACACCGATACGGCCATGACCTGCGTCATCAACTATACCGTTGTTGCCGGTGGCAAACTGGCCCGCGGCAGCATGACCCTCACCATTACTCCGAAGGAAATCATCATTGACGATGCCCCGCTCTTGATCGGCTGGGATTTTGAAGAAGAAGCCGATCTCGAAGGCTGGAGCATCTACACAGCCAATGGCGGCGCGATTGACATGTCAATCGAAGACGGCGCCATGAAACTGATCACCGAATCCGGAGGTCAGCGTTTCGAAACACGCTTGGACTACCAAGGCTTGCCGCTGGAACAAGGATATCCGTATAAAGTCTCATTCCGTGCGAAATCCGACATCGACGGCAAGAAAGTTCACCTCAACTTCGGTGAATTGCTCGCCTCTGACCCCTGGTTCACACCATTCAAACCGGAAGGTGTCGACATCATCACGCTGTCAACCGAATGGCAAGAATTCTCGTTCACCTTCAACATGGAACTCAACAACCAAAACGGCGGACCGCTGTTTGAAATGGGTGACATGGAAGGCAGCACCGGCCTTGACGCCACGATTTGGATTGACGATCTGATGATCGAAGGCGGCAGTGGGACGGACACCTTGGACCCCGTCTTTGAAGGCGTGGAAGACACCGTTTTGTACATTGGTGACCAAACCACCTATGACGTTCTGGCTGGAATCACCGCCACCGACCTGACCGATGGCGATCTGACGGCCGACATCGTTGTCGGCGGCGATACGCTCGACATCAATACGGCTGGTACCTATGTCATTACGTACACGGTCAGCGACGCAGCTGGCAATGAAGCGACCGCATCGCGTACGATCGAAGTCAAGGAAGACACCGACGCTCCGGTTCTTACCGGTGTTAACGACGTAACCGTCATCGTTGGTGAAAACTTTGATCCGCTTGCCGGCGTAACCGCAATCGACGGCCGCGACGGCGACGTAACGGACGACATCGTTCTGACGGGCGACACCTATGAAGAAGTAGAAGGAACCTATACCCTCACCTACACGGTTGAAGATGCGCTTGGCAACAGTGTCACCGTTGACCGCGTGGTTGAAGTGCTCGACCTGACCTTTGTCGATGCTGGCAACCTGACCAACGGAACCTTCGATGCCGGTTACTGGAACGCTTATTGGGAAAGCTGGAATGGCGCAGACGCCTTCTTCAGCACTTCCGATGATGGCTTGGTCATCGACATCAAAGCTGTCGGCGGCGACTTCTGGCACGTGTTGATTGAACAACCTGCTGGCGGCATCACCATGGAAGCCGGCAAAACCTATCGTCTCACCTTCGACGCCATGAGCAGCGTTGCCCGTGACATCCAAGTGGAAGTTGCCGGTGCTGGATTGACTCCCGCACAGGAAACCGTTTCACTGACGGACACCATGACCACGTACACCGTCGACTTCACCAGCGCAACCGCCACCGGCGGCCAGCTGAAGTTCCTGATGGGCTTGATCAACGGTGCTGGCGCAAGCGTCATTACCATTGACAACGTCATGTTCGAAGAATTCGATGGAACCGACATCGTTGCCGAAACCGACCAAGTCATGGACGGTTCGTTCGATGAGTATCAGAACATCGGTTGGGGCGTATGGTCTGCAAATGACAACACCCAATATCAAGTACAATGGCAAGAAGCATGGGTTACCTACGAAGAAGCAAATGCCAACCCATGGGAAAACAAATTGGAACAGCTTGGCCTCGACATGATTCCGGGACTCTATTACCGTGTAACATTCGATGCCAAAGGTGACGCGGCCCGCGACTTCATCGTTGGTTTCTGGGATGGCGGAACTGCATTCGAAAAAATGTTCGAACTCGGAACCGAATACCAGACGTACACCTGGATCTTCAAATATACCGGTGGCTCCACGGCCGCGCTCGAATTCAAACTCGGACAATCCTCTGACAACTACGAAGGCACTCTGTTCATCGTCGACAACGTCTCCATCGAAGTCGAAGATGCCGAACCGCCTGCGCCGCTTACTCTGGATACCTATCCGAACCAAGAATTCACCGATACCGACATTTCCGGTTGGACCACAGAAGGTACGCTTACCTTGTCGCACGATGCAATGGGATACCTCGTTGCCACCGTCACCGAACTCGGCGCGAACCCCTGGGATCAGAACATTGGCTTCCCGGGACTGAACGTATACGCTGGCTACACCTACACGGTCTCTTACACAATCAAGACAGCGTTCGCGGAAGGCCGCGACGTGACCTTCTTCGCAGAAGACACGAACAACGGTTATGCGAAATACTTCGAAACAACCGAAACGCTGACCGACGCCTTCCAGACCTTCACCTACACCTTCACCCCGACTGCTGACAACGACGATACCAAACTCGGCATCTTCCTTGGCAACACTTCGAATCCGTTGATCGGTGACGTGGTCATCGACTCGATCATCGTAACCGTCGAAGAAGCAGTCGTAGATCCCGAACCCGAGTGGGTCGATTACGGCATCGGCGTCACCGAAGACGCAGGCGTCGCCACGATGACCTACGCGGACATTCCGACTCCTTGGTACAACGCCAACGCTCAATACACGAACTTCACGTTCGACGGCACCTATGAATCCATCGAGTTCACCTTCACCGGAGTTGACACCCATGTCTACCTGTTCAAGATTGAAGGCGGCGGCAACGCCAGAGAAACCGAAATCACCGCTGACGGAACCGAACAGACGGTCGTCATCAGTCTGTCCGATCTGACGAAAGAAGAGCGTGACGCTCTCAACCTGATTATCTTCTTCGTGAAAACCGAAGGTTCCAGCGGAACGGCAACCGTTGCCTGGAATTATCCCGCCGCAAGCCCCGAATGGGTTGATTACGGCATCGGCGTTACCGAAGATGCAGGTGTCGCCACAATGACCTACACCGCGATCCCGACTCCTTGGTACAACGCCAATGCCCAGTATACGAACTTCACCTTTGACGGTGCCAAAGACATGGTTGAATTCACCTTCACCGGTGTCGACACCCATGTCTACCTGTTCAAGATCGAAGGCGGCGGCAACGCCAGAGAAACCGAAATCACTTCAGACGGAACCGAACAGACGGTCGTCATCGACCTGTCCGATTTGACTCCCGAACAGCGTGCGGATCTCAACCTGATGGTCTTCTTCGTGAAAACCGAAGGAGCCTCTGGAACAGCCACCGTATCATTCGAGTTCAAAACCGCTCCCGCTTGGAATGCCTATGGCATGACCTTGACGGAAGATGCCGGTGTTGCCACCATCACCTACACCAGCATTCCCACTCCCTGGTACAACGTGAACGCGCAATATCAGAACCTTGAGTTCGACGGTACGCAAGACGCCATCGAATTCACCTTCACCGGCACGGATGGTCATCTCTATCTGTTCAAGATCGAAGGCGGCGGCAATGCCACCGAACTGGAAATCACCGCAGACGGAACCGAACAGACACTCTTGATTCCGCTCACCCAGTTCACGGAAGCAGAACGCGCCGCGTTCAACCTGTTGATCTTCTTCGTCAAAACCGAAGGAGTATCCGGAACGGCCACGGTAACCTGGGATTACGCCGTAGCACCGACCACCTAATCAAGCAACACATCATCATCAAAACGGAGCGATTTCGCTCCGTTTTTTTTGTGCGATTTCTTATTTAAAAAATTAATCGTTTCATTGGCTTTCAACTATTATATATAGTATTATAAATAGCGGTTAAGGAGTGATATCAAATGAGTACACTGATCATCAAAAACTTATACGCCGAAGTAGATGGAAAAGAAATCCTCAAAGGCGTTGATCTCGAAATAAGCGGTGGCCAGACGCATGCCATCATGGGCCCCAACGGAACCGGTAAAAGCACCCTGGCAAGCGTCATCATGGGACACCCCCGCTACACCGTCACCAAGGGTACCATCACCCTGGATGGTGAGGACGTGTTGGAAATGGAAGTCGACGAGCGCGCCCGCGCCGGCTTGTTCCTCGGCATGCAGCATCCGGCCGAAGTCCCCGGCGTGACCAACAGCGATTTTATCAAGACGGCGATGAACAGCCGTCTGGAAGAAGGCAAAAGCGTCAATCTCTTCAAGTTCATCCGGCAGCTCGACAAAGCCGTCGAGGACCTGCGCATGAACGACGACCTGCCCCATCGTTATCTGAACGAAGGCTTCTCCGGCGGGGAGAAGAAACGCAACGAAGTGCTGCAGATGAAAATGCTCAGTCCGAAGATCGCGATTCTCGATGAAATCGACAGTGGGCTCGACATCGACGCCCTCAAGGTCGTCGGCGAAAACGTCACGAACATGAAATCCGAGGATCTCGGATTGTTGCTCATCACCCACTATCAGCGCCTGCTCGACTACATCAGCGCCGACAAGGTGCATGTCATGATGAAAGGCCGGATCGTTAAGTCCGGTGGCATGGAAATCATCAAACGGATCGATTCGGAAGGCTACGATTGGATCAAACAGGAAGTCGGCATTGACGACGTCCGCGTCATCGAAGAGGAAGAAGAGGCACGCGTGATGCTTGGCCAGTGTGCCACCCGCGAAGCCCTCGACCTGTAATGAAGGACTACGTGGAAAAACCGCTCGCTGACACGAGCGTACCCGAACCGATCGTCAAGCTGATTTCCAAAGACCTCACCAACTACCTCGTCATCAAGGACGGTCACATCGTTGCGTCCGACTTGTCCGCATCGTTCGATGCGATCTTCGTCGGCACCTACGGTGACGCGTTGCCTGACAAACTGAACGTCTTTTTTGACAGCGAGTTTGTCAACGAACATCCCGATCATGACGAAGCCTACCATTACAATCTCGATCACGTCAACAGCGGGCTGTTGATTCACGTTCCGAGGAATGTGGCAATCGCCGAACGTTTGCACGTGTTCTACCTCCAGTCCGAACACGAACTCGTTCAGAACGTCCGCATCGTGCTCGAACCGGGCAGCGAGTTCAAGTATTTCGAATATTTCTACAACGAAACCGCCGCCGACATCAACATCGTCTCCAATAGCGTCGTCCGCGAAAACGCCAAACTGTCCTACACCGGTATTTCGGCCTTCAACAAGGATGCACGTGTCGATGTCCGCCGCAACAGTTTCGTCTTCCGCTATGGCCGCAGCGAGTACGATCTCGCCGAGGTCAACGATGGCAACATCGTCGCCAAAACAAACATCTTCCTGCAGGAGAAATATGCCGCCGGCACCAGCAAGACGGTCGCCATCTCCAGCGAACAGCAAGAAGTGTCGTTCCGTCAGATGATCGAACACAACGCGCCGGAAACCGAAGGCTACATCGAAAACTACGGCGTCAGCAACCATGCCAGCCACCTGTACTTCGAAGGCGTCGGCAAAATCAACAAGAACATGAAACGCAGCGTCGCCCGTCAGTCCAACCGCGGCATCGTCCTCGGCAAGGACGCGCGTCTCGACGCCAACCCGCTTCTGCTGATCGACGAATACGACGTCGAAGCCGGACACGGTGCGGCAATCGGCAAGATCGACGAGGAACAGCTCTATTACCTGATGAGTCGCGGACTGAGTCTGCGCGCCGCCGAACGGCTTATCATCAGCGGGTTCCTCAGTCCCGTCATGTCGATGCTGTCGACCGACACGCTGCGCGATGACTTCATGCACAAGGTGGAAGCCAAAACCAGTTAGGATGATTCGATGAATCCCACGACCATTCGCAAGGACTTTCCTGTTTTGGACGACGAGACGCTGGTCTATCTCGATACGGCCGCGTCCAGTCTCAAGCCGCGTCAGGTGCTCGACGCGATGGACGAATACTACCAGAAATACGGTGTCAACGTTCATCGCGGCGTCTACAACCTGTCGTACGTGGCGACGACCAAGTACGAGGATGCCCGCACAACCGTCAGCAACTTCATCAACGCCGCGTTCAATGAAGTTGTCTTTACGCGCGGCGCTTCGAGCGCGCTCAATCTCGTCGCCTCCAGTTATGGTCTGAACAACGTCAAGGCCGGTGACGAAATCATCGTCAGTGAACTCGAACATCACAGTCAGGTGTTGCCCTGGCAGAATGTCAGCCGCATCACTGGTGCGAAGCTGATTTACGTTCCTCTCGATGAGGACGGCCGCATCACCGTTGACAACTTCCGAAGCGTCCTGTCCGACAAGACCAAGGTCGTGGCGCTCAATTACGTTTCCAACGTGATGGGTTACGTGGCACCAATCAAGGACATCATCCGGCTTGCCCACGAGGTGGGCGCCATTGTCAGCGTCGATGCCGCTCAAGCGGCGCCGCACATGGCGATCGATGTCAAAGATCTCGATTGTGATTTCCTTGCCTTCAGCGGTCACAAGATGTGCGGTCCGACCGGCATCGGCGTGCTCTATGGCAAGCGTCATCTGCTGGAAGCAATGCCGCCGATCGAGTTCGGCGGCGACATGAACGACAACGTCGACAAGTTCGATGCCTCCTGGAAAGAAGCGCCGTACAAGTTCGAAACCGGCACGCCGCCGATCGCCGAAGCGATCGGCCTGGGACGGGCCATCGACTACCTGCAAGGTATCGGTCTCGACGCCATCCACGAGCACGAAGTCGAGTTGCGCGACTATACCGTCAAGCGCATGAAGGCCATGGCCGACATTGAACTGTACAATCCGAATGCCGAGACCGGCATCATCAGTTTCAACATCATAGGCGTGCACCCGCACGACGCGATCACCTATTTCGATGGGGACAACGTCTGTATGCGCGCGGGACATCATTGCGCGCAACTGGTCGTCAAATGGCTTGACGTTCCGGCCACGCTCCGGGCGTCCTTCTATCTGTACAACACCAAGGAAGATTGCGACAAGTTCCTCGCCACACTCGAGCGTGCGATCGCGTTCTTCCGCGAAGTGGGATTTTAGGTGATACGATGAACAACATGGACAATCTTTATCGGCAAGTGATCATGGATCACTACAAGAATCCACGCAACAAGGGTCTCATTCAGGATCCTTCCTACAAAACCATTCATATCAAGAATCCGACCTGCGGAGACGACATCACCGTGCAGTCGAAAGTCGAAGACGGCATCGTCAAAGACGTCCGTCATGATGGTTCGGGGTGCAGTATCTGTTGCTCCAGCGCCAGCGTGATGAGCGAAACGGTGAAGGGGAAATCCGTACAAGAGGCGTCGGTTGTTGCGGAAAACTATCTGAACATGCTGGCCAACAAGCCGTACGATGAGACGGTCGATCTCGAAGAGGCGATCGTTTATCAGGGTGTCAGACAGTTTCCCGCAAGAATCAAATGCGCTTCGATCGCCTGGAAGGCGTTTGAAGGAACTCTCAAAGAAAGTGAGTGAGCCACATGAGTGAAAAAACCAAACAGGAAATTCGCGAGATCATCGGGGATTACAAGTATGGTTTCAAAACCGAACACAAAAATGTGTTCGATACCGGTAAAGGCCTGAACGAAGACATCGTTCGGGAAATTTCCCGTGTCAAAGGAGAACCCCAGTGGATGACCGACATCCGCGTCAAGGCGTATCGCGCCTTCATGGAGAAACCGCAACCGACCTGGGGGCCGGACCTCAGCGAGATCGACTTCGATAGTATCACCTACTACATGAAGGCGAGCGATCGGACCGAGGAAAGCTGGGACAACGTACCGCCGGAAATCAAAGAAACCTTCGACAAACTGGGAATTCCCGAAGCCGAGCAGAAGTTTCTCGCCGGCGTCAGCACGCAGTTTGAAAGCGAAGTGGTGTACCATTCGACCCTGAAGGAACTCGAAGACCTTGGTGTCATCTTCTGTGACACCGATACGGCCTTGCGTGAGTACCCGGAACTGGTCAAGGAGTATTTTGGGAAAGTCGTCCCATATCGCGACAACAAATATGCAGCGCTTAACACCGCTGTTTGGAGCGGTGGGAGTTTCATCTATGTACCGCCGGGCGTCAAGGTTGAGAAACCGCTTCAGTCCTACTTCCGGATTAACTCTGAACAGATGGGTCAGTTCGAACGCACGCTGATCATCGTCGATGAAGGTGCCAGCGTCAACTACGTCGAAGGCTGTACCGC
Source organism: uncultured Mycoplasmatota bacterium (assembly GCA_913062645.1). Lineage (GTDB taxonomy): Bacteria > Bacillota_I > Bacilli_A > Izemoplasmatales > Izemoplasmataceae > Xianfuyuplasma. Next base: position 464,179 of record CAJXVW010000001.1, read on the forward strand.
CCCGATCTACAGCAACAACAGTCTCCATGCGGCGATCGTCGAAATCTTCGTCAAGAAGAACGCCTACTGTCGGTACTCGACCGTTCAGAACTGGGCCAACAACATCTACAACCTGGTAACCAAGCGTTCATTGGTGGAAGAAGACGGCCACATGGAATGGATCGACGGCAATATCGGCAGCAAGATCAACATGAAGTATCCCGCCTGCATCCTCAAAGGCGATCGCGCCAAAGGCACGACAATCTCGATCGCGTTCGCCGGTGAAGGCATGAATCAGGACACCGGCGCAAAGATGATCCACATCGGTCGCGACACGACGAGCAAAATCATCAGCAAGTCGATGAGCGCCAAAGGCGGTCGCGTCAACTACCGTGGCATGATCAAGCACGGCAAGAACGCCATCGGCGCCAAGAGCAACGTCGAATGCGACACGATCATCCTTGACGATCAGTCGGTATCCGACACCCTGCCTTACAACATCGTTCTCAATAACCAAGCCCAGGTTCAACATGAAGCCAAGGTCTCAAAAGTCTCCGAAGAGCAGCTGTTCTACCTGATGAGCCGTGGTCTGACCGAAGAACAGGCGACGGAAATGATCATCATGGGCTTCATCGAACCGTTCGCCAAGGAACTCCCGATGGAGTACGCCGTCGAACTGAACCAACTCATCAAACTTGAGATGGAAGGCTCGATCGGATAATCAAAACGACCTACAAAGAACCCATTTAATGGGTTCTTTTTTTTGGAATCTTCCAATTGTTATTTAGATTTTCGAGAAATTACGAAAACGCTATTGTATAACGCTTACATTTATTGTATAATGAAATCGAAATCGTTTTAGTAGAGATTAAATGTAATTTAATCTTTCAGACTACATTAGGAGTGCGACCATGACAGACTACCATTTCGATAACAATGAATTCATCATTGAACAGTACGATAAGAAAAAGACGTTTTCCAGCTTCCTGCCGGGCATGGCAGGAAAGCGAGGAATCCCCCTGTGGGCGTTCTACGTCAACCGCGGGCAAGGCATCGCCAGTTTCGGGATCGAGAACAAGGATCGCCAGATTCTTGAGTTCTCCCCCGCAGTCAAAGCATATCAAACCGTCGGCACCGACGGTTTTCGGACATTCGTCAAGATCGACGGCAAGACCCACGAGTTGTTTGCCGAGAACGACGATCACACCACCCGTCGTCTGCGGATCAAACGCAGCGAGTTCACCATCGAGGAGACCAACCACGATTTGAATCTCAAGACGACCGTCACCTATTTCGGTCTTCCCAATCGCAACATCGCGGCACTTGTCCGCGTCGTCAACATCACCAATCTCAACGATGAACCCATCGCGTTCGAACTGATCGACGGGCTCAGTCAGTTGTTGCCGACCGGTGTCAGCCAGCACAGCATGAAGATGCTGACGAACCTGATGCGCAGCTGGATGGAAGTCTACCGCTTGGATGACAATGTTGGTTTCTATCGCATGCGCAGCTCCTCGGCCGACACCGCGGAAGTGGTGGAGATTGAGGATGGCAACTTCTATGTGTCCAGTGTCAACGGTGAGTTGCAGCGTCCGATCGTCGACCAACGGTTGGTGTTCGGAACCGACACGACCAAACGACGCGCCCGTCATTTCGAACAGACGAGCCTGAAGGACATTTGTGATTCGGAGCAGGTCACCGCCAATAAGATCCCGGTCGGTTTCACCGCCCTCGACGTCGCACTGAATGCCGGTGAAACGGTTCGCATCAATACGCTGATCGGGCACATTCACTGCCCCGACTACCTCGTTGAAATCGCCCCCGCAATCAGTTCCGACGATGCCGTCGACAAAGCGCGTCTCGACGCCGCCCTCGTCATTGACGAACTGCTTGATGAAGTGGCGACCAAAACGGCATTTCCGATCTTTGACGATTACATCAAACAAAACTATCTCGACAACATGCTGCGCGGCGGCTACCCGATGATCATCGAGGGTTCCGACAAGAACTTCGTCTATCATCTGTTCTCCCGTCGCCATGGCGATCTTGAGCGCGATTACAACTACTTCACGATCGCCCCAGAGTTCTACAGTCAGGGCAACGGCAGTTTCCGGGATGTGTGTCAAAACCGGCGCAGCGACACGTTGCTCAATCCACTGGTCGGCGACTTCAACATGAAGATGTTCGGATCGCTGATCCAAGCCGACGGGTTCAACCCGCTGTCCATAGATGGATCGACGTTCGCCATCGCCGACAAGCAACAAGCCCGTGATCTTGCGACCGAGCTGTTCGGCGGCGACGCCACGATGACCGCTTTGTTGATGAATTCGTTCACACCCGGCAGCATCATCAACACGATGGCCAACCACAATATCACCAGCGATCTCTCCGACGATGAACTGTTCGCACGTATCTTCGCTCATGCCGAACAACGCTTTGAAGCGCACTTCGCCGAAGGGTACTGGATCGATCACTGGACCTACATTCTCGATCTGGTCGAAAACTTCGAAGCAATCTATCCCGATCAGATGGAACACGCACTCTTCAACGATGTGACCTACAAATATTTCGACAGCCCGAATTACGTGCTTCCGCGTGATGAGAAAATCTGTCTTACCGCCGATGGCAAGGTGCGTCGCTACGGCAGCCTGCTCCATAACGACGAAGAGAAAATCCGTCGACTTGGATTGAATCCGAACCGTGCCCATTGGCTGCAAAGTGAAACGGGTGCGACCGTGTACGGGTCCTTGTACGAGAAACTGCTCGTGCTCGCCGTCAACAAGATCGCCAGTCTCGACCCCAGCGGCATCGGCATCGAAATGGAAGCCGACAAACCCGGTTGGAACGACGCCATGAACGGACTGCCCGGACTATTCGGCAGCGGCGTCAGCGAGACGATCGAACTGAAACGCGTCGTCCGCTTCTTGATCTCGCATTTCGATGCATCCGTATCGTTCAAACTGCCGGCGGAGTTCATCGCCTTCATGAAGGACCTTGCCAGTGCGCTCGACGCCATCACGGACGACTTCCATTTCTGGCAGAAAATCAACGACGCGAAAGAAGCCTATCGCGCGGCGATCCGCTTCCACACCAGCGGGTTGGAATACGCGGATTCCGATGCGATCCTCAGTCTTCTCGAAGCGATGGATCACAAGATCGATCATGCCTTGACCAAGGCCCACCGTCTCGGTAACGGCATCTATCCGACCTATCTGGTCCATGACGTCACCGCATATGAGCCGGTCATCCAGCGCGGCAAACCGCACATCGGCAACTACGGTCTTCCGACCGTCCGCCCCACGCAGTTCAAACTGCGGGCGCTGCCATTCTACCTTGAAGCCCCGGCCCGGGCACTCAAGGTGATGAAGTCCCACAACACCAAAGAATCGATGTTCCGCCGCATCAAGGCGTCGAACATCTACGACCATGAACTGAAGTTTTACAAGACCAGCGAGTTCCTCGACGCCGAATCGAACGAAATCGGTCGCGGCCGCAGTTTCACCAAAGGATGGCAGGAGCGCGAATCGAACTTCCTCCACATGACCTACAAATATCTGCTCGGGCTGCTCAAGGCCGGACTGTACCAGGAGTTTTTCGAGGAAATACGGACCAATCTGACGATTTTCATGGATCCCGCTGTCTATGGGCGGTCGACGCTGGAGAACTCCAGTTTCATCGCTTCCAGCATCAATCCCGATCCGTTCGTCCGCGGTCAGGGCTACGTCGCCCGCCTCAGTGGGTCGACTGCCGAAATGCTCTCCATCTGGGCGCTGATGATGTACGGCAAACAGCCGTTCGTCATGGACGGCAACGAACTCACGCTGCAACTGCGTCCGATTCTCACCAAGGAGTTCTTCACCGATGGTACGGTGACATTCACGTTCCTCGGCACGATTCGCGTCACGTATCACAACGAGAGTCATATCGATACCTTTGATCCCGACTTCGCCATCGACCGTTATGTGGTGGACGGCAACGAAGTCGACGCCATTCGCGGCTCGCTTGCCGAAGCCGTCCGCAACCGTACCGTCAAGACAATCGACATCTACTTCTAGGGGAGGAACATGCTCATGGCAACCATCATCCGTACCGAACAGGCATCCGACAAACGGCTGCACAAAGATACACTGAAACCAACTCCGGTGGAATCGGTCGACATCCGACTCGACCCCAAATCCACCTATCAGACCATGCTTGGATTCGGCGGCGCCTTCACCGAATCGAGTGCCTACAACCTCGCCCGCATCAACAAGACCCAGCGGATGCAGGCGATCAAGGACTATTTCGATCCCGAGGAGGGACTCGGCTACACGATTGGACGCGTCAGCATCCACAGTTGCGACTTCAGTCTTCACAGTTACACCTACATCGACGAAGGCGACAAGGATCTCAAGACCTTTGACATCAGCCGTGACGAGCAATGGGTCATTCCGCTGATCAAGGACGCCGAATCGTTCGCCGGACCGATTTCATTGCTGGGTAGCCCGTGGAGTCCACCGGCCTTCATGAAAGACAACAACTCGATGATTCACGGTGGGAAACTCCTGCCGGAGTATTACCAAACCTGGGCCGACTACTTCGTCCGGTTCGTCGAAGAATACCGCAAGCGCGGTCTGACGATCTGGGGCGTCACCGTTCAGAATGAACCGGCCGCCGTCCAACGCTGGGACTCCTGCACTTACACCGGCGAGGACGAACGCGACTTCGTCAAGAACTATCTCGGCCCGACGATGAAACAGTCGAGCGCCAAGGACGTCAACATCCTCATCTGGGATCACAATCGCGACGTCATCGTCGAACGCGCCAAAGCGGTATTGGACGACCCCGAAGCCGCCCAATACGTTTGGGGCACGGCCTTCCACTGGTACGTCAGTGAGGAGTTCGAAAACGTCGGCAAAGTTCACGAACTGTTTCCCGACAAGGGCCTCTTGTTCACCGAAGGCTGTCAGGAAGGCGGCGTCCATTGGAAGAGCTGGAAAACCGGCGAACGTTATGCTCGCAACATGATCGGCGACTTCAACAATTTCTGTCAAGGCTACATCGACTGGAATTTGTTCCTCGACAACACCGGCGGTCCCAATCACGTCAACAATCTTTGCGACGCGCCGATCATCGTCGACGTGTTCCCAGAGAAACTGGTCCATCAAAGCAGTTACTACTACATCGGACACTTCAGCAAATACATCCGGCCCGATGCCGTCCGCATCGGCAACGACAACAGCCACCCGGTGTTGCAATCGACGGCATTCCAAAACACCGACGGCACGATTGCGCTCGTGGTGCTCAACGAAACCGACCAAGCGCAGGAAGTCCGCATCGCGCTGGGTGAGCAAACCTATCAAACGACCCTCGCGGCGCATTCGATCGCGACCCTCCTTTTGGAGGACAAGTGAACAAACTGCGCGCCGTCAATCTCGGTGGCTGGTTCGTTCTCGAACGGTGGATGAAACGCTCGTTGTTCGAAGGCACCAAGGACAAGTGCCACGATGAAACCTGCTTCTCGACGCAACTCGCCGACAAGGACGAGCGGCTCGAAGCGCACTACAAGACTTGGATCACCCGTGATGACATTGAGTGGCTCAAGAATGCCGGAGTCAATCTCGTCCGCATTCCGATCCCCTGGTGGCTTCGCGGCGAAGGTGTCTATCACCGCAGTGTGGAAGCACTTGACGCCGCGCTGGCGATGATCGAAGACGTCGGACTCGACTTCATGCTTGATCTGCACACGGCGCCGGGTTGTCAGAACGGCTTCGACAACGGCGGCATCCAGCATGTCATCGACTGGCCCAAGGACCCCGCCAACATCGACACCACGATCGACATCCTGGCATTCGTGATGGAGCGCTACAACGACATGCCCCATTTCCACAGCATCCAACTGCTGAACGAACCGCACATCTCGATCGATCTGGAACTGCTGCAGGATTTCTACGTGCGCAGCTACCAGCGTCTGCGCCAGATCCATCCGACGCGTTACATCGTGATGCACGACGGGTTCCGCTTCAAGAAGTGGAAGGAGTTCTTCACCACCAACGATTTCACCAACGTCATTCTCGACACCCACATGTACCAGTGCTTCGATCACAGTCTGTTCGACTACACGATCGAAGAACACTGCAAACATGCCATGAAACGCACAAGACTCCTCGCTGACGTGGAACGCTACGTTCCCGTAATCGTCGGTGAATGGAGCCTGGGACTCCGCATGAACGGACATCTCAGCCAAGACGACAACGACGCCAACCTCGCCAAGTACGCCTCGGCCCAGCTGACTGCCATGCGCCAAACGACCGGACACGTGTTCTGGAGTTACAAAGTCGCCGATGCCTTCAGCGGCTGGAACTTCCGGGCCCTGGTCGACCGCGGCGTCATCGACATGAAGGAGTTCAACCAATGAAAAAACTGATTTTGCTGTTGAGTATATTCACCGCCGTCACGCTGAGCGCGTGCACGGCGGACGAAGAACCGATCGACAACACGATCGACTGTGAGCAGTTCCCGACGCACCGCGACTGCAGTGACGATCCCGATCCGGAACCAATGCTTTGTGACGGACTCGGCGACGCCTGCATCGAGGAGGTCGAAGAGTTGCTTGCCACCTTGACGCTCGAACAGAAAGCGGCGCAGATGATTCAGGCCGAACGCTCGAGCATCACCCCAGGCCAAGTCGAGACGTATGGCATCGGCTCGATCCTGTCGGGTGGCGGATCCCATCCGTCGGCCTACGACAACACCACCGACGAGTGGTTCGCGATGTACGAAGCCTACCAGCAGGCGGCGCTTGACGCCGACGCCGGCATTCCGCTTCTGTACGGCATCGACGCCGTTCACGGCAACAACAATCTCTACGGTGCGACGATCTTTCCGCACAACATCGGCCTCGGTGCCGCCAATGACGCGCAACTGATGTACGACATCAGCGCTGCCACGGCCCGCGAGATGCTTGTGACCGGCATCCAATGGAACTTCGCCCCGGCGCTGTCGGTGGTACAGAACATCCGGTGGGGACGGACGTACGAAGGATTCAGCGAAAATCCGATCATCCACGACAACTTGACAGCGCAGGCGATTCTCGGTTATCAGGATCTCGACGTGATCGCCACAGCCAAACATTACTTCGGTGATGGTGGAACTTCCGGTGGCGTCGATCAAGGCAACAGTGTGATGCTCAGTCAGGATGTCATTGACATCCACATGGCGCCCTACATTGAAGCCGTCGAAGCTGGCGTGGACACGATCATGATTTCCTACAGCAGCGTGAATGGCACCAAGATGCACGGCAGTCAGTACTGGATTACCGAGATTCTCAAGGAAGACATGGGCTTCGAAGGGTTCATCATCAGTGACTGGAACGCCATTCACCAGCTGCCGGGCGACTTCGAAGATCAGATTGTACTGAGCATCAATGCCGGTGTCGACATGTTGATGGAACCCTACGACTGGGAACAGGCGATGCAACTGATCGTCGAAGCGGTCGAAGGCAATCGCATCGACGAAGAACGCATCGACGACGCCGTCCGTCGGATTCTCCAGATCAAGCACAAACGGGGATTGTTCGACGATCCGTTCCGCCGTCTTGACGACAGTCATCTGTATTCCGACGATCACGCCGCACTCGCGCGCGACGCCGTGAGAAAATCACTGGTGTTGCTGGAAAACGACAACGATTCGCTGCCCTTGGACAAGAACGACACCATCTATCTGCTTGGTCCCGGCGCCGACAACGTCGGATATCAATCCGGAGGGTGGACCCGGTTCTGGCAAGGCACCGAAGACGCCGACCTTGGCGTCGGCAGCAGCATCCTCGACGCGTTCACCGAAGTGCTCGCCGCGAATGGTGGAACGTTGGTCAACACGGTCGCCGCCGCCGATACCGTGGTCGTGGTACTGGCCGAAACACCCTACAGCGAAGGCTGGGGGGACAACGACAACCTGACCCTCACCGGTGGCAACGCCCACGTTGGTAACGCCGCCGCGCTGACGATTGCCGCTCAGGCCCAAGCCGCCGGCAAGAACGTCGTCGGCATTCTGATCAGCGGACGACCGCTGCTCCTGGAAGACCATCTCGATCACTTCGACAGTTTCGTCGCCGCCTGGCTGCCCGGAACCGAAGGAGGCGCCGGCATCGCCGATGTGCTGTTCGGGGATTACGACTTCCACGGAACCCTCAGTTTCACCTGGCCGGCGACATTCGAACAAGTCGGCTACACCTCGAATCGCGAGGATTACGATGAGATGTTGGTGCAGTATCCGTTCGGATACGGCTTGACATACAACTAAGGCTACAAGATACAAAAAAATATTATGGAGGTAAAGATGAAGAAGTTACTATTGGTATTAACCGTCGCAGTGATCGCGCTGGGCCTCACCGCCTGTAATGGCACCCCCGAGGAACAGTACGAAGGACTCGACACGGAAGTCAGTGGTGTCATCGACCTGATGCTCTGGAGTGGCTCCGGAACATATTGGGAAGACATCGGCAACCAGAATCTGACGACCGCAGATTTGTTGGCACAGAACGACGCCGCCGCGTATTATGTGGCGAAGGAGTTCAATCAGATTTACCCGAACGTCCAGATCAACGTCCTGGCCGTTGCGGGCGGACCCACCGACGGTGGCCGCATCTGGGCGCAGGAACTTGCGAACTACGAAGCGGAACACGGAGCCCATCCGGGCATCTGGGCAACCGTCGACCTGCCGGGTGACATCGAAAAAGGCATCGTCGCCGATCTGTCTCGTTTCGAAGACGATCCCCTGTATCAAGCCATGAACCCGTCGATCATGGAAATGATGAACTACTACGGATTCCAAGGCGGTCTCCCGCAGTACATCCTGCCGTGGGGCATCTACGTCAACAAGGAACTGGCCGAAACCCAGAACCTCGACGTGCCCGATCCCGATTGGGACATCGACGATTACACCGATTTCATCGCCAACAGCGAAGAAGACGTGTTCTATGGTTCGATGGACACCCCGCTGCGCATTTTGGAAACCGGCAGCAACACCGTCCACAAACAACTGTTTGAATACGACGGCACCGGCGACTATGTTGATCTCAACAGCACCGAAGTCCGCGACCTCATTCCGTATCTGGAAGAGTGGAACGAACATTCACTGTGGGGCGGCAGCCCGAGCCAGGAATTCATGGACGCCGGCTGGTGGTGGAGCTACAAGTTCTTCCTCGAGAACAAGCTTCTGACCCTCGAAGGCGACCCGTGGATGATGGGCGACTGTGCGACTCCGATCGATCCGGAAAACCCGTGGTGGGGCGCATGTAAATCGAGCGACTGGGACATCTATCCGCGTCCCGCGACCGATTACGTCGACAACACCGTCGGCATCGTCCTCGACCCGATGGCGGTCTACAACTACTGCCTCGACGATGGCGACATCGCCTGTACCGAAGAAGAAGAACTGCGCATCAAGATCGCTTACACCTTCGCATCGTTCTGGATCGCCGATTCCCGCAGCTGGGAAGTCCGTGCCGCCGGTGAGTTCACCGACGAAGCCAACGGCGTCACCAGCTCGGCTCTGAACGACAGCTTCCCGGTCGTCACCGGTGATCTGTTCGACGAACAGATGGAAATCTGGTACACTCCGGAAAAACACCAGCGCTTCGCCGACCAAAGTCTGATGCCGGGCTTCCATGAAGTTCTCCGCATCTACGAAGAAGGTCAGTTCTGGGACATCAGCGACAAATCCTTCCCGTACTTCTACAACGTCGAAGGAACGCGTCGTGAAAATCTCTACGAGTGGAAAAACTACTGGAACGCCGACATCAACGGCGGTGTAGAGAAGGGGGACGCCGACTTCGTCAACACGATCCTCGGTAACCTCGCGACCTGGAACGAAGACGCCAATGCACGCTTCGCCGAATCGTTCGAAGGCATGCAAGAAGGCTTGATCCGGTTCTACGGATACACCGAAGAAGACTTTCAATAATCACTAGCGCAACACCTTAGCAACGATTTTCCAATGGAAACGCCCCGAGGACGGGGTCTTCGGGGCCGTTTCTTTTTGGTACAAGGAGGAGATTCGATGAAACGACGATTGATTCAGGGCGGAATGACGGTGATCCTAGTGGCGATCATCGCGATGTTCATATTCCAACCGTTTCAAAACAGCGACCTCGAGGAATGGAGTGAAGATGTCACCATCAACGATTATCTTGTAGCCCTTGACATACTTCAAGACAGCCTCGACAATCCCCGCAACACCTATTATGATTTTCTGGAGGACGTGACCATTGATTACAGCCTCCCATCCGCAGATGCCGAGCTCATCAGCGCCGAGAACACCGAGCGCTACGGATACACCGGAGCGAAGGTGGCCGACGTCTCGACCGACATGAGCGCGACCTATCAGGTCGACATCGCCGAGGCCGGTTACTACAACATCAATCTCGACTACATCGTCGTCGGTCAGGTGCTGAACAACGTCACCGTCAGTGTCGCCATCAACGATGAGTTCCAGTTCGATGATGCCCGCACCGTCGATGTCGTGCTGTACTGGCGCGACCGCACCAAGGAATTCACCGTTGACACGTATGGCGACGAATCGTTGCCGCAGCAGGAAAAAATCGAAGAATGGCGCCCCCTCGAACTGTACAACAACACGTACACGACGAACGAACCGCTGCTCTTCCATTTTGACGAGGGCATCAACACGATCACCATCGAGAATGTCTCCAGCGGCGGTCTGATGCTTGGTGACATGACCGTTGCTCCGCCGGAGTACATTCCGACCTATGCGGAATACACGGCGATGCACAGTGGCGAAGCCGATCCGACATCGATCTACATCAATGCCATCGAGTACACGGAAAAGAACTCGAGTTACGTTCGATTGTTCTCTTTCGGTGACCCGAGTCTCGATCCGTACGACACGGTCTACAAGAAACTCAACGTCATCGATGGCAACGCCTGGTACAAAGCCGGGCAGGAAGTCACCTACGAAGTCGAAGTCGAGCAAAGCGGCATGTACGATCTGACGCTTCATTTCGCCAACTACAAGACCGACTTCGACGTGTTCCGATCGGTCAAGATCAATGGCGAGGTACCCTATCAGGAGTTCCTCTCCTATGGCATCCCGCACACCCCGACCAACTGGGACAACCACACCTTGCAAGATGAGGAAGGCAATCCCTATCAGGTCTATCTGGAAGCCGGCACGCACACGATCACGTTCCGTGCCGAGAAAGCCGCACTCAGTCGTCACCTGCGCGACATTCAACTGTTGATCGACCACATCAACCAGTTCGCGCTAGACATCATCAAGATCACCGGCAAAGACATCGACCGCGACCGGACGTGGGAACTGACCAAGTACCTGCCGGAAACGGAAACCTATCTCCTCAGTTATTACGCCATCATCCGCCGGACGGTCGTCGATCTGTCGGTCTACTCCGACAAGGATGACTTGTCCACCACCCTCTCCAACCTCAAAAAGGCGGCCTTCGAATTCGAGAAGATGCTCGAAGACCCCGACGAACTGCCGCTCTATCTGAACAACCTGTACAGCGGAACCCAGAGCGTCACGTTGCTCTTGGGGAACACGCTGGACAACCTTAACAACCAACAGCTGTTCCTGAACGCCTTCTACGTCTCCAACAACGACGAGTTTAACCGTCCCACGGCGGGCATCTTCCGTCGTGTGCTGAGTTCGATGGACGGCTTCATCAACAGTTATTTCAGCGACAAGTTCCGCATTGAAAACAACGAAGACGCAATCGACGTATGGGTCAACCGACCGATCACCTACGTCGACATCATGCAGAAGATGGCGGATGCCAACTTCACTGCCGAAAACGGGGTCGAGGTCAAGATCAGCGTCATGCCCGATCCCAACAAACTGATCCTCGCCAACAGTGCCGGCAACACGCCGGACGTCGCGCTCGGACTGCTCAGCTACATGCCGTTCGATCTGGCGATTCGCGGCGCTCTCCAGGACCTCAGCGAGTTCGATGACTTCTGGATGTACGCCAACAATTTCGCCCCCGGCGCGATGGTTCCCTACATCCTCGAAGACGGCGTCTACGCGATGCCTGAAACGCTCGAGTTCCACGCCCTCGTCTACCGCAAGGACGTCTTCAACGCGCTCAACCTCGACGTGCCCGATACCTGGGACGACGTCGTCGGCATCCTGCCGACGTTGCAACGCTACGACATGAACTTCTATTATCCGACGAGCGGCGGCACCTCGCTCAAATGGTTCTATCAGACCACGCCGCTGATTTTCCAAAACGGCGGCACGCTCTATAGTCCCGACGGACTGTCGACGACGATCAACAGCGAGGAATCCTACGAGGGATTGAAACTGCTTGGTGAACTGTACACGACGTACAGCCTGCCGGAACAGGTGCCGCTCTTCTACAACTCGTTCCGGTACAACAAGTTGCCCGTCGGCATCATTGACTTCAACATCTACATGCAGCTCAAGAACGCCGCTCCCGAACTGGTCGGACAGTGGGAAATCGCCCCCTATCCCGGCATCTACAACGAGGAGACCGATACCGTCGAACGCTGGTTCGTCGGCAACGGCACCGGCGGTGTCATGTTCAAGGACAGCGACAACCAGGAAGCCGCATGGGACTTCATGAAGTGGTGGATGTCAACCGAAACCCAGACCGAATTCGCCTACACGTTGCAATCGACGTACGGACCGGAATTCCTCTGGCTGAGCGGCAACATCAACGCGGTCGAAAACACCCCGCTCGACAACGACGATTTGCAGATCATCCTCGAGCAGATCACGTGGCTCCGCGACGTTCCGCGCACCCCGGGTCAGTACATGCTCGAACGCGGTCTGTCGGACATCTGGAACACCGTCACCTTCGACGGCGTGCCGGTCCGGGTCGCCATCGACCGTCAAGTCATCATCATCAACCGTGAAATCACGCGCAAGATGACCGAATTCGGTTATCTTGACGCCGAAGGAAATATTCTCAGGCCATACACCATTCGCGATGTCGACTGGATTCGTGAACAGATGGCAGAAGGGGCGGGTGACAGTTAATGCAGACCACCTTGAACAAGCAAAACGTCGGTGATTACGAACGAATTTCCAAACGACGCGACAAGATATCGACGTTCTTGCTGTTGCTTCCCTACGTCCTCCTGTTCTCGACGTTCATCATCATTCCGATCCTCGTCTCCGGCGCGTTGTCGTTCTCGTACTTCAATCTGATCGAAGCACCGCGTCTGGCCGACTTGTTCGGATTCTACAACTACGTCATTCTCGTCACGCAAGATGAAAACTTCCTGCGTTACGTCATTCCCAACACCATCAAGTATTCGTTCATCGTCGGTCCCGGCGGATACATCCTCAGCTTCATCATGGCTTGGATGCTGTCGCAGATTCAAGCGACTCCGCGCAAATGGATCAGCCTGGCGATGTACACCCCCAGCATGGTCGGCGGCGTCTTCATCACCGTCGTCTGGCGCACGATGTTCTCCGGTGACACATCGGGGTACATCAACGCCATCCTGCTGTCGAATGACATCATCGACGAAGCGATTCAGTTCCTCCAGGACCCGGCGTATCTGCTCAACATCATGATTCTGGTATCGCTTTGGAGCAGCATGGGCATCGGCTTCCTGGCCATGCTCGCGGGTCTGCTCAACGTCGACAAGACGCTGTATGAAGCGGCGCTCGTCGACGGCATCAAGAACCGCTTCCAGGAAATCATCTACATTACCATTCCGCAGATGAAACCGCAGATGCTGTTCGGGGCCGTCATGGCCATCGTCGGCGCCTTCAACAGCGGTTACATCGGCGTCGCACTGTCGGGTCAGAACCCGACGCCGCAGTATTCCGGACAGTTGATCATCAACCACATGGAAGACTTCGGTTTCATCCGATATGAAATGGGCTACGCAGCCGCCATCAGCGTCGTGCTGCTGCTCATCGTATTCATGTTCAGCCGCGTCGCGTACGCGCTGTTCGGGGACAAGGGGTGATCGCAGATGGCAATCAAAGCAATGAATGTCAATCCCAAGCGATTTGACCGCAATCAACTGAAATTCTATTTGATCCTCGTACCCATGGCCGTGTTCATGCTGCTGCCCGTCGTCTACATTTTCAGTCAATCGCTGAAACCGCTCGACGAGCTGTTCATGTTCCCGCCGCGCTTTTTGGTGCAGAAACCGACGTTCAAGAACTTCACGGATCTGTTCCGCGCCGCATCGAGCACTGGTGTGCCGATGATGCGCTATCTTGTCAACTCGGTAATCGTCACCGTGATCGCCATCACCCTGACACTCCTGATCACGACGATGACCGCCTACGCGCTCAGCAAGAAGGAGTTCAAACTCAAGAAATTCCTGTTCAGCGTCAACCAGACGGCGCTCATGTTCGTCGCCATCGCCGTTGCGATTCCCCGTTATCTGATCATCGATACGATCGGGTTGAACGATACGTTCATCGTTCACATTCTACCTTATCTTGCGATGCCGGTCGGATTGTTCCTGGTCAAGCAGTTCATCGATCAGGTGCCGGACGAACTGGTCGAAGCGGCCAAAGTCGATGGGGCGGGTGACTGGCACATCATCATGAAAATCATCATTCCGCTCATCAAACCGGCGCTTGCGACGGTCGCGATCCTGACGTTCCAGATGATCTGGAACTCGACCGAAAGCTCCAACCTCTACATCATCACCGAGACCAAGAAAACATTCAGCTTCTACCTCACCACCCTGACGGCGAACCAAGCCGTCAGCATCGCCGGAGCGGGCATGGCAGCCGCCGCCGGTCTGATCATGTTCCTGCCGAACCTGATCATCTTCGTCATCATGCAATCCCGTGTCATGGACACGATGAGTCATTCGGGTATCAAATGATGAAAGAGTTCAAGATTCTCCTGTCTGCCATACTCGTTTTCTTGTTGTCGATTGTTTCACTTACACCCGTCGACGCTTCGAGCGCGACGACCTACACGGTGACACGGGACCGCAAAGGGTTCTTCGTCGTCACGCAGGATGCTTATCTGCCGGACCAGACGATTCTCAATCTCGGTCTGGATAGTCCGGAAGACCTTCATCTCGACAAAGACGACTTGCTGTACATTGCCGACACCGGTAACCAGCGGATCGTCGTCTACGATCCGTCGATTGGCGAGGTTGTCCGGGAAATCACCTATGCGGAGTTTGTCTCACCACGCGGAATCTTCATCACCGAGGATGACGAACTCTACGTTGCCGATTCGGCTGCCGAAGCAATTTTCCGGTTCCAGCTCGACGGCACCTTCCTCGAGAAATTCACCAAACCCGACAGCGTCAGCCTGGAGGTCACCACGTTCAATCCGAAAAAGGTTGCCGTGGACAATCAGGACAACATGTACATTGTCGCCGAGGGTGTCTTCGATGGTATCATTCAAATGTCATCGAGCGGTGAGTTCCTTGGGTATTTCGCCACCAACAAAGTCGTGTTGACGCCGACCCAGCGGTTTCAGAACCTGATCTTCAGCGATCGCCAGCTCGAGCAGCTGTCGGACCGCAATCCGATCAGTTTCACCAACGTCTACGTCGACCAAAACGGCATCAAGTATTCCACCTCGATCGGTGAGAACATCAGCAACGTGCAAAAACACAACACCAACGGTTCGAGCTCGATCGACACCAACTACAACGTGGATCTCGGTCTGATCGACGTCTACACCGATCAATACGGGATCATCTACGCCGCCAATGAAGCCGGTCTGATCATGATCTTCACGGCCGACGGTTCGTTCATCTTCGCGTTCGGTGCCGATGAAGCGAGTGAAGACGTATCGGGACTGTACAGCGAACTCAACTCGATCGCCATCGACTCGGACGGTCGGATCTGGACCCTGGACGGGAACAAGGCGTTCATCCAGAGCTATACGCCAACCGATTACTCGCAGGAAATCTACACCGCCCTGACGTATTATCAGGACGGCCAATACGCCGCCGCCGTCGAGTCCTGGGAAGAAGTGCTCAAGCTCAACCAGTTGAGCGTGCTGGCCCACAATGAGATCGGCCGCAACCTGTTCAGCCAGGGCGAATACGCCGAAAGCCTGACCCACTTCGAACTGTCCGGCAACCGCTGGATGTACTCCGAAGCATACTGGGAAGTCCGCAACGTCGCGATCCAGCAGAATCTGCCGTATGTGCTGATTGGCGTCATCGTGTTCACCGTTGTGTGGATCGTCGTCAAACAGACGAACAAACACTATCAGTATCTCGCGACGCCAACTGCCAAGTTGAAGAAGGTGGCAGCGATCAAACCGATCGATGACGTGCTCTATACGTTCAACTTCTTCAAACATCCGCTCGACAGTTTCTACTACGTCAAACGCAACAAACGAGGTAGTTACTTCGGCGCCACGGTGTTGTTCCTGTTGTTCTTCGTGGTCTATCTCAACTACACGATGAACAAGGGCTTCATCTTCCAGTTCGTCGAAGCGGCGGACATGGACCTAGGCGCGATCATCATTGGCTTCTTCGCCTTGTTCGTGCTGTTCATCCTGTCCAACTATCTCGTCACGTCGATCAACGACGGGGAAGGAACGGTCGGTGAAATCTACAAGGGTGTCATGTATTCCTTGATGCCGCTCACGATTGCTTACACGATCGTCTGGTTCCTCAGTTACTACGTGACCTTCAACGAGGTGATCATCTTGCAGATCGTCGTCTGGGCCGGTCTCGGCGGAACTGGTACCCTGCTCTTCCTTGCCGTCCAGGAACTGCACAATTACACCATTCGTGAAACCATCAAGAGCTATCTGCTGACGATTCTGTTCATGCTGATCGCCGGCGTGCTCTTCGCATTCATTCAAATCATGGGAGACCAATTGATTCAATTCATCATCGGTCTCTTCGGGGAGGCGTTCCGCAGTGTTTTCAATTAATCGACTGATCGTACGATTCGGCATCATCGCATTGCTGGCCACCTCGTTTGTCGCCGTTCGCGCCGTTTACGTGCCGACCAACCGCGACACCAAGGAACCGCCGGAAGAAGTGGTCTATGACATCACCGAACCGACGGATCTGGAATTCCTGTATGAAACGACTCATTTCAAGTATTATTTCCGTGAATCACGCGACACCATCGCGATTTACGACAAACGCAACAACTACACCTGGAAAACCGGGCTCGATCTCGAGTATGCTCGAGACATCGACGATCAGTGCGACGATGTTCTCGATCTGTATGAAGAGCAGTTCGAAGACGTCGATCTGAGTACCTTCGGATCCTTCGTCTTTGATGCCGGCACCACCGGGTCCACCGGCTTCGGCTTGATCGGTGAGGCGGCCTTCGATGTCGAAGACCTGACCGATACGATGGCAGCAAATGACGTGTCGTTCACCATCAACGACCTGTCGCTCGTACAGGGCGAACAGTACCGCTTGTCGTTCGACGCTTACGCTCGAGACGGTCGTGACATCCAAGTCACGCTCGCCAGCGACGTCGATGAAGTGGTGACGCTCCCGACGGAAGCGACCACGTTCACATTTGACTTCACACTGACCGACGCCACGGCGGCCGATTTCTCGCTGGCCTTCCTGTTGGCCAATGTCGGTGGCGATATCACCGAAACAACCGTGTTCCTTGACAACGTTCGCATCGAAGAGTTCGACGGCACCGATGTCGTCGCCGACAGCGACGTTGTCGGCCGCGGCGACTTCGAACTGTTGCAAGCCGAACTGACAACCACCGACGACGACCTGCTTGCGGCCTGCCGGCCCAAGGAAGTCCGTCTCAATACGACCTACACCGGATTTGCCAATTCGCTTTTGACGATTGAATACTACGATTTGTCGAACAACATCAAGCGTCTCTCGAGCGCGGGATACGAAGACGTGGAAAGCCAGCTGATGACCGTCAGCGGCGATCCGGGTCACTACCGCCTCGATGTCGAGTTCGACGAAATTGATCTCCAGATCAAACTGCATGTGTATTTTACCGAGACCGGCGTGGAGTATGAAATCCGCGACGACGAGATTACCGGCGACGACGTCGACGTGCTCGCCGCCGTGATCCTTAGTCCGTTCCTTGGCGCCAGTGGTGGCGCATACGAAGAATTCGACCTCGCCGAGCTCGATTATGGCGACGACGAGATCTTCAAGTACAAGATTCCCGGCTACTCGCTGGTTCCCGACGGCAGCGGCACGCTAATCCGCTTCGAGGACAACGACGTCAAGCTGGACTCCTACGAGGGTCAAGTCTATGGCATCAATTACACGCAAAATCAACTTCATTACAACTATGGTGAAGAGTACGTGCCGTTCAAACAGCCGACGATGCCGGTCTTCGGCATGGCCCACGGCGATCAGCAGGCAGCCTTCGTCGCCTATGCTTCGAGCGGTGATGAGCACATGGAAATCATCGCCATGCCCGAAGACAACCTGACCTACTACAACTTCACCTATCCGCGATTCGAATACAACAAGCAATACCTGCAGGTCTACAACAAGAGTGGCTGGGGCTTCCTGACGCTCTATGAAGACCGCAATCATTTCGACATCCGGATGCACTACGACTTCCTTGCCGGCGATGGTTCGACTGGCCCGGCCGCCGACTATGTCGGCATGGCGAAAGCGTACCGACAGTATCTGATTGACGACGGTCAGCTGACGGAGTTCACACCGGATTACGACGACATTCCGATTCGTCTTGATTTCTTCATGAGCGATGTCGAGAAAGCCGTCACCGGTTACACCAACATGGTCACGACATCCGCCGAAGGGGTCGATCGCGTGCTCGCCGAGATTCTCGGTCTGGGCATCTCCAACATCAATGCCGGATTGATCGGCTGGAACGATGGCGGGCGCACCTTGGGCGACCCGCGTGACGTCGATTTCAGCCGCGACATCGGACGCAAACGCGATTTCGAGGATCTGATCCGATCCTATGACGACCAAGGCATCGACATCAGTTTCCACGAAGATTACGTGTGGATCAACGAAGAGATGATGACCTTGCGTCGCAACGCGGCCCGTCATACGTCGACGTGGTACAGCTGGATTGACACCTTCGATTATCCGGTCGGCATCTTCTATTTTGCCCGCCCGGTGAAAAGCATCGAATGGTTCCACGACCAGATCAAGGAGTTCGACGATCTCGGTGTTCAGTCCTACAGTGTCGCCGGGATGACCGAATTGCTGCTGACCGACTACACCGATGATACCTCGCGGGCCGATGCCAAGCAGATCCTCATCGACGGATTTGCCGCGGTCCCCGACGACAAACTGATCAATGCCTACCAGCCCAACAGCTTCTTGTGGGCCTATACCGACCGCTACATCGGCGCACCGGTGTATGGTACGCAGTTCCTGATCGAAACCGATACGGTGCCGTTCTTGCAGCTGGTGCTGCATGGCACGATGGAAGTGTATGGTCCGTATTCGAACTTCAGTTTCTACACCGATGCCGACGTACTCCGGATGATCGATTACAACGTCTATCCCAACTTCGTCCTGTCGGAGAACCCGGCCTATCTGCTCACCGATACCAACAGTCGCTCGTTCTACTCGATGCAGTACGAACTCTATGAGGAACTGATCGAGAGCATCTACAACCGCGTCAATACGGCGCTTGCTCCGACCCTTGGGGCCGAGTGGGTATCGCGCACGGTCGTGGAAAACGGCATCATCGTCAATCATTACGACAACGGGGTTGATGTCATCATCAACTACACCCAGGATGCCTATACGTACAACGGTGACGTGGTATTCCCGGAATCCTTCTTAGTGGTGGGTGATTGACATGGCAAAACGTGAAAAACAACTATCCGATCGTCAGATGCTCAAGGCGATCCAACGTAGCAATGACCAGAATCTGATTGCCTATTCGTTCCTCATCCCATGGCTGATCGGATTCGCGGTGTTCACCGTCGGACCCTTCTTCTTCACCATCTACCTCAGTTTCCAGGACGTCCAATTGACGGGTCTGGGTTGGGAGTACACCAACATCGGGATGGAGAACTTCATCACCGCCTTCTTCGGCAACATCGACTTCGTGCCGGCAATGATTTCGTTCATTACGCTGGAAATCACCTACGTTCCCGCCATTGTCATCTTCAGCTTCATCCTGGGCATTCTGCTCAACCGCAACATCAAATTCCGCGGCGGCTTCCGGACGATTTTCTTCCTGCCCGTCATCGTGCTGTCGGGAAGCGTCATGGACCAGCTGATCAACAACGAAGCGACGACGCTCGACGATTTCAGTGAGAACATCATCTTCACGATGCTCAACAACTACAGTCCGTTCTTCGCGGAGATCATGCTGAGTCTGTTCCAAAATTTCACGATGGTGCTGTGGTTCACCGGTATCCCGATCATCCTGTTCATCAACGGGTTGCAGAAGATCAATCAATCGTTGTTCGAAGCAGCCAAGATCGACGGGGCCACGAACTGGCAGATCCTGTGGAAGATCACGATTCCGATCATCCGTCCAACGGCGCTTGTCGTCGCCATCTTCACCATCGTCCAGATCGGTATGTACTCCATCAACCCGGTGTTCACGCTGATCCAACAATCGATGTACAACTTCCAGGGCGGTCTCGGTCTCTCGAGTGCCTACGCCCTCGTCTACACAATGGTCGTGCTGCTGTTCGTTGGAATCGCATTCCTGGTGCTCGGTACGAAACGCGAGAAAATCGAAGTCAAGCTGACCAGCATCCAGAAACGCAACTTCGAAATGATTCGCGAAAAACGACTCGAACGCAAAGGGGTGAAACAAGATGGATAGAGTACGCCAATGGATGTCCAAGGTCGACGAATGGATCCAGTACCTCAAGATCAAACGTCGTCCGATTGAAAAGGTCGTCGCCAAGGTTGTTGTCTATGCCTTGTTGATCACCATCTCGTATGTGTTCCTGTTCCCCTTCTTCAGCATGTTGTCGCTCAGTCTGATGAGTCCCCAGGACATCATCAACGTCGAGATCGACTACATTCCACGCTCCATCTATTTCGGCAATTTCCGGATCGCATTGGCGGTCATGGACGGATTCCGGGCGTTGTTCAATTCGATCTGGTTCTCCGCCGTTCTGGCCGTCAGCCAGACGATCATCAGCGCGCTGACGGGATATGCGTTCGCGCGTTACCAGTTCCGGTTCAAGGGCATTCTGTTCGCCTTGATCCTGGTGTCGTTCATCGTCCCCGTGCCGATCATCTTCATCCCCCGTTTCATGATGTTCATCGGCGTCCAGTCGTCGACCGGCATCAAAATGATCGGGACCGTCATTCCGCAGATGGTCATGGCCCTCTTCGGCCAGGGCGTCAACAGTGCGATCCTGATCCTCATTTTCTACAACTTCTTCCGGATGATTCCCGGCGTTCTCTACGAAGCCGCCAAGATTGACGGTGCCACACCGTTCAAGCAGTTCTGGGAAATCACCGTCAAGATGAGTCTATCGACGATCGTCGTCGTCTTCCTGTTCAGCTTTGTCTGGAACTGGAACGAGACGTACGTCACCAACCAGCTGATCGGTGACAACATGGTGTTGTTGCCGTCGCAACTGGGTATTTTCGACACCCTGTTCCAAAACCGTGCTCCGGCGATTCCCGGCCAGGAAGGCGAAGCCCGCATCAACGAAGCGTATCGCATGGCGGCGACGATCATCAGCATGATCCCGTTGTTCATCATCTACTTCGTGGCGCAGCGTCAATTCGTCGAAGGCATCGAACAGACCGGCATCACGGGTGAATAACATGATCCGCAAATTCTTTCTCCTTTTGACTATGTTCGGGGCGGCGACTACCCTCGCCGCCTGCGAACAGGATACGGAACCACTCAACTGCATTCCCGGCTACCACGAAGAAGACGGGAAGTGCGTCGAAGACGATCCGATCTGTTTCGCGCCCCAGGATTATGCCGAAGAACTGACCTACCAGCTGGTCTGGTCGGACGAGTTCGACGGCGACGAACTGGACCGTAGCAAATGGGTCTACGAAGTCAACGGTGAAGGCGGTGGCAACAACGAGTTGCAGTTTTACACAGACACCAACACCGAAGTGTCGGATGGCACGCTCAAGATCATCGCCCGTCACGAAGATTACAACGGCTGGGAGTATACTTCCAGTCGCATCACAACTCAGAACAAAGCCGCATGGAAATATGGCATCATCGAGATTCGCGCCAAGATTCCGAGCGGTCTGGGAACCTGGTCGGCACTGTGGATGATGCCGCTATTTTCACGTTATGGAGGATGGCCGAACAGTGGCGAACTCGATATCATGGAACATGTCGGATACAATGAGAACAACATCCACGGTACGATTCACACCAAAATCTACAACCACAAGGTCGGCACGCAGAAAGGCAGCAACACGACGGCCTTCCAGGATGTCACGACGGCGTTCCACGTCTACAAGATCGAATGGTTGCCTGATCGCATCGACTTCTACGTCGATGACGACAATTTCTACACCTACGATCCCCATCGCTACAGCAGTTGCCCGACATCCAACGTCTGGCCGTTCAATGCGTCCTTCTTCCTGATTATGAACATCGCCGTCGGTGGTGACTGGGGCGGCGTCAACGGCGTCGATCCCGACGACTTCCCGACCAGCATGGAGATCGATTACGTCCGCGTCTATCAGGCCGATGAACTGATGGATTACGACGATCATACCGAAGACTAGGAGACACCATGAAAACACACGAAACGATGCTACCCAGACTCACCATCGAGGAAAAGATGGAACTGACATACGGCCGGACCAACTGGACGTTTTTCGGCAATGAGCGACTCGGTCTGCCGACGCTCATGTGCGGCGACGGCCCCCATGGTCTGCGTGCCTACATCAAAGATCCCGAAACCGATGCCTTCGATCGTAATGCATTGGCGGAAACAACCTTGTTCCCCGTCGCGGCGGCGATGGCAGCTACGTTCCAGCCCGATCTCATCCACAAGGTCGGCCGGGCGATCGGCGAGGAGTGCAACATGCACAACGTCGATCTGTTGCTCGCGCCGGGAATCAACCTCAAACGCAGTCCGCTTGGTGGACGCAACTTCGAGTACTACAGCGAAGACCCGTATCTGACCGGGGTCTGCGGCGCGGCGTTTGTGAACGGCGTGCAATCGACCGGTGTCGGTGCGACCATCAAGCACTACGCCCTCAACGAACAGGAGAACCAGCGTCGTTTCATTGATACGACGATCGATGAACGAACGCTCCACGAACTGTATCTCCGTCCTTTCAAATATGTCATCGATCACGCCAATCCGATGGCCGTCATGAGTTCCTACAATCGCATCGGCGGTCATTACGGCTCCGAATCCAAACAACTTCTATTGGATGTGCTTCGCGACAAGTGGAACTACGACGGCTTCGTCATCAGTGACTGGGGTGCCGTTCAACACAAAGTCAAGAGTGTGAAAACCGGCATGAATCTTGAAATGCCCGGACCCAGCGAGTTTCGTCACGAACTAGCGGAAGCCATCGAAAACGGTGAACTGACGGAAGCCGAACTGGATGCGTCGTTGCGTCCGTTGTTCGACTTCTACGACAAGGTCAAGGACAACACCAACAAAGGCAAGACAGCCAATCTATACAAACATCACGAGGTGGCTCAGGCCGTCGCCAAAGAAGCCATCGTGCTGCTTGAAAACGATGGTATCCTGCCGCTCCAAACAGGCACGAAGATTGGTGTCGTCGGTACATTCGCCGACGTACCGCGCGTCAACGGCGGAGGCAGCGCCACGCTCAAACCGTATCATCAGGAACGCCCTTTGGACGCGCTGGCCAAACACTTCGATGTCGATTATGTTCCGGGTTACGAGGAAGAAGATACCAATGATGCGTTGTTGGCCGAGGTGCGTGCCTTGTGCACCAACCACGATACGATCGTCTACTTTACCGGAACCACCGAACGCTTGGAGACGGAAGGTCGCGACCGCGACCACATGGAACTTCCCGATGGTCATCGTCAGGTGTTCGAGGTGATCCGTGCGAGTGGCAAACAAGTCATTGTCATTCTCAACAACGGCAGTAGTCTGGATCTGACGCCACTGGTCGGACATGTCAACGCCCTGGTGGAAGCATGGCTCCTGGGTGGAGCCGCAGGGGAAGCGTTGGCCGATATTCTCGTCGGTGCCGTCAATCCGAGTGGACGCCTCGCCGAAACGTTCCCGATGCGCATTGAACATACGCCGTTTTACGGCGAGTTTCCCTCGAAACTTGATCATGTCAATTACACCGGCGATTTGCTTCGTCTCGGGTATCGATACTACGATACGCACCAGTACCCGGTTCGCTATCCGTTCGGATACGGGCTTAGTTACACCACGTTCGCATACCGCGAAATGGCGCTTTCACAGTCGCAACTGTCGGATGATGACACGCTTCAAGTTGATGTCACCATCGCCAATACCGGCACGATGGACGGGTATGAAACCGTTCAGTTGTATGTCGGCGATGTAACGAGCTACTACCCGCGTCCGACCAAGGAACTGCGCGCATTTTCGAAAGTATTCGTGAAATCGGGCGAAACCGCGACCGTGTCATTCCATTTGAGCAAAGATGATTTTGCGATCTACAGCGATGAATTTCATGATTTTCGCGTCGAAACCGGTGATTTCGTACTATTCGTCGGACCCAATGTTGCCACCCCGAAACTGACGGCGACGGTTCGATACGAGACCAGTCTCGTGTTGCGTACGAATCTCACCATTGAGCACCCGCTGAAGAATTTCAAGTTGTACAAGGCCGAGGCATTTGCGAAGCTGGAAGAACGATTTGGTACCTTTGCCTGGTACAACATCGAAGAACCGGCGATTCGCGTTCTGAAACGAATGAAACGGCGCCATGACTTGACCGATCAAGAACTTGACAATTGGATCGACGTGTTGTTGGGCGATTGATTTCGCTCCCAGACTCGAATGATTTCGAAAACTTTGCGAACTCGTTCCCCGTGTATATGAATAGAAGTCAACCATAGTCTTGATTATCCGTTAACGAAAAATTTCGATGATTACCGAAAACGATGTAGCGTTGCACAACAGTTTGTGATATAATATCATAGGTTTTGTGTTCGTGCTGCGACAAGGAGGACACCATGAAGAAATTACTGATACTGGCGCTGCTGACACTGCTCGTCGCATGTGAACCCACCACCGAAACGCCGGAGTTTGAATTGGATTGTGACATCTACCCAACACACAAGGATTGCCAAGAAGAGGATTCGGATGATGACACCACGTTTGTCGGTACCGGCAACTACGACAATCTTGGTGCCGGCAGCGACGTTGTATACGAAGAACGCGACCTGGTACCCGAGGAATGCGCGCATCTCGACAACATCGGCGCCTGGCAACCGGTCTGGTGCGACGAGTTCGAATACACCGGGTTGCCCGATGACGAACGCTGGAACTATGATGTCGGCGGTCACGGTTGGGGCAACAACGAACTGCAATATTACACCTTTGAAGACGAAGACAACGCCTTTGTCGACAATGGGGTGCTTACCATTCGTACGATTAAGGAATCCGTCAGCGGCAGTGATTACACCTCCGCTCGTTTGATCACCAAGAACACCGGCGACTGGTTGTATGGCAAAGTCCAGGTGCGGGCGAAAGTACCAGCTGGACGCGGGACCTGGCCAGCGATCTGGATGTTGCCCACCGACTGGGAATATGGCGGATGGCCGGACAGTGGTGAAATCGACATCATGGAATACGTCGGCTATCAACCCGATGTCATCCATGGCACGATTCACACCGGACGTTACAACCACATGCTTGGAACCCAAGTCGGCAAGAGCCGCAGTATCACCACCGCCGAAGAAGAATTCCACGTCTACGAAATGGAATGGGAAGTCGGTGTAATCCGTCTCTACATCGATGGCGCACTGTTTGCGACATTCGATTACGATCCGACCGACAACACCGATGTCGATTCGTATCAGGCATGGCCGTTCGACAAACGATTCCATTTGATTCTCAATACTGCTTTTGGCGGTAATTGGGGCGGTGCACAAGGTATCGACGATACCGTACTGCCCGTCGATTTCGTCATCGACTACGTGCGGGTATATCAAAAGGACTATGCCGGCATGGATGAAAGCGCACCATCTGCCGTGACGAACTTCGTCGCTTTGGATACGCGCAGCGATGCGCTCTTCCTGAGTTGGACGCCAGCCACGGATGACGTGATGGTGAAACACTACAACATCTATCAGGGTGATGATCTGATTGCCCGGACAACGGTCAATGGCCATCTGATTTCCGAACTGCAAGCGAGCACATCGTACGAGTTCACAATCGTGGCGGAAGATTTCGCGGGGAACCTGTCACCCGAAGTCACCACCTCATTCACAACGGCGACACCGCCAGTCGTCACTGATCGCATCGAGGCCGAGGACTACAACACCATGTCGGGTGTTCAGACCGAAACCACTACCGATAGTGGTGGCGGTGAGAACGTCGGTTGGGTTGATGCGGATGACACGATGACATACCTGCTCACTGTGACCGAAGCCGGGGATTATGAAATTGATTTCCGTCTTGCCAGTTTGAGCAATGGCGCTCATTTTGATCTGTATCAAGGATCAACCTTGCTGGTTGCGATGGACACCGCCGCGACCGGTGGATGGCAGAACTGGCAAACATTCACATCCGGTATCGTGACCTTGCAAGAAGGCACGTATGAGTTTACGATTCGCGCCAGAGATGGCGGTTTCAACATAAATTATTTCACATTCAGGAAGGTGAACTGATGGTAACCATCAAGGACATTTCCAAAGCGAGTGGCTACAGCATCACGACTGTATCCAAGGCGCTCAACAACTACAGTGACATATCCGATCGAACGAAAGAGAAAATTCTTCATCTGTGCGATGAGATGGGCTACATTCCGAATCTCTCGGCACGCAGTCTCGTCATCAAGAAATCCTACACCATCGGCATCATCTTTGAAGAGGTGACCGGGGTCGGTCTCCAGCATCCGCTCTTTTCAAAGATCCTCGAGAGTTTCAAGAGTACCGTCGAGCGAAGCGGATACGATATCATGTTCCTCTCCAAAAGCATGGGCCAGGAAAACGGATCGTATCTGGAGCATTCCAAGCGCAAACAGGTGGAAGCGATACTCGTCTTGTGCGGTGACAGCAACTCGTCCGACCTTCAGGATCTCTACAAATCGACGATTCCGACCGCCGTCATCGATTACAATCTGGCCAGTGTTTGCAACATCACCTCGAACAACCGTCAAGGCGTCTACGACGCGGTCAAATATCTCAAGGATCTCGGTCACACCAAAATCGGCAACATCTATGGTGGGTTGTACCTGGAAATCGGTCGTTTGCGTAAGGATTTCTTCGATGAAATCATCGAAAAACTCGACCTCCCGGCAAACGAAGAACACTATGCCTCAGGGGAATTCTTCAGCAAGGAAAACGGCTACAACGCGATGAAGAAGATACTCGAAGCAGAGGATCAGCCGACCGCAGTGTTCTGTGCATCGGACACGCTCGCCATCGGTGCCATCCAGGCCATTCATGAGAATGGCAAATCGGTTCCCGAAGACTACAGCATCATCGGGTTCGACGGCATCGACATCGGTCAGATGATTACACCACGTCTGACAACGATTCGTCAGGATACCGATCGCATGGGGAAAATCGCCGCCAATCAGATTCTCAACATGATCAATGACAAGAACTTCCGACGCACCAATGAAACGATCATGGTGGATACCCAACTGATCACCGGTGAAAGCACAAGGATCCTTCGCTGATGAAACTCATCAAACACTATGATTTCACGTCAATGACGGAGCTGTCGGATGATTGGAACGTCGCCGTCGGCGAAAAATGGGCCAATAAGGAATTACAGCAATACGTCAATGACGACAAGCACATTTTCTTTTCCGATGGACTGGTACTTCAAGCGACGTTGGACGATGATGACATCATCCGAAGTGCCCGTATTCATACTCGCGATAACTTCCATTTCACCTATGGCAAGATTGAGGCTGTTGCGAAGATACCAAGCGGCAAAGGAACGTGGCCGGCAATCTGGATGATGCCCAACGAAAACAAGTATGGGCACTGGCCCAGATCCGGTGAAATCGACATCATGGAACATACCGCGAACAATCTCGACCGACTGTTCTTCTGTCTGCATACGGAGAAGTACAATCATCGTCGCCCCAAGGAGCAGTACTACACGGCGGATATCTTTCCCGGCATCACGAAGGACTTTCACACCTTCGGACTGGACTGGAAAGAGGATGAAATCATATACTTCGTCGATCACAAGGAAGTCGCCCGCTACCAGCGTGGTGAGAACGGAAAGGATTCCGGACATGCCGGCTGGCCCTTCAACCATCCCTATTACCTGATTCTCAACCTCGCGATCGGCGGAACGTTCGGCGGGGATGTCGACTACGACATGTTCCCGCAACAATTCATCATCAAAGACATCAAAATATGGCAATGAAAAAGACGCGACAACCGCGTCTTTTTTTGTTTGGAATCATTCGCTTTTGCTATGCTGTCAAATCGATGTCAAGGTGATACTTGAACTCCTGCTCAAGCTGGAACAAAGCGGTGCTGTACCGATACGTATCTCCATTGATCTGACGAAGAATGCGCATCGCCCGTTTGACCTGAATGTCATTGAACTCATGTTGTTCAACGAATGCCTTGATGTCAGCAAACGTCACATCATCTTTCATTCGCGCGCCGATTGCTTTCAAGTCGGCACGCGATGCGAATCCGAGAATCGGTTCAAGATGCTGTTGCAGTGCTTGTCGTTCCTGTTTGTCGATGGCACCGTCATCGCTGTTCATCATGTAGGTCAGCAACATGATGTTGAATTCGGTGCGGGCGAGCGAAGCTTCCTGCATCCGCATGTCGTGTTCGGACGGGATGTGGGCATCGTTCGCCATCTGCTTCACCTTGTGAGCTCCTCGTTCGTGACCGTATTTGACGATCGAATCGCCTTTCAAAGCCAATAGCAATGCAATGATGGATCCTCTAGCCATGTTGTTCTCCTTCCTTAGTTGTGTTTCATAGCAATATTGTATCACATTAAAAGTCAATTGCCAAAACACTGAACGCTTACACAATAAATGGCTCAATGACACGACAATTTCGTGATTTGGTTTCCATTTCAGGGAATTTACGATATAATGGTATCGGTACATTGAATCCCAATCATAAAGGAGTTCGACATGGACAAATCCATCAACGCCATCCGCTTCCTGGGACTGGATGCGGTCAATCAAGCAAACAGTGGTCATCCCGGCATCGTATTAGGTGCCGCACCGATGATCTATACACTTTTCACCCAATTTATGAATGCAACACCGACGGACAGCAAGTGGTTCAACCGTGATCGTTTTATTCTTTCTGCAGGCCATGGTAGCGCGATGTTGTATGCAACGCTGCACCTGTCGGGTTACGACGTTTCAATCGAGGATCTCAAGCAGTTCCGTCAATTGGAGAGTCGCACACCAGGACATCCCGAGTATGGTCATACCGATGGTGTGGAAGCCACGACCGGGCCACTCGGTCAAGGCTTGTCGATGGCCGTCGGCATGGCGATTGGCGAAGCCCATCTGCGCGCTCGCTTCAATCGTCCTGAATTTCCGATCGTCGACCACTATACCTATGTGATATGTGGGGACGGAGATCTTCAGGAAGGCGTTGCCCAAGAAGCAATCAGTCTTGCCGGACACCTTGGCATCGGCCGCTTGATCGTCCTGTTTGATTCCAATGACATTCAATTGGACGGTCCGACCGAATGGGCCACAAGTGAATCCATTGAGGATAAATTCAAAGCGATGAACTGGCACTACATGAAAGTACGCGATGCCAATGACGTCGATGAAATCACCGAAGCGATCAACGTCGCTCGCGGCGTCACCGATCAACCATCGATCATCGAAGTCAAGAGCGTCATCGGATATGGCAGTTCCAAAGCCGGCGACAGTGCAACGCATGGAGCGCCTCTCGGTGTCGATGAGACCGAACGCATCAAACGTGCCTTCCACTATGATCTCGAACCGTTTTCAGCACCCATCGAAGCGTATGAGGATTTCCGCTTCAACGTCAAGGACCGCGGCGATGTCGCCATGGCCAAGTGGCAGGCAAAATTGGAGCAGTACCGTGAGACCTATCCGGAACTGGCCGCACAGCTGGACCAGATCATGTCTGGTGAGCTGGATGTTGACTGGCGCAAGGCGCTTGCCACGCAGGCGATTGGAACCAAGGAAGCATCGCGGGTCAGCGGAGGTAGAACCATCAATGCCTTGTCCCAACACATCGGTCACCTGATTGGTGGTAGCGCCGATCTGACCAAATCAACGAAGGCCAAAGGTGCTGGCGGCAACTTCCATCATGACACACCGCTGGGTCGCAACATCAATTTCGGTGTTCGCGAACACGCCATGGGAGCGATTGTCAATGGGCTCACACTGCATGGCATGAAAGCGTTCAGCGGCGGGTTCTTCGTGTTCGCCGATTACATGAAACCGGCGATCCGCATGGCGGCAATCATGTGCGTGCCCTCGGTGTTCGTATTCACTCACGACAGCGTCGCCGTTGGCGAAGACGGCCCGACCCATGAACCAATCGAACAACTCAGCATGTTGCGGACGACCCCGAACGTCAACGTCTATCGTCCTGCCGACGCCAATGAGACCGCATATGTGTTCCGAATGGCGTTGGAAAGCACCGAAACCCCCAGTGTGATCGTCCTGTCACGACAAAATCTCACCGTCAAGACACGCACCCGTTGGAGTGATGTCAAACGAGGTGGCTACGTCATTTCCGATGCCGAGGATTTCGAAGGCATTCTGATCGCCACCGGCAGTGAAGTCGGACTGGCGCTCGATGCCCAACAGGAGTTGCAGTCGCAAGGCATCGTCGTTCGTGTCGTATCGATGCCGAGCCTCGAAGTGTTCCGCGCCCAAAGCAAGCGGTACCAGGACAGCGTGCTGCCGCCTGATTGCACGAAACGACTGGCGATCGAAATGGGAGCCCCGGATGTGTGGTATCGATATGCTTCCGCCGTGATGGGCATCGATCGGTTTGGCGTCAGTGCTCCCGGCGATGATGCCATTGCTTACTTCGGTTTCGACGTCGCGCACGTCGTCAAACGCTACCATCAAATCTAAAGCCCAATTTTTGGGCTTTTTTTTCGGTCGTGTGATATAATGATACTTGATACGAGAAGGAGGTGGCACGATGTGGAACGCATATGCCGCGTACGCGGATTACTACGCAGCGCTGTTGCTGCTCGTGGTATTCATCGTCATTTTGGTGAAAAAAGACATCTATACGTTCGCCGAACGCGTCCTGTTGGCGATGATCGCATTTTCCATTCTCATCCTTGTCGCCGAGGGAACGACCTACCTGATTGACGGACGTCCGGGAAGCTTCGCGTATCGTATCAACTATCTGTTCAATACGTTTCTGTTTTTCGCCGCGCCGGTGATGGGGATGTTGTGGGGAATCTACATCGATTAAAAGCTGCATGGCTCGCACCAGCGTCTGCGTCGGCATCTGTACTATCTGCCGCTGGCGATCGTCGGCGCCGTGCTGTCATTGATCAATATCTTTACTCCGATATTGTTCTCGATTGATTCGGGTAACGTGTTTCAACGTGAATGGGCGATTTACATCAACATGGGCTTGTTGTATGTCTTGTTCGTCTATCTGCTCGTCCGCTTGGTGACGTATCGAAACAAGCTCCAGCCCCATGTGTTCTTCGGTCTTCTAATGTTGATGATCTTTCCGGCCGTCGGCGGCACCTTGCAGATGATCTGGTACGGGGTAGCATCGATGTTCTCCATGCTCGCGCTCGGTCTGCTGACTGCCTACATCGCCGTCGAGACGGTCGCGGCATCGAAAGACGCCCTGACCAAACTGTTCGATCGCGGCAAGGTTCTGGATTATCTGAGCGATCTGATTGAACGTGACATCCGGTTTTTCATTTTGCTCTTGGACATGGACAATCTCAAGGAAATCAACGATCACGACGGACATCGCGCCGGTGATCAGGCGTTGGTCATTCTGAGCAGCGCGCTCCGTGAAATCTATGGCGACTACGGGATGGTCGCCCGCATCGGCGGCGACGAATTCCTGATTGTCAGCGATCGGACCGACGTTACATTGCACATGAATCTGATGCAACGCATTCATGACAGGATCAAGAGTACGTCCTTCGGACCAGCCATCGACTACAGTTACGGATACGACATCATCGACGACCAGAGCGAGCTGTCGCTTGATGCGATTCTTCATGCCGTCGATCGCAAAATGTACGAACAGAAGCAGATCAAACAGAAGTAGGGAGGCTGAGCTTGTTGAAACGACACATTTATTTATATCAAGAGGACATCTCGGATGAGCTGCCGCTCGTGTTTGAGGCGATCAACGACAACATTCGTGTCGATTCCGTCACTGCCGATGTCATGACGATTGTTGACACCGATTATTACAACGAAGAACCATTTGACATCGAGGAACTGCACATGTTGTTGCTGGAGGATTTCAATCGCGACATCACGATTGTCGTCGAACCCTATCTCGACTGTCCGTTCCCGCTCGGGGACAGCCTGCGCGCATTCGTCCCGGCGATGCCGCCGGGTGTTCATTACTTCGAGGATGTCATCGCACACGCCGTCTTGAAGCACAACGAGACCCTGAAACAGGAAATCAAGACCTTCATCGCCAGCCGTGTCAAGCCGGATGTCATCCACACCGCCCGCGAGTTCATCGCCAACAACATGAACTCTTCGATCAGCGCCAAGAAACTGTTCATGCACCGCAACACGCTCAATTATCGCATCGACAACTTCATCGAACAGACCACGATCAACATCAAAACCTTCCGCGGTGCGAACGCCATCTACATGCTTTACAACTTCTGACTGCCGGATTTTGTGCACCTTGCACATACCAAAATCCGGCGGTTTTTACTATAATGGACACAGTGAGAAAACCATTTACAAAAAGGAGAGAATCATGGCTGAACTATTATTCAAAAGCTTAGACAAAGTGTACGACAATGGCGTACAAGCCGTATTTGATTTCAGTTTGAAAATCAAAGACAAGGAATTCATCGTATTCGTTGGCCCCTCGGGTTGCGGAAAATCGACCACGCTGCGCATGGTTGCCGGACTGGAAGAAATCACCGCCGGTGAGCTCTACATCGACGATGTGCTCGTCAACGACGTCGCCCCGAAAGACCGCAACATCGCAATGGTCTTCCAAAGTTACGCCCTGTATCCGCACATGAGCGTGTATGACAACATGGCATTCGGACTGAAGCTCCGCAAAATGCCGAAAGACGAAATCGATCGCCGCGTGCAAAACGCCGCCGACATTCTCGGTTTGACCGCGTACCTCGACCGCAAACCGAAAGCACTGTCCGGTGGGCAGCGCCAGCGTGTCGCCCTTGGTCGCGCCATCGTTCGCGACGCGAAAGTATTCCTGATGGACGAACCGCTGTCCAACCTCGATGCCAAACTGCGTGTTCAGATGCGCGCCGAACTGATCAAGTTGCACGAACGCATTGAAACCACGACCATCTACGTTACCCATGACCAGATCGAAGCCATGACGATGGCAAGCCGCATCGTCGTCATGAAAGACGGCTACATCCAGCAAGTCGGTGCTCCGAAGGACATCTATGACAATCCCGCCAACATGTTTGTCGGCGGCTTCATCGGAACTCCGCCGATGAACTTCATCCACGGTAAAGTCGAAGGGGAACATTTCGTTGGCGAAGGCATCAAAGTCAAAGTGCCGAAGAAAAAACTCGACATGATCAAGGAAAACAAAAAACTCAACGAACCGATCGTCCTTGGCGTTCGCCCGGAAAACATTCACGACAAAGTGGAAGAGCATGAACACCTCAAAGACTCAATTGTCAAACTGACCGTTGACGTATCCGAACTGCTCGGTGCCGAAACCAACATCCATTGCCAACTCGGCGACGGCACGATCACCGCGAAAGTCAATGCCCGCGCCGACCTTCACATCGGCGACGAAATCCAGCTCGCATTCGACATGGACACCGTCCATTTCTTCGATCCCGAAAGCGAATTGCGCCTGAAATGATCACCAAAAGCTCCGGTAACGGAGCTTTTTTTTGGAAGGTTGTGATATAATGGACGGCAGGGAGGTGAGCACATGAAACGAACGATTGGCAACATCTATGAGTTTCAGGGTGAATCGTATCGTTTGGTGGATGATCGTACCGTCGCGGAGCGTGACAAGCATTCGTTTCTGATCAAGATGAACGTGTGGGCGCTCGCCGCCATTCCGATCGGCATCGGGTTGTCGGCGATTTTGTTCTGGGGTGAGGTGACAATCACCTTCACATTCTGGAACGTGCTCGCGGCATTGGCAGCAATGGGACTCTATGTCGTCGTGCACGAACTGTTGCACGGACTGACGTTTGCGCTTGGCTCGCGCCATGGATTCCGATCGATCCGCTTTGGCCTTGAACTGAAACAGGGCCTCGCCTACTGCATCAGTTTGGTGCCGGTTCCCGTACGGCGCGCTCGCCTCAGTCTGATGATGCCGCTGTATGTGGTATGTTTGCCGCTCTATGTATACGCGTTTGCGAGCGGCTCGTTCGGACTTGCCGTCGTGGCGGTTCTGATGGCCGTCGGCAGCGTTGGTGACATCTACTACATGTGGCTCCTTCGCGGCGTTGACAAGCAACTGTTCATGATGGAGGACTTGCCATCGCGAAGTGGATATGAGATTGGTTTCTACCTGTATGAAAAAAACTAGTGCGCGGCGCGCACTTTTTTCATGGGCACAATCCATCCTTCACGGGTATTATTCATAAGGGGTGGTGAGTCCATGAAATACTTGCACCGAACAACCAAAGGTGTCCGCATCGTCGGTGACCGTGTGATGATGCATGACGGATCGCTCGTACGTTTGATCGACGCTTGGTGTGTCAACAATGGCGCTACGATGCAAGGTCGCCTGGATGCGGCGAAACGACTGCTGAATCGACAACGCGGCGTTCCCGTCTACGTTTGTCCGGATGTCGTGCTGATACCCAGTACGGCGCTTCGCGACTATGATGTGGTGGTTCTCAACGCGATGCGGATCATCGCCATCGGCAGCCGCAACGACCATGCGGTCATCCGATTTGCGGATCTGACGGAAGTCGTTGTTCCGGCGACACCGGGCAAACTGCGGGCGCGATGGCGTGCAGCGCGAGATTTGAACGAACGGATTGACCGCTCGAACGGGCGACAAGAAAGTGTTTACAAATATGTGTTTTGATTAGATTTTTGCTATCAAATCCTGTATAATGATTGTGGAATACAACTGAAAAGGAGTTCTGAAAATGGCAAAGAAAATTGTAAGAGATGTACAAGTCAAAGACAAAACCGTTCTGATGCGGGTTGATTTCAACGTGCCGATGCAAGACGGCGTCATCACCGATGACAATCGCATCGTCCAAGCACTCCCGACGATTCAGGACGTTCTCAAACGCGGTGGCAAACTGGTGTTGTTCTCGCACCTTGGACGCGTCAAATCGGAAGCGGACAAGGCCGGATTGAGTCTTGCTCCGGTTGCAGCCAAACTCACCGAACACCTCGGTCAGGACGTGACCTTCGTGCCCCATACGCGCGGCCCCGAACTGGAAGCGGCCATCGCCAAACTCAAAGCAGGCGAAGCGCTGATGTTCGAAAACACTCGTTTTGAAGACGTGCCCGGCAAGAAAGAAAGCGGCAACGATGCCGAACTCGGCAAATACTGGGCCTCGCTCGGCGACGTGTTCGTCAACGATGCATTCGGTACGGCGCATCGTTCGCATGCTTCGAATGTCGGCATCGCGACCTACGCCGACGAAGTTGCGGCCGGATACCTTCTGGAAAAAGAAATCAAGTTCATCGGCGAAGCCGTCGATGATCCGAAACGTCCGTTTGTAGCGATTCTTGGCGGAGCCAAAGTCAGCAGCAAAATCGGCGTCATCTCCAGTCTGTTGGAAAAAGCCGACAAGATCCTGATCGTCGGCGGCATGAGCTACAACTTCCTCAAGGTACAGGGTTATGAAATCGGAACGTCATTGTGTGAAGACGACCTGCTGGATCTGACGAAACAGATTCTCGAACAAGGCAAAGACAAGATCGTTCTGCCCAAGGACATCCGCGTTACCAAGGAGTTCAGCAACGATGCTCCGAGTCGCATTGCTTCATTTGATGACATCCAGCCCGATGAAATGGGTCTTGACATCGGACCGAAGACACTCGTACAAGCAAAAGAGATTCTGAAAGACGCCAAAACGGTCGTCTGGAATGGTCCTGCCGGCGTCTTCGAATTCCCCAACTTCGCCGTCGGTACCAACGGCATCTGTGAAATTCTCGCCGATCTTGACGCAATTACCGTCATCGGCGGTGGCGACAGCGCCGCAGCCGCGATTCAACTCGGGTTCGCGGACAAGTTCACCCACATCTCCACGGGTGGCGGTGCCAGCCTCGAATATCTGGAAGGAAAAGTCCTCCCCGGCGTCGCCGCGGTGGATGAACTCTAACACCCCGATCGAGGTGCCCTGTTGAAACTAAACATCACGATCCAGAATACCAAAGGACTGCATGCGACGCTCGCGGCCAAACTGGTCGACCTCGCCCACAAGTACGACGCCCATATCGAACTGCACTACGAGGACGCGATTGTCGATGCCAAAAGCATCCTTGGATTGATGTCGCTCGCGGTTCCGAGCGGTGAGAACATCGTTCTCGTCGCGACCGGACCCGATGCCGAAGCGGCCGTCAAGGACTTGCGGAAACTACTACAGTAAGGACGGAATATCATGAGAAAACCAATCATCGCCGGCAACTGGAAAATGTTCAAAACCCGTGACGAAGCACTCCAGTTCGTCTACAGTGTCAATATGAAAGTACCACCCAAAGAATACGTCGACAGCGTGGTGTGTGCCCAGGCACCAATTCTCCGTGACATCGTCAAACGCCAAGGGGACAACCTGCGTGTCGGTGCCCAGAACATGCACTATCTCGACACCGGTGCCTACACCGGTGAAGTCAGCGCCGCGCTGCTGGAAAACATTGGTGTCGCCTATGTCATCATCGGTCACAGCGAACGCCGCGCGTACTACAATGAAACCGACGAGGCCGTCAACAAGAAGATTCACCAGGCCTTCCGCTACGGGATCACCCCGATCCTCTGCGTCGGTGAGTCGTTGGACACCCGCGAAGCCGGCGAAACCGATGCGTTCGTCAAGGCCCAGGTCGTCGCCGATCTCAAAGGGCTCGGCAGCGAACAAGTCAAGGAACTCGTCATCGCCTACGAACCGATCTGGGCAATCGGAACCGGCAAAACCGCCACGCCCGAACTAGCCAATGACGCCATCAAAGGCATCCGCAGCGTCGTTCGCGAACTGTTCGACGATGAAACCGCGGACACCATCCGCATTCAATACGGCGGAAGTGTCAAACCGGCCAACGTCGACGAACTGCTCGCGCAAAGCGACATCGACGGCGCACTCGTCGGTGGCGCCAGTCTTGATGCCGAGAGTTTCCTGTATCTCGTCAATGCGGCAGTAAAGAAATAGTTGTCAAGCAAAAACTGTGGTACAATAAAGTATCACAGTTTTTTTCATGGGAGGAATCTCGATGAGTGACATTCCGCTGACGATGATCGAAGGGTTCGATGGCGTTCGCGCCATCAAAAATCGCATCGAAGACCACGACAAAGCTCATTTGCTGGCGTGGTGTTTCGACTGCTTGGAGCCACTCATGAACGAGTTCGAACTCGACACCGAAGTGACCGCCATCGTGGACCGCGTGCGAGAGTACAAGACGCAACCGATCCCCGTTCAAGAAGGTCGCAAGTTGGCCCTTGCGGTACATCGGGTGGCCCGTGATCAAGACGATCTCGCCGAACGGTATCTGTATCGTGCGATCGGCCACACGGTGGCGACCATCCATGTACCGTCGCACGCATACGGGATGGTGCTCTATTCGCTGAAGTCATATCATCAGCTCGGTCGATCGGTCGTGCAACTCGAAGAACTGTCACGGGAATACAAAAAAAGGTTGGGATGATCCCAACCTTTTGTTTGTCAGATGGTGCCGAAAATAGGACTCGAACCTACGACCTGCTGATTACGAGACAGCTGCTCTACCTGCTGAGCTATTTCGGCAACAAAAAAGTCTATAACTACTATATCACATCTAATGAAAAATGCAAATAGATTTAATCAAAAAAATCCGCTTGATGCAACCACTTGCGCACAGGATGTTTTGCTTGCCTTTTTCGGGAATTTCACTATAATGATAGTAATGATACTTGTAAAGGGGCGATCCGCATGTACTACGCGATTGCATTCGTCGTCAGTTATCTGATCGGCAACATCAACCCGGCCATTCACATCGGCCGCTGGCGGCGCAACATCGACATCCGCCAGATCAACAGCAAAAACGCCGGCACGTCCAACGCCGTGATGACGATCGGGTGGCGCTGGGGAATACTCGTCCTGCTTCTCGACATGCTAAAGGGATTCGTTCCCGCGCTTGCTGCGAAACTGCTCTTTCCCGACAACGACATCCTTTGGTTCACCGCCGGCCTCGGTGCGATTCTCGGGCATATCTATCCCGTCTTCCACGGATTCAAAGGCGGCAAGGGCAGTGCCACTTTTGGTGGCGTGCTGTTCGGCACCGTGCCGCTCTACGCGGCGGGACTGCTGGCTGTGTACATTCTTGTCCTGGTCATCACCGACTACATTGCACTCTCGACGCTGGTGGCGATCATCGCCACGCCGATCGCGCTCTATCTGATGGACTATCATCTCGCCAGCATTCTCCTCATGAGCGTGTTTTCCGCCATCTCCTTCTACAAACACACCGAAAACTACAAACGCCTCCTGAAGGGGGAAGAAGTCGGCATCCGCAAGTTCAGTCGCAACAAGGACCGCTTACGCGTCACCAAGTAAACAAAAATAAAACGGACAATCGATGTCCGTTTTTCATTTGGTCAGATGACGGGTGATGCGCAGGGCGAACAAGATCAACACACCGAAGAATCCGATGACTCCGGGGAGAATGATGATCTCGAAGCGGGTTTCGCTGATCCAGTTGGCATTGAATAGTTGCATCACGAACAGGAACAAGGCGAACAGGATACAGAACAAACCACCGAGGAACGCCAGCAGCTCGATCATGTAGTTGAAGTGCTGTTCGAACCAATCCAGCATGCGGTTGATGCTTCGTTTCATCGGACGTTCCTCCTCAGGACTGTTTGACGCGTTTCGGTTGACGATGGACGTTGTAGAAACCCCAGTGCTTTTCCGGCTCATTGGGGTCCTCGGAGCCCTTCCAGGGTTCGTCGAACGCTTCAAAGAAGAAACAGACGACACCGTGGCGATCAGCCCAACGCTCCATTTCCTTGGTGTAGAACAGCTGGTTCACTTCATTGGCGTGTTCGACGGGAATCGGACCGCCATTGGATCGGGTCGGCCAGCCGATTTCGGTGATGATCACCTGTTTGTCCGGATGGCGCTTGACGATTTCGTTGTACTCGCGAATCGATCGTGTCAGACCTTCCTCGATGTCGGCGCCGAGCCACACGGGGTAAATGTGGATGCTGATGACGTCGACCGCCTGGGCGACGTGATCGAGCGTGTCGAGCCAGTAGAAGTTGTTGTCGCAATAGGTGACGATGGTATCCGTATGGCGTTTCAGTTCTTCGACGAAATACAGCACGCGACCGGGTGAGACGAGATTCTCGTTCCATTCGGGCACGGCTTCGTTGCCGGCGGATACGGCCAGTACCTGGTCGGGATACTTATTGGCTAGGGCGATGACTTGACGCAGTTGCGATTCGTTGTAACGGATGTTGCGGGCGATCTCCTCGTCGGTGTAATCGCCGCCCCAGCTGCAGTTGGGGTTGCTGATTTCTCCGAGCAGGTCGATGCCGAGCATGACCTTCAGATTCAGATCGTTGTCACGGATTGCCCGGAGCGCCGTTTCGGCGTGCGGTGATCCGTCGTACATCCGGATGTAGTCGTAATCGTTGTCGAGGATGCGAAGATCCTCGAGGACCTCGTCATAGGACGGGTAGGTGCGGTGGACCGGGCTCTGGCCATCGCGGTAGCCGGAATAGCAGATGCCCTTGCCGTAAGCGATTGTATTCATGAAGTACCTCATTTGTTGTGATTGAATTTGTAGTTTCCTTCTTTGTCCCAGATGCCCCAGTAGGCGCCGTATTCACCTTCGTGGTTGATCTTCCAGACTTCGTCGAAACTGGAGAAGTAGAAGAGCGGCACGTCGTTGGTCTGGGCCCAGTTTTGGGTGTTGATGAAGTAACGCATGGCGTTGTCGTAGGACGGAACGGCGCCACCGTATTGCTCGCCTTTGGTGGGCCAGCCGGTCTCGCTGATGATGACCGGTTTGCCGTTTGCGTTCTGGACGACGAATTCGTACATTTTGGCCATGTATTCGACGGAGATGTCGAGCGCGCAGTGTTCCCAGAACGGATAGCAGTTGGCGAACAGCACGTCGCACACCTCGACGATTTCAGGGTAGTTGACGAACATGTAATAGGCGTCGACGTAGCCGACCGGTACGTGCGGCACGGCTTCCTTGACGCGCTTGATATAGGAAATCAGTTGTTCCACGTCCAAATCTTCGCGCAGCAGCACTTCGTTGCCGATCGCCAACATGTCGGCATGACCGGCCTTGGCGATGGCGATCGCATTGGCAATCTCCAGTTCGTTGTTCTCTTCGTCGCTGTCGAGCCAGGCGCCGACCATCGTCTTGAGACTTTTCTCCTTGGCGATGCGGGGCACGACTTCGTTGCCGCAGGTGCACGAGAACGAGCGGATCCACTTGGTGTGAGGACGGATGATTTCCAATCGTTTGGCGATCTGTTCGGGCGTGATCTGCGATTTGACGCTCGGGTCCTGACCTTCCAGATAGGGGCTGAAACTGATGCCGTGGATCTGGTTGTCAAGCAGGTCCTTCATCAATTGTTCGAGAACGCTGGAGTCCTCGCTGATCATCGAATGCTTCTTGAGCAGATAGCGGTTGGCGTTGAGATAGCGGATGTTGCCTCTGGGTTTGGACATGGTATCACTCCTTTTTGTACACTAATAATATATATTAAACCGAAGAAAAATTCAAGCAATACCGAAAATGTTTTCGTTTGCTTGAATCATAGGTGTAAGCGTGATCAGAAAATGAGTGAAACGAACGGGCTATTCGGTACTGCTTTGCAGTGCCGGAATGGATGCTGCGGTGTAGCGTTTCATGATTCCTTTCTGAATGAAATAGAGATAGGGTATGCCCAGATTGGTTTCCAGCAGGGAGTTGAAGATCAGCGGGTTCGTACCCCACGGCCGGATGCCGGAGACGAGCAGCACGGCTTCCCACGAAAACTGAACGACGATGCCGACAAACAGCACGTACCAGATTGGTAAATCAGCAGTGATCTTAAGCACATACTGACGATAGATCAGGATCAAATATCCGACGATCAGCACAATCGCCATCAACACATGGTAACCACCGGTGCGACGCGCGATGTTGATGATCCCGAATGACGCGCCGAAGGTCTGTGACAAGAAGGCTACCATAAGCCATCCGCCGACAATCAGACCGGACCATTTGAGGAGGTGTTCGTCGCGTTTCAAGAACAGCCAGATCCAGACGAAGTTGGTAAAGCCGTAACTGGTTGACAGCCAAAGCAAAAACCACATCGTGTCGGCACCGTCGACGGTGCGAGTGCCGAGCAACAGATAAAATCCACCGTAATCGACGATGAAGTAGATCAAGGCACCGGCGAGACCGAAGACAAACGCAAGACGTCGGTCGTTTTTGAGCAACAGATATCCGAGCACAAGCAAAAACACGATGTCGAGGATGATGTAGAGCTGGTTTAGTTCACGGGCGACGACGTAATCCATGATGTGTCCTCCTTGGGATGGCATGCTATGAGACGATTATAGCACAAACAACGGCAAATGACAGCAAGTCTTTTACGGAACATCGTGGATCATCATACGATCCAATACAGATAAACAAAAAAATCCGAGAACCGATTGGAGGTTTTGACCTCTGCAGTTCTTGGAATTAGGATCCAAATGGTGGAGAGTATAGTCCCCGAACGATAATCGCGACTAGTATATGGAATTTGCCAAATTAAAACATGTCTTCGAACTCATTATCTATAGATTTGTTCTTTAAAATCCGAAGGGTATCGATACCCTTTACCTTTAGCCATAAGTAAAACCTCCTTTCTCTATTCTATCATAAAGATTAGATTCTTACTTATACTGTCTACTAAACCATACTAACACCATTTTGATACATTTTCTCATAGAATATATTGGTTTATACTCTCTAAACTCAAAGAGTTTTTCCTCTCTTTTTTTCCAACGTTATCACTATTTACCGATATGACAGTTCTAGTATTTTATTATCCAATAATATTTCCATGCAATACACCTTCCACCACAAATTTTCCATATTGGATAGTTAGGTGGTCCATAAAAGCCTATGAAACTTGTAACAAATAAATAAAAAGCCTAGAGAATTTTCCAGGCTATGATACTAACAAATAAAATCAGATTTGCAACTAGTGCAAGTATTCATCAATGATTACTACTCCATTGCTACTTATGTTAATTATGTATATATATTCAGAGTTGGCAACTAACAATCCCGGCGAATCAATTTGTACAGTCCAATATTCATCATACTCAAAATCATAAATTGTAACTTGACTTGATTCCGAATCAAACATCTTTGGATTAACAACGATCCAATCACCATTATCTAATCCCACAAAATGATAGAAATAAGTATCAGACATTTCATAGAAAGTGCTTTCAGAAGATAAATCCAACAGTTGTCTAATTTCTTCACTGTCTACGATTGAAACAAAGATGTGTGCATCAGTCTTTGATATAGCATTTTGAGGTATGAAGTTTGCTTCAATGTATGTTTCTGAATTGAAATCTATACGATCAAATATGTACACTCTATACTCTTCTTCATGGTCCCAAAACTCCTTATATGAGTAGGTTGAAATAATATACTCATTATTAATCTCAATCTGCCGACCGAAACTTCCTTCAGATATATCGGATGGTGACAGTTCATTCAAAAACGACTCATCGTTCAACTTGTAATGTTGTATAGTCATGGACAAACCACCGAACACCAAATCATACTCATTTACTGCTATTGTAGAGTTCTGAGCAAACATATCATTTGATTCTGGTATAATGATTCTTTCGTATGAAACATCATCTATTTTATATATATGAATTTGATGATATCTACCTGTCATATCGCCAGAATCTGAATATTCCACGATTTCAGAAGTACCAATAATGTAATTCCCTTCGATTAATAGGTTTGAACCAAGAAACATATAGTTATCTGATATTGAAGTGATTTTTCTTTCGTAAGTCTCGTCACTAAACTTATATAAATATATGGATCCTCCGAGTCCGTCCGCAGTTCTAGCACCTACAACAAGATAATCACTTTCAACATCCATTGTTATACCAAACTTCATATTAGCATGTGCGTCACTGGGTATGATAATTCTCACACGTCCTGTCTCGAAACTATACACAGCAACTCTTCCCGTTAGTCCATCATGTTGCCAATCTGAGAGTATCATGTATTCATCAGTAACTATTGCATTCTCTAGATCATGCCAATCGATATCTAATAAGATTTGATTCTCATAAAACTTAAACTCAGATTCAAGAGTAAGATCATGGGCTGGCATATGAGATGGAAAACCAGGGTTCCATTGAGTAAACGCATATCCTAATACATCATCCAATATCAAATCACCAATCTCACTTAGATCTGTATTGAAAGGTATCTCTTGCTCATAAACGATTTCATCGAAAAAACCCGTTAATCTCAAAGTATAGATCTTTGGTATATAAACAGGGTGCAAAATAAGATCAGATTCAGGCATTGTCTCTGGTACTGTCTCATCAAAGCCTATGAAGCTATAACCCTCAATCTCGAAATCATAATCAAAATCAAGATTACTCAGGTCAGAGCCAACAAGTTGTCTACTTTTAAGCAATTCGTTATCGTCATTATCCTTCACTTTGATATAAAAATATACTTGCTTCCACTTTGCATACAATGTAATATTTGCATCAACTACATCATTGTCAAAATCCCATTTCTCATCAAAAGTCAAACCTTCGTTATAGCTTAAAAACCAACCTTGTAAAACATGGTCATCTTTCGTTATGGTTGGTATTTCAATTTTACTACCTGGTTCAACTGTAACACGTGATACTTCTTCATCTTCACTAACAAAAATCACATTATTATCTAAGTTCTGACTACAAGATGTTTGCAGTATAACTACCACTGATATTAGCAGTATCCATATAGTTTTCCTCAATTTTACCACTCCCCATACTGTAATATTATCATAAAAACGTTCTTCAAAAAAGATGATTTAGTTTCCACCAAACTCCTTTGGTATGTGTTCTATAATTGAATAGTATTATTCTTTTGCTTAATGATCAGGTGATCTACTAATTGAATGTCTAACTAAGAACATGCTTTCTTTTGTTCCGTGTTGTTTCAATATCATGTTGTGATGGTGTTAAGTCACTACTTGGATGATTATATCCAAAAAT
Source organism: uncultured Mycoplasmatota bacterium (assembly GCA_913062645.1). Classification (GTDB taxonomy): domain Bacteria; phylum Bacillota_I; class Bacilli_A; order Izemoplasmatales; family Izemoplasmataceae; genus Xianfuyuplasma. Next base: position 508,742 of record CAJXVW010000001.1, read on the forward strand.
AATTGATGTAGCATTGCTCTACAATGCAACTTCTTTGAATGTCTTCTGGAGATATTACGATGTGATTTGTAGTTCCTTTATAGATTGTTGAATTGTGAGTGGGTCTGCCTTTGTATCCAATCATATAATACCCAAACATTCTTGACTGTTGCGTCCAACATTTGTCTAAATATCTTTGATGTCATTTCCTTCCAATAATTCTTTTTCCAAATCTTCTGTGCGTTTTTCTTTCATAACTCACCACTCACACTCAATTTAATAGTAATTTGTGATCTCTTTTCTAGGAAGACCTTTTATGATTTCAAACAAAAAATGTTACACTAGCCTATGATGAAAATACACAATATTTCCTTTAGAAAAAAATGAACTGTGTCAAATATAACTACACAGTTCATTTTTGCTTTTTTTACGTATTTATATTTAATAAGCTGCAATTACTTATGGTACGGCTCGTTGTTGTTTATTTTAAGGTAGCGGTATATTTACTCTTGCATAGATTACTACCCTCACTACCTCCACTACCTCATATCTTTGAAAAGAAAAGCTCGCGAAATTTAAGTAATTTACGTTTCGTAACCCGACAGAAAACCCTTGTTGCAACATGTATTCATGCCCCTCAAAATCATCAAAAATCCAGTAAAAAAGTGACACTTTTTCCAAATAAAAAACCGGAGAATATCACAGTAGTAAGGCAAACTGTATTTTTCTCCGGATACGGGCTGAAATGGTGGAGAGTACTGGGCTCGAACCAGCGACCTCTTGCACGTCAAGCAAGCGCTCTCCCTACTGAGCTAACCCTCCACGTAAAAGTATTATAACACAATTTCGCCATTTGTGAAGTAATAAATACAAAGTTTTTAGGGTTTTTTTCAGGACTCAAATGTGATACAATAATGAAAACGAAAAGCGAGGTGCAAGGATGATTCGAATCGGTCTTGTCGGCTTTGGCGTCGTCAACTCCGGCGTCTATGAAATACTCACGTCCCGACGTGAGTATTTGCGGTTGCTGGCCGGCGACGACATCGCGATTGTCAAGATCCTGATCCGTGACCGATCCAAGCCGCGTGATCACGCAGTGCCCGCAGAACTGTTCACCGATGACGTAAACGAGTTCTTTGCCGAACCGCTCGACATCATCGCCGAAGCCATCACCAACACCGACGCGGCGCACGTTATCATCACGACCGCACTGGAACGCGGCATCGACGTCGTCAGCGCTTCGAAAGCCGTCATATCAAAGTATTACGACGAGTTGTTCCAACTCGCTGAGATCAATGAGTGCGGTCTGTATGTGGAAGCCGCCGTCGCCGGCGGCGTCCCGATCATCAAACCGATGTTGCAGACGCTTCAGACCAACACGATCACCAACATCAAAGCAATCTTGAACGGAACCACCAACTTCATCCTGTCCAAGATGTACAACGACAATCAATCGTTTGAGGAAGCACTCTCGCTCGCTCAACAACTGGGCTATGCTGAGGCCGATCCGACCGATGACGTGGAAGGGTACGACGCCTTGCGCAAACTGGTGATCCTGTCCAGTCTCGCCTACCGTACGCGACTGAAAGAAGAAGACATCCCTTGCCGTGGTATCACCAGCATTACGAAAGAAGACATCGCACACATCCGCGATCTCGATCTGATCGTCAAGCTGATCGGCACCAGCGTCCTCTCTGAAGATGGGATCTCGGCTTCAATTGAACCGGTGTTGTTCCGCAAGGACTCGGTGTTCCATACTGTGCAGCTCTCAAACAACATCGTCAGCGTCACCGGCGACAACGTCGGCGAGCTACAGTTCTTCGGCCAGGGCGCGGGCAAACTGCCCACGGCCAACTCGATCGTGTCGGACATCATCGACATCCTGTCCGGTGTCAGTCCGATCCGCATCGGGAAAGCACAATCCATTCCACTTCGCAGCAACGAACTGCTGCGCGGCATGTACTACATACGATTCGACCTCGACACGCTTCATGAGACCGACATTCTCGACACCTTCCGTCGCGCCGACATCGCGTTTGACGTGATTCACCGCACCAATCAGCTGGTGTTGCTGACCGAAACCGTCGACGCTCATACCATGGAAACCACGATGGCATCGTTCCCCAGTGGTCGACGCAATCACATCCGCATCGCCGAAGGTGCACTCCGTCATGAGTTCGCCACCCATGACAAACCGCTCATCGTCCAGAAGTTCGGCGGTACCTCGCTGGCGACACCGGACAAGATCAAGGCCGTCGCCAGCAAACTGATCGAAACCCGCAAAGCCGGCTACGACGTCATCGCCGTCGTCAGCGCGATGGGGCGCCAGACCGATGATCTGATCGACGTCGCGACGCAAGTCAGCACTTCACCACGCAAGCGCGAAATGGACATGCTCCTGGCGACGGGTGAGCAAATCTCAATCAGTCTGCTGTCGATGGCGATCCATGACCGGAACGAACGTGCCATCGCGCTTACCACGATGCAAAGCGGCATTCTCACCGACGAGTTCCACAACAACGCCAGCATCATCAAAGTCAACACCAAACGACTCAAACAGGAACTAACCACGCATGGAATTGTCGTCATTCCCGGTTTCCAGGGACTGACGAAGAACCAGGACGTCACGACTCTAGGTCGCGGTGGCAGCGATACAACTGCGGTCGCCCTCAGTGCCGTGATGAACGCCGTGAAATGTGAAATCTACACCGACGTCAAAGGCGTCTACACCGCCGATCCGCGCATCGTTCCCGATGCCAGACGGTGGTCCGACATCAGTTACAACGAGATGCTTGAGCTGGCGTCCCTGGGAGCTCAGGTGATGCATCCCCGAAGCGTCGAACTGGCCAAAAAATATCAGGTACCGCTCGTCATCCGTTCCACTTTCGATGACGATCCCGGCACCGTCGTCAAGGAGGCAGAAATGATCGAAAAAGTTTTGGTTCGCGGCGTCACCAGCGATCGCGACATCGTCAAGGTGTCGATTGCCGAAGTGCCTGACATGCCGGGCATCGCCTACCACCTGTTCGAACTGCTTGCGGCTGAGAAGGTCGCAATCGACACGATCATCCAGTCGGTCGGACGCGAGAACATCAACGACATCTCGTTCACCGTGCACCAACGTGACCTGGACGCAACCGTCAAAGCCTGTGAGACCTACGTCAAGACGATTTCGACAGGGCGCGTCATCACCGATGACAACGTCATCAAACTGTCGATCGTCGGCATCGGCATGGCCGGTGGCAGCAAGGTCGCATCGACCTTCTTCAAGGCGCTCTATGAGTCCGGCATCAACATCCAGATGATTTCGACCTCCGAAATCAAGATTTCCTGCATCATCGAGGACAAGGACATCGACGATGCGATCCGCCGCATTCACCAGTATTTCCAACTCGGCGAAGAAGTCAACATCGAAACCTGAGAACAAAAAAAGATCACGCGTGTGATCTTTTTGTTTGCCTCATTTGATGATTTCGAGCTTGGCGCCGATGTCGACTGCGACAGCCTTGTAGGTTGCTAGCAAGGTATCCGTGAGGTAATCGTCGATCGGTGTTTTGGACAACACCAGGAGGCTGCTGCCGGAACCGCTCAGAACGACGGCGATGTCCTTGTGCCGTTTGAGTTGCGTGATTTCTTCTTCGCTGGCGAGCAGTGGCAAACGATGTGGCTCGTGGATGCGATCGTCGAGCAGCAGGTTCAGCTTGCTGATGTCGCCCTTGGCAAGGGCGGAGGGAAGTTGCGCAATGCGTGCCAGGTTGTGCACGGCATCGTCCAGTGCGATTTTCTCAGGCAGCACGTCGCGCAGTTCCTTGGTGTTGGTTTCCTGGGAGGGAATCAACAGCGTGAAGTGGAGCGACTTGTGCAACTCGAATTTGTGATGGATGTACTTCTCGTTGTCAGCGAAGACGCCGATCAGTCCGCCGTAGGCCGCGGCGTAGACGTTGTCGGGGTGGCCTTCGTAATCGGCGGCGAACCGGACGCATTCGGCGTAACTCGATCCGAGATTGCCGATCTCGTTGGCGGCGAACACGCCGGCGAGGATGCAGGCGGCGCTGCTGCCGAGACCGCGGGCGACGGGAATGTCCTGGGTCATCTGGGTGATGACGACCCGACGATGCGGGGTCTTGTGGGCGGCAAAGAAAGCCGTGTACGCCATGTACACCAGATTGTCCTCGAGCGTGTCGGGGAAATTAACGAGTTTGTCCGTGAAATTGGGTTTGAACTGAAATTCGTTGAACAGATTGAGCGACAATCCGAGGGTGTCGAAACCGATGCCGAGATTGGCGCTTGATGCGGGTACTTTAATGTTCATCAATGTCACCTACCATTTTCTTCAGAGTGGATGTTGCGCGGGATTTGGACAACGTGTGTTTGACGTAGTTGGTTGGTTGGACGACCGATCGGACGCGGTCCGGAAGGGATACGCCGGCATGGTCAGCCAGTCGTTTGACGGCGGTTTCCAGATCATCGCTTGTGGACAGATCGAATGCGGCGAGCATCGCGTTGGTGAATTTGAACGGCGAGGCCGTCGCTACGATGATCGTGTGATGGCGGGGCTTGGCTTGATTGTCGAAGACATGTTTGGCGACCGCCGTGTGCGGATCGATGAGGATGCCGTCGGTCGCGAGCGTGCGCGCGATTGTCGCGAGGGTGTCGTCTTCGTCGGCCATGCCCGATGTGAAGGTATCGTGTTGTTTGATCAGATCGAACTGGATCACGCCGTCTTGCTTCAGGTCCCTCATGATTTGATGGAGTCGTTGTGCTTTGCGATCGACGAGATCGAAGAGATATCGTTCGAGATTGGACGAGATGATGATGTCCATGCTCGGTGAAATCGTCTTGAACAGTTCGCGGCGGATGTCATAGGTGCCGGTCTGGAACAGATCGTGAAGCACGTTGTTGGTGTTCGCGGCGATGATCAGTTTGTCGTAGGGGATGCCCATTCGTTTGGCGAGATAGGCGGCATAGATGTTGCCGAAGTTACCGGTCGGCACGATCGCGTCAATCTTGTCGCCGAGGGCGATGACACCGTCTTTGACAAGTTCGAAGTAGGCTTGCACGTAGTATGTGACCTGCGGCACCAGGCGGCCGATGTTGATCGAGTTGGCGCTGACGAGTTGCGCATGATTGAGCTCGAGCGACTGGAACAACTCCTTCACGATCGTCTGGCATTCGTCGAAGTTGCCGTCGACGGCGAAGACGTGACAGTTGTGGGCTTCACAGGACAACATCTGGCGCTCCTGGAAGGGACTGACGCCGTCGGCGGGGTAGAGCACGATCACGTGCGTGTCCGGTCGTTTGGCGAATCCGGCGAGCGCGGCGCTGCCGGTGTCCCCGGACGTGGCTGTGAGCACGATCGACGGACCGCGGATGCCATGGATCCGTTTTGCCTCCTCGATCAGATGCGGCAGGACCGAGAGGGCCATGTCCTTGAACGCGAGCGTTTCACCGTGATACAGATTGAGATAACTGTGATGATCTCGGTGGGTCATCGTGAACGGCGCCGGCTGGAACAGATCGGACTGGTACACGTCCGATACGATGCGATCGATCGCATCCTTCGGAACGTCATCGAGAAGCGCATGAAAGACGTGCTTGGCGATGGCGATGTTGTCGCGTTTCGCCAGTTCGTTCAGATCGAGTGTCGGCAGGGTGTCGAACACGTACAGACCGCCGTCTTTGGCAAGTCCGTCGAGGATTGCTTCGGACACGGTCTTGGTTGTATCGGAGCGAGTGCTTCGGACCATGGGATCACCACCTTGGTTTCATTATATCACAAGCGACGTACTCGCTGGGGAGTTTTCGTGCAAGAGCAACAAAAAAACCACCGTTTGGTGGTTTTGTTTGATTATCTGCTGTAGAATTCGACGATCAGATTCTCTTTGATTTCGCTGAGAATCTCACTGCGTTCCGGCAAGCGGACGTAAGTGGCTTCGAACTTGGTGTCGTCAAACCCGACGTATTCGGGACGGGTGACGAGCGCTTCAAGCGCGTCTTTGACGATCTGGAAGTTTTTCGCTTTTTCGCTCAGGGTGATGACTTGGCCGGGGACGACGCGGTACGACGGAATGTCGGTGCGGCGGCCGTCGACGTAGACATGGCCGTGGTTGACGAGCTGGCGTGCCTGGCGGCGGGTGCGGGCGAAGCCGGCACGGAAGACGAGATTGTCGAGGCGGCTTTCGAGCAGGAACAGGAAGTTTTCACCCTGTTTGCCTTGCATCTTTTTCGCTTCGTTGAACGTTTTCCGGAACTGTCTTTCGTTGACGCCGTAAGTGAAACGAACTTTTTGCTTCTCCTGAAGCTGCTGGCCGTATTCACTCAGTTTACCGCGACGTTGGCCGTGCTGGCCGGGCGCGTAAGGGCGTTTGCCGAGTTCTTTTCCCGATTCGCTGATCGAATATTTGAGACGACGCGAAATCTTCCAACTGGGTCCAGTATAGCGTGACATATGTATTCCTCCTTCTTCAGATTACGAGAGTAATAATGATTTATTAATCAGAATGTTTTAATGCGTTCACCTCGTCAGCTGAGACTACTAACAACCCTCTTGCGGAACATTCAGCAGTTAATGAAAGTCATTATTTAGCTGCCATTATTACACATGCGCACTTGATATTATATAGAAACTACAGGGCAATGTCAACCAATTTCCGTACAACTTTTTCGAGGTGGACGCGGTCCGTGTCATCAAACCGCGCAAGCGACGGCGAGTCGATGTCGAGCACGCCCCAGAGCTTGTCCTTGACGAGGATCGGGATGACGATTTCCGACTTGCTGGCGCCGTCACAGGCGATGTGGCCAGGGAACGCGTCAACGTCGGGTACGACGTAGCTCTTTTGGTCCTTGGCGGCGTTGCCGCATACACCGCTGCCGAGTTGGATCAGCGTGCAGGCCGGCAGACCCTGAAACGGTCCGAGAAACAATTTCTCGCCATCATACAGGTAGAACCCGACCCAGTTGATGTCGTCGAGGAAGTAGTTGAGATAGGCCGCGAGATTGCTCAGCGTGGTGATAAGCGCTTCGTCGCGGACGATGTAATGATCGAGATGGGACAACAGAATGTCGTAATTCTCTTGCTTGGTGGAACCTTTGGGGATGGCCGTGAACATCGATATCACCTCAATACGATTGTATCAAAAGGTTGTGCAAAAGCAAATACTTATGGTATTATATTTTTGATTGGAAGTGAGACCATGTACGAACGCATCCTCGTGCGCTACGGCGATCTGACCCTCAAGGGTCGCAACAAACGAATCTTCGTCGAGCGCGTCAACCATCTCATCAGAGAAAAAGTGAACAATCCGAACGTGACCTATGAAAAGAATCACGATCGTCTTTACATATTGTTGAACGGCGAAGATCATGACGCCGTCATTCGCGGTCTCGACAAGGTCAGCGGGTTGTCGAGCTACAGCCTCATCACCAAGACCGACCGCGACATGGACAGCATCAAGGCCAAGGCGCTCGAAGCCGTGCAGAGCGAACTCGACGACAAGGTCGTAAGGTTCAAGGTGGAAACGAAACGGGCCGATAAACATTACCCGATCAAGAGTCCTGATGTGTCAAAACAGGTGGCGGCGCACGTACTCCGCCACACCGAACTGCTCCAGGTCGACGTTCACAACCCCGAACTGACACTCAATGTCGAAATCCGTCACAACGGCGCCTATGTTTATTGCAAAAAGATCAAAGGCATGGGCGGGTTCCCCGTCGGCGTCGCCGGCAAGGGCATGTTGATGCTCTCTGGCGGCATCGATTCACCGGTCGCCGGTTTCCTGGCGATGAAACAAGGCGTCGAGATCGAGTGCGTGCATTTCGAATCGACACCGCTCACCTCGATCGAGAGCGCACAGAAAGTCATCGATCTGACGGAGAAACTGGCCGTGTTCGCACCGGGCAACAAGTTGAAACTGCACATGGTGCCGTTCAAGGAACTGCACGAAGCGCTGTTGGACCATGTCCCCGAAAGTTACAATATCACGGTCATGCGCCGGATGATGTACCGCATCAGCGAAAAACTGGCCAAACAACGTGACTGTCTCGTCCTGATCAATGGTGAAAGCATTGGCCAGGTCGCCTCGCAGACGCTCGAGAGCATGGTCACCATCAGTGACGTCGTGCGGATGCCGATCCTGCGACCGCTCGCAACCTACGACAAACTTGACATCATTGCTATCTCTCGCCGCCTTGACATGTACGAGATCAGTACCCGTCCGTTTGAGGACTGCTGCACCGTCTATGTTCCCAAAAAACCGACCACGGCACCGAAAAAACGACGTTCCGGCTATTACGAGACCACGTTTGACTACGAAACGATGATCGACGACACCGTGGCACGTACGATCACCATCGACGTTCATGCCAATAAACATCGTGACCTCACCAGCGAGGGTTGGATCGTTCGCGATGTGCTCACCGACAAACAATGAAATCATATTGTTTGTAAACAAACTACAAGTTGAATATAATGGTCATAGAGGTGAATGACATGAAACGACTTTTTCTGGTCGCAACAGCGATCCTTGCCGTCTTCGCACTCAGTGCGTGTGACAGCGGCTACACCAACATCAACAACGACGAACTGCAGGAGATGCTCGACAACAATCCCGAGTATCAGTTCATCGACGTCCGCACCAGCCAGGAATTCTACGATGTCCGAATTCCCGGCTTCAGCAACATCGATTACTACTATCTCGATGACGATCACAGTTTGACCGATCATCTCGACAAGGACGTGCCCGTCGTCATCATGTGCAACAGCGGCAACCGCAGCAGAAGCGCAGCGGCGATCTTCGTCGAAGAAGGATTCACCGAGGTGTACAACCTCACCGGTGGCATTCAGGATTGGAACGGCGAGACCGAGTAGGTCCGCCTTTTCTTTTGCCTGGATCATTTGTGAAATGCTGCTTGTCTTTTTCGAAGTCGTGATATAATGAGTATGATAGCGAACCAGTGAAAACAGATATCACCAAGCGCAAGGAGGGATGCCGTTGCACATTCAAAGCGTCAACAATCCACTCATCAAGGACATGACCAAACTGCATCAGAAGAAACATCGTGACGCCACCGGGTTGTTTCTGGTCGAAGGATATCATCTCCACGAGGAAGCGACCAAGGTTGGCAATGTCGTTCACGTTTTCACGACGGACGAATCGATCCGTGGTGACAACGTTGTGACGGTCACGCCGCAGGTCCTTGCAAAACTGGCCCAAACCAAGAATCCGCAACCCGTCATCACGATTTGTCGCAAGATCGAAGGGGCGGCCGTCGGCCACCGGGTGTTGTTGCTCGAACGCGTTCAAGATCCCGGCAATCTCGGTACTCTGATGCGCAGCGCACTTGCCTTTGGATTTGATACCATCGTCCTCGACAACACTTGTGACATTTACAACGACAAGGTCCTGCGCAGCACCCAGGGAGCCATTTTCCGTCTCAATGTCCTCCACCAGTCGATCGCCACGTTCATGGAGGAGCATTCCGAACTTACATTTTATGGCACGGCGATGGAAGGCACACCGCTGGACGACATCGATCCGGCTTTGCGCATCGGTCTCATCCTCGGCAACGAAGGATCCGGCGTGTCCTCTGAAGTACTCGCCAAGACCACTCTGAACCTGACCATTTCGATGCACCACACGGAGAGTCTCAACGTCGCTGTGGCGGGAAGCATCATCATGCATCATCTGGCCCTCAAATAAGATATATAGTACTTGATTTTTGTATTTCTATATGATACAATTACCGTGCATATGTGTTAGAGAGTGGGCCAACCCCCACTCTTTTGTTTGAAAAAAGGAGCAATGACAATGATCGAAAAACTACGTCAGGACATCGCCAAAGCGGTTTCCGAACTGGGATATTATCTATATGACGTCGAGCTCGATCGCGCCCAGGGAGAAACGGTCCTGCGGATCCTGATCGACAATGATGATCACATCACACTCGACGACTGCGTGGCGGTCTCCGACCACCTCAACCCGTTGCTCGACGAATGGGATCCGATCGAGGAACCGTACAACCTTGAAATTTCCAGTGCCGGTGCGGAACATGAGCTTCGTTCGTCCGATGAAATCAAACGATCCATCGGTAAGGACATCTACGTCGAAACGTTCGAACAGAAACTCACCGGACGCCTGAAATCATACAAGAACGGCACGCTTGAACTCGAGCATAAGAATCGCAAAACCACCACCATCAACGAGATGGACATCAACTTCATCCGTCTCGCAATCGTACTGTAGGAGGAACGAACCATGATCAGCAAAGACTTTTTCCGCGCCCTCGAAGTGTTGGCGGACGACCGCGGCATCGACAGGGACAAAATCCTCGACGTGATCGGTCGCGGCATTCTCAATGCCTACAAGAAAGACCACTACACGAGCGACAATGCACGCATCGAGTTCAACGTCGATAAGAACGAAATCGTGCTGCACGCCGATTACGTCGTTGTCGACAAAGTGGAAAACCCCGGTGAAATCTCATTGAAAGATGCGCGTAAGAAACGCAAGACGATCAAGCTCGGTGACACCATCACGATGAAGGAATCGCCGAAAGACTTCGGTCGCATCGCCGTCTCCAGCGCCAAACAGATTCTCACCCAGGGATTGAAACAACTCGAACGCGAAAAAGCCTTCGAAGAGTTCAAGGCACGTGAAAACGAAATGATCAACACCGAGATCGTTTCCTTCAACCGCGACTATGTGACCCTCGACCTCGGCCGCAACATGGAAACCTCGCTCCCCCGCAAGGAACTCCTGCGCAGCGACGAAGTCTACGAAGGCGCCCGTTTGCGCGTCTACATCACCAAAGTTGAAATGACGACCAAGGGCCCGAAAGTGTTCGTTTCCCGGACCGACAAGAATCTCGTCAAGCGGCTCGTCGAACAGGTCTGTCCGGAAATTCAGGATGGCACCGTCGAAATCATGGGCATCGCCCGCGATCCCGGTGACCGCTGTAAGATCGCCGTCTACTCGCACGATGAGAACGTCGACCCGGTCGGCGCCGTCGTCGGGTACAAGGGATCACGGATCATGGAAGTGCTGGACGCTCTGCAAGGGGAGAAAATCGACGTCTTCGAATGGTCGGATTCGCCGATCGACTTGATCTGCAACGCGCTCAGTCCGGCGCGCATCATCGCCGTCAATCCAAACAAGAAGAAAAAGGAAGCAGTCGTCATCGTGCTCGACAAAGACCTGACCAGCGCCATCGGCGCCAAAGGTCAAAATGTCAAGCTCGCATCGCACGCAACCGGTTGGAAGATCGACATCATGGCACTCAGTGAAGCCAAAGAGAAAGGCATCCGGTACCGTCGGATCGATGAAACCGCGTAAAGTCCCCCTACGCAAGTGCGTCGTCACCGGCGAACGCTTGCCCAAACAGGAACTGATTCGCATCGTCCGCGACAAGGACGGCAACGTATCCGTCGATCCAACCGGCAAACAAAACGGTCGAGGAGCCTATCTCAAACTCACCAAGACCGTGATTCAAAAAGCGAAAAAAACCCGCAAGCTCGATCGTCATCTGGACGCCACCGTGCCGGATGCGATCTATGAGGAACTCATGGAGCTCCTCGATGAAGCATAAACTGATGTCGCTGCTCGGCCTCTGCATGCGCGCCCGCAAACTCGTCCTCGGCGAGGACATGGTGCTCAGTGCTTGTGCCGACTACCCGCATCACCTGGTGTTTCTCGCCAGTGATGCCGGCGCCAACATCACCAAGAAACTCACCGACAAAGCAGCAACCTACGACATCACGATCATCCGCGACTTGTCGACAGAGGAACTGTCGCAGGCGATCGGTAAAACCAACCGCACAACCGCATTGATTACAGACAAGGGGTTCGTCAATACCTTTCAATCCTACCTGAACTCCTGAGAAAGAGGTGCTTTATGGCCAAAAAGAACAAGAAAAAAGATACCCGCATATCGAATGTGCCGGTGGCGACGCAGGAGAAATCCGAAGGCGTCCTCTATTATCATGCCGACATGACCGTCAAGGACATTGCCGAAGGCATGAACAAATCCGTCACCGCGGTCATCAAGAGACTGATGAAACTCGGTATCATGGCAACGCAGACACAGTCGGTCGACCGCGAAACGATCGAAGTCGTGGCGATGGAGTTCGGCTACGAACTGGAAGACGAGCAGATCACCGATTTGACCCGTTTCGATGAAATCGACATCGTCGACGACGAGAAAAACCTCGTCGAACGTCCCCCGGTCGTGACCATCATGGGTCACGTCGACCACGGCAAGACAACGTTGCTCGACACCATCCGCAACACCCGTGTGACCGAAGGCGAAGCCGGCGGCATCACGCAGCACATCGGTGCCTATCAGGTCGAGAAAAACGGCAAACTGATCACCTTCATCGACACGCCCGGACACGCCGCGTTCACGGAAATGCGCGCCCGTGGCGCCCAGGTCACCGACATCACAATTCTCGTTGTCGCCGCTGACGACGGCGTCATGCCGCAGACCAAGGAAGCAATCGACCATGCCAAAGCGGCCGGCGTCCCGATCATCGTCGCGGTCAACAAAATTGACAAAGTCGGCGTCAACCCCGAACGGGTCCGCCAGGAACTCACCGAATATGATTTGATTCCCGAGGAATGGGGTGGCCAGACCATCTTTGTCAACCTCTCCGCACTGACCGGCGAAGGCGTTGACTCGCTCCTCGAAATGATTCAACTGACTGCTGAGATGGAAGAATTCAAGGCGAATCCGAATCGTCTTGCGAGCGGAACCGTCATTGAAAGCAAACTCGACAAGGGCCGTGGCCCGGTCGCAACATTGCTCGTCGCCAACGGAACGCTGAAAATCGGTGACGTACTCGTCGCCGGCAACACCTTCGGCAAGGTCCGGGCGATGGTCGACGATCAGAACAACCGTCTCGACGAAGCCCTGCCCAGCAAGGCCGTCGAGGTGACCGGCCTCAACGATGTCCCGCAAGCCGGCGACTCATTCATGGTCTTCGAAGACGAACGCAACGCCCGTCAGATTTCCGAAGAACGCGCCCATCGCGCCTGGAAAGAAGAACGCGGCGTCGGCAAAGCCGTCTCGCTCGACGAACTGTTCAGTCAAATCAGCGAAGGCGAACTCAAGGAACTGCGCATTGTCGTCAAAGGCGACACCCACGGATCGATCGAAGCGCTCAAGGCGTCGCTTGAAAAGATCGACGTCGAAGGCACCAAGATCGACATCATCCGCTCTTCAGTCGGTACCATCACCGAGACCGATGTCACCCTGGCGCTCGCCTCCAATGCGATCATCATCGGCTTCAACGTCCGCCCGACGGCAACGGTCCGCGAACTCGCCAAAGAAAAAGGCGTCGACATCCGCCTCTACAACATCATCTACAAAGTACTCGAAGAAATCGAAGCGGCCCTCACGGGAATGCTCGATCCGGTTTTCGAGGAAGTCGTCACCGGCCAAGCCGAAGTGCGCGACACGTTCAAGATATCGAAAGTCGGCACCGTCGCCGGATGTTACGTCACCGACGGTACGATCGAACGCGACAGCCTCGTTCGCATTCTGCGTGAAGGTGTCGTCGTGTTCGAAGGCAAAATGGCGTCGCTCAAACGCTTCAAGGATGACGCCAAAGTGGTTCGCGAAGGGTACGAATGCGGCATCATGATTGAAAAATTCAATGACGTCAAAGTCGGTGACATCATCGAGGCGTCGGTCGAAAAAGAGATCCCGCGTGGCTAAGGTCGAACATCTCCAGACGATCATCCAACGCACCCTCGCCGACATCTACCGCCGCGAAGTCAAGGACGACAAGATCGGTTTCATCACGATCACCGAAGTCCGCCTTACCAACGATTACAGTTACCTGACCGTGTTCTATACGATTCTCGGCGGCGACAAGAAAAAAGCCGCCGCGGCCGATGCGCTCGAACGATCCAAACCGTTTGTCAAAGGTCGGCTCGCCAGTCGTGTCAAGATGCGCAAGGTTCCCGAAATCATCTTCAAGTACGATGCCTCGCTCGATTACGGCAACCGCATCGAACAGGGACTGAAACAAGTCATGAACAAACAAAAAGATCACTCGGACGAGTGATCTTTTTTCAACCATTTGATCTGATTGGGATGGGTGGCGGCGAACAGGATGTTCATCGACAGGAAGACCGAACTGATGAAAGTCACGATGTAGATCGGATAATGCGTGAAGACATCTTCGACGACATGCGGCACGTAGGTCACGAACCAGTAGTTCGAGTCATACCCGAGACGGAGAAACGTGAGATTGATCAGATGAACGACGATCGCCATCACGAGGACCGACTTGAACACGCGGATCAGAATCGGATAGGTGATGCGGTAGCCATACGCCTTGTAATAATAGAGCGAAATGGCGATCAACATATTGTGGAGAATCAGGAAGTGATAGTAGCGGAAGTTCATGTAAGTGTATCCCCAGCTGTTGGGAAAAAGCAGGGCCATGATGCCGCCCAGGGTACCAAAGAAAAACAGGTATTCGAACGTTTTCTTGCTGTCGGTGAGCAGAATGTGAATGCTCATGAACACTGCAAAACTGCAGATGTGCAAGGGGATGCTGAACCGAGGATAGCTCCAGTTGTGGAGGTGGTAGGTGAGTTCGAACACGATCAACACACCGACGATGACACGTTTCAACATGCGCTCGTGTTTCCAGGCGCGGATGTGCGGTGCGTACCGCAAGATCAAGACGATCGTCAAAACGGCGGACAACACATAAATCAAATGATGAATCGTCCACATTTCCGCTGCCTTCGAAAAGTCAATGTCGTGTCCGAAAAACCGACTCCAAGTCATGTCCTCACCTCCTTCATGCTTGTATAGTATACCACAACTGTGGCCGTCTGTGAAACAAAACTGACAGCCTGTGGACAGGCTGTCAGGTAAGTGACGGTTCGAGATTGATTTTCGGCTTGAAGGTGATCTGTTTGACGAACACGTAGCCGACGAAGACGATGACAAGATTCGACAACAACATCGCGTACCAGATTCCGGAGGAGCCGAGATCGGTGAAGTTCTTGAACAGGATTATGAACGGGATGCGCAGACCCCACAGGCGGGCGACGCCGATGAGCAGTGTGAAGATGGTTCGTCCCGAGCCATTGTAGACGCCGATGTAGGCCTGATAGATCGCCATCAGCGGCAGACCGATCATCAGGAAGAACATGTAAGTCGTCGCCAGTTCCCAGGCTTCGGGATTGCTGGCCAGGAACGCACCGGCGACCTGACGCCGTAACAACAGTCCAATCGAACTGCCGACCACCATGATGCCCACCGATAACAGGACACCTTGATGGAACGCTTTCTTGGCCCGCTGGGGATTGAGGTTGCCAATGTTTTGGCCGATGTAGGAGGCCATGATGCCGCCAATCGCCATCACCGGCATCAGGATCAGACTGCTGATCCGGTTGCCGACCTGGAAGGCACTGTAGGTTTCCGTGCCGTAGTCGATAATGAACGTGTTGAGCACCGCGAACCCAACTGCTGTGAGCGCTTGTCCGAGCGATGCGGGAATGGCCGTGTAGATGAGGTCTTTAACGACGATTGCCTTGAGTTTGAGATGATGCAGGGAAATCGTGACGCCGGTCTGCGACTTGAACAGGATGAAGATCCCGACCGGAAGCAGCAGCACATTGGCGATCAACGTCGCCCAGGCCGCGCCCGGAACCCCGAGACCGAGACCGTTGATCGTGAACTCGAAGATGCTGCCAGGCAGCATCACGAACGAATCAATGACGAACAGCGGGGTCAGGAAGATATTCAGCACGATCGCGCTGACGCCAAGAATCATCGGGATGACGGTGTCGCCGCTCGCTTGGCGGATCGCCCGGAAGGCGAAGAAGATGAAGATCGCCGTCAGTTCGAACGAGCGGATGCGAAGATATTCCACGGCATTGTCGAAGACATATCCTTCGGCTCCCATGAGGCCGATGATCCATGGAGCCAGAAAATAACTGAGGACATTGAACACGAGTCCGATGACGATCGCGATGACCATCAACTGTGTAGCGTACTGTCGCGCTGTCTCGAATTGTCCGTTAC
Organism: uncultured Mycoplasmatota bacterium; assembly: GCA_913062645.1. Taxonomy (GTDB): domain Bacteria; phylum Bacillota_I; class Bacilli_A; order Izemoplasmatales; family Izemoplasmataceae; genus Xianfuyuplasma. The sequence continues at coordinate 524,762 of CAJXVW010000001.1, forward strand.
CGTAATATTGCGATATGAGGGCGGTGCCGGCGATCGACAGACCAAGACCGAAACTGATGTAAAGGAAGGTGATCGGGAAGGTGATTCCAATCGAACTGATCGCTTCGGCGCTGTACTGGGGAATGGTGCTGACCCAGAACGTGTCGACGAGGTCGTGCAGTGTTCGGAACAGATTGTTGATCATGATCGGAATCGACAATAAGAAGATTCCTTTGATGATGTTGGGATCCTTCAGGATCAGATAGCGTTTTTTGTCGTCGGTCGTCATTGTGGTCCACCCTTTCACAATAAACAATTATACCACCAAACACCCGTTTGTAAAACATTACGAAATATATTTTATAATCTTTTACTATTTTGATATAATACGTAGTAAATAGAGGTGAGTTAAATGTGGGTAATCATTGTGGTGTTGGTGGTTCTTGTTAGTGCGTTTGCGGCGATTATCGCCGCGCTGGTGATGATGCGCTCCAATGCGCGCGAAATGGCCGGAATCGAACCGCGCAAGGCGCGAGGTGAAGTGCTGGGGAATCGACATCTTCAGGCGGTCGATTATGAGATTGACGATCCTCATCAACTGGGCAACAATCGTCAATCGATTGATTTTCATACCGACGAGGATCGATACTTACGACTGAATGTAACAAGCGATGACTATTACCGCTTGCTGCCGGGAATGTATGGCGACATCACCTATCATGGCAATCGACTCATTTCCTTCAAACGCCGTCCGAAACTGGAGGAACAGCGGTTCAACGAACGATTGTAACCATCAAAAAAGGCTTTCGTGATAGAAACCTTTTTTGATTGCATTTGTTCCGACTTATGTCGTGGATTGATTGAGACGGATATCGTCCTCGTCAAACGAGAAAACGTCGTAGATCGAAGCACCGAATGCACGGGCGATTTTTTCTGCGAGCAACAACGATGGGTTGTACAGATCCCGTTCGATTCGCGCGATGGTTTCGCGACGTACACCGACCAGCTTGGCGAGGTCGCTTTGTGTCAGATTGGCATCCTTGCGATATTGTTTGATCTTGTTATTCAGATGAACCACGTCGATTCAACACGATCATCGTCAGACTGAACAACAGCACACCGACGCCGAATGTGGCGACGAAACCATATAGGAAGACCGTCATGTCGTCCGTCAGTAGCGATCCCGTGATGGTTGCCGCAAACCCTACCAGCAAGGTGTAGAATCCTGCCAGACCGGCTTTGCCGAGATCCTCTTGCAGCAGTTCGTCCATGATCACTCGATTGTATCCGAAGAACCCAAAAAATCCAAAGAAACCATACAGTCCGGGGTTGTCCGTTACAAATCCCAGCAAACCAATGAATCCCAACAATCCGATCAATCCAATTCGATTTTTCATGGGAACACCTCCTTATGTGACAAATATATCACAAGTTGTTACGAAAATCAAGAGATTTGTGATAAAAATGTCACAAAGCAAAAGGGCTCATCATTGAGCCCCTTTTTGGTGTCCATTGCGATAGAACAACGTATACACCGATGGAACCAGGAAAATGGTAATCAACGTGCTCGTTATCATGCCGCCCATGAACGTCAGAGCGAGAGGTTGGAAGAAGTTTCCGCCGGTGACCAGCAACGGGATCAGTCCGAGAATCGTGGTGAAACTCGTTAGCATGATCGGACGGAATCGCAGCATCACGGCTTCGACGCAGGCGTCGTGAACGTCGTTGAACTCGGCGTGGTGCCGGGCGATGTACTCGACCAGCAGGATGCCGGTGTTGACGGTCACCCCCATCAAGGACACCATGCCGACGAGGCTGGTGGCGGTGATTGGTGAGTCGAATAGAATCAGAAACAGGAAACTACCGGTGAAACTGAGCGGAATGGTTAAGAATACGATCAGCGGTTTGACGAAGTTGTTGAACTGGATGTACATGATGATGTAAATCAGAATCAAGGCGATGATGCCGGCGCGGATCAAATCTTCACTGATCTCGTCGAACAATTCGTTTTCTCCGCCATAGGCGATTTTGACGCCGGATGTGTCATGTACGGCGATGGCATCACGCACGTCCTGTTCCAGTTCACCGAGACTGGCGTCATTGGCGAAGTAGAGATCGATGTAGGCGACGTTCTTGTTGTTGGCCCGGGTGATGACGCTGTAGTCGATGATTTCGTCAATGGTGACGAAGTTGCCGATTGGAAACGACTGATCGAGCGGTTCGCTGTAGACGGTGTGCGTCAGCATGTCATCGATCCTTTCGATGTCGCTGTTGATTGAAATGTTGATGGTGTCGTCGTTGTAGTCGAACAGTGCAAGATCGAAGCCGTTCAGTTCGATGGCGATGGCCTGGTCGACCTGAGCTTTGGTGATGAACACCGCGCTCATCGCCGCCTGATCATAAGACAGGACGTATTTTGGGGATGTGGTGTTGCCGACAATGTTGTAGCTTTTGACGCTGTCGAGCGTGATGATGTCGTTGAACAAGACGGCGCTGGTCTCCGTGACCTCATCGATGTCGTCACCGCTGACGGTGACGCGGACAGGTGCGATCGGTGGCGACAACTCGAGAATGTTGACGCTGATCTTGGCATCGGTGAAGTCGGCATACGTTTCCTCCAACGCGCGAACGTAATCCAACAGTTCGCGTTCGGACAGATCGAGATTCATGTAGATGCGACCGAACTGCGGTAGATTGCTGATCAGTTCGGCACTGAAGTGAAACTGCGGCAGGCTGCCACCGACGCTGCTGGCGATGTTCAATACGTCAGGATTGGTTTCAAACTCGTCGATGATCCGATCGCGCAAGGCGATCGTTGAATCGATGTCGCCCAGCGTGCTGTTTTCAAAATCGATGTAGATGACGCTGCGTTCATCATTGGGGTAGAGATCGAGCGGCTGCAGGCGGAATGTCAGCCATACGACCACGGCCAGGGAACCTACGGCGAGCACGATCCAGGCCAGTGGCCAACGGATCGTGTTGCGGATCATCTTGCGGATGCGAGCCTGGTGAATCGTCGTCTTGCGCAACTCTTTGGGAGTTTTGCTCGGTTTGAGGAACAAGACGGCGAGAATCGGTGACAGAATCATGCTGACGACATAACTGAGCGAAATTGCGATGATGACCGTAAGTGGCATGCTGCTGACGATTTCACCGAGGAATCCAGGCAAGAGAACGATGACGATGAAGGCCGCGATGGTGGTCAGCGTCGAGGACAGAATCGGACCGAAGTTGGCGCGAATCGCCTCCTTCGCACCGTAGATCTTCTTCATGCCGTTGTCGATGTTGCGCTTGACGCCTTCGGTGATGACAATCGAATTGTCAACCATGATCCCGATGGCCACGATCAATCCGACGATCGTCAACTTGTGCAGTTGATATCCGCTCAAGAACAGGATGCCGACGGTTCCGAACACGATCACCGGAATCGTGATGATGATCAGCAAACTGTTGCGGAACCCGATGCCGATCAACACGACCAGCATGACGACGCCGATGGCGACGAGCAAGCTGTAGAAGACGTTGTTGATCTGCTGGTTGACATAGTCGGGAAGAAACAGCATCTCGTCAATGTTCAGATCGCTGTCACCATGCTCTTCCAGAAAGCCGTCTTTCACAGCCAATACTTCATCGCCCATCACGGTAAAGTCGATGTCGGGTTTGAAATAGACACTCAAGAACACGGCCGGTTCATCGTTGAAGGTGTAGTATTTGTTTGAGGAATCGGTGAGTTCGATGGTGCTCAGATCACCGAGCGTAACATCGGCCGGTGGACCAGCCGTCATCGGGATGATGACCAGATCGCGCAAGTCGTCCAGTTCATCGTACTCGCGGAATCCCGACACGGTAATCGTTCCATAGGCGGTATCGATGCCGCCAAGGGGGATGTTCAAACCATTGGCGTAGACGATCTGATAGACGTCCGTAATCGTCAGACCATACAACTCAAGCGCATCGCTGTTGAGTGTGATGACGACCTCCTCGGCGAAGGCACTGTCGACGTCAACGCGCTGAATCGCATCGACCGTGATCAGTTCGTTTTTGAACTGATCGGCGTAGTTGCCGAGTTCGGTCACACCGAGGGATGCGCCATATACGGCGAAGATGATGTGTGGATCATCGAAGTTGCTGTCGTAGGTGATCGAACTGATGTTGTCATCCAACTCCAGCTCATTGATCTTCTCGAAGATGTCGACGCTGAGCGCATCGGGATCGTTGGTCGAGTAGGCGAATAGGACGTAGGTCAGTGCGAAGTTGTCATAGACATAACTGCGCACCTCGGTCACGTCCGGATATGTCAAAATGACCCGCTCAACGTCGTCGACGATGTTGTTTTCCACGTAACGGGCGTTGACACCGGGGACCGTAATCTGAATTGCCATGTAGGGCGTGTCGATCTCCGGCATCTCCTGTTTCGGAATGACGATGTAGGCATAGATGCCGATTCCAAGCAACATCAGAAACAGCATCAGAAACAGGTTTCTACGGATGAACAGGATATCAAGCAATCGTTTCAAGATGATCCTCCTCCAGGAGTTTACGATTATTTTTTTGCAACATTTGTTTCATATCTACCTTTATGGTATAATAGAATTCAAAGTGAAACAAATGTTTTAAAAGATGTGATACAAGGATGGTTCATATGTTCGACAATGAGAAACTGGACATGCGCATCAAGTACACCAGAGAGTGGACGTTCGAGGCTCTCGCCAAACTGCTCGAGATTAAGTCCTACCACGACATCAAGATCTCGGAAATCATCGACAAGGCGGGCATTTCGCGTGCCACTTTTTATCGCAATTTCGCCAACAAGGACGACATCGTCAAGTTCAAGGTGAAGATGATGTTTCAGGAGTTCTATCAGGACATGTCAATCTACTTCAACGACATCGGCACGATGGATGAACAATATCTGATCCAAGCGTTTTTCAAGAAAATCGATGACGAAGAAAAAGTCGTGGATACCGTCATCAAGACCAATCTGGAATACGTCATGGTCGACGGCATTCTCGCCATCATCAATTTCTACAAGGAACGGTTCTACGAACTTGTCAAAACCAACAAGCGAACCGAGGATTACACGATGGACATCGTCGCCAGCAGTTGCTGGACGCTGCTCTCACGCTGGCACAAAAGCGGCAAGGAAGAATCGCCCTCGCAACTTGCGAAGATTTATCTCAGTGCATTCCGCAGTGTCTACATCGCCATTTTTGAGGACCGTTCGCGGCTGTAGGTGATTTCATGGACATCAAAGACAAACTGAAAAGCATCCCCGACCTTCCCGGGTCGTACCAGTTCAAGAACAAGGATGGCGTGATCATCTACGTCGGCAAGGCGAAGAGCCTGAAGAAACGGGTGTCGTCGTATTTCACCGGTTCACACGACATGAAGACGGCCCGGCTCGTGATGCACATCGCCGACATCGAATACATCGTTACTCAGAGTGAGCTCGACGCCCTGTTGCTCGAACTCAATCTGATCAAGAAATACAATCCCCGTTACAACATCATGCTCACCGACGACAAGACCTACCCGTACATCGAGATCACCAATGAGACCCACCCCAAGATCGTCGTCACGCGCAACATCAAGAAGAAATCGAAAAATCTCTTCGGACCGTACCCCAATGTGTCCGCCGCTCGAGACACCGTCAAGATCCTGAACAAGATATATCCGTTGCGCAAATGCGACAAACTGCCGAAACAGGCATGTCTGTACTACCACATGGGACAATGCCTAGCACCATGCATCAACGAGGTCACCCAGGATCAATACACCGACATCATCGGCCAGATCAAAAAGTTTCTCCGTGGCGACATCAGTGACACCGTCAAGACACTCGAAGGATACATGCAGGATGCATCCGACAAACTGGAGTTTGAACGGGCGCTCGAATACAAGAACACCATTGAAAGCATCAAGACCACCACCGACCGGCAGAAAATCAATCTCAACGACATGAAGGACCGCGACGTCATCGGGTACTTTTACAACGAATACTTGTTGTCCATTGAAATTTTCTTTTTGCGCAACGGCAAGATCAGCGCACGCCATCAGAAACTGTTCGAATACTACGATGACCCCGTGGGGACGGTCGAGAACTACATCGCTCAATTTTACTCCAAAGAGCCGATTCCCAAGGAACTGTTCGTGCAGGACGATCTCAACATCGATGTCTTGAAGGGGTTTCTCCACACCAAGATCCTGCAACCACAACGCGGCGACAAGGCCAAACTCCTGAAACTGGCGATTCTCAATGCCGAACAAGGACTCAAGGAAAAGACCGAACTTGTCAAACGGGATCTGGAACGAACCGTCGAATCGATCGACACGCTCGGAGAACTGCTCGACATTTCTCCTCCCTACCGGATCGAGGCGTTCGACAACTCCAATCTGTTCGGCACCGACGCCGTCAGCAGCATGGTCGTCTTTCAAAACGGCAAACCGGCTCGCAAGGAGTACCGCAAATACAAAATCAAGACGCTGGAGGGAAAAGCGTCCGATTACGATACCATGAAAGAAGTGTTGTACCGTCGCTACTACCGCGTCTTGATGGAGGATCTGGAACGACCGGGTCTGCTCCTTGTCGACGGCGGCAAACCACAAGTCAGCGCCGCTCGCGACGTGCTCGACAGCCTGTCGCTTGACATTCCTGTCGCCGGCCTTGTCAAAGACAAGAAACACAATACCAATCATCTGCTCAAGCGCGATTTCACGTCGATTGACATCGACAAGACGTCGAATGTCTTCCATCTGCTGACGAGGATTCAGGATGAGGCCCATCGCTTCGCCGTCAGCTACCACAAGAAAGTCCGCGCCAAAGGACTCTTCAACAGTGCGCTCGACGACATTCCCGGCATTGGTGACAAGACCAAGGACAAACTCCTGAAAAAATACAAATCGGTACAACTCATCAAACTCGCATCCTACGAGGAATTGTTGGACCTCGGTCTGACGCAAACACAAGCGGAAAACCTCGTGGCTGCACTCAAAAACGACTAGGGTGATAACATGAAGACAGTAATTTCCGGACGCATTCGTTCGTTCGATGAAGACAATCGGATCATTTCCATCTATTGCCGTGACCGCATTCGGTATTTCTACATTCAACGCAGTCTTTTGAATCATATTGGAAAGTTTCTCGATCTGAACCGGTTCGTTCAGTTCACCATTGCCGAAGGGACGAGACCGCTCGATGGACATATCGTTCAGACCATCAATTATTTCATCAAGATCATGGAGATTCGTTACCGTAAGAACATCGTGTACTACGATGTCAAGAACATCAAGGAAGGCACCAGGAAACTGATCAACAGTCTCGACTACAAAATGTTCCTCGATCTTGAAATGTCGATGCATCCGTATCGTCAGAATCCCGATTTCATTCAAGAAATCATCCAGGTCGGATACCTGATCGTCGATGCCAAGGACAACGTCGTTGCAACGTACAATCAGGTCGTCCAACCAACCATTCACAAACGGTTGTCACGACGCACCACGAAATTCTTGGATTTGACGCAAGAAGACATCGACAACGGGATCCCCTTCGAAGCGTTTTACGAACACTTCCGACAGGTGATCAACGAATATGATCCAGCCATCATCGTCTGGGGGCGAAATGATTTCCTAGCCTTACGTCAAGGTTACAAAGTGAATAAGCTCCCGTCTCTTCACAAACATACGAGGTACATCAATTTACTAAAATTACACAAAAACTATTTCCATCTGAAGAACGACCTCGGTCTCTTCAATGCATTGCGTCTTTACGAAGAAGATGACAACTCGCAAAGTCACAATGCGTTTGAGGATGCGCAAGTCACATACCGCATTTTCAAAGGATTTGCCGACGTTTTGAACCATCGTATTCGGGTCGATGTATCACAATATAAGTAAAATAATCTTCCATCTCCAGTAAAAATATAGTATAATTTTACTGGAGATATTTTTATGAGGTGATAACATGGCGACATTGAAAGACATTGCGCAGAAGACCAACACATCGATCACAACCGTGTCACGGGTTTTGAATTACGACAAAACCTTGTCGGTTTCCGATGAGATTCGTCGCAAGATCATTGAGACAGCTGCGGAGTTGAATTATCGCACACCGCGCAATCGCACCAAAATTGCGACTCGCAAGAAATTGCGCATCGGCATCGTACTGTGGTATGACATGCAAGAAGAAATGGACGATCCCTATTACATGCAGATTCGTCGAGGCATCGAGAAGCTCGCCGTCAAATCGCGCATTGAGACGAGTCTCATCTACAAAATGGATGATCGTTACAAATTGTCGGATCTTGGCCGTGTTGACGGGTTGATTTTGGTTGGCAAGTTTTCACCCGATCAAATCCGTCAGTTCCACAAGCTGACGCCACATCTCGTATTTGTTGATTCGTCACCGGATGAAACACTCTATGACAGCATCGTCATTGATTTTCACGCGGCTGTAAAGGATGTGCTGCAAACATTGTTACAAGAGGGATATTCGAAGATCGGTTATCTCGGCGGAGTTGAGTACATCAGCAAGCACATCAAACTGGGCGAGCGCCGTGAACTTGTCTTTCGCGATTTCTTGTTTCAACGCAACAAACTAAACACCAAATACATCCATGTTGGAACCTTTACAATTGAAAGCGGCTATGAGTTGATGAAACAAGCACTGTCCAAAAGTGACCGCGCGGAAGTCTATTTCTGCGCCAATGACTCCATTGCCTTTGGCGCGCTTCGAGCAATCCATGAGCACAATCTGTCGATTCCCGACGACATTGCTTTGATTGGATTCAACGACAATCCCAACAGTGAGTTCACCTATCCGCCGTTGTCGACGGTTCGTGTTCATACCGAGTTCATGGGAGAACAAGCTCTGTTAAGTGTTTGCGAAAGAATAGATGGAAGAAACGTCTCCATTAAAAAGATAATACCAACTATTTTAGTAAAAAGAGATAGTTTTTAGTAAAAATACATCGGAGGTATTATGAACATCAAGAAGATTGTGAGTGAACATCGTGATTTCCTCGGGGCAACACCTGACGCATACTTTTCACCCGGTCGTGTCAATCTGATTGGAGAACACATCGACTATCTAGGTGGGCGGGTGCTACCAACGGCAATCGATTTGGGGACGTATGCGTTTGTAACCAAACGCGACGACAGACAGATCCGGCTATTGTCCCACAACTATCAACAGGATGGCACGATCATGGCGTCGCTGGATGATTTGACATATAATCCAGATCGTGGATGGGCGAATTATGCGACCGGCATGCTGCAGGCTTTAATCAAGCGCGGCATGGTTGCCACACATGGACTCAACATTCTAATTTATGGTACACTTCCAAATGGCGCCGGTCTGTCGTCCAGTGCCAGTTTGGAAGTACTGATTGGTCATCTGGTGTGTGAACAATATCACTATGCTGTTGATACGATCGAATTGTCACGCATCGCCCAACAAGTTGAAAACCAATACATCGGCGTGAACTGTGGCATCATGGACCAGTTCGCCGTTGCTATGGGCAAACGCAATCATGCCATATATCTGGACACCGAATCACTAGACTTTGAATGGGTTCCATTGGAGTTGAAGGAACACACCATCGTCATCGCCAACACCAACAAAAAACGAGCGTTGGCCGACTCGAAATACAACGAGCGGCGTAGCGAGTGCGACGTCGGATTGGCACAGGTTCAAGCTATCAATCCGAGTATTGAAAACTTGTGCGACATATCATACGGTCAATATGTGAAGTTGGCCGATCAGATTGCTCCAGAGGTTATCCGTCGCCGCGTCAAACATGCGGTGACAGAGACTGACCGCACCAAACAAGCTGTCGTTGCCTTACGAGCGAATGACCTGGAAAAGTTCGGGAATTTGATGGATATGAGTCATGAATCGCTCAAAAATGACTTTGAAGTTAGTTGTTTCGAACTAGACCAGATGGTTGACTCATTTCAAAAACACGGCGCACTTGGCGCTCGCATGACTGGAGCTGGCTTCGGTGGATGCGTGGTGGCCATTCTGCCTGATGGTCAGCTTGACATCATACTGGAGAAAGTCCGCCAAGAGTACAATCGAATCACCGACTACGAAGCAGAATTTTATCGCTGTCAAACCAGCGATGGAACACATACCATTACCAAGGAGGAATGGCGATGAAGATACTTGTCACCGGAGGTGCCGGATACATTGGCAGTCACTGCACCCGCATGTTGCTCGATCAGGGACATGACGTTGTTGTCATCGATAATCTTTCCACGGGTTACCGACAGGCTGTGGATCCGCGTGCGACCATGTACGAACTCGACATCAAGAACCAGAAAGAAGTCAGCCGGGTGCTGACGACCGAACACATCGAAGCCGTCATCCATTTTGCCGCGTACAGCCTAGTTGGCGAAAGCATGAGCGATCCGATCAAGTACTACGACAACAATGTCTACGGGACGATGTGCTTGCTCGAAGCGATGATCGACGCGAACGTGAAACGAATCGTTTTCAGCAGTACCGCTGCGGTGTATGGCGAACATGAGACGATGCCGATCACCGAGGCCTATGAAGAGTGCCCTACCAACACCTATGGCGCAACCAAACTAGCCATGGAAGAAATGATGAAATGGGCCGATATCGCCCATGGTGTGAAATACATCGCGCTTCGCTACTTCAACGTCGCCGGCGCCCATCGGAGTGGTGAGATTGGCGAAGCGCACAATCCCGAAACACATCTCATCCCGTTGATTCTTCAAGTGCCCAACGGCAAGCGCGATTTCATCAGCATTTTCGGCGATGATTACGACACCCCCGACGGCACCTGCATCCGTGACTACATCGACATCGAAGATCTCATCGACGCTCATGTGCTGGCTCTCGATCACCTCGTCAACAACAACCGTAGCGATTACTTCAATCTCGGCAGCGGGGCCGGATACAGCGTCAAGGAAATGATCGAAGCGGCCCGTCGCGTCACCAATCACCCGATTCCCGCCAAAATCGGCCCCCGTCGAGCCGGCGACCCCGCCCGGCTGATTGCATCCAGCGACAAGATCATCCGCGAGTTGGGCTGGAAACGCAATTACGACACCGTCGAATCGATCATTGCGAGCGCCTGGACGTTCCACCGCAATCACAGGGAGGGTTACGCCGATGAATGATTTATGCAACGCTTTGAAACGACTCCTGGAATACGGCATTTACCACAAGTTGCTGGATGTCGAAGAATATCATTATGCGTACAATCGACTGATCGACTTGCTGCAGTTCGATGCCGACGACATCGTCGCTTGCGAAGACGTCGATTACAGCAGCATCGTGCCCGATGAACCTTCGGCGATTCTCCAGCCGATCCTCGACTATGCCGTCGAGCATCATCTGATCGACGCCGACACCGTGCAACGCCGCGACATCTTCGAGGCCAAGGTGATGGACATCATCATGCCGCGTCCGGCGCAAGTCATCGAACGGTTCAAGCGGTTCGATGACAGCAAGGATCAGACCGACTATTTTTATCACCTGTCTCAGACAAGCAACTACATCAAAACGGCCCGTACCAACCGCAATCATCGCTGGCAGGCCGATACGGAATATGGAACCTTCGACATCACCATCAATCTCTCCAAACCGGAGAAGGACCCCAAGGACATCATTCGACAGGGCAAGCGGACCGAAGCCAATTATCCATCGTGTCTCCTTTGCAAGGAAAACGTTGGTTACAACGGCAAGACGACCGGTATCGGCCGTACCAATCACCGCATCGTTCCAGTGACGCTCAACGACGAAGCGTTCTATCTGCAATACAGTCCATATGTCTACTACAACGAGCACTGCATCGTGCTCCAGCGCGAGCACGTTCCGATGAACGTGACGCGCGCGACGTTCGTCCGATTGTTCGATTTCGTCGATCAGTTCCCGCACTATTTTCTCGGCAGCAACGCCGGACTTCCAATCGTCGGAGGCAGCATCCTGTCCCACGAACATTATCAGGGTGGCCGCCATACGTTTCCGATCGAACGGGCGACCGTGCTCGAGAGTTTCGAGCTTGATGACATCACCTTCGAACAACTGCACTGGCCGCTGTCGGTCATCCGCTTGCGCGGACGCGACCGCACGCGGTTGATCGATGTCGCATACAAGCTGTTTCAACTCTGGGAAACCTACGACGATCCCACCGTCGGCATTCATTCCTACACCGATGGCGAACCACACAACGCAATCACTCCGATCGCTCGCAAAAAAGGCGAGTTCTACGAACTGGACATGACGCTGCGCAACAATCTCACCAGTGAGGAGTTTCCCCTTGGCATCTTTCATCCCCATCCCGAACATCACCACATCAAGAAGGAGAACATCGGTCTGATCGAAGTGATGGGACTCGCCGTTCTCCCCGGCAGACTGGAACGGGAGTTGAACCAGATCGGGCAAATCATTGTCTCCGACCGTCCGATCGACGCATCACTCGCACATCACGAAACTTGGATTCACACACTCAAAGAACAATACGATGGCGAACCGATTGACGCGTTCTTGCAACAACAGGTCGCGCTCAAGTTCGTCCAGGTCATCGAAGATGCCGGCGTGTTCAAACAGGACGACGCCGGACAAGCGGCATTCCGCCGTTTTCAGAAGGAGGTGCGACATGCACTCGGTTAATCACTATCATGCAGGTGGACGGGACGTCACGTTCATCGAAGTCCGCCAGGAGAACATCCGCATCACGTTCATGGACTACGGAGCGGCGATCGTGTCCATCTTCGTTCCCGACAAGGATGGCACGATGGAAAGCGTGCTGCTGGCCTACGATTCGTTGGCCCAGTACATCGGCAACAAACGTCATCTCAACGCCACCATCGGTCCGACCGCGGGCCGCATCAAGGATGCCGTCTTCGAAATCGCCGGTCACGAATATCGTCTGGACAAAAACTTCGAAGACAAGCACAATCTGCACGGGGGCAAGGACGCGCTCAGTTATCGGACCTTCGATTACTCGATCATGGACGAGGACGGCCGCACGCAAGTCGTCTTTCACACGCACATGAAACGCAGTGAACAGAACTATCCCGGCAACCAGGAGTACCGCATCGTCTACACCGTGACACCGGGCGAGTTGCGCATCGAATTCATCGTCGAAACCGATACGCCGACACTCGTCAACCTGACCAATCACGCCTACTTCAACCTGAGCGGCAATCTGCGCTCCGACATACTGGAACACCAAATGCGGATTCGGGCATCGCAGGTGGTGGCGCTGGACGACGACATGATTCCCACCGGACTCGCCGATGTCGCCGACACCCCGCTTGATTACCGCGCGATGCGTCCGATCAAGGGACCCGGTTTCCGCGGGGTCGATCAACCCTACGTGCTCGATGTCGTCGATCCACACGTCGCGCAGGCGAGCCTCGTCGATCCCGTCAGCGGACGACGCCTCGACGTCTACACGACCTATCCGGCGATCGTCTGTTACACGGACAACTTTCCGATGCCGTATTCGCTGCTTTGGGACGCACCCAATCGTCCCCACATGGGGGTCTGTTTCGAAACCCAATACGCCCCGGGTGGCACGCACCTGGAGACCTTCTACAATCCGGTCTTGAAACCAGGCGAGCGCTACTACCACAAAACCGTGTTCGTCTTCACCGTGGAAGGGCAATGACATGATCACCTTCCGTGACTCCGACCGGACGTTTTACCTCGATACCGCCGATACCACCTACCTCTTCATGATCGACGAACAAGGGCACCTCGAGCACGTCCATTACGGGGCGAAGATCAATGCAGTGGAAGCCATCGACGATCTGCGCATGACCTATCACTTCGAGCAGGGCAGTGCGACCTCCTACGACAAGACCAACAAGGGCGTGATGATGCATCAGAAACGCTTGGAACTGTCCACTTACGGCAAAGGCGATTACCGCGAACCGACGCTGCATCTGGAATTGCCCGATGGCAGTCGCACCGTGGATTTCGTCTATGAATCGCATGCCATCGTCAAGAATCTGCGGTTTGCCGGAATGCCGCAAGCGGACAAGTCGGACACGCTCGTCATCACCCTCAAAGACACCGTCTTGGACATTCGTGTCAAACTTCACTATACGGTCTTTGAACAGGCCAATGCGATCGTTCGCAACCTGGTCGTCATAAACGATACCGATCAGCCCGTGACACTGGATCGCGTCCTCAGTTTTCAACTCGATCTGCCCGATCGCGATTACGTCCTTTCGAAACTGGACGGAGCGTGGATTCGCGAACGTCACATCCACGATGTCGAACTCACCTACGGGACCGTCCGGTTCGACAGCAAGAAGGGGGTCAGCAGCGCCGATCACAACCCGTTCTTCGTGCTCAAGGAACGGCGAACGACCGAAGATTACGGTCGCGCCTACGGGTTCGCCCTGATCTACAGTGGCAGTTTCGAAGCGTTCGCGGAAACGCAAACGCACGATCTCGTGCGCGTGGCGATGGGCATCAACAGTTTTGATTTCCGTTATCGGCTCGCCGCCGGTGAATCGTTCGTGACGCCGGAAGTGATTCTGTCGGTATCCGAGCGGGGTCTGAACCGTCTGTCCAATCAGTTCCATGAGGTCATCAACCGCCACGTCGTGGACCCGGCGTTTCGTGACAAGGAACGCCCGATCGTGATCAACAACTGGGAGGCGACATATTTCGATTTCAACGAAAAAAAGTTACTGGCCATCGCCAAACAAGCAACGACCCTGGGGATGGAACTGTTCTGTCTTGACGACGGATGGTTCGCGAAGCGTGACGATGATACCGCTTCGCTTGGCGACTGGTATTACAACAAGAAAAAACTCCCCAGGGGTCTGGCCGGCATCGGTCACAAACTGAACAAGCTGGGTCTAGCATTTGGTCTGTGGGTCGAACCGGAGATGGTGAACGAAGACAGCGATTTGTACCGCGACCATCCCGACTGGGCGATCCGCATCCCCGGACGCGAACCATCGCTCGGCCGCAACCAAATGATTCTCGATCTCGCCAATCCCGATGTCCGCAACTATCTCAAAACGACATTGACGACACTGTTCCAAAGCGCACCGATCACGTACGTCAAATGGGACATGAACCGCAACTTCAGCGACGTCTTCAGTCCCCATCTGTCAAGTGCGCGACAAGGGGCGTTCCATTATCTGTATACGATGGGACTCTACGATGTCTTGGAACACCTCAAAGCGGAATGTCCCGACATCCTCTTTGAAAACTGCGCAAGCGGCGGCAACCGATTCGATCTGGGGATGCTTCACTACATGCCCCAGACGTGGACCAGCGACAACACCGATGCCTTCGAACGGTTGTTGATTCAAGAAGGCACCAGCATGTGTTATCCGCTGTCTTCGATCAGCAATCACGTCAGTGGCGACCGCAGTCATCAGACGTTTCGTCACACGCCGCTCGAAACCCGCTTCAACGTGGCCTGTTTCGGGGTCCTCGGTTACGAACTCGATCTCACCGAACTGACACCGTTCGACAAGAAGACGATCGCGCGTCAAATCACCTTTTACAAACAGCATCGACGGCTCTTCCAGTTTGGCCGGTTCTGTCGTCTGGCGAGCGTCCGCGACGGCAACGAAACGATGTGGATGGTCGTGAACGAGGAACGCACCGAAGCCATACTCGGGTACTTCCAAAAACAGGCGCAACCCAATCCCGGCTTCCAGATCGCAACCATCGATGAACTGGCGAGTGGAACGTACCGCGTCAGCAACCGGCCCCAGTACATCAACATTCGCACCTTCGGCAGCCTCGTCAACGAGGCCTTGCCGATCAAACTCAAGGTGAATCACACGCTTCACAACTTGGTTGCCAATCGCTACTTGTACGAAAGCGAGCAGATCGACCGTACGCTGACCGACGATCAGTTGCAGTCCGCCGGACTGGTGTTGCCGCACCGGTTCACCGGAACTGGTCACGGCGACAAGGACATGATCCTGACGGATTATGACAGCAGACTCTACATCATAACGAAGGAGAACCAGCATGAATACTAAAACCAAATGGATTTACAGCGCGAGCGGCATCGGCAAAGACGCGATGTACGCGATGAGCACCATCATGAGCATCTATCTCATCGATTACGTCGGCATGGGTTCGGCGTTCATCGGCATCATGTTCATGGTCGTCCGCGTCTGGGACGCGATCAACGATCCGATCATGGGCACGATTGTCGACAACACGCACAGCAAGTGGGGCAAGTTCCGACCATGGATTCTGAGTGGAACCGTGCTCAACTCGATCATCCTCGTCTTTGTCTTTTTCAAACCCGATCTCGCCGCCGATTCGTTGGCGCTGATGATCTATGTGACGATCTTTTATACCCTGTGGGGCATGAGTTATACGTTGATGGACATTCCGTTTTGGAGCATGATCCCCGCGCTCAGCTCGAAACAGAAGGAACGCGAGGAGATCTCGTCGTTGACGCGTCTGTTCACGTCGATCGGCTTCTTCGCAGTCAGCGCACCCTACCTCACCGTCGTGTCGCTGCTCGGAAGCGGCCAGGGCGATCCCGACCAGATGGCCAATGCCGAAGCGCTACAGGGGTTCTTCCTGTTCGCGATCATCATCAGTGCGGTGTTCCTTGTCTCGCAAGTGATCATGGTGTCGAGTGTCAAGGAGAAGATCGTCATCGAGCAACCGGAGAAAATCTCGCTGAAACGGATGCTTGGACTGCTCAAGGACAACGACCAGCTGCTGGTCGTGATGGTCGTCGTCGTGATCAGCAACTTCGTGCTTTACATCACGAGTGCGATGGCGTTTTACTACATCAAGTACGATCTTGGCAACAGCGCGCTGTTGTTTCCGTTTCTGACCGTGGGTGGTGTCGTTCAAGTGATTGCGATCACGTTCTATCCGGCCATCTCCAGGCGCCTTCGCCGCAAGCAGATTTTCAATCTCCAGATTTGGGTACAGGTAATCGCCTTCCTGGCGCTCTTTGTCAACGCCTTCCTGCTGGACAACTTCGTCGTGTTGGTGTTTGTATTCGGCGTCATCGTATTCTTCGGCCAAGGCCTCAGCATGGTGCTTCAGACGGTCCTTCTGACCGATACCGTCGAATATGGCGAACTGAAGACCGGTCGGCGCAGCGAAGCGATCGTCTTCAGCGTCCAGACGTTCGTCGTCAAACTGGCGACGGGACTGTCGATGGGTGTGGTCGGCGTCGGCCTCGCTGTCATCAACTACGTGCCCGATGTCGGGGACGTGCCGGCCGTGCAAACCGAAGGGACGCTATGGGGCATTCGCGTATTAATGTTTGTATTACCGGTGTTCGGTATGTTATTATCGAAGTACATATTCAACAACAAACACATCATCGATGAGGAGAAATATCAGGCCATCGTGGCCGAACTTGTCCAAAAAAGAGGTGAATAACGATGGGGAAGATCCAAGTCAACACGACATTCCTCAATCATGGCTGGAAGTATGCGCCGTCGTTCGAAACGGCGTATCTGAACGAGTTTCCGAAGCACGACACCGTTGACATTCCACACACCAACATTGTCCTGCCGTACAACAACTTCAGCGAGACCGACTACCAGTTCGAAAGCAGCTACGAGAAGACCTTCACAATCACGAAACACCCCAAAAAACGCTACATCCTTCATTTTGATGGCGTCATGCAGTACGCCGAGGTGTTTCTCAACAAAAAGCCGGTGGCGACACATAAGGGTGGTTACACGCCATTTCACGTCGACGTCACGAAGGAATTGAAACAAGGTGAGAACACCCTGTTCGTGATGGTCGACAGCACGGAACGTCCCGACGTTCCGCCCAACGGCTTCGTCGTCGATTATTTGACGTATGGTGGCATCTACCGCGACGTCTATCTGGAAGTCCAGCCCGAGAACTACATTGAGTATGCGCTCGTCCACGTCAAGAACGATGAACTCAACGTGCGGCTGTTGCTCGATGTTGCGAAAGAACTGGACACCGTCTTTTCGTTCAACATCTACAAGGACGATCAGCTGGTGTATTTCTTCGAGCGCGAGTACAACCTCAAGAAGAAGGATATTCTCGTCACCGAGAAAGTCTACCTCGATCCATGGACACTCGAAGAACCGCATCTGTACGAACTGGAAATCGTCGTCAAGGACGAAGTCATCTACCGAACCCGCTTCGCTAACCGTGAAGTGAAAATCACCACCGACGGGTTTTTCCTCAACAACAAGCGAATTCAGTTGATCGGTCTCAACCGGCATCAATCCTATCCCTATGTCGGCTACGCGATGCCCAAAAACATGCAGCGCAAGGACGCCGATCTGCTCAAGTATGAACTTGGTGTCAACGTGGTTCGTTCGAGCCATTATCCGCCCAGTCGCCATTTTCTCGACCGCTGTGACGAAATCGGTCTGCTGGTCTTCGATGAGATTCCCGGCTGGCAGCACATCGGCGACGAAAACTGGAAACTGGTGGCGATTGAAAACGTCAAGGACATGATTCTCCGCGACTACAACCATCCGTCGGTGTTCATCTGGGGCGTCCGCATCAACGAGAGCGCCGATGATGACGACTTCTACGCCGAAACCAATGCTGTCGCGGAACGGTTCGACAAGACCCGTCCGACCGGCGGCGTGCGCAACTTCGCCGGCAGCCACTTGTTCGAAAACGTCTACACGTACAACGACTTCCTGCATAACGGTGACAACGACGGATTGTCCAAACCGCGCAAGATTGCCAAGAAGACCGTGCCGTATTTGGTCACCGAATACAACGGCCACATGTTCCCGACGAAAAAGTTCGATGACGAGGCGCATCGTGTCGAACACATCAAACGACACCTCAATGTCCAGAACGCATCGTTCGGCATCGCCGAAAGCGCCGGTGCGATCGGGTGGTGCATGTTCGACTACAACACACACAAGGACTTCGGCAGCGGCGACCGCATCTGTTACCACGGCGTGATGGACATGTTCCGGATTCCCAAGGACGCTGCTTACGTATACAAAGCGCAAGGCGTGAGCGAACCCTTCCTGCACGTCGCCAGTTCGCTTGACATCGGCGAACACCAAGCAGGGGAAATCAAACAGGTGTACGTGCTCACCAACGTCGACTTCGTCCGCTTCTACATCAACGACGACGTGATCGGCGACTATCATCCCAGTGAACTCTATGACAACCTGCCGCACCCACCCGTCATCATCGACGACTTCATCGGCAATCTGATCCATCAGAACGAACCGTTCTCAACCAAGGACGCCGACACCGTCAAGTCGATCCTCCTCCACATCATGCACCATGGTTACAAGTTGCCGCTGGCGAAAAAACTCAAGATGGGCTGGATCATGTTCAAGTACAAGATGAACTACTCCCAGGCCGCCTTGCTGTATGAGAAATACGTCGGCAAATGGGGATTGGAGTCGCTCGTGTACAAGTTTGAAGGATACGTCGATCAGGTTCCCGTCGTGACAACGACGGTGGGACCGACCCACACCAGTCGACTGGACATCACCGTCGACGACGAGACGTTGACGGAAGGCGACACTTATGAAGTGACACGCGTCGTCGTCCGCCATGTCGACGGACACGGCAACCCACTCCTGTACTCCAACGAAGTCCTTCACCTCAGCACCACCGGGACGATTGATCTCGTATCGCCCAGTTCCGTTGCCCTGATCGGTGGCAGCATCGGCATCTATGTCCGAACCAAAGGTCGACGCGGCAAAGGAACACTGCGCATCAAGAGCGATCGATTCGATACCCGGAGCGTCGCCATTCAAGTCAAATAAAGAGATGATTTCGTCATCTCTTTTTTTGTTTGTAGGAGTTTTCAATCAGGTCATTGACAACGCTTACATAGTACAGTATAATTTAGTCGTCAAGGGATAACAAACAGAGGAGCGCATGTTCGGGTACGAGCCGGCTGTCAAGGGGATGGACCCCCGATGCCGGATCGGAAGGGGAGGTGCGCCGAAAACGCCACGTGGTCCGTCATCTGGCGTTTGATGGATGGGGGAACGCCTCATGCATTGTCATTTCAAATGATGAGCTGTTTATGAGCAATCATAAACGGCTTTTCTTATTATCAAGGAGGTAGGCATGAGACATACGATTGACGAGATTCACATCGGTGACAGCGCATATCAGGACGTTGTCATCACGGAAGCGAACGTGGAAACGTTCGGACGCATCACCAACGATCTGAACCCGGCACACTTCGACAGCGAGTATGCGAAGACGACGATGTTCAAGAAACGGATCAGTCACGGCATGTACGTCGGGTCACTGTTCAGTCGCGTGTTCGGAATGGAACTGCCGGGCGAAGGATCCATCTATGTGACGCAATCGTTGCGCTTTCGTCGGCCCGTCTATTTCAATGACACGATTCGTGCCACGGTAACGGTTTCGGCGATTGACAAGGAGAAGAATCGCATCACGTTCGATTGCGTCGCCACCAATCAAGATGGCGAAGCCGTGGTTGTTGGCGAAGCAGTGATCATGCCACCGAAAGGAGCGGGACAATCATGAAGCAATTCATGGAACTAAAGCAATTGAAAGACCATGTGTTCGATGGGATGTCGATCATGGTTGGCGGCTTCATGGCTGTCGGCACTCCCGAAGCGTTGATCGACGAACTGGTTCTGCTTGGCACCAAGGATCTCACGATCATCTGCAACGACGCGGGGTTCATCGACCGTGGCGTCGGTAAGTTGATAGCAAGTGGTCAAGTATCTCATCTGATTGCTTCACACATCGGCTTGAATCCGATGGCAGGACAGCTGATGAGCACCGGTGAAATGCAGGTGACGCTGGTACCCCAAGGGACGTTGGCCGAACGCATTCGCGCCGGGGGCGCAGGACTGGGTGGAGTGTTGACACCAACCGGTCTAGGAACCATCGTCGAGGAAGGCAAACAGGTTCTCTCTGTGGCAGGCAAACCGTATCTGGTGGAACCCGCGATGCGGGCTGACCTGTCTCTGATTTTGGCCTATGAAGTCGATCGATTTGGAAATATCACATACAATAAGACAACCCGGAATTTCAACCCAGTTATGGCAACTGCCTCCGACAAGGTTATCGCTCTGGGGCGCAAACTCGTTGATGAATTGAACCCCGATCATGTATTGACCCCTCACATTTTTGTTGATTATGTGGTGATGGAGGTGCAACATGGATAAAATGGCTATGAAAAAACTAATTGCCAAGCGTGTCGCGCAGGAATTTTCGGATGGCGATGTCGTCAATCTCGGCATTGGATTACCAACGCTTGTCGCCGATTACATCCCCCATCACGTACACGTTCATCTGCAGAGTGAAAACGGCTTGATCGGACTTGGTCCGAAACCTTCAGAAGAGACGTATGATCCCGACATCACCAACGCAGGTGGTCAACCGGTGACGCTCAAAACGGGAGGCATGTATTTCGACAGTGCCTTGTCATTCGCGATCATCCGGGGCGGTCATGTTGATGTCACGGTTCTCGGCAGTCTTCAAGTCGATGAGACCGGCAGTCTTGCCAATTGGATCATTCCCGGCAAGATGGTTCCGGGAATGGGCGGTGCGATGGATCTCGTCACCGGATCACGCAAGGTGATCATCGCCATGACCCACACCAACAAGGGTCGTCCCAAGATCCTCAAGCGCTGTACATTGCCATTAACGGCAAAAAATCAAGTGAACATGATTGTCACCGAAATGGGTGTCCTGGAAGTTCGAACGGATGGACTTCACCTGATGGAATACAATCCGATGTTCAGCATCGATGACATTGTCGCAGCGACCGAAGCGACGCTGATCATCAACAATCCCAAGAAGATGGAGGTATCCTGATGGAACAAGCAATGATTCGGATGCGCCTGTCGGCACATCATGCCCATTATGGCGGCAATCTCGTGGATGGTGCCTTCGTGTTGCAGTTGTTTGGCGATGTCGCCACAGAGCTGTTGATTCGTCACGATGGCGACGAAGGGCTATTTCGAGCCTATGATCGCGTGGATTTCCTGGCACCTCTGTATGCTGGTGATTACGTGGAAGTCATCGGTCGCATCACCAAGGTCGGCAACACATCGCGCAAGATGGAGTTCGAAGCATACAAGGTGATCGCTGCCGAGCCCGATGTATCTCCCTCCGCGGCTCGCGTGCTGGATGAAAAGGTCCTTGTCGCAACGGCCTCAGGCACCTGCATCGTGCCCGAAGACAAACAGCGCAATGGATAAGCTCGTAATCACCTGTGCGATTTGCGGAGCGGAGGTCATGAAAGAGGACAATCCGCACGTTCCTTATACCATCGATGAACTGGTACGTGAAGCCAAGTCTGCCTATCAGGCGGGTGCGAGCATCATTCATTTGCACGTTCGAGAGGACGATGGCACACCGACGCAGCGCGTCGATCGCTTTGAAGAAGCGATCAAAGCGATTCGTGAAGCATGTCCGGACGTCATCATTCAGCCCTCGACGGGTGGTGCGGTCGGCATGACAAATGACGAACGTCTGCAACCGACGCTGTTGCATCCGGAAATGTGCACGCTCGATTGCGGCAGTGTTAATTTTGGTGGATCCGAAGTATTCATCAACACCGAAGCAGACATCATGTACTTCAGTGAAAAAATCTATGAAAGAAACATTTTCCCAGAACTCGAATGTTTTTGTAAATCACACATTGACCAGGTACTTAGATTATATCGTAAAAACATCTTGAAAACACCGCTTCATTTCAGTTTTGTGTTGGGTGTACCCGGGGGCCAGACTGGAGAGCCGCGCGACTTTCGTTTCATGCGGGAGTCGATTCCTAAAGATGCAACGTACAGCGTCGCCGGGATCGGACGATTCGAGTTCCCATTGGCGGAACTCGCCATTCAAGACGGCGGACATGTCCGTGTCGGGTTGGAAGACAACATATACATTCGCAAGGGTGTTTTGGCAGCCGGCAATGGTGAACTGGTACGCCACGTTGCAGACATTGCCAAACAACATGGACGGGCGATTGCCACACCCGCCGAAGCACGCGAGATATTGCGCATCAAGGAGCTGACATCATGAACGCATGCAAGTATGGTACCCATCGGGTGATTGAACCCAAGGGAGTGCTGCCGCAGGCAGCCAACAAAATCGACAACGACATGACACTACGCGACAATGAACTGTTGATCGACGTCATGACACTCAACATCGACAGTGCATCCTTCACACAGATCAAACAAGCCTGTGACGGGGACACCAAGCGCATGGAAGAGATGATTCTGGAGATTGTCAAGAACCGAGGAAAGATGCAGAATCCGGTTACCGGAAGTGGTGGAATGCTGATCGGCCGTGTGCGAGCGATGGGACCGTCCTTCCCCGACAAGTCACTGCGAGAAGGCACCATCATTGCCACGTTGGTGTCGCTGTCACTGACACCGCTCAACATCAACCGCATCAAACACATCGATCTGGCCACCGATCAGGTTCAGGTGGACGCAAAGGCCATTCTCTTTGAAAGTGGCATATATGCGGTCGTACCGGACGATCTCGACGAACACCTGGCACTTGCTGCGCTGGATGTTGCCGGGGCTCCTGCCCAGGTCGCCAAACTGGTTAAGCCTGGTGATGTCGTCGCCATCATCGGTGCCGCCGGCAAAAGCGGCGTGCTATGCGCCGCTCAGGCCAAACGCAGTGCCGGCGACGCCGGAAAGGTGATCGGCGTTGTAAACGAGAAACAGCAGGTGTCGTTATTACGTGACCTTGGTTATTGCGATGACATCGTACTGGCGGATGCCACCGATGCGATGGAACTGTACGAACGCGTGGCAGCGGTCGCTCCGACTGGAGTGGATGTCGCAATCAACGTCGTGAACGTACCGAATACCGAAATGGGATGCATCCTCATCACCAAGGACGATGGCGTCGTGTACTACTTCAGCATGGCGACGTCCTTCACCAAAGCTGCGCTAGGTGCGGAAGGTGTCGGCAAAGATGTCACCATGATCATCGGCAACGGATATACGAAAGGCCATGCCGATCTGACTCTTGAACTGATTCGCAGCGAAGCGCCTCTCAAACAACTGTTTGAGCGCCTTTACACGTAGGAGGGATACACATGTCCGTTAAACTCTATACCAAACATCTGGAGCGCCGCAAGCGGTTTTTCCCCAATGTTTCGGACGCCGATTGGAACGACTGGCACTGGCAGGTTCGCAATCGCATCACGACCGTAGAACAACTGGATCGTTATTTTCCTTTGGAAGACAGTGAAAAAAATGTCGTTCGCAGCGTACTTGGTCAATTCCGCATGGCGATTACTCCGTACTATCTAACACTCATCAATCCGGACAATCCCAATGACCCGGTCCGCCTGCAGGCGGTACCCAGCATCGACGAGATGGTGGTGGGTCTTCACGACCTGGATGACCCGTTGCATGAAGATGGGGACATGGTGGCCCCCGGTTTGACGCATCGCTATCCTGACCGGGTGTTGTTTTTGATCACTGACATGTGCAGCATGTACTGTCGACATTGCACGCGCCGACGGTTCGCCGGACAGCACGATTCGGGAAGCAGTATGGACGATGTCGATCAAGCGTTGGAATACATCCGGAATCACCCGGCGGTCAATGATGTGTTGCTGAGTGGTGGCGATGCCTTGCTGGTTAGCGATGCGCGGCTCGAATACATCATATCGGAACTGCGCAAAATCGAACATGTCGGCGTCATCCGCATCGGCAGCCGCACTCCGGTCGTGATGCCGCAACGGATCACCCCGGAGTTCGTCAACATGCTCAAACAGTATCATCCGATCTGGTTCAATACGCACTACAATCATGCCAAAGAACTGACACCCGATGCCAAACGCGCCTTGGATCTGTTGGCCGATGCCGGCATTCCGATCGGCAATCAGTCGGTGTTGCTCAAAGGCGTCAACGACTGTGTCAACATCATGAAGAAACTTGTCAAGCGACTGATTCAACTTCGTGTTCGTCCATACTACATCTATCAGTGCGACCTGTCGAAAGGCATCGCTCATTTTCGTACTCCAGTTACCAAGGGCATTGAAATCATTGAAGGACTACGCGGCCACATCAGTGGCATCGCCGTTCCGACGTTCGTTGTCGACGCGCCAGGAGGTGGCGGGAAAATTCCCGTCATGCCAAACTACATCATCTCACAAGCGCCGGGACGTACCATACTCCGCAACTACGAAGGCATGATCACCACGTACTATGGTCCGACGAACTACGACAACGAGTGCGAATGCGAAGACTGTGTCGCTGCCCGCAATGGCGTGTTTGATCCGGAACTCACATCCAATGTCCGCCTCGATCAGTACAACTCCCGCAGAAAGCGAAATCATAACCATTAAATCGCTGCGTAGCCTCGTTGGTGATCACCGGGTTGTAAGTATCATCGGGAATGCGAAGAACGCTGGCAAGACCACGGTATTGAACAAACTGATTGAGACGTTAAAAGGTTCACGAATCGGAATCACATCCATCGGTTTTGACGGAGAACGCCTTGACACCATCTCATTTCATCAGAAACCGAGGATCACCGCGTATCCCCACATGTTCGTCGCCACGGCGGAGAGAGCTCTTGAGGCGGCTACCGCCAAGTACGTCATCCATCAACGGACCGACATCAGAACGGCACTCGGAAACATCGTCGTGATGGAAATACTAGAAGAAGGCTTGGTTCTGGTAGCCGGACCTTCGGCTCGACGCGACATGATCCGTCTGATGAAAGAAATCAATAAATACGATCTCCAGCATATGTTTATCGATGGTGCTTTGTTCCGAAAATCAATCGCCAATAGTTTCCTCTCATCGGCCATTATTTTTGTGACCGGGGCAAGTTATTCGAGCAATATGGATGAAACGATTCATGATACGAAAATTATGATTGACCAGTTGCAAATTGAACAAGCAAAAGACCCATCTTATCAATATGAAAATATGAATGAAAACACCGTATATGTTTATGAAAAAGGGATAAGCAAGACAGACATCAGACGTTCGTATGTTGGTCATGAGTATGAAATTGATCCATATCTTACCGATACGTTACAGCAAATCGTTATAACAGGAGCGTTAACGGATCGAATGGCGGAACGATTGATTTTACACAAATCTAAAATTAACGAAATCACATTAATCGTTCAAGATGCTTCATATGTATTGGTTTCGCCAAATGTTCATAGAAATTTGGAACATATTGGTGTAAAAATCAAAGCTGTGAATCCAATCGAGATATTATTTGTTGCATGTAATCCCGTCTCACCATCCGGTTATTCGTATGAAAAAAATCAATTTATCGCTAAACTAAGGGAAGAACTTCGATTACCAGTGATCAATGTTCTACAAGATTTGGGGTGAACTGTGATGAAAAGCAAACTGAATTTGAACAAAGATAACGTGGATAAAGCGCGTAACTACGCCAAATTAATAGCATCAGACATACAGAAGTTCATCAATCGGCACACAACCGTCTCGGTGGAGCGTACTGTTTGTCGATTTTTGGGAATCGATGGTGTAAATGAACTTGGTGTGCCATATCCCAATGTAATTGTTGATCACTTGTTGAAAAACGACAAACTACAGTATGGGGTTGCGACATTCATAGCATCCTATCTGAAATATGAGAGGTTTCCACTTCAAGACCTCGGAACACGAATTGACGAGGGGTTATCTGATATATCAAAATATGATGTACTTGATAAAAAAGAAGTGTACAGTATACTTTCTAAATACATTTCTGATTCGCTTTCAAACGTACGCCAAAATGCATCATTGCGTCAATCCTATTATGACAAGTTCGGGAAGAAAGAGGGACCTCTTCTATACGTGATCGTTGCTACTGGGAACATATATGAAGATGTTGTTCAGGCCAAAGCTGCTGCAGTGTCCGGAGCTGATGTGATTGCCGTTATACGTTCAACTGGTCAAAGTCTTCTTGACTTTGTTCCATATGGACCGACTACCGAAGGGTTTGGTGGTACGTACGCAACTCAAGAGAATTTCCGGATCATGCGTGAAGCACTCGATGATATCGGTGAAGAACTTCATCGATACATCCATCTTGTCAACTATGCATCCGGATTATGCATGCCGGAAATTGCCGCGATGGGTGCCATGGAACGATTGGACATGATGTTGAACGATTCCCTCTATGGCATACTGTTTAGAGACATCAACGAACAACGAACCTTTGTTGACCAGTATTTCTCTCGTGTTATCAACGCATATGCCGGAATCATCATCAATACCGGTGAAGACAATTATCTTACGACCAGTGACGCCGTTACCGAGGCACACACCGTATTGGCTAGCCAGTTCATCAATGAACAATTTGCTAAACTGGCACATATGAAAGAGGAACAAATGGGTCTGGGTCACGCCTTTGAAATCGACCCCGACGTTGAAAATGGTTTCCTCTATGAACTGGCGCAAGCACAGATGGCCAGAGAGATTTTCCCAAATGCACCACTCAAGTACATGCCGCCCACCAAACACATGACCGGTAACATCTTCCGTGGTTATGTTCAGAACGCTCTATTCAATATTGTCACGACGACGACGAATCAGCGCATTCATCTGTTAGGTATGCTGACGGAAGCCGTTCATACGCCTTATATGAGTGATCGCCATCTGGCAATTGACAATGCGAAGTACATTGGTACGACCATGAAGAACTTCGGCGATGAGATTCAGTTCAAAAAGAACGGGATCATTCAAACGCGCGCCAACAAAGTACTGGACGATGCTACCGAGCTGCTTCGCGAGATATCGGCCATTGGCATGTTCGAAGCCATCGAACGCGGTGTTTTTGCCGGTATCAAACGGACAAAAACCGGTGGCAAGGGATTGGATGGAGTTCGCGCTAAACACGCTCAATACTGTAACCCGATTATTGACCACATGATTAAAGAGCTCGAAGGTGGTGAAATCGATGAGTTATGACCTGAATGGTAAGAATTTTGATCGAAACTTGGACTTGAAGAACCTTCGTCCATACGGTGACACGCTCAATGACGGAAAAGTCCAAATCAGTTTCACGCTCCCTGTGCCAAACGATGAAAAAGGCATCGAAGCCGCTCGTGCACTGGCCATGAAAATGGGACTTCCAAATCCCCTGATCGCTGAGGCCATTACCCTTGATCCGGATCACACGATGTATGTAGTGTACGGAACGGTCAATCATACCGTCGACTACACCGACATTGTCGTTCAAACCGTCGATGCACCGTCCTTGTCACGACACGAGATCGAAGATCTGATCGATGCCGAAATCAAGCGGGATGTCATCGTCGTCGGCGCATCCACCGGTACCGATGCGCATACCGTTGGGATCGATGCCATCATGAACATGAAGGGGTTTGGAGGACATTACGGATTAGAAAGATATCGTAATATCCAAACATACAACATGGGAAGCCAGGTTTCCAACGAAAATCTGATTCGCAAAGCTCTCGATGTTCAGGCTGATGTGATTCTGATCAGCCAAACGGTTACCCAGAAAGACGTTCACATTCACAATTTGGTTCACTTCATCGAGCTGCTGGAGGCCGAACATCTTCGCCACCGTTTCATTGTCATTGTTGGGGGACCCCGAATCAGCCATGAACTGGCCAAGGAACTGGGCTTTGATGCTGGCTTTGGACCACGTAAGTATGCCGAAGACGTCGCGTCATTCTTCGTTCAGGAATTGATTCACAAAACATGAAAAAAAGGAGCGATTGCTCCTTTTTGTTTGGACTTATTCGTTCACCATCATGACGACCGGCATGATCATCGGGTTGCGCTCGGTCTTATTGTAGATGAATTTCTGCAGCACCTTGGTGATCAGGCGTTTCAATGCGTTGATATTCAAACGCTTCACCTGCGATAACTTCTGTTTCACTTCTTGTTCGACAAGATTGCTGATTTCCGTTGTCAGTTCGGCGTGATCGCGCATGTAGACGAAACCACGCGAGATGATCACAACTTCACCGAGCAATTCCTGTTTTTTCTTGTCGATGGTGACAATGGCGCTAAGCAATCCGTCTTCGCTGAGCATCTTGCGATCACGCAGGACGATGCTGCCGATGTCGCCGATGCCGCGACCGTCGATGTAGACACTGCCCGCCTGGACTTTTCCGGCGACGCGAGCGCTGTTGCGCGTCACGGCGAGAACATCGCCGTTGTCGAGGACAAACTCATTGCCGCGGCGGACGCCGGTACGGATGCCCAATTGAGAATGAATTTTCAACATCCGGTATTCGCCATGAATCGGCATGAAATAGCGTGGTTTCATGAGTTTCAGCATCAATTTCTGTTCTTCCTGACCGGCATGACCGGAGGTATGAGTGTCCGTCAACGGACTGTTGGTGATGACGTTCGCACCTCGTTTGAACAACTGGTTGATGGTTCGGCTGACGCCCTCTTGGTTGCCGGGAATCGGACTGGAACTGAAGATGACGGTATCGCCTTCCATCAGTTTGATCTGACGGTGTGTTCCGGCCGCAATGCGACTGAGCGCAGCGAGCGGTTCACCCTGGCTGCCGGTACAGATGATCGTCACCTTGTCGGCTGGATAGCGGTTGATCTGATGCGATTCGATGAATGTCCCACCGGGTGCCTTGATGTAGCCCATGTCGCGGCCGACTTCGAGCGTGCGGATCATGCTGCGACCATAGACGGCGACCTTGCGGTTGGTGGCGACACTGGCTTCGACGATCTGTTGCACACGATGGACGTTCGATGCGAACGTCGCAACGATGACGCGACCATCGATTTTGGTGAAGATGTCTTTGATGTTTTCCGAGATGACGCTCTCACTCTTGGTGAACGCCTTCAGCTCCGCATTGGTTGAGTCCGACAGTAGAAGCAGTACGCCTTTTTGGCCCATTTCCGCCATTTTGTGGTAATTGGCGTCGGGTCCGGTGGGCGTGAAGTCGAACTTGAAATCACCGGTATGGACGATCCGTCCCTCAGGGGTGTGGACAACGACCCCGAACGAATCGGGGATGCTGTGATTGGTGCGGAAGAAACTGACGGACAGTTTGCCCAACACGAGTTTTTCGTATTCTTGGTATTCGATGACGTTGGCATGGAATCCCTTGTGTTGCTCCATTTTGTTTTTGATCAGCCCGACGGCGATGCCGCTGGCGTAGATCTTCGGTATTTTCACCTGGCGCAGAAGATACGGGATGCCCCCGATGTGGTCTTCGTGACCGTGGGTGATGATGAGTGCTTTAATCTTGTCTTGATTTTCATATAAGTACGTATAGTCGGGAATGACATAGTCGATTCCCAACAAATAGTCATCGGGGAACAGGATTCCCGAATCGATGACGATGATTTCGTCCTGATACTCGACGACATACATGTTCTTACCTACTTCACCAAGACCACCCAATGCAAAAACACCGACTTCGTTTTTGTTCAAGATTTGCATGTAGTGATTGGCCTCCTAAATAGAATCGGATGTTGCTTCCGTACTTATTATACCAAACTTGGCGCAAATAGCGAATGATTACCTCATGAAAATGTTTTTACCGCATAGTTATATCACATGATAATGTGGTATAATCTTAACGAGGTGTTATCATGCCCAACAAGAAGATCATATTTTTCGACATCGATCGCACATTGTACGATCCCGACACCAGAAGCATCCCCGCCAGCACCAAGCGAGCACTCGCGCGCTTGCACGACGATCCCGACGTCGAAATCGCGATTGCGAGTGGTCGGGCCTTTTACATGCTTCACATCATCGACGACATCAAAGACTACATCAACATCTACATCCTCATCAATGGCCAGATCATCATCAAGGATGGCGAGACCATTTATCGTAACCCGATTCCCAAGCACAAGGTTCTCGATGTTGTCAAGACGTTTGAAGAACACAATCTGAAATACGGTTTTCTAGGCGAGTTCGATGAGACGTTGAACATCGTCGACGACAAAGGAAAACAAGCGTTTGAGCTGGTCGACATGAAACTGCCGAGGATTGACCCCCATTTCTATCAGGACAATGATATTTTCCAAATGTGGGCATTTTGCGACCGCGAGAAACATCGCTTCTTCCGTGACCAGTTTCCGGAACTAGAGGTGGTTCGTTGGTTGGGCGGCGGGTTCGACATTCTCAGCAAAGGCATGAGCAAAAAAGAGGGCATCAAGAAGATTCTCGAGCTGGAAGGCATCCCCTTGAACAACGCCTACGCGTTCGGCGATGGCGACAACGACATCGAGATGCTCGATTACATCCCCAACTCCGTGGCGATGGGAAACGCCAGCAAACTCGCCAAGGAACACGCGAAATATCTGACCGACGACATCAAATCCGACGGCGTCTACAACGGCCTGGTGAGATTGGGGCTTCTCGATGATTAAATCGCTGACATTCCATCCGTTCGCATCGGACCTCTTCCCATTCAACATACCCGCACTGCGCAATACCGAACGACTCGATCTGTCATCTCCGATCACGATTTTTGTCGGTGCCAACGGCAGCGGCAAGAGCACGCTCCTCAAGACCATCGCCTATTACAATGAATCGATTCGCGTCGCCAGCGGCGACATCGCCAACAACGAAGCCGTGGCCTTGGCCGGTCTGGCCAAGCAGATGAAGATCACCTACGATGTCAAGACCCGTGCCGGGTTCTTTTTCAGCGGTGAAGACTTCATCACCTACATCACCAACTTGAAAGCGATGAAAGCCAAACTCCGCGACGACATCGAAGAGGTCAAACGCGAGTTCCGTGGCAAGAACGATTATGCGCTGACGCTGGCGCTCGGGCCACTCCGCAGTCAGCTCGCCCAACTCGACCACGCCTACGATGGCGATCTCGGTCACCGATCCCACGGCGAAGGGTTCCTGTCGTTCTTCAAAGCGCGGATGCATCAGAAAGGCATCTATCTGCTGGACGAACCGGAAACTCCGCTATCGGCCGTCAACCAGTATCAGTTGGTGGTGCTCATCACCGACCTGGTCCGCAGTGGAAGTCAAGTCATCCTGGCTACCCATTCCCCGATTTTGATGGCGCTCAAGGATGCGCTCATCTATCAGTTCGACGACGATGGCATCCATCCCGTATCCTATGACGACATCGAAAGTGTCCAGTTCACACGGCACTTTCTCAACGACAAAGACAACTTCATCAACCGCCTGTAGGTGATTTCATGATAGCCGAAACATTAGTCGACGTACCGTCGCGCGACGTCGATCGGACCTTTGATTACCTGGTACCCGATCACCTCGTTGACGTGATTGAAATCGGGCAGAGGGTCAAAGTACCCTTCGGGCCCCGTTTCATCATGGGCTATGTACTTGGCATCAAAGACGATACGGACATCGAGCGACTCAAGCAGATTCGCGGGGTGATGGACATCGTTCCATCCCTGACCCCGGAGCTGATCGAACTGGGACGCACCATCGCGATGGCCAACACCAGCCCGCTCGTCAGCATTTACCAAGCGATGTTGCCGGCAGCGCTCAAGGCGAACTACAAACGCGTCCTGCGCTGTCACGACACTTCCACGTTGCCGCTCGACGTGGCGATGTTGTTCAACAAATACGGAGAAGCTCCGTATGACAACCGATTCGATTCTCATCTGAAAACCGTCAAGGCGGCCGTCGCCGATGGACGCGTTGACATCGTTCACCGGATTCGTCAGAAAAATGTCGCTCAATACCGCAAGCGGATCCGCCTCGTCGATGCGACGATTCCCGTTCGCGGCGCCAAACAACAGGCCGTGATCGATGATCTGCGCGACGCGGACGGCGCCGACAAGCACGAACTGATGGCGCGACTCGAGGTCTCCCACAGCACCATTCGATCCTTGATCGACAAAGGCATAATTGCCGAAGAAGCCATTGAATTCTATCGCGAAGTCGATCACATCTACGCCGCCAACAACAAGCGCGTCACGTTCAATGATGAACAGCAACAGGTCTACGACGCCATTACCGCCACCGCCGATCACCATCGCACGCATCTCATTCACGGCGTCACCGGAAGCGGCAAGACCGAACTGTATCTGAATCTCATCGAAGACGTCGTCGCCAACGGCAAGGAAGCGATCATGCTGGTCCCGGAAATCAGCCTGACGCCAATGATGGTATCGCGATTCAAAGGCCGGTTCGGCGACAACGTCGCGTTGCTTCACTCGCGGCTGTCGATCGGCGAAAAATACGACGAGTGGCGCAAAGTGCGGCGCCGCGAGGTCCAGGTTGTCGTCGGCGCCCGCAGCGCCATCTTCGCCCCGTTCGAGAACCTTGGTGTGATCATCATCGATGAGGAACACACCGACTCCTACAAACAGGATACGCCACCGATGTATCACGCCAAAGACGTCGCCCAGCTGAGAGCCGAACATTACGACATCCCGCTCGTGCTCGGCAGCGCGACGCCCAGCGTTGATTCCTTCTACAAGGCGCAGCGTGGCGTGTACGATCTCCATACGATCCGCCATCGCGCCAATCGCACGACCTTGCCCGATGTCTTCATCGAGGACATGCGCTACGAGTTTCAAGGCGGCAATCGGTCCATTTTCAGTCGCCGCTTGGAGGGCCTCATCGAAGACCGTCTGAACAAGGGCGAACAGACCATGTTGCTACTGAACCGGCGCGGCCATTCGACGTTCGTGATGTGCCGCAGCTGCGGAGAGGTCGTGATGTGTCCCAACTGCGACATCTCACTGACCTATCATGAGCGCACCGGTGCGCTTGAGTGCCATTACTGCGGTCACAAGGAAGCCAGTCCCTCGACGTGCCCGAGCTGCGACAGCCCTCACATCCGCTACATGGGCATCGGGACCGAAAAAGTGGAAAGCCACGTTCGCAAACGCTGGCCCACCGCTCGCGTCATCCGCATGGACACCGACACCACCACCTTCAAGAACGCCCATGAGACGTTGCTGCACGAGTTCGAAACCAACGGCGACATTCTCATCGGCACGCAGATGATCGCCAAAGGGTTGGACTTTCCCCATGTCACGCTGGTCGGCGTGCTCGCTGCCGACATGAGTCTCAACTTGCCGGATTACAAGGCGATCGAGAAGACCTTTCAACTGTTGACGCAAGTGTCCGGACGAGCTGGTCGGCACGACATCGAAGGTCAGGTCGTGATTCAGACCTACCATCCCGATCACTATGCCATCCGGTATGCCAAGGACCACGACTATCTGGCCTTTTACGAGACGGAAATGAAGATCCGTGAATTGTCGGGTTACACACCGTTTTATCAACTGGTCCAGATCATCGTCAGCGACAAGGACGTCAAACGCGTCCTCAAAGAAGGTACGAAAATCGTCCTCACGCTGCGCAAGGAACTTGCGGGGGATGTCACCGTACTTGGCCCCGTATTGCCGAAAATCGCCCGAGTCAACAACTATTACCGCGCCCAGATCATCATCAAATACCGCACGTCGGATAACATCGACCGCGTGCTCAAGCAGATTCACAGCACATACCACGAAGCGATCGGCATCGCCATCGACAAGAATCCGACGCTTCTGTAGGAGGAATGAACATGACCATCGTATTCATGGGAACACCGGACTTTAGCGTCCGCATCCTGGAAGCCGTACATGTGACTTATGGGGTTGATCTCGTCGTCACCCAGCCCGATCGCAAAGTCGGACGGAAGAAGATCGTCACACCACCACCCGTCAAGACGAAGGCCGAAGAACTGGGCATACCCGTCTTTCAGCCACGACGCATCAAGACGGATTTCGCTCCGATTGTCGAACTGAAGCCCGACCTGATCATCACCGCGGCTTACGGCCAGATCGTTCCCAGGGAGGTTCTCGATGCCCCGCGTCTGGGCGCGATCAACGTCCATGGCAGTCTCTTGCCGCTGCTCCGCGGGGGAGCGCCGATTCAACGGGCCATTCAGCGTCGTCACGTCACCACCGGGGTGACGATCATGTACATGGCGATGAAGATGGACGCCGGCGACATCATCACGCAGCGCAGCATCACGATCCAACCGGACGAGACGTCGGGGACGCTGTTTGAGAAACTGTCGGTGCTCGGTCGCGATCTCTTGATGGACACGCTGCCGAACATCTTCGATGGAACCAACGACCGCATTCCGCAGGACGAGAATCTCGTCACGTACGCCTACAACATCAAGCGCGAGGAGGAACGCATCGACTGGAACCAAAGCTGTCATGAAATCGACGCTCACGTTCGCGCGTTCACCCCGGAACCAACCTGTTACACGACCATCGACGGCAAATCGATCAAGATTCTGAAGGTCGAAAAGTGCGAGTATCCACGGGATACGACCTTCGATCAATACGACAACGGATCGATCATTGAAATCCGTGACGATTACATCGGGGTCAAAGTTCAGGACGGACTTGTCAAAGTGTATCAAGTGCAGCTTGCCGGCAAGACCCCGCAGGATGTCAGAACGTTTCTGAGTGGCGCCGGACGCGGTTTGATAAAGTTATACAAAGTGTTTATTTAATTCGCCATTGTGTTATAATAGAATATTATAAGAGGTGATACGATGAAGCACATCGGACTGTATTCCCGCGATGAGATGCTCCAGATGAACATCAAGACCCTGGAAGAACGCACCGTCAGTGTGGAGGAAATCGCAGAAGTGGCATACCGCCAGCAAGCCAAATGGTCAAAGACGATTTCGATGCAGGATTGCATCGATTCGGTCCACAAGATTCTCAGTCTCCGCGACGTGTTCCACATCCTTCAACTGGGTGCGGAAATCGATCGTCTGACCGATGAGAACCAATTCAAGGGACCGATTCAGGACATTCTCAAGGTCGATCTCGGCATGTTCGGCATCGACGAGTTGTTCGGACTCGAACTCGCCGGCCTGTACGGCACCATCGGCAAGACCAACTTCGGTGACATCGACGTCAACAAACCGCTTGTCGTCAATCGCCTCAACGGCGAAGGCAAGGAAGGCGGTATGTGCCACACCTTCCTCGACGACATCGTCGGCGCCATCGCCGCCGCGGCCAGCACCCGCGTCGCCCAGATCATCAATGAAATGCAAGCCCAAAAAGATCCCAACGTAGAGGAAATCACGCTCGACCTCGACCTGTAGAGGAGGGAAAGCATGCCATCGAACAAGCGTCTCGATGACTTTTTCCAGAAGTCGAATCAGGAGCCCGAGGAACTCGCGAAATACTACGAGGATCTGAACAAGGGCATCGATCCGACCAAACAAACCGTGGCCGACCGCGTCGCATACTTCTTCAAGAATCTCGCTCAGCGGGTGGAAGTCTTCTACAAGAAAGACAGCAAGAAGGAGAAGGACATCGAGGAGAAACACACCTCGTCGTTCCGCAAGCGACTGCGGGCCATTTTTCGGCTGATTGGCAGACGCTTCACCGAGAGTTTCAACTTCGAAGCTGGGGTCGACATCCTCGACAACACCTCGGTCCTGTTTCAGCGCAACAAGGTCAACCGCCGCATCCTATTCATCATCAACATCATCTTCATCCTCTTCACCCTGATTGGCAACCAGCATCCCAATTACGTCGTCACGGCGGGATTCGCCCTGGCGATGTTCATCATCAGCCGGATGCTCCGCAGCATCATCAACGAACGACCACGAACGCTGCTCAAACAGCAGATGGCGATGTACATCGGCAGCGTCTACATCCTGATGGCGTCGATCGCCGTCTACATCAAACTGCGCGTTTCGGCGGGCGGCGTCAGCATCGCCGATCTCGTCGGGGCCGGCAACACCGAAGGGATCTTGTCGTATATGACCGACATCTCGATCTCGCAGGCCGGCTACGTGCTGATTTTCTTCGCGCTGCTGGTCATCTCGCTCTACCAGGACGCGACGTTGCTGCGGATTCTGTTCCGTTTCGTGTTCCTGTTCATGTTCCTGCTTCACATCACGATCATGTACCCGCTCTACGAGCATGCATCGAGCATCACGTCGCTGTACAACTATCTGTTCGTCACCAATCTCAATGTGACGATTGACATCGTACTAAGGAGCATCACCTTGTTCGTGTTCTACCTAGCGCTCTATTCCTCGGTCGCGATCGGTCAGATGCTCAACAGCAAGCGCAAAGAAGAACTGATCAAGCGCCGCGAAATGGAACACGACTTCACCGCCGTCGTCGGCGATGTCTTCGACGTCATCGGCGTCTTCAACAGCCACACCATCAACCAAAGCAAACAAGACGTGCACCGCGTCGCCGAACTGGCCAGCCGACTCGCCAACATTCTCGGCCTGTCCAGCCGCCTGTGCACGGAAATCTACGAATACAGCGTTATCCACATCGACCGTGTCAACGACCTGTCGATCCTCGAATACGAAGGCAAGGACAGCCTCACCGAAAAGGACTACGCGGTCATCCGTGAAAAAACGATCCTCGGCTCGGTCGTCATCAAACGACTCCAGCTCAACCAGAAATCGGAAGACATCGTCCGCGCCCATTTCGAAAAGACCATCGATCCCAACTTCACGGAGAAGATGAAACGCGTTCAGCGGAGCCAGGAAGGCCAGATCATCCTGCTTGCCGAAATGTACGACATCCTCCGTCAGGAGCGCAACTACAAGAGCGCGCTCAAGCACAAGCGGGCGATCGATCTGCTGCAACTCGAATTCAAAGAATATTTCGAACCCTACATCCTCGACCGCTTCCTCAAGTATCAGATGGAGTTCGAAGGGTTCTACGACAACTACAAATACTCGGAAGTAGGAGAGAAGACATCATGAAGCACTTGTTCACCTCGGAGAGCGTCACCGAAGGCCATCCCGACAAAATATGCGACCAGATCAGCGACGCCATTCTGGACGCCATTCTGACCGACGATCCCGACGCCCGCGTCGCCGTCGAAACCAGCGTCACCACCGGCCTCGTGCTGGTGGCCGGCGAAATCACCACATCGACCTACGTCAACATCCAGGACATCGTCCGCAAGACCGTTGACGACATCGGCTACAATCGCGGCAAATATGGCTTCGACGCCGAGAACCTCGCCGTTCTCGTCGCCATCGACAGCCAGTCCGAAGACATCGCCATTGGCGTTGACGACAGCGCCGATCACGAACAGGGCGCCGGCGATCAGGGCATCATGTTCGGCTACGCCACCAACGAAACACCGGAATACATGCCGATCACGGCCGCACTTGCGCACAAGCTGGCCCGTCGCTTGAGCGCCGTTCGCAAAGACGGACCGCTCGATTACCTCCGTCCTGACGGCAAGACCCAGGTGACGATGGAGTTTGACAAGCGGGGAACACCGATGCGCATCGACAGCATCGTCGTGTCCTGCCAACATGCCCCAGACATCGCCCAAAGTCAAATTCGCAACGACATCATGGAACACGTCATCAAAGTCGTCATCCCCTGCGATTTGTTGGATGACGATACGAACTTCTACATCAACCCGACCGGCCGTTTCGTCATCGGCGGTCCCCAGGGGGACGCCGGTCTCACAGGTCGCAAGATCATCATCGACACCTACGGTGGCGCCAGTCGCCACGGCGGCGGTGCGTTCAGCGGCAAGGACCCCTCGAAGGTCGACCGCAGCGCAGCCTACGCCGCCCGCCACGTCGCTAAGAACATCGTCGCGGCCGGCCTGGCCGATCGCTGTGAGATTCAGCTCGCCTACGCCATCGGCGTCGCCAAGCCAATGAGCATCATGGTCGAAACCTTCGGCACCGGCAAGGTGTCGGACGACACGATCGTCGAGGCGATCGAAACCCACTTTGATCTCCGCCCCAAGGCGATCATCCGCGATCTCGACCTGAAACGTCCGATCTACCGCCAGACGGCGGCATACGGACACTTTGGACGAACCGATCTCGATCTGCCGTGGGAGCGTCTTGACAAAGTGGAGGTTCTCAAACAATATCGATAGGAGGTAGTCCTCATGAACTGGCTGTTTGATCTGTTGCTGATTGTGGTGCTGATCGTTCTCTTGACGATCTGGATCATTTATCTGCGCAAACGTCTGTTGGAACTGTGGAAGGAAGTCACCACCCAGGAGGTGGCCTTTTACCGGCAACTTGAACGGGTGCTGAAGGAGTTTTACGAGCATCTCGATCACCTCACCACCGAGGACAACCGCGAGTTCGTGCGGATGATTCGCCGGTATCGCAAAAAGCGTGTGCGCTCGTTGTTGTTGCACACCCGTCAGGAACTCTACAATGCGATGAACATCGTCTACGACCAGGTGCTTGAACGTGAAGATCACGACGAATGCAAGAAACTGATCGAGCAATACGACAAGCTCCAGAAGATCCGCCGCGTCTACAACAGCAAGGTATTGATCTACAATCAGACGATCAGCGTCTTCCCGACCAGATATCTGGCGCTGCGGATGAAACTCGAACTCAAGGAATATTTCGGCTAGGCACACTTCGGTGTGCTTTTCCTTTGATGAAAATTGTTTCATTTGACCAACGCTCATGAAAACCGATGAAAACCGACGATTTTGATGAAAAAACCGACATTTTCGCAAGCGCTTACAAAAAAATCGTGAAAACACTTGAAATATACTCTTAAGTGGTTTAATATATATAATGTTTAATTGGAAATCATTCCACTAAGACCGAGGTCGAGAACGATGACGGAGCATTCCGAACAAGCGTCACAACAACACGATACATCCGCCGTTTTGAACCAAAACGACAACTGTTTATTCTTGACCTCAAAATTCCGAGGATAGAACGCTTTTCGCGTCGCTGTCCTTTTTAAATGCCCGGGAGGAATCGGATATGAACACAGTGGTAATCGGCGTCATCGGCGCCGACGTGCACGCCGTTGGCAACAAGATCATCGACTACGTATTGACCCAAAGCGGGTTTCACGTCGTCAACATCGGTGTGCTGTCGAGCCAGGAAGACTTCATCAACGCCGCCATCGAAACCGATGCCAAGGCCATCCTTGTCAGCAGTCTCTATGGTCATGGCGAGATGGACTGTCGGTACTTCAAGGAGAAGTGCGTCGAAGCCGGATTGGACCATGTGAAACTGTACGTAGGTGGCAACATCGTGGTCGGGAAACAAGAGTTCAGCGAGGTGGAAGCCCGCTTCAAGGCGATGGGCTTCGACCGTGTTTATGGACCCGGCCAAAAAATCGAGGACGCGATCGCCGACCTCAAACTGGATCTGAACATGGCATGAAAGCCTATCTGTTAGTTGATTTCGGATCCACCTACACCAAACTCACCTGCGTCGATTTGGAAAACGAATACATCATCGGGACCGCGAAAGCGCCGACAACCGTCGAGACCGACGTGCTCGAAGGATATGACCGCGCCTTCAAGTACCTGATCAGCGATCATCCGGAGATCAAGGAGATTTCCGGCATTTCCGCGTGCTCCAGCGCTGCCGGCGGACTCAAGATGGCCGCCATCGGGCTCGTTGAGGAACTGACGGTGGAAGCCGCCAAACGCGCCTGTCTCGGCGCCGGGGCGATCGTCAAGAGGGTCTATGCCCATCATATGACCAAACGCGAAGCGAAGGAACTCAAGGAATCGGACATCGACATCATTCTGCTCGCCGGCGGCACCGACGGCGGCAACGCCGAATGCATCATCCACAATGCCCGCAAGCTCGTCGAGGCCGACATCCATGTCCCGGTCATCGTCGCCGGTAACAAGGATGCCTACGACACCATCGAGGACATCTTCGAACCATCGAACGTCGAGTATTTCCTCGTCAAGAACGTCATGCCTCAACTCAAAAAACTCGACGTCGAAGAAGCCAAACACCAGATCCGCAAGATCTTCATCGACAAGATCATCGACGCCAAAGGCATCAAGAAGGCCGAGGAGAAAATCGGTGAGATCATCATGCCGACCCCGGAAGCCGTGTTGCTTGCGGCCGAACTGCTCAGCAAGGGGTACGAGGATGAAGAGGGGTACGGTGAACTGATCGTCATCGACATCGGTGGCGCGACCACCGACGTCCACACCATCGGCGAAGGTTTCCCGAAACGCACCGAAGTCATTCTCAAAGGACTTGAAGAACCATTCGCGAAACGCACCGTCGAGGGCGATCTCGGCATGCGCTACAGCGCCAATGCGCTGCTCAGCCTGGTTTCCAACTGGGAGTTCAAACAGTACTTCGAAGACGACGACGCCTGCGACCACAACATCGAAAAATCACTCAACCGACGCAGCAGCAACGTTGATTTCATCCCCAAGACCAAGGACGAAGAGGAGTTCGACAAGGCCATCGCGAAAATCTGTTGCGACGTTTCGATGAGCCGCCACGTCGGTCATGTCGAAGTCGTCCATACACCGCTTGGCGACATGTACTACCAGACCGGCAAGGACCTCACCGGCATCCGCTACGTGATCGGTACCGGCGGTGTCCTGATCAACAACAAGGATGCCAAGAAGATCCTCAAGCAAGTCAACAAGAAATCGAACAAGGCACTCGAACTGCGCCCCACCAATCCGTCGATCCTGATTGACAAGAGTTACATCATGGCCGCCATGGGACTGCTCAGTCAGAAGTACCCGAAGGTCGCCATCCGCCTGTTGAAACAATACCTGATGTAGAGGACGATGCACGATGATCCAGAACAAGAAACTGCCACTGTCGGACTTTCTCGCGATTCGCAAGGAAGTACTCGCCGGCTGGCCGACCGGCAACCACCCCGATCTCGATCTCGACCGGGCCGTTGCCAAACTGAAACAGATCCCTGCCCACAAACAGTTCCCGTACGTCCTGCGTGAAGCCAAACGCCAAGGCATCACGCTGGTTCAGCCACGCGCCGGCATGGCGCCGCTCGACAAGCACATTGAACTGCTGCAATACCTCCAGGACGAAGGACAAGCCGATCTGCTCCCGTCGACGATCGATTCCTACACGCGTCACAATCGCTATGCGAACGCCGAAGACGGCATCAAGGAATCGGAAACCCAGGGCCGCAGTTTTTTGAACGGCTTTCCCGCCGTCAACTACGGCGTTGACGGCTGCACCAAAGTGATGGAGGCGATCCAAGTACCGATCCAAGCTAGGCACGGTACGCCGGACGCCCGTCTCCTCAGTGAAATCATCCACGCCTCCGGTTGGACCTCCAACGAAGGCGGCGGCATCAGCTATAACCTGCCCTACGCCAAAAACATCTCGCTCGAAGACACCATCCGCTACTGGCAGTATTGCGACCGTCTCGTCGGCTATTACGAAGAACACGGCGTGGCACTCAACCGCGAACCGTTCGGGCCGCTGACCGGGACGCTCGTACCGCCGTCGATCGGCAATACCGTCGCCATCATCGAAGCCTTGCTCGCCGCCGAACAAGGAGTCAAGAACATCACCGTCGGCTACGGCCAGGGCGGCAACATGATCCAGGACATCG
The DNA here is from genome assembly GCA_913062645.1 of uncultured Mycoplasmatota bacterium. GTDB lineage: Bacteria > Bacillota_I > Bacilli_A > Izemoplasmatales > Izemoplasmataceae > Xianfuyuplasma. The sequence goes on from CAJXVW010000001.1 coordinate 566,948, forward strand.
CCGCGCTTCGGGCACTGGAAGAACAGACCAATCGCTACCTGAAGCTGTTTGGTTACGACGATGTCTTCGTCACCACCGTCTTCCACCAATGGATGGGGGGCTTTCCCGCTCGCGAAGGTGAGGCATTCGCCCTGATCGGGTACGCTTCGACCGTTGCCAGTCTTGGCAAAGCAACCAAAATGATCACCAAGACCACCCATGAGTCGTTCGGCGTGCCAACCAAGGAAGCCAACGCCGAAGCGCTTCGCACATCAAAGTATCTGTGCCGACTCCTCCAGGATCAGAAGGCCGCCGACAGTCCTGAACTGACGGCTGAGATCAATCAGATCAAACGCGAAGTCGACGAACTGATGCGGGCCACCGTCGAAGTCGGCCGAGGCGATCTTGCCCAAGGTACCGTCAACGCCTTCAAACAAGGTTTGCTTGACATTCCGTTCGCCCCCAGCGAACTGAATGCCGGCAAGATTCTGCCGGCTCGTGACATCGACGGCAAGATTCGCATCCTCGAATTCGGCAATCTCGCCTTTTCCGACGAGGTCAAACAATTCCACCACGACAAGCTCGCCGCTCGCGCCAAGGCGCAACAACGCGAGATGACCATCCAAATGGTCATCGACGACATCTACGCCGTCAGCAACGGCCGTCTCGTCGGCCACGAAGGAGAATGACATGAACATCATCGACGTCCTCACCAGCACCAGCATGACGGGATTCTATTTCGACGATCAGAAAGCGATCAAAGCCGGCGCGCTGCAGGATGGGTTCACCTATCTCGGCGAGCCGCTGACCGAGCGGTTTTCACAAATTCGCCAAAAGGGCGAAGCACTCAGCATCATGCTCGTACTCGACAACGGCGCGGTCGCCTTCGGTGACGCCGCAGCCGTGCAATACAGCGGTGCCGGCGGACGCGATCCGTTGTTTTTGGCGGCCGTAGCGATGGAGCGCATCGAACGGGACATCAAGCCGCTTCTGATTGGTCGTGATGTCACGACATTCCGCGACAATGCCGCATATTTCGATCGTCTGGAAGTCGACGGACAACGCCTGCACACGGCACTCCGCTACGGCATCACCCAGGCGCTCCTCGACGCCACAGCCAAAGCCAATCGGATTACGATGGCGGAAGTGGTGCGCAACGAATACGGCATCGACGACCCACATTATCGTCGCATTCCCTTGTTTGCACAAACCGGTGACGATCGGTACACCAATGTCGATAAGATGATTTTGAAAGAAGTCGAGGTCATGCCGCATGCGTTGATCAACAACATCGACACCAAACTCGGTCGCCACGGCGAACTCCTCAAGGAATATGTCGCATGGCTGCGCGGTCGCGTCCTTCAACTGCGGACGCGCCCCGACTACCGACCGGTGTTCCACATCGACGTCTATGGGACGATTGGCATCATTTTCGACAATGACATCGACAAGATGTATCAGTACCTGACGGAACTGGAAGACATCGCCGCCCCGTTCCAACTGCGCATCGAAGGTCCCGTCGACGCCGGCAACCGCCGCGAAACGATGCAGTATCTGAAGACCCTTACCGAGCGCATCAACGACAACAAGCGTACGGTGGAAATCGTCGCCGACGAATGGTGCAACACCCTCGATGACGTCAAATATTTCGCCGATCACGGGGCCGGCCACATGCTGCAGGTCAAAACCCCCGACCTCGGCGGTGTCAACAACATCATCGAAGCGCTCCTGTATTGCAATGAAAAAGGCGTTGGCGCCTACAGCGGCGGCACCTGCAACGAAACCGACATCTCGGCCCAGGTGACGACCGCCATCGCCATCGCCTGTAACGCCAAACAATGCCTAGCAAAGCCCGGCATGGGCACCGACGAAGGCATCATGATCGTCAACAACTACATGAACCGCACCCTGGCCCGCATCAACCGAAAGCAGTGATCCTATGAACGTGACCGCAGGAACCTACGAATCCAGTGACTGTCTGATTCGACTGTCGCCGTCGACGACCCGCAAGGTGATCGTCGAAAGCATTGTCTTCGATCAGTTCGGCGACGCCATCCAGCGTGTGCTGAACGATACCCTCGATCAATACGGCGTATCCGCCGTCCAGGTCGAGTGTTTCGACAAAGGGGCACTGGATTACACCGTGCGGGCACGGCTCATCACAGCCTTGAAACGAGGTGGCTACATTGAGTAGAAGTTATCTGTTCATTCCCGGCAACACTCCCAGCATGATCCAAAGTCATGACGTCTATGACAGCGATGCCGTGATACTCGATCTCGAAGACAGCGTCGCCGTCTACGACAAGGACGCGGCCCGCGAACTGGTCCGGTCGTTCCTCGCAGCACACCGCGGAAACGTCGAAGTCTTCGTCCGCATCAACGATGTTGACAGCGGACATTTCCACAGGGACGTCAGTGCCGTGGACGATCTGGCGATCAACGGCTATGTCCTGCCCAAAGCCAACCCACAAGCGATCGACGCGCTTGCGAAAGCCTGCAACCATCCGATCCTGCCGATCATCGAAGATCCGCAGGCGGTGTTGGACGCGTATGCGATCGTCCGTCATCCGCAGGTCAAGGGCGCGATTCTCGGTGCCGAAGATCTGACCAAGGAGATGATGATTGAACGTACGTCCGATGGAATCGAAATCCACCACGTTCGCAGCCATCTGGCACTCGTTTGTCACGCGCTTCAGAAACCCTTTATCGATACGCCTTGGACAGTCGTTGACGACCTCGACGGACTCGCCAAGGATGCCTCCTTGGCGCGATCGCTCGGTGCCACCGGCAAGGCTGCCATTCATCCCAATCATGTCGCTCTGATCAATGACTTGTTCGGACCATCGGAAAGCGCCATTCGCGATGCCGAGCGAATACTCGCCAAAGCATCGGAAACCGGCAAGGGCGCGTTCCGCCTCGACGGCAAGATGATTGACGAACCGATTGTCGAAAAAGCGCGACGGCTGATCGCCGCCGCGGCGCGATACAACAAACGGTAGGTGATTGCATGCCACCGGTATTCTGCCATTCGCTGGAGGAACTGTTCCAGCACATTGACATCCACAAGCACAAGCACTTGTCGTTTCATCACCACCTGCGAAACGGCGATTTTGTCATGAATACCGTATTGCGGCATTACCGTGATGAACAGGTCGAAGGATTGCATCTTCATCCGAGTTCGATTTTCCCATCGTACACGATGCTGTTGGAACTTCTCGAGCGTGGGCAGATCGCCTCCGTGACCACCAATTATCTCAACGGTCCCGTTGCGCAGTGGATCTCGGAGCACGGACTCCCGGGCGAATTGAAAATGCAGACGCATGGCGGACGTGCCCGCAGCATCATCGACGGCCGCGATCGCATCGATGTCGCCTATCTGGCAGCTCCCGCCGTGGATGCCATGGGCAATGCCGTCGGTTATTTGGGACAACATCGCTGCGGCAGTTTGGGGTACGCCGTGGCCGACAGCCAGCATGCTGGCATCACGGTACTTGTCACCGACACCGTATTGAGCGATCCCATCACCGATCCCGAGATTCAGGGCGTCGATGTCGACTATGTCGTCATCGTCGACGCCATCGGCGATCCAGACGGCATCGTCAGCGGCACCACCTCGATCACCACCCATCCGATTGGCGTGCGGATCGCATCGCTGACCGTCGCGGCACTGGATGCGATCGGCGCGATTCGCGAGGGTTTCAGTTTCCAAAGCGGGGCGGGAGGAGTCAGTCTCCGCGTCACCGATGAACTGAGCAAGATCATGCGCCAACGTCACATCACCGCCTCCTTTTTCAGCGGCGGCATCACCGGTCATCACGTCGCGATGCTGGAAGCGGGACTGGTCGATCGTCTGTATGACGTGCAGTGTTTCGATCTGGCCGCCGTCGACAGTCTCGCCCGCAACGACCGACACATTCCCATCAGCGCTTCGCGCTACGCCAATCCCGCCGATCCCGATCAGGTGATCGCCGATCTCGACGTGGTCATTCTAGGCGCCACCGAAGTTGATCTCGACTTCAACGTCAATGTCACAACCGACAGTCATGGCGTGCTGATCGGTGGCAGTGGCGGACACAGCGACACCGCCAGTGAAAGTCAGGTGACGGTCATCGTCTCACCGCTCATGCGCGGTCGCCTGCCACTCATCAAAGACCGGGTGACAACGATCACCACCAAAGGGGAACACGTGGATCTGATCGTGACCGAACGCGGCATCGCCGTGCATCCCGAACGCGTCGATTTGAAAGCCAAACTGGAACAGACGACGTTGCCGGTGATGACGATCGAGACGCTGCAAGCGATCGCCCACAGCTATACCGGAAAACCCGTCGACCCACCCCTGGGCGAGCGCATCATCGGCGTCGTCGAAGACCGCACCTACGAAATTCTCGACAACATCCACCAAAAGAAATAGACAACCCGGTTGTCTTTCTTTTTCCTTTGGGTGTATAATGAAGTTGAAGCAAGATCACAAAGGAGGCCACCTCATGTTCGTCATCAAGGAAGTGCTCATCGAAGCGGAAAAACAGGAACTGATCGCGTTTCTTCATCGTCACAACATGGAGTACGAACACGACATCACGTACTCGATCTTCGTGTACGACGTCGACCGCGTGATCGCCACCGCTTCGCTCGCCAACAATGTCATGAAGTGTTTTTTGGTGATCGACGACTACAAGCAACAAAATGTCACCAACATCATGTTTCATCATCTTGTCAACGTGCTCGCCGAACACGGTGTCGACCATTATTTCGTTTACACGCTACCTCGCAACGAAGCCGTCTTCACCTCGCTCAACATGACCAAGATCGTGGAAACGATGAACACCGTTCTGCTGGAAGGGGGGCGCCGCATTCAGGATGTCCTCGCCCAGTTGAAGGCACAATACCACGTCTCTGACAAGAAGAAGGCGGCGGTCATCGTCAACGCCAATCCGATGACCAACGGCCATCTCCATCTGATCGAGACGGCCGCTCGTGAAAACGATGAGGTTCTGGTGTTCGTGGTCAGCGAGGATCTCTCCAGTTTCCCGTTTGCCGATCGGTTCGCGATAATCCAGAAGGCGACCGCCCACCTGAAACAAGTTACGGTGCTGCCGACCCTCAGTTATCTGGTCAGCCGCATCACCTTCCCCAAATACTTTCTCAAAGAAGATCAATTGATTCAAGACGAACAGACGCTCGTCGATGTTCTCGTATACAAGGAATATTACACCAAAATGTTCAACATCAATCGTCGCTATCTCGGCGAAGAACCATTCAGTTACAATACCGCCAAGTACAATCAGGTTCTGAAGGACCACCTCGGCAACCACATCCGCATCATCCCCCGCAAGACCTTCAAGAACAAAGCGATCAGCGCGTCAATGGTCCGCAAGTTGATCAAGGCCGGCAAGATCGAAAAAATCCGCGACTACGTGCCGCAAGCGACCTTCGACTATCTGTCGGGCGAATCCGGCAAAGCGGTCATCGAGATGATCCGTTCGCACACCCTGGGGCGACACTGATGCATCCCGTGCTCGACGCCCGGGAAGCACGAGCGGCGCACATCAAGGAACTGATGGACGCCCATCCCGACAAGACGACCGTGATTCTCAAAACCAACGTCGCAGGCACAGACAAGAACCCACCTCACATGCGGTTCATATGTGCCTTTTTCAACGACCTCATGCATCGGACCTTCCATCGGAAGATTCAACTGATGGGCAAGCGCAACTCGGATGATGGCAATTACTGTTTCTACGTCATAAACGAGCGAGGTGCGCAAGTCAAGGCGCGCACGATTGAACTGGAAGAATCAACGCCGCTCGGTCGGCTCGTCGATCTCGACGTCTACCACCGGACGTCGATCACCCGTCAGGATCTTCAGTGTGAGATGCGCAAATGTCTCCTGTGCGACAATTACGCGCATCTGTGTGCCCGCAATCAAACGCACAGCGCCGACGAACTGCATGCCAAGGTCAAATCGATCGTCACCGACTTTCTCGTCGATCACCTCACCAACATCACCATCAAGGCGATTTTCAGCGAACTCGAGCTGTACCCTAAATTCGGCCTCGTCAGTCATCGTGACAGCGGCTGTCACGACGACATGGATTATGAAACGTTCATCCGCAGCACGTTTGCGATTCGACATGACATCGAAGACTACATCCGCGCCGGCTTGAACGGTGACATCGACGCCAACGAACTGGTTGCGATCGGCAAGCAGGCCGAACGGCACATGTTCGCCGCGAGCGGCGGCGTCAACACGCAGAAAGGATTGATTTTCCTTCTGGGTGTCTTTCTGCCGACGCTGGCCGAGGCCATTTACGACAATCACGATGAACGTCAGTTGCGGCAATCGATTGCTGCACTGAGCGACATCATCGTCGGCGATCATTTCAGAACATTGACAGAAGCGACGGCGTCGACCCATGGCGACCGCGTCTATCTCGAATATGGACTGAAAGGCGTTCGCGGCGAAGCGCTGAACGGGCTGGCACGGATCTTCGATATGCCATCGTGGCAACACTTCGATGACGACATCGTGCATCACGATTTTCTGATCCATCTGATGAGCAGCCTCGACGACACGACGATTGTTCACAAGCACGACATGGCGACCTTGCGCCGGGTTCAGGAACAAATGATCGACATCGTCAATCAGGGCGGCTACCGCTACAACAAGGAACGCGTTCGCAAACTTAGCGAAGAGTACAAACGACAGGGCATCTCTCCCGGCGGCAGCGCCGACATGCTGGTGCTCAAGATCATCTACGACGATGTCCGTCATCTGCTTGGCCACAAGAAGGAGGAATCATCATGAACTATCGTCATCCCGCGCGCATCGACCGTGACATTTCCATCGTCGGTTTCGGTGCGTGGCAACTCGGCAACCTCGAGATGTGGGGGGACATGGATGAAGCCGAAGCCATCCAACTGGTCCGACAAGCCGTGGCCCAAGGTGTGAATCTGTTCGACACGGCGCCCGGCTACGGTGGCGGCGAAAGCGAACGACTCCTGGGCGTGGCCTTGGAGGGCGTTCGCGACAAGGTGTTCATCAACACCAAGTTCGGCCATACCGTCGACAACCGCATGGACTTCACGGTTGCCGGCTTGGACAAATCGCTCAAAGGCAGTCTCACCCGGTTGCGTACCACCTACGTGGATGGATTGATTCTCCACAATCCCGGCATCGAGCTGTTGTACGGGGAGGGGCCTCTGTATGACAGATTGCGCGAGCTGAAAACCGCCGGTGTGATCCGTCATTATGGCGTCAGCATCGACTCCCGCGAAGAACTCGACGTCGTCTTGCAACACAACGATGTCGACATCATCGAACTGATGTTCAACATCATCCATCAACGGCCGCGTGAATTGTTTGAAGAGGTCCGAAAACGAGGCATCCTGTTGATGATCAAAGTGCCGCTCGATTCGGGCTGGCTGACGGGCCGTTACACCAAGGATACCGCCTTCAGCGGCATCCGTGCGCGCTGGAGCGAGGACGTCAAGGCGACGCGTCATGACATCGTGCTGCGCATCAAGCAGATCGTCGGCACGGCGGATCTGGTGCACACCGCATTGCGGTATTGTCTTTCGTATCCCGCCGTCACGGCCGTGATCCCCGGAACCCACAACATGCGCCAGTTGGCGTCCAATGTCGCGGCCGCCGAAGGAACCCTGAGCGAAGCGATGAAACGACAACTGGAACTCCTGTGGGAGGATTACATTCAGTACCAACACACCCCATGGTAAAAAAATGACCCGATGACGGGTCATTTTTGTTGGAAACGGATTCCTTGGTGGGTGCCGCGGCGGCGCAACATTTTGTCGATTTCATTCATCACCACGAACTTCTTGCGGGTCCACGCCGGTGCCAGCAACAATGAATCCGGAGCGTCACCGGTCAGACGGTGGATGATGATCGACGGGTCGAGTCGTTCGATCTGGTCGCAGACGATGTCGACGTATTCGTCGCGACTCAGGATTGGGAATGGCTTCTTAAGATAGGCATGCCCCATTGCGGTATGTTTCATCACATGGAGCATGTGGATCTTGATGCCTTGTACGTGGAGCGAGTTGATGTAGTCGACGGTCGCCAGCATGTCCTGTTTGGTCTCGCCAGGCAGACCGTTGATGATATGTACCACGGTGTTGATGTTGCGCCGAACAAGCTCGCGGGCGGCCGTTGTGAAGCAATCGAGATCGTGGCCGCGGTTGATCGTTTCGGCGGTGTCGGGATGGATTGTCTGGAGGCCCAGTTCGACCTGCAGGTGGGTCCGCTCGTTGATTTCGGCGAGAAGATCATAAATGTCGGCATCGAGCGCGTCGCAACGCGTCGCGATGGCGAGACCGACGATGTTGTCGTCGAGGTTCAGCGCTTCGTCGTAGAGTTGGCGTAGTCGCGCGGGCGAATCGTAGGTGTTGGTGTTGGCTTGGAAGTAGGCGATGTACTTTGCGTCAGGCCATTTTTGGCGCATCCTGCCGCACACCGCATCGAATTGAAGCGCGAGCGGCTTTTGGGGATCGCCGGCGAAATCACCGCTGCCTTCGACACTACAGAAGGTACAGCCGCCGACACCGGCGGTGCCGTCCCGGTTGGGACAGGTGAATCCGCCGTTCAGCGACACTTTGAACACCTTGCTGCCGAAGATGTCGCGATAGTAGGCATTGAGCACATTGTAGGGTTTTGCTTTGGTCATCCAGGTCATTCGATCACCTCACAATCATTTTACCACATTTTTTTCGATTCTGTGGTATAATAACACAAGGTGATGAACATGTGGAATCGCTTCAAAGACAGTCTGATCACGCCGAAAAACATCGTCGAGTATCGCAACGACTCACTGTGGTGGGTGTTTTTGTACATCATCGTGTTCGCGCTCTTGCTCAGCACGCGAACGACGATCACCACCCTGACCTTCGACGGATTGAGTCCGGCCGATCGTGAGATCATCGCCCAGGATCTGGCCGACGTCAACGATGGCTGTGCGATGGAAAGTGGCGTGTTCGACTGCGACGAAGCGGCGACCCAACTGATATACGAAGACTTGTTGCTCGGATACTATCTGGAATCGAACGACACGCTTCAGTATGACAATTACGAGCGCGACTACAGCGTGGTCGTCTTTCAGGAAAACGTGTTGTTCGTGTTCAACGACACGATCCTGTTCGAGGTCTTGATCGCCGATCTTGATCCGGCCGTTCAGAATCTTGATTTCGCGCTGCAAGAGACCGATGAGGATGTCTTTCACGACGCCATCTTCCGCGCTGTCGATCAGTTCATTCTGTCCTATCGTTCGACGTGGACGCCACTCGTCATCGCGATCGATGTGATCACCAGTTTCGTATTGTTCCTCTTGTTCATCCTCGTCAGTGCCTGGATGCTGCGGCTGCGTTTCCGCGAAGTGCGGTTTCGTCAGCTCTTCACGATGACATCCTATTCGTCGACGGGACTGTATCTGATTCTCATTTTCGACAGTCTGTTCAACCTCAGTTTCCTACTCGTGATCCTGTTGATTCTGTTCGCCTTCCGGCAGAACAACCAACTGTCGATGGAACTGTATCGGCGTCTCAACCAAAACAAAAAGCCTTGATTAGTTTCACATCCTATGTTATTATACGTGTAAGCAACGAGGAACCGGAAATAGTAGCGCGTTCCAGGCGCATCAAAGAGACCCGATGATGGTGGAAATTCGGGATGTCGCAGCGCGTGAACTGGTCCGGGGAGTTCGGCGGGTGAAACACGGGAGCCCGTCGCGTCATCCGGCGTTAACGGAACCCAAGCGCCCGGCTCGCCGGGAACAAAGGTGGTACCGCGGACTGATTGGTTCGTCCTTGATTTGGGGCGGGCTTTTTTTATACCTATCATAAGGAGTGAGCATCATGGAATACCATCACAAACAGATCGAAGCGAAATGGCAGAAACACTGGTTTGAAGGCGATCGTTTCCAAGCCGTCGACTTCAGCGAGAAGCCGAAGTATTACGCACTTGTCGAATTCCCGTATCCGTCGGGCGTCGGCATGCACGTCGGCCACATCCGCGCCTATTCGTCGCTTGAAATCATCGCTCGCAAGCGCCGCATGGAAGGCTACAACGTGCTGTTTCCGATCGGTTTCGATGCATTCGGTCTGCCGACCGAAAACTACGCAATCCAAACCAACACCCATCCCCGCGTCGTGACCGACACCAACATCACGACCTTCCTCAACCAGCTCAAGATGGCCGGTTACGGTTTCAACTACGATCGTCAGGTCGACACCACCGATCCCGCCTATTACAAATGGACGCAATGGATCTTCATCCAGCTGTTCAAAAAAGGCCTCGCGTTCCGCGACAAGACCTACGTCAACTATTGTCCGTCGTGCAAGGTCGTCCTGTCCAACGAGGACTCCCAGGGCGGCAAGTGCGATCGTTGTGATACACCGGTCGTGCAGAAGGAAAAAGACGTCTGGTTTCTCAAGATCACCGACTACGCGGAACGCCTCCTGAGCGGTCTCGAGGAGCTCGAGACCCTGCCGCGCATCAAAAGCGAACAGGAACACTGGATCGGCAAGTCGACCGGTGCCCATGTCGACTTCCCGGTCAAGGACACCGACGAAGTCCTGAAGGTCTATACGACCCGGCCCGACACGCTGTTCGGCGCGACCTTCATGGTCATCGCGCCGGAACATCCGATTCTCGAGCGCCAACACGACAAGATCAACAACATGAACGCCGTTCACGCCTATCAGGAACAGGCGCGGATGAAGACCGAATTCGAACGCGTCGAACTGGCCAAGGACAAGACCGGCGTCAAACTCGACGGTCTGTCGGCGATCAACCCGCTCACCAACGAGGACATACCCATTTTCGTTGCCGATTACGTCATGATCGGCTACGGCACCGGCGCGATCATGGCCGTTCCGGCCCATGACGAACGCGATTACGAGTTTGCCAAGAAATTCGGTTGCGACATCGTCGAAGTCATTCAGGGCGGCGACATCACCAAGGAAGCCTATACCGACGTCGACGAGGGCATCCTCGTCAACAGCGGTCTGATCAACGGATTGTCGGTCGCCGACGCCAAAGCCAAGATCATTGCCTATCTGGAAGAACAAGGCATCGGCGAAGCCGCCACCAACTACAAGATGAAGGACTGGGCGTTCAATCGTCAGCGTTACTGGGGCGAACCGATTCCGATCGTTCACTGCGATCATTGCGGCATGGTGGCGATTCCGGAAGAAGAGCTCCCGCTGATCCTGCCGGACGTCGACAAGTTCGAACCCGGCGAAGACGGGGAGAGCCCGCTGGCCAACATTCCCGCATTTGTCCACACGACGTGCCCCAAGTGCGGCGGTCCCGCGAAACGGGAAACCGACACGATGCCGCAGTGGGCGGGATCGAGCTGGTACTTCCTGCGTTACACCGATCCGCACAACGACAACGAACTTGCCGCGATGGACAAGTTGAAGTACTGGATGCCCGTCGATTGGTACAACGGGGGCATGGAACACGTCACCCGGCATGTCATCTATTCGCGTTTCTGGCATCAGTTCCTCTACGACATCGGGGTCGTGCCAACCGAAGAGCCCTATCGCAAACGAACGGCGCAGGGGCTCATCCTTGGCGAAGACGGCGACAAGATGTCGAAATCCAAAGGCAACGTTGTCGATCCGCTGGAAATCATCGATGAATACGGTGCCGACACGCTTCGCCTGTACATTCTCTTCATCGGCGACTACGAACAATCCACTCCGTGGAATCCCAACGGCGTCAAAGGCGCTCGTCGCTTCCTCGACAAACTGGCTCGCCTTGAAGACAAGGTCGAAGACAAGCCGAACGCGAACTACGAAACGCTCCTTCACAAGACGATTCAGGCGGTCGGTGACGACATCGAACACGTCAAGTTCAACACCGCGATCGCCAAACTGATGACCCTCGTCAACGAACTCGGCAAGGAGGATCATGTCGCCAGGGACGATTATGAAATCGTTCTGAAACTGGTCTATCCGTTCGCGCCGCACATCTGTGAGGAACTGTGGCAGCGTCTCGGCCATGATGAAGACATGGTCTACGCCCCGTGGCCGGATTACGAGGAAAGCAAGATGCAGGAGTCGACCGTCGAGATCGTCGTCATGATCAACGGCAAACTCCGCGACAAACTGATGATCCCCGTCGACATGGCCAAGGACGACGTCATCGCCAAAGCCAAAGCACAAGACAAGATCCATGCTCTGATCGACGGCCAAGCAATCAAGAAAGAGATCTACGTACCACAAAAACTTGTCAACATCGTTCTGTAAGCAATCGGGCACGCCCGCCGGGCGTGCCTGTTTATTGGGAAGAGAATCGACCATAGAAAAAGAAGTGGTTTCCTCTTGACAAGAGTGGCCCCATTCCCAGTATAATATGGTATGCACGCACCCGTAGCTCAGTTGGATAGAGCAGAACCCTCCTAAGGTTCAGGTCGCATGTTCGAATCATGTCGGGTGCGCCACCTTCTGGTGGCTCGGACATTCTTGCGGTTTTCTCTTTACAATGGACGGACCTTTTGTGTATAATATCATATGCACGCACCCGTAGCTCAGTTGGATAGAGTGGGACCCTCCGAAGGTTCAGGTCGCATGTTCGAATCATGTCGGGTGCGCCAGTGGAAGAATACTCAAGTGGCTGAAGAGGCATGCTTGGAAAGCATGTAGGTCGGAGACGGCGCAGGGGTTCAAATCCCCTTTCTTCCACCAGTAGTCAGCGAGTGCCCGGTTTCATCTTTGGAACCGGGCATGAATTTGATACAAGGGACTTTACAGAACCAGGTCTTTCGTATATAATGTAACAGTGTCAATTTCTCACATCGGGCCATGGCCAAGTGGTTAAGGCAGCGGACTCTGAATCCGCGACCGTGAGTTCGAATCTCACTGGCCCTGCCATTGGAATCCATCACGACGTTTCGACGTCGTGATTTTTTGTTGGATTCCAGGGTTCTGTGAAAATTGTTCGTGTCGAAAATATTGCCATGTGCTATAATGGATGTGGTGATAGACATGCAGCAAAACGTTAAAAAATGGTGGCCGCTCGCCATCGTGCTGGTCGGTACGGTGGGGCTTCTCGCCTACATCATCAGCGACGCCTTCTTCAGTGAACTGGAGAATCCGATCTTGTCGATTCGGCTGTTCAAGTATTTCACGATGCTGGCCAATTTGCTGGCTGTTGTGTATTTTTGGTTGATCTACAGTATGCGGATGCAGATCCGCTCGCGCACCTTCGACCATTTCATCGGCGGTGTCGTGATGTATCTGTTTGTCACGTTCGTCATCTATGCGATATTGCTCGAAGGCGATTACGAATCACAGGGACTCGATCTGATTGGCAACGTCGCACTCCATTATCTCAATCCATTGCTGGTGATCGTGTATTACGGCGTGTTCCGCAAGGATTACAAATTCGAAAACAAGGACATTGCGATCTGGTTCGTGTTTCCCATCGCATATCTCGTTTTTCTGGTGTTGCACGGGGTTGTCACGGACGATTATCTGTATCCGTTCTTCCAAGTTGCCGAAGTTGGTGTCACCGGGTTGATTTCCATGATTGCCATCCTCGTTGGCGTGTTTTTCCTTTTGTCATTCATTCTCGTGAAAATGGTTTCACCGAAATAACCTGCATTTTCACCATTTTCATAAAAAATAAATGGCTTTGTTAAGCCATTTTATATTTAACTGAAAAAAATCCAAAAAGCTTTTTGAGCGGTTGAATGTGAACCATATATTTGATATAATAACACTGGTGTAAAAACGCTTTCATTGAAATGAAGACGAACACCGGCGCAAGGAGGTAACCCGGCTTGTTTTTTATGTACGAGTCGGTACGCTATGAAACGAATCACGATTCTAGCCGGCCATTACGGCAGCGGCAAAAGCGAAATCAGCGTCAACCTGGCGCTTGCCAATCAAATCGACTACATCGTTGATCTTGACATCATCAATCCCTATTTTCGCAGTCGCGCCCTCGGCGAATTGTTCGAGGAACGGGGCATCCATCTTGTCGAATCGACGATCAAAGGCATGCTCGGCAGCGACTTGCCGTATGTGTCGGGAGAAGCGGCGGTGCCATTCGTCAACAAGAAACTTACAGCGATCTACGATCTCGGTGGCACCGAAAACGGCGGTCGCGTACTCATCCAGTTCAAGGATCGCATCACCGATCGCGAGAACATCGACTTGTTCTATGTCGTCAATCTGTATCGACCGGAAACCGACAACAAGGACAAAATCATCCGCGCCATCCGGGCCCTGGAATGCGAAGCGCAACTGCCTGTCACCGGGCTGATCAACAACACCAACCTGATGCAGCACACGACCGAAGCCATCGTCATGGAAGGTCAGGCGGTGTTGCTTGAGGTCGGCAAGGAACTCGATTTGCCAATCGTTTATACAGTCATTGAAGAAACCCATCATTTTCCCGGCCCGTTCGCCGGTGAAACCATCATACTATCAAGAATCGTAGCCGAGAAGTGGCTATAGGAGGAGATCACATGGCAAAAGGACAAATCATCATCGACGAGGACATGTGCAAAGGCTGTAGCCTCTGCACCTATTACTGCCCCGTCAACATTCTCGAGCTTGATGCGTCGAGAACCAACAAGCGCGGCTACACGCCGCTCATCGTCACCGACAAGGACAAGTGCATCGCCTGCGGATTCTGCGCCATCATGTGCCCCGACAGCGTGATCACCGTCGAGCGTTTCGTGAAGGAGGCGAAGTAAATGTCAAAGGTATTGATGAAAGGCAATGAAGCAATGGCCCTGGCCGCGATCAAGGCCGGCGTCGAAGCGTTCTACGGCTACCCGATCACCCCGCAGAACGAACTGCCCGAATACATGAGCAAACACATGGCCGAGCACGACCGCGTGTTCGTCCAGAGCGAAAGTGAAGTCGCCGCCATCAACATGGTCTACGGCGCCGCCGGCGCCGGAGCACGCGTGATGACGTCCTCCTCGAGTCCCGGCATCGCCCTCAAGCAAGAAGGCATCAGCTACATCGCCGGAGCCGAACTCCCGGCCGTCATCATCAACGTCATGCGCGGTGGACCCGGTCTCGGTGGCATTCAGCCCTCGCAAGGCGATTACAAACAGATTACCCGCGGCGGTGGCAATGGGGATTACTATCTCTACAGCCTCGCTCCGGAAAGTCTCCAGGAAGCCGTTGATCTGATCAAGGAAGCATTCGACATCGCCGATTATTTCCGCAACCCGGTGATGATCGCCGTCGATGGTCTGATCGGCCAGATGATGGAACCGGTCGACTTTGATCACCCGGTCCCCAAATGGGATCTCCCGCCCAAAACCTGGGCCGCCGACGGCAACCGCAAGAACGGGCGTGAGAAGAACATCATCAACAGTCTCTACCTCGACCCCGCGGTATTGGAACAACATAACCTCAAACTAAAAGCCAAATACGACGAAATGAAACGCGATCATCAGCGTTATGAAATGATCAACATGGAGAGCGCCGACATCGTCATCGTGGCCTTCGGTTCCACGGCGCGGATTGCCCGTACGGCGGTCGAAATCCTTGCCGACAACGGCATCCGCTGCGGCATCATTCGCCCGATCGCGATCTTCCCGTTCCCGACCAATGCGTTTGATGAGATTCCCGACCACGTCAAGGACATTCTCGTGGTTGAAATGAACACCGGCCAGATGGTCGACGACGTCCGGCTCGCCGACAAATGCCGGCGCAACATCCATTTCTACGGCCGCGTCGGCGGCATTGTCCCCGAAGCGGAGGAAATCGTCGAACAAGTCATGACCATTGTCGGAGGTGACAACTGATGCCCGATGTGAAAACCGTCTATAAAAAGTCCCCAGGACTCACCGATTATACCCTAACTTACTGCCCGGGTTGTACCCACGGCATCATCCACAAACTCGTCGCCGACAGTCTCGTCGAACTCGACTTGCTGGATCGTGCCATCGGCATCAGCAGCGTCGGCTGCAGTGCGCTCAACTACGATTTCTTCAGTTGCGACATGGTACAGGTCGCCCATGGCCGCGCACCGGCGGCGGCAACCGGCATCAAACGCGTTCGTCCCGATGCGATCCTGTTCACCTACCAGGGCGACGGCGATCTCGCCTCGATCGGCATCGCCGAAGCGATTCACGCCGCGCACCGCAGTGAAAACATCACGATCGTCTTCGTCAACAACGCGATTTACGGGATGACCGGCGGCCAGATGGCTCCAACCACCCTGATTGGTCAGAAGACGACGACATCGCCCGATGGACGCGACGCAAAAACGACGGGTCTGCCACTCAAGATCAGCGAAATGATGGCGACGATTCCCGGCGCCACCTATGTGGAACGGGTCAGCGTCCATGATCCCAAACACGTCAACAAAGCCAAAAAAGCGCTGAAAAAAGCGTTTGAAATTCAAAACAACAAACAAGGCTTCAGCCTCATCGAGTTCATATCGACCTGTCCCGTCAACTGGGGCATGACGCCGAAGGACGCGATCGACTGGGCCGTGGAGAACATGATCCCCTATTATCCCCTCGGAGTCTTTAAAGACGCCACCAAGGAGGATGACGCCCAATGATCAACGAAAAACTGATTGTCGCCGGATTCGGCGGCCAGGGCGTGATGCTGATGGGACAACTGTTGTCCTATTGCGCAACGACCCGTAACATCAACACCTTGTGGTTCCCGTCCTACGGACCGGAAACCCGTGGCGGCACCGCCAACTGCAGCGTCACGATCAGCGACGCCTATGTCAACAGTCCCGTCATCAGTACCCCCGATTCGATCATCATCATGAACAAACCGTCACTCGCCAAGTTTCAACCGAAACTGAAGGCGGGCGGAAACTGCTTCATCAATTCCAGTCTCGTCGTCGATATCGATTTTCGCGACGACGTCACGCTCTACAAAGTTCCAGCCAACGAGCTGGCGCTCGAACTCGGCAACCTCAAAGTCGCCAACATGGTCATGCTCGGGGCCTATCTCAAGGTCACCGGACTGTTCAGCAACGACGAAGTGCTGGCGGTCTTGAAACAGAAATTCACCGGCGCCAAAGCCAAACTCATCGACATCAACAAGAAAGCGCTCGAACTGGGACAACAAGCTGTCGCATCGTAAGGAGATGACCACGATGTTTCGCAATTTCACCCAAGTCGTCGATTACGCCCGCAATCTGGAAACGAAGGATCTGATCGTCGCCTGTCCGGAGGACACGGCGATTCTGATCGCCATCAACGATGCGTTTCAGATGGGCCTGATTCACCCCGTGCTGGTCGGAGACAAGAAGAAGATCCTCGATCTGTTCATGGAACTCGGCATCAGCAAGAAAGGCTATGAAATCTACAACGCCGTCGACAAGAAGGACGCGGCACTGATGAGTGTGAAACTCGTCAGCAAACAGGAAAACGCGATTTTGATGAAGGGCTTGATCGATTCGATGACCCTGATCGATGAAGTGCTCGATGCCGAACACGGCCTTTTCACCGGCGAGTTCCTCAGTCACCTTGGTGTCATCGACATCCCGAACTACCACAAATTGCTGTTCATCAGCGATGCGGCGTTCAACGTCAAACCGACCCAGGACGAAAAAATCAAAATCATCCACAACACCCTTGATTTCGTCACCTCGCTCGGCATCTTCAAACCGAAGATCGCTCTTGTCAGCGCGTTTGAAACGGTGCACGAAGAAATCGCGTCGACGGTCGAGGCAAAAAACATCGTCGAACAGCTCAAGGATGACGAACGCTTCTACATCGGCGGCCCGATGTCGATCGACATCGCCGTCAGCCACGAAGCCGCCGAAACCAAAGGCATCAAACACGTTGTCGCCGGCGACGCCGATATCCTCATCTTCCCCAACATCGAAGCCGGCAACACATTCTACAAATCCACGGCGTTCTTCGCCAATTCCACTCCGGTAGGCATCATTCTCGGCGCGTCCAACCCGATCGTCCTCACCTCGCGCAGCGATTCCTACAAATCCAAACTCTACTCGATCGCCCTGGCGGTCGTCAGCACCGACATCCTATGAGAAACCTCGTCATCAACCCGGGGAGCACGTCGACCAAAATCGCCGTGTTCGAGGATGAAACGGTCGCGTTCAAGGAAACCATTCGACACTCCGCCGAAGAACTGCAGGAATTTGAGGAACTGATCGATCAGCTGGCGTTCCGCAAGGATCTGATCACCACCGCTCTCGAGCGGCATGATGTTCCCTTCGATTCGATCGATGGCTTCATCGGTCGCGGGGGACTGATGAAACCGGTGCCTTCGGGCATCTACGAAGTCAACGCCGACATGATCACCGACATGGGCACGTGTCGCTATGGCGAACATGCGTCGAACCTCGGTGGCATTCTCGCCAAGGAACTGGCCGACAAGGTGCACAAGAAGGCCTACATCGCCGATCCCGTCGTTGTCGACGAGATGTCGAGCGTGGCCAAGATCTCCGGTCTCAACGGCATCCAGCGGCGCCCCTTGTGGCACGCTCTCAATCAGAAGGCGGTCGCCAGACGTTACGCCAAATCGATCGGCAAACCATACAGTGAACTGGTTCTGATCGTCGCGCATCTGGGTGGCGGCATTTCCGTCGGTCTCCACAAACGCGGTCGCGTCACCGATGTCAACAACGCGCTCAACGGCGATGGCCCGTTCTCGCCCGAACGAACCGGCGGTCTGCCGGTGGCAAGTGTGTACGAACTCGCCTACAGCGGCCAGTACTCGATCGAACAGATGCGCAAACTCAACCATGGCTTCGGCGGACTGGTGTCCTACCTCGGCACCAACGACGCCCGCAAGGTCAGTGAAATGATCGCCGACGGTCATGTCATGGCCAAACGCGTGATGAAAGCGATGGTATACCAGATCGCCAAAGAAATCGGCGGCCTCCATGCGGTCACCCGCGGATCGCTCGATGCGATTCTGATCACCGGTGGTCTCGCCTACAACAAGGATGTCATCGGTCCGCTCACGGAGTATCTGGATCACGTCGCCCCGATCAAGGTCTATCCCGGCGAAGGCGAAATGGAAGCCCTCAACGACAATCTGCTGCACATGGAACAAGGATTGATCAGCGTCAGCAAATACGAATGAACAAGCAAAGAACCTCGCCATGGCGAGGTTCTTTTTTGTGCGACAGGATGATATGGGGTTGACGGAGCTGTCGCGGGATATATCAAGATGGCGCTAGGCCAGTTTTTGGAGTTCTTTGCTTTGGAACGAGATGATCGTCATCAGGAGCATCGCGCCGACCATCACCAACATCGGGAAATACATCGAGTAATGATCGATCATGTATCCTGCGGCGAGTGCGGTAAGCGGGAACAAGACACCGCCGAAACTGTTGATCAACATCGAGATCTTACCGATTTTGGATGGTTCGATGTACTTTTGGAGCGAGGCATTGAGCGGCGCATTGATGGTGGCGTTGACCATGCCGGCGAAGAAGTTGATGGCGATGTAGGCGAAAATGAAGGCGTTCGACGTGATCACGTCGGTATCGAAGGCGCGAATGACCATGAAGTAGAGGACGCCGATCGCGAAGAACAGCGAACCGCCGAGACGAAACAGCTGGTAGATTTTGAATCGCGAGGCGATTTGGGCAACGACGAGACTCATCAGGATGACGCCGACACTTTCGACGAACTGGGTCGAGGCAAGCAGGTAATCGGCCTGGACGTTCTGGAAGGTGAAGTATTCCTTGAACATGTAGGGTACCCCGATCGTGAACCAGGGACTGACGAGCGTGGCGCTGATGAGGATGATGACGGTCACCATCAACACCGGTTTGCCGCTGTGGAGCAAATATTCAAGTGCTCCTTTCAGATCCGCATACACCCGTTTCGAAATGTTTCGCAAGGATGGTGTCTCGGTCTGTTCGACCTTGTCGTGCATGCCGTCGATTTTGATGAACATTTCGCTGATTGCCGACAATACGAAACTGACGGCGTTGATCACCATCAAGGCGACGATGCCGAAGTTGAGATAGAGCACGGCACCGAACAACAAACCGGCGATGTTCTGAATGCTGCCGGTGATCTGCATGATCGAACTGGCACTGACGAGTTCGTCCTTGTCGACGATGCGCGGAATGATCGCGCTCACGGTCGGATGGAAAAAGGCGGTCTGACTGGCGATGAATATCAGGGCGGTGTAGATCGTGACGAGGACCATCGTGGTGTTTCCGAGTGACAGGAAGATGGTAACCCCGGTGGCGGAGAGAAGATAGAACAGCGCGCGGCCATAATCGGTGACATAGAGAACGCGCGGTTTGTTGTTCCATCGGTCGGTGAACGTCGCGGCAATCGGACCGACGACAAACATGATTACGCTCCACACGGCGACGTAGATGGCGGTGCTGGATGCTTGGCCCGTCAAGTCGAGAAGGAACAACGAGATGCCGAAACCATACACGCGGCTGCCGACACCGGAAACTAAATTTCCAAAAAACAACAATAAATAATTCTTATCTCTCATAAACTTTTTGTTGAACATATCAATCAACCCCTTAACAAAATTAATCTTCAACTTAATTATAGAGAGTTCTAATCAAGATGTCAAGGGTATAATCAAAAAAATTAATAATAAAATTGAAAATATTAATATTTTAATTAAATATATGAATAATACTTTCTATATCAATAAAAAAACCACTCGTTTGAGTGGTTAGTACATCAGTTCCAAACCAACGTTTGTGTAATCGTCTTCGAACACCAGCTCCCGTTTGTGGTAGACGCGGATCGATGCGGTTGCTTCGATCGACTCGAAGACATCGAGATTCATCCGTCCGTTCTTGCTTGGTCCGACCAGGCGCACCGGATGCTGGGTGGCGGCCGTCAGGACGATCATCGTCTTGCCGCGCTTGATGGTGAACGTGGTTTCCGTTTCTGAGATTTCCTTGATGCGGATCCGTGCGAAGTTGTAGGAGCCGAAGCGGTGTTCGACACCATCTTTGCGATAAATCAGGAAGAAACCCTTGACGTGGAAGAACAACACCGGAACCAACCCGACACTGAACGTCAGGGCACTTCCGTTGCTGGCATGGTTGGCCTGCAACCAGATCCACTTCTTGGGAAAGTTGGTGCCGTAGGTTTTCTCCATGTACGATTTGCCTTTGTAATTGGCTCCGTTGAGGGTGAATGTGACGGCACTGTCGAGATAGATGACTTCCTGAAAGCATTCGAGCGGGGCTTTCGCAAGATATCCCATCGCGCTCTGATGGCCGTGATACGGCTCGAGAAACGTCTGATTGCCCATGCTCGCAACAAGATCCACGTCGTCGGTCTTGACGCGCGCATTGGTGAGCGACAGATAATTGTCGCCGATCGAGACCGTCTTGGTCGTATCGTCATATGCGAATGCGTCGCTTTGGAAGGTGTAGTAAAACGCCTGTTGCTGTTTGCCGTCATAATATTGGATGAAACTGTGCGGGTTGTCCTTGTCCTTGGTAATGGCAAAGATGATGGCGACATTCGTGTGTTTATCGTCATCGGTGAACCGAACATACCATCCTTCGAAATAGTTCTGATTCTTTTTGTTCTGGTAACCGAACGTATTCATCAAATCACCTCAACTCATTATAGCACGCTTTTGCTGCGTTGCGGTGAGAAAATGTGTTACAATGGACGTGAGGTGATGCCAATGCCCTATGTCGTATTCGACATCGAGACCACCGGACTCAATCCGCGCACCGATCGGATCGTGGAGATCGGAGCCGTGAAAGTGGAGGGTGGTCAAATCGTTGAAGAGTTCTCCATGCTGATCAATCCAGGCGTGCCGATGCCGCCGCAAGTGAGTGCCATCAACAACATCACCGATGCGATGTTGGCGAAGGCCGACCTGCCGGGATCCGTGTTGTACCGGTTCCATCAGTTCATCCGTGACGCCGAGTTTCTGATCGGTCACAATGCACGCAATTTTGACTACAAGTTTCTGGAGTTTGAGTTCGATCGTCACTTCGTCAAGTTCGAACCATTCCGCGTCAAGGACACGATGTGGGAAGCGAGGCGTCGACTAAAGGGGTTGCGAAGCTATTCGCTGGCAGCTTTATGTCGCATCTTCCAAATTGAGAATGTCGAGGCGCATCGCGCCTTGAGTGACGTCTACGCCACCCATCAAGTCTACCTCGAATTATTGAAACGGGACAAACCGACATCTCGCTAGTATCATATTGGCGAGGTGTTTTTATATGCAATGCAAACTGTGTGGTCGTCATCTGTATGAAACGATGAGTTTTGCGATCTTGTTCAAGTGGAACTACCACCTCCATCCCGCATGCGAACAACGTCGGCTATCGTTCGATCAAGCGGCGGTGTTTCCCCTGTTTGACAAGATGGCGGTATACGACGCCTTGTTCGAAGCGGGATCGACCCTGGGAGACACGGCGTATCTTCATGCATTCCATCTTCGGGACCGGTACTTGGAATGGGTGGGGTTGCAAGATCGGTCAATCGTAATATTCGTCGATGATCTCGATGACATGGGCGATCTTCGCCTGCTGGCTCCGCTCGCTGTTGAACAGGTCATCCTGTTTTCCCTGTGGCGGATGGAAATCGTCGCCGAGGATGCCTGAAGCAGATTTGATTTTCGTTGTTGCTTTTAGGTGAATTTCATGTCAAGATGTGGTATAATGAGGTATCAACAAATCACAGATAAGGGAGTGTTGAAATGAAAGTCCAAGTACGTGGCAAGAACGGCTTTGAAGTGACCGACGCCATCGAGCGCTACGCCATCGACAAACTGTCGAAAATCGAGCGGTACTTCCGCGAAGAACTCGATGCCTTCGTCGTCTGCAAAGTCTACAACGACCACCACAAAGTCGAAGTAACCATCCCTACGAAGTACTACACGATGCGCGCCGAGGTCGGCAATCCCGACATGTACGGCGCAATCGATCTCACGATCGACAAGCTCGAATCCCAGATCCGCAAGCACAAGGCAAAAATCACCCGCAGCCTCCAAAAAAAAGAAGGCGTCAAGGCGATCTTCACCGACAACCTCGACCTCGAAGCCCTCGAACGCGAACTGGTTCACACTCCGGTCCGCACCAAGCAGATCGAACTCGAACTGATGAGCGACGAAGAGGCGATTACCGCCCTCGAGATGCTCGGTCACGATTTCTACATCTACAAGAACGAAGACACCGAGCAGGTCAACGTTGTGTATCTCCGCAACGACGGACGCTACGGGATCATCGAGACGGAATAAACAAATGCGCCTCCGGGCGCATTTTTTTGTGATATAATATAACTTGGTGTATGATAATATATTGTTTATATTCTTTCAAAACAACACACGTTTGTGATATGATATTAGTGACTCCAAAGAGGTGGTAACACATGTTAAAACGACTATTTGATCCAAGCCGTCGCGAGTTGCGACGATACGAAAAAATCGCCGACCAGGTCTTCGCTCTCGAGGACGAGTTCAAGCAGCTCTCGGATGATGCCCTGCAAGCCAAGACCAATGAGTTCAAACAACGTCTGGCGAGTGGCGAAACGATGGACGACCTGCTCGTCGAAGCCTACGCGACCGTTCGCGAAGCGTCAACCCGCGTGCTCAAGATGACCCCGTTCTACGTACAGGTCATGGGTGCCGCGGCGATCCACGAAGGCAACATCGCCGAAATGAAGACCGGGGAAGGGAAAACCCTGACGTCGGTCATGCCGGCGTATCTCAACGGTCTCAGTGGCGAAGGCGTGCACATCGTCACCGTCAACGAATACCTCGCCCGGCGTGAAGCCGAAGGCGAGATCGGTGACTTGTTCCGCTGGCTCGGTCTGTCGGTCGGGCTCAACATCCGCGACCTGACCAAGGACGAAAAACGAGAAGCGTACTTGTGCGACATTCTCTATTCGACCAACAACGAGCTGGGATTCGACTATCTGCGCGACCACATGGTCATCTACAAGGAACAGATGGTACAACGTCCGCTCCATTATGCGATCATCGATGAAATCGACTCCATCCTGATCGACGAAGCAAGGACACCGCTCATCATCAGCGGCGGCGCCAAGAACACGAGCAGCATCTACCTGCAGGCTCAGGCTTTTGCCCGCAATCTGAGCGAAAGTGACTACGACGTCGACATCAAGACCAAAACCGTCACGCTCACGGAGAAGGGCATCGCTCGCGCCGAGAACTATTTCTCGCTGGAGAACCTCTACGACATCAGCAACGTCACGATTCTCCATTCGATCAACAATGCGATCAAGGCCAACTACACCATGGATCGCGACGTCGACTATGTCGTCCAGGACAACGCCGTCATCATCGTCGACAGCTTCACCGGCCGGCTGATGCACGGTCGTCAGTTCTCCGAAGGACTCCACCAGGCTCTCGAAGCCAAAGAAGGCGTCGAGATTAAGAAGGAGACCACGACACTCGCCACGATCACCTTCCAGAACTACTTCCGAATGTATGCGAAACTCTCAGGTATGACCGGTACGGCCAAAACCGAAGAAGAAGAGTTCCGCAACATCTACAACATGCTGGTTGTGGAAATCCCCACCAATGAACCGGTCATTCGCGAAGATGCGAACGATCTCATCTTCGCCACCATGAAAGCCAAATACAAAGCGATTGCCGACGAAATCAAACGTCGCTACGAGATCGGCCAGCCGATGCTCGTGGGGACGATTTCGATCGAAACATCCGAATATCTCTCCAAGCTGCTCAAGCGGCGCGGCATCAAACACGATGTCCTGAACGCCAAACAGCATGAGCGCGAAGCGGACATCGTCGCCAATGCCGGACAGAAATACGCCGTCACGATCGCCACCAACATGGCCGGTCGCGGAACCGACATCAAACTTGGCGAAGGCGTCGTCGAACTCGGCGGTCTCGCCGTCCTCGGCACCGAGCGTCACGAATCCCGTCGCATCGACAATCAGCTGCGCGGTCGCAGTGGACGACAGGGCGACCCGGGATACTCTCGTTTCTTTCTGTCGGCCGAAGACGATCTCTTGCGTCGGTTCGGTGGCGAAACCTTCAAACAACGTCTCGCTACGCTGACCAAGGTTCGCGGCAGCGACGACGAAAGCCCGATCGACATGAAGTTCTTCAGTCGTGTCGTCGAGCGCGCTCAGCGTCAGATTGAAGGCAACAACTTCGACCGCCGCAAAACCGTCCTGCAGTACGACGAAGTCAACCGCAAACAGCGTGAAGTCATTTATCAGCAACGCCGCGACATCCTGTTCCAGGACGAAGTTACCGACATCGCCCAGGGCATGATCGAACGCAGCATCAACAACATCATCAACAGTCATCTCGACCCCGAGGCGAAACAACCTCAAGTGCTCGGTGGAGAACTGTACAAGGCGTTGCTCGGACGCTATTTCGCACCGAACATGGTGTCCAAGTCGCGGTTGAGCGACGCACCTGAAGTGGTGTACGACTATCTGATGGACATCATCAACAACGACATCGCGACGAAAATGGAATCGGCCTCGCCCGAGAAGTTCAATGAATTCCTCAAGGCCATCATTCTTCGTGTGGTCGACACGTATTGGGTTCAGCACATCGACCAGATGAGCGAACTGCGTCAGGGCATCGGCCTCCAGAGCTACGCTCAGATGAATCCGCTCCGCGAGTACCAGGACACCGGTTTCCGGATGTTCAACGAAATGATCGCGTCGATCGAAGACGACGTCACCCGCTATGTCCTCCGTGCGCAGATGCGCGACAACATGCAGCGCGTCCAGGTCGCCAAACCGACCCATACGTCAAGCGGCAAAGAAGAAACCAAACGCAAACCGCGCACCGTCGACAAAGTCGGGCGCAACGATCCCTGCCCGTGCGGCAGCGGCAAGAAATACAAACACTGCCACGGCAGATAAATCGAACCGACCCAACTCCGGTTGGGTCTTCTTACAAGGTGATAGCATGCAAGCAAACGAAGTCAAACCAGTCTTTCAGGACGTTCAGAAGCAATACGAGAACATTCTCGAGATGATCGACAGCAAAGCCCTCGACGACGAAGTCGCGGCGCTTGACAAACTGACCTACGATCCGTCGTTCTGGAACGATCCGACCAGCGCCAACAAGGTCATCAAGAAACTCAAAGGTCTCAAGCGGAAGCAATCGCGTCTCCGTGATTTTTCCACGTTGTTCGGCGACATTGAAGTGACCTATGAGTTCATTCAAGCCGACGAAGACATGATCGACGAGTTCGCGGAAGCCACCACACGGTTCTTCCAAGAAGCCGAAGCGCTCACCATTGCACTCTTGCTCAGCGACGACAACGACGCCCTCGACGCCATCGTCGAAATTCATCCCGGCGCCGGTGGTACCGAAAGTCAAGACTGGGCGAGCATGTTGTACCGGATGTACATGCGGTACGCCGAAACCGAAGGTTTCACGTTCGAACTGCTCGATTACCTGGCCGGCGACGAAGCCGGCATCAAACGAGTCACGTTCGCCGTTCGCGGCGACAACGCCTTCGGCTACCTCAAAGCCGAACACGGCGTCCATCGCCTGGTTCGCATAAGTCCCTTTGACAGCGGCGGCCGGCGACACACGAGTTTCGCGAGCGTCACCGTCATTCCCGAGTTCGACGAGGACATCGACATCGAACTCCTCGACAAGGACATCAAGATCGACACTTACCGTTCGAGCGGCGCCGGCGGCCAGAGCGTCAACACCACCGACAGCGCCGTCCGCATCACCCATATCCCGACCAACACGGTCGTCACCGTTCAAAACGAACGCTCGCAGATCAAGAACCGGGAAACGGCGATGCAGATCCTCAAGGGGAAACTCTACATGCTGGAACTGGAGAAAAAGCAGGAAGAACTGTCGAGTTATCGCAGCGATGCGGCCAACTCGTTCGGCAGCCAAATCCGCAGTTACGTGATGCATCCATATTCGATGGTCAAGGACCATCGCACCAACCATGAAACCGGCAACGTTCAGAAAGTGATGGATGGCGACGTACAGCCGTTCATCAACAGCTGGTTGAAACAGAAAGCGACGGGCGACCTCGGATGAGTCGACGCAATCCGCTACGTCAGATCACCAAAGTCGAACAGTACCTGATGATCGGCTTTGGCATTCTTTTGATGGCGGCCGGGTTCCATTTCTTTCTGATTCCCCTGCGGCTCGTAGCCGGTGGTGTCACCGGGCTCGGCATCGTGCTCGAACACCTGTTCAATTTGCGCATCTCGCTCTTTGTCCTGATCTTGAACGGACTGTTGTTGCTGCTTGGTCTCGTCGTTCTCGGCAAGACGATCTTCCTCAAAAGCATCTATGGCAGTTTGTTGTTTCCGGCGATTCTGTTTCTAATGGAACGGTTCGTCACACCATTCGACATACAGGAAGACTATGTCATCGGCGCCCTCTTCGGCGGCGCGTTGGTCGGCATCGGGTTCGGACTGATGTTGAAATACGGTGGCACTTCAGGAGGCACCGACATCCCCGTGAAGATCCTCTACAAGAAGTTCCACGTCCCCGTCAGCACCAGCGTCTACCTGTTCGACGGCATCATCGTCGCCACCGGCATCATCGTGTTTTTCGGTGAGAATGGTGTGCTGGCCGGACTGTACGCATTGATTGCGATCGCCATCAGCGGCAAGCTCGCCGACATCGTCGTCGTCGGCGGCAACACCAAAAAGGCGATGCAAATCATCACCGACCGCCCCGATGCGATCAAGCAGGCGATCTACGACGGCGTGTCCCGCGGCGTCACCGTCGTCAACATCAAGGGTGGTTACACCAATCTCGACAAAACCATGCTGGTGACCGTCATCACCAGACAAGAATATTATGCGATTCGCAACATCATCGCCCGCATCGACGAGCGCGCCTTCGTCTACGTGACACCGGCGACCGAGATCCATGGCGAATTTCTGGAAAGAGAGAGTGATTGACATGACAAAAAGAATCGTAGGCATCGTTGCCTTGGCGGCCGTTGCCGTCCTCAGCTTCTTCGGTGGTCGGATGACCGTCGACGTCGGCTACACCGGTGCTACCGAAGTGACCGACGAAGTGTTTCTCGAAGTCCTTCAGGAACTGATGGACAACCATTTCCTCCAACCGGACAAGGACGCGTTGATGGAAGGTGCCGTACAGGGCATGATCGATGCGCTGGACGACCCCCATACCACGTACTTTGATTACGAAGAATATGCGCAGTACCAAACGGGGTTCGGTGAAAGTTACGTCGGCATCGGCGTCACCGTACGCTACAGTGACAATCTGATCGTCGTCGAGGAAGTCAAAGCCGACGGTCCGGCCGACAATGCCGGCATCCGTCCCAGTGACATCATCGCCTTTGTCGATGGCGAGGACATCCGCACCGACCCGTATTACGAGACGATCAACAAAATCATCGGAGAAGAAGGCACAACGGTCACCATCGGCATCATCCGCCCCGGCGTCGAGGAGCCGATTCATCTCGAGATGACCCGGGCCGTGATCGAAAACTCAAGCGTCAACTACACGTCGTTTGCTCAAGGCGCCGAAACGATCGGTTACATCGAAGTGACCCAGTTCGGCAACGAAACCGCCGACAAGTTCGGCGACGCCATCGAAGCGCTCGAAGCACAGGGCATCGACGGCTTGATCGTCGATCTCCGCAACAACGGCGGCGGCCATTTGTACACCGTCGTGCAGATGATGAACGAGTTTCTGATCGACAACGGCAGTCCGATGTTTTCCACCGAGTACTACAACGACGGCGAATTCTATCGTCAGGAATACTATTCGCAGAACGACACGTTGAAAGCCTATGACATCGTCACCCTCGTCAACGAGTTCAGCGCCAGCGCCTCGGAAGTATTCGCTTCGGGCATGCAGGAACAAGGCGGCTATCCGCTCGTCGGCACCGTCACCTATGGCAAAGGCACGATGCAGACCGACGTCATCCTCCGCGCCACCGTCAGCGATCGGTTGCACATCTCAATCGGCAAATGGCTCACCAGCAATGGCAACTGGGTGCATTTCAACGGCGGTACCGACGGCATCACACCGGACATCCTCGTCGAGCCGACGATTTACGAAACGGCCTACAAGCTGTTCCTTTTCGATGGCGAGACATTCGTCGCCGACACCGTCGACGACCGCATTCAGAACATGCAGTTGATTCTCACGATCATGGGTTACGACGTCCGTGAGGACGGCTATTTCGATGATGCGACCGAACTCGCCATCATCGACATTCAGACCGACAACGGCCTCACCGCCGACGGCATCGTCGACCAGGCAACCTTGAACATTCTCAATGCTGCGCTCGACGCCTATCAGGACGATCCCGCCAACGACACGCAACTGCTGGCCGCACTGGATTATTTCACCCAGCCATGATCACCATCACCGACGTCAAGCTGCGCGGTGGGGAACAAGCGGTCGTGACCGTCGACGACGGTGCGACGAAGACCCCGCACGTCACGACCCATCAGCTCGTCGTGCGGTATCATCTCGAAGCCGGCAAGACACTGACCCAAGACGAGTTTCGGACGTTCATCGCCGCCAACGAGTTCGATCTTCTCTACAACAAGGCGCTATCGTATCTGTCGTACCAGATGCGCACGATCAGCGAAGTCAAGAAGCACCTTCGCAAGTCGACGTCCGACGAGCGGCTGATCGCCAAGCTGATCGCCGTCTTGAAGCAGAACAACTATCTGTCGGATTCCCGTTACGTGGAAGAGTATGTGACGGAGAAGATGCAGTTTGATCTCGTCGGCCCGATCCGGATCAAGGAGAAACTGATCCAAAAGGGCATCCATTACGATCTGATCGACGCCGAACTGATCCGTTTCAGCGGCGACATCGAATACGACAAGGTGAGCGAACTGATTCAAAAAGAGATTCGCCATCGTCTCAAAAAACCCTATCGCAAGGCAATCGACAGCCTCAAGCGCAAATGCGTCACCAAAGGGTTCCACCTCAACGTCATCGACGCGGCGATCCTGTCGATGAAGGAGGACATCATGGCGCAGATCGATGAACGCGATCTGCTCGAAACGGCCTTTTTGAAACTCAAGAAGGGCGTTGATCTCGATGATTACGAACAACGTCAGAAACTGATGCACAAACTGATGAGCAAAGGATTTTCCTATGAGCTCGTCAAAGACATCGTCAAATAAACGGAGGTCCCTCATGATCAGCAAAGAAGACTTGTATTTCTTCAATCAAGGCCGTCTGTACGACGCGTATCGCGTCTTCGGCGCCCATCTCAAGAAAGACGACGACGGCAATCAGCTCGGCGTCGAGTTCACCGTCTGGGCGCCGCATGCCAAAGAAGTCAGCGTGCTCGGCGAGTTCAACGGCTATCAGGCCTGGGTCCACAATCTAAGCAAAGTCGACAGTGCCGGTGTCTGGCGTCTGTTTGTCAAGGATGCCCGTGAGTGGCACGAGTACAAGTATGAAATCAAGACGCACGACGGACGGACCCTCTACAAGGTCGATCCCTATGGCTACTTCAGCGGTGAACGGCCGCAACAGATGTCCAAGGTCTACGATCTCGAGGGATATGAATGGCACGACGGCGATTACATGGCGCATCGCAATGACACGACACCCTACGATACGCAAATGTCGATCTACGAAGTCCATCTCGGTACCTGGATGACCAAACCCGACGGATCCTACCACAAATACAACGAACTGGTCGATCTGTTGATTCCCTATCTGTTGGAAAACGGGTTTACCCACGTAGAACTGATGCCCGTCACCGAGCATCCGCTCGATCAGTCATGGGGCTATCAGGGCGTCGGCTACTACAGCGCCACCTCGCGATACGGCGTCCCCAAGGACCTGATGTATTTCGTCGACCGTTGTCACCAAGCCGGCATCAAGGTCATTCTCGACTGGGTTCCGGGACACATCAACCGCGATGAACACGGGCTCTACATGTTCGATGGCGAGCCGCTTTACGAGTACCAGGAAGAGTGGAAACGCGAGAACGTCGTCTGGGGCACCGCCAACCTCGACCTCGGCAAAGGCGAGGTCCAGAGTTTCCTGATTTCCAACGCGCTGTTTTGGATGCGCAAGTTCCACGTCGACGGGTTCCGCATCGACGCCGTCAGCAACATCATCTATTATCTCGGGGACAGTCGCAACGGCATCAACGACGGCGCGATTCATTTTCTGCGCAGTTTGTCGGCGCAACTGTTCAACGAGTATCCCAACGGACTCTTGATCGCCGAGGATTCGACCGCGTTTCCCGGCGTCACCCACCCCGTTCATCACGGCGGACTCGGGTTCAACTTCAAGTGGAATATGGGCTGGATGAACGATACGCTCGAATACTTCGAGAAGGATCCCGTCTATCGCAAGTACCATCATTCGAACATTACCTTCGGGCTCGAGTACGCTTTCAGCGAGAACTTCGTGCTGCCGCTCAGTCATGACGAGGTCGTGCACGGCAAAAAGTCGCTGGTCGACAAGATGCCGGGCGATTACTGGCAGAAATTCGCCAATTACCGGGCGTTGATGGGCCTGTTCTTCACCCATCCAGGCAAGACGCTCTTGTTCATGGGTGGCGAGTTCGCCCAGATGCATGAATGGAAGGACCACGAGGAACTCGACTGGCATCTCCTCGAATATCCCCTCCACCGTGCTGCGCAGCGATTCAATCGCGACATGAACCAAGTCGTTAAATACAACCCGGCGCTCTACGAGCTCGACACCAAGTCGGACGGATTCCGCTGGATCGACGCCCAGAACGCCGATCAGAGCGTGTTCAGTTTCGTACGCTACGCCAAAGACAAGAACGACTTTGTCGTGGTCGTTTTGAATCTGACGCCGCTCGTTCATCACAACTATCGCATCGGTGTCCCGAAGGCGGGACGCTACCATGAACTGATCAATTCCGACAAGGACGTCTACGGCGGCAGCAACCAGTACAACGGAGCCGACATGATCACCGACGACGTGCCGATGCACGGCATGGCCCAGTCGCTCCAGATGTTGCTCAGTCCGTTGTCCATATCCATTTTGAAATGTGGTGACTAACATGCGCAAACACGTCATTGCGATGGTCATGGTCGGGGGCCGCGGCACCCGACTCGAGAACATCACCAAAACCACCGCCAAGCCGGCGGTGCCTTTTGGTGGGAAATACAAACTGATTGATTTCGTGTTGTCCAATCTGTCGAATTCGAACATCGACACGGCGGGCATCATCACCCAGTACGAACCGCATGAACTGATGAGCTACATCGAGCATGGCAGCACCTGGGATCTGGACGTCAATCAGGGTGGAATTTCGTTCTTGACTCCATATACCACATACAATGGCGATTTGTGGCAGAAAGGTACCGCTCATGCGATCCGGCAACACTTCCGATACATTGACCAACATAACCCGGATTACGTCTTGATCCTATCAGGCGACCACATCTATAAAATGGACTACAACAAGATGGTGGATCACCACGTCAAAGTGGGCGCCGATGTCACGATCGGTGCGTTCCAGGTTCAGAAGGACGCCAGCCGCTATGGCATCATCGAAACCGATGTCAATCAACGTGTCCTGTCGTTTGAAGAGAAGCCGAAGAACCCCAAGTCATCGCTGGCTTCGATGGGCATCTACGTGTTTTCCAAGGATGTGCTCAAACAGCTTTTGGATGATGAGTATGGCGAACATTTCGACTTCGGTCAGGACATCATCCCGCTGGCGCTCGCTCGCGACAAGCATGTCTCGGTCTACCGTTTCAACGGCTATTTCCGCGACGTCGGAACGATCGACAGTCTGTACAAGGCCAACATGGAACTGCTCGACAATCCGCAGTTTCTGAAACTGCACGAGTACGTCGATTTCCCGATCTATACGAAATCGTCGAACCTGCCGCCCCATCACATCGGCAAGAAGTGCATTGTCAAGAATACGATGATCAGCGATGGTTGTCTGATACTTGGCGACATCTATCACTCGATCCTGTCCGAGCGAATCATCGTCGAAGACGGAGCGCTCATTCGCGATTCGCTCTTGTATCCCGACGTGCGCATCGGCGAAGGCAGCACGATCACCAATGCGATCGTGCTCGAAGGTACCCACGTGCCACCAGAATCGCGTTTTGAATTTGCCGAACCGACGGTGCTCGACGCCGAGCGGATCGCGGAAGGTGGTGCGTCGTCATGAACAACATGCTCGCCATCGTCGACGCGACGTTCAAGGACAACCTCGATCAGCTGACGCTTCACCGCATGCCGGGGGCGTTGCCGTTCGCTGGAAAATTCCGGTTGATCGACTTCACACTCAGCAACCTCCGCAACAGCGACATCACCAACGTCGCGATTTTTCCCTACGGCAACTACCGCAGCCTGCAGGACCACATCGGCAGCGGAAAACGCTGGGACCTCGACCGTCGTCGCGACGGGCTGTTCATTTTGCCCCCCAAGAACCTGTACATCGTGCCCGGCAACATGATCACCTTCCAGCGCATGTACGAACACATCGAATACTTCCGGCGTTCCAATCAGGAATACGCCTTGATCACCGCCGCCAACATCGTCTGGAACATCGATTTCAACGACGTGCTGGCAGAACACCTGACGGTCGGTGCCGACATCACCGAAGTGATGTACGAAAACATTCGGCTCAAGACGTTCATTCTGTCCAAGAAGTTGTTGCTGGATTACATCCTGTCCTACGACTCGCTGGAATACCGCAACGTCGTCGAACTGGTCGAAAAGGCTCCGAATCTCAGAACCCACATCTACAAGCATCAGGGGTACACGCGCACCATCACCGATAGCTTCAACTATCTGAAGAGCAATCTCGACATGCTGCGCTTCGAGATCGGCAAGAGCATCTTCAAGGACGACTATCCGATCTTCAGCAAGGAGAAGACGGCGCCGCCGGCGAAGTATCTGAGCAACGCCCGGATCGACAACTCGATGGTCTCTTCCGGAAGCATCGTCGACGGGACCGTCATCAACAGCGTGATCGGGCGCGACGTGACGATCCGCAAGGGCGCGATCGTCAAGAACAGTTTCGTCATGGCCAACAGTTTCATCGAAGAAAACGCGCATCTCGAATACGCCATATTGGACAAGCAGACGGTCATCAAGGAACACACGCTCGTGACCGGTACCCTGCGCCGTCCCTACATCACCCAGAAAGAACAGATCGTCACCAATCAGGAACGCCAGCGAATCTTGTTCGTCGCCAGTGAGTCCTATCCGTTCATCAAGACCGGCGGACTCGCGGACGTCATCGGCGCGCTCAGCCGCAACTTGGGTCGTCTCGGCATCGACGTCACCGTGATCATTCCGCTGTACAGCAAGATCAAGGACAGCTTCCAGGAAAGTTTGCGCCGCGAAGAGGGACGGTCGATTCTCTACGACAACGAATACTTCTTCATTCGCAAGTATTCGTACCGGTACAAGAAAGTCAAATATTACTTCATCGAAAGTCACGATTTCTTTGATCGCGAGGACGTCTACAACTATCCCGACGACGTAGATCGGTTCGCCTTCTTCAACAAGGCTGTCGTCGATCTTCTGGACGATTTCGAACCGTTCGACCTCGTTCACATCCACGACTGGCATACGGCCTTGTTGCCGCTGTTGATCGACAATTCCAAACACCAGGGGCTCAAGACGTTGTTGACGATCCACAACATCGATTATCAAGGGGTCGCCAGCGCCGACATCATCAAGAAACTCGGCGTCACCAATTTCATCTTCCGCGACGAGTACATCAACATGCTCGAAATCGGCATCAACACGGCGACCAAACTGTCGACCGTGTCGCCGACCTACAAGGAAGAACTGAAGTACGAGTACTACGGCAAGAACCTCACCTATGCGCTGCTCAACCGGGAACGCGACTTCTACGGCATCCTGAACGGAATCTCGAGCAGTCTCAATCCCGATACCGACAAGTTGATCCACACCAACTACAATCGCAACAATCTTGAACTCAAGGCCGAAAACAAGGCCTATCTCCAGCAGACCATGGGCCTGGCCGTACGTGCCGACACGCTGGTGCTCGGCATGGTCAGCCGGATCGTCGAACAGAAGGGGTTCGATCTGATTCTCCACAGCTTCGATGACTTGTTGAACGAGCATGACGTCCAGTTCGTGTTCCTCGGTACCGGTGACGCATCCTACACCGCCGAACTGCGGAATCTCGAACGCCGCCACCCCGACAAGATCAAACTCAACATCGGCTACGACGCCACCGTGCCCAACTACATTTATGCCGGGGCCGATGCGTTTCTGATGCCGAGTCGTTTCGAACCGTGCGGTCTCGGCCAGATGATTGCCCTCAAATACGGCACGCTGCCGATTGTTCGGGATACCGGCGGGCTCGCCGACACAGTGTTCAAGTACGATCCGATCACCAAGAAGGGCAACGGCTTCAAGTTCTTCAATTACGACGCCAACGAACTCAAACATACGATCATTGAAGCCATTCACATCTTCCGGGAAGAACCCGACGTCTGGACGCAGCTCATGAAACGGGCGATGAAGTCCGACAACAGCCTCAAACGCAGTGCCTCCCGTTACATCGACCTGTACCGTGCAATCATCGAAAATTGAGAATAAGAGAACGGTTTCAGCAATGCGAAACCGTTTGTCTTTGGTATAATGAAGTCGCGAATAGGAGTTGACAAACATGATTGATCATTTCAAGGACGAGCTCACCTTTCTGAGTGAGTTCAAGTCCCGCATCGAACGCACGTACATCACCGACCTGGCCCATGCCAGTGTCCGCCAACAATACAATGTCCTCGGCGAACTCGTCGCCGAACGTCTCGCCGCCGATTGGCTCAAGACCAAACAACAGCTCGCCGCGAGCGACCACAAGGAAGTCCATTATTTCTCGATGGAATTTCTGATGGGTCGGCTGATCACCAACAACATCATGAACCTCGGCTTGCGCGACGTCATCGAACGAGCTCTGACGAAAGAAGGACTCGATCTCAATGCCATCGAGCATTACGAAAGCGACGCCGGTCTCGGCAATGGCGGTCTCGGTCGTCTCGCCGCCTGTTTTCTTGATTCGATCGCTTCGATCGGATACCCCGGATACGGCAACGGCATCCGTTATCGTTACGGTCTGTTCGAGCAAAAGATCGAAGATGGTTACCAGGTGGAAAAACCGGACGACTGGCTGAAAGACGGGTACGTCTGGGAAGTCCGGGCCGAAGAGGAGGCAATCGACGTACCGTTTGGCGGTCACGTCGAGTTCAAGGACGGCAAAATGATCTACCACCCGGACGAACTGATCCACGCCGTTCCGTACGACATCCCCGTCGTCGGCAATAAGAATGGCGTCGTCACCCATCTTCGTTTGTGGAATGCCGAACCGACCGATCTCCGCCCGCCCCACCAGAACGCCTTCGAATACGATACGGAGATTCGCCAGATCAGCGGCTTTTTGTACCCCGATGACGCAACCGTGGAAGGAAAGATCCTGCGCATCAAACAACAGTATTTCTTCAGTGCCGCCGGAGTCAATCGGCTCGTCAAGCGCCACGTTGAGCGCTATGGCGACATTGCATCGTTGCCGGACAAACTTGTCATTCAGATCAACGACACCCATCCGTCGCTCGTGATCGCCGAATTGATGCGACTGCTCGTGGATGATCTCGAAGTACCATGGGAAGACGCCTGGGACATCACCACCAGAACGTGTGCCTACACCAACCACACGATTCTCGCCGAAGCGTTGGAGCAATGGCCGGTTGACATCTTCCAACCGGTGTTGCCGCGCATCTATCAGATCATCGAAGAAATCAACCGACGCTTCTGCAAGCAACTGTTGGATGACAACCATCCTCAGGATAACGTGACCAAACTGGCGATCATCGCTCATGGCCGCATCCGCATGGCGCATCTCGCCATCATCGGCAGCTTCAGCGTCAACGGCGTGGCCGCCCTTCATACCAACATCCTGAAAAATATCGAAATGAAGGAGTTCCACAAACTCTATCCCGGCAAGTTCAACAACAAGACCAACGGCATCACGCATCGCCGCTGGCTGCTGCATTCGAATCCGGAACTGAGCGCGATTCTCGACATGGTTTCCGACAACTGGGTGTTCGATCCCAACGCGTTAGAGAATCTTATGAAAAAGGCCAATACCAAGAAATACCGTAAATTAGTTAAAGACATGAAAATAGCGAAGAAACAGCAACTTGCTGACCGCATTGAAAAAGAACAAAACATCAAATTGGATCCCAACAGCATGTTCGACATTCAAGTCAAGCGTTTGCACGAATACAAACGCCAGCTGATGAATGCGTTGCATATCATGTACGTCTACAACAAACTGAAAAGCGACGCCAACTTCAAGGCCAATTACGCACCGCACAGTTTCATCTTCGGCGCCAAGGCCGCAGCCGGATACTACTTCGCCAAGAAGGTCATCAAGCTGATCAACACGATTGCCGACAAAGTCAACAACGATCCCGAAACGAATCATTTGCTGAAAGTCGTGTTCGTGGAAAACTACAACGTGACCTACGCCGAAGAGATCATGCCCGCATGCGATCTCAGCGAACAGATTTCCACCGCGTCGAAGGAAGCCAGCGGCACCGGCAACATGAAGTTCATGATGAACGGTGCGATCACCATTGGTACGCTGGATGGCGCCAACGTTGAAATCGCCGAACTGGTCGGCAGCGACAACATCGTCCTGTTTGGCATGACGGCCGACGAAGTCAATGACGCCTATCGGCGCAACGACTATCGTCCACGCGACATCTATGAGAACCATGTTGATCTCCGCCTCGTCATCGACCAACTCACCAACGGCTTCTTCGACAACGTCGACAAGGAAGAGTTCCGTGAAATCAGCGATCGACTCCTGCAAGGTGACACGTACTTCGTTCTCAAGGATTTCGAAAGCTACCGCCTGGCGCATGAACGCGCCAATGCATGGTACAAGGACGAAGACGCGTGGTACAAATCGTGCATCGTCAACATCGCCAAAAGCGGCTATTTCTCGAGCGATCGCACAATCCGTCAGTACGCCGAGGAAATCTGGAACATCACCCCCATCAAATAACAGCTGCCGTCGCAGCTGTTTTTTGTAATGTTTTCTAATGTGGAAGGATGCAATGACCAACACATTATGATATAATGTGGTTTAGTATCGAAACGGAGGTCGTCCGATGATCACGATTTTGCTCCTTTTGGCGATGTTGCTGTACCTGGGATTGTTGTCCGACGGACTGACGATTCTGGCACTTTCGGCGATGTTCGGCATCGTTGCCTACAAGTGGCGCAACGTGCATCGGCTGGCGCCGTATTGGTATGGGATCGCCTTGTTGTTGGGCGTGCTTTCGGTGGTTTGGAACGACAGTCCGTATTTGTCGTATGTGTATCGCGGATTTCTGGGATATGCATTGATGC
The DNA here is from genome assembly GCA_913062645.1 of uncultured Mycoplasmatota bacterium. Taxonomy (GTDB): domain Bacteria; phylum Bacillota_I; class Bacilli_A; order Izemoplasmatales; family Izemoplasmataceae; genus Xianfuyuplasma. The sequence continues at coordinate 605,210 of CAJXVW010000001.1, forward strand.
TGGTGGTGATGTTCGTCGGCATCCTCCCCAATCGCTCTTCGGTTGCGCGCAACATCAAGAAAAATCGGGGTGTTTATTCGATCTTGTCGTTTCTGCTGATCTCACCCCATGCCGCCTTGCATGTCTTCGGCGCGCTCGACGGTGTCAATCTGTTCGGCATCGTCGCCTACGTATTGATGGTCCCGCTCACCGTCATCAGCTTTCAGCTGGTGCGGCGCGAGATGGATCCGCGCGATTGGCGCAACGTTCAAAAAGCCGCGTATGTCATCTATCTGTCGCTGTTTGTCCACGTCATCTGGGTCGGCGACTGGTTCGATAAAAGCGTGTATGCCGTGCTGGCGACACTGTATGTCAACAACAAACTGATGAAGGAGTTGCGTCATGAAGCTGATTGAGAGTTCCATCTATGCGTTGATTCTGTTTGTCGGCGTGTACGTCGTTATCAGTGTAGCGATGCGGGTGTTCGAGTGGACGACCGTGTTTTACGCCCACGTCATCGGCGGCGTGGCCGCAACCGTGATTGGCGTTGGAGCGTTCGTGCTGTTTTTATTGAAAAAGAAGTGATGGCCAATGTTGTCATTGTGCTATAATTTAGATAAGAAGTTACAGGAGGTATGACATGGTAGAAATCTTGTCGCGACTGCAGTTCGCGCTGACGATTGCGTTTCATTTCATTTTCGTCCCGCTGACGGTCGGACTGATCATCATCGTACTCGTGTTCGAGTTTCGATATTATCGTAAGGGTGAGGAGAAGTTCAAGAAACTGAGCAATTATTTCAGCGACATCTTCCTCATCAATTACGCATTCGGAATTGTAACAGGAATCGCGATGACGGTCCAGTTCGGAACCAACTGGGGCAATTTCTCGATCGCCATGGGCGACGTGTTCGGGAGTCCGTTGGTGCTCGAGGCGATCATCGCCTTCTTCCTGGAGTCGACGTTCAACGGCATCTGGTTCTTCCGACGGCACGCGCTGTCGAAGGGGCTTCGGTTGTTGACGGTCGCGATGATCACGGCGGGAACGACATTGTCCGCGGTCTGGATCATCACCGCCAACGGGTTCATGCACAACCCCGTCGGCGCGACCTGGAACGGCACCAAGATGGTGCTTGAGGACTTTGGTCAAATCGTGCTCAATCCCTATACGTGGTACATGTTCGTGCACAATCACCTGTCGGCCATCCTGCTGAGCGGGTTTGTTGTGCTGGCGATTTCATCGTGGCATCTGCTCAAGGGCAAAGCCGAAGACAAAGAACTGTTCAAGACGGCCGCCCGTTACGGCACCTGGATCATTCTCATCACGTCGATCCTTCTGCCCGTGCTCGGCAACTCGTATCTGGCCTATCTGAACACGGTGCAACCGACCAAGATCGACATGATCACCGGTCTTGACACGGCGGCGCTCGCCGTGGTCGTGCGTCTCAGTTTCCACGTCATGGTCGGGCTTGGTTTCGTGTTCCTCGGATTCGGCATTTACACCACCGTCTTCCGCAAGCGCTACGAACAGTCGCCGACCCTGCAGAAGTACTACATCTACCTTGTTCCCCTACCCTATATCGCCATCATCGCCGGCTGGCTCGTGACCGAACTCGGTCGTCAGCCGTGGATCATTTATGGCATCATGGAAACCAGTGCCGGCGTGTCCGACGTACCGGTCTCGCAAGTCTGGTTCTCGCTGATCACCATCGTGCTCTTTTACGGCATCCTGTTCGTGATGGACTATGTATTGACGATTGCCCGCATCAAGAAGGGCATTTTGGCACACGAGGGAGGTGTTGTCAATGAATAGTGCGTTCTTGGGTGACGCCCTGTTTGTCGTCATCGCCCTGTCGTGGACCGTGTATCTTGTCCAGGAGATTTTCATCACCGGCTCCAGCGCGCTCAATCTCACGCTCGCCAAGGACGAAGGCGAACGCAAGCAGATTCAGGTCGCCAGCGGTCTTCATTGGGACGGCATCGAAGTGTGGCTGATCGCCGCCATCGTCTTGACATTCGGTGCGTTTCCATTGGCCTTCGCCACATCGTTCACCGTTCTGTATGTGGTGTTTTTCCTGCTTCTCTATGCGCTCATCACCCGTGGCGTCGTGATCGAAACCTTGTACAAACTCGACAATTCGAGATGGATCCGCGCCAACGCGATCGCCTGGAGCGTGTCCAGTGGATTGATCGTGTTCTTGCTTGGGGTTTACGTGACAAGCCTGTTCTACGGTTTGCCGATTGAAGCCGATCACAGCGCCAGCGGCAGTGTCTTCGCCCTGTTCAATGTGACGACGATCGGTGGCGGGTTGTTGTTTCTCAGTCTCGCCCTCGCCAGTGGCGCCGCATGGATTGCCCTGACTACCGAAGGCGCTCTTGCAGACAACGCAACGGCACTGATCAAGAAGTATGGCATCTTCCTGATGCCGCCGGTGTTCTTATTGCTCGTATTCATGGGGTTCAACGTGCTGGATAACTCCATTTTCATCGGTGTGTTGTTCACCGCTGCTCCGATCTTGTTCGTCTTGCCGGCCCTGACCTTTGTCACCAGTCTCGGCGTACTCTATTTCGGCCTCAAACAACAAGCCGATCGACTGTTCTTGTTTGCGCTGTTGACGATGGCGTTGTTCCTTGTCACCGGCTTCGTCGGAACGTATCCGATCGTGTTGCCGTCGCGTGTCGATCCCGCATTCGGCATCACCATCGCCGACGCGATGACGCAGGTCGCTTCGGCGCGGATCATCTTCATCGCCGTCTGTTTCTTTTATCCGCTCATCCTGTTCTATCAGGGTTGGAAATACAAGCGGTTTGCCCAGAAGGTCAAACCCCATGATGCGTGAGGAGGGGATTTTATGGCTGCAAAGAAAGTAATGCTATGGCCGTCGACGCGCTCCAAGTTCGTCAAGGACAAGCACATGGAAATCCTGTACCGTTCCTTGTTGCTGGTGGCGCTCGTAATGGTCGTCGAAACGTATTTCATGTACTCCTTCATGTACGCGATCAAACTCGCCTTGATGGTGCTTGTCTCAATCGTGCTCACCATCGAGATGGAGATTCTGTTCTATACCCATGACAAGGATGTGGATCGCCAGAAAGCGAAGGAACTGATTGTCAAATCGTACCCGAAACTGACCGCGATCATCTACGCACTGCTGATTCCGATCGGCACGCCGCTGTGGTTGGTCGGGCTCGGTGCCGTGCTGGCCACGCTGCTCGGTAAGCTGATCTTCGGAGGATTTGCCCATCAGGTGTTCCACAGTTCGCTTGTCGGCGTCATCTTCGTGACTCTGGGATGGACGCAACTCGTCGATTCGGTCGCCTTCATGACATCGTTTGACAACTACATCCTCGAACTGATGTTCGACAACGCGTTCTTCAACAACAACCTGTCGCTGGGCGGCATGTACGATCCCGCCGATCTGACGAGTGCGCTCGGCATGTTGGCCGGTGGTGACGCATACGATTTCCATCTCGTGTTCCTCGGTCTTGCGCCGGGCATCACCGGGGCCGGTTTCGTGTTGGTCGGTCTGTTTGCCTATTACCTTGTCAAAGGCATCGTCAACTGGATTACCCCAACCATCACGATCGCCAGTTTTCTGGTCGTCGCGTTGATCGCGACCGCCGTCAACGGCGAAACGGCGATGTATCCGTTGCAACAACTGTTCAGCGGTGCGTTCCTGTTCGTCGTCGTGTTCGTTGTCACCGATCCGATCACGACCCCGATTCCGACCATCGGCAAAATCATCTTCGGCGTCGTCGCCGGAGCATTGACGATGACGATCCGTCTCGCCGGAACCTATGAAGAAGGCGTGCTGTTTGCGGTATTGTTCATGAACATGCTGACGCCGCTTCTCAACGAGGTCTTCAAACAGAAGAAGAAACCCGTCAAGAAGGCGGTGGCAAAAGCATGAAGAAAACACTGTATTTCGCGGCGTTTCTGACGGTTACCGCGATGCTTGTGACGGCAATCGCCTATCTGGGATATCATTATACGCAACCGATCATCGAAGCCAATACGATCGCCAAGATCAATGAAAACATCGCGCTGCTTTACAATCCGGACGAAGGCTACACGCGAAATGCCGATCAGGCGGACAACAGCTATAAGGAAAACAACTCCAACTACAAGGAAATCTCATCCATCTACGAAGTACTGGATGGCGACGGGGAACTTCATGTCATCATTTATGACATGGCCGTGCAAGGGCGCAATGACATCATTCACGCGCTGGTCGCCGTCGATCCCTACACATCGACGATCGCCGCCGTGACGTATTACGACCATGCGGAAACGCCGAACATCGGCGAAAAGTACACGCGTCAGGAGGCCATTGACACGTTGATCGGACAATCGCTTGACGATGTCCAGATCGACATGTACGCCGGTGCCACCACGACGTGGACGTCGCTCAACGTGATGTTCGACAAGATCAAAGAACACTACAATGCGGAAGGGGTGGCCGTCCAATGAGCAGAAAGAAGAAACGGCTCACGCCCAAGCAGAACATACTCAAGGGTCTGATCAAGGAAAATCCGACCTTCGTGCTCGTGCTCGGCATGTGTCCGACACTCGGAGTCACGACGTCGCTCGAGAATGGTCTCGGCATGGGACTGTCGGTATTGTTCGTGCTGATGCTGACCAACGCCGTCATCGCCTCGATCCGCAAGATCGTTCCCGATGAAATCCGCATTCCCGTCTACATTGTCGTGATCGCGCTGGTGGTAACCCTCCTCGAGTGGTTCCTCAATGCGTTCATTCCCAGTTTGTACGACGCGCTCGGCATCTTCCTGCCGCTGATCGTCGTCAACTGCATCGTGCTCGGTCGCGCCGAAGCGTACGCGTCCGACAACACCGTCGTCGATTCGATCTTCGACGGCATGGGCATGGGGCTTGGCTTCACGCTCGGTCTGTCGACGCTGGCCTTCACCCGCGAGCTGCTTGGCACCGGCAGTGTCCAATTGCTTGGGTTCACGCTGTTCGACGCCAACAGCGCCGCAACGTTCCTCGTGCAACCGGCCGGGGCGTTCCTGACACTCGGTCTGTTGATCGGCATCATCAATACGGTGCGCATCGACCGCGAGAAGAAGAAACAGGCGATTCTCGATGAAAAGATCAAGATCGCACTGGCCAAAAAAGCGGCCAAGGAAGCCGCCAAGAAGAAACAACTCGAAGCAGAGGGGGCGAACTAAGTGGAAAATCTGTTGACACTCGCATTCACGTCGTTTCTCGTTCAGAACATCATTCTGAATCAGTTCCTCGGCATCTGTTCGTTCCTCGGTGTGTCCAACAAACGCTCCAAGGCGATCGGCATGGGCCTCGCGGTGTTCGCCGTCATCACCCTGTCGAGCATGTTGACGTGGGCGATCTACTACCTGATTCTCGTTCCCGGTGAACTGACGTTCATGCGCACGATCGTGTTCATCCTCGTCATCGCCGGCATGGTTCAGATCCTCGAGATGGCGATCAAGAAGTTCAGCCCGTCGCTGTATGGCGCGCTCGGCGTCTATCTGCCGCTGATCACCACCAACTGCGCGGTGCTCGGGGTGTCGCTCCTGCACGTGCAAAACAACTTCACTTTCAGCGAGACCGTCGTCTTCGCGGCCTTCACGTCACTCGGATACACGGCCATCATCATCGTGTTCTCCTACATTCGCGAGCAGATGTATCGGGCGCCGATTCCCGAAGGCTTCAAAGGCATTCCCGCCGGATTGATCGCCGCCAGCATCATGGCGCTGATTTTCAAGGGCTTCGTGGGGCTGATCTGACATGTGGATCGCGATCTTGCAGATTGGCGCGATCGGACTCGTGCTCGGCGTCGCCATCGGCGTCGCCAACAAGTATCTGGAGGTCAAGGTGCCTCCCATGGTGCAGACCGTCTACGACCGCTTGCCGCACTTCAACTGCGGCGCCTGCGGAACCCCGGGATGCATGGCGATGGCGAATGCCGTCGTCAACGACGGCTACCCCGTCACCAACTGCAAACCCGGCACCGATCAGATGAAGCGGGAAATTCAAAAGCTTCTGGATGATTACAAGTCAGGAAAATTGACGTTTGACGAAGAGTGATTTCGCGAGAAATCGCTCTTTTTTTAGAAATACTACGAATACAAATGGTTTTATTTGACAACCATTTCAATGTGGCATATAATACACGTGGATTAATCTTCAGGGCAGGGTGAAATTCCCGACCGGCGGTAACAGTCCGCGAGCGCGAGAGCGCATGAATGGGTGCGATTCCCATACCGATAGTACAGTCTAGATGGAAGAAGATGAAACAACGGTGGGAGAGGTCTCCCCCGATGTCCTTTTTCACGTGCCCAACGAAGATCCATTCGTTGGTTTTTTATTTGAAAAGGAGGTAATACCATGACCAGAAAACGAGTGATCCAACTGACGGTGATTGCCAATCTCACCGCCCTGTCCGTGTTGTTCTACTTCACGCTCAAGTTCCCGCTCCCCTTCTTGTTCCCCAGTTTCCTCGACATTCAGTTCTCCAATCTGCCGGCGATCATCGGCGGCTATGCACTGGGTCCGATCGCCGGTAGTGCGATCGTGGCGATTCGAACACTGATCAAGTTGCCGTTTTCCTCAACGGCGATGGTCGGTGAACTGATCGACCTCATTGTCGGGGTGGCGACGGTCTTGACATCATCTTTGATCTACAAGAAGATTCATACCAAGAAAGGTGCCATCTACGGCATGATCGCCGGCATCTTCGTCTGGGTGCTGATCGCCGTCATGGCGAACTGGCTGTTTGTCTTGGATTTCTACATCGAGTTCTACTTCGACGGTGCCGTCGAACCGCTCGTCGGCATGTTGTCGGTGATTCCCGGCGTTACCGTCGACAACTATCTGGAGCGCTTCATCCTGTATGCGGCGATTCCCTTCAACATCCTGTTGGCGACGCTGGTGTATGCCATCACATTCCTGGTGTACAAGCGAATCAGCCATCTGATTCACGAACTGAGCGACAAATTCGCAACAAACGGCAAATAAGCACTTCTTACGGAGTGCTTTTTTTGTTATACTAAAAGCGAGGTGATAACATGTACGACAACGCACAGGAAGCGGCGTCGACGATCCGACGGACCTTTCATCGCGAAGCGAAGACGGCGATCGTCCTCGGCAGCGGTCTCGGAGCGATTCTTGATTGGCTCGATGATGCCGAGGAACTGGCCTATAAGGACATTCCGCATTTCCCCATCAGCACCGTGTCCGGTCATACGTCGAAACTCGTCAGTGGCGTATTGAACGGCACCGATGTGCTGATCATGAGCGGTCGATTCCATTACTACGAGGGATATGCGATGCAGGAGGTGACATTTCCGCTCTATGTGTTTCAACTGCTGGGGATCGAGAACCTGATTCTGACCAACTCCTGCGGTGGCATCAACACCGAGAAACTCGAACCAGGCAGCATCATGGTGATCAAGGACTTCATCAATCTGATGCCGTCCAATCCGCTGATCGGGCCGAACGACGAACGATTCGGGCCACGCTTTCCCGACATGACCGAACCCTACAGTCTGGAGTTGCGCGGACTGGCTTTGGAGAAGGCGCGCGACATGCGCATCGATTACGTTGAAGGCGTGTATGCGGGCTTCATGGGCCCGTATTACGAAACCAAGGCGGAGATCGAAATGATCCGCCGCATGGGTGGCGAAGCCGTCGGCATGTCGACGGTTCCGGAAACGATCGTCGCCAATTATCTGGGCATGAAAGTCCTCGCGTTCGCGACCATCACCAACATGGCAACCGGCATCCAGCGCGTCAAGCATTCGCACGAGAACGTCGTCAAAATGGCCGGCATCGCCAGCAAGACGCTCGCCGAATGGATCCGCAAGGTGGTGGGGGAATTATGATGAAATGGGTATCGCTCGCCGCGCGCATCGGACTCGGGCTCGTTGCTTTGTTCTTTCTGATCATGTCGTTTGACGTGTTCGTCATGGAGGACTACTCGTTCGGCGAACAACTCGCGGGATGGTTCATCAATGCTTCCCCGGGCATTCTCCTCGGATTGTTGTTGTGGGGATTGTGGCGGAAACCCGTCTATCTCGGTGGTGCGGTACTCGCATACGGGACCGCACTGATGTGGTTCTTCCATGTCTTTCAGAACTGGCCGGAACGGGCGATCGTGTTGTTCGTCGTCATCGTTCCGCTGTATCTGGCCGGCTTCGTCCTGTTGATTGACTGGCACATGAAACAAAGCGAAAAACCAGGCTCTGAGAACGATCTGGAACCGTTGACTATAAAGAACAATAAGACGGATTGATTTGTTGAAAGAACGAATATTTGAAACAAATAGAAACCAACGATGGTTGTTGACCGGTGTCTCTTCCAAATCGATATTGACCGGCACTGGTAACCATCACAAATGTGTTACATTTTGATTGCACTATTTCCGTGATTTGGTACAATGAATTTTGTAGCGACATCACGATATCCAAGGAGGAAACCACACAATGAAATTTGAAAATGAATTCTATGTCACCGGCGCCAAAGTCGGAAAACCGGCACCGCGGTTCGAAATGGAAGCGATTCTGCCAAAGGGCGATGGCCTTGATCGATTCGGAACCGTCAACCTCGACGACTTGCTCGAACAGGGAAAATGGGTCGTTCTGTACTTCTATCCGCTTGATTTCACCTTCGTCTGCCCGACCGAAATCCAGCGATTCAACCAGTTGAACGACAAGTTCGAGGAACTCGGCGCGGTATTGATCGCCGCCTCGACCGACAGCTGCCACAGCCATCTGGCCTGGCAGGAGCACAGCTCGCTCGGTCGACTCAACCACATTCACGCATCCGACAACAACCACGAGGTCAGCGAAGCCTACGGCATCCTCGATGAAGAGAAGGGCGTCGCCTGGCGCGGTACCTTCATCATCAGCCCCGAAGGCATCCTCAAAGCCGCGCACGTCAACCACGGCGAAGGCGGACGCAATGTCGAAGAAGTCCTGCGCACGCTGGAAGTATACCTCAAGGAAAACGCCGGAGAAATGGTTCCGTGCGGCTGGTTCCCGGGCGACAAAACGCTCTGAACTAACCCCCAAGCAAACCATCGCAGCAAGCAAATCGAGGAAAGACTATTTTACATTGTAAAATATGTCTTTTTTTGTTATAATGAATCCGATGTTTTTGAGAAGAAAGGTGATATCGATGATCGAAGCGACCTACCGCAACTGGATCAACCAACCGGACCTGGAAGACAGCTTGCGTCAAGAACTCGAAACCATGACCGAAGAAGCGAAACAAGATGCGTTCTACCGCAGTCTCGAATTCGGTACGGGTGGCATGCGCGGCGTCATCGGCGCCGGCATCAACCGGATGAACATCTACACCATCCGCAAGGCCAACTACGGATTCGGCTCCTATCTCCGCGACAAGTGGAACGACGATGTCACTCGCGGTGTCGTGATCGCTCACGACAACCGTCACATGAGCGTCGCCTTCGCCCGCGAAAGCGCGAGCGTGCTCGCCACCTTCGGCATCAAGACGTATTTGTTCGACGCCCTTCGGCCCACGCCCGAACTGTCGTTTGCCGTCCGTCACCTCAACGCGATCGGCGGCATCGTCATCACCGCCAGTCACAATCCCCCCAAATACAACGGTTACAAAATATACGACGAAGACGGTTGTCAGCTCGTCCCGGCTTTGGCCGATCAGGTCATCGCCCGTGTCGACGCCGTCGATGACATCTTCGCGATTCCGACGATTCGTTACGACGACTGCGTCGAACAAGGATTCGTTCAGACCATCGGTGCTGCCATCGATGATGCCTATCTGGCGATGGTCGACACCGTCCAGCTTCGGCCGGACGTGAAGAAGACGCTCGACATCGTGTTCACTCCGCTGCATGGAACCAGTGCGACCATCGGCGTGCGAGCGCTCGAGCAAAACGGATTTCACGTCATTCCCGTGACCGAACAGATGGTCGCGGATCCCGACTTTTCCACCGTCAAGAGCCCCAACCCCGAAAACAAGGAAGCCTTCGAATATGCGATCCGCTACGGCAAGGAGCATCAAGCCGACATCCTGATCGCCACCGATCCCGACGCCGACCGACTTGGTGTCGCCGTTTGGCACGACGGCGAATACAAGCTTCTGACCGGCAACCAGACGGGCGCGATCATGGTCGACTACATCCTTCGTACCCGTCAGGAACAAGGCACCCTGCCGCAACACGGCATGGTCTACAATACGATCGTCACGAGCGATCTTGGCGCCGTCATCGCCAAGTCCTTCGGCATGAACGTCAAGAGCACGCTCACCGGGTTCAAGTTCATCGGCGAACAAGCCAAGCGCATCGAAGACACCGATACTGAGTTCCTGTTCGGATACGAGGAAAGTTATGGCTACGTCGTCAAGGACTTCGTTCGCGACAAGGATTCGATTCAGGCGTTGCTTCTGATCAGCGAAATCGCCAATCTCGGCAAACAAAGCGGCAAGACGCTCTGGGATTATCTGATGTTCGTGTACGAGCAATACGGCTACTACGTCGAAGACCTCGTCAACATCGTCTTGGAAGGTCAGGTCGGCGAACAGAAGATCCAGGCGATCCTCGCTCATTTCCGCGATCACAAGCCGAACCGCCTTGGTGAGAGCGCCGTTGTCGCCGTCGAGGATTATCTGATCGGTGAACGCTACGAAGGCGATCACAACCAACCGCTCGACTTGCCGCCGTCCAACGTCCTCAAGTTCTTCCTGGCCGACGGATCATGGTTCGTGCTGCGTCCCTCAGGCACCGAACCAAAACTAAAAATCTACATCGGCGTCACCGCGGATTCGCTCGCCGCCGCACGCACCAGAAATCAACAGATCAAGGATCAAGTACAAGCCATAATCGACACCATCTGACTTCCCAGGATGTGACAAAATGATTAAGAAATCCAGCAAAGTGCGGGATTACAAGGAGCTGACAAAGGCTCTGCCGACGATGGACTTTCTCGAACCCGAGAGCGTCTACATTCATCTGCAGAACGGCCGATGCAAAACCTACGACCTGCACGTCAAGGACGGTGACCATGTGACCGTCGGACAGGTAATCGGCGTCCGCCACGGCGGCTTTTTCGAGCAACCGATCCACGCCACCGTCAGCGGCACCGTCGGACCCGTCACCAAGAAACTGCACCGCACCGGTCGCAAGGTCGACTGCGTGGAAATCCGCAATGACTTCAAAGAGACCTACCACGAATCGGTTGTCAATCGACCCGATCATGTCATCGACCAGCTGACCCAGCAGGAGATGGTCGACATCCTTCGCGAGAAATCGCTTGTCGGTCTCGGTGGCAGCGGCTTCCCCACACACATCAAACTGGCGACCAAGGATCCGATTCACACGGTCATCATCAACGCCGTCGAATGCGAACCCTATCTGTCCAGCGACTACCGCCTCATCATCGAAGATCCGCAGCGGGTGTTGCTGGGGCTCAAGTATATTCTTCAAGCACTGAAAGCGGAGCGTGGCATCATCGCCATCAAGAGCGACAAGAATCCGCTCAAGGAAGTGCTGGACCAAGTGCTCACCGTCAAGTTCCCGGACCTTCCCGTCGAAGTCATGAAACTCGGCAATCACTATCCGCAAGGATGGGAGATCGAAGTGTTCCGCGCCGCCCTCGGCCTCGATGTGCCTTATGGCGAACTGCCGACCAAATACGGCGTCATTTCGTTCAATGTCTCGACCACGGCCGGCGTCCATGACGCGATCAAATACAACCTTCCCGTCATCAGCCGTTATTTCACGCTGACCGGTGATGCGATAGAGTTCCCGCAGAACTACCACGTCAAGGTCGGCACCAGCATCAAGCAGCTGATCGCGCTGTCCGAAGGATACAAAGAAGAATACGACAAAGTCAACGTGATCATGGGTGGTCCGATGATGGGCGTCAGTACCGTATCCGATGATGTCATCGTATCGAAGACGACGACCTCGGTCATCGTGCTCGCCGACACCGACTATCACGAAGAACCCTGTGTCCGCTGCGGCAGCTGCGTCTACAGTTGTCCGGCGCGGATCGAACCGGTTCAGATCATGAACGCCGTCAAAAAGAACCACAAGGAACTGATGAAACAGCTCGGCGCCTACAAATGCGTCGAATGCGGACTCTGTGCATACGTCTGCACCAGCAAGATCCACGTTACCGACTATGTCCGCAAAGCCAAGAAACTGGTAGGTGATATCCGATGAGTTACACACCGACCATCGTCCGCAAGACCAGCCCGTATCTGCGCCGCCCCCAGGCGACCGTGGTACGGATGATGCGCGATGTCGTCATCGCGCTCCTTCCCGTGACGGCCTTCGCCGTCTACAACTTCGGCATCAGTGCCGTCTACATTCTGCTCGCCGCCATCTTGTCGATGGTGGTGACCGAATACGTGTACTACCAGGTCATCGACCTGCTCAACAAGGAATCGTTCCAGTGGAAGAACAAGAGTTTCACGCTCTATAACTACACCGCGCTCGTCAGTGGTCTGATCTACGGCCTGACGCTTGCGGATGGGACCCCGATCTGGGTCGTGGTCGTATCGGGATCGCTCGGGATCCTGATGGCCAAGCATTTCTTTGGCGGACTGGGCCAGAACATCTTCAATCCGGCCGCCCTTGCTCGCGTGCTTGTCGCCATCAACTTCGCGACCTTCGCCACCTACGACGCCCATGTCGCCGACATCGACGGCGTCGCCGGCGCGACCGTGCTCGGCGTCCTCAATGACAGCAGTTTTTCCACGGCGATGCTTGCCGACTTTCCGCTGTGGCGGATGTTCACCGGCATCGGCCTGCCCGGCAGTCTCGGTGAAGTCAGTGCGCTGTTGATTCTGATCGGCGCGATTTATCTCGGCGTCCGCACCAGTTTTGAAGTGCGCATTCCGATCGCTTACGTGTTGACGGTCTTCGTGCTGGCCGGTGTCGTTGCCCTCCAGAAGGGGCTTGGCATCTGGTATCCGCTGACGCACGTGCTTTCCGGCGGCGTGATGTTCGGTGCCGTGTTCATGGCCACCGATCCGATCACTTCGCCAATCAGCATGCCCTCGCGGGTCTATTACGGATTCGCGCTTGGTTTCGTGACGTTCATCATTCGGCTGTTCGGGGCGCTTCCCGAAGGCGTCGTCTTCAGCATCCTAATAATGAATATGTTCGTCCCGAGTTTCGATTATGTCAAGTGGTCATATCCGCGGTTCACCAAACGAGGAACGTTGCTGTTCGCCGGCGTCATCGTCGTTGCGATCGCGATCGTCATGGCAGGTGTTCATTATGTTGGATAAACTGAAAACCGCATTGGTGCTGTTCGTCATCGCGACCGTCGCCGGATTGATGATTTTCGGGACCAACGAGCTTACTTATGATGGCATCGTCGCCAACCGACTGGCTCGGGAACAGGCCTTTTACAAAGCGATGTTCGATCTTGATGAAGACAGCGACATCACCACGATTTCCGCCGAACTCGATGGCGTTTTGGACGAAGAGTTAGCCATTTATGATGATCAGAATAACCTCATGGGTTATGTCTACAAAGGCGAAGAAACCAATAATTACGGTGACATAACCGTATTGGTCGGCGTTCGCATCGACGGCACCATCGTTCAGGTCGTGATTTCATCGACCACCAACACACCGACCTTCGTCAAGAAGATTGAAACCACCTATCTCGCACCGTTCGTCGGGCAAGACACGACCGATGTGACCTACGACGAACGCACCGGTGCGTCGTATACCTACGGCAGCGTTCAGAGGTTCGTCGAAGCCGCCGCCGATTATTTCCAGAACGAACGGGGAGGTGACGCGTCGTGAGTACAAAAGACAATTTCCTCAAGGGGTTTGTGAAGGAGAATCCGATTTTCGTGTTCCTGCTCGGCATGTGTCCGGCGCTGGCCGTCACCGCGACGGTCGAAACTGCGCTCGGCATGGGCATCCTCGTGGTGTTCGTGCTGACCAGCAGCAACATCGTCGTCAGCCTTGTTCGCAAGTTCATTCCTAATGATGTGCGGACGCCATCCTATATTGTCATCATCGCCACGTTCGTTACCATTGTGCGGATGATGACCGAGCGCTACGCACCGGATCTCTACATTGCCCTCGGCGTATTCATTCCGCTGATCGTCGTCAACTGTCTGATCCTCGGTCGCGCCGAAGCATTCGCTTCGAAAAACACCGTCTTCGACAGCATGATCGACGGCCTCGGCATGAGCCTCGGGTTCACGATGGCGCTGGTCATCATCGGGGTCTTCCGCGAACTGCTCGCAACCGGTGAAATATTGTACGGTGTCTATTTGCCGTTCTTCGTGGAGAGTGAAATCGCCATTTTTGATCTGGACTGGTTGATTCCGCTCTCGGGCGCATCCGTCAACGATTACATGCTGCCGATGTTCAGTCTCGCCCCGGGTGCGTTCATCGCGCTGGGCATCATCCTCGCCGTCATCCAGCGTCGTAAAGTCGTCGGTGACGAGAAGAAAGAAGCGGCCCGGCAAGCGATGATCGAAGAGAAGAAACGGCTTGCTCTCGAACGTAAGAAAGCGGCAGCCAAGAAGAAAGCAGGTGAGGCGGCATGAGTTTCACGGTATTCGCCACCGCCATCGTCAGCGCGATGCTGATCAACAACGTCATCCTGATGCAGTTCCTCGGTGTCTGTCCGTTCCTCGGTGTATCGAAACGCACGTCGAGCGCAATCGGCATGTCCGCCGCTGTGTTGTTCGTGATGGTCGTCGCCAGTGCGGTCACCTACACCATCTATGATCTGATTCTGTTTCCCTATGACATTCCCTACATTTCGACGATCGCCTTCATCCTCGTCATCGCGTCGCTCGTGCAACTCGTCGAAATGGTCATCAAGAAATACAGTGCGCCCTTGTACAAGGCGCTCGGCATTTATTTGCCGCTGATCACCACCAACTGCGCGATTCTCGGCGTCAGCGAAGGCAACATCGCCTCGATCTGGACCGAAACAATGCCCTATGGCGAAGGTTTGTTCCTCGCCGTCTCGACGGCGATCGGCACCGGTCTCGGGTTTGGTCTTGTCATCTTCGCGTTCTCGTCGATTCGTGAACGGCTTGACGCCGCGAACGTACCGAAATCATGGCAAGGTGTTCCGATCAGCCTCCTCGTCGCCGGCATCATGTCGCTCGCGTTCCTCGGTCTGCAGGGGGTGATCTGATGCAAGCATTCGTACCCTACATCATGCTCGGCAGTCTGGTCATGCTCTACATTCTGTCCTATGCGCTCAACAAGCGCACGGCACCACCCGCGGACTGTCTGAGTGACATCGAGAAAGTAGCCTGCAAGGCCTGTCACAATTTCTCGTGCAGTCACCACGGAGGTGACGACTGATGGCCGCGACCCTGACCCTCGCCGTAATGGGCCTGTTGCTCGGACTTGGTCTGGCGTACGCCGCGGAGTTCTTCAAGGTCGAGGTCGACGAACGGCTGGAGGAAGTCGAAAACCGGCTTCCCGGTTACGACTGCGGTGCCTGCGGGTATCCCGGTTGTGCCGCCTTCGCCGAAGCGATCGTCACCGGCGAAGCCGAGAAGCTGTCTCTATGCAAACCCGGCAAAGACGAACATTACAATGCCATTTTGGAGTATCTCAAGGATCATCCGAACAAGGACGGATCTCCCGTCGACATCAAAAAATAGACAGGTTGCGACCTGTCTTTTTTGTGGGTGGAAATCACTACAAGCGTTTTCATTGGGAAAAGCGTCCGAGGGTGGATTTTTTCATCCCTTTTAGTTGAAAATGACAGACTTAAATGATATAATACAACCGGTCTTTTTTAGAAACTATATGATATAGAAAGGTGAGTCACATGAAAAGAATTTACATGTTCGGCGAAGGTGGCAAAGAACTCAAGAACTTGCTTGGCGGCAAGGGCGCCAACCTCTCCGAAATGAAGAAACTGGGCGTACCCGTTCCCGCCGGTTTCACCATCACCACGGAAATGTGCAACGAGTATTACAAGAACGGCAAGAAAAACTCCGACGAACTGCTCGCAGACCTCAAGGAGTACACGAAGAAACTGGAAGCCGAAACCGGCAAAACCTTCGGCAGCGACTCCGATCCGCTGCTCGTCAGCGTCCGCAGTGGTGCCCGCGTCTCGATGCCGGGCATGATGGACACGATCCTCAACCTCGGTCTGACCGAAACCGCCGTCAAAGGTATGGTCGAAAAAACCGGCAACCCGAAATTCGTCTACGACATCTATCGTCGCTTCATTCAGATGTTCGCCGAAGTCGTTCAGGGTGTCGAATTCGATCTGTTCGAAGCCGTCATCGACGGCGTCAAGAAAAAACACGGTTACAAGGGCGACCTGGACCTCACTGCCGACGATTGGAAATTCGTCAGCGAAGAGTTCCTCAAGATCGTTGCCAAGGAAACCGGCAAACCGTTCCCGCAGGATCCGTTCACACAGCTTGAAATGGCTGTCAACGCGGTCTTTGAATCATGGGACACACCGCGCGCCAAAATCTATCGTCGTCACAATGACATCGAAGATTCCTGGGGCACCGCCGTCAACGTCCAGCAAATGGTCTTCGGCAACACCGGTGACAAATCCGGTACCGGCGTACTGTTCACCCGCAACCCGAAAACCGGGGAAAAACACATCTTCGGTGAGTTCCTGTTCAATGCGCAGGGCGAAGACATCGTCGCCGGCATCCGCACGCCGCTCGATCTCGACGACCTCGCACAAGTCGAACCGAAACTCTACAAGGAACTCGAAGACATTCTCGATAACCTCGAAGCGCACTACAAAGACATGCAGGACGTCGAATTCACGATCGAAGACGGCAAACTGTTCCTGCTTCAGACCCGTACCGGCAAACGCACCGCAGCCGCGGCCGTGAAAATCGCCGTCGACATGGTCAAAGAAGGCCTCATCAACAAGGAAGAAGCCGTCGCCCGCATCGACGTCAACGCGATCGACCAGCTCCTCCACCCGGTCTTCATCGAAGAAGAACTCGCCAAAGCCGAGGTGCTCACCACCGGACTCGCCGCCAGCCCCGGCGCCGCCACCGGTAAAATCGTCTTCAGTAGCGAAAAAGCCGCCGAACTCAAAGAAGAAACCGGCGAAAAACTGCTCCTGTTCCGCAAGGAAACCAGCCCCGAAGACATCGAAGGCATGATCGTCTGTGAAGGCTTCGTCACCCAGTTGGGCGGCATGACCTCGCACGCCGCCGTCGTTGCCCGCGGCATGGGCAAATGCTGCGTCAGCGGTTGCTCGGAGCTCTCGATCAACGAAGAAGCCGGCTACATGACCATCAACGGCAAGAAATACGACGAACTCACTCCGTTCAGCATCGACGGCACCACCGGTAACGTCTATGCTGGAACGATTAAAACCAAAGCTCCGGAATTCAGCGAAGAATTCCAGACCATCCTCGACTGGTCGAAAGAGATCAAACGCCTTGGCGTCAAAGCCAATGCCGACAACGAACGCGACAGCCTCCAGGCGCTCAAGTTCGGTGCCGAAGGCATCGGCCTGTGCCGTACCGAGCACATGTTCTTCGACGAAGAACGGATTCTCGACGTGCGTCGCATGATCGTCGCCAAGACCAAAGAAGCCCGCGAAGCCGCGCTGGAGAAAATCCTCCCGCATCAGCTCAAGGACTTCAAGGAACTGTTCACCGTCATGGAAGGCAAGACGGTCACCATCCGCTTGCTCGATCCGCCGCTGCACGAGTTCCTCCCGGCCCACGACGAAGTCGCGGAAGTCGCCAAAGACCTCGGTGTCAAGAAAGAAGAACTCGAGCGCACCTTGGAAGAACTCCATGAGTTCAACCCGATGCTCGGTCACCGTGGCTGCCGTCTCGCCGTCACCTATCCGGAAATCAGCGTGATGCAGGCCAAAGCGATCATCCTCGCCGCCATCGAAGTTGCCAAACAAGGCAAAGTCGTGAAACCGGAAATCATGGTTCCGCTCGTATCGACCATCGAAGAGCTGACCTACCTCAAAGAATTCATCATTGAAACCGCCGATCAACTGATCGAAGAAGCAGGCGTCACCCTCGACTACAAAGTCGGTACCATGGTGGAAACCCCGCGCGCCGCGCTCACCGCCGATGAAATCGGCAAGGAAGCGGACTTCATCAGCTTCGGCACCAACGACCTGACCCAGATGACGTTCGGCTTCAGCCGTGACGACGCCGGCAAATTCCTCAAGGAATACGCCGAGAAGAAAATCCTGCCCAAGGATCCGTTCGCCGCGGTCGACCAGACCGGCGTCGGCAAACTCGTCGAAATGGCCACCAAGAACTCGCAAGCCGTCAACCCCGACATCACCGTCGGCGTCTGTGGCGAACACGGTGGCGAACCGAGCTCGATCGATTTCTTCCATCGCGCCGGCCTCGACTACGTCAGCTGTTCTCCGTTCCGCATCCCGGTTGCAATCATCGCCGCCGCCCAGGCCGAACTGAGAAACCGCAAATAATATTCAAACAAAGCGCTGAATTTTCAGCGCTTTTTTGTTATACTGTTGACAGGTGATACCCATGTGGAAAGACATCATACTACAAGAACAGAAGAAACCGTATTTTCAAGACCTCCTGTCGTTTGTCAATGACGAGTATGCGTCGCGTACCGTGTTTCCACCATCGGAAGATGTCTACAACGCATTCAAATACTGTCCCTTTAACGACGTCAAGGTCGTCATCCTCGGCCAGGATCCCTACCACAATTTCAATCAAGCACACGGCCTTTGTTTCAGCGTCAAGCAGGGCAACGACATCCCGCCCTCGCTGCAGAACATCTACAAGGAACTGAAGAGCGATCTCGGCATCGATCCGCCCTCTCACGGCGAACTCACCAGTTGGGCGAAACAGGGTGTGCTTCTGCTCAATACGATTCTAACCGTGCGGGCCCACAGTCCCCTCAGTCATAAAGGAAAAGGATGGGAGACCTTCACCGATACGATCATCCAGTTGATGAACGATGACGACAAACCGAAGGTGTTCGTGCTCTGGGGCAACAACGCCAAACAGAAACGATCGCTCATCACCAATCCGAAGCATCTGATTTTGATGTCGAGTCATCCGTCGCCGCTGAGCGCGCGATACTCGTTCTTCGGATCACGACCATTCTCCAAAATCAATCGATTTTTGGAAGACAACAAGCGTACACCGATAGATTGGCAAATTGTGGGGTGACGGACTCCAAAACCGTTAGTACGGGTTCGAATCCTGTCACCCCTGCCACGTTAAAGGCTTTAGGTAAGACGTTTGTCTTGCCTTTTTTATTTGAAAATTGCTCATTTTTGGCAAAAAGACCGGTGGTATGCGTTCAATTTGGCTGTCCCTTGAGATTGAAGTTGGTTATTGCTTGTCTGTGACTGCTTCGTCTTTGATAGGGATGATGAGTTGTTTATGGAGCAAGTTTAGACAGCTCCCCGGTTCGAAGACATGGAAGTTTTTTGAGAGATTTATTAAGGGAAGAAACTGATGCAACACGAGATTAAAAAGAAGAAAGGATTTACTCTTTCTCACTTCTACCTGCTACAACAAACGAAGTGTTACAGAATTACGGACTTATTCACCTGGAAAATTGTAAATCGTTCGGAACTGACATTTTTGTCACTAAACACGTACTATTTATTAGCGAAAAACTATTGTTGAAATCTCGTTGTCCCTTTACTGATTGAGTTTAGGTGTTTTTTTGGAACACGCTACCTTGAGATCTTCAGTAATTCATTGACAATCATGCCACTTGTAAGGGATAATTAAGGTAAGCATATAGTTTGGGAATCAAACGATTTATCAGGGGATAAGCTGATTTTTTGCATAGGCGATATCTCTATGCATTTTTATTTGCCGATTTATTGACGGATTAAGGAGAGGACTATGAAAAAAATGATGAGGAGCAACGTGACAAATCAAGGAATCTTAGCAATGGTACTCATCTTGAGGAAGTTCTACAAAACATTAACCATTCTTGGTGTTATCGGCATGCTTTGGAGTTATGTTCCATGGCAAATGATTGATGCTCAAACAACAGATGGTACTGTTGTGGAAGAAACTGTTTTATCTAGCAGTGATCTATTCCCGAACTATCCAACAACCACGGATTCTGATTTTGATCCTTCACTGGTTGAAATTGAATCAGAAGTATTAAGTGACAGAACAGCTTCCACGAAAACTTTCCGCAAGATTGATGGAACGTATGAGACTGCAATGTATAATGATGTCATCCACTATCAAGAGAACGGCGAGTGGATTCAAGTTGATAGCAGTCTTAATGATTTAGGAGATGAGTTGGAAACAAACAAGAACAAGTTTAAACTCAAGTTCCCGAAAGCATTGGATGATAACAAACAAATCAAGCTGACAATGGATGGTTATGGCATTGATTGGAGCGTACTCAATATCTCATCTTCTCCTATTGAGGTAGGGAATGAGGATATAACTCCTAGTAATATCAAGGAGCTACTGAATATAACCCAGTCTGTTTTGTATCGAGAAATACAAAATAATGTTGACATTGAATACATTGTAACAGGATCTAAAGTCAAAGAAAACGTCAGGTAGTGTAACAAATTTTGTGTAAAATCATAAAAGGTCTTCCTAGAAAAGCGGTAAAAAAGTATGATAAAAATGATAGGAGAGATCAATTATGAAAGACAATGATGTCAAGGAACTCGCCAAGGAATTACTGGAAGGAAAAAACATAAAAGACGTTACACAACTCCAAGAAGTGCTTAAGGAGATATTGAAATCGGGAGTGGAGACACTTTTGGAAGCGGAATTGGATGAGGAGTTGGGATATGAGAAATATTCCAACGAGGGAGAGAAAACGAATTACCGGAACGGCAAGACAAAGAAGAAAGTGCGGAGCGATCTGGGCGAAGTCGAGATCGACGTACCGCGCGATCGGAACGGAGATTTCGAACCGCAGCTGGTTCCGAAATACTCGCGTGACATTTCCGGGATGGAGGAAAAGGTCATCTCGATGTACGGGAAAGGCATGACGACCCGGGACATCAGCGAACACATCCATGAGATGTACGGGTATGAATTGTCGGCGGAATCGATATCGCGGATGACCGACAAGGTCCTTCCAATCGTCGAGGAGTGGCAGCAACGACCGCTTGAGAGTCATTATTACTTCATCTTCATGGACGCCATCTTCTACAAGGTGAAACAAAACAACCGGGTGATGAACAAGGCGGCATACATCGTGATCGGCATCAACCGCGAAGGGTACAAAGAAGTACTGGGGATATGGATCGGCGAACACGAGAACAGCAAGTTCTGGCTTAAAATCCTAACGGATCTCAAGAACCGGGGAATCCTGAAAGTGAACGTCTTCAGCGTCGACGGACTGCCCGGGTTCCAGCAAGCAATCCTGGCCACGTTCCCGAACAGCGTCGTTCAGCGTTGCGTCATTCATCAGGTGCGGCAATCGACGCGCTACGTGTCGTATAAACATCTCCCCACTTTGACAAGGGATCTACGTCTTGTCTATCGCGCGCCGAACGAAGAAGAAGGATTCAAGCAACTCGAAGCCTTCAAACAGAAATGGCAGGAGAAATATCCGTCCTGCGTGAAATCGTGGTATGAGAACTGGGAAGTGATCAGTCCATTCTTCAAGTACTCCCACAACATCCGCCAAATCATGTACACCACGAACATCATCGAAAACCTCAACCGGCAATACCGCAAAGTAACCAAGGCCAAGCCCGTCTTCCCAACCGATGAATCCCTACTCAAGGCACTCTATCTCGCAACTGAGTACGCCACACAGAAATGGACCAGCCGAATGAAAAACTGGGATCAGATCCGTTATGAGTTGGCGATCATCAACGGTGAAACCATCGATTAAGTAACGGTCACAACTTTTCTAGGAAGACCGAAATCAAAATATCGTTTCAAATAAAAAAAGCCCATGATATAATAAAACTATCAGGGAGCGTTGTGTGTCGTATTTTTTTACCCAAAATACGACCATGACAGAGACAGGGTTTTGGATTTTACACAAAATTCGTTACAGTCTCAACAAAGTTGTAGAATATACCTATGATCCCTACGGGAACATCATCACTCAAACCAACTCTGCTGTAGCGGATGCGAATCCGTATCGTTATCGAGGATATCGTTACGATGAGGAGACTGGTTTCTATTACCTGAACTCTAGGTATTACAATCCCAGGACGGGACGATTCCTCAATGCTGACGGCATGTTGAAAGCTAGTGGTTCGGTACTGGGTCACAACATGTTTGCATATACAAGCAACAATCCTATCATGTATGTCGACCCTAGTGGATTCTGTGCATTTGCCAATATTGATGATATGCAGCAAGAGGGACATGATACTGGATGTGGAGGAGTACCATTATCGAATGGGTATATTGGTACAGGATGGTCGTCACTTGGTAATGAAGATGTCGTGATATTCATTGATTTTTCATTTACCATGTTGGGAGTAGAAGGTGGCCATTCTATTGTTATGAACATAACAGATAAGTATATTGAATACTATCCACATATAGGAGTATGCATTAACTGTACGCTTTCATTGAATTTTGGAATAATAGATAACTACGATGATCCGGGTGACTACCGAGGATTATTTACCACAATCAGCGCATCTAATGGAGTTGGTTTTGCCCACTCCTGGACCCCTGAGTCATTTATACCTTTTGATCCATACGATGAAGACGATGCAAGAGCTTACTCAGTTAACTTAAGTCCTCAAGGAGTATCTGGTTCAATCTCATATTACGCATGGAATGAGGACCGGCAGATTATAATATTTTGGGGTGAGAAAGAATGAAATTTGACTATATGGAGTATTACAATAAACTGGTCTTGTTTCCATTGATCTTCGTCATCATTGGTTTTTTGATGATTATGGTATCTATAATTATCTACTTTCAATATCCTAGATTTCAGAAATGGTTCAAGTTCAGTTTTGATCGGCGGATACTATTGGTACAAGTCATAGCTGCGTCAATCATCATGTCGAGTGGTTTTGCCACCATGAACATCAAGCTCGTGTTTGAAAAAGAGTCAAATGCGGTTGAATTAACAGGGACCATCACCGATCTGTCATCAGTTCCCAATGCTCCAAGGTTAATTTATCAAAACGATTTGGTTCATGCCAAGTTCATTGAAGTTGATACTGCGGAGTTTTATATCATGTATATCGGCGATTTTCGTGTTGGAGATGAAGTGACAATCCAATATCTTCCGAACTCGAGGATTGTATTGGAAATCAACATCAATGAGGATCAATGATTAATAATTAGGACAAGAAGCGGATAAGGTGTCAAAATTATTTGGTAATGAGTTGAAACCAAGTCAAGCAATATTTAAAGATATAAATGTTACTGATGATGCATATAATTTTGTCTATGCTAGTGGTAGATTTGATGGTTTTAATGAAACTCAACAACTAGCTCTTTATGACTATTACATTGAGAGACATACATATTGGGAGAAAAACTACTATGAATAAAGCAATAAAATACTTTATACCTATAGTTGCGATTGCGATTTATTTTATAGTCGATACACTATTTATTAGTCTTTCTGATTGGATTAAAGTTATCTTAATGAATATCATTAATATGGTAATATTATTTACATATCTCTATGGTAGCAAAAGGAAATTTTTATATTGGATTTCTTTTATTAACATATTTTCACTTGTCTTGTTAAGCTTGTTTTCTATTTTGAAATTTGCCATGATATTTGATAACGTTTTGCTTCTGTTTCTTTGTATAGTACAATATACGGTTATTTTGCTGTTTAGTTATCATAAGAAAGATATTGTATATAGTTACTTTCTTGGTGTTATTTGTACATCAGTGATAGTTTTTGCAGGTATCTCTTTGTATGATAATATTGAAACAATAGAGTACATCTACCTTGCGATTGTAACTTTGACATACGGCGTATACATATATAGTGGAATACATGTAGGATATTCTAGTGAAAAATAATTATCTATTAATAGAAGTTTTAGTCTAAAAATCGCACAGTTAAGGTGTGTTTTGCACTTATCGGACTAGTGTGATGCTTATGTCTGAACACATGACTCCGGTCATGCATGTAGATTCAAGCAAGAGTTTATGCGGATTATTAGCCTGAAAAATGTTAAATCAGACTCAAAACAGTTAGTACCGAAATGAATGATCTGAAGCAGAACCAAACGTGGTACCGCTATTGTTTTTCCCTTGTGTTTTCAGGCCAGAAGTAGTACAATGAACACTGTCAGAGTAGCCATGTCGCGTTAAGTGCCATACCATGGGAAGTCGGGTATGGACGAACACATTCACTTGTGGCGGTGCCATGGCGCGTCCGCTGAAAACCAAGCATTTTTCGTGTGGACCTCTAATAGAATCCTATGGAGGTTTTTTCTTATGCAGAAAGGTACACCGACGTACATCCTCACCAGAGTCGCGATTCTCGTCGCCATCAGCACCGTGATCAAGGTCGTCTTCAGTCTCACCGCGCCGACCTTCCGGTTCACGTTTTATGAGATTCCGTTGATGATCCTCGGACTGATGTTCGGACCGCTCATGGGCGGCATCGGCGGGTTCGTCGGCGACGTGATCAACATCATCGTGCCGAACTTCGCGACCAATTTCAATCTCTTCACCGTGAGCGCCATCGTGTGGGGCGTGATCCCCGGGCTGTTCTTGTACAAGCGCGAGAACCTGAGTCTCGTCCGCATTTCACTCGTCGTGCTTGGAACCGCGCTCGTCGCATTCACCCTCAACACCACGCAGCTCTATCTGTGGTACGGCGTCGGCGTGTTCGGCGATCTGCCGCTGCGGATTGCGACGTTGATCGTGAAACTGCCGATTCAGATCGGCGTGATCGAGATCCTCTATCGCCGCGTGCTTGTGCACGAACTGAAACTGTTGAAATCAAGATGACCTTCCGAGGTCATCTTTTTTGGTTGAATATGACAAACTAATTGGGATTGTTCATTGATTTTGTGACAAGTTGTCGCTATAATGATGTCGGGTGAGTACCATGAATGCATTCTACGATGACATCGCCGCCAGGGCACTGACGCATTATCCGCAATTGAAAGACGCTTCTCTGCGCTTTTTTGTGGAAGAAAGCAATGTCAATTATCTCATTGAACACGATGGATCGCGGTACTTCATGAAACTGTTTGTGGATCACTCGTCGACGATCGACGACAACATCGCTGAGGCCGTCTTGCTGGACCATCTGGTCAAGACGACCGATCTCGCAGTCCCGCATGTCCTACGAAACCAGGACGGTGCATACGTCACGGTTGTGACTTTGCCTGATGGCACCAGCAAGCGGGCCATGATCGCGACATTCCTTGATGGTGAACCACTTCATCAACGCGAGACCGAAGCACGCATGATCGAACTTGGACGGATCCTGGCGACACTTCATCAGGCTGCCGCCACGTTGACGATTCCCCACGGGGTGTCATTCAAACGG
Organism: uncultured Mycoplasmatota bacterium; assembly: GCA_913062645.1. Taxonomy (GTDB): domain Bacteria; phylum Bacillota_I; class Bacilli_A; order Izemoplasmatales; family Izemoplasmataceae; genus Xianfuyuplasma. The sequence goes on from CAJXVW010000001.1 coordinate 630,589, forward strand.
TGGGATCGGGTGCTGTACTGGCGTGACGAAGTCGTTGTCTATCATGATCCGCAGTATCGTGATGACATGACCGACGCCGACAGAGCATTGTTGGACAAGGTGTTTCCGTATCTCGATGAGCAACTCGCCAAGTTGTACGAGGAGCCGTTGATTCTCGTTCACGGCGATGCCAATCCGTGGAATGTGCTGATCGAAGGCGACGCTTTGAAACTGATTGATTTCGAAGATGCATTGATCGCCACGCCCGTTCATGATATCGCCATCACGCTGTTTTATTACCGCTACGACCAAAATTACGACTACCATCAGATTCGCAGTTGGTTGATCAAGGGGTACTTGGAAATCGATCCGACGTTCGATCCGGATTGGTCGACGATCGACATGCTGATCATGGCGCGGACCGTGAACTTCATCAATTTTTCATTGATTCTGTTTGACGATTCCAAGAAGTTCATCGGCGAACGCATGCGTCGATTGCGCGAATATCTGGATCATTACCACATATCACTTTGAACCGGAGGGAGACAGTAACATGAAACAATTTGCTGAGTATTTGAACAAAACGAACAAGAAACGCTTTTTGGATGTCTGCAGCGGCGTCGGTAATTTCGCCCATTGGGTGGCGTCGATCTATGATGGATACGACGAAATGATTGGTGTCGACACCATGGAAAAAGCGATCGTCATGGCCAATCAGAAGAGCCCCAACGATCGCATCAAGTTCGAGGTTGCCGATGTTTATGACCTACCGTATGAAGACGCATCGTTCGATGTCGTCAGCCTCCAGTACAGTCTCCATCATCTCGCCGACAGCGAACGCGCCCTCAAAGAGATGGCGCGGGTGCTCAAGGACGATGGGTTCATCGTTGTCAACGAGATGCTCAAGGAGCCGCTCGACGATGCCCAGGTGTCGCACCGGCTCGTTCATCATTTCGCCGCCAAGATCGATCGTTTGAATGGTGATCCCCACGGCGAAACCTACAACAAGGAAGACATCATCAACCTGCTGCAACCCTTGTGCGAGCTCGAACTGAAAGAATTGTGGGAACTCGACTTCGGTGACATGCCGGACGTCAGCGACGCGCAGATCGAACAGATCTTGGGCATCCTCGATCAATTGCTGACAAGGATTCCTGAGGACATCGACAAAACGCCGTACGAAGAAGAAGTTCAATCGATCAAGGACTACATCAAGACACATCGTTACGCGCCCGCGACCAACGTGCTGGCGATTCTGACGAAAACCGAATGCTAAGAGAAAAGACTTCCGATGGCGGAAGTCTTTTGTTTACAGTTCGACGATTTTGACTTCGCCGGGGGCGAGATGAATGTCGAGCGTGTTGTAATCGATGAACTGGGTGAACTTGCGGGGGAACTCGTTGGTGGAGAACCGTAGTTCGCCTTCCATTTCATGGTTCTTGGCGGCAAGCCGGATCAGGCGGATGTCGACTTTCAAGTAGTGTTCGTGCCAGCTGTCGGCGTTGGCCAGGACGAACAGCATGTTCTGTTTGTTGGTCTTGGTCTTCTTGTAATAGCCGAAGCCGACGATGTTGTTGTTTTCATAATGGGCGTACAGCGGTACGAACGATTTCTTGTTCATGATTTGTTTTATGTATTTTTTGCGGATCGGTTTGACCGCATCGAGCATGTCGGGAATGTCCCACCGTCTTGGGTGGGTGTAGTGGAACATGTAGCGGTCGAACAAGGCCAGTTTGCCGTATTGCGGATCGTGGACATCGAGCATGTACTGTTCGTTGTCGCGGGCGTCGAGGCCGGTGTTCATCGGTTGTCGTTCGTAGACTTCCTGGCCGCTGTTGATGAACGGGACGCCGTTGGGCATGAACATGTTCAGAATCGTCAGTGTCCGTGCCAAGGTTTCGCCGCCGTCGCGCGCTGCGAGGCGGGGTGTGTCGTGGGTTTCGCCACAGGCGAAGGTCGGAATCGGCAGCTCGATCGAATCGTAGAAGAATTGCTGCATCTTGCCTTCCCAGACGCGCGGTTCCATGATGAAACCGTTGCCGATGATCATGTTGTAACCGGCGTCCTTGGCTTTCTGCGCTTCTTTGGGTTGCAGTTCTTCGGCGATGAAACTGAAGTCGGGATCGATTTCCCGCGCTTTGTTCATGATCAGCTGGAGCAGTTGTTTCGGCAAGGCGTGGCCCATGTCGATGCGGGCACCGTCGATGCCGAAACGGCGTTGGTAACTGGGGACGATGTCGGCGAGTTTGTTCCAAAGCTCGATGTTCGGTCGTTTGCCGTGGTACATGTTCGACTTGATGGTGTCGAACAGGATGTAGGGCGGGCGATCGGTGGTGTCGAGAAACGGAGCTGTCTCGGCCGGATGATCGAGATACATGCGGAAGAAGGTGACGTCGGTCCATGGCGGCTGCGGGTCGTTGATGTGATCGCTGAAGGCCGGGGCGACGCGCAGATCGTACTCATCGGCAATCGCCTTGGCGAGGTGTTTGCGCTTGCGGATCTTTTCCCATTTGGCGGGATTCTGGGTTTTCGGATCGTACTGGAACATGTTGATGTGGCGCAAGGTGTCCTTGTCCTGATAGACCTGTTCCATGTGTTCGATCGAGGGGACCGTCGTGTTGGCGATGCCGGGAACGAATGGTACCTTGTACTGGTCGTACTCGCTCGCTTTGATCCAGTAGAACCAATCGGGGTGGCTTCGCACAAGGTCGCTGTCGACCGAGTTGGTGCGGGGGATGATGTCGATCATGACGCGCAGGTCGAGGATGTGGCACGCTTCTACGAAGGCCTGAAACTCTTCTTCGAGGGTGAGTTTGTCACCGACGAGCGGGTCTTTCAGGTTGGGGTCGAGTTCGGTGAAACTCTGGACGCCGTACGGACTGCCCAGTTCGCCCTTCTTGTCCTTGAGACTGAACTTCGAGATCGGCAACATGTAGACGACGTCGACGCCCATTTTCTTCAACAGCGGAAGCAGCGCCAGCATCTTGACGAAACTGCCGGTTTCCGGCATGTCGTAGATGTTTGCTGGTTCCAGACGGCCGCTGCGGTCGTGATCCCACGCCGCGCTGGCGCGGATCATCGTCGAGTAGACGACGCTTTCCTTGATCCAATCGCCGCCGGTGTAGTTGGTCTTCTTCATCGGCTTGCGGCTGGCGATCGAAGCGTTGTAGTCGATCGATGCCTTGGCCTGGGGCAGAATGTAGTCGCGAATGACGGCTGCGTAGAAGTCATGGGGGTCGACCATCAGTTCACCGGATGGGGTCTTGATGAACTTGGCACGATCGTAATCAAAACAGTTCCACAGGTCGGGAATGGTGTAGTTGTATGTGGTTGAATCGTCGTGATGCGTGAGTGCTTTCAGTAATTTGTGAAGGGTCAGGTGCTCCATGGTTCCACCTCTTTCATATGTTAATTATATTACATAACAGCGCGAAAAGAAACCCCATTGCACAAATATGAAAACGCTACCTTATAGGTTAAAACACTATTAATTTACAGGCGTTTGGTATATAATGTGCATGGTAGAGGTGATAATTATGAAACGACCAGTAGCACTCATCGTCATGGACGGCTACGGCCTGCGCAACGATGAGGTCGGCAACGCCGTCAAGATGGCAAAGACGCCGAATCTGGATTTATTGTTCAAGGAGTATCCGACCAGTTACATGAACGCCAGTGGACTGGCGGTCGGACTGCCTGACGGACAGATGGGAAACAGTGAAGTGGGACATTTGAATCTCGGTGCCGGACGCATCGTGTACCAATCCCTCACACGTATCAACAAAGCGATTGAAGACGGATCGTTCTTCCACAATGAAGCATACTTGAAAGCGATCCAGAACACCAAGGACAACGACAGCACCCTCCACATCATGGGACTCTTGTCCGATGGCGGCGTGCACAGCCACATCGAACACATCAAAGCGTTCTTCAAACTGGCCAAGGATCAAGGCGTCAAAACAACCTATTTCCACGCCTTCCTGGACGGGCGCGACACGCCTCCCGATGCGGGGGTCGGCTACATTCAGGACCTGGAAGCATACATGGCCAAAATCGGCTATGGCGCAATCGCCAGCGTCGGCGGCCGCTATTACGGCATGGACCGCGACAAGAACTGGGACCGCGAACAGATTCACTACGACATCCTGACCCAGGCCAAAGGTGCGCACTACGACAGTGCCGTCGCCGGTGTCAAGAAGTCGTACGAAGACGGTGTCTTCGATGAGTTCGTGATGCCGTTCAACGTCATTCCCGAAGGCATCATCAAGGACAAGGACAGCGTCATTTTCGCCAACTTCCGGCCCGACCGCGCGATTCAGATTTCAACCGCGCTGACGAATCCCGAAGCGAGCGGACTCGACTACAGCAACGGACCGAAGGACATCCATTTCGTCCAGACGATGCTGTACAGCGACAAGGTCAAGGGCGACGTCGCCTTCGGCCTCCAGAAACTCGACAACATGTATGGCGACGTGATCAGCGACGCCGGATTGAAACAACTGCGCATCGCGGAAACCGAAAAATACGCGCACGTCACATTCTTCTTCGACGGTGGCGTCGACAAGGAAATCAAAGGCAGCACGCGCGTGCTCGTCAACAGCCCGAAGGTCGCGACCTACGACCTCCAGCCGGAAATGAGTGCCTACATCGTCACCGACAAGGTGCTCGATGAAATCGCCAAGGACGAACACGATACGATCATCCTCAATTTCGCCAACTGCGACATGGTCGGCCACACCGGTGTCATTCCTGCCGCCGTCAAGGCCGTCGAAACCGTGGACGAATGCGTCGGCAAGGTGGTCGATGCGATCCTCGATAAGGGTGGCGTCGCGATTCTCACCGCCGATCACGGCAACGCCGAGAAGATGCTCGATGAAGACGGCAACCCGTTCACCGCGCACACGACCTCGATCGTTCCGCTGTGCATCACGGACAAATCCGTCAAACTCCGCGAAGGCGGCATCCTCGCCGACATCGCGCCGACGATGCTCGAGTACTTGAAAGTCGACAAACCGGCCGAAATGACCGGCGAAAGTCTCATCAAAAAGTAAAGATGACTGTAACAAGTCATCTTTTTTTTGTTATAATGGGAAAGAAGGAAGGGTGATGCGTATGAAGACATTACTGACAACAATGATGATCCTGGCAAGCGTGAGCTTGCTTCTTTCATGTGAACCGGACGACACGACGCCACCATTCACCTCGCCGGTGGATGAGTTGTTGGAACTCGATCGTTTCGTCGTGGACATGGAGCAAGCGGACACCACCGAACAGTGGCGGATCGCCTGTGAGGATACCTGCATCTGGGAAGTCACGGACGATGCGGGCAACATCCATTTGTATACCGACACCATGACGTACTACTACGATGCGGCGCTGGACACATGGTCGGAAGCGACGCGAACGAATCCCTATCTGGGGTACTTCGACTTCGACGAGGATGTGTTTGTCTACGACGCCGAACAAACGGCATATGTCGCTTATGACATCACGATGGGAGATGTGTTTCAACAGGTCGCATTACGCCGCAATGATCAAGATCAGATCGTTGACGAGCGCACGCCGGGCAGCGGTGCTGTGATGACATTGACCTACGACACCACCACCACGTTCGAATTGTCGATTCCGCTGGTGTGCGACGAGGGATTTGAAGTCGTCGCGGAGACATGCGTCTATGCGTACGAACCGTTTTTTGATTTTGTTGCCGATGCCGCGATCGGCTCGGATCTGGATACAACCCTGGATCAACTCGCCGCGTTCATCGAACCGTACGACTACTCCCGGTTTTACTCCGTGTTTGAATATTTTGAAACACAATACATCGACATCGGTGATGTCACCGCGGAAGAGGAAGAACAACATTACCTCTATCCCGAGGATGTCATGGACGAGCCGATCTTCGATCTGTTGTACGCACCGGAGACGATTCTGTACTACGACTTGCTGTATGTGATTGAGGTATTGGATGAACCGACGCTCACACTAGGCATTCCCAATCACTATACGGCGACCTACCGCGAACAAGATTGCTGCGAACGCTGGGGACCGTCGATGAGTGAGAGGTCGGCCGACGTGACGGTATTGGCGTACCAGGCGGACGGACAACTCTACGCCGACATCTGGCGGTATGACGACGATGAACGACTGGTCGAGCGTCGCGTGATGTACATCACATACGACACCGTCGGAATCGTATCGGTACAGTCGTTTCAGTTTGAAGCTGCCGTCATCATCGGCAGCGGCAACAACGTTTACCGCTACATCGACTACCAGCGCGACGAGACCGGCATGGCGCTACGGATCACCGACGACCGACACGGCATCGAAGCGATGAATCTGACCTATTTCGGCAGCGACGCGCAAGTGCTCAATTTCCAATACGATATGGATAATGACTTTGTGGGAATGGTGGTTTCCGATCCGGTGGAAGAATACTTTTTCTGGTCGCATCACGGCGACAATCTCGATTACCGCAATCTGTATCTGTATCAGGACGGCGTATTTCAAGTCGGTCACCGGCGGTACCTCGAAACCGACACTGATACCTATCTTGGTCTCAACAACTTCATCGTCTACAACATGGGTGCGGTTCAAGGCTGGGATTACTATTTCGATGGATCTTTCTACGCCGATGACGGGACTCTTCTGACATCCTATTACAACGGGTTCGGACCGAACATCTATCCGTTCCGTCCCTACCTGACATCTACGATTCGATTCGAGATCGACGACGCGATCTCACAAGTCTATTACGAGAATCCGTGGTTCGCGTATGAATATGATCAAATTCCATACGACGACTTCATGGCGATATGGAACCAATACGACAATGTGTGGTCGTTGCTTGCACTCAGTGAGGACACCTTTCAATACGGTACGCTGGTGATTGATCTGAGTTCCGGTGGTGCGTCTTACATCGCTCTTCAAGACGATTCGTTCCTGCGGTTTCTCGACGACATCGATGCCGTTTGTGACACCTGCGATTCACACTGATAGAGCTTCAGCCAACAAGGAGGCAAAGATATGATTCAAGGATATTCGAGAACGTTCATGAAAACGTGCAAACAATGCGGCGCGGAGGTGACCAGACACAGTCTGACACGGATGTACCCGCCGCGTACCAAGCATGGTACCGATGGATACAACCACAGTACCGTTCATCGCAAGGAGGATGTCTTTCTATGCGATGCTTGCAAAACCGCCTACGGTGATGTGATTGCCATCGAGCGGTTGTCCGCCGACACCCGTGGTAGTTCCACCGTCGAAGCACGGCGGACACGCAATCCGATGGCCGACAAATACAAGGCGTTGTTTGCGATATTGCTCGTGGCATCGGTCGCGTTGTTCTTCCTCGAACCATTCGCCAACAGTGACATCGTGGCGTTCCTCATTGCCGCATCGAGTCTTGCCGGGTTCAATTATTTCCGTCAGACCGGCAGCTCGTCGGGGAGTGATCGTTCCAAACCGCTGCTCGGTTCGCACTACACGTTCGATCTGGACGTTGAACCCGACCGCAATGCAACGACGGCGGCAATCAGCATGCGCGTATTGCGCGTCAACGCGACCACCTACAATCCCTATGACATCCTGTCCCGCTATGTCGAACAAGACAGCGACAAGGACGTGTTGTTGGTCCTGATGTTGCCGATGTTTCCCGCGGCGCAACAAGCCGAGTACCGCTCCACCTATCTCAACTACTCCCGACCGGTTCTCAATCTGATGGTCATCGATGAAGACCAATCGAAGGCTCATGTGAAACTGTCCAACGAGTATTCTGAAACCGAACGAGAGGCCATATTTCAACACATAAAAAGCGGACGCATGATGTGAACAAGTGGCATTTGAAAGTGTTTTCATTTTCGGATATCATTTGTAAACAGGGTGCATTTGGTCTATAATATTTATGGACGAAATCACATCAATTCAAAAGGAGATGTTTTACAAAATGCCATACATTACCGATGTATACGCAAGAGAAGTGCTCGACTCCCGCGGCAATCCGACCGTCGAAGTCGAAGTCTACACTGACAGCGGCGCGTTCGGTCGTGCGCTCGTACCGAGTGGTGCGTCGACCGGCGAACACGAAGCCGTCGAACTCCGTGACGGTGTCAAAGCCCGTTATCTCGGCAAGGGTGTCGAGAACGCCGTCAACAACGTCAACGAAGTCATCGCTCCCGAAATTCTCGGTCTCGACGTCACGCAACAAGTCCTGATCGACCACATCATGATCAACCTCGATGGCACCAAGAACAAAGGCAAACTCGGTGCCAATGCCATCCTCGGCGTGTCGATGGCTTGCGCTCGCGCCGCCGCCGACTACGTCGGACTGCCGCTGTATCTGTACCTCGGCGGATTCAACGCCAAGGAACTGCCGACGCCGATGATGAACATCATCAACGGTGGTAGCCACGCCGACAACAACGTCGACTTCCAGGAGTTCATGATCATGCCGATCGGTGCTCCCAACTTCAAAGAAGCCTTGCGTTACGGTGCTGAAGTGTTCCACGCCCTCAAAGCCGTTCTCAAAGGCAAAGGCTACAACACCGCCGTCGGCGACGAAGGCGGCTTCGCCCCGAACCTCGGTTCGAACGAAGAAGCGCTCCAAGTCATTTTGGAAGCAATCAAGAAAGCCGGCTACGAACCCGGCAAGGACATCGCCCTGGCGATGGACGTCGCTTCGAGCGAGTTCTACAACAAGGACAAAGGCGTCTATGTGCTCGCCGGTGAAGGTGGCAAGGAACTCACCAGCGAACAACTGGCCGATTTCTATGTCGAGCTCGTCGACAAGTATCCGATCGTCTCGATTGAAGACGGCCTCGATGAAAACGACTGGAAGGGCTGGAAGATCCTGACCGACAAACTCGGTAAGAAAATCCAACTCGTCGGCGACGATCTGTTCGTCACCAACACCGAACGGCTCGGCCGCGGCATTCAAGAAGGCATCGCCAACTCAATTCTGATCAAAGTCAATCAGATCGGTACCCTGACCGAAACCTTCCAAGCCATCGAAATGGCCAAGAAGGCCGGGTACACCGCCGTGGTATCGCACCGCAGCGGCGAAACCGAAGATTCGACGATCGCCGACATCGCCGTTGCGACCAACGCCGGCCAGATCAAAACCGGATCGCTAAGCCGCACCGACCGCATCGCCAAGTACAACCAGCTGCTTCGCATCGAAGACGAGCTGGGCGATGTCGCCGTCTACAACGGACTCAAGTCGCTCTACTGCATCAAATAAGTAACAAAGACCGTTTCGGCGGTCTTTTTTTGTGACGAAAATTAGCGAACTTGCATATTGAAAAACGGTTCAAACTGAAGTATTCTATTTATTGAACTACCTACACGTTTGCTCAAAGGGGAGAACGAGTCATCATGAGAGAACTGTTTCGCAGTCGCAACTACAAATTGTTATTTTTCGGAAGTCTTGTCAGCGAACTTGGGAACGTATTGTTTTCGTTTGCCGCTGGTTTGTATGTCGCCGATTTGACTGGCAAGGCGTCCTTGCTCGGTCTGTTCATGGCGCTTGGGGCTGGAACGCGGATACTGCTCAGTCCGCTTGCCGGAGTCTTCGTCGATCGGTGGAATCGGGTGCGGATCATCTATGTCACCGACTATTTGCGGGGCGTGATTTTCGTCGCTACCGCAGTATTGTTCATGTCTGAACCGTCCGCCGAAACCGCGACCTGGGTGTTGCTGGTGGTGGCCGTATTGTCGGGTACCATCGCTTCACTGTTTACCCCGGCGGTGACCGCCGCGATTCCGGAAATCGTCGGATTGGATCAGGTCCAGCAGGCGACCGGAGCCAACAACATCGTGTTTTCGATGACGCAGATTTTCGGCATCGTCCTGGGCATGGTCGCGTTCGGTCTGTTTCCATTCCACATCGCCGTGTTGATCAACGGGATCAGTTTCCTGCTGTCGGGATTCAGTGAAATGTTCATCCGAACGCCGCACAAGGAAGAAGCGCCACCGGCACCGCAAGCCGGCTTCTTCGCCGATTTCAAGGGCGGCTTGCAGTATCTTGTCAAACGTCAGGGACTACTGACCTTGATGATCTTCAGTTTGTTCATGAACTTCGCCATCGCACCGTTGATGAGCGTCGGCATTCCGGCGTTGTTCCGGATTGAACTGGGACGCAGCGTGTGGGAAATCGGCTGGCCGTCGATCGCCTTCAGCGCCTCGGCCGCCGTCGCCGGCATCGTCATCGGCAGCATGGCAATCAAACGTCTCGCTGTCGCAATCCGCAACGGACTGGCGTTGCTCGTGCTCAGTTTCGTGATGATGACCCTGATCATCTATCTGCTTGACATCGGCTTCCTGTCGTACTGGGTGTTTTATGGTCTCTTCATCGTCGCCAACATCGGCATGGCGTTCTTCATGGTTGCCACCAACGTACCGCTCAACACCGGTTTGATCAAGGTCATCGAACCCAACATGCGCGGCCGCGTGTTCGCCGCCATCAGCGCCCTCGCCGGTGCGGCGACGCCCGTTGCCGTATTGCTGGGCGGCGTCGTGATCGACGCCACCAATGTCACGGTGTTGGCGTTGATCTGTTCGGTACTGTTGTTGATTCCGGCGATTGGATTCGTGTTCAACAAAAAGGTCAAAGGGCTGTTCGACGGGATCGAACGGGACAACAACGCAATGGCCGAAGCAGCCAAACTGCAAGCGTAAAACGAAGGAGACGAAGGTCTCCTTTTTGTTTTGAAAAATTCGTAAAAATCCCTATCATTTTCCGTTGATGTGTTATATAATAGGAAAAGCTTGAGGTGATGACATGTTCTGGTTGGTAGCCCAATATCTGTTGCTTGCGTTCGTCGTAATCTACGCGACCAGCAAGCTCTCCTACTACGTTGACGAGCTCGACAAGAAGACCCACATCAGCGGTGCGCTGATCGGGGGCGTTTTGCTTGCGACGATCACCAGCATGCCCGAATTCATCACATCAATCACCTCGACGATGCGGCTCAACGAACCGGCGCTCGCATTCGGCAACGTGTTCGGCTCGAACATCTTCAACGTCGTCATTCTGGCGCTCGCCGATCTGATCTTCCTCAAGCACATGTTCTTCAATAAGGTCAAGACCCAGCGCAAGACCAACGCGCTGGTCATCCTGATGTACATCCTGTTCATGATTCCGCTCTTGTTGAGTGGATTCACCGGACTCGATTATGACAGTTTCACCTTTGATTTCCTGATCTCGTTCAACTTGATCAGTCTCGCGATCGTCATCGTCTATATCTTCAGCATCCGCGCGATGAACAACGATGAGACCGAACAGTCGGAAGAAGAAAGCAAACTGTCGTATCAAAAGATCGGTGTCATGTTCCTGTTGTGGGCGACCGTTGTGGTGCTGTCGAGCATCTTCGTCACGATCGTCGCCGATCAGCTCGGGGACGCACTCAGTCTCGACGCCAGCTTCGCCGGCGCGATCTTCCTCGGCGTGGCCACGAGCCTGCCGGAACTGACCGCCGTCATGACCCTGATGAAACTGAAGAACCACGAAGCCGCACTCGGCAACATCGTCGGGTCGAACGTGTTCAACATGACGATCATCAGCGTCGTCGACATCATCTACATCAAGAGCGACATCTACGAGGAACTGACGCTGGGCGGAAGCGCTCGAGAAAATGTGTCGTACCTCTTGATTTTAGGACTCATTAACTCTATAATATTAATGTTGGCTCTGGTGCGAAAGACATCATTGAGCAAAGTCACGTACGCCATTCCGAGTGTACTCATCCTCGTGGCGTATCTCATCTACATCGGATTAAGTGTATAGGAGGAAACAACCATGCAAGCCATTGATATCGTATTACTGCTCGTATCGTTACTGTTGATCACCCTGGTGGTCTTACAAAGTTCCAAGGATAGTGCGGCAAACGCCTTCAGCGGCGAAAAAAGCGAACTGTTCAACAACCAGAAACAACGCGGCTTTGAACTCATCATGAACCGCGTGACACTTGGTGTGAGCATCGTTTTCATCGCTCTGAGCATACTCGCCATTGCACTATAAGAACACTTTGTAAGTGTTCTTTTTATTTCGCAACATGGAGGTGCACCGATGAAACAGAACATTCTCGACTATCTATCCAGCGGGAAGAACAAGAAGACGTCGATTGACGAACTTCGCAATGTTCTTCGTGTTTCGTCGAGCGCCGACATCACGACCTTGATGAAGGCCGTCAACGAGTTGATTGACGAGGCTAGAATCATCGAAAACAGCAACCATGAGATCACCCTCATCGAGAACACCAACTACCTCATCGGCACGCTCGATCTGAAACCGCGCGGCTTTGGTTTCGTGATCCCCGAGGACCCCAGTCTGAACGATGTCTTCATTCCGGCCGACTTGATCAACGACGCGATGAACAAGGACAGAGTCCTCGTTCGCGTGTCGCCGTTCGGATACGGCGCCCGCCAGGAAGGCGCGATCACGCGCGTGCTCGAACGCAAGTACACCCACGTCATCGGGGAAGTCAAGATCAAGAAGGGTAAAGCCCGTCTGGAGAGCGACGACAAGACGATCACCAACGACATTCTCATCCGCAAGGAGAACTTGAACGGTGCCAGTAACAAGGACAAGGTCCGGGCCAAGATTATCAACTACTCCTACAAGGGCATGTTGGACGTCGCCGTCACCGACATCATTGGTCGCGCCGGCGACAAGGGCGTCGACATCATGTCGAAGATCCTCAAGTACAATGTCGATCCGATCTTTCCCGACGAGGTCGTCAAGGCGGCGCAGCAGTTCACGACCGTCACCGAGGACGAACTCGAAGGTCGTCGCGACATCCGCGACATCCCCTACATCACGATCGACGGCGACGACGCCAAGGACTTCGACGACGCCGTCTACGTTCGTCAACTCGACGACGGCGGTTATCAGCTCGGCGTGTCGATTGCCGATGTCAGTCATTACGTTACGGAAAACGGCATTCTCGACAAGGAAGCCTATCGACGTGGCACGTCGGTCTATCTCCCGGGCACCGTCATTCCGATGTTGCCGGAGGCGCTCAGCAACCACATCTGCAGTCTGCAACCTCATGAAGACCGATTGACCATTACCTGCGACATGACCATCGACAAGGATGGCAAGGTGACCAAATACGACATCTATCCGAGCGTCATTCATTCCCACGCGCGGATGACCTACGACAACGTCAACAAGATCTTCCACGGCGATCCGGCACTGGCCGAAGAATACGTCGATTTCGTCGCCATGTTCTATGACATGCGCAACCTTGCGAAGATTCTGAAGAAGCGTCGGCAACGGTATGGCAGCATCGATTTCGAAACGACCGAAGCCTACATCAAACTCGATGAGAACGGTGTTGCGATCGATGTCCAACCACGCACGCAAGGCATCAGTGAAAACATCATCGAAGAGTTCATGCTGAAGGCCAACCAAACCGTCGCCGAACACGTTCATTGGCTGGATCTGCCGTTCATCTATCGCGTCCACGACAAACCCGACGAAGCCAAACTCGAACGTCTCATCAACATGGCCAGCGCCCTGGGATTCCGCGTCAAAGGCAAGAGTGAAGTCAGCCACAAGGAACTCCAAAAACTGGTTGACAACGTCCACGGTACGGAAGCCGAGCACGGCATCAATCTGTTGATGCTGCGCAGCATGCAGAAGGCGATCTACAGCGACAACAACATCGGCCATTACGGTCTCAGTTTCAAGTTCTACACTCACTTCACCTCCCCAATCCGACGCTACCCCGATCTGATCGTACATCGTCTTTTGCGCAAGTATCTGTTCGAACAAAACAAATCCACAAAAGTGATTGACCACTACGCGAACATCATGCATGATATCGCCGTGCAATCGAGTGAAACCGAGCGTCGCGCGGTCCAACTCGAACGCGACGTCGTCGACATGAAAAAGGCCGAATACATTTCGCAGTATGTCGGCAAGCGCTTTGATGGTATAATAAGTAGTGTCACCAGCTTCGGACTTTACGTGTCCCTACCCAACACCGTGGAAGGACTGGTCCACATCTCGGCGTTGGACGATGACTTCTATGTCTATTCGGAACGCCTGATGATTCTCGTCGGCGAGAAGAAGCGTCACGTCTACCGCGTCGGCGACCACGTCACGATTGAAGTCGCCGGGGCCAACGTCATCGACGGCGACGTCGATTTCAAACTCGTCAAGAAGGAGGCCGACCGATGAAAGTCGTAGCGCGCAACAAAAAGGCATCCTACAACTACTTCCTGCTCGATAAGTTCGAAGCGGGCATCGTGCTGGTCGGGACGGAGATCAAAAGCATCCGCGCCGGCAAGGTGTCGATCGCAGATGCGTACTGTCTCGTCAAAAACAACGAGATGTTCGTCGTCAACATGCACATCGCGAAGTATGCCCAGGGCAACATCTTCAACCACAACGAGACCAGGACGCGCAAACTTCTGCTGCACAAGAAGGAAATCCGCAAGATCGGTAAGAAGGTCGCGACCGAAAGCCTGACGATCGTGCCGACCCAGATTTACATCGACAAGGGCCTCGCCAAACTCGAGATCGCAATTGCCAAAGGGAAGAAGAACTACGACAAGCGTCAGACCTTGAAGGAAAAGGCGGAACGACGCACGGCCGAACGCAATCTCCGTGGAAGATACTAGATTCGCCTTGGCTCCTGTGATATAATACAGATGGGAGGCAGGTCATGAGCGCAGAAGAACTCATCCTTTACATCGTCGGCGGATTCGTCATCCTCGTCGGCATCACCAAATTCCGTTTCAATTCGCGCCGGACCAAGCGTCTGGTGCAACAGATCGGCGTCGCAGGCACTCAGATCTTCTACATCGTGCTCGGCATCGTCCTGATTCTCATCAATTACTTATTGCCTTAACACACTGTGGGGTTGTTTATGGATTCGACAGGGTAGTTTAGAGCGACATAAGCATGCCAGCGTGGTGGCTGTCAAAACACCAGGTTAAATATAACCGGAAACCAACAAGTAGCATACGCCGCTTAATTAACTAAGCGTGCTCTCCGCCGTTCGCTGCACGGAGTGTTCGGTGTCGAGAACAGACATCCGTGATATACTGTGAATCTGCCGTCTTAAGAGCCACAGCGAACCCAATAAGACTCGTCCGTCGTTAAGTTGTCCCTCTCTCGACTGCGGATTAAAAAACTGGAGTGACTAAGCATGTAGAAAGTGTTCGTACGGCTGTTCTGGACAGGGGTTCAAATCCCCTCAACTCCACCATTTTGTTCACAAACCGGAGACGATTCATCGTTTTCGGTTTTTTTAATGAAGATTTGAATGAACAAAGTGTGAATCTCATATAAGATTTCAAGTCCATATTTATATGCGAAGCGAAAAAATGAAAAAAATTCAATATGCTGCAATATTTTCGCAATTACTCGCATTAGTATAGTGAAGGCCAAACAAAATTGAAAGGATGAAACACACATGAAAAAAATTCTAACATTTGGTTTATCACTCATTGCTATGATCACGCTCGCGGCTTGCTCGGGATCCTCCGCCACCGCCGCATCGACAATCGCGATTGACGTCAATCCGAGCGTCGTATTGGAACTCGATGAGAACGACGAAGTCATCAATGTCATTCTCAACAACGAAGATGCCGAAACCATCGTCGGCGACATGGACTTGATCGGTGTCGACTACAACGTCGCCCTCAACGCCCTGATCGGTTCGATGGTCGCCAACGGCTACATCAGTGAACTCGCCAACTCGGTATTGCTGTCGATCTCCAGCGACGACGCCGTACGCGAAGTCGAATTACTCGAAGAACTCGCCGCAACTGTCAGCTCGTATTTGGAAGGCAACGCCATCAACGGTTCGGTCATCACCCAGTCGCTCGACTTCGATGACGATGCCGAAGCCCTTGCCGAACAACTCGGCATCTCCGAAGCGAAAGCGGAACTGATTCTCGAAATCAGCGAAATCGATCCTCGTGTTGTCGTCGAAGACCTCGCTCTGCTGTCGATTAACGAATTGAATCTGTTGCTCGAAGCCAAGAACTACGCGATGGACAATGTCCAAAAAGTCGGATCGGCCAGTGAACTCGGCTTGATTACTGCCGATGAAGCCTACCAGGCCGCTCTTACTGAACTCGCCATCGACGAACTCACCGTTGTTGAATTCGAAGTCGAACTGGAACAAGAAGACGGCGTCATGGTTTATGAAGTCGAAATCGAAACCGCCGACGACGAATTTGAACTCCTCATCAACGCGACCGACGGCACCGTGTTCGTCGAAACCGATGATGACGATGATGACGATGACGACATGGTCTGGCCCGAAGACGCTCTAACCGAAGAAGAAATTCTCGCTCAGATCGCCACCGATCTCGGATTGGACACCGCACTCATGACCGAAGTCGAAGTGGAAGCGGAACTGGACAACGGAATCGCCTACTACGAAGTGGAATTCGAATACGAAGGCCGTGAATACGAACTGGAAATCGATGCCCAAAGTGGTGAAATCTACTCCAACTCGATGGACGAAGACGGCTACGATTACGATGACGAAGAAGACGAAGACGAAGATTACGACGACGAAGACGTAGAGGACGAGGAAGAAACCGAAACGGAAACCGAAACCGAAACCGAAACCGAAACCGAAACCGAGTCCGAAGAAGAAACCGATAGCGCAAGCGTCGAATAATCCCCAAAACATCCTCCTTTTCATTTGATCTGAAGCCGATTTTCCCAGCAAAATCGGCTTCAAAATTATTGTTACTTGCTGGTCGGACATCTCACTTGTGTGATATACTGGTCACGACTGCCACAGCATGAAGTGAGGTGTGATATGAGCTCCGATTATCGACGAAAAGATTTGCATGTCAGCGACAAGCTGATGAGGAGGGTTGCGCGGTATGATGCGCAAGCCTTTGAAGAACTGTACAATCAGTCCAGTGGGGCTGTGTTCGGATTGGCGATGTCAATCCTCGGCCATCGCCAGGATGCGGAAGATGTCGTCCAGAATACGTACATCAGCATCTACGAAAAAATTCAAGATTACGAAGGTGAGGGCAAGGCAATGGCCTGGATCTTCACAATCGCCCGCAACCACGCCTATATGATTCTTCGCGATCGCCAGAAACGGCAACACGTCGATCTCGACGATGTGCACGACATCGGTGTCGAAACGACCGTAGCGGAGGATCTGCACAAGGAACAACTGGTCGAGCTCCTGCTCGAACATCTCAATGAAGACGAGCGTCAGATCGTCGTCATGCACGCGATGTCCAACATGAAGCACAAGGACATTGCCAAAACTCTCGACATGCCGCTTTCGACGGTTCTGTCCAAGTACCGTCGCTCGCTGAAAAAATTACAAACCGTCATGGAGGTGAACGATTATGAAACGTAAGGATGTTGAACGCAAGATTTACGAAGAATTCAATGAACGCAAACCCGATCTCTTCCAGTCTATTCTGGAACAATGTCCGAAAATGACGGAACAACCCGTCAAGCAACCCGTCTGGAAACGCATCAAGGATGTGATTGCCACTCGCCGTTTCGCCTATTCGTTCGCATCGCTGGCCATCGTCGTGCTATTGGCCCTGATCGTGGTCGGTTTGCCCGGCAACCAACCGGTGACCTATTCGGTCATCGCCATTGATGTCAATCCCAGCGTCGTGCTCGAGCTCGATGAAGACGATGTCGTCATCAATGTCCTTCGCAACAACGCCGACGCCGATGTCATCATCGGCGATATGGACCTCGTAGGTGTCGATGCCAACATTGCCGTCAATGCTTTGATCGGTTCGATGGTGGCCAATGGGTTCATCAACGAGATCACCAACTCGGTGTTGTTGTCGATCCAAAGTTCCGACGCCACCCGCCAGCAGCAAATGATCGATGAGTACACAGAGACCATCAGCACCCTGCTATCCGGCAGTGCCATCAACGGATCCGTCATGACCCAGGCGTTGGACTTCTCCGAAGATGCCGAAGAACTCGCCGAACAACTCGACATTTCCGAAGCGAAAGCGGAACTGATTCTGCGCATCACCAACATCGATCCGCGGATGCTGGTTGCGGATCTGGCGAAGCTGTCCATCAACGACCTCAATCTATTGCTAGAAGCGAAAAACTACAACATCGACAATGTCCGACATGTCGGTGCCGCAAGCAATCTGGGCATCCTTACGGCGGATGCCGCCTATCAGGCCGCCCTCAATGCGCTGGAACTCGATGCGCTGGATGTGCTTGCGTACGAAGTGGAACTCGAACAAGAAGACGGCGTCATGATCTATGAGATTGAAATAGAGACCGCGACCGACGAGTTCGAGATTCTCATTACCGCCAAGGATGGGACCATCTTCGAGGAAACCGAGGACGACGATCCCGCTGATCCGGATGACGATCCCGTGGACGATCCGGATGACGACGACTGGATGAACGATGTCCTGTCGGAAACCGCCATCATCAATCTGGTCGCGGCCGAACTCGGTCTTGAGGTATCCTTGATCACCGAACTGGAGTTTGATCTGGAACTCGAAAACGGCATTCCGTTCTATGCCATCGCATTTGTCTATCAGGATCAGGAATATGAACTTGAAGTCAACGCCGAAACCGGCTACATCTTCTCGAACTCGGTGGACGAAGAAGGTTACAACTATCAGGATGAAGAAGAGGAAGACGAAGAAGAGGAAGAGGAAGACACCGAAGATCCCGAAGATCCCGATGACCTCTGAGACTTCGACGAGGTATTTCACACCGTAGCAGAGTTGCTACGGTGTTTTTTTGCCGCATCGGTATCAAGGAAAACACATCCTCGCGATTCTTTGATTATTTTCGTTGCTTTTCCGCCTGTTTTCCTGTACAATACCAAACGGAGGATTAGCTTAGTTGGTAGAGCACCTGACTCTTAATCAGGGGGTCATCGGTTCGAGCCCGATATCCTCCACCACGTGACCAACGGTGTCGCTCAAATGAATCTCATTTGGGCGGCTTTTCTTTTATTCTTTTTTCCATATGACAATCGGACAATCTTGCATATAAAAACACGATCCGGGGATCGTGTTTTTGTCATTATGGATTATTCCACCAAGAAGAATGCTCCTGTTAGACCGGAGACATCAACGGTGACCGAATCATTGCTGATCGTGAACGTCTCACCGGTGATCAGATTGCGCAGAGTGGTGCCGTTCATCGCCGATGCATCAAGCGTGATCGACTGCAAGGCGTCACCGATGTTCATTGCGTACACCACCTGGTTGGTCGCGGAGGTTTTGAGATCAACGTACATCGTATCATTGACGAGCAGATTGTCTCGCGTTCCATTCCATAGGGAATCGTAGGTATCGCGCAGGCTCATCAGGGTCCGCAGATGATCGATGAGCGCCTGTTCACTTGTCGTGAACGTGTCAATGCGCCCATTGGTGCGGCCGACATTGTCGACGGCGATGTAGGGATAACTGTTGAGTTCGCCAAGACTGTCGCTCAGGCCGTCGAACTGATCGCCGTACTCGTCGCCGTAATAAATCGTGATCGGACCGGTGTAGGCGGTCAGGAAGGACAGCGCCAGCTTGTGCCGTTCAAAGTACTCATCGTCTTTCTCGGCAATCTGCAGCAAGTCGCCGAATCGTACCGTGTCGTGGTTCGACAGGAACAAGTTCGGTTGCGCAAAATCGGAATAGTTGTTGTTCATGACCAGATTGAGATTGTAGAGAGAACCCTGGTTGTTGTACTCATCGATGGCCAATGCCCGGACCAACTCGAAACGAAGCGGGAAGTTGAAGGCGCTGCGGAAGGCGTTTTGGTCGTATGCGTAGCGTTGGATGTTGGAAGGAGTGTCCCATACTTCGGCCACCATGTAGCCAAGCGTGCCCCACTCTTCACCGCGCGCTTCGCGTTCGGCCGCGAGATCCTCCACTGCGTTGCGGATTTCCCGGAAGTAGTTGTAGTTGTCCTGATACAGTTGGTAGGACTGATCGAGACGCCATCCGTCAATGCCGTATTCTTCGATCCAGTGGGTCGCGACACCGATGAAATAGTCGAGACTTTCGGGGTACACGGTTTCGTACCCGTACCATTGCGGATCACCGTCGAGGACGCCTTCGATGGGATATCCGCCATGGTGGCCGAACACGCCGTCGAGGAACACGTATAATCCACGATCATGCGCTTCGTCGACGAATTCCTGGAACAGCTCGTTGGTACCGAAGTTCGGATCGATGTTGTAGTAGTCGTCGGCGAAATAGCCGGTCGGTCGACCGCGTTTCTCGAATTCCCCGTGCGATGGATCCTCTTTCGATTCGAAGACCGGTGTCAGCCAGATCGCATTGACACCGAGCGAGGCAATGTAATCCAGCGCATCGATGATGCCTTGGAGATCGCCATTGTGATCGCTCGGACCGTACCCGAAGTCGTATCCGCCCGGCAGGCCATCGCGATAGGCCGAAACGTAGATCTGATAGATGCGCAGATTGTTGAATTCCTCGATGACTTCGAGCGTGCGATACGGTTCGCGGAACGAGATCGTGATCGTGGTTTCGTCGATCGCGTCATCGACTTCCACGCGATACGTGACGATGCAGTCGATGACGATGTCGCTGGTGATGATGCCGTCGGCGATCGTGCAGTTGTCCGACGTTACCTCGAGCTGATCGAGATAACTGTCTCCGGTGTCGGCGGTGACGGTGATGTAACGGTATACATCCACTTCCTCAAAGGCGGGAAGAATGCGATCGCGGGCTCCGAAAATCTCCAGCGAGGTTACTGGTTCGCGATCGTCACCGCAGGCACTGAGTGTAAGTGTCAGGATTAGCAAGAGAACAAACAGAAGACGTTTCATAACATCACTCCTTGGTTATACATTAGGATACTTATATCATATCATATGAATTGTAGTGAATGCCTGGTTCGTGCAACGATCGGAATCAGGATGACTGCAGGATCCAGAAGGTCTTGGGTGCAATCGTTGTCTCAGAGGACAAAGACAGCGGCTGTTCATGGAATACATCCAGCCACTGCCCAGAGAGGTGCGCGCCGATGTTGATCGCGTGATTGGAGCGATTGATGGCGAACGTCAGATCCAGTTTTCGGTAAATCAGGACATCATCGGTAGCGACGATCCAGGTGAAATCGGTGGTGCGAAAAGCGTCGTACTGTTGGTAGATCCGATTGAGCCGCCTGACAAACTCCCGCATCGTCGCATCCTGTTCGGTTTCGTCCCAGATCATGCAGCGTCGATTGTCGGGATCCTGTTGGCCACCAAGGCCGACTTCGCTCCCGTAAAAGGTGCTCGGAGCACCAGGCAGACTGTATTGAACGATGTGGGCAAGCCGTACCAACTGTGGATCGTTTCCACAAACGTGAAGAATCCGGGGGGTATCGTGGGAGTCGATCATGTTGAACATGTTGAGGATGACATGTTTGGGATATCTGGCCATCACATTGTTGATGGCGTCTTGGAAGCGGGCTCCACTGTAATGGGGAATCTCATCGTTGGCACCGAAATACGCCCAGATCGGTTGCAGGAACTCGTAGTTCATGACGGCGTCCATCTGATCGCCGCCCAGCCACGGCGTGGCGTCGTCCCAGTTTTCACCGAGGAGGAACACGTCGCTCTTGACGGCACGCATTCGCCGTTGGAACACCCGCCAGAAGTCGTGGGACACTTCGTTGGCGACATCAAGACGCCATCCATCGATGCCACACGATTGAATCCAGTATTCGCCGGCTTTGATCAGATGATCGCGCACGAGTGGATGTTCCGTGTTCCACTTGGGCATGCGGGCGGCGAATCCGAACGTTTCGTAGTTCAGATTGAGCGTCGGTTTGCCGGTTTGCACCGGCAATCCGCGTTCATCGGTGGGAAAGTTGATGACGGGATAGTCGTGAATGTAAAAACAATCGGCGTATTCACTAGTCGGGCCATTGGCGATGACATCTTGAAAGAACGGATGGAGAATCGAACAGTGATTGTAAACGGCATCAAGCATCACCCGGATGCCACGTGCATGGGCGTCCTGAACCAACTGTCGCAAGTCGTCTTCTGTGCCGAATATCGGATCGATCTGGAAGTAGTCCACGGTGTCGTATTTGTGTGCCGATGGGGAGACGAAAATCGGTGTAAGATAGATTCCGGTGAAACCCATTTCGGCAATGTAGTCCAATCGGTGGCGAATGCCGTTCAAGTTGCCGCCGAAGAACATGTCGTTGCGGTATGTGGTGACTGATCCCCACGGTAGAAGACCGGAAGCTGGGTTGTCAAGATTGGCGAACCGGTCGGGGAAGATCGAATACCATATTGTATCTTTGACCCACTCGGGTGCTTGATACCGATCTACGTCATGTATATAGGGGAAATTAAAATAGTTGAACAGGTTGTAACGCTGTTCGGGATGCTCGTTGAGATCGTACATGTCACGGGCTCCGTACAAATAGCGATTGTCAATCAAAAAGGCATATTTGGTACGTTTTAAGGATGCGTTGAGTGATACGAACCAATGATCGAAACTGGTTCCTTGAAACTCTCGGTGCATCATCGAATGATCGGTTGTTTCGTGCATCCAATGGTATTGACCGGTTTGTTCATCTTGAGCCCACATGAAGGGATCACCATGAATGACCTCGATCGTCTGACAGAGATTGGGAGTCGTCTTGACGCGAAGATGCAGATGGTTGGCATCGTAGGCATAGGCTTGGTTTGATTTGGCGTGATGATGGAATTGGTTGGCGTTCACAATATCCCTCCTTACCACTATTGTACATCAATCGTCCCGGTTTGCAACAAACACTTTGAAGTTCAAAATGTGGAAACCGTTACAATCGCAAATTCAAATATAACGCTTACATTTTTTTTGCTCGTGTGATATTATAAAGTATAAAACATTTTATAAATAGAGGTGAGTATATGAGCGATCCGAATCCGAATGCATCGCCCGTCATGAAAGTATTGAACTTCATCTGGGCAAAGATTCGTGGTTTTTTTGTATCGCTGGGACAATCCATTTGGTCTCTGATTAAAAAAATCGTACTAGGTTTCATCAACATCTTTAAGAACATCTATTTGGCGTTCAAGGAAGAACCGAAATCGGCTGTACGAGGGTTGCTGAGTTTTTTCATACCAGGACTTGGTCAATTCCGTAACAAGCAGTGGTACAAGGCCATCCCATTCTTTTTCATCTTCATTGTGTTCATTGTCATCGAACTCGCCACCAGCAGTTACATCTATGCGTTGAGTGGAGAGCTTCAAGACTTTCCGGCACAGGATGGCGTACTCTATTTCTTCCGTGACTACGGTGGATTCTTCACCAAAGGCATCTGGGGTTTGATTACCCTCGGTGAACTGGTTCTTGGGGATTGGTACCGCGGTGAGCAAATTGTCATTTTCGACCGTATCTTCACTTGGAAGTCTGCGGACAACTCGCAGGTTCTACTTGGTGAAGGGGTCATCGCATTGGTACTGGTCAGTATGTATTTGACCGCTTGGGTGATCAACATTCGCGACGCCTACCACAGTCATCTCGCATACCTGAAAACCGGTGTTGTCGAACCGGCCCGCGAGTTCATCCGCCGCATTTGGGATGATTTCTTCGCTTACATCATCATCGTTCCCAGTTTCGTGCTCATCTTGTTCTTCACCATCATCCCGTTCCTGTTCAGCTTCCTCGTCGCCTTTACCAACTGGACGACGCGCGTGTCGCTTGGGCAGCAACTGTTCCGTTGGGATGGATTAAATACGTTCAAGACGGTCTTCACCAGTTCCGACTGGTTGGGCTTCTTCGGTGCAGTATTGGGCTGGACATTGTTCTTCGCCTTCATGAGTAGTGTGACCGTATACATTCTTGGTCTGATTCAGGCGCTCATTATCGAAAGCAAGTATGTTGTTTTCAAAAAGGTCTGGCGTATCATTCTGATTCTGCCCTGGGCGATTCCGGGTCTGATTTCACTGATGTTGTTCCGCAACGTCTTCGCCGACAACTTCGGGCTCATGAACCAGGTGCTCAGCAACTTCGGGGTGACGGAGTCCGTCAAGGAAGTCCTGCGCAGCCTCAATCTCGTCAACCAGGTTGACAGCGTTGCCGGAACTGGCAACATTCTGTGGTTGAACGAGCCGATGAACGGAAATCTGGCCAAGACGATCATCATCGTCGTCAACCTGTGGCTCGGTTATCCGTACTTCATGATGCTGATCACCGGTGTCCTCGGCACGATTCCGGAAAGTCTGTATGAAGCTGCCGACATCGATGGTGCTACCAATGGACAAAAATTCCGTTATATCACGTTGCCGTGGATTCTGCGGGCGACCGCCCCGGTCATCATCACGACCTTCACCTACAACTTCAACAACTTCGGTGCAATCTACTTCCTGAGCGGAGGTGGACCGGCCTATCCGATTGACGAAATACCGCTCGCCGTCAGGGTTGCGAGTGCGGCGCCGGGACAGACCGACATCCTCATTTCATGGATTTACAAACTGTCCTTTACATCCGGCGTCCGTCAATACAACCTGGCCGCAGTGTACTCGATTTTGATCTTCGTCTTCATCAGTCTCACCGCCATTTACAACCTGTCCAAACTGAAATCATTCTGGGAGGAGGATTAACATGGCAGCCAACATGATACCGAAAACATTCAAAGAACGTGTGGAGTATAACATTCGGCGTTTCTTCCGCCGTCTGACGTTCAAGAAATTCGTACTGGGATCACTGGCATACGGCTGGTTGATCCTGATGGTCATCATTGTTCTGACCCCGGTGCTGTGGATGGTAAGTGCGTCATTCACCGACGCCACCCAGCTGGGTCAGGTTCCAATCTATCCGCGCTTCAGCGAATGGTCGTTGGCCAATTATCGAGAACTGTTCACTTACAAATCAACCGACACGCAGCTGTTGCCGGATTACGTCGAGAGTTTCACCACGACGCTGCAGATTGCCGTGCTCAACACCATTCTTGTCGTGATCTTTAGCAGTCTTGTCGGATTCAGTTTCTCGCGCTATCGCTTCAAAGGCAAGAAGCAGGTGTTGCTTTCGATGATGGCCTTGCAGATGTTCCCGTCGTTCATGGGGATGCTGGCCCTGTTCATGTTCTTCCGCCAGTTCGG
This sequence comes from uncultured Mycoplasmatota bacterium, assembly GCA_913062645.1. Classification (GTDB taxonomy): domain Bacteria; phylum Bacillota_I; class Bacilli_A; order Izemoplasmatales; family Izemoplasmataceae; genus Xianfuyuplasma. Next base: position 655,608 of record CAJXVW010000001.1, read on the forward strand.
CCTGCTCAACAATCCTTATGCACTCACCTTAATCTACACCGCGGGGGCGATTCCGTACAACACCTTCATTGTCCGCGGCTTCATGCGCAACATTCCCAAATCGCTGGACGAAGCGGCGTCGATCGACGGCGCCACAAATCTCCAGATCATGTGGCGCATCATCATCCCGCTGGCTGTCCCGATCATGGGCTTCATCGCCGTCAACGCGTTCATGGGTCCGTGGCTCGATTACATTCTGCCTTCGGTCATCATGCCGCAGCGGCAAACCGTCGCGATCTGGCTGTTCCGCTACATGAATCCGCTCAGTCATGAGTACAACCCGATTCAGTTCATGGCCGGTGCGCTGTTCCTGGCGGTGCCGATCATGCTGGTTCAGATCTACATGCAACGCTACGTCGTCTACGGCCTCACCGCCGGCGCCGACAAAGGATAAACGAAAGAGTGCGTGGAAACGCACTTTTTCTTCACGAAGGAGGAACTGCCCATGCCAACATGGAAATCCTGGTTGAAAATGTTCGTCAGCAACAAAGAAGTTCTGCGAGCGATCCATTTTCGGACCATCGTCGTCATGTTGCTGTTCGTGATCAACGTCAGCCTGATCAGCGTCCCGAACTTTTACGGACGAATGGAATCAATCGCAGAACTGGACAATCTGATCGGCATAGAAGAAGCGCTTGACGCCATCTATGATGCCCAACTCGATTGTCATGTCGAGAATGCCGAGATGCACTGCGCCGACAACGTCGATGCGGTGTTTGGAGCGTATGATTTCATGTATCGCGATGCGCTCGACCTCGAGGGAATCGAGACGTCAACCATCTATTTTGCGCGGGATTCGGCGGTCTTCATCTACGTGGATGAGAATGACATGGCGTATTCGTCGAGTGGTGATTACTCGCTCCTGGAAGGATTCGATTTCGCCACCGTCAAGACCGGCGTGGCACAGGGAGAAAGTCTGGACGAGCATTACGCCGCCACCACCGATTTTCTGCTGACGAGCATCTATCATTCGAGTTTGCCCCAGCAGTTTTTGCTCATTTACTTGTCACAGTTCATGCAGATGTTGATTTATCTGATGATACTGACCCTGATCTTCTTACTGGTCAACTTCAAGGCCGACCGCAAGAAACTGACGTTCCAAAGTGCCAACAAGATCATCGTCGTGTCGATGACCGGACCGGCGTTTCTGGTCGCGCTCATCGGTATGTTCGTACCCTCGTGGGCGAGCATCCTGTTCTTCATCATTTTCGCGATTCGGGCCATGTTTATTTATTATCGCATCAATTTCAGCAAAGACGACGTTTACACGTAACATGTGAGGGAGTGGTCATATTTTCTTGCAATGCCCTATCACCGCTTTGTTTGGCTCTGGAAGACCACTTTTTTCACAAATGAGATACCGTTACCATATCGTAAAACATTGAAAGCCTTTTCTTTTTATGGTAAAATGCTTATTAGGATACATTAAATTCATATTTCAATAGGAGGAAAAAATGAAGAAGTTAGTTTTGTTAGTATTATCTCTTCTGGCTGTAGGAACCCTGTCAGCTTGTAAGCAAGAACGCGGTTATACAGACTGTGAAGAGCCCGATGGTACGCAAGCGTGCTGGAGCGCCGAAGACGAACTCTTCCGCTGGGAAGATGGAGCCGTCATCGAAATCGGTGTCGACAGTGACTCAATGGGTGCCGCACTGGTTGCCAAATGGGACGCCGACTTCCCCGAACTCGAAGGCATGCTGACGTTCCGTAACTACGGATCCGCCAATGGTGCTTCCAGTGGTGTGGAAGGCATTGAAACCGGCCAGGGCGAAGCCCCGGACGTAGCCCTTGTCATCGACAACGAAGTGACCGGCCGCCAAGCCAATTTGCTGCCGCTGCATGAGTATTTCCAGGATCTCGGTTCAGAACAAACCCTGAACACGGCCTATGAAGCGATCAACACCGTTGGCACGCATTATCTGCCTGCATTCTACGACGGCATGACCTTCTCCTGGAACAAAACGATGCTCGAAGACCTCGGCGTTGATTTGACCGATGAAAACGGCGACAACCTGCCGGATGCAATCGACACCTGGGAAGAAATCTTCGCATGGGCCGATGGCTTTGGTGAAACACGCCCGACCTTCAACGGCAATGAAATCCTCGAAGTTTTCCCGATTTCGCTCGATGAAACTTGGAGTGCTTACAGCTCACTTACCGCAGAAGGCTGGAAGCTGTTCGGCGATGGTTCCGATCTCACCGACCCAGGCTTTGGCGATCCCGAATTCCTCGGTGGACTCGAATTCATTCAAGAGTTCTCGACCCACGACATGAGCGTGGACGAAACCGGCGCGAAAAAAGCCGCTTCGGCCATGGGATGGCGCTGGGATGCCTATCTTGATGGTGCATATCCGTTCTCACTCGTAGGTACCTGGATGGACGTCGACGGCAAAGAAACCGAAAACAACCTCGACTTCAAATTCTCGGCGATGCCGACTTATGACGGACAGGTTCTCTCCCCGCTGATGAAAACCAAAGGCTTCGTCATCAATGGCTTCACCGAAAACCCGAGCGCCGCATCGGAAGTTCTCAGATGGCTCTACACCAAAGAAACCCTTGAAACCATTATGGATTCGTCTGCCTATCTGCCCGCTCTCGAAGCCGACGCCGAAATTTATCCGGACATCGATTCGGAAAACAAAGCGGAATTCGCCGCTGGTATGGCACTCAACCACATCGAACCTGCTGGAGCGCTCCCCGAAGCACCGACGCAACGTGCGATGAACGTGTACTACTCGATCGGCATCAACGAATTCTATCGTGCAGTTTGGGACGGCACCAAAACGCCGACCGAAGCACAAACGGAAATTGTTGCCGCGGCCACAACGTGGATCACGGAGAACAACGTATCCGGAGACTAACTGCATCAACTCAAAAGGGCTCGATTGAGCCCTTTTTTCATGCGTTGAAATCAAAAAAATGCAGCCATCCATGGGGATGACTGCATTTTCGATTGTTACGCGTCGGTGCGTTTGCGGAGGATTATGAGAGTCGCACCGCCGAGGATGGACAAGACAGCGAGGACGGTGCCGCTGCCGACGGCAGAGAAGCAGCCGGTGCGCGGTTCGTCTTCGGGCGTGTCGTCGGTCATGAAGTCGGGATCGAAGGTGACGCTTTCGGTACTGTAGAGAATCATCGTTTCGTTGCGGTCGAGCGTGATCTTGCTGCCGCCTTCCAGAGTTTCAAGGGGAACGAAGTTGAGAATCTCTTCCCCGTTGTAGGTGATCGTTTCACGTGTTCCCACCTCGTCGGTCGTGAACGCGACGTTCCAGGTGCCTGGATGCAGTGTGATCTCACGTGCTTCGTCACCGTTGTTGTGCATGATGTAGGTGGTCTTCCAGTAATCGGTATTGTCCTGCAGGAAGAACGAGACATAGCCGAGAATCGAATCGTTGATGAGCACCATGTGATCCGCCACGTCATCGGCGGTGGCGAGTCGGAACACGTCCTTGGCCAGGCGGAGATCAATCAATGCGCGGTAGTACTCGAAGGTGTCGAGATAATCCACCTTCCAGTTCCAATCGAATTGGTTGGTGTCATCGGGAGAACGATAGGAGTTGTGATCGAAGCGTTTGGCCGAGTCGCATTCGCCTTGCGCTTCACCATCGATGACGGTGCACGGTTTGGTGCGGAGAATTTCCACGCCGGCATGCAGGAAGGGAATGCCCTGGGAAGTCAGAATGATCGCGTTGCTTTGACGTTGCATGCGAATCAGATCGGCCACTGTCGGGTTGCTGCTCAAAATCAGTTTGTCGTGAAGGGTGTTGTTGTCGTGAGCGGTGACGTAGTTGACGGCCTGGGTCGGTTCGATCGCCCAAGCTCCTTTGGGCAGGGCGGCCGTGGACAAATCGGGATGGCCGGTGGCGCCGGTGATGCCGAGCAGGATTCGTGCGTCGGCATAGTTGTTGCCTTGGACAAAGCCTTTGTCACCAGCACTGAAGACGCTGCCTTTGACCCCGTCGCGGGTGTCGTCGTTGAAGACGGCGACGCCGGGGAGTTGATCGAGGTTGGCATTGTAGGTCGCATTGCTGTCGGGAAGCAGACTGGTTCCGCCGGTCCATGGTTCACCGAAGATCATGATCGTCGGATCGATGTCGTGCAACGCGTCGGTGACGGCCTGCATCGTTTCGATGTCATGGAGTTTCATCAAATCGAAGCGGAATCCGTCAAGGTTGTACTCGGTGGCCCAGAACACCAGGGAATCCACCATGTATTTCCGGAACATGTAGTGTTCCGATGCGGTTTCGTTGCCGGTTCCCGAGCCGTTTGAGAACGTACCGTCGGGATTCATCCGGAAGTAGTAGCCGGGTAGGATGATGTCGAAGTTGCTGTCGGCGCTACGGCCGGTGTGGTTGTACACGACGTCCATGATGACGCGAATGTCATTCTCGTGGAAGGCTTGTACCATTTCCTTGAACTCGGTCGTCCGGACCGCACCGTTGTACGGGTCGGTGGCGTAACTGCCTTCCAGGACGTTGAAGTTTTCCGGCATGTAGCCCCAGTTGAAGATGCCGTCTTTGATGCCGCGATAACTGGGATCGTTGAGTCTGGTTTCATCGATGATGCCATGATCGAATATGGGAATCAGCTGGACGTGCGTGACGCCGAGATCACGGATGTGATCAAAGCCCGTCGATACGCCGGAGTAGCTGGTACCTTCTTCCACCAAACCGAGGAACTTGCCGCGCAGATCATTGGGGCCGTTCCAGGTATCATGGGAGGTCAAATCGCGAACGTGCAGTTCGTAGATGATGGCGTCGGTGTAATGTTCCATGGTGTCGGGACGGGAGTTCGGAACCCATCCCTCAGGATCGTAAGCGTCAAAGTCGATGACCATGCCGCGTTTGCCGTTGATGCCGGCTGCGAACGCGTAGGGGTCAACGATTTCATGTACGTTGATGCCGTTTTCCACGGTGAACGTATAGTACACGCCATCCAGATCCCCGTTGACGGTGACGCTCCAGACGCCTTTGGCGCCACGGGTCATGGCATGGCTTTCATACGGGTCGTCGACACCGGCGATGCCATCGTAATCGGTTTGACTTGCGGTATGGCCTTTGGTGTACAGATTGAGTTTGATTGCATCACTGATGGGAGCCCACAGTTTGAAAGTGGTGGCGGTGGGCGAATAAATCGCACCAAGCTCGCCATCGTAACCGAACTGATCGTTGAACAGATCGCTGGCGTAGAAGCCGTCGAAGGTGACGGAGGCAGTAGCCGGTTCGGTTCCTCCGAAGTCCACTTCCAGAACGTATTTCTTCGTCAAATCCACCGCGCTTGTCAGATCGAACGATCCTTTGCGTGTGGTCGCGTTGAACGCGAATGCAGTCGTATTCTCTTCGACGTCATCTGCAAGCAATGTGACATCTGCCGCCGTGACGGCTGCCGTGGTGGAGAAACTGACCGTGTCTTCATCGATGAACGTGGCGTTTAGAATCTTGTCGGACGTATCGGCCTCGGCTTCGTCATAATAAATGATCGGATTGCCTTGCACGAGATAGATGTGAACCTCACCGCTGCCGTTGGGCGACGTCAGATCGACGTAACGGTCGAAGCTGATGTCCTTGACCCAGTTGGGATCGCGGACGATGATGCCGAGCGTGGTGGACTCGTCCAGATCATTGGCGGCGAGATCAATCGTCGCAACCACGCCATAGTCGTCGGTGGTCGTGAAATCGTATTCCTTGCCGCTGCCGCTTTCGGGGGCATACGGCCAGATCCACAGCGACCAGTCGTCGTAGTCATCGTCAAACCGGTAGTAGTGGACGACGAGTGTGGACGCATCGGCTGCGTGCACCGAGACGTTGTTGGATATGAGTACGGTAAGCGCGAGCACCGTGGCAATGACGATGCGTCGCAGCAAAATCGCAGTTGTTTTCATAATATAAATCACCTCATTATCATTATATCATAGGACGGCTGAAAGTATGCTATGGTAGCGGTTACATTTTTTCGACGATAATTCCGCCGCCAAACGAGGCGAACGAATCGCTGTTTCATCCAAGAAAAACGGGCTTGAAATCAAGGAAAAAAAGCATCGAAAATCCATGTATGCGCTTACGAAAATCGTGAAACCGTGTTCATGGGAAAATCGCTTTACATTGTGCTTGCATTGCGTATAATGAAGGTGCGTAATCACGCAAATCACAAAAGTTAGGAGGGCTAATGACATGGAAAATCGTCAGGCCAACTTTCCGTTCGTGTCGTATCAGATGGAACAACAAGCGTACAGCGGAGCCCGCAGCATCGCGGAAAACGTGCTCGCCCTGATCGCCAACATCTTCAAGAAATAAGATCACGAACGAAGACGAAACGGCACCGGTCCCAAGGACCAGGTGCCGTTTTTAATTTCCCGCATCAACTTGATGAAAATGCTTGCCACGTCGCGATCGCTGTGATACAATATATTTCGCGTACGGATGTGTCATGTTTGTGTGCAACAAGTGAATAAGCCAATGATCAGGCGATTTGTGGAGGAATACCCAAGTCTGGCTGAAGGGGCTCGCCTCGAAAGCGAGTAGGTCGGAGACGACGCATGGGTTCGAATCCCATTTCCTCCGCCACGAATAATCAGGGCCATCGAACCATGTTCGGTGGTTTTTTGTTTGCATAGGTTGCAAGCATTCCGGGGAGCAAGTGGGACGTCCCGATACAAAATTCGAGCCAAGCATCCAAAAAAAACGCCATCTCGGCATGGATGGCGTGTTTATCGGTACGGTTTGTTCATGTACTGTTGGCGCGGCGGTCGTTTGGTAAATAGTGAAATGGCACGAACGGGACACGCGTTGATGCAACGATAACACAAGGTGCATTGGTTTTTGGTGAGGATCTTGTCGTCCTTTGCGATGAGATTCTGAACGGGACAAACCTCGACGCAAAGGTTGCAATTGGTACAGGTGTCTTGGTTGATGCGCAAGCGTTTTTGAAGCCAGGGAAGGGTGAGCTTTCCAAACCCGCGCTGAATGACATACCCAAGCAGCCATGAGTACCAACGGCGACCATCGCGAATCGTTCCACCTTCGTGAATTTTCGTCGCCTGTTTTTGGATGCGCTGTTTGGCCTTGGCGATTTTACGGGCATGCTGTTCGGGACTTCGTCTGGGGAAAAGACGGACATCGGTGAGATTGTTCGGCATGTTGACATGGATGGTGTGCAGAATGCGAACGTCTTGACGTTTGAGCACGCGTCCCGCGAGGGCGGCGCCATCGCCGCTGAACAACATTTGCGTGACGAGCACACTCAGTCGTTTGCCCAGGAAGGCAGCTTGGTGTCGAAGCAGGAACTCTTCCATGATGGGCGGCATCATGCTTTCGTAAATCGGATAGGCCAGAGCAATCAGATTGGCGGATCGGATGCGGGCATCAAAATCGACGTCGGTCCGTTCGATCGACACCAGTTCATACGATTCGTTTTCCAGTTCGCGGGCCAGCATGTCCAGCGCGTGGCGCGTATTGCCGGTGCCGCTGAAATAGAGATAGAGGTCGTTCATGGCGATCCCTCCTCATCTTCATTATAACGCAAATCGCAAATGGATGGTACAATCGATTGAAAATACGGTATAATGGATGTGAACAACCTTACAACAACAAGGGTGGTGAACGTATGTTGGACATGTTCAGCCTCGTATACTTCGTCTGGGTATTGAGTGCGATTTTGCTCATCACGGGGCTTTATTTTGCGATGCGCAACAAGAGTGCCACGGTCCGGTACTGGTTTTTGTTCGGGTTGACGGTGTTCGCATGGGTGATTCATTTTGCGCGGTACTGGTTGGATCCCGATCTTCTCATGCACAACATGTTCTTTGTCGATTTGTGTGGTTTTTCCACATTGGTCTATCCGTTTTTCTTCTTGTCGAAGAATCCCCTCTACAAGGACTACATGTATTTTGTTGGCGGCCTGTTCGCGGCTCACAGCCTGTTTTATCCGAATGACATCGAAGGCGATCCGATCCTGTATTACAACACGATTCGGTTTTTCTTCGCGCATTCGATTCTCGTCGGGGTACCGGTGTTGTTGGTGCTTTGGAAGATGCATGTGCCCAATTGGCGCAACATTCCCAAAATGGTGATTTTCGTATTGGTAGGAGCACTGTACAGTTTCAGCATCTCGAGTTTCTTCTATGAGGTCGGACTCACCACCCGGCACATGAATTACATGGGACTTTGGGGGAACACCGACTCGGTGTACCGATTGTTCGAGCGGGTCGCTCCGTTCATGCGGTATACGGTTGTGGAATACGGTGTCGAAGTCAGCAAGCCGATTCCCTATTTCTATATGATTCCGGGCTTGTTGCTGTTCTATACGCCGGTGTGGATTCTGATGAGCATGCCGTTTTGGGAGCGGTGGCGCAAAGGAGGCAGCCAGTCATGATACTGTGCGTTTCACTCAATCCCGCCGTCGATCGCACATTGTTTGTCGAACGTCTCGATGGCAGTGCCATCCTGTCCGTTCAGTCGAGCACGCGTGATGCGGCCGGCAAGGGCGTCAACGTCGCCCGTACCGTCCACAAACTGGGTGGTGAAGTGCGCTGTCTCGGTTTGCTTGGCGGAACCAGTGGTTCCTACATTCGCGAGGTGCTCGACAGCGAAGGCATCGACCATGCCTTCACGCCGATCGAACAACCTACAAGAGAAAACGTCAAGGTGATTGCCGATGACGGACAACACATCGAATACAATGAGATCGGACCGCACATATCCGACGCCGAACTTGGTGCATTCAAAGATGCGTTCTATGCGCAAGTCAAGGCGAATGATCTGGTGATCCTCTCTGGCAGCATCCCCCCGGGCGTGCCGATCGGCATCTACGGGGAGCTAATTGATTATTGCAACCGCATCAAGGTGGCGACGATTCTCGATGCCGCCGGTGACTTGTTCGCCGACGCCCTGCGTCACGGACCGACGATCGTCAAACCGAACCGGCATGAGCTCGAGCAATACGCTCACCGGGAACTGTCGACGATTCGCGAGTTTGCGAGCGTCGCCAAAAAGATGCAGTCCTATGGAATCCGTGACATCCTCGTGTCGCTCGGATCCGAGGGCAGCATTCTCGTCCGCGGCGATACGACGTACCGCGTGGCCGGGTTGGCACTGGACGTCAAGAGTGTCGTTGGTGCCGGCGATGCGATGGTGGCCGGATATGCCGTTGCCTTCAGACAATTTGATGCGATTACCGATCGTCTTCGCTACGCCAGCGCTGTAGCGGCCGCGAGTTGTCTCACCGAAGGCACGCGACCAGGCGATCCCGATCAGGTCCAAGCGTTTCTCAAGGATATCAAAATCGCAGCTTAGGTTGCGATTTTTTCATGACTTGGCCGATTTGTGCGATTGGCGGAAAATTATTCTTAATTTACTGTTATAAAAGAGGGGTTTTTTGCTATAATAGAGTAAAGGCTTTCAAAGCAACGATAATTCTAGTAACGGAGGAATGCAGTTTATGAAAGAATACACTACGGAACAATTACGCGCCCTGGCTGTGGTTGGGGCACCCGGCTCGGGTAAGACGACCTTCATGGAGTCTGCTCTTTTTAAGACGGGTGCCGTTGACAAGAAAGGCAGTGTGGATGCGAAAAGCACCATCTCGGATTTCACCAATGAAGAGAAGGAGCACCAGTCGAGTCTCTCCACCAGCATCATTCCGGTGGAATACAACGGCTACAAAATCAACTTCCTTGATACGCCCGGTAACCGCGAACTGATCAGCGAAGTCGATCAGGCATTGTCGGTCGTCAAGGGCGCTCTGGTCCTGATCGACGGCACCAAAGGCATTGACGTCGGCAGCGAGCAGGTTCTCATGGATCTCAAAGAGCTCAACATGCCGACCATCGTCTACATCAACAAGATGGACAAGGAAAACATCAAGTACGACCAACTCATCAAGAAGTTGAAAGACTTGTTCGGCAACGCCATCGTCCCGTTCTTGTGGCCGATCATGGAAGGCGGCAAGTTCCAGGGATATGTCGATCTCGTCGACATGAAGACACGCGTGCTTGAAAATGGCAAGGTCGTGGAAAAAGAAGTTTCCGAGAAACTGCTCGGTGAGGTCGAAGACCTGCGCGAAAGCATCATTGAGGGCGTCGCCGAAACCAGCGAAGAATTGCTGGACAAATACTTTGGCGGCGAAGAACTGTCCCGCGATGAAATCATCGGCGGATTGCGCAGCGGCGTGCTCACCGGCGATCTGATGCCAGTCCTCGTCGGCAGTGCCGTCAAGGACATCGGCACCATCGATCTGCTCGAAATCATCGAGAAATTCATGCCGGCGCCCAACGATCTCAAACCGCTCAAAGCCCACAAACCGAACTCGGATGAAGTCACCGAACGGGCATCGAGCGATGACGCCCCATTTGCCGGATACTGCTTCAAAACAATCGTCGACCCGTTCATCGGCACGATCAGTTACATCAAAGTGTTCTCTGGCACTCTCGAAAGTGGCCAGCGCGTTGTCGTCAGCAACTCCGGCGACGAAGTCAAGATCAATCAGTTGACGCTGCTTCGCGGCAAGGAACAGATTGATGTCGACAAGCTGCATGCCGGCGAAGTCGGTGTCGTCACCAAACTCGAAGAACTGTTCACCGGTTGCACGATCGCCGATCCGAAAGCTCCGGTTGTCATCGATGGTCCGGAAATCCCCAATGCGACGATTTACGTCGCCGTCACTCCGCGCAACAAGCGCGACGGCGACAAGATCTCCAGTGCATTGAACCGCATCGCCATCGAAGATCCGTCGTTTGAGTTCAAACGCAATCGTGAAACCGCACAGCTCCTGATTGGCGGACAAGGCATGGCGCACATTGGATTCGTTTTGGAAAAACTGGAAAACGTCTACAAGGTTCAAGTCGACCAATCCGATCCGAAAATCGTGTATCGGGAAACCATCAAACGCAAAGCCGAAGCCGAAGGCCGTCACAAAAAGCAATCCGGTGGATCGGGCCAGTTCGGTGTTGTCCGGATGCGTTTCGAACCCGTCAATCCGAACGAAACGGAATTCGAGTTCGCAGAAGAAATCCACGGTGGATCCGTCCCGCGCGGCTATTGGCCGGCGGTCGAAAAAGGGCTCATCGAACACTTCCAGCAAGGACCGCTGGCCGGCTTCCCGGTCATCGGCGTTCGTGCCGTGTTGTACGATGGCCAGTATCATAGCGTCGACTCCAATGAAATCTCATTCAAACTGGCAGCGGCTCTCGCATTCAAAAACGCGCTCAAGGATGCCAAGCCGACCTTGCTCGAACCGATCATGAAGATCGAAGTGACGATTCGCGACGAATATGTCGGTGACGTCATGGGCGATATCAACAAACGTCGCGGTCAAGTACTCGGCATGGAACCGCTCGCCGGCGGCAAACAACGCATCAAGGCCGAGGTGCCCGAAGCTGAAATCGTTAGCTACACCATCGACCTCAAAGCGATGACCCAGGGTACGGGCGTATTCAAACGCGAATTTGCCCGTTACGAAGAAGTACCGGCGCATCTGATCGACAACATCGTTGCGGAAGCAACCAAAGAAGAAGAATGATGATCAAGGCAGCGTTTGCTGCCTTTTTCTATGGATTTGTCCATCATGAAATACGAAAAGATGATAACATTCACTTGTGGTGACGAGATATTGGTTTCACTACTAACAAAAATACTTTCTTTAGGTAATCAATTACATACTGTAACTCGTTAAAGTGGCTAAAGAGAATCAAACATTACAAACAGTTTTGCAACTGGTTCATAGTTTGTCACTTTGTGAATTTTCACGTAACAGTTGATTTTTCGTCTGGAAGTCGATAATATAATAAGGAGTTTACGCATTGGAGTTGATGCCATATGAAAGCCCGTATGATCCCATTCATCACAACCGTGTTGGCTGTTTTTCTACTTGCCGCCTGTAAACCCGGTTCGACGCTGGCCGAGCGCTACTATGATGATCATCAAACGACGGTATCCGCCATGGATGTGCAGTTGATCCAGATGGATGTCAGTTTTACGGTAGCTGCCGTGGAGAGCACGGAAACAACCTATCAGTACGTTGACCGTGACAGTGGGGTCACCTGTTTTTCCAATGAACCGAACGATCCCGCCGCGACCACCGATTACACCGTGTCCTGCGAAGCGCTGCTAGGAACGTATCAAGGGTCGTTGCAAGGCTATGTCCCCTTTGAGACATCGAGTGGGTATTATCCGGTTCATCCGCTCCATGTGAACCTGAACTACCTTGAGAGCATCGTGGCCTTGATGGACGAAGACAATATCGTCACGACGAACTCGACGGCCACGCAATTTCGCATCCAGCCGGATGTGATTGATCTCACATCCTCACTGCAACGGTTGGTCGCTTCTGGACACGATGCGAGCCAGGCCGAAGTGCCGGTAATCATTTCCGCGACTTACAACGAAGCGAACGAGATGTATGAAACAGTAGTGATCGACACGTCCGATCTGATGAACTATCTGTCGACGACGCTCGATTGGGGATTGTTCTTTTCGGATTATGTGATTACGATCCGTTATCAGGAATACGAAGAAGCAATCTCGTTCTTTATCCCCAGTGACAATTTGGTTGCCGACACCGACGTCAACTACTTCGTTGATGGCGAATACTTCGGCTATCGTCAGATTCGACCCGGCGATCGCTTGACCGGAGCGGTGGATTACGAAGCCGATCAGGACATCGTTCGCATGGATGTTCCAATCAGTGGCTACTACCAGCTCGATCATGTCAGTTCGGCGCCCGAAGGGCCCGTATTGTACCGACTTTACGATGCCGATGGCAACTTCGTTCACGAAGGTATCGTCGGCGACCCACAGACGGGATTGGACTCACTGTTTCTGTTTCCGGGGGACTATTTCTTGATCGTGTTCACCAACGAAGGTGAAATCAATTATCAATTGGATTATCAACGATTAGCGTCCGAATAGCCTATAGGAGAAAGTCAATTTGAATTTTGACTTTCTTTTTTTTATCAGTTTTGTTAAAATAATATAGTAAATAAACCCAAATTATACAGGATGTGATTGTATGAAACGTATCTCCATTATTCTATCTGCTTTGATTCTATCGCTTGCATTGGCGGCTTGTGAACCAGCCGACACGACCCCCGAAGAATGCCAAGACGGCTTTGTTCTCGTGGATGACGAGTGTGTCGAAGAAATCATTCCGGACACCGTCGATCCGACTTTCGCCAATGTGGCTGATATTACGTATACGATCGGTGACGATGCTCCGGACTACCTGGCCGGCATCACCGCCAGCGATGATGTTGACGGCGATTTGACAACGTCGATCACCGTGGATTCTTCGGCCGTCGATCTGACGACAGCCGGCACCTACGCCGTAACCTTGACCGTCAGCGATGCGGCTGGCAACCAAGCCACCGCAACCTACAACGTCGTCGTCAGCGAACGCGTGCTGACGAACGAAGAACTCCTGGCGTTGGACCTTGCGGCAATCAATCTTCCGACCTCCGTAGATGAGGTTGGAGCGATTACGATGCCGAGTTTCGGTTCCAATGGAACATTGTTCTTCTGGACGTCTTCGCATCCCCTGTTCATCAACATCCAGGGATTCGTCATTACTCCGACCGTTGGCAGCGAACCGGTTGACGTCACACTGTCCGTTCGCGCCGTGAACGGTTCGGCCACGCAAAACGAGGACTTCGTCATCACGGTTCAACCGGATGAAGAAGTGGAAGTGACCTCGATGGTGACAGTTCCGTTCGAAACTGTCAGCGAAGAGTGGACCTTAACCGATGATCCCGATGTGGAACTGTTCTTCGTCGATGACGGCAACGTGCCTTACATTGACGTGGAAACCTTCCTGAACCTGCTCAACGGCGTCATCGACTCGACGCTCGTCAACTACACGCCGGTCGGCGATGATCAGCTTGAGCTTAGCTATGACGTGGAATGGGAAGACTACGATGGCACGATCGTCAACGAAACCCTGACGGTGCTGATCGACTTTACCGAGAACACCATGCTGTTCGATGACTTGGCCTTCATGTATGCCTATGGCATTGAAACCGAAACGGACTTCGGCGAAGGTCTCAACTACATCGATGCGGATTACACCGAAGGCGATCCGGTTCTGTTCGAACTGGGCAAGTACAACTTCGACCTCGTGATTTATGAAAATGGTACGGAGCTCGAGTATCTGATTCCGTTCCATATCGCGAACCACATGTTCGCCAGCCAGAACTACTTCAACGTCTACTACAACGGCGATCAACTCTGGGGTATCGACACTTTGACGATTCTTGACGAAGAAGAAAACCCGCAAGTGGTTCAGGACATGCGCTCCAGCAGTTTGAATGCCGAGGACACGCCGGATGATGTTAAAATCTCAACCTATTATTTCACGGCGTTCGTTTTGGATTACTTCTTCGGCATCAAGTACGAGTTGGATGTCGAAACGTATTATCCAGTCCTCTCGGCCCGTGTTCGCTCGATGATCAACGCCACCGACAACACCTACTACCGTTTGATGCACACCATCGTCTACGGCCTGAACGATCCGCACACCTATTGGGGATCGGTCGGTTATTACTGGAATGATCCCGTCAACAACATCGGCACATCATTCAGTGATCTCGGTGAACGCAACCAAAACCTCAGCAACAAGTACTGGGAAGTGTTTGACGCCAACGAAGCGAAGTTCGGCGTCGGCCAGATTCCCGATTATCATATCATCGACGACGGCAAGACCGCTGTCATCTTCCTGACCGGATTCTCGGTGGATACACCTCCGTGGTTCAAAGGCATCCTCGATGAGCTTCCGGCGACCGTTGAAAACGTCGTTGTCGACGTCACCATGAACGGTGGCGGCAACAGCGGTGCCGTTTCGCGGACGCTCGGTTACATGACCGAAGAAACGATCAAGAAACACTATCTGGACTATCTGGACGGTTCCACCACGACATATTACATCACGTCCGATTACGTTGCCTATGACTACAACTGGTTCGTGCTCAGTTCCGGCTATTCCTACAGTGCCGCGAACATCTTCGTCGCCAACGCTCAGGAAGCCGGCATCCCGATCATCGGCCAGAAATCCGGCGGCGGCGCATCCGGTGTCTACAGCGTGCAAACGCCGGACGGAACGGTATTCTTCATCGCCTCGACCGGCATGTCGTCACTGCGTACCGGCAATGAAGTGGATGGCTACGAATATCATAGCATCGAGTTTGGCGTCGAAGTCGATTATCCGCTGGTCAATCTGACGAACGACGATCAATTGATCGCCATCATCAACGCCTATCTGGCAGAACAAGCGGAATAACAAATCGCCGGATGATATGACAATATTTTTCAAGATAGTCATAATCATGTGAAATCGTATTATTTTGTTTCACCCACAACCTTATTATTATTAGTAAGGGCATATATGCGCCCCAGTTCATATGTATTGCGAACTATACCTCTTTAAAGTCCTTTTGCATTTTTTCCACTGAGAAAGCATTTACACGGTTGAAATGCGCATTGCGACTTGCCAAGGTGGTAATTGTGTGCTATAATTCATAAACAAGTGAGGAAGTCGTCGAAATGCCTTTGCTTAACGATTAATTCCCCACTTGCAACCGTTCGTATAAATTCCGAAGTCGTAAATCTCATTTCATGCGACGGAGGGTTTATAGATAAAGAATGAGATTGCTAAAATCTAAATACAGAAAAAGAGAGGAGAAAGAGATTTGAAAAAGTTATTCTTGTTTCTGGCCGCATTTGGCTTAGTCTTCGGACTCGCCGCGTGTAAGGACGGAGAAGATCCGATCGAATGTGAAGACGGATTTGTCCTCGTAGACGGCGAATGTGTCGAAGAAGAAGAACCGAATGAAGAGCCGACCATTGCTGGTGCGAACGACATCGAACTGTTCATCGGTAATGTATTCGACCAACTCGGCGGAATCACCGCTGCTGACACTGAAGATGGGGACCTCACGGCCGACATCGAAGTATCCGGCGACGTGGATCTGACCCAAGCTGGTACCTATACGCTCACTTATACCGTAACCGACAGTGAAGGTGCCGTGACTACCGTCACCCGCACGGTCACCGTAAGTGAAGCAGACCTGGTCTATCCGACTGGATTCTACAACTTCAAGTTTGCGACGACCGAAATGCGTCACACCTTTATGGCAGCAGCTGAAAAATTCCTGATGAACAACATGTATGCTGGCGTACCGCTGTTTGCAAACGGTGGCGTCAACCTCTACAGTGCTCGTCTCCAGCTGCCGGTTGAAGACTACATCCCGGTCATGGGATATGGTACTCGTTTCGCAACGATGAGTGCCGATGACTCAACCGTATTAATGGAAGATGGCGAACTCGGTAATGCAGGTGAATACACCTACCGTACGACCAGCTCGACCAACCCGGTTACCTTCAACCAGTGGATCTATGATACGTCGACCGACTCCACCTTCATGGCGGAATACTACGGCGCACTCTATGACTTCGTGTTCAACGAAGACAAAACTGGTTTTGAAATCGTTCCGGTTATGGCCGACGAACTCCCGGTCCCGGTTGATTCCCGCGTGACTGAAACCGGTAAAACGGTTTCCACCGTATGGAACGTTCCGATCCGTGACGGCCTCGAGTGGTCCTACTTCGAAGGCACTGCTCCTGCATACGTTACCGACAACGACATCACTGCCCAGGACTTCCTGGACACCTACGAAATCGCCTTGACCGAACAGTGGTTCCGCGCCATCAGTGGCGGCGGTGACTTCCTCACCGATACCCAAGCCATTGTCAACGCTCAGGAATTCGTTGATGGCGATGCAGATTGGGAAGACGTTGGCATTCGCATCGTCGACGGCAACACGCTGCAATTCGAATTCGTCAACGAAATGAGCGAATGGAACGTCAAATATTGGCTCAGTTCCTTCGTCATGGCCCCGATTCATACTGAAATGTATGATGAGCTTACCACCGTGGATGGAGACACCGTCACGACCACTTATGGTACTTCCCCGAGCACCATTGCGTATCATGGTCCGTTCGTCATCACCTATTACGAACCCGATGTCATCCTCCGTCTTGAAAAGAATGACAACTATCCGCTTCAGGATCTTGACTGGTACACCCACAAAACGTTCCGCATCATCGAAGATGCCGCGATCCGCTTCCAGACTTTCGTCGCCGGTGAACTCGAAGCCGCTACGGTTCCGACCGCCGAATACGAAGACTATCAGAACCATCCGGGTCTGAAACGTGTTCCGGGTGCCACCACCTTCCGTATCATGATCAACGGTCTCGGCACTGTTGAAGAGCAACGCGCCCAGTTCCCCGACGGCTCTTGGATCCCTGAACCGATCCTTGCCAACCAGGACTTCAAACAGGCCATGTTCTTCGCCATCGACCGCCAGTATCTTGCGGAAACCGTCCTGAAAACCAGCACCACGAACATGTATCTGTTCAGTGACGCGTACGTCGTTGACGGTGAACTCGGTATTCCGTACCGTTCGACTCCGCAAGGCGAAACTGTCGGTGAAGGCCTCTCGCCGAGCACCAACGGCTTCAACTTCGACGCCGCCCAAGCACTGTTCCAACAGGCTGTCGCCGATGAAATCGCCGCTGGCAACTACAGCGCCGGTACCGCCGCCGACCCGACCGTCATCGTTATCGAGTTCAACTACTTCAGTGGCTCGGATGCACAGGTCAGCATGTTCGAATATCTCGAAGACGCATTTGAAGCTGCGTTCGTTGACGATGTCAACCACGTAGAAGTCGACCTCCAAGGATTCGCCAAACAATTCCCGCAGATCTATTACAACTACATGATGGTTGGGGAATTCGATCTCTCGATCGGCGGCATCAGCGGCTCGACTCTCGACGCTGCCAGCTTCCTTGACACTTATGCTTCGGACAACCGCAGTGGCTTCACCCTGAACTGGGGTATTGACACCAGCGTTGCCGAAATCAACGTCGTTTACAATGACTTTGAAGGTGTCCGCCACAACGAAATGTGGTCCTTCGACGCAATCCACAGCGTACTCAATGGTGAAGTCTATCTGAGCAACGGCGCCGAAGCAGTCGTTCCGGCCGCTACCGACTTCGAATGGACTCCGACCACCGTTACATTCACCATCGACCAGTTCGACAACGACGAATTCGTCGACATCACCTACACGTTGCAATATTACGATGTAGCTGCTGGTTATGTCGATGTGGAAGGACAAGTTGACGTTACCCCGACTGCAGCCACCGTTACCATCACTGGCCTGAACCCGGGATACGATGACTATCCGACCCTGTATCTTGGTGACTATCAAGTCGTCATCGACTTCGGTTATGCTGCCGACGCCGAGAAATCCGGTTCATCCGTCGCTCCTTGGTGGCTGCAACCGTCGACCATCGCCGACGCAACCGAAGCCAACACCGAAACAACCCTGGACATCACGCTCGTACTCCATGAAGACTTCGACGCCACGATCACCAGCGTTGTCCTGCACGATGCGGACTACACCGCCCTGACCGAAACGGTTAACATTAACGGCCTGCAACTGACCGCCGCCAACCTGACCGCTGACACTGGCTATGTACTCCAAATCACCTATTCGGACGGCACCGTCGATTACTACTACACGATGACCGCTGCTCCGGCTGCCAGCTAAGTAATCGCAATCTGATCGCTTAGTTCCAGCGAACAAACGTATAACGGCAAACCATCTTGCATCCTGAGATGGTTTGCTTGTTATATATTTACGGCGTTTGCGCCGTGAATGACGCAAATGATGAAACCGTTAAAAACGCTCGCGACGCCCATTGCGATATGACCGATAACGGCCACACAATGCCGTTGCGGGCGTTTGGTTCATCGTTGCCATGATATTGCCTATGAGGTCTTGAATCCCTTTGTGCTTTACTTTTGTGTACAACCTGTTGAAAAGTTGTCATAAAGCCCAAACGGATTTAAGAATTTAGAATAGACCAAAGAAAGGAGCATGTGGCACTCGATTGCCGCATGAACGATGATTATGGGAAGATACATCTTGATTCGTACCATCTGGATCTTCATCATCATCAGCATCATTCTGTCGCTCAACTTCATTCTGTTGAAGCTCGCACCCGAGTTTCCTCCGGTCACGGAAGAACAAAAGGGCATTTACTATGCGCGACAAGTTGCCGATGGATACATGACCCTCCGGGTCGTGGAAGATCCCGATGAAGTGGACGAAATCCAGTACAAGGTTGCCAACAATCTGACGCTGGGCGAATGTCCAAAGTGTTACTACCGTCCCGACGATCCGACCAACCCGCAGAAGTACTGGGTCTACGAGCCGGTCGCCTTATCGACGCAATACTTCCGATGGGTCGGCAACGTTGTCACCGAATGGAACTGGGGGCTGTCGACTCGCGTTGCCGTCAATACGCCGGTGTTCGACGTCCTGATCGGCCGCAATGCCGACGGTACCTTCTCCGGCAGCAGCCGGATCCGAACGACGATGACGCTCAATCTGATCGCGCTGGCATTTTACATTCCGATCGGATTCACGCTCGGTATCATCGCCGCCTTGAACAAAAACTCCTGGATTGACAACGCCATTTCGTTCTTCGTCATGGTGTTCATCTCCGTACCAAGCTTCGTCGTGATGACGATGCTGGTCATGATCTTCGGCTTCCAGCTGGGCTGGTTCCCGAATCAATGGCCGGCCAACGACCTCGGCGGGGCAATTCAGTACACGGCACTCGTCATTCCCGTCCTGGGTCTGTCGTTCGGCGCCATCGCCGGACTCACCCGTACCACGCGTGCCGAACTCACCGAGGTACTCACCAGTGAATTCGTGCTGTTGGCCAGAACCAAGGGTCTGACACGTCGTCAGGCGGTCATCCGCCATGCGATGCGCAACTCGATGGTTCCGTTGGTCCCCGGCATCATCTTCTCGTTCGTCGGACTGCTCAGCGGTTCGGTCATCATCGAACGAATCTACAGCATCCCCGGCATGGGCCGCATTTATCTGCGCGCCATGACCCAGGGTCAGTACGACTACAATCTCGTGCTTGCGATCACCGCCTTCTACACCATCATCGGACTGTTCGCCGTACTGCTCGTCGACCTGTCCTACGGCATCGTTGATCCGCGCATTCGAATGGGGGCGAGACGATAATGGACAAGAACAACACTGACCGTAACTTGCGCCCGGAAGATTTCGAATTCGTCCAGGCGGAGAAGAAACTCTACGACAAGAAATTCGAAACCAAACCGATCGGATACTTCCGCGATGCGATGATCCGTTTCGGCAAGAACAAGACCAACGTCGTCGCGACGACGATTTTGTTCGCGATCATCATCGGCACGATCCTGATCCCAATCTTCAGCAACAAGAACTACGAGTTGCAGGAATCGGATCTGGCGTTTTTGCCGCCGCGCATTCCCCTGATTGAACAACTCGGGTTCCTTGACGGCACCTCCGACAAAGAAGGACTGCCGGTGGATCCGAGCACAATCGATCCGGAAACCGGTCTCGGCATTCCGCTGGGCTATTATCCGGAAGCCATCGAAATGGATACCCTCGAAAACTACGAAGAAGAGTGCGTCGACCGCAACGTGCTGTGTAAAAACGGCTTTAACGTGTTGTCGGTGGATGCCGCTGCGACATCGGTCACCATCCAGTCTGCCAACTTCTTGCAGTTGGACAAGAACCAAAACGCATTCATCCGCATCGTCGTCGAAGAATTTGAGAACGCCGACGGCGCCGAACTGAATGTCTGGATCAAACCGGAGTTCGCCGGTGATTACGAGCTCATCGGTACCATTGATGAAGCCGGAACCTTCGATTTCGATCCGTTCGAACTGTTTCCTGATCTGCTGTTCCCGATCGTGTCGCAGATTCGTCTTGAACTGACGGCATCGTCGCCACAGGAACGCGTCCATCTGACCAGCATCGAAGCGTATGACGACACCCAGACCGACCCGATTTTCAAAGACAGCGGGTTCGTCCTGTCGCAATATCAGATCATCGACGGCGCCGGACTCTACGTCCGTGCCAAAGGCGAAATCACCATGGCCAACTTCACCTACAACGACTACACCGCCAAACTAGGCCCGACCGAACGCCTCCTGCCGCGCAGCGAATACGACGCGATCATCGCCGAGAATCCGCAGTGCGTCGCATCTCCTCATCCGGACACCGACAACTATCCGGACGGATGGGTGTTCCCCGAAGGCTGCCCGATCATGGAAGTGTACTCGCAGACCGAACCGGTCATCGTCGGTGACGTTGCGTACTTCTCCTATGATCTGGTCCTCAACTACCAGCTGTACAAGGGCTACGAAGAGATGCCGTATTACTACTTCGGCACCGACTTCAACGGCCGTGACTTGTTCACCCTGCTGTGGGTCGCGACCCGTACGTCGCTCCTGCTCGGTCTTGTTGTCGCCGGCATCAACGTGTCGATCGGCATCGTTTACGGTGCGGTCAGCGGCTATTACGGCGGCACCGTCGACTTGATCCTGCAGCGCATCACCGAGGTCATCGGCCGCATTCCGTGGCTCGTCACCCTCGCCATTTTCGTGTCCTTCTTCGGACCAGGAATTCAGACCCTGATCTTCGTTCTGATCGTATCGGGCTGGATTGGCCCGCAAAGCGTCACCAGAACGCAGTTCTATCGCTACAAAGGACGCGAATACGTGTTGGCATCGCGGACGCTCGGGGCCAAGGACGGACGACTCATTTTCCGTCACATCCTGCCCAACGGCATCGGCACCATCATCACCGCCAGCATTCTCACCATTCCGTACACGATCTTCGCCGAATCGACCATTTCCTATCTCGGTTTCGGTGTCGGTCATGGACAAGAATTCAACATTTTCGGCATTACGTTCAGCGGCGTCAGCGTCGGCGTGTTGCTCTCCGATGGTCGGAACTATCTCTTGAATCGTCCGTATCTGACGATCTTCCCCGCCATCCTGATCTCGATTCTGATGATCACCTTCAACATGTTCGGTAACGCTCTGCGCGATGCCTTCAATCCTAGCTTAAGGGGGTCTGAATAATGGCCAAGAAAGACATCCATCTGTCCGTTGAAGACCTGACCATTTCGTTCAAAACGAACCAGGGTCTCGTGCGCGCCGTCCGCGGTGTGTCGTTCGACCTGGTTCATGGTGAAACGCTCGCCATCGTCGGGGAATCCGGCAGCGGCAAAAGCGTCACCAGCCGTGCCATCATGGGCATTCTCGCCGGCAACGGCATCATTGACAACGGCAGCATCATGTTCGAAGGCGAAGACCTCACGCAAGTCACCGAAGAACACTTCCACGAAGTGCGTGGGAACCGCATCGGCATGATCTTCCAGGATCCGATGTCAAGCCTGAACCCGATCATGCGCATCGGCAAACAAATCACCGAAGGGATGATTCTCAACGGGAAACATCTCGACAATCGCTACAAGGCAATGTTCCAGGAATCGCGCGGTCGCTACAAGTCGCTCAAACGCAACATCAAACGGGCGAAGAAAACCAAAAAACGGCTGACCGCCCAGTACAAATGGGACATCAGCGAGCTCGAACGCAAGTACGAGCGCCGCATCAAAGAAGAAACCGAAACCAAAGAAGAGCAAAATGCGCTTCTGGCCGAACTCGCCGACCGCAAGCAAGCTCGCAAGCAACAACTCACTGAGCGTATTGCCGTCGAACTGCCCAAAGCGCAGGAAACGATCGCCAAGCTGCAGCAACAACTGCCGGCAGCCAAAGCGAAGTTGAAAGAGGAAAAAGCCAACGCCAAAGCCGCCATCACCAAAGAGTGGAACGAGCAGAAGCGGCTTGCCGCCGCCGACATCAGCCAGATTCAAAGCGAAGCGAAAGCCGAGCTTGACAAGTTGAAGGCCGACATCAACGATTTGAGCGGCGACGCCAAGAAAGAAGCTCAGAACACCTATCGCGAAGCAGCCAAAAAATGGAAACAGAAGGTTGCCGACCGCAAGGAACAACTCGCCCGCTACAAGAAAGTGACGAAAAAGGAAGCCTTTGAACGGGCCATCCAAGTCATGCGCGAAGTCGGCATCGACAACCCGGAAAAACGGTTCAAGCAGTATCCGTTCCAGTTCTCCGGCGGCATGCGCCAGCGCATCGTCATCGCCATCGCCCTGACGGCCAGCCCCGACATCCTCATCTGCGACGAACCGACCACGGCGCTCGACGTCACGATTCAGGCGCAGATTCTCGAACTGATCAATAAACTGAAGGTCGACCGCGATCTGTCGGTCATCTTCATCACCCATGACCTCGGTGTTGTTGCCAACATGGCCGACCGCATCGCCGTCATGTACGCCGGCAAGATCGTCGAACTCGGTACCGCCGAAGACGTCTTCTACAATCCCCGGCATCCCTATACCTGGGCACTGCTTTCCAGCATGCCCGACCTCGACAGCAAAGAACGTCTGACGGCCATTCCGGGCACCCCGCCCAACATGCTGTTCCCACCGAAGGGCGACGCCTTCGCCGAACGCAACAAGTTCGCGATGCGGATCGACTTCGAAGAACAGCCGCCGATGTTCCAAATCTCCGACACGCATTATGCCGCCACTTGGCTTCTGCACAAGGACGCACCGAAAGTCGAGATGCCCGAAACCATCAAGCATCGCATCGAGCGGATGCTCGCCCACGATGCTGAAGGGGAAGACAAGAAGGAGGGAGCGACGGCATGAGCACACAAGTCAAAGAAGACAAACAACCGATCTTAAGCGTTCGCAACCTCAAGGAATACTTCGTCAACGGCCGTGGTCGCAACAAACTGATCGTCAAGGCCATCGACGACGTCAGCTTCGACATCTTCAAGGGCGAAGTCTTCGGACTCGTCGGCGAATCCGGCTGTGGGAAGACCACGACCGGGCGCACGATCATCAAACTCCATGAACCGACCGACGGCGAGATCTTCTTCAAGGGAACCCGCATCGGCGCCGGCTTCATGAGCCTCAAACAAGAAATCAAGGACATCCGCAAGAGCGATCTGCCGAAAGAAGAAAAAGCCAAGCGCATCGATGAAATCAAATATGAGATTCGTCAGCGCAAACGCGACAACGCCGGCATCCGGCGCGGCAGCGAGTTCAAGGAGTTCTACGATGAAATCGACCAGATCCAACGCAGCGACATTCCCGTCAAGGAGCGCCGCGCCAAGATCAAGGACATCCAGCAGCAAATCAAACAGCGCCGCATCGAACTGAATCGTCAGCGCACCGGTCCCGAATACCAGAAACTCAAAGAGGAACTGGCCGCCGCCAAGGCGCGCACCGACCTGACGAAATCCGAGAAGCACGATCTTCTGTTCAATCTCAAGTATAAGATGAAAACCTTGCGCAAAGGCGCACCCAAAAACGACAATGAACTGATGCGCAAGATGCAGATGATCTTCCAGGATCCGATCGCTTCGCTCAACCCGCGGATGACGGTCAAGGAAATCGTCGCCGAAGGTCTCCGCATCGCGGGTGAACGCAACGACAAGATCATCAATGAAAAAGTCAATGCCGCCCTCGAACGCGTCGGTCTCCTGCCGGAACACGCCTCGCGCTATCCGCATGAATTCTCAGGCGGCCAGCGTCAGCGCATCGGCATTGCCCGGGCGCTCATCGTCGTTCCCGAGTTCATCATCGCCGACGAACCGATCAGTGCGCTCGACGTATCAATCCAGGCACAGGTCATCAACTTGCTCAACGACCTTCGGGAAGAACTCGGCATCACGATCATGTTCATCGCCCACGACCTCAGCGTCGTCAAGTACTTCTCCGATCGCATCGGTGTCATGTACTACGGCAACCTGGTCGAGATGACGACCTCCGAAGAACTGTTCAAAAATCCGCTTCACCCTTATACGCGCAGCCTTCTGTCGGCCGTACCATTGCCGGATCCGCATTATGAGAAGAAGCGCAAGCGCGTGCGTTACCAACCATGGAAAGTGCATGACTATTCCGTCCAGGGACCAACGCTTCAGGAAATCAAGCCGGGTCATTGGGTTTTGGCCAATGACGTCGAGATCGCCGAGTACAAGAAGATTCTGAAGTGAAGCTTCTGATTCGCGCGTTCGCGCGATTCCTGTTGATCCTTGGCATCCAGTCGCTGTTCGTCTACGTGCTGTTGATCACCGCGTTCGATCGTAACTTCAGCAATCAGAACATCAACGACGCCGTCTTCGTGGTCGGTGCCATCGTCTTCTCGATCGGCCTGATCACGGTCTCCAACGCCGGCAAGGTGTTCGACGGATTCCGCTTCGCGTTCAAACAACTGTTCAGCCGTCACAACTACACGCATCTCGCCTTTTACGACTACAAGCGACAGCTGGAGGAAAAAGAAGCGAAAGTGACCGGCGTCTACACCCTGCTCGGGGGTTTGACGTTCATCGCCGTATCGTCGATCATCGGCTTCATGTATTTTACTTGATTCATCAAAACCGCATCGCGAGATGCGGTTTTTGTTTGTCTGCGTACCACCGTGCACGATATGCTTGGTGGCGACGTCGAAATATGATATAATATAGGCTGGAAAGAGGTGGTTCGATGATCCGCAAGGTAACAACCAAGAAGGACTTGAAACGATTCATCTACTACGTCAAAACGCTCTACAAGGACGATCCCCATCACGTCCATCCGCTGTTTTTCAGCCTCAAAAAGGAACTGGCGGACGAAGTGTTGAAGAAACAGGACTACACGGCGCTGTTATGCCTGCGTGACAATGCGATTGTCGGACGGATCCTCTACACCGTCGACGAATCGAAAAAACAGGGCAAACAGGTCGGGTATTTTTCGTTTTTCGATGCGATCGACGATCCGTCGGTAGCACAGGAACTGTTTGATTACATGGAACAGGATTTGCTGGCACGAGGCATCGATTATGTCGAAGGCACCTTCGCACCGTACGATCCGGATACCCGTCGCGGTGTCCTTGTCAAGGGATTTGACAGCTCGCCCGTGATCTTCACATCCTACAACTATGCGTATTACGGACGGTTGTTGGAAGCCGTCGGATGCAAGAAGGCGATTGACACGGTGTTGCTCAATGCGCAGGTCAACAAGGCCTCCTTGAAACGACTCAACACCGTCAGCAAATATTTCAACAGATCGCATGACGTGCGCATCGATTCCCTGGATTTCCAACATCTCGATCGCGATCTCAAGGATGTCCATCATGTTCTTGATGAAGCGACCAATGAAATCGTCTATCAGGATGCGCCATCGATGGACATGGTGGAAACCGCCGCGCGGCAACTCAAGATGTTCATCAATCCCGATCTGATCCGCATCGCCCGCGAGAATGGGACCGATCGTCCGATCGGCTTCTGCCTCGTACTTCCTGATTACAATCAGATTTTCAAGAAAACCAAGGGTCGTTTGCGGCCGCTGGCTTTCTTGTTGGGCAAGAAGAAGATCACCAAGGCAAGGGGCATGATGCAGTATGTGGTGCCCGATTATCAGAACACCGGCTTGATCGGGCACATGTTCAAGGTCATCTACGATGAGTTCGAGCGGATCGGCATCACCGATTTTGAAGCCGGCACGATGATGGAGGACAATCCGAAACCGATCAACGCGTTCAAGAAGTTCGGTGGTGAGATCATCAAGATCTATCGCCTCTACGGCAAGGAACTCGGCAAATGATCATCGCCATCGTCCAGCTGATCGCCATCTTTCTCGTACCGTTGTTGATCATCCGCTACCACAATCTGTTCATCACCCGGTGGTTCGGAACAATCGGCTCGGCCTATCTGTTCGGGATTGTCGTGGCATTGCTCATATATGGTGTCAATCAACTTGGTATTTCGTTTGCGGTCAATGCCGATGTCGGTGAAATCGGAAGTCATCTGGCAATCAGTGTGGCCATTCCGTTGTTGCTCTTTTCCGCGAACTTGAAAGAAGCGAAAAAACTCTCCAAAACGGTGCTGAAATCCTTTGCTTCGCTGGTCCTCAGTGCGGTCATCGTGAGCACCATTGCATTCTATGTTTATGCGCGTAACATCACCGATGGGGCGGTGCTTTCCGGCATGGCCATCGGGGTCTACACCGGTGGCACGCCCAACTTGAACGCAATTGCCAACATCTTTGGATTGGATGGTACCGTGATTGCCAGTGCAAACTTGTCGGACATGATCATCGGAGCCCTGTTCTACGTGTTTTTATTACTTCTATGCAAGCCGCTTTTGAGTCGGTTTCTGCGTTCCCGCACGGACGATGTGTACGTCACCGCAACATCCAACATCGACAATACCGATGACTTGGATCTGGTTGGATTTAAGATCAGCAAGACGTTGACATCACGCATCTTGCTTGCGTTTGGCATCGCCGTGCTCGGAGCATTATTCGGACTCCTGGTATGGATCATTCTGGGTAGTGAAGACGGCAAGATGATTGATTTGCTTGTGCCCACGATGATGATCACCGTGACGGTGCTTGGCATCGTCGGTTCATTTCACGAAAAGATTCGTGAAACCAAGGGCATGAACGTAGTTGGTCAATACTTGATTCTGGTCTTCAGTTTTGCACTGGCAAGCAGCATCGACTTCTCTCGTCTGCAGTCAGTGTTCGGATATACCCTGCTGCTGTACGGATCGATCACGCTCGGTGTGTTTGTTCTGCACAGCATCTTCAGCAAATTGCTCGACGTGGATGTCGATTGCACGATGATCACGCTCACTGCGGGTCTCTACGGACCGGCGTTCGTACCGGCCATCACGAAACAGATCAACAACGACGATCTGACCGTGCCCGGGTTAATCACCGGCAGTATCGGCTATGCGATCGGCACATTCCTCGGCATGATACTCGTCTTCCTCTACATGATCTGAATGAGGTGATTTTGTGAAATATGCAACCAGTGAACCCGATCGCGGGTCCCTTCTCAAACGCATTCTGATCGCCATCGTGGCGGTCTATCTGGTGGTGCTCCTGATCATTCTCGGCATCAACATGTCACGCGGCGAACCATTGAGTTATCAAATGATTGATTACGACAACCAGTCGGCGCTGACGGTCGATCGCGCGACTTGCGAACAATACCACGCCGGCGTCATTTCGACTGCGTACCTCTGGGACGAGTTCGTGAGCGATTGCGAGCTGACGACGGATCTGACCTACGACGCAACGTTTTTCGAATCGCAGGTGTTGATCCTCCAGTTTTATGTCGGATCGCCCGACCAAGTCCCGTTCACGTATTACGACTATCTGTTCTCGCGCGACGGTTACGAGATCATCAACGTTCGATACGAACGCTGCTGGCGATCCTGCTCGGACGAAACCGTGAAACACATCTACTTGATTACGATTGACAAGGACGAGATTCTCGGTGCGAACATTTTGTTTGACTGAATGCGAATCAGCTGGGGTGATGCAATGAACAAACACGAACGTAGCGTCCTCGACGCCGACCGGGCCTTCTGCAAACTGGCCCAACAAACCGACAGTGCCGGTTGGGCCGCCTATTTGGACAAACATGCCTTGATGGGAACAAGGTTGCACGAACCCTATGTGGAAGGTCGTGATAAAATCGTCACGCTGATGGAGTACATTTACGCCTTGCCCAAGTTGACGTTCACGTGGGAACCGACACGCGCCTTCGTCAGTGACGATGGAACGCTTGCGGTGACGACCGGAACCTACGAACGGCAATACGAACTGGACGGTGAGACGCACCGGGAAATCGGCAAGTACGTCACGACGTGGCGGCGCAATGGTGATGCGTGGAAGATCATCTTCGATTTCGGAAACTAAAACAAAAGACGAATCCTAAGATTCGTCTTTTTTATGAATGGGCAATGAGGAGGGGGCGGATGGTGGATTGGTAAGCAGTTCGTTGTCGATGCGGAACAGATCGTAAACGGTCGCCTGCAGTTCCAGTTCCGCCTGCGCGAGATCGCGCAGCAGCAATCCGGTGTTGGTCGGATTGACACCCTCGAGGAATGGATTGTCGGGTTTGTCGAAGACATAGTCGTTGGTCGCCACAAGGTACAGCGTGTCCGGGTCGAATGTTTCCACCGCGCTGACGTAACCGAGCGAGTTGGCGGCAATCAGCGTGTTGATCTCGCGACCGGTTAGTTCAACGGTTTTGATGACGTTGTCAAATGGCCAGATTTCATAGAGGAGGCCGAGGCTGATGACCTCGCCATCCCCAATGCTGGTCCGGGTACCGCCGAAGTTGTGGAATGCAATGTCGGCACCGGTTGCCTGGCGGATCAAGCCGGCAATCCAGTCGGTGAGCTGATAGGATGAGTAGTAGTCTTCGGACGTGATGATGGGGTCATTGAACAGACCGTCGGTTTCCAGAATGTACGTTTCCAGCAAGGCCGCGACGGCAACGTCTTCTTCGTAGAAGAGCGGATCCTGATACTTGTTCAAGTTGTCGATTTGATACGATACGATCTGGCCGTCGTAGAAATTGATGCGGACATAGCCAACGTATTCGCCGCTGCTGCCCGATTGCATTTCGGGGATGCCGTTGAGAAGATTGGCGTACTCGTTGTGGCTGTGACCGTTGAAGATCGCATCGACCTTGAAATCGCCTTCGAGTTCGGACAGTTCCTGATTGATGTAGCCGCTGTCATGGGCAACGACCAGGATCACATCACAGTCTTCCTCCGTGCGCAAGTACTGGGTATACGATTGAATGATCGGAATCGGGTCGGCGAACTGGTAGGGCGCGATGCGGCTTTCGGCGATCGATCGTTCCAGCCCATACCCCATTGTACCTATGATTCCGATCTTATGACCACCTCGTTCAATGATGGTGTAAGGATCGATGCCTTCGGGGATGTTGGCAGTGTCCTTGTAATGGATGTTGGCGCCAAGGAACGGAAACGCTGCCTCGCCGTTGTCGGCGATTCCATCGGTGTAATCAAGGATCGTTTCAAGACCCCAATCAAACTCGTGATTTCCTACTGTGAAGGCGTCAAGACCCATCAGATTGAGTAGGTTCACCGTCGACAGTCCGTTGTAGTAGTTGGACAGGGCGCTGCCTTGCAGGATGTCACCGCCGGCGAGAAACAACACCTTGTTGGGATGTTCGCTGCGACGCGTGTTGACCAGATTGGCAATCGAGGCGATGCCGATCTGACTGTTGCTGGCGGTGAGGGCGCCATGGAAATCGTTGATGTAATAGATTTCGAGAAAGTCGTCGACGTTGTTTTCTTCCGGGACGCATGCACCGTTTTCTTCGACGAATCCATCGTCACAGACAAGTGGTTCGTCATCTTCGATGCAATCGGCGTGTGTCGGATATCGTTCACAATCGACGATGTATGGGTCTTCCGCAGGCGTGCATGCGCTGAGCAGCACACCGACGATCATTGTCAATAGCAGTAACAGTCGTTTCATATTCATCACTCTTTCCTTGTAACGTATCATTGTATCATGATACGGGGGAAAACAAAAGGGTTATTGCATGCGTTCAATCAAAATCGCGAATGGTGCCTGGCGGCGATTCAGATAGCGGTGGACGATTACTGTGTAATCGTGTTTGTCAAGGCTCTTCAGCATCGCCGTCAACGCATCGGCTTCCAGTTGTCCGCCCGGGTGTCCGGTGTAGACGGTGATTGCGATCAAACCTCGAATGGCGAGGTGGCGAAGAATCGTCTCAACCGCGGCCATCGTTGCATCCGGTGTGGTGATGATTGTTTTATCGCAATGTGGCAAATAGCCGAGATTGAACACGGCGAGATCGATGGAATCCTCACCCAGATGCCGTTCCATCAGTGCATGCGAATCAAGGACCAACTTGACATTGTCATAACCAGCCTGACGCAATCGCTTGGCGGTTGCGTCCAGCGCTACCGGTTGAATGTCGAAACCGATCACCTGGTCGTAGAGTTCGGCCAGCAATAGCGTGTCATGGCCATTCCCGCACGTTGCGTCAATGGCAAGCAATCGGCGATCCTCATGGCGGCGTATCGTATGATGGATGAATGCGTTGATGTTTTGTTCCATGTCATCACCCCGCTCCATTATACCACAGTCGGGAACAAAGCAATATCAACAATTAGTTAGCGAGCAAACTATTTGCCATTTCACCCGACAAGTAGTACAATACAAGCGTACAAAAAGAAGGAGTGTGATTCACATGTTTGTCGATCTCAAAGCCAGTGAAACCGTTCAGGATTACTTGCAAGACGGGAAAATCGCCGTCGTCAAGTTCGCCACCACGACCTGCCCGCCGTGCAAGATGCTGAAACCGATTTTTGAAAAACTGGCCACCGAACAGGATCTTCAGGACGTCGTCTTCATCGCTGCCGACGCCAACGAACATCCGCAGGCCTATCAATACGGTGTCAGCAGTGTTCCGACCTTGTTGTTCTTCAACGGCAAGGACGTGCTCGGACAGAATGTCGGCTTCGTTCCGGAAAAACCGTTGCACGATTTTCTCAAGAAACTGGAACGCGAAGAACTCGCAAACTAAACTCATTTCGATGAGTTTTTTTTGTGTCTGTTGGGGATTTCCACAAAACAAGGCACTTTGTCGGGTTTTGTGTTATAATGGTATTGAAAGTTTGGAGGAATATACATGAACCACATATCCGTTGCCATTTATCTGGATGTCGAAAACATCCAAGGCATGATCAATTTCGAGGACCTGCTCGACGACATCCGGCTGCAAGTCAGCAATGAATTTGAAAACGTCGACAAGGCCGTGTTCGCACTCAAGAAGGCGATCGGCGACTCGAACAACCTGAAACGCTTCCGCAATCAGCTGAGCGAACTCAATTTCACCATCGAAGACACCCCGCACATCGCCAACAAGAAGAACCGCGCCGATCTGATGATCAGCGTCGACGCTTTGGAAAAACTCCACGTCGATCACCCGCATTTTGATTTGTTCGTGTTTTTGACGAGCGATTCCGACTATTCGATCGTGATGAACACGTTGCGCAAGTACAACCGTCAGGTGTGGCTCGTCGCCACCCGCGACGATTCGCAACGCACCATCTTCAAGTCGTCCACCGACAAGATCCTGATCATCGATGATTATCGCGTGATCAAGGAAACCAAATCGCGCAGCACGAAAACGACCCGTACCAAGACCAAGCCGAAACCGAGCGATTACGAGAAACTGCAACCATATCTCAAAAACGAATCCGATCGTCGCGCCTTGCTCGGCATGCTCAAGGTCATGCGCTCGTACACCGAGGAAAAACTCTACACCACCTTGGACACCAATAATCGCTTCCGCCAGATCGACGAAAATCTGAATCTGTCGCAAACCAAATTCAAAAAATTCAAGGCCGTCTACAAGGTTCTCGAAGAAGCCAAATTGATCGAGTTCCAGAAGGACATCACCCACAAGTTCACGATCATCGATCGCCAGAAAATCATCAGTTATCTCAACAAAATCCAAAACGAAGAATAGGAATCTCCGGATTCCTGTTTTTTCTTTTTGCTTGTAAAAATGATTGACAAATAAAAATCTATGGTACAATAGAATTGTAAGTGATGTAAGGGATATCATCATATCTGAACGAGAAGGAGACGTAAACATGAGCGATGTAACCATCAGCAAGGCAAGACGTGACGAAGCGGACAAGATTCTCTACTTCGTCAAGGAACTGGCGAAATACGAACGGATGCGCAAGTACGTCAAGGCGACCGTCGAAGACATCGAGAAGAACATTTTCGATCTTAACCGTGCGGAGGTCATCTTCATCCGTCGAGGTGAGGAACCGATCGGATTCGCCGTCTATTTCTACAAGTTCTCGACCTTCCTATCCCGCCCGACCCTGCATCTCGAAGATTTCTATGTGATCGACACCGAACGCGGCAAAGGATTCGGCAAGAAGGTTCTCAAGTACCTGGCTCAGACGGCGCTTGACAATGGCTGCCTGCGTTTCGAATGGGACTGTCTCGAATGGAACAAGCCGTCGATTCGGTTCTACGAGAATCTCGGTGCCAAACCGTTGCGCGGATGGATACCGTTCCGCATGGAAGGCAAACAGTTGGAAGAGTTCGCAAAAGAGGAGTAATCCTCTTTTTTTTATTTGTATTTAGTCTATTTAGAGAGTATTTCAATTTGGGTCAATCTGTGATATAATATATTAATATATCATATTTTTTTATATATGGATGTAAGCGTTTACCAATAGAAAAGGGCTACATTTAGCCATTATGAGAGACTTGGCAGCAGCACGGAAAACAACGCCAAAAAACAAGGAGGAATGCAAGTGGTCGATGGTATCATTCTTGCCGGCGGATCGTCTAAGCGGATGCGTCAGAACAAAATGCAACTACCGTTTCACGGTCACCCCATCATTCATCACACGATGTCGGCGATGGCATCTGTCTGTGAGCGCATCGTCATTGTGACCGGCCAGTATCAGGACAACTATGCCAAGGACTGGACGGGCACGGCCGATGTTGACATGGTCCACAACCCCGATCACGACGAAGGCATGTTCACCTCCGTCCAGTGCGGGGCGAGAACGATCCACAACGATGTGTTCCTGATTCCCGGCGACTGCCCGCTTGTGGAACCTTCCACATACGAAACGTTGCTGCAGGCGGACGGACCGATCCGCGTACCCACCTATCACGGACGCCGTGGACATCCGATTTTCCTTGCCAAGGAACTTCTCGCAAGCTTGCGGCAAGAACCCAGTGATTCCAATCTCAAGGCATTTCGTGATCGACACGAAGTGACTTATGTCGAAGTCGATGATCCACATATCCTGTTTGACATCGACGACATGCTCGAATATCAAAAACTGTTGGACATGGAAAGGATGGACTGACATGCGAATCAACGAACTCATACAACCGACATCGATTGAAGAAGCGTATGCTCTCCTACAGGAACATGAGGACGCAAAAATCGCTGGCGGCACGCTCTGGATGCGACTCGGACAGCACGATGTGGAACGCTTGATCGTGCTGGACGGTCTTGGTCTGGACACGATCACCGAGACAAATGACGACATCTCCATCGGAGCGATGGTGACCCTGCGCCAGTTGGAGACCAACCCCATCATTCAAACGCATCTGAACGGCATGCTCAGCCGGGCGGCCGGCTCGATCATGGGCGTTCAGGTTCGCAATCTGGCGACGATCGGCGGCAGTGTCATCGGCAACTACTCGTTCAGCGACATCATTCCCGTGCTCGCCGTCATGGACACCACGCTGGTGTTCCATCACCAAGGGGAAGTTCCACTCGATCTGTTTCTGAGCAAACGGTTAAGCGAACCGGACATCCTGGTCGCGATCCGAATCCGCAAGCAAGAAGGCCGCGGCACAGTGCACAAGATCAGTCGCACGGAACTCGATTTCGCGCTCTTGAACGTTGCCGTCACCCACACCGATCGCTGGCGCATCGCCATCGGCAGCCGCCCCGCCGGGGCAGCCATGGCGACCAACGCGATGGCCCATCTCGATCAGGCGGACAGGATCGATGATCAAACAATCGCCACGGCCGTTGAACTGGCCATGGAAGAAATCAAGTTGTCCTCCAACGCCAAAGCCAGTCAGGCATATCGGCGCGATCTGTTGTCGGCCCATTTGCGTCGAGCTTTGAATGAGGTGAAATAAATGAAGGTAACCATGACGATCAACCATCGCCAGCGCGAACTCGATGTCGCCCCCGGCGAACATCTGTTGGACACGTTGCGCAACCACCACATCCTGAGTGTCAAACGCGGTTGTGACAGCAGCAGCTGCGGCGTATGCACGGTCCTTGTCGACATGAAACCGGTCCTGTCATGCAGTGTGCTGACGGCCCGCGTTGCCGGCAAGGAGATTCTCACCGTCGAAGGCATTCATGATTTTGTGGAAACGCTGGCCGGCTACATGGGACACGAAGGTGCCGATCAATGCGGCTTCTGCAATCCCGCTCTGGCCCTTACCGTCTATGCCCTCAAACATGAAATTCCCCATCCGACACTCGATGACATCCGCCATTATCTGCTCGGCAACCTGTGTCGCTGTACTGGGTATCAGGCGCAACACATCGCGATTCTCAAATGTCTGGAGGAATGCGCATGAAAACCGTCAACACGAAGATTCCGTCGATCGACGGCAACGGTCTGATGCATGGACGCCCCGCGTTCACCGACGATCTCACCGAACCCAATTCACTGGTTGTCAAACTGCTGCGCAGTCCGCATCCCCATGCCCGGATCAAGCGCATCGATGCGACCAAAGCGCTCGCGCTCGATGGCGTGGAACTGGTGCTCACGCACAACGATTTTCCCCGCAATTCCTTCACCCGTGCGGGACAGGGCTATCCCGAACCATCACCGCACGACAAGTTCGTACTCGACGAGTACGTCCGCCACGTTGGTGACGAAGTCGCCTGCGTCGCCGCTGAAACCGTCGAACTGTGCGATAAGGCGTTGGAACTCATCGATGTCGAATACGAGTTGCTCGATCCCGTGCTGGATTTCGAGCAGGCGATCGACAATCCGAGCATTCTCCATCCCGAAGACGGCATCTGCGAAATGTTCCCGATCGGCTTCGAACCCAAACGCAACATCGCCGCCAGCTATCACATGGAAGTCGGCGACGTCGAGGCCGAACTCGCCAAGTGCGAAGTCGTCGTCGAAGAGAGTTTCTATACCCAGGCGCAAGCCCATGCGATGATGGAACCGCACGCCGTCAATGCCCGATTGGATTTCCAAGGGCGACTGGTGCTCATCTCCTCGACGCAAACCCCGGTTCACGTGCGTCGTATCCTGTCACAGACACTCGAGATTCCGCTGTCGCGCATTCGTGTCATCAAGCCACGGGTCGGTGGCGGTTTCGGAGGCAAACAGGCGCTCCACGGAGAGATGTTCGTAAGTGCCGTGACGATGCGGACCAAACGCCCCTCGCGAATGGTCTACAGTCGCAAGGAGGTCTTTGAATCCACGTACTCGCGCCATCCGATGCGTTTCGACATGCGTCTTGGCGCCGACAAGGACGGAACCCTGCGTGCGATCGATTGTTACGTCCTCAGTGACACCGGTGCCTACGGTGAGCATGCTCTCACCGTGTTCATGGTCGCCGGCAGCAAAGTGCTTCCGTTATACAACAAAGTCAACAGCGTCCGTTTTCACGGTCACGTGACCTATACCAACCACACTCCTGCCGGAGCGTTCCGCGGATATGGCGCGATCCAGGGCAATTTCGCTCTGGAAAGCGCAATCGACAAATTGGTTCACACACTCGGACTCGATCCGATTGCCTTCCGTCAAAAAAACATGATGAAGGAAGGCGAAACGTCCCCGATCTTCGCCATCATGGGCGAAGGCACCGAAGGGACCGCCATGACGATGGACAGCTGCAAACTCGAGTACTGCGTCAACCGTGGCATCGAGCTGATCGACTGGAAGAAACGCTATCCGACGAAGACATCCAAGGATTCCATCCGCCGCGGTGTCGGCATGGCCATCGCCATGCAGGGCAGCGGCATTCCCTACATCGACATGGGAGCCGCAACACTGAAACTGAACGACGACGGATTCTACAATCTGATGGTCGGAGCGACCGACATCGGGCAAGGATCCGATACGATCCTCGCGCAGATCGCCGCCGAAGTGTTGGAATGCGGCATGGACGACATCGTCGTCTACTCCTCCGACAGTGATCTGACTCCGTTTGATACCGGGGCTTACGCCTCGAGCACGACTTACGTCAGCGGCAACGCCGTGTACCGTGCGGCCCAGGAAATGCGGGCGATGATCATCCGCGAAGCCGCGCAGGTGTTCCAAGTCGATCCCGATGCCATCTCATTCGATGGCAAGACGTTCGCATCCGGTGCCAAAACAATCACCATCAACGAGTTGTCGAACCGGCTGTATTACAACGAGGATCAGAAACAGCTCGTCGCCACCGGCAGTTACGTCGGCCACAAGTCGCCTCCGCCGTTCATGGCAGGACTTGTCGACCTCGACGTCGATGTCGAGACCGGCAAGGTGCACATTCACAACTACGTTAGCGTCGTCGACTGCGGCACGACCATCAATCCCAAACTGGCGCAAGGCCAGGTCGAAGGCGCCATCGTTCAAGGCATCGGCATGACGCTCTATGAAGACGCCCGCTACAGCAAACGCGGTCGCCTCATTGAAAACAGTCTGATGGACTATCTGATGCCGACCCGCCTGTCGGTTGACAAACTCACCACCGAGTTCGCCGACAGTTACGAAGACAGCGGACCGTTCGGTGCCAAGAGTGTTGGCGAAATCGGCATCGACACGCCCCCCGCAGCCATCGCCAACGCCATCTACAATGCGGTCGGGGTACGCATCACGTCACTCCCCATCACCGCCGAAAAAATACGAACCGCCCTGCGCGAGAAAGGACAGCAATCATGACCAACAACATCAAAACCATCAGTACCATTCTCTTCTTTGGAGCCCTGTGGGGCATTCTCGAAGCAACGATCGGGCA
Source organism: uncultured Mycoplasmatota bacterium (assembly GCA_913062645.1). Lineage (GTDB taxonomy): Bacteria > Bacillota_I > Bacilli_A > Izemoplasmatales > Izemoplasmataceae > Xianfuyuplasma. The sequence continues at coordinate 692,948 of CAJXVW010000001.1, forward strand.
TGTGCTTCACTTCCTGCCGGCAACGATCGCCGGATCGATCATGTTCCCGATTGCCGGAGCGATTCTGTACAAGGCGTATCGCCGTCTCAACAACCGTCCGGCCCTGATCTATGTCGGCCTTGTCGCCGCCCTGATCAAATCCGTCAACTTTTTGATGCCGTCGCTGTCGATCTACAAGACGATCAACCCGATGATCGCCATCATCATGGAAACCGCCCTCGTGGTCATCGTGATCACGATGTTGGCAAGCGACCGCATTCAAAATCAAGCGGGCGCGGCCGTCATCGCCAGCATCGGCTGGCGGGTGTTGTTCGTGTCGTGGATGGGACTTCAGTATGTCTTGACTGGCAATCTCGCACCCTATTTGGCAAACGCCACGGCGATTCTTGAATTCGTCGTGTTGAGCGGTCTGATCAGCAGCGTGTTCCTGATCGGCCTGCGCTTTGTTGTCGACCGCTGGAACTGGAACACCGACCGCATCTACCAACCGGCGGTGTCATTGGTGTTGTTCGTGGTTGCCGCCATTCTGACCTATATCCTCTAAAGGAGGCGATGCCATGATCTATGAAGAGATCGCCGATCATCTGCGCCGCGGCATTCCCGTGGTGGTCGTCTCGGTCGTCGAGAAACATGGCGAATCACCGGTCGACGTCGGCAAGAAGATGGTCGTCACGCCCGACGGCGCGTTCGGCACCGTGGGTGGTGGCGCGTTGGAATACGAAGCGCGGGAACTGGCCAAGACGATGTTCAATAGTCGCGGCAGTTTCACCCGGACCTATTTGCTCGACGAGGGGCGGGTGCACGATGACACCGAAACGTTGCCGATGGCCTGCGGTGGCAAAGTGACCCTGTTTTTCGAATACATCGGACCTCGTGAATACGTCTACGTGTTCGGTGCCGGCCATGTCGGTCAGGCCCTCGTCAAGGTCCTCAAGACGATGTCCTATCATGTCACCGTCATTGACGAACGCGACGCGGTCGCGGCGGAATTCGAAGGCGCCGATCACGTTTTTGTCGCACCGTTCGCCGATTTCATTCGCGACCACGGTCTCAAAGAAGACAGTTTCGTAATTGTCTGCACGCCGTCGCACAAACACGATTACAACGTGTTGCACGCGGTCATTGAGCAAGGCATATCACTCAAGTACATCGGGATGTTGTGTTCGCCCAAGAAACTTGCCGAGTATCTTGACAAGACCAAGAGCGAACTGGCGACCGATGTCAACCTCAAGCAGTTTTACGCACCGGTCGGACTCGATCTGGGTGGCGGCAGTCCGGCGGAAATCGCCGTTTCGATCGCCGCCGAGATGCAGCTGGTGAGTTATCAGAAGACCGACTTACGTCACATGCGGGAGCGCAATCATGATCCATATCGTTACTGGGAAGATTGATTCCGGAAAATCGACGACCATCGCCGATTTGTACCAGCGGAATCAAGCCGGTGACGGCTTTGTTTCGATCAAGCGGATGCACTATCACAAGGTTCATGGGTATGACATCATGCGGCTCAGCACGCTCGAGACCAGACTCCTGGTCGTGCGCGACGAGTTCAAACATCGCGACTACCAGATCGCCTGCAAAATCGGGCCGTATCTGTTTTTACAGGATGCCCTCGCCTATGTTGAAACCACCATCCGAACCTTGATTGCGGATGGGGTGACGCCGATCTACCTGGATGAGATCGGCCAGCTGGAACTCTACGATCAATGTTTTCACAAGGTGTTCGCGGAACTGGTGGATAGCGGTGTGGAGTGCTACATCACCGTTCGCCACGATCTCGTTCCCGACATCATTGACAAATACAAATTGAAAGTTTATGACATCATCGAAGTGTAGGTGATTCCATGTACGACCTCGCCATTGTCAATGGGAAGGTGTATCTGGACGGTCATTTCCGCAACACCAACGTCTACGTCAAAGACGGCATCATCGCCAGCGTGTCCCCGCTATCGCTCAAAGCGACGGAGACCTACGACTGTGGTGGCGATCTGGTGTTGCCGGGAATCATTGATCCGCATACCCATTTCCACCTTGAATTGCCGACGATCACATCCCGTGACGACTTCTTCACGGGAACGCGATCGGCGCTTTTCGGCGGGGTGACGACGGTCATCGACTTTTTGCGACCGGTGCATCGGGCAGCGGCGTTGCGGGATGCCTTTGCCACGCGATTGCGCGAGGCCGCCGACAGCATGACGGACTACACCTTCCATGCCTGCGTGGCCAATCCGGTCGGCGAAACCGATGCGATCGCCGATCTGATGCAGGAACTCGGTCTCAAGACCGTCAAACTGTTCACCACCTATTCCGATAGCGATCGGCGTACCTACGACGACGAAATACTGGCGTTGCTGGAGCGCTCGAAAACAGACGGATTCACCGTACTTGCGCACATCGAGGACGATCGCCAGATCGATCTCGATCCGACCTTCACCTACCGCGATCTGGAACGCAGTCGGCCCCGTACGAGCGAGACGGACGAAGCCCTCAAGCTGGCGGCTTACGTACGAGGCACCGGAGGTCGACTGTACATGGTTCATCTCAGCAGCGGCAAGACCCTTGAAGCATTGAAAGACAAGTTTTACGACATCTTGCACAAGCAATTCTTTGTGGAAACCTGTCCCCATTATATGGTGTTTGACAAAAGCGTGTGGGACAAGCCGGATGGTTGGTTGTACACGATGGCACCCCCCCTGCGTCCGCGGGCTGATGTCAAATTGTTGCAGCGGTTGATCGACGACGTCGATGCGATCGGTACCGATCACTGCAGTTTCAATCGTGCCGACAAGCACAACACGCTGCTCAAGAACATGCCGCTCGGGATCGCCGGCGTCGAGTTCAGTTTCCCTGTGATGTACAGTCTGTTCGGCGATGCGATCATCGACAAGATGACGAGCCAGGTCGCAAAATGCCATCATCTCTATCCGCAAAAAGGCGTGATCCGCGAAGGCAGCGATGCGGATTTGTTCGTCTATCACCTGGGCCCATCCAAAATCGTCGATCATCACGGCGCCACCGATCATACCCTCTATGCGAACTTCCCGACCAAGGGAAAGGTCGTCAGCACCATCATCCGCGGTCGATTCGCGTTGCGCAACGGCATCTTGCAGGAACACCGGGGACAGTATGTCAACCGAGGAGGAATCCGTTCATGAAGGCACTCATCAACGCCACGATCTATGATTTCCACACCTACCGCGAAGGCTGTTTCGTGCTCTTTGACGACCTCATTCGCCAGATCGGTGACATGAGTGACTACAAACCGGGCGATTACGATGAAATCGATTGTCAAGGCCGGCTCGTGATGCCGGGACTCGTCAACGGTCACACCCATATATACAGCACCCTGTCGCGCGGTCGTACCGGTCCCTTCGCACCGACCAATTTCGTCGAACTCCTGGAGCAGCGTTGGTGGAATTTTGATCGCAATCTCACGCTTTCGGATGTCTATCACAGCGGCATTGTCGCGGCCGTCGACAGCGTCCGTCATGGCATCACGACGATCATCGACCACAATGCCTCGGGTGCCATCATCGGTTCTCTGGCACAACTCCAGCAAGCTGTTGTGAAGGACGTTGGATTGCGCGGTGTGTTCTGTTTCGAAACATCGGATCGGTTTGATGTCGACTCGGCGATTCGTGAGAATCACTCGTTTGCAGCCAACCAGCCCAAAGAGGATACGGCCGCTTTGTTTGGACTGCATGCGTCGTTCACCCTGTCCGACGACACGCTTACGAATGTTGCGGCACATCGCGGTGCAACGCCCATCCACATCCACGTCGCCGAAAGCGCGCAGGATCAGGAACTGGCCATGGAACGACACCACATGCGCGTCGTCCCTCGTTTGGCGTCGTTCGGACTCTTGTCCAAAGACGCGCTGCTCGCCCACTGCATCCATACCACCGATGAGGAGTTGGACCTCATCGCCAAGCATCAATCCGTGATTGCCGTCAACGTCACCAGCAACATGAACAACGGTGTCGGACTTCCGGACATCCGTCGATTCCGCAACCACGGCATCGACGTGATCATCGGCAACGACGGCATCTCGCACAACATCGCCGGTGAATACCTGTCGCTCTATTTCGCGATGCACGAGCAAGCCCGTTCGCCGCTCGGCTTTGCTTTCGACGAGTTGATCGATCTGATCGATACGACGTATGCCTATGCCTCACGACGACTCGGTGTGAAACTGGGACGACTGGAAAGCGGCTTTGCCGCCGATCTGATGCTCATCCCTTACGATCCGCCGACGCCGATCAACAGCGCCAACGCGATGGGTCACATGATGTTCGGTCTGTTTCGGAGTTTTCAACCGGACGACGTCTTCGTCGCCGGACGACAGGTGCTGTCGCACGGACAAGTGACACCGACGGTGCAATTCAGTTATCGCCGCGCCCGCGATCTCGCCGCTTCACTGTGGGACCGCGTTGCAAAGGAGGAATCATCATGAGCAAACTCACCACCCGTTTTGACGGTTTCGTACTCGACAATCCCCTGATGCCCGCCAGCGGACCATTGGTCGGTGATGCGGACAAGTTGTTGTACCTCCAGGACTTGGGCGTCGGTGCGCTGGTGACCAAGACGATTTCCACCAAAGAGCCGCACATCCCGCGCCCCTGCATCTATGGCGACCGTCAGTTCGTGATGAACTCCGAACTGTGGAGCGAACACAGCGCGGAACGATGGATCACCGAGTTCCTGCCCACCTTGCAGGCGGCCAAGACACGACCGCTGATCATCAGTGTCGGCTATACCAAGGATGACATGGACGAACTGATTCCGAAACTGGATCCGTTCGCCGATGCGTTCGAAATATCGACGCATTACGTCGGTACCGATCTGACGGTAATCGCCGACACCGTGCGAACCATTTGCAGCCATACCGACAAGCCGGTGTACATGAAGATCAGCCCCCACTTGACGGATCCGATCGGCTTTGCGAGAGCCGTTCGCGACGCAGGTGCGAGCGGCCTGGTCGCCATCAACAGCCTCGGTCCGACCATGTACATCAACGCGGCCAAGCGTGCCATTGAGTATGCACCGGAAAGCGGGTTCGTGTGGACCAGCGGCCCAGTCATCAAGCACCTGGCCCAGGCGACCGTATACACGATCAAACAAGCGATGCCCGATTTCACCGTGATCGGTGTCGGTGGCATAGGCAATGCCGAGGACATCGTCGAGTTCCTGCTCGCCGGAGCCGACGCCGTGCAGATGCTCAGCGCCGCGCTGCTCAAGGGCAAGGATCTCTATGCGACGATTCTCAAGCGTTTGCCAGAGACCTTGGACAAACTGGGCTTCGACAGCATCGAAGCCATTAAAAAGACAACGCTGGCCAATCCGGTCCGCTATGCCAAACAGGTCCCGACGTGGCTCGAGGAGCCATGCACGATGTGTGGTCTGTGCGAACGGATCTGCCCGTATTTCGCCATCACCATGGACGACGCGATTCACATTGATCCGGACCTTTGTTTCGGATGTGGGCTTTGCATCAGCAAGTGCCCGGTCGCGGCGTTGCGTTAGGAGGTAGCCGATGAACGACATATCCCGATCGATTCCCAAACTTGACAGTGTACCAAAGGCGTTCGGCAACGAACGATACGTCAACGACATTCGCTATGAGAACGCACTCTATGCGAAGACCTTGCGCAGTCCCCACGCCAAGGCACGCATCTTGCGGCGCCGTTACCCGGAACTGCCCGCGGGCTATCACATCATCGATCACACCCATGTGCCCGGTGAGAACGTCGTCAACATCATTGCCGACGATCAGCCGGTGTTTGCGGCCGACCGAGTTACCTATTACCAAGAACCGATCCTGCTCGTGATCGGTCCTGACAAGCGTGTCGTACTAAAGCTGATGAAAGACATCCACATCGAATACGACATCGAGGTGCCGCAGTTCGAATGGACCGATTCGGTGGTCCACTATCATTTCACCAAGGGGAATCTCGCCAAGGTGAAGGAACAAGCCGACAAGGTCATTCGCCGCGAGTATCACTCCGGTTATCAGGAACAACTCTACATCGAGCCACAAGGCATGATCGGCTACCATGATGGCAAACAGGTGATTCTCGAAGGTAGCCTGCAATGTCCCTACTATGTGAAAAACGCCCTGATTCGGACCTTGAACTGCGCGGACGACTACGTGCGCGTCCGACAAGCGACCGTTGGCGGCGCATTTGGTGGCAAAGAAGAATTTCCCTCGCTGATCGCCTGTCAACTGGCGGTCGCGATCGAAGTCATCCGCAAGCCGATTCGACTCATTTATGAGCGCGAGGAGGATGTCGAATCCACGACCAAGCGTCATCCGTCGCACATTACGATGACGGCTTACGTCAAGGACAACGAAATTCTCGGCATCCAGAGCGAAGTCGGTCTCGACGGTGGCGCCAACATCGGCCTTAGCGGGGTCGTGCTGTCGCGCGCGTTGATCGCGACGACCGGAGTCTACACCATCGATCATCTCGATGTCACCGGCGACGTTTACCGCACCAATACCGTGCCCAATGGCGCGTTCCGCGGCTTCGGTGCTCCGCAGATGCTGTTCGCGGTGGAAATGTTCATGCATCACGTCGCAGCGGAACTGAAGGTTGATGCGCTGGCATTTCGCCAACGATATCTGGCGAAACAAGGCGACCATACGTCAACCGGCGGAACGTTCCGAGATCCGATCATCATGCCGGAGATGCTGTCGCGCGTGCTCGATGAATCGGACTATTTGAACAAGCGCGAACGATATGCCAGCCCCGATTCCCATCGCGGCATTGGCATGAGTTGGGTTCTGCATGGCTGCGGGTTTACCGGCAGCGGAGAAGCGACGCACATCAAAGCGCGCGTGAAATTGCACAAGCGAACAACAGACGAGGTCGAGATCCTGATTGCCGCGGTCGACATGGGACAAGGTGTCAAGACAACGATGACGAAACTCGTCGCCACGATTCTCGATGTTCCCATGTCGCAAGTGATATACGACAATCCCGACACCAACTTCGTTCCGGATTCCGGACCGACCGTCGCCAGCCGCACGATGATGATCGTCGGTGGCCTGGTGGCCCGGGCCGCACGTCGCTTGCGTGACGAGTGGAACGCCGGGGAGGACCAGTGGATTGAAGAACGCTACGTCCAGCCCGACTACATCAAGTGGGATGAAACGACCTTCCACGGCGATGCCTATCCGGCTTATTCCTGGGGCATCAACATCGTCGAGGTGGAAGTGGATCCGGCAACCTATGAAGTCACCGTGCTGGAAACCTGGAACATATATGACGTTGGCAAAGCCATCGACGAACAGGTCATTCTCGGCCAGGCCGACGGTGGCCAACTGCAAGGACTAGGGCTCGGTTATCTCGAAGTGATGAATCATAAACAAGGCGTGATCCAACAACGAAACGTCACCGATTACATCATTTCCACCAGTGTCGACACCCCACCGATGCACAATTATCTGATGGACAATCCCTATCCGCTTGGGCCCTATGGTGCCAAAGGGGCCGGTGAACTGACGTTGGTCGGAGGCGCACCGGCCGTCGCCCTTGCCATTGAACAGGCGATTGGCAAAGAAATTCACGAGATTCCCGTCACCCCCGAACGGATCATGGAGTTGATGAACGATGAATGACATTACCTTTGAACTCAATCACGAGCAAGTGACCATCACCGCCGATCCGTCGCTGCGGCTTCTTGACGTATTGCGTGACCGATTGCATCTGACCGGTGCCAAGGAAGGTTGCGGTGAAGGGGAATGTGGCGCGTGTTCGGTGTTGATCAACGACCAACTCGCCAATTCCTGTCTGGTGCCGCTTGCCAACGTGCACAAACAACGTGTAACAACGATCGAAGGGATTGCGACAACCAAGGAAGGCAAGTTGCTGCAACAGGCCTACAGCAAGGAAGGTGCCGTGCAATGCGGCATCTGCACACCGGGCATGATGATGGCCTCGTATGCGCTGTTGAAAAAACACCCGCATCCGACGCGCGAACAGATCCAGATCGGGTTGTCGGGAAATCTGTGTCGGTGCACCGGATACAACATGATTTTCCGCGCGATTGAGCGAGCGGCGAAAGAAGGCGAAGGAACATGGTGAAACACATCATCCCAAATTCGCTGAAAGAAGCTCTTGATTATATGGACGGGCACTACACGACGATTGTTGCCGGCGGGACCGATCTGATGGTGCAGCGCCGCAACTGGGCGGAACTGCCGCCAACGTTCACGAGCGATCCGGTCTATGTGTTCCATCTTTCCGAACTGAATTATGTGAACGAAGATGATAAAAACGTATATATTGGAGCAGTGACACCGATGAGCGTTCTGCTCGATCATCCTGCGACACCGCAGCTTCTCAAGGATGCCATTGCGATCATTGCCGCACCTGGTCTTCGTAACATGGCGACGATTGCCGGAAACATCGGAAATGCATCGCCGGCAGGAGACAGCCTGCCGATTTTGTACGCACTGGATGCACTGGTACGCATTCAATCCAAATCACAAAACAGTCTGCTGCCGATAGCTCAGGTCATTCAGGGACCACGTAAGACGATTCTCGACAACAATGAGCTGATTACGGAAATCGTCATACCCAAAGACCCCTTTACGTTCCAGATGTTTCGCAAGGTAGGGGGACGCAAAGCCGATGCCATTAGCAAAGTGTCGTTTACGGGATCGGTGCGGATCGAAGGCAAACACGTTACCGATCTTCGCATTGCATTCGGTGCGGTTGCACCAACGGTGGTCCGCGTTCGCGACATCGAAATGGAATACGAAGGAAAGACCGTCAAACAACTGCAACAACAAGTCAAGAGCTTGCAAGAAGCATACGCAACGTACATCCGACCGATTGATGATCAGCGATCCAACAAAGAATATCGGATGAACGTTGCAATGAATCTTTTGGAGCAATTCATCAGTAGTTTGAAAGAGGAGTGATCCGATGAATCACAAACAACTGTCGGAGATCGCGCTAGCGCAGCAACCAGCCGATTTAGTCATCAAGAATGCCACCATCATCAATGTTTTCGATGCGACGACGGAACGTGCCGATATTGCTGTTCAAGACGGCATTTTTGTCGGTATTGGTCAATACCATGGAAAACAAGAAATTGATGTGAAGGGTGCGTATGTAGCTCCTGGATTCATTGATGGGCACGTGCATATTGAATCAAGTATGTTGACCCCATCTGAATTCTCTAAACTAGTAATTCCAAAAGGTACAACAAGAGTGATTGCAGATCCTCATGAAATCGCCAATGTCAAGGGCGTCAAAGGACTTGGTTTCATGCTTAACAGCAGCATGGACACACCTTTGAATGTGCACCTGATGATTCCATCTTGCGTCCCTGCCACAACGTTTGAAACGTCTGGATCAACCGTTGATGCGGAAGACATCTACAGTCTCCGCAGACGGGAAGGCATACTTGGACTGGGTGAAGTCATGGATTATCCCAGTGTCATACATGCCGAACAATCGATGATGAACAAATTAAGCATTATGGAAGATTATGTGATAGACGGACACGCTCCGAACGTGACTGGGAAAGAACTAAACGCCTATCTGCTTCATCACATTCGAACGGATCATGAAAGTACCACGATTGACGAACTTCATGAGAAGGTCAAACGAGGAATGTACATTCATCTACGCGAAGGATCGCAAACCAGGAATGTCGTCGATCTCTTGCCGGCGGTCACTCCGAAAAACATTCATCGCTTGCTGTTTTGCACCGACGACAAACATCCGATGGACATCCTAGCAGAAGGACACGTCAATTACAATGTAAATCTGGCGATTGCCAACGGAGTCGATCCCATCGACGCAATCAGGATGGCAACGATCAATACCGCCAATTGCTATCAGCTCAATCAAGTCGGTGCGATTGCACCTGGTTATGAGGCGGATTTCATCGTGTTTGACGATCTCAATGACATTCAGCCAAGCAACGTATACATCGCGGGACAACCGGTCGCACAAAACGGCCAGGTCACGTTTGAGACGCATCGGTTCGAAAGCATCCATGTCGTGGATACCGTCAAGTACAACATCGACGATATCAAGCTGGATCTTCCGTTGAAATCCGATAACGTCAAAGTCATTCAATTGATTGCCAACAATGTGACGACCAAACAAGTCATTCGCAAAGTTCAACGCAACAACGGGCTGTATGTCAACAATCCCAACGACGACATTCTGAAGATTGCCGTCGTCGAGCGCCATCACTACACCAAAAACGTCGGTGTGGGGCTCTTGGAAGGTTATGGACTGAAAGATGGCGCCGTCGGGATGACGATTGCCCACGACTCTCATAATCTCGTGGTCGTTGGTGACAACGATGCCGACATGATGAAGGCCATCGAGGAACTCAAACGGATCCAGGGTGGGATCACCATCGTTCACAACGGGTCGATCGTCGAGAGCCTTCCGTTGGAAATCGCCGGCATCATGACCAACCAGGACATCGACACAGTGTGCGACAAGCTGAAAAAGATGGAGCATGAAGCCCGGCAACTGGGGGTCACCAAACAAGTTGACGATCCCTTCTTGTCGCTGGCATTCATGAGTTTGCCGGTCATCCCCGATCTGAAACTCACCGATCGCGGATTGTTTGATGTTACGACCTTCTCGCTGACCGAAATCGAGGTGGAGTGAATGACGTACGCAACCGGGTTGCTTTGTACCATCTGCGGCAAGACACACCCCTATCGCGATGATCTCATGACATGCCCCGATTGTAAAGAACAGGGCATTCTTGATGTTCGATACGATTACCAGCGGATGTCTGAGGTTGTCAACCGAGCCTATTTCCAGCAGAACACACTGCGCCACATGCTACGCTACCAACCGCTGATGACGATTGCATCATATGATGCTCAAACGACGCTGCAAGTTGGGTGGACACCGCTGTATCGCTCCACAAGCTTGTCCAAGGAACTCGGTCTTCCACACCTGTACTTCAAGGATGAAGGCGTCAATCCAACGGCTTCGCTCAAGGACCGCGCCAGTCTCGTTGCCTGCTTGAAAGCAATCGAAGGCGGTCATCGGACCATTTGTTGCAGTTCAACCGGCAATGCAGCATCCAGCCTCGCCGGCAATGCTGCGAAATTGAATCTGAACAGCGTCATCTTCGTTCCCGGCCGATCGCCACTCGGCAAGCAAGCCCAAATGCTCGCCTTCGGTGCCGACGTGATCCCCGTTGACGCCGATTACAATACCACCTACGAAACGTCGAAACAATTCATCGATGCCTATGGTTGGTACAATCGCAATGCCGCGATCAATCCCCATCTGGTCGAAGGCAAGAAGACGGTGGCTTTGGAAATTGCCGAACAACTTGATTTTCAACCGATTCACGCGGTGTTTGTATCGGTGGGCGATGGGTGCACGATTTATGGCGTGTACAAAGGTTTCTTCGATCTGTGGAATCTCGGTCTCATCGAGTACATCCCCCAAATCTATGGCGTGCAAAGCAGTGGTTGCGCTCCGTTCGTAGAAGCGTACCAAGACGATCGCGAACTGCGCCCCGTCGCGGAATCGACCCTGGCGGACAGCATCGCCGTCGGGGTCCCGCGCAATCCCGTCAAGGGGATGTGGGCGGTTACCAAATCCAACGGTCGCTACCTGGCGGTCAGCGACGAGGACATTCTAGCCGCACAGCGAGAAATGGCGGCGACCGAAGGACTGTTTTGCGAACCGGCGGGAGCCACCGGCTACGCCGGTCTGAAGCAAGCCCTGAAACAAGGATGGATCGATCGCGATGACCGCGTGGTCGTCATCGCCACCGGCAACGGTCTTAAGGATACCAAGACGTTCCTGGCCCATGCCAATCCCCGTTCCGCCATCGATCCCGATCAACTCCATCGACACATGCAAGCGGACGTTCCGTTTGAAACCATACTACAAGACATTGACAGAAGAGGTGAATCATCATGAATCAGATACCATTCGGTCCGACGTATGACGAGATGCTGGATCCGTCCAGACTCGATCCGGACCTGCGCAAACGCGCGCTTGCGGCACGAGACAACGAACTCGACCCGCTCAACTTGTTCAACATCACGTGGAAGGACGAACGCAATCAGGTCCGCAAGATCGTTCTGCCCAAGGAACTCACCGGTGTGGAGGCCAACATCGTCGTGCTCATCGGCAAGCATTTCCCATCGGGAAGTCACAAGGTCGGTCCCGCCTACAGCACGCTCATCGAAGGCTGTGTCGACAATGAGATCGTTCCCGGCGAACACACCATTCTCGGCCCTTCGACGGGCAATTTCGGAATCGGTGTGTCCTACATCTGCAACCTCATGAACTACGAAGCAATCGTCATCATGCCCGACAACATGAGCAAGGAGCGGTATCAGCGCATTCAGAAATACGGCGCCAAGCTCGATCTCACGCCGGGTACCGAAAGCGACGTCATTCTGACGCTCGAACGCACCTATGAACTGAAAAAGAATCCATCGTATCGTTCGCTGGCACAGTTTGAACTGCTGCCCAACTACCGGTTCCATCGACATGTCACCGGGGAGAGTTGTGTGGAAGCCGTCAAAGGCATCGGTAACTCCCGCATCGCAGCGTTCACAAGCGCTGTTGGCAGCGCTGGAACGATTGCCGCCGGAGATCAGATCAAGACGCATTTTCCGGAATGCAAAGTGGTGGCGTTGGAACCGTACGAATGTTCGACGCTCACCAATGGCGGTCGCGGACAACACCGCATCGAGGGCATCGGCGACAAGATGTGCACGCTCATCCACAATGTACTCAATACCGACTTCATCGCCCAGATCAAGGACGATGACACGATCAAAGCATTGAAAATCATCCACGACGGCATTGACGTGCTCGTTGAACAAGGCATTGATCGTGACACCGCGCTGGAACTGGCCGACACCTTCGGACCAAGTGGTCTGTGCAACGTCATCGGAGCCATCAAGATGGCCAAACATCTCCGTCTCGGGGCCGATGACAATGTCGTGACCGTTGCGACCGACGGGTTCGACCGCTATGAAAGCGTACTGGAAGATCTGGAGCAACGTTATCTCGAAACCGAAGATTTCGTCCTGCGTCGCTGGTTCCATGACATATTCCGTAAAATCGGAAACGAGGACGTGTACGATTTCCGCACGCCCGAACGGAAACAACAGCTGTTCCATCAAAAAGAACTGGACTGGCTCAAGTTCGGTTATGACAAAGCGTATCTCGACCGCATGAAACAGCCCTCCTTCTGGGATGCCGAATACCGCAAGATCGAGTATTACAACGACCGCATCAAAGCGCTCAGAGGAGACGGATCATGAACCTTGCCGATCGGATTCGCGAACGCGCGGAACACTATCGCGATGACATCAGCGCGTTTCTCCGCGACATGATCCGCATTCCCTCGGAAAGTTGCGAAGAGGGAGCCGTCATCGCCCGCATCAAAGCGGAAATGGAAGCCGTCGGCTTCGATCGCATCGAGATCGATCCGATGGGCAACATTCTCGGCTACATCGGAACCGGACCTCGTCTGATCGCAATGGACGCGCACATCGACACGGTTGGTGTCGGCGAACGTCGCAATTGGGACTACGATCCCTACGACAGCTACGAAGATGACGACATCATCGTCGGCCGCGGTGCGAGTGATCAGGAAGGCGGCATGGCGTCGATGGTCTACGCCGCCAAAATCATCCAAGATCTTGATCTCGCCAAGGATTACACGTTGCTCATCACCGGGACCGTCCAGGAAGAAGATTGCGATGGTTTGTGCTGGCAGTACATCATTGAAGAATCGAACATTCGACCGGAGTTCGTGGTCATCACCGAACCGACCAGCTGCCGGATTTACCGCGGTCACCGCGGTCGCATGGAAATCAAGGTGTCGGTCGGTGGCGTCAGCTGTCACGGCAGTGCCCCCGAACGAGGCGACAACGCGATTTTCAAGATGGCGCCGATCCTCCAGGAACTCGAGCAACTGCATCCCCGTCTGAAACACGACGATTTTCTCGGCAAGGGATCGCTCACGGTGAGTGAAATCTTCTATTCTTCGCCATCCCGCTGCGCCGTCGCCGATGGCTGTTCGATCTCCGTCGACCGCCGCTTGACGGCCGGTGAAACCTACGACAGTGCCCTTGCTGAAATCCGCGCGCTGCCATCGGTTCAAGCAGCCGGCGCCGTGGTCGAGATGTACGATTACGCGCGTCCGTCCTACACCGGACTCACCTATCCGACCAAGGCCTTTTTCCCAACCTGGGTGTTGCCGGAGGACCATCCCGTGTGCCAGGCGACGATCGCCAGTTATCGGGCTTTGTTCCGGGCCGAACCGATCGTCGACAAATGGACGTTCTCGACCAACGCGGTCTCGATCATGGGCCGCTACAACATCCCGTGCATCGGCTTTGGACCCGGTCACGAAGATCAAGCCCACGCACCCAACGAGCGAACCTGGAAAAACGAACTGGTTGAGGCGGCGGCGATGTACGCGATGATACCCACGACATTTCTCACCCTCAACAAGAAGGAGACAGGACAATGAAACCACGGTTCAAAGGCAAACACTTCATCACCCTCGAGGACTGGAGCAAGGATGAAATCGACGTTCTCCTCAAGGTCTCGAACGAACTGAAACGCCAGTTCTACAACAACGACATCACCGATTACCTCAAGAACAAGACATCGTTTCTGATGTTTTTCGAACAATCGACCAGAACCCGCAACTCGATGGAAGCCGGCATCGCTCAACTGGGCGGTCACGCCAACTTTCTTGACACCTCGACAATGCAGATCTCGCACGGTGAGAGTGCCAAGGACACGGCCGTCATCCTCTCCAGTTACGGCCACGGCATCGCCTGCCGCAACTGTTTCTGGGGCGTCGGCAACCAGTATCTCAATGCGATGGCCAAACACGCCACGGTACCCGTCATGAACCTCCAGGACGATCTCTATCATCCGATGCAGGGTCTGGCCGATCTGATGACGATTCAGGAAGTATTCCCAGAAGGCAAACGGATCAAGGTCTCGATCATCTGGGCATATGCGAAAAGCCACAAGAAACCGATCAGCGTGCCGCTCACGCAAATTCTCCTGTTCCCGCGTTACGCAATGGATGTCACGCTCGCCTATCCCGAAGGTTACGATCTTCCCGACTGGGCCATCACCAAAGCCAGACAAAACGCCGAACAAGGCGGCGGAACGTTCCGCATCACCCACGACATGGCCGAGGCGTATCAGGACGCCGACGTCGTAATCCCGAAAAACTGGGGCAGCTGGGTCACCAACCAGTCGTCCGAGGTCATCGACGACTTGCTCGAATCCTACAAGGACTGGAAATGCACCGAAGCGATGATCGCGCTCGCCAGCCCCGATGTCAAATACATGCACGCCCTGCCCGCCGACCGCGGCAACGAGGTGGAGGACAGCGTCATCGACGGTCCTCACTCGATCGTCTATCAGGAGGCGGAAAACCGACTGCATACGGCCAAGGCCGTGATGGTCATGACCATGGGCGACAAATAGAAAGGACGAGATGGTATGAACAAATTCATGACCGTAGCGGTTCAAGAAGCGTTCCAAGGCATGCGCGCCGGCGACGGCGGGCCATTCGGGGCCGTCATCGTCAAAGACGGTGAAATCATCGCAACCGGTCACAACGAGGTGCTGAAGACCAACGATCCGACCGCCCACGCCGAGGTCGTCGCGATTCGCAAAGCGACCGCCAAACTCGGCCGCTTCGACTTGTCGGATTGTGAAATCTACTCGAGCTGCGAACCGTGTCCGATGTGCTTCGCCGCGATTCACTGGGCGAAGATGAAACGACTTTACTTTGGAGCGTCACGTTACGACGCCGCGGCGATTGATTTTGACGATCAGTACATCTACGACGTCATCAACAAGACCGCGACCAAAGAGCAAGTCGAGATTCATACGATCGATTGCGACCACTGTTTAGAGCCGTTCAGAGAGTGGCAGAACAAACAGGACAAGACCCAATACTAAAACAAAAAGGCTATCGGTTTGATAGCCTTTTTCGTTACCTCTGATTTTGGTGGTTAATGATCATGCGTGGTTTTGAAACATTGTATTGATTTGGTTTTAAAGGAAGGAGTAGTCAGACTATATGCTACTGGTCAATCTTCCTGAAAACAACTTCCGCCGATGAATTCCCGCAACAGCGAGTTGTTCGGAACGAACTTGTCGTCGATGTCGACAAAATACTTCAGAAACTTGATCAGCCGGTTGGCGGTGATGAAGTGTTCGCTGTCGTTGGGAATCTCCTGCAATGTCGGGAGCGCATATTTCTTCAGCACGTTCAGTTCGTACTGAAGCCCGGAGTTGTACACGAAGTCGGCATGTTCCTGGTTGGGGTAGATCCAGCGGAACTCACCAGCACGGACGCTGTCCCACATGGTGATCGTGCGCAGTGCCGATGCGTTGCGGAACTGATGGTCGCGGACGATCCGGCGGAGCAGGCGTAAATTGGTGATGCTGATCGGATTATGGTTATCGAGATTCAATTGGAGTTGTGGACTGATGTAGATCTTGTAGGTCTGTTCCTTGGGGATCCGGTTCGTCAGTTCGTTGTTCAAGGCATGGATGCCCTCGATGATGATCGGGTTGTCTTCGGTGACTTTCAGTTTACGATATCCACCGCGTTCCTTGGTCGTGAAGTCAAAGATCGGCAGATCGACTTCCACGCCGGCGATCAAATCCATCATGTTCTGGTTGAACAGTTCGACGTCGAGGGCGTGGATGTGTTCGAGATCGACGCTGCCGTCGGGTTCTTTGGGAATCAGATCGCGCGCAAGGTAATAGTCGTCGAGGCTGATCGTAATCGGGCGCAAACCACGGGTCATCAGTTCAATGCGCAACCGGTTCGAGAACGTCGTTTTGCCGCTCGAGGACGGACCGGCGATGGCAATCAGACGGATCTGTTGCTTGTTCTTGGCGATGCGATCGCCGAGTTCGGTGAGAAGTGCGTTGTGTTTCGCTTCGCACATGTGAACGAAGTCGACCACGCTGTTGGCGTGGACGTGTCGGTTCAAATTGGCGATCGTGTCGGCTTCGACGACACTCGCCCAGACGCTGGCGCGACGCAATGTGTCAATGTATTTGGGAGCGGCCTGATAGGGCGGAATCACGCCGTCTGCCTCGGCACGGGGATATTGAATCAGGAATCCGATGTCGAAGGGGAACATGTGAAACTCGGCCAAGTATCCCGTGGATGGCACCATGTAGCTGTACATGTAGTTCATGTATCCGTCACAGGTGTAGAAATGGACGGTGTCATCGGGGCGATAGTTGAGAATGTCGATGCGGTCCTCGTAATGGTTGTCTTCGTAGAAGGCTTTGGCTTCTTCGGTTGTGACGGATTTGCGGACGAACGGCAGATCGAGTTTGACAAGCCGCTCCATTTCCGCACCGATGGTCTTCAGGATATCCTTGATGTCCGCTTCAAGATCGTTGACGATGTAACAGAAAATCGATCGTGAAACGGAGTATTTGAATTTGATCTGATAGTCGGGATAGACGTTGTGAAAAGCCATTGCGATCAGATATCGCAAGCTGGCTTCGTAGACGTGGACAACCTCCCGGTTGTCGAGCGTCAGAAACTCCACGTCGGCGTCGTAAGCGAACTTGTAGGACATTTCGCGGAGACGATTGTTGACGCGGGCGACCGGATATTTGTGGTCGGGATCTTCAATCAGATCGCGCAGACGGATCGCCTGATCGAACTGGACTTCGGTGTTGTTGTAGCGGATGGTAAACATATCGCCACCTCCTTCGGGGGGACTTTTCATTTTATTACATCGACGGCGGTTTGTAAAGGGTTTTCATCAAGATTGCAATGGGGACTGGGCAAATCAACCAAGTCGCGGTATAATGGAACACAGAAGTTCACCAAAAGGAGGTACCGAGATGACTCGCACGCAGTTTGCCGGATTGGTCGTGATCAGCGCCCTGTGGGGCAGCTCGTTTTTGTTCATGCGCGTGTTGTCACCGGTCCTCGGACCGATCTTCACCGCCAGTTTTCGCCTGTTGTTCGCAGCGTTATCGCTCGGCATCGTGTTTGTGATTCGCGGTGAGCGTCTGGATTGGAAAGCCCATTGGAAATGGTTCTGGCTGATCGGTTTGATCAACTCGGCGATTCCCTTTGTGCTGTACAGCTTCGCCGCCCTTCACCTTCAGGCGAGCTTGAGCGTCATCCTCAACTCGACCGCTCCGATGTTCGGCATGGTCTATGGCGCGTTGCTGCTCAACGAAGTGGTGACGAGCCGCAAGTTGTTCGGGCTGCTCTTGGGGACGATCGGCGTCGCGATCATTTCAACCGTCCGCACCGTCACGTCCGACGGCCTGTTGTACGTCGCGATTGCCGCCTGCGTTCTCGCCTCCAGCATGTATGGGCTCAGTGGTGCCGTAATCAAACGTCATGTCGCGCACATCGAATCGTCGCACCTGGTACTGGGGTCGATGCTGTTTGGCGGCATCAGTCTCCTGCCGTTTGGATTGCTTGCTCCCATCCGGGAACCGATCACGGCTTCGATCGTCGGCCTGTTGGCCTTGTTTGGCGCCCTTGGGACGGCGACCGCCTATATGATCTACTTTCGCTTGATCCGTGACGTCGGTCCCGTCAAAGCGCTGATGACAACGTATCTGATGCCGGTCTTCGGTGTGGTGTTTGGCGCGTTGATTCTGAATGAGACGATCACCTGGCGAATGGGTCTCGGACTGGCCGTCATCCTCGGCGGCATCTACCTGATCACTTCGCGACGCACACGCGTCATTGACGAACCTTTCCCGCCGGGTGTATAATGACGGTGTAGGTGCGAGAGAGAGTGAGAGAATGGATAAAAAACGAATCCACGTCGAACGTTTCGGACCGAATGATCGTCCGTTTCGCAAAGAAGAACACCGCCGTGACCGCGATCACCGTCACCGGCGCATGCACCCCCGTCCTCCCCTTGGGAAGATGACGACGAAACTGATCACGTCGAAAGATGAACTGGTCGCCTACGTCAATGACCTTGGCGCCAAAGGGCATCACATCGACGTATTCAAGATTGATGACGGCCTGTACAAGGTCGTTGTCGTGGAGAGTCCCCCGGATTTCGACATCGAAGTCGAAATCGACGAGGACTAACTAAGAATCCAGCACCTACAAAAAAAAGGAGCTCCACGGAGCTCCTTTTGTCATGAACCGAAAATCAGGGTGACGAAATCGGGATGGTCGACGAACGGATTGCGGTTTCCTTGAATGCCGAAAATCGCTTCGTTGCGGGCGCGTTCGAACGCATCTGGCAAATCGTTGTAATGCCAGGTGAGGAGGACGCTGAGTCGACCGACAAACGGTCCGTCGTTGTTGACGTTGTCGTTGAGTTCCAGATCGAGTTCCCCGCTGCCGCCTTCGTAGCGGACCGCCATGTAGAACATCATGCGGGCGACATCGCCTTTCACTTCGTCGCGCGGTTCAAAGGAATCGCCGTCCTTGTAACAATCAGTGGTCCCGCTGACGAGCGTTCCGCCTTCGTCAAAGTCGAGATTGCCGCGGGCACCGTTGACGGGAACGAGTGTCGGGCGGATGTGATGAAGGTCGGTGTAAGCCGGTCCGCCGAGATCCTCGAGATCACCGTGACTGCGGGGCCACACATGCTCGCGGTTCCAATCGGTCTGATCACCGCCATGGTTGTCCTCGTCCATGCTGGTGCCGCTGTAAAGGAGGATGACATTGTCCGGATTGTTCGGATCTTCATCGGTGATCGCGAGCGCATCCCATAACTGGGCATACGATAAGACGGTGTGATCATCGATCAACTCGTGCAAAAATGCTTTGAGAAGTTCACCGGTGAGACCGTCGGCGCCGGCGTAATAGCCGTCGTAGATGACGGTGGTGACTTCGGCGAGCACGACAATGGTGAATTCCAGAGTGCTCGTCACGCCATCGTACGACAGTTCGGCCGTGAGTGTGACGATGGCGTCATCGTCGCCTTCACCGGGTTGTTGAACCACACCGGTATCGGACAGATAGGCCGGTTGGTCGGACAGCCAGAGGATGCTGACGCCGTCGAGGTCGACGGGCAGCGTCAAATCGTCGGTGACTTCGATGCCGCTGGGATACATCGGATCGGTGAGGGCGTCGGTGAGCAACACCTCGACCTCGTCGACTTTGATCTGAGCAGCCGGATCGATGGCTTCCACACATTCGCCGTCAATCAGTTCGAATCCATCGTCACAAACGGGATCGTCCGGTTCATCGTCGACGAGCTCGGGATCAAGGAGAATCGTGACGAAAAACAGTTTTGTCATGACCTTTCCATCTTGTTCGAGTGATGCCGTCAAGACCACATCGACATCGATCGCTTGTTGGATCGTGATGAAATCATCCGACAGGACATCGGGATGATTGGCCGACCAGCGAATGGTCACACCATCTTGTTCCGTCGGCAGCTGGTAGGATTCCAGTTGCTCGGGAATCGTCAGTGCGCTGCGGACCGTTTCTAGTGTCGATTCTTCCATGGTGCTTTGATTCGGATCGCATCCGATGAGCAGCAAACCGGAGAGCAGAAGCACAAAGAACAGCAGTATTCGTTTCATGTCATCACCTCATTGCAACAGTCCATTGTACTCCAAAAGAAGCGACAATGCAATGTCATTTGATGATTTTGATGTTGGTTGTTTTGGGCAGTGTCAGCCGGGGATGGCGGACGATGTAATCGACCAGCACTTCGATGACTTCCGTCTGAGTGTCGTCGATCGTCGGACAATCGCGGAGAAACTGGTATTCCCCACCGCCACTGGCACGGTAATTGTTCATGACGACTTGGTAAGTCGCATCGGGATCAATCGGTTCGCCGTGAAGTGTGAGTTCGGTGATGCGATCGCCGCGCGGGCGTCGCAAATCGATCGTATATGCGATCGGATCGTACATGTCGTACGCGTACAGCTGTAGTTTCGGATGATTGTATTCGTCGGCGACAACGATGTCGTCGCCGTCGAGCTCGAAAAATTCGGCGGTGCGTTCAAGCGCCCGTTTCAATGTCGCGCCCGTCAATTCTTTGACAACGAGCGTGTTGGGGAAGACATAGGTCCCAATCACGTCGCGGATCGTCAGTTCCTGACGGAATCCGGACACGTGATTGCCGAGCGAACAGGACGAGATGTCGGCATTGGTCGCTTCTAGCTGAACCTGATTGATGAAACCGATCAACGGGTGTTTCTCGATGCGGGCAGCGATCTGATCGGTGATCGTGTAGTCGGCATCCAGATGGCCGACGGGCGTGTCGAGATAGATCTGGGTTGCGGCCTCCACGTCCTTGATCGACGCCAGGACGACGGGATCGGCGGTAACGTCTGTGACATCGTGCAAGGTGGTATCGATGGCAAACGTCCAGCCGTCGTCGAACGTGCCGACGATGTTCAACTCCATGACATGCTGGGCATTGAAACCGGGTTGGCTGTAGGTGGTGCCGAACTTGTTGCCATGGAGCAGGCGATGCTGGTGACCGGTGAGGAGAATGTCGATGTCCGGGATGTCCTTGAGGATTTTCGATCCTTGATTTTCACCGGTGTCTTCGACGTCAAGCTCGAACGTGTCGAAGTTGCGTTCGAACCCACCATGATAGCTGACAACGATGAGATCGACGTCATTGCGAATCTGGGCGACCGTCTGTTGCAACGCTGCGAAGGCGTCCCGGATGTCGATGTCCGCGTAATGGGATGGTTGTTCCCAGTTGGGGATGTAATGCGTGGTTGCGCCGATGAACGCCACGCGCGGTCCGTTGTCGTACGTGATAATGTCGTAGGTCACACCGCGGTAGGGCGTGCCGTCGGGATGCAACAGGTTGCAGTTGAGAATCGTTGCGTCCAAGCCATCCAAAAACGCGTTCAAGTTGGCTTTGCCGTAATTGAACTCGTGGTTGCCGATGGTCACGTATTGATACCCGACGTGGTTCATGACGGTGGCCATGGGATGGATCGGCTGTCCGTCCTGTTTGGCGACGTAATACGTCAGCGGACTGCCTTGAATCGTGTCACCGGTGTCGATGCGGATCGAGTTGCCGCTTGCAATCTCATCCATCTTCGTCTTGATGCGGGCGAGACCCATGGCGTGATTCTTCATCGTCGCATAGTCGTGGGGATGGACGTATCCATGAACGTCCGATGTGTGCAACAGTTGCAGTTGAAATCGTTTTGTCATAACAAGCACCTCGTATTCATTATAGCGCAGTTGGCCGGGAAAGCCAAAGAAAAAAAGCCCACAAGCGGGCTTAGCGTTTGATCTTGCATTTGCTGTTTTGGATGGTGTACATGATCCAGATGAACCCAAGCGCCACAAACAACAGCGCGGCGATTTTCCACAGCAAGTTCGCATTGGGCAGCACGAGCGGTGTGAAGGCGATGCCGACGGCGCCCAGGAAGGCGACGACGCACGACGTGCATCCGAAGGTCAGAACACCGAGGAGGAACGACAGAAACGGGATCGCATTGGAACCTGTCGGTTCGATGTTGGTGAGTTTGTAATTAATGATGCTGAACGTCACCATCACCGAGGTCAAGCCGGCAATGATCACATTGATCAGAATGTGCGTCGAGGTAACCAGTGCGCCGAACTCGGCGGTCATGACGCGATAGCTGATCGCGCCTTCAAAATCGAGAAACACGTACAAACTGAGAAAAAACGCGAACAGCACGGCAAGCAGCACGCGGTACTGGCGTTGATGGAGTTCCTGGCGGATGAGTGTCAACATCGAATCACCTCGTTACTATCATATCAAAGGATGCGTCATTTGTACACTTGAAAGCAATCGAAATTTTCTCTATCGGAAAACCCGTTTTGTGGTATAATCGAACTGTGGAAACGAGGGATTCGATGAACGACTTCCGGAACGACATCAAGCGTCTGCCCCGCCTGCTGCTCGGACTCGTGGCTCTTGCCACGGGCATTTTCTTTGTTCGGCTCAGTTATCTCGGACTACCGCCGTGGGGCGTCTTTCACGATGGTCTGTACCTCGTCAGCGGCATCGGATTCGGCTATCTCACCCAACTCGTCGGATTGGTCGTGCTCGTGCTCTCGATGGTGCTCTTCCGCACCAAGATCGGCATCGGTACCGTGATGAACGTCGCCATCGTCGGGCCCATCATCGAACTGTGGGAAGCCCTTTGGCCGTTTGCTACCGATACGCTGCTCGAACAGATTCCCGTGTTTCTGCTCGGCATGCTGCTGATGACGTTCGGCCGCAGTCTCTACATCTCCAGCGAACTCGGTCAGGGTCCGCGCGATGGCCTGTTCGTCGGAATCGCCCGCACCACACGCTTCGAAGTCAAACACATCAAACCGGCAATCGAACTGACGGTGCTCATCATCGGCTTTATCCTGGGCGGACGATTCTACGTCGGCACGGTGCTCATCGTGCTCTTTAGCGGTTATCTTGTCCAGTGGTTTTTCAACCGCTTGGGGTTTGATCCCAAACAAGCACGACAACACTCGATTCGATCCTATTTCCAACAAAAGGAGCCTTCCTGAGAAGGCTCCTTTTTTCTATGTTCGGGGAGAATTTAGGTTGCAGGTGTGTATTCGTCGATGAACAGAATGAAGTAATGCGTATCGTCAAGTTGCACGATGTGCAGGCCGGTCGTCATGTCGATTGTCGTGGTGCCGTCATCGAAGGTGAAGGTCACGACATGAATGGTGCTGGCGAGGAAATCGACGGTGCCGGTCGTCCAACTGTCGACGGTGATCGTGTAGCCGCCGTCGATGTACATCTGGCGCGCTTCAACGCAATCGATGCTGCGCATCTGGGTGCCGAAATACGTGTCGCACAGCGTCTGGGCGTCGATCGTCGGGTCGAGCAAGTCGACGATGAACGCGTCAATGACATCTTGTGCTTCGATGATGCCGAGTCCCGGATAGCCGAAGGGGAACGGCAACTCTTCACCGAGCACCTGATAGGTGAAGGTGTAGATCGGTTCGGTCATGTTGGTGGTGACGTACTGGCCGAGGTATACCGTTTGCCAGGTACTGTCGGTGAACCAGACGGTCAGTTCGGCGGAGAACATCGGCTGCAGATAGACGCCGGGACGGAAGTAGAACTCGTTGATCGAGATGTCGTCGATGACCTTGGTGCCGGCGAGGATGCCGTTGCACGGGATGTCGAGACACAGTTCGTCGAGCGTCATGCCGCTGCCAATCCAGCCGTCGATCAATGATTCGAGGTCGGCTTGTGCATCATCGTGTAGATCGAGCGGAATCTCGTAGTAGATGACGAGATACTGGTTGCCGAGGATGTCATAGTTTTCATCGACGCCAAGCAGGATCGTCAAGCCGTTGGACAGAGCCATTTCAACGGTGGTATTCCACTCGTCGTAGTGAACCTCGATCAACGACAGCGTCAACGATTCGTTGCGCAGCGTTTCGCGCAGACGGTTGCAGAGCCAGCTGTCCCACGGACCGAAGAAGTCGGCGCAGATCTCGGCGTCGGCAATGGTCATGTTGTTGACGGCGTTCAGGAACGCGGTGAGGAAGGTGTCGATTTCCGGAGGTGTCGGGAAGTCGTGGTCGAAGTAGATGTTGGGAACGAGGTTGTTGTTCCAGTCTTCGTAGATGTCGAACCGGACCGTCACGGTGGACGATGTGCCACTGGGATCGGTGACGGTGAGAAGCGCTTCGTATTCTTCGTAGCCGCTGCCGGCGTTGATCAGGTACACATCGCTGACGACGACCGTTACACCATCATCAAGGAGCATTTGCCGCATGCCGGGAATCCAGGTGCCGGGATACATATCGAACAAGTCATCCAGTGTCAGCGACGTGTCGAAGTAGTCGGTGAGGAAGGACGTGAAGGCCTGCGTCACGGTCGCGATGTCGTACATCGGTTCAATGTCGCCTTCCTGCCAACCCCAGATGTTGACGTAGCCGTCGAGATCGATGACGATGGCGAGGTGGAAGAACACCGTTTCGACGACACCGCCGGTGTTGTCGATGCGTTCGACGTGGGCCGAGAACATGTGATCGCCTTGATCGTAGAATCCGACGAGTTGCAGCGAATCACCGCTCGCTCGCACCATCTGGCGCATGCCATAGCAGTCCATGAACAGATTGCCCCAGCTGTTGCAGAAGTCGTCGTCACTGATCGTCATGTCGTTGAAGTCGCCAATCAGATCGTTGAGAGCGATCTGCACGTCGGCCTGATCGCCGTAGGTGTAGGAGAAGGGGTAGAGAAGATCGAACTTCAGTTGATCGTTTTCATCGTAGAAGAACTTCACTTCATACGAAATGTAATATGCAATCGAATCGCTGTTGGCGTACGTTGCGAACTCGAGGTAGTTGGGTTCGTAATGGAAATCGTAGAACCACCAGTACAGATCGTAACCATCGGCGTGAACGTCGGTATAGAGCGCTACGCAGTTGTCCTGCGTGTCGACTCCGACGTACATCTGACAGAACGTGGTGGCGTCGAGCGAACCATCGTTGAAATCGGTTTGGAAGTTGTACAGGTGGGCTTCCTTGTCCGCCATCGGGATGCCGTCGCCCGCTTCGAAGATGTGAGCGCGGATCGTCCGGTCGGCTTGGAAATGGAGCGTCACGTACAGGTAATACCATTCGACTGAGAGGTCGGTGTACTCGAGTTCGAACTCGAACTCCCAGTGATCGCCCATGTCGTTGGCATGAACGTTGATGATCGTCGCACCGGTGTCCCGGATGTATTGGAGTGCCGCGGCACAGGCGAACGAATCTTCGATGTAGAAGAGTGCGTTGCAGATGTCGTCGATGTTGTCGCCGTTGTTCAACCCCTGGACAATTTGTCCAAGGAATGCTTCGGCGTCGTTCCAGGTGACTGGGTCGTCGGGACCGAGTTCACTGGAGAACTCGGCGCGTAGAACATTGTTATCATCCCAGAAGAAGACCAGGTCCCAAGAGTGATATTCGATGTTGCCACCGGGGAAGGTGAACTCCAGTTCGAGTTCCCAGTAATCCATCATGTCATAGAGCATGAACGGTGCGACCTGTTCGCCATTGAGGAGCCAGTGGCTGAGTTCTTCGGTGCAACGCTGATAACTGTCGGCACCGAAGAAGGTGGCGCAGATGTCCTCGGTGCCAGCGCCGGAGGCAATGGTGCTGAAGAGCTGTCCGGCCCAATCCCATGCGTCATCGTAATAAATGCCGTCTTCGGGATACCACAGTTCGGCTAGCAACGTACCGGATTCGTCATGGAACAGCACTTCGAAGTAATGACGGGTGCCGTCGGTCATTTCGAACTCGAACGTGTAGTTGCCGTACATTTCGGTGAGCCACCAGTGGGTGATCGTCAGACCGTTGTCGATCGACGACTGACGCCATTCGTAGGCAATCCAATGGCTGTTGGGATGCAGGAGCTGAGTGGCAAAGTCATCGTTGGTCGTAAACGGATCGTTGAACATGGATACGAAGTCGTCGATGTATGTTTGAGCGGTGTCGAAGTCGATTCGCGGACCCATGCTGGCAAAGGTCATCCACAGACTGTTGAACTCGTCGTAGAAGAACTTGACGTCGAACTCTTCGGGATAGAGTTCGTTGTTCTGTTCAAACTCGATGTAGACGTGGAACATGCCGTCCATGATCGGGAAGAAACTGATCAACGTGACATTGTAGGTGCCGCCGACATATGTGGCGAAGCGGTCGATGCACGGTTGTTGATTGGCCGGATCGAAGTACGTCGCACAGATGGAATCGATTGTCCATCCCGCCTGGCGGAATGTTTCGGTGAACTGCTCGACGTGGTTGCGGAAGTCCTCGTCACCACCGTGATAGGGGTCGCCGGTGATGGAAATCTTGAGGTTGTCCGAGGCGTCGTAATAGAACTCGACGTAGACTTCCTCGTGCCATTCGTCGGGGGCTGCCGGATCGAAGTAGAAGTGACGGATCACGGCTTTGTACTGGCCACTGGGGAGCGGGTAGAACTCGACGAGTTCCATGATGTAGTTGAAATCATGGTTGTCGCGC
The DNA here is from genome assembly GCA_913062645.1 of uncultured Mycoplasmatota bacterium. Lineage (GTDB taxonomy): Bacteria > Bacillota_I > Bacilli_A > Izemoplasmatales > Izemoplasmataceae > Xianfuyuplasma. Next base: position 719,891 of record CAJXVW010000001.1, read on the forward strand.
TTGTCGATGCACTCGAGTGCTTCGTCGCCGCTGAAGAACAAGTTGCAGACGTCGATCGAGGACAGGCTCGCATCATCGTATTGCGAGATGAAGTCGGTGAAGAACTGGCGATAGTCGTTGAACTCCGCTTGATCGACGAGGAAATGAATCTTGATGTTGCCGAATTCATCTTCGTAGAACAGGATGTAATCTTCTTGGACGAACTGTTCGTTGGATGAAATCGCGTCGACTTGCATGCTGTAGTACCAGACGCCGTCCATCAGCGGATGGAGATCCAGGAGCATGTAGGTGAAGTTGGCGATGCCGGTGCTGCGTCCGGCGAGACATTCGGCGACGATGTCGCCTTCGAAGTACATGTTGCAGAAGTCGTCGTCGGTGATCGACGGGTCTTGCAGATCGGCGATGTATTGCTCCATGTAATCACGGAAGAACATCATCGGATCCTGCTCGAACTTCATCTTCCAATTGTTGTTCATGTCCTGGAAGAAGGTCGCGATCATCCGTTTGCTGTATTCGTCGGTGCCGTTGTTGTAGATCAGCTCGACACCATAACTGCCATCACCATGCGGCCAGAATCCGCCGAGGGTGATCGCATAGCTGAAGTCGTAATTGTTGTCGCGTTCGTCGATGCAGCCGTCTTGATCCTCGGGATCGAAGAACTTGCCACAGACATCGGCGCTCGGAATGCTGGAATCCTGGAACTCGGCGATCAGATCGAGCACGAGTTGCTTGTAGATGTCGATGTTCGGATCAACGTCCGCCCACTTCAGTTTCAAGTTGCCGGTATTGTCCCACACGAACTCGACGGCTTGTGTGATCGTTTCACTGCTGGTTCCATCGTAGATTTCGGCTTCAAAGACCCAGTATCCGAACTCGTCGCGATATAGGTCAAGCAACGTGGCGGTGCCGCCGTTGCTGATGAACAGATCGCGTTCGTCGACGCATTCGCTGGTCGCGCCTTCGAGCAGGAAGGTGTCGCAGACCGTGGTGCTGTCGAGCGCACTGTTCTGATAATCTTCCATGAATTGCAGGAGGAACTGATAATATTGATCGTATTCGCCGTCACCATCGCGCATGACGATTTTCAGATTGCCATCGATGTCGTAGATAAACTCGATCGGTTGCACTATCGTGTCGACGTTGGTGCCGTCGTTCAACTCCAGTTTGAATTCCCATGTGACGTCGTCCAGCTGATAGAATTCCATCAGCGTTGCCGTGATGCCGTCGGCCAGGAACTGGTCGCGGTCGGCTGCGCATTGATCGAAATCTTCATTGTCGAGATACGTGGTGCAGACCCACATGCTGTCGATCGAATCGTCCTGATAGTCGGCGATGAAGTCTTGAACGAAGTCATAGTAGACTTGGTACATGTCGCCGTCGTCGCCCATTTTGAGTTTGAGATCGTTGTTGTTGTCATAGACGAAATCGACCTTGACGTGTTCGTCGTAAATGTTACCTCCCTCGTCGAACCGGACGACAAAGATCCACTGGTCGTTGTCATCGATGTACAGATCAAGCAGTTCGACGCTGTTGGGTTCGTTGACGAACTCGTCGCGCTCATCGGCGCATCCTTGCGGGTCGTCATCGATGAGGTACTGGGAACAGACGGTGTAGGAATCGAGTGCACTGTCCTGGTAATCAGCGATGAAGTCACTCAGCAGTTGATAGTAGGTGTCGTACAACGGATCTTGCGGTTCGCTGTCCCACAAGGCCCGCAGCTCGTCGTCTTCGTTGTAGACGAATACCACGACTTGGGTTTCGACGGTTACATCGGTACCATCGTTGATCTCCAGATCGAAAGACCATTCCTGTAACGCGTCATCGAACTTGAGGTCGATGAACGTCAGCGTGGTGCCGCTGGCGAGGAAGTCGTCACGTTCGGCGGCACATGCGGCGGAGTCGTCCGTTTGGAAGTACGTGTCGCAGAAGACCGCACTGTCGATGGTCGGGTTGTCGTAGTCTTCTACCAATTCCACCAGGAATGCGCGGTAGATGTCGTATTCCGAAGGTTCTCCGCTGTCCGGATCAATCTGTATCTTCAGTTCACCCATGATGTTGTGGAACCAGGCTTCAAACTGGATGGTGCCCTGACTGATGCCGTCCACCAACATGTTGACCGTCACCAGATAATGGTCTTCGTAAGGCTCGAGGGATACGACTTCTTGGGTGTAGCTGCCTTCCTCTTTCTGTTCGTATCCGTCCATGCAGACATCGTATTGATCATCCACGAAGTACTCGTTGCAGACGTCCTCGGCTGTGCGGTCGGATCGGAAGAAGTCGTCAAACAGATCGTTCAGGAACGCCAGGAAGTCGGCTTCCGTGAAGACCATTTCGGCGTATTGTTCGATAACGTGCAGTTGCAACACGGCGCTCGTGTCGTAGAACACGTCGAGCGTATAGGCGACCGTGCCACTGCCGTACATGTCGTCGTCCCAGTTGGCGGATCCGATGAACTGGGAGCCGTCGGCAACGAGACTGATGTACTCGAAGGTCAGGTTGTTGGCGAGATTTTCCTCGCGGTCGCCCTGACATTGCGTGATGTCGTCATCGATGTTGTACGTTGCGCAAATCGTGGCGGAGTCAATCGCCGGATTGGTGTAGTCATTCAAAAACTGCTGGAACAACGCCGTGGCGTCTTCCAACGTGACCGTCAAGGTCGTCGGATCGGTCGTTTCGACCTCGTAGTCCCAGAAGTTGATGTACATGATGCCTTCGACGTAGGTAAGACCGATTTCGAAGGTGTAGCTGGTCAGACCGTCGGGACTGACGATGACCAATTCGTAGATGTCTTGCGTGGAGAGCGACGGTTGTTTCGTCACTCCTTCAATCGTCCAGCCTTCGAGATCCTCGGGGATCAGTTCGGAGCGGCTGGCGCGGCATTCGTCGAGCAACGGAATGTTGGTCACGGAAAAATAGTCGTCGCAGAATGTCGTGTTGGTGGTATCAGCGTATTCGGCGAGAATCGTGTTGAACACGTTGATGACCGCGTCTTCTTGCAGTTCGCCGACCGACTCGCCCTGGCAGATATCCGCCTCGGGGTTGTCACGGCAATATTGTTCACTGATTTCCTCGACAACTTCCGGCGAGAACATGTCGCACCCCGCCATCGCGAAGGCACCGAGAAACACGGTGAACAGTAACAACAGTCGTTTCATTAGAATCCTCCCATTCTATTCTTTATACTTCGATTATACCGCTCGTGCGCGCGGAACTTATGAATAAAATGTGAATTATGCTATTTTTTTTGACAAAAAAAAGCCCCGTCATTGGTGACGGCGGCTTTCGTAAGTGAAGGTGCGATTCTCCCAAGTGCGGATGGTGTACGTTTGACCATCTCGTTTGACAATGTACTCCGGAAGAAGTGGAACCTTGCCCAATCCACCCGGTGCGTTCATGATGTATGTGGGAATCGCCATGCCGCTTGTGAACCCGCGCATGAATTCCATGATGGCCAGTCCGTCATCGAGCGATGGAATCAGATGACTGGTGCCGCGAACGCTTTTGGCGTGGAAGATGTAGTAGGGACGGATCCTTGCCTGAAGCAGTTTTTGATTGAGATAGGTCATCTTGTACGGGGTATCGTTTAGGCCGCGCAGGAGAACGGCCTGGTTGCCGACGGAAATCCCTGCATCGACGAGTTTTCGACATGCTTCGCGGGCCTCGTCGGTCACTTCGAAGGAATGGTTGAAATGCGTGTTCAAGTACACGGGATGATACTTACTGATCATGTTGACCAGTTCGTTCGTAATGCGCATCGGCATGGTCACCGGCGTGCGACTGCCGATGCGGATGATTTCCACATGATCGATGGTGCGCAAGGCGGCCAGGATGCGTTCGAGCTGACGATCGCTGAGCAACAGCGCGTCGCCTCCGGTCAGGAGCACATCGCGGATTTCGGGATGATCACGGACATACGCGATCGATTCGTCCACGATCGCGTCGGGCGTGTGGTGATCGGTCTCACCGATCAGTCGACGGCGCTGACAATGCCGACAATACATCGCGCAGATGTTGGTCACGTTGATGATCAGCCGGTCGGGATAACGACGTGTGACGCTGCCGGCGGGATTGGTGTGTTCCTCATCCATCGGATCGTTGTCACCGGATGTATCCAGGACCTCCTGGATCGATGGTACACTGAGCATTTTGATTGGATCGTCGTCGCGTTCGTTGATCAATGCCAGATAGTACGGTACGATTGCGAAACGGTTGATGGCGGCGACCTGACGAATGTCGGCCAGTTGTGCTTCGTCAAACGACACGAAGCGGGCGAGAAGATCCGGATCGGTGATCCGGTGCTTCATCTGCCAGTGCCAGTCGTGCCAGTCGGATTCGGTGCCGTTGAACCAGGTTAATAAGGCTTGTTTCTGCTCCTTGTAGTGTTGATCATTCTCCCTCTCAAGACGCTTGATGTCGGATTTGAAAGCAAGATAATCGATGGTCTTCTCCTGAAGTTCGCGGGCCCGGTCTAATGACGCTTGGTTCGGACTCATGATATCACCTCTATTATCTATCTTCAGTATAGCAAACCCCGTGCAAAAAAGCAAAATTCCACAACAAAACAAGTAGCCATACGGCTACTTGTAGTCGTTCATCAAATCGATGTAATGCTGGGCATTCAAGCGGTTCGCCGCCAACTCCTCATCGGTCAGTTCACGGATGATGCGCATGGGGTTGCCGAGAACCAGGGTGCGGGCCGGAACGCGCTTGCCGGGTGGCACAACGGTGCCCGCCGCTACCAGCGCCCCCTGTTCGACGACGCAGCCATCGAGGAGAATGCTGCCCATCCCGATCAAGGCATCGTCTTCGACGGTGCAGGCATGGATGATCGCACTGTGACCGACGGTAACGTTCGACCCGATGTGGGTGGGCATGCCGATGTTGGTATGAACGACGGCATTGTCTTGAATGTTGGTGCGGTCCCCGATCGTGATTGGAGCCATGTCACCGCGCAGACTGGCGTTGAACCAGATGCTCGCGAACTTGCCGACGGTGATGTCGCCGGCGAGCGCGGCGCTGTCAAACACGGTTGCGCTCGGATCGATGCGCGGGGTCATGTTCTTGTATTGTTCGATTGTCATGTGATTCACCTCAGAACCGTTCGGACGATGCGAGCGAAATTGCCGAACGCGATTTTTTCAATGTCACGATCATTATACCCCATGAGTCGCAGTTCGGCCAGAACATTGCCTGCGTCGGCGATCGTCTGGAATCCTTCGACGCGGTTGGAGGCGACGTTGTCATACAGATAGTAGCAGACGTCGAAACCGAGTCCAACGTGATCGATGCCGATCGTTTTGACCATGTGGTGAATGTGTTCGGCCATCTCGTGGACGGTCTGCCGCGATGGTTCGCTGGACAGGAACGGGGCGATGCCGCAAACGCCGACGACACCGTTTTTGCGTTGAATCTTGCGCAGTTGTTCGTCGGTGTAGTTGCGGATGTGATCGCACCGTGCCTTGGCGTTGCCGTGGCTGATGATGACCGGGCCCGTGGTGTGTTCGATGATGTCGTCGAACGTTTGGGCATTGGCATGGGCGAGATCGATGATCATGCCGAGTTCCTCCATCGTATCCAGCACCTCGCGACCGAGCAGCGTCAATCCGTCGGTCTCGCTGTTGAGTCCGGCGGCGTAGCGGTTGACGTCATTCCAGGTCAAGGACGCGTGGCGCACGCCTTTGGAATAGAGATGCCGCAACTGGTCGATGTCCTTGAGTTGCCCGAGGCCTTCGATGCCGATGATGACACCGATCTTACCGGCATCTGTGGCGCGTTTGAGGTCATTGCCGTCACGCACGATCTGAAAGAGATCGGCCATCGCATCGAGTTCCTGGAAGGCGTTGTCGAAAATCTTCTCGAACTGGTCGGGATCGGTGGTTTTCGGGTCGGTCCAGTTGACAAAGATGCTGTGGGTCACGCCGCCGTTTTTGTAGCGTTCAAGATGACGGGTGCGAAACGACTCGAGGCGACCTTGCTGGGCCTCGATGTAGAGATCGGTGAGGATGTCGCCGTGGGCGTCGAATATCATGTATATCCCTCCGAAAAACTGAGGCCGGGCCTCAGTTTGTTTGTTGGTTGTAAGCGATCAGACCGCGCTTGAGAATCTCCATTGCACGGGCCATGTCGGTGGTGTTGAGAACATAGGCGATGCGGGCTTCGTCCTTGCCGAGACCGGGTGTCGCATAGAATCCTTCGGCGGGGGCGAGCATGATGGTCTCACCGTTGTCGTCGAAGTGTTCCAGCATCCAGATGATGAACGCTTCGGCATCGTCCACGGGAAGTTTCACAACCATGTAGAAGGCTCCGGTCGGACGTTCGACGACCACGCCGTCGATGTTGTTGAGCGCGGTGTAGACGATGTCGCGTCGCGCTTGATATTCGTCGCGGACGTCGTCGATGTATGACTGTGGCAATTGATAGAGTGCGGCAGCGCCGATCTGTTCCAAGGTGGCGACGCACAGACGGGCCTGACACAGTTTCAGAATGTTCGCGGTGAGTTGTTTGTTGTGCGAGCAAATGGCGCCGATGCGGGCGCCGCAGGCGCTGTAACGCTTGGAGACGCTTTCGAGCACGACCAACCGATCGTCAATGCCTTGGATCGAGGCCATCGATTTGGCGGCGAGACCGTCGAAGGCCATGCCGCGGTAGACCTCGTCACTGATGATGAACAGATCGTGTTCCTTGGCGATGGCGGCCACCATTTCCATTTCTGCGGTGGTCAGGATGGTGCCGGTCGGATTGCCGGGATTGCTGAACAGAATCGCTTTGGTCCGAGGGGTAATGAGTGCTTCGATGGCGGCTTTGGATGGTAGATGGAAGCCGTCTTCGGCTTTTGTTGTGATGGGGACGATCTTGGCGTTGACTTCGCCGGTGAACCCATTGTAATTGGTATAGAATGGTTCGGGGACGAGAATCTCGTCATCCGGATCGCAGATGGCGATGGTTGCAAACGTAACGGCTTCGCTGCCGCCATTGGTGATCAGGATGTCTTCGGGATCGAAATGGATGTTATCGCGTGCGAAATAATCGCGGATGGCGTCGATCAGAAGCGGTTCGCCCTGACTGTAAGAATACTTGATGACGGTGGTGTCGTAATCGTGAATCGCATCCATGAACACCGGGGGCGTGGGAATGTCGGGTTGCCCGATGTTCAGGTGGTAGACCTTCTTGCCAGCTGCTTTGGCACGCAGTGCGTATGGAACAAGTTTGCGGACCGGTGATGCCTGCATGGCGACGATGCGTTTGGACAGTTTCATGTCTAGTCCCCTCTTTCTGTCGGAAAATCACCTATATTGTACCACCTGCATTCCCATAAATCAACCGTCCGGAGAAAGAAATGAAACCACTTACATTGGATTCTTCCCAGCGGAACTTCGTTGCCAGAAATGACGTGAAAATATTTTCATTCAAATTATCGGAAAAAATGTCAAATTGAAATAAAAAAATGGCCAAAAATAGCCAAAAAAAACACATCACAAATAATTTCACGTTTTTTAATGAAAACGCTTGTTTTATTCAAATCGAATTGTTAAAATGCTAATGTGTTGATATCATGGAAACAGAAGAAAGGATTGATGACATGGCGATCAAATTGTTCATCCCCGGGCCCGTTGACGTGGCACCGGACGTGCTGGACAAACTGGCAACTCCGCAGATCGGTCATCGCACCAAGGAAGCGAGCGATCTGCAACAACGCATCAGTGAAAAAATGCAACAACTCATGTACACCAACAACACGATCATCCTGTCTACCAGCTCCGGCAGCGGCATCATGGAAATGACGATTCGCTGTCTCACCGCGAAACGTGCAGCCGTATTCAGTGTCGGCGCCTTCGGGGACCGCTGGTACAAAATGGCAAAACTCAACGACATACCGGCCGACGTGTTCCATCCTGAACCCGGCAAGGCCGTGACCCCGGAAATGGTCGAAGACGTACTTAAAAACGGCGACTACGATGTCGTCACCGTCACCCACAATGAAACTTCTTCAGGGCTCATGAACCCCGTCGGACCGATTGGTGAAGTGTTGAAACAATATCCTGACGTACTCTATCTCGTCGATGCCGTCAGCAGTCTTGGCGGCGCCAAAATCGAAGTCGATGCATGGGGTGTCGATGTCTGTCTGACCTCCACGCAGAAGTGCCTCGGATTGCCGCCGGGCCTCGCCATCGCATCGATCAGCGACAAGGCGATCGCCCGTGCCGAAGCAATCGGCCCGCGTGGTTTCTATCTTGATTTGATGAACGTCGTCAATCGCGTCAAAAAGAACTATCAGTATCCGACCACGCCGGCCACCCCGCTGATGTGGGCACTCGATTATCAATTGGATAAAATACTGAATGACGAAGGTCTTGACAACCGCTTTGATCGCCACGCCCGGCTCGCCGGCATCGTCCGCGAATGGGGAAAACGTCACTTTGAACTGTTTGCCGAGGAAGGCCATCGTTCCAACACGGTCACGACCATCCTGAATACCAAGGGCAACAGCGTCGCCGATCTGAACAAAGAACTGATGAAACGCGGTTACATGATTTCCAACGGATATGGTGATCTCAAGGAAAAAGCATTCCGCATCGCCCACATGGCCGAACGCCAGGAAGACGAATTGCTGGCCTTGCTGAAGGAGATTGAAGACATATGGCAGTTATCCTAGCAAACGACGGCATCGATGCGCTGGCCAAAGAACAACTTGAAGCGCTCGGTCACACGGTGGAAACCCATCACTACAACGCCTTTGATCTGGAGCATCGGATTCAGGAAATCGACTGTCTGATCGTCCGCTCCGCAACCAAAGTGCGTTCCAATCTGATCGATCATGCGCGAAACACCAAGCAACTCAAACTGATCATTCGCGCCGGCGTCGGCATCGACAACATCGACCACGAATACGCCGAAGCGAACGGCATCCTCGTTCGCAACACCCCGAACTCCTCAAGCGACGCCGTTGCCGAACTGGCCATCGGTCACATGTTTGCCATCGCCCGGCACATCTACCACGCCAACGTGACGATGCGCCAGGGACATTGGAACAAGAAACATTACAAGGGCATCGAACTGGCCGGTAAAACACTCGGTCTCGTCGGCTTCGGACGCATCGCTCAAAGCGTTGCCAAGAAGGCGCACGCGCTCGGCATGACGATTCAATATCACGACATCACCGGGCCACGCGACAGCGCCATCAATGCGACATGGGTCGACAAGGAAACGCTGCTTCGAACCAGCGACTTCCTCAGTCTCCACATTCCCTATGATCCATCGGTCGGAGCCTATCTTGACAAGGCGGCCTTCCACGCGATGAAACCGGGGATGTATGTGATTCACACCGCACGTGGTGGCGTCGTGGACGAGAGCGCCCTGCTCTGGGCCCTCGACGAAGGCATCGTTGCCTATGCCGCCCTCGACGTTTTCGAAGAAGAACCGACCCACAACGAAGCGCTGTACCATCACGAACGGATTTCGTTGACACCGCACATCGGGGCATCGACGACAGAAGCCCAGGCGCGCATCGGACAAGAGATCATTCAAGTGATCCAAGCATCACTTACATAGGAGGATAAATTCATGGCTATTGTAAGACCGTTTAAAGCATTGCGTCCGCGCAAGGACCTCGTCGATCGCGTGGCATCGCTTCCCTATGACGTCATGGATCGTAGAGAAGCCAAGGACATGGCGAAAGGCAATCCCTACAGTTTTCTGCACATCATCCGCAGCGAAATCGACTTCCCCTCGTCGACCGATCCGTACGACAGGAAAGTCTACAAGAAGGCTCAGAAAAACCTGAAGATTTTTGAAGACGACGGTATTCTGGTTCAGGATGAACTGCCGATGATCTACATTTATCGCCAGGTCATGAACGGCAATCCGCAAACCGGATTCGTCGCCTGCACCTCGGTCGACGACTACGTCAACAACGTCATCAAAAAGCACGAACTGACGCTGCTCAGCAAGGAAAAGGACCGGCTCGATCATTTCGATCGCTGCGACGCCAACACGGCGCCCGTGTTCCTGACCTATCGCGACCAGGCGCGCCTCAACGACATTCTTGACGAGTGGACGACAAAGCACGATCCGGAATTCGACATCGTCACCGACGACGGCGTCGGTCACATCGTCTGGAAGGTCGACGATCTGAAACTCGTCACCGAGATCCAGAATCAGTTCGCATCGATCGACAGCCTCTACATCGCCGATGGTCACCACCGTACGGCGTCTGCGGCCAAAGTCGCTCTGAAACGCCGCAGTGAGTTCCCCAATTATACCGGCGAGGAAGAGTTCAACTTCTTCATGAGCGTCATCTTCCCCGAATCGACGCTCAACATCATGCCATACAACCGGGTCGTCCATGACTTGAACGGCATGAGCGAAACGCGCTTCCTCAAAAAGATGGAAAAACTGTTCCACCTCGAAGTCAGCAAAGCTCCCTTCAAACCGGTGGAAAAACATACCTTCGGCATGTACCTCAACAACGTTTGGTACAAGTTGAACTTGAAAGACGGCATCGTCAAATCGGACAGCATCCTCGAGAACATCGATGCTGCGATTCTCGAGAAATTCGTCCTCGGCGACATCCTCGGCATCAAGAATCTCCGCAATTCCTCGCGCATCAGTTTCGTCGGCGGCATCCGCGGCCTCAAGGGTCTCAAGGAAAAAACCGATGAACTGCAGGGCGTCGGCTTCGCGATGTTCCCGGTCAAGATGAACGACATCATGGAAGTGTCCGACGCCGGACTGATCATGCCGGCCAAGTCGACGTGGTTTGAACCGAAACTGCGCAGCGGCTTGTTCGTCCATAAATTCGACAGCTTCGCCCATGCGGCCGAAGCCGACGGCAAGGTCTCACGCACAACCAAGGAATACATCGAACAGGTCCTGACAAAGGTCCGCGAGAAGGACGGCAATCAAACCGAATTCGTCCAAGCCGTGACCGAAGTCTTGCATTCGCTCGGTCCGGTCCTCGACCAGCACCCCGAATACATCGAGCACAACATCCTGGAGCGGATCGTCGAACCGGAACGCGCCTTCCAGTTCCGCGTTCCCTGGGTCGACGACGAAGGCAACATCCAGGTCAACCGCGGTTTCCGCGTTCAGTTCAACGGCGCGATCGGCCCGTACAAGGGCGGTTTGCGCTTCCATCCCAGCGTGTACCTCGGTCTGATCAAGTTCCTCGGTTTCGAACAAATCTTCAAGAACAGTCTCACCGGTCTGCCGATCGGTGGCGGCAAAGGCGGCAGCGACTTCAATCCGCTCGGCAAGTCCGACGGGGAAATCCGCCGCTTCGCCGAAAGTTTCATGACCGAACTCTATCGCCACATCGGTCCGGACGTCGACGTTCCGGCCGGCGACATCGGTGTCGGCGGTCGTGAAATCGGGTATCTGTTCGGTGCCTATCGCCGCATCCGCGGTGCCTTTGAAAACGGCGTTCTGACCGGCAAGGGCCTCGACTACGGCGGCAGTCTGATCCGACCCGAAGCAACCGGCTACGGTGCGACGTATTATGCCTACCAGATGCTCAAGCACGACGACCTCGACTTCAAGAACAAAACGGTCGCCGTCAGCGGCTTCGGCAACGTCGCCTGGGGTGTCTGTAAAAAGGTTCGCGATCTCGGTGGCAAGGTCGTCACGCTGAGTGGACCCGAAGGATACATCTACGATCCTGACGGCGTCAGCACGCAGGAAAAGATCGACTTCATGCTCGAGATGCGCGCCAACACCAACGGCAAAATCGAAGACTATGCCGACAAGTTCGACGTCGAATTCTTCCCCGGCAAGAAACCGTGGGAACGCGAGGTCGACATCATCATGCCGTGCGCCACGCAAAACGAGATTTTACCGCAAGACGCGAAACAAATCATCAAAAATGGTGTAAAATATATAGTGGAAGGGGCCAATATGCCGACCACCAACGAAGCGATCGAAATGCTGCAACAAGCCGGCGTCGTGATCGGTCCGGGGAAAGCCGCCAATGCCGGTGGCGTGGCAACGAGCGCCCTGGAAATGGCGCAAAACAGCATGCGCCTGTCCTGGACGGCCGAAGAGGTCGACGAAAAATTACGCGCCATCATGAAAAACATCTACAACAACTGCGTCCGTGCCAGCAGCCGCTACGGCTTTGGCTACGACCTGATCGCCGGAGCCAACATCGCCGGGTTCGTCAAGGTCGCCGACGCGATGATTGCCCAAGGCATCTACTAAACCCAAAAGGAGTGATTTGATGGGCTATGCGTTAAAGGAAACCAAATATCGTTATCGTGCCTGGACCAAGGATGGTGTTTGGCAGAAGGGGTCGCTGACCACCGATAAATACATCACCATCCATGAGGGATCGAACGTGTTCCACTACGGCCAGGCCCTGTTTGAAGGACTCAAGGCCTACAAACAGAAAGACGGCAAGGTGGTGTTGTTCCGACCCGAGCTGAACTGCGAACGGATCCAGTCTGGACTCGATCGCATCGTCGCTCCCCGGCTGCCGCGCGAGATCTTCTTTGAAGCGATCGAAGAAGTCGTCAAGGCCAACGTCGACGACATTCCCGAATACGGCAAGCAACAGTCGCTCTACATTCGTCCATTCGTCATCGGACATGGCATGAACTTGGGCGTCAAACCGTCCGACGAATACCTGTTCAGCGTGTTCTGCGCCCCCGTCGGCACCTATTTCAAGGGAGGCCTCGAAGCGCTCGAGTTCGTCACCACGCAATACGATCGGGCCGCCGCCAATGGCATGGGGCAAGTCAAGTTCGCAGGCAACTACGGCTCCAGTCTCTATCCACGCCAACAGGCCAAGGATGCGGGATACGCCGGAGTCATCTACCTCGATCCGGCAACCCACACCAAAATCGATGAAGTCGGTGCCGCCAATTTCTTCGGCGTCACCAAGGACGGCGTGCTCGTCACGCCCAAGAGCCCGTCGATCCTGCCGTCGATCACGCGTCGTTCGATTCTCTATCTCGCCGAGCACGTCCTCGGTCTACCGGTCGAAGAGCGCGAATGCTTCATCGACAACATCGACGAGTTCGCCGAAGCCGGTGCCTGCGGCACGGCCGCCATCATCACGCCGATCAAGGCGATCACCCACAAGGGTCAGCGCCACCAGTTCGGAGACGGCACCGTCGGTCCGACGATCAAGAAACTGTACGACTTGCTGCTCGGTATCTATTACGGCGAGATCGAAGCGCCGGAAGGCTGGCTGCACGAAATCAAATTTGACTGATACTAAAAAAAGGATTCGTACTCACGAATCCTTTTTGTATTGCGAAATCAGAAACTGGATGCGCTCGGCGAGGCCGAACAGTTTGGTCTTCGGCACGCTGCATAGCGCCACGCGGAGCCCGCCAGCGACTTCGACCAAGAAGATGTTGTGCGCTGCGAGCCACTCGTTGAGGGATTCCTTGATGCGCTCGTCGACGCGGATCGTCGCGAAGAATCCTTCCCGGTAGGGGTAGAGGTCGAGACCGACCCGCTCGGCCTCCGTGACAAAGATCGCTGCGCGTTGTTGTATCATGGCGATGTGGGCTTGTTTCTCGGCGAGAAAGCGTCGTTCCCGGTGTTCGTCGGAGGTGATCCGCGCGAATAGTTCCATCGCCGCGTTGTTGACGGTCGACCAGATGCTGCGGGCGCTGTAGATCATCGCATCGGTGAATCGCTGGCGCTCGTTGTCGTCGCTGGTGATGGCGACGGCGGCGCCGACGCGCATGCCGTAGGCAGTCAGGGTCTTGGACAGGGAAAAAGCGATGACGACCATGGCATTGGGATGCAAGTCGCGATACCGCAACAGATTGCGTTTCCAGTGCGGATCGTTGTTGTAATCGACATAGGCGATGTCGTGCAGAAGCACGACGGGCCCTTGTTCGGCGAGTTCGTTGATGCCGTCAATCAGATCATCCCATTCTGACGTGTCGAGGGTGTAGCCCGACGGATTGTGGCAGGGATCGTTGAGAATCGCGAGAACCTTGCCTTCTTGTGTCATCACGTCGGTGCAAACGGCGAAAAAGTCATCGAGATCGAAGTGATCGGCTTGGAACATGTTGTAGTCGCGAAGCTGCATGCCGGCTTCGATGGCCATCGTCTTGTAGGGTCCCCAGCCAAGCGAGGGCTTGACGAGGGTGCTGCCCGGATCGAGAACGTTCTTGATCGTTGCCGCAACGGCTCCAGCGCCACCGGGTGTGGCAATGATCGATGCGGGCATTGCTTCGTCGGCGAACAGCCATTGGCGGACCGCGTTCTGGTAGGACGGATTGCCTTGGATGCTTGCGGCGTAACGGGCCTTGGTGATGTGGTCGATCTGATCAAACTCGTCCCACACCGAATCGTATGCGATGAATTGGCCGGTGTCATCGAAGAGCGTACCGAGCGTCGCATCGACGACGTGTTCGGCGCCATCGCGCAGCTTCGCCTCATGGGCGCGGACTGCGGCCTTGAAGACTTTGTCGATCATTTTCTTGCCATCGGAACGTTGGTTCAAAAAAGGCATGTTGGTCACCTCGTGCTGGATTTGTCGTTCGCCATCATTATAACAAATGTTTCTGAAAATTACACGTTAAAGTGGTGCGAAACGCACATAAAATTAACGAATTCGAATTGTATTGTGCACAAGTTATGATACAATTATAGTGAGGTGATTGTCATGATAGAAGAACTGCGTGCATTTTTGAAACGGAAATTTGATTATCAACTGGACCAGTTCGCTGTGTTTCAGACCGAATACGAACCGAGTAAGTTGGTCCCGATCGGCCTGGGCGCGTTTGCGGTTGTTGCCGTCTTTTACTTGTTGGATCTGATTTTCGGATGGGGCATCATGACCTTCGTGCTGTTTGCGATTCTGTTCGTCGTGCTTGTGCTGATGCCGCTGGCGTTTCGGAAGACATCGAAATACGATGCCATCTTCGTCACGCCCGAGTATCTGATTCAGAGCATCGGCAAGAACGAGTTCGTCGCCGTCAACTACGACGATATCAAGGATTTCAAAGTGACTGCCGATGGCGTCATCATCAAAGGCAAACGTCATACCATCAAACTCGGATTGTCACTGACGCGGGAAGAAGTGGATTCGATCATCGACATTCTCGAAGCCAAAGGCAAGACCTTCGATCCCGAGAAGGAATACATGATCCGTCCCGTGGAAATCCGTATCGTCAACAATGAGATCAAACTGGTTGACATCGAGGTCGTCAATGAACTCGATCGGGTCTACGAAAAGTATCAGGAAGACTATCTGATGCTGACTCCGGGCTATCTCGATCAGATCATCTTCACCAATACCAACGTCGAAGACGTGTGCATCGACCCCGAACACAACAACTTCGGACTCAAGGTCGACGCGTTCGAAGTGAAGGACGGTCATCCTGAGAACACCAAGTTCGAATCGATCATCGCGCAAGATGGGATCCTGGTATTCCACAAATTTGTCATCGAGCAGCTCATTCTGCAAAACACGCACGATAAGAACGAGGCGGATCAGGAACTCAAACACGATCCCAAGGAGCTTGAAAAACACCTTAAGAATGCCGTCATCACGCAATGGCGCACCCAGCAGGACAAACTCGACATCCATTTCGCGACGGGTGTCCACATCTTGAAGGCACAGGTCGCATTCAAGGATGTCCTGGTTGGATGGAACAAAACCAAAGAGTGACGCGGTCACTCTTTTTTCTCATCATCCGGAGGTGAACTATGAGCAACGCCGCGCTCAAAACCGCACAGATGCGCAAATTCGGCTGGTACGGATTGTTGAAGAATCTCAAGTTCTTCGAACCGTATCTGCTTTTGTACATGATTTTTGCGGGGCTCACTTTCACCGAAATCGGGATCCTCTACGCCATCCGTGAAGCGATCGTGTGGATCTTCGAAATCCCCTCCGGCGTGTTCGCCGACCGGTTCGGTAAGAAGACCGAACTGATCGCGAGTTTTGTCTTCTACATCGCCAGTTTCATCGGTTTCGCACTCGCCGATTCCTTTGCGTGGTTCGTGGTACCGATGGTGCTCTTCGGGTTTGGCGAAGCCTTCCGTTCGGGGACGCACAAAGCGATGATCATGGCGTATCTCGATCACGAAGCCATCGACTTGCCGAAACGTCAAGTCTATGGGTATACGCGCAGTTACTCCAACGTCGGCAGCGTCGTATCCAGTCTGTTTGGAATCGCCTTGATCCTGTCGATGCCGGACATGTCGCTGTTGTTCCTGATTGCGATCGTGCCATACGTTCTTGATCTGGTGTTGATCGCCAGTTATCCGTCGTTCCTCAACAAACGGATCGATCGTCGATTTTCTTTGGTCGAGTTTGTGCGCGAAACAGGACGAGCGCTTGCGTATGCCGTCAAGCACGTGCGGTTGCGTCTGTATCTGGTCGAATCGGCGGGATTCCAAGCGATATTCAAAAGCATGCGAGATTACATCCAACCGCTCTTGTACGGGGCGACGCTGACGGTGTTGCTGCTGGCGGACCGGAGTCTCGATGACAACATCAAGATCATCATCGGTCTGACCTATGCCGTGGCCCAGTTGGTGAGCGTGTTCGTCACCCGCCATGCTTATCGACTTGGCGATTACATGTCATCGGGCACGTTGCTCGCCCTCACCTGGACGATGACCGCGACGATGGCCATTGCACTTGGGCTTTGGAGCACCTCGATCCCGATCATCTTGATATCCTTCGTGATGTTTTATGCCGCGCTCAACTTGCGCAAACCCTACATGGTCCAAAAAATCGGCGATGCGACCATCGATGAGAAACGCGCCAGCGTACTGTCAATCGAGTCACAACTGTCGTCGGTGCTGATCATCATTCTGGCGCCTGTCATGGGTTGGATCAGTGACACCTACTCGATTGGCACGATGTTCCTCGTGCTGGGCTCTGCAATGGTTATAACGGGACTCATCCGATATACGAAAAAAGGTGCCTGAAGCACCTTTTTTTATAGGTTGTCGATGATTGCCTGCAAACTGTCGCGGGCTTCTTTGGGAAGCGCGTCGTGACTGTACAAATGATCGAGGAAGTGGATGCGGGCGCGCAACCGGTCCTTGAACAGCTGGATGTAATCGGCATTGTCGAAATCAGGGTTGAAACCGGGGATGTCGGTGTAGGACAGTTCCGCAAGACCGGCGAAGGATTGAAAGGCGATGTCGCCATCGACGATTTGTTCAATCAGTCCCAGCGTGATTTTCGGTGTGACGTTCGAATCCAGGAAGAAGCCGGTGTTGATGACGTAGCAGTCCACGTTCTGCGTTTCGAACAGATCCTTGAACTTTTTGTAATCCTGAACCAGCGGATACAGTCGGAACGGATTGGCATATGGTTCGATCACGAGTTTGCTGGTGACGGCCCCGTGCTCGGCGCTTGACCGCTTTGTCGCCAAGGTGGCGCCAAGGGTGCTCGCAAGGGTCGATGAGTTGACCTTCAGAAGGGGTGGCAGAGTTTCGTCTTTCATGATCCAGAAAATGGCATTGACCTTGTTGTCGAACTTGTTGACGCGATGCGGCGTCCAGAACATCGACTTGAGCGCGCGTCCATTGCCGTTGCGGATATCCTCGGTGACGGGAACGATTCGGTTGTTGTCGTCACGTGTCGCACCGACATTCTGCATGGTGAGGAGATATTTGTTGTCGTCACAGGTTGTCGGATAGTCTTGAACCTTGTCGAAGTAAGCAGGTTCCAGTGCAATGCTGGAGCCGTCTTCATTGGAAATGACGAAGGCATCATCGTGCAAAACGGTGATGTCATATCGACCGCTGTGACGGGAGTGGGTGATCGTTGACTTGCCGCTGCCGCTGAGACCGAAGACACCGGCGATGTAGGTTGATTCGTCATCTCTGGTGAATCGTTTTTGACCACCATGACAGGACGTGTAATGATGTCTCGAGGCGACTGACCATCCCATGGTTAACGTCGCTTTTTTATGTTCGCCGAAGTACCGGAGGCCAAACAAGGCACCGACGTTGTGTTTGTGGTCGAACAGGCTGAGACCTTCCGGGTGACCATCCAACATGAAATCGGGGTCTGAGTAGAGGAAGATGTCACCCTCGTCGAACACGACCGACTTCTTGTAGCGCTCTTCCCACTGAATCGTCTGATGCTGAAAATTCAGCATCCACGAATACAGGGTGTTCTCGTATCCGGCAGGAACGAGCAGATGCGCCTTGACCATGAAGTCTTCGTGTAAACCAACGTAGGCGGTGGCATGGTACATTTGTTTGGTGCGACTGTGGAAGAGCGCTTCGCGCAGTTTGTTCGCGTAGTCTTCCATGTTGTTCATGTTGATCAGCTTGCGGGCTTTGGCCTGGCGTCCGGTAATCGTCCCGTCGTTGAAGATCAACACCTTCGCATCCGCCGGCAAGCCCATTTCTCGGGCATTGCAGATGGGCAGATCGGTGACGATTGTCCCGGCGTGGTCCTTGGCCAGCTGATAGGCGTGACTGAGGGTTGTCACACGGGTCACGTTATTGCGATAGAATGCGGTTTCGATGGTGGTTCGAATGCGGTTGAACAACACCGGTGACGATGTCCCGATCCGTTTGGGATCAAGATGGCTTAAGGTAGCCATCAGCGGAGCTCCAATACGAGCGCGCCGAGGGCGATCGAATAGAACTTGCTGTCCATCGAATCGGCACGGCTGGTGAGCACGATCGGACGTGTCGCACCAGCAATCACGCTGGCGCTTTTCGCGTTGGCGAGAAACATCATCGTCTTGTAGAAGACGTTGCCGGCTTCGATGCGCGGCATGACAAGGATGTCGACGTCCCCGGCGATGGGATCGGTGATGCCTTTGTGCAGCGCCGCCTGCTTGTTGATGGCGTTGTCGATGGCGAACGGTCCGCCAACGGTGCAGCCAGTGATTGTACCATTCTTGTTCATCGCCACAAGTTGTTCGGCATCAAGTGTCGCATCCATTTTCGGGTTGATCTTTTCAACGGCGGCAATGATTCCGACATGGGGATTGTCGTTTCCGAGCGCATGGGCGATTTTGACGCTGTTTTCGATGATCTGGCGTTTTTCGTCGAGCGTAGGGGCGATGTTCATCGCACCGTCGCTCATGTAGAGCAGTTTCGGATGAGTCGGCACTTCCATCACCGATACATGGGAGATGCGATTTTTGGTGCGCAGTCCGTATTCCTTGTCGAGCGCGGCACGGAGAATCGTACTGGTACCGACCAACCCTTTCATCAGGAAGTAGTCGGCATGGTCGTGGACCAGGCGGACGGCATCGATGCAAGCTTGTTCATCATCGGGCTGATGGTGAATCTGATAGCTGTCAAGATCGTCCGTCAGGTTGGAAAGAATGGTTGCAATGGCATCCTTGTCCCCAATCAGAATGGGGCGGATGATGTCTTTCTTGCGGGCTTCTTCAACGGCTTCCAGTACGTGCTCGTCGGCCGCGCAGGCGACGACGAGCGTCTTGGTCGGCAGTGTGGTCGCCCGTTTGACCAAATCGGCAATCGTTGTGATCATGGCAAGTCCCCCTTAGTGGTATTCTTTGGCGGTTTCTTCGTTGTTCAAGACGCGTAGCGCACCGAGCGCGAGCGCCTCCATTTCATCTTCACCGGGAAAGATCAGGAGATCACCGATGAATGCAACACGGGAGCGGATCTCATCAACGATGAAGTCATCGTAGGCGAGCCCGCCGGTTAGGACGATGGCATCCACGTCGCCGTGCAGGACGGTGGCGCAGCTGCCGATTTCCTTGGCAATCTGGTAACACATCACCTGGGTCAGGAACTTGGCTTCCTGATCGCCATTTTTGATGCGCTGTTCGATCTCGTATCCGTCGTTGGTGCCGAGGTAGGCGACAAGACCGCCATTGCCATAATTCTTGCGTTGAATTTCTTTCAAGGTGTACTCGCCGGAGAAGGCCATCTTGTACAGTGGGCCAAGCGGTACCGAGCCACTGCGCTCTGGCGACATCGGTCCATCGCCGTCGAGGGCGTTGTTGACGTCGATGACGCGACCATTGTGATGCACGCCGACACTGATCCCACCACCCAGATGGGCGATGATCAGGCGCAACTCCGTGTACGGTCGACCGAGTTTGCGCGCGGCCTTGAGCGCCACGGCTTTCTGGTTCAGGGCGTGAAAGAGACTTTGGCGGCGGATTTCCGGCATGCCCGTGTAACGGGCGATGTCCTCCATCTCGTCGACCGCGACTGGATCGACGATGAATGCGGGAATGCCGAGCGGATCGGCAAGGTCTTTGGCGATGACGCAACCGAGGTTGCTGGCGTGCTCGCCGCGAGGAGCGGCTTTCATGTAGTCGATCATCGCCTGGCTGACATTGTAGGTGCCGCCTTCGATGGGCTTCAGCATGCCGCCGCGGCCGACGATCGCATCGAAGGAATCAATGGTGATTTCGGCTTCGTTCAGGGTATCTAGAATCGCTTGTTTACGGAAGGAGAACTGGTCGTAAACGCGATCGAACTGTTGGATTGTTTCGGTGCTGTGCTTGATGCTTTTTTTGTACGTGAGTTGCTCGTCTTCGTAGATGGCGATCTTGGTCGACGTGCTGCCGGGGTTGATCGCTAGAATGCGGTGCATATGGATGACCTCCTCGTGGTTGCGGTAAAAATCACGACTACATTATAACATGATAGCGTTTACACTACAACCGCAATCCGGGGTTTTTTTGAAATTCTTATTAACGGCTTAAAATAGACGTAAATGAGCTCTTGAATCATGGCCGCACATTCTCATACTAACACAATGGGTCATATATGACCTTTTCTTTTGCTTTTCTTGTATATAATATATAACTATTCCCGTAAGAGGTGATGGTATGTTATTCACGGTACTTGGCATATTCGGGTTTCTCGGATTCCTGCTGTTCGATCTGTTCAGCCTCAACAAAATGGTGACGTGGAAATACGTCGCGATTTCACTTGGGCTGATGTTGATCGTTTTGAGCACGATTCTGATCGTCCGCTATCCGAGTACGATGACCGTGTCGTTGCCGCTGCGGATCACCGGCTTGCTTCTGGCGATCCTGTTCACGGGATTGCTGATTTATTCGGTGTTCGTTGAAGTCGGGCTGTCAACCTACCGGCGCTTCTCCGAGTCCAGCCTCGTGACAAGCGGCACGTACTCACTGGTGCGCCATCCAGGCGTGATCTGGCTGTTCCTGGCGTATTTCTTCGCCTCGCTCTACTTCGCCAACGAGTATCTGCTCATCACCGCCTTCGTGTGGACCTTCGTCAATACCGTCTACATCATGATCCAGGAAGAATTGATCTTGGTGAAACTGTTTCAGGATTACGAACAGTACCGCCGGACGACCCCGATGATCATCCCCAACCTGACAAGCATCCGACGCTTCATCGAATCATACAGCTGGAGGAAAGAATGAAAACACTTCGAGACATGCTACGCGATCAGGAATACGAGCGAATATGGAAAGCTTATTTGGGATTTCTGGATTTGTCAATCGATGAATTCATGGACATCCAAAATAGGCTTTTATTAGAACAAATCGAACTTCTGAAACAATGCCGACTCGGCCAGAAATTACTTGGTGGTGCGCGAATCCGCACCGTCGATGATTTCCGTCGTCACGTTCCGCTCACCACCTACGACGACTATGCTGACACACTTCTAAATCAGCGCAGCGAGGATCTTCCCAGCGAACCGTTGCACTGGGTGCAGACAACCTGGCGTGGCGGAGCGCAACCGATCAAACTCGCGCCGTATTCGAAGTCGATGGTGGAGGAAAACACGAAGATGTTCATGGCCAGCTTGATTCTGTCCACATCGAAAGGTCGCGGACACTTCACCCTGCGCAACTACGACAAGTTTCTCTACGGCATGGCCCCCCGGCCCTACCTGACCGGCTACGCCCCCTACATCCTCAAACACGAGGTGGATTTCGAGTACCTGCCGAGCACCAGACAAGCGGAAGAACTCAGTTTCAAGGAACGCAACATCGTCGGCTTCAAGCTGGCGATCAAAAAAGGTGCGGACTTGTTCTATGGCGTATCCAGCGTATTGGTGAAGATCGGCGAATCGTTTACCAACGGTACGACATCCTCGCGCACGCTGGTCGTTCCCAGCAATCCGAAACAGGCCTGGAAAATGATCAAGGCCTGGTGGAAAAAACGCATCAAACATCAACCCCTCCTGCCCAAGGATCTGTTTGAATTCAAGGGCATCGTGTGTGGCGGCACCGATTCCGATACCTACAAATCGCAGATCGAACATCTCTTCGGAACGACACCGCTGGAAATCTTCGGTGGCACCGAGAGTGCCGGTGTTGCGACCGAAACATGGAGTCGCAACGGCCTGACGTTCTTTCCCGATGTCAACTTCCTGGAGTTCATTCCCGAAGACGAAATGAAGCGGGAACAGGAACAAGCGGGTTATCAGCCGAAAACGGTCCTTCTCAGCGACATCCGTCCCGGGGAAGTGTACGAACTCGTCATCACGAAACTTCGCGGTGGGGCGTTCGTACGATATCGCATCGGCGATGTGTTGCGCTGCATCGGACTTGCCAACGAAACCGACCAGATCGCCTTGCCGCAGGTCAAGTATCTCGATCGGGTCAACAACATCATCGATCTGGCGGGGTTCACCCGCATCACCAAGCAAATCATGGGCGATGCCATCAAACTGTCGGAACTCGGCATCGCCGAATGGACCGCCTGCAAAGAGTTCGGGGAAGACCGCACGTACATTCACGTCTACGTGGAAAACCCCGAGCAGCACGACCACCAGACGATTCGCGAGCGCATCAATCAGGAGCTGATGACGATCGACAGCGACTATCGCGACGTCAACCTCATGCTCGGCTACGATCCGTTGCTCCTGACGGAAGTAGCAAGCGGATCGTTCGCGCGATTTGAACAGGCCCACAACAACCGAATCAGTCGCATCAATCCATCCCAAGAAGACCTCCATCAACTCCAAGCATAGACAACCGCCCCTTCGGAGGTGTCACCATGATCGTTCTCACGCAGTACAACATCATCCCACTGATCGCCTTTGCCCTGTACAGCATCATTCTGGTGATCATCCTGACGTCGAACCGCACCCGTTTGTCCCGCGCCTTCAGTTTCTATGTCGTGGCGATGATGATCTGGTCGATCGGCTCCTTTTTGATGAAGACCGACGTGCCGCCGTCAACCTTGTTCTGGAACAAGATCCTCCAGATCGGGTTCGTCAGCGTGCCGGTCTTGTTGCTGCGATTTTCCTACGTCCTGACCGACGACTACGACCGCCGCGGCATCGTTCGCTTCGGCTATGTCGTGTTCGTCGTCATGATGGTATTCACCTTCACCAACAACTTCGTCCGCGATGCGTCGTATGTCAATGGCGTGTTCGAATACGAACTCGGTATCGGCGCCTATCTGTTCGCCGTCATCGGATCCGGCTATTCGATCGCCGCGCTTGCGATCATGATCAAAAAAACCTACGACCGGGAAGTCGCGGTCCGCAAGGTCGGTCTCGTCATCATCGGACTGTCGCTCGTGGTAATCGGCGGGGCACTCAACCTGAGCCCAACCATCGGCCAGTACGGCATCGACATTCTGTTCAATGCGTTCAATGCGTTGCTCATCACCTACAGTATCTATCGCAACAAGTTCCTTGAGATCAACCTCGTCGTCAAGCGCGGACTCTCGGTGACCGTCTACAACATCCTGATGTTTGCCATTTATGCCGCGGTGATCATCAGCTCGTTCACGATCATCCGCTATCGCTTCGGCATCACCGACATGACCACGACCGTTCTGATCATGGCGCCATTGTTCTTCCTCATCGAACCGCTCCGCATCATCGTCCAGCGGTTCACCCAGCATGTCTTCTATCGGCGTACGGCCGATCGCCAGATCGTCTTGAAACAGTTCAGCGACTTGATCAATTCCTCGCTCGAACTGGATCACATCACGACGTCTTTGGCATCGGCGGTCCAAGACGCCTTGTCCGCCAAGGAAGTCAACATTCTCTTGAAAAACACCAACCGATACTATCTGCAAAGTTCCAGTACACCACGTGATCAGAGCGACGATTTGCATTTCAGTTTGCATCATCCGATCATTTCATGGTTCGACAAAGGCAACAATCTGCTTCTGAAAACGCAGATTGACAACCACGTCATGTTCAAGGGGTTGTGGGATCGTGAAAAGGAACAAATTCGCGCGCTCAACACCGAAATCATCGCGCCGATCCGCTACAACGAACGGCTGATCGGGTTCGTGATCATCTCCGAACGAAACGACGAGACGCCTTATAGTCTGGAAGAGACCGAATTCTTGCAGACGATCATCAACAACGCAGCGGCGATCATTGAGAATGCCAAGACGATCGAGATGATTCAAAAACAATCGATCACCGACGAACTGACCAAGTTCTACAATCATCGTCATTTTCAGGAAACCGCCAATCAATGGATCCAGGAACAGCGGTACCGGCGGTTCGGACTGGCGATCATCGACATCGATCAGTTCAAGATCTACAACGATCTCTACGGTCACGCCAGCGGCGATCTTGCGCTCAAGCGGATCAGCGAGATCATCGCCGGTGCAACCACCGACAACGAAATGCTTGTTCGCTACGGCGGCGAGGAGTTCGTGGTTCTCTATCCCCATCTGAAACCGGAAGAGGTCTTCGTCAAGGCCGATCAGATCCGCATCGCCGTCGAGCGCGAGTTTTTACTGTCGGACGACATTCGTGAATTCTTGACGGTGAGTGTCGGCATCGCCAACTACGACGTCAACGGCAATACCCTCGAAGAACTCATCACCAAGGCCGATCAGGCCGTCATGGAAGGCAAACAAAGCGGTCGCAACAAGACCGTCATGTACCGGGAGAACAGCGAACACAAGAACGTCGACGCCGGCGTTCAGGACAAGATCCGCGACGCCTTCGTGTCAAGCATCTATGCGCTCGCCGCGACGATCGACGCCAAGGATCACTACACCTACGGCCATTCCAACAATGTCGCGCTCCTCTCCGAAGCGTTGGCCCGCAAGGCCGGGTTCGGCGATGACAAGATCGAAGTCGTCCGCAACGCCGGCTTGTTGCACGACATTGGCAAGGTGGGGATCCCCGAAAGCGTCCTGTCCAAACCGGGTTTCCTCAGTCAGGAAGAGTACGAGATCATGAAGAGTCACGTCACCCAGTCGATCAACATCATCAAGCACATCCCCAATCTGATCGACACCGTTCCGATTGTCATCAGCCATCACGAGCGCTACGACGGCAAAGGCTACCCGCGCGGCATCAAGGGCGAGAACATCCCCGTGCTCGGGCGCGTCATCTGCATCGCCGACGCGTTCGACGCGATGACGACGGATCGACCGTATCGCAAGGGGTTGTCGCTCGAACAGGCGATTTTCGAACTCAAGAAGAATGCCGGATCGCAGTTCGATCCGATGCTGGTCGATCTGTTCATCGAACTCGCCCAGAGCGGTGAGCTCAATCTGCTGCAACTGGAAAACAGACCATCGTTCAACGGCGCGTGAGTGCTGGCATGGGGAGGATGTTCACTCGTTTGCAGCGTTGATGGATCACCAGTAGCGATCGATTTGTAAAACAATCACAGCATCCGTGCAAACGGGTGCTTTTTTTGTCCGTCGATCTGGTATATAATAAAGATAGAGGTGATAACATGAAACACATCATCAAACATTACGAGGAACGGTACTTCATCGGTGTCGAGGTCGAAGGAGGCGTCGACTTCGACTCGCTCGCTTCGATTCAGACGCTGTGGGACACGTTCCTTACGGAAGACATGAAATTGATCGCGGACGCCCCGATCACCACCAAATGCATCGGGCTCGAATGCTATCCGCCGGATTTCATGGAAACCAGGTCGTTCGACTATTTCGCGCTGGTTCAGACGGAACGCTTGATTCACCGCGACGGGTTCGTGTCCAAAAAGCTGCCGGCCGGCAATTACATCAGTTTCCCGATCGAGTTCGATCACATCCGTGACGGCATCCAACGGGTCTACAACTATCTTCGCGATCAGGACATCGCCGTTCACATGGCGTTCGATTTTGAGGATTATCTCGAAGAACAGGATTACACCAAGCCGGGTGCGATTCTTCATTTCTCGTTCCTGTTGGAAGAGAAGTAGATGGACATCAACAAGTACATCGACTGGTTACCGGAATCGAACAAGACACTCGGCGCAGCATTGCTTCGTCATCTTGAATCGCCCCATGACGATGCCATCCTGGCGGCACTGGAAGCGTATCAGAACGACGATGGTGGTTTTGGCCACGGGCTCGAGCCGGACATTCAGATGCCCGCCTCCAGCGTCGCCGCCACTAATGTCGCCGTGAATTTGCTGGAGGACGTGGTTTCGTCCCCGCGGAAAACCAACATGATTCAGCGTATCGTCGCATATTTTGAAGCAACCTACGACAAGGACACATTAAGCTGGGACATCGTCCCACCCGAGGTGGACGATCACCCGCACGCCGTTTGGTGGAACTACGCTGACATCGACGGATTCACCTACGGCAATCCCAATCCGGAAGTGGCCGGTTTCCTGGCGCAACATCGGCGCCATCTGCGCGAACTCGATCTGCAACCGTTGCTCGACAAAGTGGTTTCGCACATCAACGAAGCGCCGCTGGAAACGATCTCGATGCACAGCTTGCTCAGCATGCTGCGTTTCTACACGCGCGTTGATGAGGTGGTGCAACACAGCATCCGCAAGCGACTCGGTGAACTGGTGGATTCCCTCGTTGCCGTACGTACGGACGAATGGGAAGGATATGTCTTGGAGCCATACAAGGTGGCCGAGATCGCACCGGAGTTCCTGCGCGAACATGCCGACGCTTTGCGCGATAACATCGCCTATCATCAAACGTTGCTGGCGAACGGTCTTCCCCAACCGACATGGCAATGGTACCAGTACGAAGACGTGTTTGAACAGGTCAAAGAAGACTGGGTGGCACTACTGACTTATGGTGTTTTGAAAACAATTGTGCGGTTTGGAAAACAACTCTGATTGTTTTCCTTATTTTTTTGGGGAACAAATGGAGCCTCATTCGTATCATACGGTTGAGGTGATAATTCATGAAGAAACTGTTTCTGATGATGGCACTGTTGGTGTTGTTTGGTTTGACGAGCCTGTCCGCAGCGACATTCCCGTTTTCGCTGCCAGGCGGAAAGAATTATCTGGATCCCGAGAACATGTTTTTTGCCGATGGTCGCGTGTCACTGTCCGATCCGATTCTGATCAAGCCGAACACGGACTATGTGTTGAGCTTTCCAGGGGATGCATTGATCGATGATGTCACGGTGGAAATCGTGTCGTCCACAACGTCCTATCTGAACGGCGAAGCGGCGATGTTGCCGGCTTGTAGCGTGACAAGTGAGTTCACGACCTGTCAGTTCACATCCGATGGGAACGAACAGTATCTCGAGATTCAGATTACCGGATTCAATCTCGATCAGTACATTTTCTATTACGGGTACGATCAGTTCCAGCTGGAAGAAGGTACCGTGCGAACCGCATATGAACCGTACGTTGCTCCATACACGGACGTCACAAGTCCGGAGTTTTCCGGAAATGCAGCGTTTGTGAAAGCCTATTATGAATCGTATCCACTCAGCCAGATCATCGCCGACCACATCTACGTCTACGATGACATCGATGGCGATCTGACCGACCAGATCGTCGTAACCCACGATGAATACTCGGCGAACATGAACACCGCCGGGGAATACGACGTCACACTGGAAGCGTCGGACAGCAGTGGCAACACGTCTTCGTTTGGACTGACGATTCTCGTCAAGGACGAGTTGGCACCCGACATCATCGGACCGACGACCATCACCACCCCAGTGGACGATCAGATGACCATTGAAGCGTTGATCGCGGCTCATTATGCGGCCACCGATGGTCATGACGGTGCGTTGCCGATCACGGTGGTGAGCGATGCCTATACCGCCAACATGACCATGCTGGGTAGTTATGCGGTGGAACTCGCCGCAACGGACGCTTCCGGCAACACGACATCGAAGACGATCGACATCAACGTCGTTGATTTGCTGGCACCAACGCTTGAAAGTGATTCGAACATCACCATCGTGCTGAGTAATCCACAGGATTTGACGATGATTCTCGATCAATTGGTGATCCAGGACAATTATGATTCCGCGGCATCGCTGGAACGCAGTGTGATCGCTGATCAATATACGTCGAACGAGTTGTCAACCGGCACCTACGTGGTGGAAGTGTCCTACACCGATGCGAGTTTCAATACGGCGTTGTTCGTACTGAACATCACCATCGTCGATGACATCGCTCCGACGATCACGGGGACGGACACGATCTCGACGTCGTACACGACGGCACCAACTATGTCCGAGCTTTTGGACGAGCTTATTGTTGCGGATAATCATGACCTGCTGGACATCAACGATCTTGTGATTGTGGCGAATACGTACGGCAATCGCAGCGAAACAGTGGGGGACTTCTACGTCGAATATGAACTGCAGGACGACTCCGGAAATGTCGCAACCCACCGCATCGACATCACACTTGTGGACGATCAAGCGCCCTCGATCTACGTGGACAACTTCCTGATCACGGTAACACCGGATGCTTCGTTCAGTCCGATGGACGCGCTCAATCTCTTAATGAACAATGCCGATCTGCCTGTAGATGATTACGACATCATGACATTGCGCGACGAGTATACCGGTCATGAGGATCAACCTGGTGTCTATGAGTATCAACTTCGTTTTGTCGCCAGCGATGGTACGACCTACGATCGCGAGTTCATCATCAAAGTACCCGAATCATCCCCCGTCGAGATGGATCGTGTGAAACTTATTCGCAATGCACTTACCTATTCTGGTTTGATTGGATTCACCGCATTCGTCGTCATCAAACAACGAAAAAGCTGACAGCTTGTCAGCTTTTTTATTGACTTGACGAAACCAACCGTTTATAATAATTAGGTAATACCTAACAAGATAATTAGGTTTCACCTAACAGCACGAATTAAAGGAGGACGTTCCGATGGAGCGAGAAGACGTACGCAATGCCTTCAACACGTTCTTGAAGATGTATGCACAGGCATGCAATGAAGTCTACGATGAGATTCATTTCGATCGCATCAAGGGTAGTCGATTCAAGTATCTCAAAGAGATTCATCGTCGAGGCGAAACGACGTTGACCGAACTCGCCGAGCACTTCGACTTGTCGAAACCAACCGTCACCGAGGTCATCAATACCTTTTTGGACAATGGCTTCATTCGCAAACGCAAATGCGAGGACGACAAACGTGTCTGGTATATATCACTCACTGAAATGGGCGAAACATTGGCCACCACCAATGTCTTGGAAAGTCAACGCGCCGTGCAAAAGATGTACGACAGATTGTCCAAAAAAGAATTGAAACATCTGGTGAAACTGTTTCGCAAGTTTGGAGAGGATCCCTCATGATATACGGTAAATCCATCAAGAAATACTACATCCAGAACTGGTACTGGTTCCTGATCGGTGTTGTTACCATCGCGCTGATCGATTACCTCCAGTTGCTGATTCCCGGCCTGATCGGACAAATTGTCGACGGCTTGGAGAATCTAACCATCGACATGGATGGCATCATTTCCATCCTCATGACGATGGCGATCTACGTGTTGATCATCATGGCCGGTCGGTTCATTTGGCGAATGAGCATCCTTGGTGCATCGCGTCGATTTGATTATGGCCTTCGCAATGACATGTTCGCTCATGCGGAGAAATTGTCCAATGAGTTCTACAGCGAACACAAGGTCGGCGGACTGATGGCTTATTTCACCAACGACATCGAAACGGTGCGACGCACGGTTGGCTTTGGCATGGTCATGGTCGTCGATGCGTTGTTCATGGGAGGCTTGGCGATCTATCGGATGTATCTGATTGATGCGACATTGACACTCTTCACCGCCGTCCCGATGTTTGTCATCGCCATCGTCGGCAGTCACATCGGTCGCAAGATGCGTTCCAAATTCAAAGAAGCGCAAAAGGCATTCGAAGACCTCAGCGATTATACCAATGAATCGCTCAGCGGCATCCGCGTCATCAAGGCGTTCGTCAAAGAGATGCTGGACATGCGGCAGTTCTTGAGTGTGAACGCCAATGCCAAACAGAAGAACATCGAGTTTGTCCGCATGCAGGCGATGCTCGATACGTTCGTCCGGACATTCATCAGCCTCATATTCGTCATCATTCTCGGATATGGTGGCTACCTGGTCTATATCACCAATGAACTCGGGGCCGCCTCACGTCTGACGCCGGGACGTCTGGTTGAGTTCTTCTATACCTTCAATCTGTTGATCTGGCCGATGATGGCCATCGGTCGCATCATCAACATGCGCAGTCGCGGTAAGGCATCGCTTCAGCGCATCGAAACGATTCTCGACGAGCCGATCGACGTCAAGGACGCCGATGACGTGCTCGACATCGATACACTGCATGGCGACATCGAATTCCGCCATATGACGTTCCGCTATCCGGATGGCAAAACCGATGTTCTCAAAGACATCAATTTCCACATCAAAGCCGGTGAAACAGTCGGCATCCTCGGTCGCACCGGCAGTGGCAAAACCAGCATCGTCGACTTGCTGCTGCGGATCTACAATGTCGAAGAAGGATCCATTTTCCTCGATGGCCATGACATCATGAAACTACCGCTGGTAACGGTGCGCGACAGCATCGGGTATGTGCCACAGGACGGATTCCTGTTCTCCGATTCCATCCGCAACAACATCTCGTTGTCGTTCAGCAAGAATCCGACGCTCCATCGAGATGTCGAACAGGCAGCGACATTGTCAGCCGTCCACGACAACATCGTCGAGTTCAGCGACGGCTACGACACCGTCATCGGTGAGCGTGGCGTGACATTGTCGGGTGGACAACGGCAGCGCGTGGCAATCGCCCGGGCATTGATCAAGAACAGCCCGATCATGATCCTCGACGACAGCGTCAGCGCCGTTGACACGTCAACGGAAGTGACGATTCTGAAGAATCTCAAACAAGTTCGCAAAGGCAAGACGACCCTCCTCATCGCACACCGCATCACGACCATCAAGAGCGCCGACAAAATCATCATCGTTGACAACGGCGAAGTGTTGGATGTCGGTAGTCACGACGAACTGTACGAGCGTTGCGAGTTCTACCGCGACATGGTGGAACGGCAACGACTGGAAGACGAAATGGAGGTGCAGGAATAATGCCTCCGAGAATGGAACGCAGCATCGACAACAATCGTCTGCACACGATGAAGGATGGCGAAATCGTTCGTCGTCTGTTGCATTATGCCAAACCGTTTATCAAACCGTTCCTGATCGTCTTCGCGATCATGATCGTGACCGTCACCCTGAGCATTTACGAACCGATCCTGCTGGGACAGTCGGTCGATGTCATCATCTACGATTTCGATCCCGCCGAACTGACGCGACTGCTCAGCATCCTGGTGGTCATCATTCTGTTGTCCAATGCCTTCAATTTTGCCCAGACGATCCTTCTCAACACGATCGGGCAAGGCATCATTTACGACATCCGAGCCGATATTTACCAGCATCTGCAGACGCATGATCTGGCGTATCTCAACAGCAAGCCGGCTGGCGCGCTGGTGACCCGCGTCACCAACGATACCAACACCCTCAACGAAATGTATACAAGCGTCATCATCAGCGTGTTCTTCAATGTGATGAAGATCTTCGGGATTCTCATCGCAATGTTCGTGCTCAATGCGCGCCTGACCTTGTACGTGCTGATTGTGATCCCGTTCATCTTCCTGTTCGCCTTTCTGTTTCGGACGCTGTCGCGGAAGGCCTATCGCAAGGTCCGTGCCAATCTGTCCAGCGTCAACGCATTTCTCGCCGAGCATCTGTCGGGCATGAAGATCATTCAGATTTTCAACAAGGAACAAATCAAGTTCAACCAGTTCAACGAACGCAACGAGACGCTCAAGAAGTCGTACTATCGTCAGATCACGATCTTCGGTGTGTTCCGACCAACGATGTACATGTTGTACATGATCGCCGTCATCATCGTGTTCTATTTTGGTAGCGAATCGGTGCTCGATGGAGCGATCCGGATCGGTATCCTCGTCACCTTCCATCGCTATGCCGGCGATTTCTTCCAGCCGATTCAGCAACTGGCGCAGCAATTCAACACGATACAAAGCGCCTTTGCCGCCAGTGAGCGCATCTTCGGCATCCTCGACACCAAAGCGGAGGTCGTCGATCAGCCTGACGCCATCGAACTTGAAGACATCAAGGGTGAAATCGAGTTCAAGAACGTCTGGTTCAAATACGTCAAAGACGAGTGGGTTCTACGCGACGTATCGTTCAAGGTCAACGCCATGGAGAGCGTCGCATTCGTAGGCGCCACGGGCGCTGGAAAAACCACCATCCTGAGTCTCATTACCCGGTACTACGACATCCAGAAAGGCCAGATTCTGTTGGATGGCATCGACATCAAGACAATCAAGATTTCGTCCCTCCGCAAGTTCATCGGCCAGATGCTTCAAGACGTGTTCATGTTCAGCGGTACGATCCGCTCCAACATCACGCTGCGCGACGAATCGATCACCGATGAGGAAATGCGGCAAGCGTGTCATTACGTCAACGCCAACTACTTCATCGACAAACTTGAGAACACCTACGATGAGCGCGTGCGCGAGCGCGGCAACAACTTCTCGAGCGGACAACGCCAGCTGCTCAGTTTCGCCCGCACGATCGTTCACAAACCGCGCGTGATGATTCTCGATGAAGCCACCAGCAACATCGATACCGAGACCGAACAACTGATTCAGGACTCGCTCTATAAAATGATGTCGATCGGCACGATGATGATCGTCGCCCATCGTCTCAGCACGATTCAGCACGTGGACAACATCATCGTGCTCAGCAAAGGACGCATCATCGAACAGGGCAATCATCAGGAACTGCTCAAGCAGCGCGGTCATTATTACGACCTGTATCGCCTGCAATACCAGGATCAAAGTGAAGAAGGTGCATAATTGCACCTTTTTTATTTCGCCTGATGATGGTATAATAGCGATAGTACGAACCTAGGGGGTGACGTTGTGTCCGACCTGAAAACCAATCTTGGCAAGCGATGGCGTATCATCGTGCTGTTGTCGCTTGCATTCATCATCGCCCTGATCGCCCAGGATGTCATCCGCGAGGTGATCATTTTCGACAATGAAATCCAGGCGATGGAACAAGAAATTCAGCGTGACGTCGAATCGGATGTGCGTATGCTGGTTGACAGCGTTGACGCCGATTTCCAATCGATTGTCGATACGCTTCACGATGACGCCGTCGTGCATGCCGAAGCGAACATCACCCCATTGATTTTTGCCGTCGAATCCTTTCTGGAGCTTAACGAAGGGATGACCGCCAATGAAATCGAATCCCGCATCGTCGCCATGACGCAACTCTACAACAATGCCGATGAAGATCACATCTACTTCGTGTATGACACCAGTGGCATGGAACGATACAACGGTCAAACCGATGAACTGACGAATCTCGACCGTTCCACCGCAAGAGACGATCTGGATCGTCCGTATGTGGAACTGGTGTTGGATGGGGTTCAGGAGAGCGCGAACGGAGAAACCGTTGTTTCGATGTTCACAGAAAGCGGTGAGACGTTCATCCAAACCATCATCTACGCCCGACAGATCGTGGATACCGATTTGATTTTGTTGAGTCATGTCGCGCTGGATGCGTTCACCCAAAAACAAAAAGATGCGGCGATCGCGTCCCTCAGCGATCGCTATCGCGATGCCGAAAACTCGGTATACGTCTTGAGTGGAGCAGGCGAAATCCTCTATCATCAGAACAGCGATGCAGTCGGATTGACACCAGCCAATCAGACGTACCCACTTTGGGCCGATACGCTGCAGCTGATTCTCGATTTCATCGAGGAAGAGAGCGAAGGTTTGATGACCTATGATTTCTACAGCAACTATGTCAACGGCGTGATCAAAGAGAAAATCGCCTATGTGACTTATCTTGAGGACTGGGACTTGATTGTCGGGGCATCCGCGGACCGCGATCTGTATCAGGCCATCTTCAATCAATACATACAGGACAACTATCGTTCGGTGTTTCTTGTCAAATTGCCAGCGTATGTCATCATCTTGACCCTGAGCGTATTCATTTTCATCTTTGTTCGGAACAATGTGGAACTGTCACAACGAATGCTGGCCGAAGAAGAAAAACTCTATCGCCGGTTCGCCGATTTGACATCGGAAATCATCATGATCACCAACCGGCAAGGTCAGATCATTTTCACCAACAAGCAGGGAACGGAGATCATCTACGGGCAACGCAGCGACCATCAAATTCTCAATTTTGATCAGATCCTCGTGGAAGAGGACGGGTATTACATCCTCTATGGGGCCACTGACGACTACTTCGTGAAATTCATCACCGAAGAGATTGAATACGACAACGAACCGGCTGATTTGTATTTGATCGCCGATGTCACCGACAAAATCCAGACCGAACGGAAACTGGAGGCGTTGTCGCTCAAGGACGAACTTACCGGCCTGCCCAATCGTCGCGGCATGATCAAGGACTACACCGAGGTGATTCTTCCTGAAGTCAAGGACGGCCACATTGCCCATATTGCGATGATCGATCTCGACGACTTCAAACCGGCCAATGACTTATACGGACATGCCTATGGCGATGAAGTGCTGCAAGACATTGCCGAACTGTTTCAAGAACACATCAGCAACCAGGTGCGATTCTATCGCGTCGGTGGCGATGAGTTCGCACTGTTTTTCCGTGATGTGCCACGCGATGACATCGTCGCTTTCCTGGGGGATCTTCTTGACGAGGTCTCCGCCCGACGATTTGAAAAAGGCATTCGCATCGGCTTCAGCGCCGGTGTCGCGGAAATCGCCATCAGCGATCGGCGACGACGGTTTTCGGATTTCTTCGACGAGGCTGACAAGCTGTTGTACCAGGCCAAAGCCGAAGGCAAACACTGCATTCGATTCTGACAAGAGGGTTCGCCCTCTTGTTTTCTTTAATGCCTATTCATTGCGCTTGGCCGCAGGCTTATTTATAATGAAATATGAGGTGAGAACATGAAAACATTCCAATTGAACAACGGCAACACGATCCCGGCGATTGCGCTGGGAACCTGGAAAAGCAAAGCAGAAGATGCTTACGAGGCCGTCCTCCATGCGCTCAAGACGGGATATCGTCACATCGATACGGCGATGATCTATGGCAACGAAGAGGCCGTCGGAAGAGCGATCAAGGACAGTGGCGTACCGCGTGAGGACCTGTTTGTCACAACGAAACTGTGGAACAGCGATCAAGGGTACGAATCGGCGAAACAAGCGATTCGCACATCGCTGGACAAACTCGGTCTCGACTACATTGATCTGTATCTGATTCACTGGTTCAAAGGCTACGATAAACAACGCGCATCGTGGCAGGCGATGGAAGAAGCCTATGACGAAGGTCTGCTCAAAGCGATCGGCGTCAGCAATCACAATGTGCATCACCTAATGCATCTGCTCGAGCATGCCCGCATCAAACCGATGGCGAACCAGATTGAAACCCATGTCGAACTGCAAAACGAGTTTCTACAGGCATATTGTCAGGAACACGGCATTCTGATTGAGGCCTATGCGCCGTTCATGAGCTGGCGCGTCAATGACTTGCTGGAGAAGGAGGATCTCCAGGAGATTGCCGCCAAATACGGCAAGACGGTTCCACAGGTCACGCTTCGCTGGCTGTATCAGCGGGGTATCGTCGCCCTCCCCAAAAGCACGAACAAATCACGCATCGAAGCGAATTTCGACATCTTCGACTTCGCCCTTGACGACACCGACATGGAGCGCATCCGCGGTCTCAACCGCGGCAAAAAGATGTTTACGGAATTCGACAACGTCCCCTACTGATGCTCCGTTTTGGCATTGTCGGCGCGGGTCGTATTGCCCGCAAGTTCGCCACCGACATTCGCGTCGTGGACAACGCGACCATCACCGCGGTGGCCTCCCGATCGCTGGATCGTGCCCGGGAATTCGCCCAGGAGTTCGGCATCGAACACGCGTTCGGCAGTTACGACGACATGGCCGCATCGGACGTGGTGGACGCGGTGTACATCGCAACACCGCACAACTTCCATCATGATCAAAGCATCCTGTTCATGCGGCACGGCAAACACGTGCTTTGTGAAAAGCCGATTGCCGTGAACACTCGTGAACTCGATGCGATGATCGATGTCGCCAACGAGCAAAAGGTGGTCTTGATGGAGGCGATGTGGACCCGGTTCCTGCCGGTTTTCCGACATCTGGACGAAACCATGCAGAGCGGTCGCTATGGCGATCTGCAAGAACTCCGCATCGAACTCGGCATGCCGTTGACCATCAATGCCGATCCATCCGGCCGGATTCTCAATCCCAATCTCGCTGGTGGCAGTCTGCTGGATGTCGGCATCTATCCCCTCAGCATCTTTCGCTTTCTGACGAAGGACAAGATCGCCTCGATGACAGTGGATGCATCCTTCACCGATACCGGTGTCGATGCCCATGTCGCGATCGACATCACCCTGGCCAACGCGGCCCGATCGTCGGTTCAACTCGCCAGCGCGATCGACCGTGATTTGTGGAACAGCCTGACCGCCACCTTCCAGCATGGTCACGTTGAGATTCCGCATTTCTGGTGGGGCAATCGTCTGTATGAGGACGACGCCGTCACCGAGTTTCCATTTACGGCGGGCGGATTCGAATATGAGATCGCATCGTTCGTTGAAACGATCCAATCGGGAGCGCTCGAAAACGAGATCATGACGCACGCCGAATCGCGACTTGTGATGAAACTGATGGATGACATTCGTCAACGGATCGGACTAAATTATCCATTTGAATGAAAAAAACGGAACCTGTCGAAGGTTCCGTTTTTGATTGGATTCAGTAACCGATGGCGTTGAGATTCTCACGCAGGATCGATGCCGATTTGCGTAGTTTCTCGTTTTCTTCCTCACTGAGGATGAACTTGACGATGTGGTGGATACCGTCGCGGTTGAGCACGGCTGGCAGTCCGATGTAGACGTCCGGTTCGCAGGGGAAGACACCATCGTTGAGAACGCTGACGGGCATGATCCGGTTCTCATTCTCGAAAATCGCCGTGGTGATTCGCACGAGTGCCATACCGATGCCGTAGTAGGTCGCGCGTTTGCGACTGATGATCTCATATGCGGCGTCGCGAACACGCTGGTAGATGCGTTCAAGATCTTCGAACTCGATTTCATCCATCGTCGCGATTACATCCATGATCGGCTTGGCGGCGATGTTGGCGTTGGACCAGACGACAAACTCACTGTCGCCGTGTTCGCCCAAAATGTAGGCATGCACGTTGCGCGGATCGATTTGAACCTTGTTCGAGATTTCATATCGCAACCGAGCGGTGTCGAGTGACGTTCCGCTGCCGATGACGCGCGATTTGGGGAGACCGGATTCTTTCCAGGCGACGTAGGCGAGGATGTCGACGGGATTGCTCGCTACCAACAGAATTCCTTTGAATCCGCTCGCCATGATGTTCTTGACGACGCTCTTGATGATGTGTGCGTTGCGTTCCAACAGATGAATTCGCGTTTCGCCTTCCTTCTGGTTGACACCCGCCGTGATGACGACGAGACCGGCATCGCTGCATTCCTCGTAACCGCCGGCGCGGATGTTCATCTTGCGCGGTGCGAATGCGAGACCGTGATTGAGATCCATCGCTTCGCCTTCCGCTTTTTTATGATCGATGTCGATCAGAACCAGTTCTTCAACGGCCCCCTGGTTAACCAGGGCATATGCATAACTCATGCCGACAAAGCCGGTTCCGACGATGACTACTTTGCTTCGTTCCATTTGTATCACCTCGCTTATATTGTACCACCATTGCCTTATTTGAAACAATGATATACTACCCGTTCATTAAAAATCTCGCAGGAAAATGTTTTCATCGGACTTGGATTGTTTTTTTATGCCATTTCGTCTATAATAAATATAGATAACGATTTAAGAAAGGGTGAAACATATGTGGTTTTGGTTTTTTGGAAAAAAGAAGAAAGATAAAAAACAAGAAGAGAAGAAACAGGAAATCAAGGAAACTCCGATCGTACCGGTAGCTGATCCTGTCGCACCGGTTGTCCCTCCTACTCCGCCCGTTGAACCGGAAGAGGTTCCCGAAGAAGAACCAGCGGAAGAGCCTGAGGAACATGTTGAGCTTGAACCCGAAAAAGCTCCGGTAGTAGCAGAAGAGCCTGAGGAAGAACCTGAGGAAGAACCTGAGGAAGAACCTGAGGAAGAACCTGAGGAAGAGCCTGAGGAAAAACCTGCTCCCACCAAGAAAGCAGACGAAGACGTCTACGAAGTCCGTACCCATCCCGATGGCGGATGGCAGGTCATCAAAAAAGGCGCGGACCGCGCCCGCAAACGTGAACGTACCCAGGCTGATGCGATTTCGTATTGCCGCGAAAACGACCTCACGTTTGAAGTGTACAAGACCGACGGAACATTAAAATAACCTCGTTGAGGTTATTTTTTTTGCAAAAAGTTTGACATATGACAAGATGTCATTTATTATGATAGTGACAAGATGTCATAAGGAGGTCGCATCATGCCGAAAGAAACATTCTATAATCTAGACGAACCGAAACGGAAGAAGATTCTCAACGCCGCAATCAAAGAATTCACCGACAACGAACTCCACAAGGCGCGGGTTTCCAACATCATCAAGGAAGCTCACATTCCACGTGGGAGTTTCTACCAGTACTTCGAAGATCTCGATGATCTGTACTACTACGTCATCGACGGCGTCTTCGAAAACATCTTCTACGAAGGCAAAAAACATGCCGAGTTGACGCGTGACATTTTTGAGTATGCCGAACTGACTTTCGAAATCGACCTCAACGGCTACATGAATGACAAGCGTCACAAGTTCATCATGAACGTACTGAAAAGCATCGGCTCCAACGTCGAATATCTCGAACACCACAACAACAAGCGACGGGAGTACATCATGAGCGTGATGAATCGTATGGATCTGACCAACATCCGGTATCAGAGCGATCTTGATAAGATCCAGCTCTACGAACTGTTGCAAAATATCAAACGCATCGTCATTCAGAAATCGCTGATGACCAACATGACCAAAGACGAGGCCAAGGATCTGCTCCGCTGGCACCTCGATATTCTCAAGCACGGTCTGCTGACAAAGGGGGACTAACGTGAGCAGTTTAATGAAATTGATCAAGTATGGCGGGCATTACATGCCCAACATCATCATCTCACTGGTGGCGATGGTGATCCAGGTGGTGACGGGCTTCTATGTCATTCGCCTGATGGTCGTCATCATCGATGATGCGCTGCCGGCGATGGATACCACCTTGCTGCTTCGCACCGGCGCACTGATGATTGGTGTCGCGCTCATCGGACTGGCAATGGGCATTGTCAATAACTTTAATTCGCAAAAGGTCGCGATGTATGTCACCGCCGACCTGCGCGACGATTTGTTTGAAAAAATCCAGGCACTCAGTTTTACCAACATCGACAAGTTCAAAACGAGTCGCCTGATCACCACCGCGACCAACGATGTCCAGCGCATCCAGCAATTCTTCCAGATGCTGCTGCGGATCATCGTCCGCGCCCCCTTGATGTTTGGGATTGGACTGTACATGGCGATCGACACGTCACGGTCTCTTTCCAACATTTTCTTTATCTCGTTGCCGCTGTTGATCATCACGATCGTGGTCATCATGATTCTCGCCTTTCCCCGCTACATGAAAGTGCAGAAGACGATTGACGGACTCAACCGCGTTACGCTCGAGACAGCAAACTCGCCGCGCGTGATCAAATCGTTTGTCACCACCGATCACGAAAACGAACGCTTCGAGACTGCCAACCAGTTGTTCAAGAACACCAACCTTGCCGCCGAAAAGATCAGTTTCGCCGGCGAACCCATTTTCATGGTGATCTTCAATGCGACGATCGCCGGCATCCTCTTCCTGGGTGCGTATTTCATGGATCAGGGCTTGTTGATTTCCACCGTCAGTGGCGTCGCTTTGCCCGATGTCGGCTTGCTGATGGCATTCAACAGCTACAGCATGCAGATCTTATTCGGTCTCTTGATGTTTGCGATGGTGATGATTTTCATCTCCCGCGCACTCGCCAGCGCCAACCGCATCGTTGAAGTGCTCGAAGAAGAGATCGATCTTCAGGACTGCGTCGACTGCATCGAACAGTTCGATGTCGCCGGCTCGATCACCTTCAACAACGTCAGTTTCGCCTATGAAAAAGACGGCAACCGCGTTCTCAAAGACATTTCGTTTGACATCGAAGCCGGCCAACGCGTGGGCATCATCGGCTCGACCGGTAGCGGCAAATCGTCCTTGATTCAATTGATTCCCCGTCTGTATGACACCACCGAGGGCGACGTCCTCATTGACGGCGTCAACGTTAAACAACTCAACATCAAAGCCCTGCGTTCACAAATCGGCTACGTGACCCAAACCGCCACGATTTTCAGCGGCAGTGTCGGCACGAATCTGATGATGGGTCGTCCCGACGCGTCGTTTGACGATCTCGAACGAGCAACCAAACTGGCCCAGGCCGACGATTTCATCCTCACCTACGACGATCTGTTCAATCATGAGATCCAACAGAAAGGTACCAATCTGTCCGGTGGTCAGAAACAACGCATTTCATTGGCACGCGCGTTTGTTCGGGATCCCAAAATCCTCATCCTTGACGACAGCACCAGCGCCGTCGACGCCAAAAGCGAAGAGGCCATTCTGAACGAAATCGAACGTTTGTCACATCGGATGACGACAATCGTCATCAGCCAGAAGATCTCCACCATCAAAGACATGGACAAGATTCTTGTCCTCAACAACAAAGGACGAATCGATGGATTCGACACCCATGAGAATCTGATGAAGCACAGCGAAGTGTACCAGGAAATTGCGCTGTCGCAAGTTGGAGGAGGTGTTCCCAGTGCCTGACGACAAAACCACCATCCCCGAAAAGCCGGAAGAAACCGCCGTCGACCACACCAAGGTCGTCCTCGACAAAGCGGCCATCAAAGCTCGCAACGAGCGCAATCGTGACTATTCCAAACAACTGAACAAGGTCATCGGTGGGGGACCCCACCGCATGTACATCGGTTCCCACGCCAGCGATCGAGCGGGCACCATCCGTCGCATCTGGAAGTACTTGGGTGCCTATCAGAAACACTTCGTTTTCGTGCTGATTGCGATGATCGCAACCAGTCTCTTGAACCTCGCTCTGCCGTGGCTGTTCGCCTACGCGCTGGACGAGTTCATCTTGACCTTCGACTTCGTCGGTGCCTATCGCATCGGCGCCATCATGCTGATTGTCGCGGTCATCAACTCGATCGTCCGGTTCGCCGGTCGCTACGTGACGCTCGTGATCAGTCAGGAAACCGTCGCCCGCATCCGCAAGGACGCCTTCGACAAACTTCAGACACTCCCTGTCAAATACTACGACCAGAACCAGGCCGGCGACATCGTGTCACGCATCACCAACGACGTCGATCTGATCAGCAACGTGCTCGCCTCGTTCCTGGTTCAGATGTTCACCTCGGCGATCTCGCTCGTCGGATCACTGGTGATGATGTTTGTGATGAACTGGGCGATGGCGCTGATTGTCATCCTGTTCGTCCCGCTGATGGCGGTGTTCACGTCGAAAATCGGCAAAATCACCCGCAAGGGCTTTGTCACCCAACAGAAACAACTCGGCAATCTCAACGGCATCATCGAAGAAAGCATCTCCGGTCTGAAAGTCATCAAGCTCTACGGCCAGGAAGACGACACCATTGCCGAGTTCAAGGAAACCAACATCAAACTCCGCAACGCCGGATACAAGGCCCAGGTCACTGCCGGTCTGATCATGCCCGTGATCAACTTCATCAACAACCTGATTTACGTTGTGTTGATTCTCGTTGGCGGACTGTTCATGATCACCGGCATCGTTCCGATCACCGTCGGTGACATTTCGGCAATCACCCAGTATTCGCGTCAGTTCATTCAACCGATTTCCAACCTCGCGCAACTGTTCAACACGCTCCAGCAAGGCATCGCCGGGGCCGAACGCGTGTTCAATCTGATCGATGAAGAAAGCGAATACGAAGAAGATGGGGACATTGCCGTTCCCGACCTCAAAGGGCACGTTGAATTCCGCGACGTCACGTTCGGCTACGAACCCGAGAAGACGATTTTGTTCGACATCAACTTCGATGCCGCCAAAGGCAAGACCGTCGCCATCGTCGGTCCGACCGGCAGCGGCAAGACAACGATCATCAATTTGCTCAACCGGTTCTACGATGTCGATGACGGAGCGATCTTCGTCGACGGCGTCAACATTCTGTCCTATCGCAAAGACGAGTTCCGCAAGCGCATCGGGGTCGTG
This sequence comes from uncultured Mycoplasmatota bacterium, assembly GCA_913062645.1. GTDB lineage: Bacteria > Bacillota_I > Bacilli_A > Izemoplasmatales > Izemoplasmataceae > Xianfuyuplasma. Next base: position 762,263 of record CAJXVW010000001.1, read on the forward strand.
TTGCAGGATACCAATCTGTTCAGCGGCACCGTCTACGACAACATCGTCTACGGCAAACTGGGATCGACCCGCGAGGAAGTCGAAGAAGCGGCAATCCTTGCCAACGCTCACGACTTCATCATGAAACTGCCGCACGGCTACGATTCCGAGGTTCTCGAAGGCGGCAACAACTTCAGTCAGGGCGAACGTCAGCTGATCTCGATCGCACGGACGATTCTGTCCAATCCCGACATCCTGATTCTTGACGAAGCAACGTCCAACGTCGACACACGCACCGAGTTCAAGATTCAAGAAAGCATGCACCGGCTGATGAAGGGGCGGACGTCGTTCGTCATCGCCCACCGCCTGCAAACGATTCGCAACGCCGACAAGATCATCGTCATCCAGGATGGTCGCTTGATCGAAGAAGGCAACCACAACGACTTGCTTCACCAACGCGGATTCTACTACGATCTGTACACCACGCAGTTCAAGGATCTGGTCATCGAAGAGGATGTGTAAACATTCTCTTTTTCTTTACATTCAGCGCACCGCTTATTATAATAAGGACTATGGAGAGTGATACCATGAGACGACGACTCGGCGATCGCAAGGACGGCTACAAACTCCGCAAGGCAGATCCGTTCTTCCGCATCATCCCCCACATCATGCCCGAACGCAGCGATGCCCAGATCTTCTTTGAAGAACGCATCTATCTCGACAAGCCGCACGAGCTGATCCGTCAGCTGCGACGCGAAGGGCACAAGGTCGGCTTTCTCCACGTTGTACTCGCATCGATGGTGCGCGTCATCAGTCAGAAACCGAAGATCAACCGCTTCGTCGTCGGCAAGCGTACCTACGCCCGCAATGAGATCTCCGTATCGCTCGCGATCAAGCGGGAAATGAGCGAAAACGGCGAAGAAACCACCATCAAAGTCAAGTTCGATCCGCACGATACGATCTATGACGTCATTGAAAAACTGAACGCGGAAGTCGACAAGAACAAGCAAGCCGCATCGGAAAACAACACCGATCGGTTCGCCAGGTTCTTTGCGTTATTGCCACAGTTTGTCGTTAGCGGCCTGGTAGGGTTCATCAAATGGCTCGACCGCCACAACAAAATGCCTAAGTTCATCATCGAATTGAGCCCGTTCCACTCTTCGTTCTTCGTCACCGATCTCGGCAGTCTCGGCATCAAGCCGGTCTACCACCACATCTACAATTTCGGCACCAATACGATCTTCATCGCCTTTGGGGTCCGCAGCAAGGAACAAATCATCGACGAGGACGACATGAGTGTTCAGAACCGCAAGGCCATGGATCTCAAGGTCGTCGCCGACGAACGCGTCGTCGACGGGTACTATTTTGCAAGCGCTATCAAACTGGCAACGCGGATCATGGGCGATCCCGCGGTGTTGCTCGACCCACCCGATGAGGTTGTCCTTGACGACGAAATCTAAAAAAACCAAATAAAGGCTTTACAACGGCCTAGAAAAGTGCTACACTGTTAAAGGTTATTAGTTTTTATCTCAAACCGAACGAGGTGATGGATATGTTGACAACCGCATTCGTACGTAAAACAAGCATCGATGTCAATGACGCTTTTTTTGCCATGCCCAAATCCATCACAAGTGAACGACACTGATTGATTCCCGATCAATCAACCCTGGTCATATTGTCATGCCCACACGTGTCTGTCATCTTATGATGGCAGACGTTTTTTTATGACTTGAGGTGACAACCATGAACATACTGACAGTAAGCAAACTGAAAAAGGAATTCGCTGGCGAACGATTGTTCGAAGGCGTCTCCTTTGACATAAACGACAAAGACAAAATCGCCATCATCGGCAAAAACGGCACCGGCAAATCGACGCTGTTGCACATGATTCGCGGGGATCTGCCGATCGACGGCGGCGAACTGCACATCAACAACAAAGCGACGATCGGTTACTTGTCGCAGGACGTCATCACGGACCAAGGTCGCACCTTGTTCGCGACGATGCTCGACGTGTTCGCCGATCTGATCGATCTCGAACGCCACCTGGCATCGCTCGCCGATGATCTCGCCGCCGATCCCCATGACGATGATTTGATGCGGCGATATGCCGAAGCCGAACACCGGTTCGACATCCGTGGCGGATACACCTATCCGACCGAAATCCGCATGATTCTGGACAAGTTCGGCTTTGCCGAATCCGATCATGACCGGATGGTGAATACCTTCAGCGGTGGCGAGAAGACGCGCATCGCATTCGCCAAATTGCTTTTGATGAAACCTGATCTACTGATGCTCGATGAACCGACCAACCACCTCGACATCGCGATCATCGACTGGCTCGAGGACTACCTCACCAAGTACGACGGGGCCGTCTTGATGGTCACGCATGACAAATACTTCATCTCGAAAGTATGTCGCAAAATCATCGAGCTCGATCACGCGACCTCGCATGTCTATCATGGTACGTTTGACATGTACGAAGAAGAAAAAATCAAACGCTACGAGCTGCTCTTGAAACGGTACAATCGTCAGCAAAAAGAAATCGCGCACCTTCAAAGTTTCATTGACCGATTTCGCTACAATGCCAAACGAGCAAGTTTGGCCAAGGATCGTGCCAAGAAAATCGAACGCATCGACAAGATCGAAAAACCGACACTCTCGAAGAAACGCGTCGTGCTTGATTTTCAATCCAAACGACCGACCAGAGAGATCATTCTGGAGGCCAAGAATCTGGCGATTGGATACGGTAAAACACCACTATTGAGCGATATCAATTTCACCATGCGTGGCTTTGACAAACTTGCCATCATCGGTCCCAACGGCACCGGGAAGACAACGCTGCTCAAGGTGCTGGAACGAAAATTGAACGCGCTGTCCGGCAAAATCGAATTTCTCCGCGAGTATCGCATCGGATACTTTGACCAGAATCAGGAAACATTGCATTTTGACAAGACCATTTATCAGGAGATCCACGATCTCCATCCCCTGTTCACCAACTACGACGTGCGCAGTGTCGCAGCTCGGTTCCTGTTTTTCGGGGACGATCTGGACAAACCGATTCACATCTTGTCGGGCGGCGAAAAAGTGCGTCTCGTCCTGTTGCTGTTGATGCTCGAACAACCTGATTTGCTGGTACTGGACGAACCGACCAACCATCTTGACATTGAAACCAAGGACATCGTCGAAGATGTTCTCGATCAGTTCAGCGGACCCGTCATTTTCGTGTCCCATGACCGGTACTTCATCAACAAGCTGGCAACCAAGATCGTTCACCTGTCAGACGACCGGGCCACCATCTTTGATGGCGACTACGATGCCTTCAAGGAACAGCAAAAGAAGTCGTCGCAGACAACCAAGGAAAACGACCGTACTGTCGCCGCCCAGGACCCCGTCCAACCCGACCTCGAGCGGCAGGCACGGGACCTCGAACGCGACATTCATCAGCTGGAACAACAAATCGCAACCCTTCGCAAACAATCATTCGAAGAAGACGTTTATCAAGACTATCATCAAATCACCGCCATCAACCGTAACATCGAAGCGCTGGAGCAATCCATCCAGGAACGCGAGCGCGCCTATTACGACCTGCTGGCCAAGATTGAGGGAAAAGAGGTGTAAAAGATGAAACGACTCAAGCAAATGACAAAATGGATGAAAGGCTACGGATTAGTCTATTTCATCGCGGTTGCACTTCTCATATCATTGCAGTATTTCCGGACGCTTTCGCCGCTGTTCATCACCCACATCGTCGACAGCATCTTCGGCACCGACGAGTCGGCTTTGCCGGACTTCATCAGCGGCCTTCTGGTCGGCGATTCGCTCCGCGAGCAACTGCTCGTCGTGGCACTGGTCTACGTGCTGTTCACGCTTCTGCGCGTCATCATCATGTTCGGCCGCCGGCTGATCAACGCTTACTTTACGGAAAGCATTGCCTACAACATGAGAAACACCCTTTACAACAAACTGCAAGACCTGAGCTTCACCTATCACTCGCACGCCGAAACCGGCGATCTGATTCAACGTTGCACGACCGACGTCGAGACCTACCGCAAGTTCATCGGCGAACAGCTGATTGAAATATTCCGGTTGATCTTCCTGATCACCCTGACGATCGTTCAGATGTACACGCTCAGCCCGCGCATGACGCTCTACAGTGTCATCGTGACGCCGGTCATCTTTCTCGCTGCCTTCATTTATTTCATCTTCGTCAAGAAGGTGTTCAAGAGAGTCGAAGAAGCGGAAGCCCGCATGACCACGACGCTTCAGGAAAGCGTCACCGGCATCCGTGTCGTCAAAGCCTTCGCCAATGAGCAGCATGAAATCGACAAGTTCGACGACCACTCCAAGGACTACCTCAAGGAAGACTTCCGTCTGCTCAAGCTGATGGCGTATTTCTGGGGCGGTACCGACTTCATCATCTTCATTCAGTATGCCATTACCCTGTCGGTCGGCGTCGTGATGACCGTCAACGGCGATCTCACCATCGGCAAATACATCGCCTTCCTCAGCTACATCGGCATGATCGTCTGGCCACTGCGTCAACTCGGTCGCATCGTCGGCGACTTCGGCAAGACGACCGTCGCGCTCGACCGCCTCGATGAAATCGTTTTGAAACCGAGTGAGCACGACGGCGACACCGACTTTCAGCCGCCGATCAAAGGCAAAGTGGAGTTCCGCAACGTCGGGTTCCAGTTTGAAGATGACAACAAGCCCTTGCTCAAGGACATCTCCTTCACCGTCAACCCGGGCGAAAGCATTGCCATCGTCGGTAAGACCGGCAGCGGCAAATCAACGTTGATCAATCTCATGGTCCGGCTCCTTGATTACAACGAGGGTCAGATCCTCTTTGACGGCGTCGAAATCAACAACATCAACAAGAAACATCTTCGCAAACATGTCGGCATCATCATGCAGGAACCGTTCCTGTACAGCCGTACGCTTTACGACAACATCGGCATCATGGATCAAGAAGCGTCGGAAGACGTCGTCTACAAGGCCGCATCAATCGCGGCGCTGCACGAAGACATCATCGGCTTCGAACAAGGCTACAAGACGATCGTCGGCGAACGCGGGGTCACCCTTTCGGGCGGCCAGAAACAACGCGTCGCCATCGCCCGGATGCTGTTAAACAGCAAACCGGTGCTGATTTTTGACGACAGCTTGTCCGCCGTCGATACCGAAACCGACATTCAGATCCGCCGTGCACTCAACGAATATTGGAACAATACGACCGTCTTCATCATCACCCATCGCATCACCACGGCGATGGAGGCGGACAAAATCATCGTCCTCGACAAAGGTCGCATCATCGAGATGGGCAACCACGACGATCTGCTCTCCCGCAAGGGACTCTACAGTGAACTGTGGGATATCCAGACCAATGTCGAGTACGACTACAAACGACTGACGAAAGGAGTGAGATAGGATATGGATTACTTCGAAGAAGAAGAATATACGCACTCCAAGTTTGATGCAGCGATATGGGTCAAGATCTTCAAGATGATCGGCCCCTTCAAACACCATCTCATCTTCGGCGTGTTGGCCGCCGTCGTGCTGGCCGGCATCGACGCCATCTACCCGCAGATCAACCGCTATGCGATCAACGAAATCGCGCGCACCGGCGATCTGTCGACACTGCCATATTTCATCGGTGTCTACGTGGTCATCATGATCCTGATCGGATCGATGGTCTACTTGTTCATCATGCAGGCGGGGCAAGTCCAGCAAAAATTGTCCTACAGCCTCCGCAAAAAAGCGTTTCACAATCTGCAGCAACTGCCATTCTCCTATTACGACAAGACTCCCGTCGGCTGGATCATGGCGCGGATGACAAGTGACTCGCGCAATCTTTCGGAAATTCTCAGTTGGGGCATGATTGACATGACCTGGGGCGCGCTGATGATGATCTTCATCACCGTCGCGATGCTCCTGACGAACTGGCAACTGGCCCTGATCACGCTCGCAGTGATGCCGGTGCTGATGCTGGTGAGTTACTACTTCCGGAAGAAAATTCTGTACTCATACCGCAAGATCCGCAAGGAAAACTCCAAAATCACCGGCGCTTTCAACGAAGGCATCACCGGTGCCAAAACGACCAAGACGCTGGTGCTAGAAGAACAGAACTTCATGGACTTCGACCGCAAGACGTCAACGATGAAACATCATTCGATCCGCGCCGCGATGTTCGCCGGACTGTACTTCCCGACGATTCTCTTCATCGCCTCGATCGCGACCGGACTGGTCATCTATTATGGAGGCAACATGGTTCTCACCGCCGCCATCGACATCGGCGTGCTGTACGTTTTCATTGCCTACATCGGATCGTTCTTCGATCCCGTCATGCAACTCGCCAACATCCTCGCTCGCTTTCAGCAGGCGCAGGCTTCGGCTGAGCGTTTGATGTCGCTGATCGAAACCGAACCGGCGATCTGGGATCGCCCCGAAGTCATCGAACAGTATGGCGACGCGATTACCTTCAAGCGCGACAACTGGGAAGAACTGAAAGGGGACATCCAGTTCAAGGACGTGACCTTCAAGTACGACAAAGGCGAAACGGTTCTCAACAAGTTCAATCTCCACGTCAAACAAGGCGAAAGCATTGCTCTCGTCGGTCATACCGGCGCCGGCAAAAGCACTATCGTCAACCTCATCTGCCGGTTCTACGAACCGACCGAGGGTCAGATTCTGATCGACGGCAAGGACTATCGCGATCGTTCGCTTGGATGGCTTCACGCCAATCTCGGCTATGTGCTTCAGGCACCGCATCTGTTCTCCGGTACCATCAAGGACAACATCGTATACGGCAAGCACGATGCGACGTTGGATGAAGTCATTGCCGCCGCCAAACTGGTGGACGCGCACGAGTTCATCACGTCATTTGAGGATGGGTACGACACCGTCGTCGGCGAGGGTGGAGCGCGTCTGTCGGTCGGACAAAAACAGCTGATCAGCTTTGCTCGGGCGTTGATCGCCGATCCTCGCATTCTCATTCTTGACGAAGCGACGTCCAGCGTGGACACCCAAACCGAAAAAAGCATCCAACGCGCCATTGAGGTCGTGCTCAAGAACCGCACCAGTTTCGTGGTCGCGCACCGTTTGTCGACGATCACGTCGAGTGACCGCATTCTCGTGCTGGAAGATGGGGAAATCATCGAATCCGGCACCCACATGGAACTGATCGCCCAAAAAGGCAAGTACTACCAACTCTACACCAATCAGTTCAAACACGAACGCATCGAAGAATCTCGCATCATGTAACCAGCGGGCATGGATATTCCATGCCCGTTTCTAATGAAAAAAGACGCTCGGTTCGCCGAGCGTCTTTGTTGTGGTTTGATTATGAGAAGGTTGGTGCGAAACTGCCGCCAAATGGCATGCCGCCAGGGTGATGTCCCGGCATTTCATCGTATTCCGGCAGGTTGTCGGGATCTTCGAGTTCGATGAAGATGCGGTACAGTTCGCGAATGGTAAGCGGGATGAGGTCTTCAACGGTGTAACTGTCGTCCAGCGCGTGAATGCGGTAGATCAGCATCATCTTGGCGCGGGTGTACATGGCGACGCGGTGGTCTTCCATGGCGGCTTGTCGCTGTTCTTCGGTGAGCGGAATGTCGCGTGCGTTGAGCACCCAGTGCGGTGCCGGTAGACGTCCCATTTCGGTGTTCAGCTTGTTGCGCAACGCGGTCTCGACACGGTTGCGGATGGTCTCGTTGGTGGCTGTGACATCGATCAGGATGATGTTGCTGTCGTCGGTTGTCGTGACAAGATAGCCGCGGGCTTCAAGACGGGCGATAAGTACCTCTAGAACCTCGTCAAGCGACATGCCGAGATAGGTGATGTCGCGCGATACGACGGCTTCCCCATCGTCACTCAGCGCGGTGACGGTAATGACTTTGTCGTCTTCGTCGAGCGTGATCTGAATCGAGGGGTTGACTTCGAGCGTGATGGTCGATGCGACCACGGGATCGTTGTTGCGAATGAACGCGGTGAAGATGATCAGCGTGATGACAATGACGCTTGTCAGTGACAATACGGCTTTGCGAGTGAACAAACGGTTCCAGGAAAAGACCGATTCCTTGGGTGGAACCCGGAATTCGGGGGATGCCTTGATCTGACTTAGGACGTCGGGGACGTCCTTTTCGAATGCGTCTTTGACGCGGCGTTTGATGTTGTCGTCGTTCATGGGTTCACCTACTCTCCGAATTGGTCTTTCAATTTGTGGATGGCTTGATTGTATTTCCAGGTGATGGTACCGAGGGGTTTTTTGAGGATGGCGGCGATCTCCCGATGTTTGAGTTCGCCGATCACGTGCATGATCACGATTTCCTGTTCTTCGTCATCGAGACTCTCCAGCATGTCGCGGACAATCAATCGTTGTTCCGAGGAACTGTCCTCCTGACCGAAGATGTATTCGTCTTCGTTGATGTCGAAACACAGTTCCCGCTTGCGCCGATTGTATTCATTGATCGACAGATTGCGGGATATCATCACGATCCAGGACTTAAAACTGTAGGACGGCTTGAAACTATGAATCTTCTCAAGTGCCTTGAGATAGGCGTCCTGCATGATGTCTTCGGCGAGACTGCGATCCTTGAGAATCTGCAAGGCCGTATAATACACCAGGCTCTTGGTTTCGTGATAAATGGCGTCAAACACGGACATGTCGCCGTTTTGCAGCCGCTTCACCAGCGCATTCAGTTGGTTGGACGTCATCGAATCACCTCGTTCTAATTATACGTACATTCGATGGGATAGTAAAGAGGTTCGCCGAAAATTGCACAGGTCCGTCCGCCAACCAGACACAGTGGGGCGTGCTTCGACCGAAGTCGCGGTTCACTATACAAACAAACGAACGGCCGATTTTATTGGCGCATTTGAAAAAATTGTAAAAATCTTTTATTGAATGTATGATATAATATTGGTAGTGAAAAGGGGTGGGAACCATGAATCACCGGTACAAAGTCCAAAACGAACAGATCGACAAACTGTTCGAAGCGATTCTCAAACTGCGCAACGTGGAAGAGTGTTATCGCTTTTTCGATGATTTGTGCACGATCAACGAGCTTGAGGCCTTCGGTCAGCGCTTCGAAGTCGCCAAGATGTTGTACAATCACAAAACCTATCAGGAAATCGAACGCGAAACCGGCATCAGTGCCGCGACGATCTCCAAAATCTCCAAGTCGTTTTCACTCGGCCCCGGCGGGTACGAGCTGTTGATCAAACGCATCAACGGCGAAGAATAGCCGAAAAGAGCAAACGACACAGCCGCTTTTTCAACACGCGCGTACAATCGAAAAATACTTTGATATTTTTGTTTCATTTTCACCAAAATATTGTATAATATTATTGCTGTGCCAGCGTGGTGGAACTGGTAGACACGCTAGACTCAAAATCTTGTGGCCTTACGGCCGTGTCGGTTCGACTCCGACCGCTGGTACCATATCAAACAAAAGGATGACCCCTGTCATCCTTTTTTTGTGTGATAATGTTGCATCGCCTGATTGAGGAATACGGCCGCCCCGGCCCCGGCGTTGTCGTAGTAGGCGCGGAACCGCTCATCGTCGACGTACATCTGGGTCAGACCGAGGTGTGCTTGAGGACTGTAAGTGTTCCAGAAGTAGCGGATCCACCGTTCGTGCATGGCGCAGATGTCCATCGCGATCGGGTCGTCGAAGGCTGCGCCGTTACGCATCGCTTCGCCGAGTTTGGCGAGGATGTCCTCGCCCAGCTGTTGTATGGTCTGAAACTCGTGTTTGGATAGCTTGCGCATCTTGGCATAGGACTGAGCCACTGCGTCCTCGCCATACTTCGTGCGAATTTCTTCGCCGTGGTCGCGCTCGTTGGTTGCGATCAGTTCTTCGCGCAACCCGTTGAACTTGTCACGTTGATTCATGGGTTTGTCTCCTTTGAGATGGGATATGCTGCGGTTGACGGTATCGAGAATGTTGCGCATGCGCTGTTGTTCCAGAAGCAACCGGTCACGATGTTCCAGCAGAGCCTGAAGTGGATCGTATGCCGTATCATCGAGCGTCTTGCGGATCGTGTCGAGCGACATGCCTAGTCGGCGGTAGAGAAGAATCTGTTGCAGTCGGTCGACGTGATGGTCGTCGTAAAGACGATAGTTCGAATCCGTGTCACGGTCGGCGACCAACAATCCGATATCGTCGTAATGGCGCAATGTTCGCGTGCTGATTCCTGCCAGTTTGGCAAGTTGTTGAATACGATAACTCATACTATCACCATCTACAGTATAAACCTTCCCGTTACGGTAATGTCAAGCACCAATCAAAAAAAGTGAAATTCTTGGAATTGGTGGGGAAACCTCGGCCTTTTATGGTATAATGTTAAATAGGGTTTTTTACGAAAGGTGACACGCATGGAAGAGAAGTGGAATTCGGTATTGAAGGATCTGTACGAAGGAGTCTATGTGGTGGACCGCAATCGCAAGATCCTGTTTTGGAACAGTGGCAGCGAAAACATCAGCGGCTACACCAGCGCAGAAGTCGTCGGTCGTCATTGTCAGGACAATTTGCTCGACCACATGGATGCCAGTGGGCACCATCTCTGTCATGACGGATGTCCGCTCCATCATACGCTGAGAACCGGTGAGACTCGCTCGGCCGATGTCTTTCTACGCCATCAATTGGGACACCGCGTTCCGGTTCGTGTTCGCACACTGCCGATTCATGATGCGGATGGTGAGGTAGCGGCAGCCATCGAGATCTTCGAAAGTGCCGTTCCCAAACGCGACATCTTCGCCGAACACCGTCAACTCACCAACATGGCGATGACAGACGAACTGACAAGACTCAAGAATCGTCGTTTCATGATGCTGCAACTCCAGCATGCGTTGAATGAGCTACATGAGTTCGATCGATCGTTTGGCGTGCTCTTCATCGACATCGATGATTTCAAAGACATCAATGATCGCCATGGACATGGCGTCGGCGATGATATCTTGCGTCTGGTCGCATCGACATTGTCCAACAACACCCGCGCCGATGACATCACAGGTCGCTACGGCGGCGAAGAATTCCTCGTCATCCTCAAAGGCGTCACCAGCAAGACCATTCATGCGGTCGCTGAAAAACTGCGGCTGCTGGTCGCGGCGTCGGTCTGGTATACCGATGATCTCGATCGCATTCAAGTAACGGTATCCGTCGGTGGTGCGATCTGTCACGCGGATGATACCGTCGAATCACTTGTCGACCGAGCCGACAAGTTCATGTATCAGGCAAAACAACAAGGCAAGAATCAAACCATCACCGAATAAACGGAGGTACAACATGAAAATCATTGCAGTCAACGCCGGCAGTTCGTCATTGAAATTCCAATTGTTGAAGATGCCGGAAGAAGCCGTTTTGGCCAGTGGCATCGTCGAACGCATCGGCATCGCCAATTCCGTCATCAAAATCAAACGAAACGGGGAAAAGATCGAAGAAGAGGTTGCCGTTGAAAATCATCGCGTTGCCGTCGAGCTACTGCTCAACAAACTGGTCGAGCTCGACATCGTCGAATCCATTGACGACATCGACGGCGTCGGTCACCGCGTCGTTCATGGCGGGGAAAAGTTCGCACAAAGCGTCGTCATCACCGATGAGGTCATCCAGGCGATCGAGGACGTCAGCGACCTAGCTCCGCTTCACAATCCAGCCAATCTGACCGGCATCCGTGCCTTCCAGGAGGCATTGCCGCACATCAAGGGGGTCGCGGTGTTCGACACGGCCTTCCACCAGACGATGCCCAAAGAATCGTATTTGTACGGGGTACCGTACGACTGGTACGAAAACTATGGAGTGCGCAAGTACGGGTTCCACGGAACCTCGCACCGCTATGTGGCGGAGCGATGTGCGGCACTATTGGATAAACCAATCGAAGACACCAAAATCATCGTCCTGCATCTTGGCAATGGGGCCAGCATCTGCGCTGTTGACGGTGGGAAGAGCGTCGATACGTCGATGGGCTTTACACCACTGGCCGGCATTCTCATGGGCACTCGTAGCGGCGACATCGATCCGGCAATTGTCGAGTTCATCGTCAACAAGGAACAAAAAGATGTATCGGATGTCATCAATGATTTGAACAAGAAATCCGGCTATCTCGGCATGTCCCGCAACTCCAGCGATTCCCGTGATCTGTGGACCGCTGCCCACGCCGGTGACAAGCAGAGTCTGCTTGCCGTCAAGAAACAAGTCAAGATGATCGCCGATTATGTTGCTGCCTACTATGTCACAATGGGTGGATGCGATGCCATCTGCTTCACCGCCGGAGTCGGTGAAAATGCCATCTTCACCAGACAACTGATCGCCAAACGATTGCATGCGCTGGGCGTCAAGATTGATGAGGAGCGTAATTTCGTTCGCGGCAAGGAACGGTTGATTTCAACCGACGATTCCGCGATTCGCCTGTATCTCCTGCCGACCAACGAAGAAGTGATGATTGCCCGCGATACCCTGCGTCTCAGCAAAGCATAAAAAAGAAAGTCTCGTACTTTCTTTTTTCACAGGAGGTGCCCCATGAACATTACCATCGATCCGATCATTCGTGACTTGACACCGGCGTTTTCCATTGGTGTGATGACGGCCACCGTCGCCATTGACACACATGCGGAACTGGACCAGCTCATCAACGATTTGGAACAGTCCATCCGCAACAAACACGACATCAGCGAAGTCGTCACGATGGATATCATACTGGATGGTCGCGATGCCTACCGCGCATACGGCAAGGACCCCAGTCGTTACCGACTGGCCGTCGAGAGCCTGTATCGCCGCATCATCAAAGGAAATCATCTGTATCGCATCAACAACGTCGTCGACCTCGGCAACGTGCTGTCGTTGATGACACGCAAAAGCGTCGCCGTACTCGATCGCAGTCAAATCGAAGGTGACGTGCGGATTCGACTGGGACAGCCGAGCGACGATTACCACGGACTTGGTCGCGGCAAACTGAATGTCACCGACATTCCCGTCTATGTCGATGATCGTGGTCCATTCGGTTCGACCACCAGCGATACCGAACGTACCAAGATTCGTCCGCAAACGCGAGAAATGTTGTTGTTCATCATTTCCTTTTCGGGAGCGGAAGTGTTATCGGATGAACTGACAATCGCCGTTGATCTGTATACCAGATTTGCCTCAGCGAAAAATGTAAAAACTTGGATCATTTAACGAGTTTGAGCCTTAGAGAATGAAAAATCGGTCAATTTTTGACCGTTTTTTGTTGCTTTTTGGTTTTAACTGCGATACAATTGACGTTGAGGTGATACCATGTCACGACTGCAATTGCTGTATGAAAAACTGATGAAAATATTCTTCGCTCTGAGTGCCGTCACATTCCTCTTGTTCCTGATTGACTTGTTTGCCGGAATCGTAACCGGTTCGGTGGACTGTCAGGCCCAAGACACATTCATCTGCATCCGCGAGGAAGCAGCGTTCTTCACCTTCAGTCTGATTCCGCTCGCCATCTTCACCGTGATTTTCTTGGTGCTCGGGCGCGTATTTTACGAGTTCGCCCACAAGGAATCCGACCTGATGTCGGTAAGCGAGTATCGGCGTGCGTTGGAAAAACAACAAGACGACTCCGCCGAGACCATTTCGCGCGAAGAACTCTATGAAAAACTCCGCAAAAAACGTCGCAAGCAAGGAACGGGCGATCAGACCATCCTGGAACGCGTCAGGACCAATCTGCTCGGCATTTGGGAAGTCATCGCCGACTTCTTCGTTGCCCGTAAGGACGACGTCGCCGGATTCTTCTCCAAACAGCAGTCCAAACTGCAGAAACGTCGTGACATGAAAGCCGAAATGCAACGCATCGAAGACGAACAACGTCATGCCGAGACGATGATGGAACACCGCAAGAAATCGGGCAAGAAACTCAACAAGACCGAGTTGGTGCTGATCATTGCCAAGGAAACCGATTTGTCGCAAAACGATGCGCGTACCTTCCTCAACGCCTTTCTCGACATCGTGACCGAAACCGTCGCCGCCGACGAACCCGTCAAGTTGTCATCGTTCGGTCGTTTTGAAAAAGAGCACATCGAAGCCCATACCGAGGTTGATCCCGATACCGATAAGAAAATCACCGTCGACGAACAGACAACCGTGACGTTCCACGCATACAAACAGCTTCTTGAAGCGCTCGAAGCTACCATTGACGAGTCGGCTCTAGATGAGGACGAAGAAGAAGTGGTTGAACTGCCGGTCGTTGCACCAGAACCAAAGCCGGAACCAGAACCAGAACCGGAACCCGAGCCGGAGCCTGAACCGGAACCGGAACCCGAGCCGGAGCCAGAACCAGAGCCAGAACCAGAGCCGGAGCCAGAACCAGAGCCAGAACCAGAGCCAGAACCCGAGCCGGAACCTGAACCTGAACCCGAACCGGAACCTGAGCCGGAACCTGAACCCGAACCGGAACCGGAACCAGAACCCGAGCCTGAACCGGAACCAGAACCCGAGCCTGAACCGGAACCCAAGGACGACGAGAAACCCGCAAAAGTTGCTCCGAAACCCCCGGTTAAAGAGGACAAACCGGCCGACAAACCCAAGAAGAAGAAAAAACCGAAACCGCGTACCGTCACCAAGACGGACATGATCAACATGATGGATGAGACAACCGATCTCAGCAAAAACAAGGCCAACAAGTTCCTGAAGGCTTTCGCCAGTGTCATCAATGAAGCGCTTGCCAATCGCGATGACGTCGAACTGCCGGGCATCGGATTCTTCACAACCATCGAGATGCCCGCCAAGGAAGCCGTCAACCCGCAGACCAACGAACCGATCATCGTTCCTGCTCATCACCAGGTTCGCCTGCGTTTCGACGACGAACTCAAGGATCTCATGAACCAAGAAGAATAGTGGTGAAAACCGCTATTCTTTTATTTAGAAAGGGTGTTGTAAACACTTGGAAATGTGATATGATAATGGTAGAAAGGCGGTGACCCGATGATATTTGTCGATACCACCAAGAACAATCAGTCCACATGCGCCTATTTCTTTGGACTCGAAGAGCATCTGATCAAGGACGTGCACCAGGACGAGGACATGTTCCTGCTATGGATCGTCCGTCCCACCGTGATGATCGGTCGCCATCAAGTCACTGAGCGCGAAGTTGACGCGGATTATCTTGCCGCCAACGACATCGCCGTCGTCCGTCGCAACAGCGGTGGCGGTGCTGTCTACACCGATCCGGGTTGCTTCCAGTTTTCCTTCATCACCGATGCCGTTCATCACGGCGACATCTTCCAAACGCATGTACAAGGCATCATCGATGCCATCAACGACCTGGGCTTGCCAGCGACGTTCGCAGGGCGCAACGACATATTGCTCGACGGTCGCAAATTTAGCGGTAACGCCGAATACATCTACAAGAACAAGATGGTGGTCCACGGTACGATCCTCTTCGACACCAATCTTGATCACCTGATCGGATCGCTCACTCCGGACAAGTCGAAACTCACCAAACATGCCATTCAAAGCGTCGCATCCCGTGTTGTCAACATCGGCACCAAACTCGACCTCGACCAGACGGCATTCCGTGATCACCTGATCGCCAGCATTGCCGATCGAACGATCGATGTCAACCAGTTGGATGCCGTCGCGATCGAACGCTATGCGGAAAAGTTTCGGACCGAGGACTGGAATTACGGCAAGAATCCCAAATACGGCATCACCCGCGAGATGAAGTTTGATTCGGGGATGTACCGCGTGGATCTCGACATCAAAGGCAATCTCGTCTACAAGATGGCGATCAGCGGTGATTTCTTCGCCCTCCAAGACATCGCTCAATTCGAACAGGCATTCCTACTCAAGCCGTTCACCCGCAATGCCTTCGTCGAGGTAACCAAACAGACCAAGGTCAACGCCTACTTTCATGGCTTGCGGCGATCGGAGTTCCTCCGCCTGGTGTTCGGGGAACATACTCGCCGTCGTCCCGTCAAGCCCGACCATCTCAAGGTCGATCTGGCCAATCTCAACAAACAGACCAAAGAGATTCGCGCGTTGCTCAAACAGCACAATCTCCACACCGTCTGTCAGGAAGCATCCTGTCCCAACCAGATGGAGTGTTTCAGTTCCAAGACCGCCACATTCATGATACTCGGCACGCACTGCACCCGCAACTGCAGCTTTTGCGACGTACCGCAGGATCGACCGCAACCGGTTGATCCGGAGGAGCCCAAGAACATCCTCCGCGCCGTCAAACTGATGAATTTGAAACACGTCGTCATCACCTCGGTCTGTCGTGACGATCTCAAGAACGATTACGGCAGCAAGCACTTCGCAGAATGCATTCGAACCATCCAGAAGGGTGCGCCGGAGACCACCATAGAAGTGTTGATTCCCGACTTTCTCGGGCACGTCGAATCGATTCAACGGGTCGTCGACGCCAAACCCGACGTCATCAACCACAACCTTGAAACGGTCCGTCGCATCTCTCCGGATCTGCGCGACCGGGCGACGTACGACCGCAGTCTGTTCGTACTCCGTACGGTCAAGAAGATGGATCCCTCGATTCTCACCAAATCCGGCCTGATGGTCGGCGTCGGAGAAACACCGGAAGAAGTCGTGGAGACCATGGAAGATTTGCGTGCCGTAGGATGCGACATCCTGACCATCGGGCAATATCTGCAGCCCTCCAAGGAGCATCGCGAGGTCCACGAATACGTGTCACTCGACACCTTCGAGCAATACCGCGAGACCGGCAAGCAACTCGGATTCCGGTTCATCGCATCGGGACCGATGGTGCGCAGCAGCTACATGGCCCACAAACAATTTGAAGGAGACTGATCATGAACCACACAGCACTGCATGACACCCACGTCAAGCTGGGTGCGAAAATGACGGAATTCGCGGGCTTCGACATGCCCATCTCCTACACGTCGATCACCGAAGAACATCGGATGGTGCGCGAACAATGCGGCATCTTCGACGTGTCGCACATGGGGGAAATCTGCGTTCGTGGCCCGGAGGCCGAACAACTTGTCGATCGCCTGTTCACGAACGATGTGGCGGGCATGGCGCCCAACCAGGTGACCTACGGCATGATGTGCTACGACGATGGTGGCGTGGTCGACGATCTCCTGGTGTACAAGTTCGCCAGCGATCACATCCTGCTGGTCGTCAACGCGTCGAACATCGCCAAGGATTTCGCCTGGGTCACCTCCCACAACAACTTCGACTGCAAGGTCACCGACGAGTCACCCAACTTCAGCGAAGTCGCCCTGCAGGGACCCCATGCGCAGACGTTGCTTCAGCAGTTCACCGATTTCGATCTGGAGCAAATCACCTTTTTCACCTTCCGGACGATCACCGTCAACCATCATGAGATGCTCGTTAGCCGAACCGGCTACACCGGGGAAGACGGATTCGAGATCTATGGCGCGCACGACGACATCGTCGAACTGTGGGACGCGCTCCTGGAGCAAGGCGGCGAGCACATCGCGCCGATCGGTCTTGGCGCCCGTGACACACTGCGCTTCGAAGTTGCATTGCCATTGTACGGGAATGAACTCAGCAAGGACATCACACCACTCGAAGCGGGGCTGTCCTTCGCCGTCGCGTTCGATGCCGCCGACTTCATCGGCAAGGACGCACTGCTTGCTCAGAAGGAAACCAAGACGAGCCGTCGCATCTGCGGGTTGAAACTCTTGGACAAAGGCATCATCCGGCACGGATACCCGGTCTTTGCCGGAAATGCGGAAGTCGGTTTCGTGACGACCGGATACATCGCTCCGACGTCGGGGGAAACCGTCGCCCTGGCGATGATTGATCGGCCCCATGACAAGCTTGGCAGTGAGCTCGAAGTGGAAATCCGCGGAAAGCGAAAAAAAGTTGTCGTAATTAGTAAAAAGTTTTATAATAAGAAATATAAGAAATAGAGGAGGAGAACAATGAGCAAGATTGTCAAAGGATTGTACTACACCAATACCCACGAATGGGTGAAAGTCGAAGACGGCTTCGCGTACATCGGCATCACCGACTACGCGCAGGAATCGCTCGGCGAAATCGTCTTTGTGGAACTCCCCGAAGAAGAAACCGCCGTCGAGGCCGGCGAAGAGTTTGGCGCGATCGAAAGCGTCAAGGCCGCCAGCGACATCATCTCCCCGGTGACGGGCACGATCGTCGTCGTCAACGACGAACTCGAAGACAGCCCCGAACTGCTCAACGAAGATCCGTATGAAAACTGGATCGTCAAGGTCGATCTGGAGGATGAAACGGAACTGAACAAACTACTCAACGCAGACGAATACGAAGACATCTGCGAGTAGAGGAGGAACCGATCGTGTTCAAATACTTGCCGCACACGGAACACGACATCAAGGAAATGTTACAAGTTATTGGTGTATCCGACATCAATGACTTGTTTCATGAGATACCCCAGTCCCTGAAGAACCTTGATCTCGATGTCCCGTCCTCGCACAGCGAACTGGAGATTCACCGCCGCTTCGACGAACTGGCGGCGAAGAATCGCAAACTGATCCCATTTGTCGGCGCCGGCGCGTACGACCACTACACGCCAAGCATCATCCGGCATCTGATCGAACGTCAAGAGTATCTGACGTCCTATACACCGTATCAACCGGAGATTTCACAGGGCACTCTCCAGTACATCTTCGAATTTCAATCGATCGTCACCGAACTGACCGGCATGGACGTTGCCAACGCCTCGATGTACGACGGTGCGACGGCGACCGCCGAAGCGATGTTCATGGCCACCGGGGCCAAACGCCGCAACAAGATTCTCGTCAGTTCGACCGTCAATCCCAACATCAAACAGGTGATTGCGACCTACGCCCATTACCGGGGCCTCGAGGTCGCCTTTGTCGCGGAACAAGACGGCATCACCGATGCCGCGGATTTCCTCGCCAAGAACGATAAGGACGTCGCCGGCCTGATCGTGCAGAGTCCCAATTTCTACGGCATCATCGAAGACGTCGGCCAATTTCGCGCCCCGCTCGATGAGACCAAAGGGCTGTTGATCGTCAACAGCGATCTCGCATCACTATCGATCCTCAAGACGCCTGGTGAACAAGGCGCCGACATCGCCGTCGGCGATGCCCAATCACTCGGTGTGCCGCTGCAGTACGGCGGACCCTACATCGGCTATCTCGCCACCACCAGCAAACTGATGCGCAAGATGCCCGGACGTATTTGCGGCGTCACGCGTGACGCCGACGGCAAACGCGCATTCGTACTGACCTTGCAGGCACGGGAACAGCACATCCGCCGCGACAAGGCCAACTCCAACATCTGCTCCAACCAGAGTCTGCTCGCGTTGTTCGTCACCATCTACAGCACGGTGATGGGCAAACAGGGCGTGGTCGAAGCGCAGCAGAAGTCGCACGACGCAACCGCCCATCTGGCCCAGCGGCTGATCGCCACCGGGCAGTTCGAAGCGGCCTTCGATCGTCCGTTCTTCAAGGATGTCGCCCTGCGGTCCAAACTGTCTCCTGAGGTCATTGAATCTACCTGCATCGAACACGGCTTCCTCGGTCCCTTGTGGCTTGGTCGTTACGATGACAATCTCGCCGACGTGTTCCTGTTCGGTGCCACCGAGAAACGCACCAAGGACGAAATCGACGCCTTCGTCGGCATATGGGAGGTACGATGATGTATTACGACAAACTGATTTTCGAGATCTCGACCCCCGGTCGCAAAGGCTACAGTCTTCCCGACACCGGCATCCCCGCCGCTCCCATCGACGCATCGCTCCAGCGCACCGCACCGGCCGAACTTCCGGAAGTCAGCGAACTGGAAACGCTGCGCCACTACACCAACGTCAGCTTCAAGAACTTCGGCATCGAGAAGGGCTTCTATCCGCTCGGTTCATGCACGATGAAATACAACCCCAAGATCAACCAGGACATCGCCAACCGCGAAGCCTTCCAGATTCATCCCCTGCAGCCCGCATCAACCGTCCAGGGCATGCTGGAAATCTATTACGAAACGCAGCGCATTCTGTCCGAACTGAGCGGTCTCGACACGTTCACGCTCAATTCCTATGCCGGCGCCCATGGCGAACTGGTCGGTCTGATGATCATGAAGAAATACCACGAAGACCGCGGTGATCTGAAACGCACCAAGGTCATCGTTCCCGACAGCGCCCACGGCACCAACCCGGCAAGCGCCACGGTCGCCGGGTTCGAAAGCGTCGAAGTCAAGTCGAACAAGGACGGCACCGTTCACATCGAGGACCTCAAGCAGGTGCTCGGCGATGACATCGCCGGCATCATGCTGACCAATCCCAACACTGTCGGCATGTTCGAAAAAGACATCCTCGCCATCGCCGAACTCGTCCATGAGGCGGGCGGTCTCTTGTATTACGACGGCGCCAATCTCAACCCGCTGCTCGGCGTCGCCCGTCCCGGTGACATGGGCTTCGATATCATGCACATCAACCTGCACAAAACCTTCTCCACACCGCACGGTGGCGGTGGACCGGGATCCGGTCCGGTCGGCGTCAAGGCCTTCCTGGCCGATTATCTGCCCCGCCCGGTCGTCAAGAAGGAGAACGATCAATACACGATCGACTACGACGCTCCCGACGCGATCGGCCAGATCAGTCATTTCTTCGGTAACATCGGCGTCGTCGTCAAGGCTTACACCTATCTGCTGACCGTCGGAAAAGAACACTTCAGCGAAGTCGGCAAGTTCAGCGTGCTCAACGCCAACTACATCAAGGAATCACTCAAGGATCTCTACGAACTGCCGATCGACGACATCTGCAAGCATGAGTTCGTGTTCAACGGCCTGAAGGACAAGTCCGCGCACGTGACGACGCTCGACGTCGCCAAACGGCTGCTCGACTACGACGTCCATCCGCCGACGATTTATTTCCCGCTCGTGTTCAAGGAAGCGTTGATGATCGAACCACCGGAAACCGAAAGCAAACAGACGATCGATCAGTTCATCGCCATCATGCGCAAGGTCGCTGAAGAAGCCAAAACGGATCCCGATCTGGTCAAGGGCGCGCCCTACACGACGGTCGTTCGCCGGCTCGACGAGGCCCAGGCGGCCCGCAATCCGATTGTCAAGTATCGTGATTTGACATGACCGATCTCGTCATCATCGGCGCCGGCCCCGGCGGCTTTGACACCGCGCTGTTCGCCGCCGAGCGAGGACTGGACGTCGTGCTCATTGAAAAGGAACAAGTCGGTGGAACCTGCCTCAACTGGGGCTGCATTCCAACCAAGGCACTCTACCACAACGCCAAACACCTGCTGGATCTTGCCGACATCGACACCTTCGGTGTTGATTTGAAGGGCTATTCGATCGACTACGACAAAATCCGCAGTCGCAAAGAACAAATCGTCAAAGATCAGATCGACAACATCAAAACATCGCTCCAACGCTCTGGTGTCCGGCTCATCCGCGGCACCGCAACCATCGACGATGCGACGCATGTCCGTGTCGGCGATGAAACGATTGAAACCAGCCGCATCATCATCGCCACTGGATCTTCGGTCCGGCCACTCGATTTTCCCGGTAACGACCTCGACATCGTCGTCGATTCGCGTCGGATTTTGGAGCTCAGGACGTTCCCGAAACGACTGGTCGTAATCGGTGGGGGCGTGATCGGATGTGAAATGGCGTCGATCTTCCGTGCCTTCGAATGCGAGGTCACACTGGTCGAGTTTCAGAGCGATTTGTTGCCGCCATTCGATGCGGATCTTCGCAAGCGCGCCCGCAATCTCTACAAGCGCGCCGGCATCGACATTCATACGAACAGCGAACTAACCGAAGTCAAAGACACCGGTGATGGCCATGTCGCGGTCGTCAAGACGAAAAAAGGCGATGTGGAGATACCAACCGACATGGTGCTCGTCGCCACCGGTCGCATACCAAACTTCGGCGGACTCGACCTCAAGGGGCTCGCTATCGCCCATACCAAACACGGCATCGCCGTCGACACCAACAAAATGACATCGGTGGACGGCATCTACGCCATCGGTGACGTCAACGGCGAACTGATGCTCGCCCACAAGGCGACCTACGACGGCTACAAGGCCGTCAGCCACATCCTCGACGTCGATTTGCCGATCCGCTTCGATCTGGTGCCTTCGGTGGTGTTCAGTTTCCCCGAACTCGCCTCCGTCGGCAAGACCGAGGACGAACTCAAAGGCAATGGTGTCTCCTACCGGAAGAACAAGTACCTGTACAAGACCAACGGCAAAGCCCAGTGCATGAATGAAACCGACGGCTTCGTCAAGATGCTCGTCGATGACAACGGGGTGCTGCTCGGTTGTCACATCATCGGGGCCGATGCTTCGACGCTGATTCACGAAGTGACGGCGATGATGAATCGCAACATCACGATCGATGATTACAAAAGCGTGATCCACGCTCACCCGACCCTGTCGGAAATCATCGGCGAATGCATCAAGGGATTCGATTGATACAAAAAAAAGACCAACCGTGTCGGTTGGTCTTTTGTCTATTTGGATGTTATTCGACGATCAGTTCGCTGCGTTCGAAGCTGTAGGTGCCTTCGGACACCACGACTGTTTCAAAGACGGGCAGTTCGACGAACGAATCCTGGAGACTCGCCTCGTTGACGACGTCGTAAATGAACGAGTTGCGGTTGGTCTGGGAAGCGGGAACGGCCTGACCGCTGTTGTTGATGTAGCCACGGTAGGAGTTGATGACGATGCCGTGGATGGGATCGCCGTTCTCATCCTCAACCGGGATGTAGTTTCCGGAATTGTCACGCGCGGCGGCAAAGAAGATGCCGTTCACTTGAAGTCGGGAATTGACAAGATCCATGTAAATTGATTCTTCGGTATAAACGACCCAGTCGAAGATGGTCGGGGCACTGCTCGAGTTGTGGGATTCGAACATCGAGTTGAGGAAAATGTTGTCGACGCCAAGCAATGCGAACGAGTAACTGTTGCCGCCGCCGGCATCTTCAAATCCTTCGCCCTCGTCAAATTCGATGTACGTTTGTCCGACGACGTAGAATCCGCCTTCGATGGCGATCGATTGACCGCTGAAGTACAAATCGCCAAGCACCACGATGATTCCTTGATAATCGATTTGTGCGGCGTTGTCGAAGGTCAAGTCGCCCGTGACGATGAACGTTTCGGTTTCAAAGTTGCTGATGGTGAAATCTTCACTGATCGTCAAGTTGCCATCGTAAATGGCACCATAGGACACGGTTTCGGCTTCGCTGGATGGATCGAAGTCAACCACGCTGGTCAGATCCGTGTAGGGTTCGGTTGAAGCACCATAGGTGCAGACTTCCGTCCATTTGCCTTTGATCTTGACGAGTTCGCATTCTTCTTCCGGTGCCCCGGAATTGGCCAACACGACACTGGCGATGTTGCTGATTGACATGGGATCGGAAATGGTCCGTTCCAGGGTCGGTCCATCGTTCTTTACGTAATCGACGATTTGATCCTGAAGTGAGAAGGAACCGAAGAAGTCGGCAATGATCTTGTCGCCATTGACGGTTCCGGTTTCAAGACCGCTGCCTTCAATGTCCAACACCAGGGAATCCTGGTACTCAAACGGGTCGTTGATGGTCGGACCGACGGTGAAACATGTCGATGGACAATAAGTATAGCTGTTGGTGAAATATACGTCGGAGGCGGAGCCGTTCCCGTTGAAATCCGGATAGGCCCCGGAGTCGGTTGGGGTGAGTTCGGGCGTCAGGGTGCCGCCACCATTGGTTTTTTCAATGTAGGGTGACACATAGCCGAAGTGGATGTCACCGGCAAAAATACCGGCGTCGCGCAGATAGCCACCATTGAGTATCAAATGGCCGTTCGTTGCGAGCGAGAAGTCAAACGGATCCAGTTGTTCGACTTCGGTGCCGACGTTGGACACATACGAGTACATGACCAAGGTGCGACCGCTGTCGGTCGGACAACTGAAACGGTACACACGCGACTCGCCTTCGGCGGTTTCACCGAATTCTTCAAATCCTGCGGTTCCCGTTACGTTGGTAACGGTGACGCCATAATTGGCGAGCACGTTGGGGATTTCCGTTGCCTCGTAACTTGCGAAATCGCCCTCGGGAGCCTGATCGGGGTCGATGTATGCTTCGAACTCGCTGATGGCGAGTTTGAGGAAGGATTCACAGACGACCGATTCCTCGATGAACTCGTTGCGGGCGTTTGCCGTGGTGTATTGGTTCACGGTGATTTGCGCGATGCTGCTGATCGAGATGCCGATGACGACCATCGTGATGAACGCAATCGCCAAAACATTGCCGTTTTGATTCAAACGGACACGATTGGCAAACAATTTTTGAATGAATTTGCGAATGTCGGTCATATGCACACCTCCAGACAGTTCCATTATATTACATATGATACAAGAAAGTTGTGAAAAAGCAATGAATATCTAAACAATTATGGTTGTGACAAACGTTCGTGTGTCAGATCGATTGCCTTCACTGTACTCATATGAGATGATCAGTTCGAGACGGATGATGCCATCGTCGCAGATGTCGTTCGATGGTTCGATCGCACAAGTGTCGGGATCGATTTCAATCAAGGAAACAGAAGAACCATTTTCGATTTTGATTTTGGATGAATGCAGCAGATTGCCGTTGTAGGTGAGCTGCTGATTCACCTTGTCATAGGTAAGGATGTCGGTGACGGGATTCGAATAGTCGCGGATGATGACATTACCGACGCCCACCGTGATGTCGTACTCGTGTGTGATGTGAATGACGGTTTGAGTCGGGCTGTCTTCGACGATTTCAATGGAGTGCGGTTGCAGATTGAATACGTTGGCTTGGATGCGTTCGCCGAGCAAGTAACTTTGATCGATGACCATGTTCTCAAACTCTACCAGTCGTTGCGTGCGGATGTTCATTACGAGCATCTGCATCAGCATCACCATGACGACCGAACCGATGGCGATCGAGATCAGCAGTTCGATAATGGTCAGACCCGATTGGTCGGATTGTCTGTTGCGCCACTTCTGCATTAGTTTCTTCCAGATGTTATTCATCGGCAATCAACCCTTCCATGACGAAAAATTGATCGGGGTCATCGTAATAGTCAATCCACACGATGACGCGGATCACACCCTGCAGATCGGTGCCGTCCAAGGTACTGGTGATGTCCGTGCTGTTCTGGATGTGATTGCGGACCCGCGGGACGATTGACTCGTCGGCGAGCAATTGGTTGTATTCGGCGGTGGTGAGACTGTAATCGAACATGTACATTTTATATTCTGTGGCGTCAAACGTCTGATTGCTCCAAATCTGATTGAAAATGTTGTCGCAGAGGTTTTGCGATGCGTTCGCTGCGAGCGTATTGCATGTCGTGCCATTGACTTCGATGAAGAACTCGTTATTGCCGTTGGCGGTGTCAAGCAGCGTGCGGAATTCAGAAAAGTCAATTTTGGCGATGCTGTAGAACGCGCCGTCCGCAATGCTGCTGGCAATTTCGTGATTTTGCGACCGGTCGTTCAGCCGGATCGAATTCGTGTACGATGCCATGAGCGGAACCAAAATGACCGTTGAGAGCACCAGAACGGCCAAAAGTTCAATCAATGAGAACCCGTTTTGATTGCGTTTCATCCGTACTGACCTCCCATCGCTTTTGGATGTACATATTATACCACAGTCAATTTTCAAATGCAAAAGACTTGTTGTTATTTGTACCATTTATCAATTGTTTAATTTTTTTTGTAAATCTAGTCAATATGTAGTATAATGATTTTGAACGTAATGCTATGGGGTGATTTCGCATGAACTCTCAATTCCGCAACAGCAACTTTGGCTTCATACTTTACATGGCGATCATCGCTGTCATGGTCATGGCCACCGGATTCGTCCTGTGGTATATGACCGTCGGCTATCGCGTCGGTACGTTTGGACCCGATACACGGCTTGGCAGCGTCTACATCGGGGGATTGACGGAAGAAGAAGTCATCCCGCTGATCGACGAACGAATCGACTACTGGTACAACGACGAGACCATCGTCTTTGAACTGACCTACCAGGGGTATCGCTATGAGTTTGACCGCAGTCTCCTGATTTTCAATTTGGAGACCTCGACCTACGACCTGCAGAACGGTGTCACCAACGTCCTGCTCGTCAACTATCAATACGAAGACCGGCAACGGGTGATCGATGAGATCGAAGCGCTGCCGTTTTTGGAAGATGTGATCGACAATGTCGACATCGGTCAACTGATCGCCAACATGCTGTACGATGCGGCGTTGATGAAATCGTACTCCAGCAAGGACGTGGAAAACTACATCATCGATCTCGAACAGGAGATCGAACTGCTCGACAGCGCCACGTTCTCGATTCCCGAAGGCGTCCAGTTCGACGATCTCATCGATGAGATCAATGCCCAGTACGAAGACGGCAAGATCCTCATCCCCGGCAAATCATTGTTCGACGTCGTCGATACACTCGGTGGCCGTCTCAACGACGCCGGCATGACGACACTCGCCTCGGCAATGCTGCAGACGATTCATGAAACCAACTTCATCGTCAACGAAGTTCACTACGAACCAACCATCGACTTTTCGCGCTACACGATCGCGAACTTCCCGTATTTCGGACGAAACACGATCGTCAATCGCATCGTCAATGAAAGTTTCTCCTTCTACAATCCCAACGAACTTACGTACTACTTCACGATTGACGTGATCGACGAGTTCAACGGCCGCTTGAACCTCTATGGCGTCCCGTTCAAGTACGACATCGAAGTGACCGTCGATCAAGTGGAAATCGACTACATCACGCAACCGACGAATGACGTGACCCTGCTTCAGAACGGGTACAACGGCGTCGTCGTGTCCGTGCAACGGGTCATCACCGATGTCTACGGTGAAGTGGTCTACGATGAAACCATACTCTTCGAATTCTATCCGCCCATCAAGGAAATTACATTTGAACCTTAATCCGGGAGTGTGAACACATGGCACGAAATGTCCAGAAACGATTAGGCGACGTTCTCTATGAACAAGGAGTCGTCACCGAAGCGCAGATCAACGAAGCGCTGCGCAAACGTGAAAAAGGCGAAAAAATCGGCGAAGCGTTGATCCGCTTCGGTTTTTGCAATGATTCCCAGATTGTCGACGCCCTGGAGGCCTCGCTCGGCATCCGTCGCGTCAATCTGCAATTGTTGTACATCGACGAAAGCGTTCTCAAACTGCTCGACGAGGATTTCGTCACCAAAGCGCGGATCATGCCGATCAACATCCACGGACGCCGCATCGTCATCGCCACCAACGACCCGCTCGACTTTCCGACGATCGAAAACGTCCGTCTTCGAACGGGCATGAACGTGGAGACCGTGCTCGCCACCAAAAATGACATCGACACGGCAATTGCGCGGTATTATGGATTCACCAAAACGCTCAAGTCACTCGGTATCGAAGTCAAGGAAAAGAAGAAGGAAGACGAGAAGTTCTACGAAGAACTCCTGCAGGACACCGAAGCCGACTCGAACGAGTCGCCGATCATCCAACTCGTCAACCAGATTCTGTTGACCGCCGTCAAATCGGAAGCCTCGGACATCCACATTGACCCGTCCGACATCGAGTTCAAGATCCGCTATCGCATCGACGGTGTACTCGGAACCGAACGGACGCTCCCGAAGGTCATCCTGTCCAAGTTGATTTCCCGTATCAAGGTCATGAGTCACATGGATATCACGGAAACGCGAATGCCCCAGGACGGCCGCATCAAGACGATCATCGAAGGTCGACCGATCGACCTTCGTATCTCGACCCTACCAACCATTCGCGGCGAAAAGGCCGTTATGCGTGTGCTCGATCTGTCGCGTGATACCAAAGGCCTCGATCGCCTCGGTCTCACTGATTTCGAACGCGAAGTCTTTGAAAAACTGGTCCATCGCCCCAACGGCATCGTGCTCGTCAGCGGGCCGACCGGGAGCGGGAAAACGACGACGCTCTACGCAACGCTCGATCAACTGAACGCCGACGACGTCAACATCATCACCGTCGAAGATCCGGTTGAAATCGAGCTCGAAGGTGTCAACCAGGTCAACATCAATCCCGACATCGAGTTCACTTTTGCCAACGCGCTGCGTTCGATCCTGCGTCAGGACCCCAACATCATCATGGTCGGGGAAATCCGTGACAGCGAGACGGCGGAAATCGCCGTCAAGGCATCGCTCACCGGGCATCTCGTGTTAAGTACGATCCACACCAACAGCGCCGTCAAGACGATCACTCGTCTGATTGACATGGGTATTGATTCGTTCCTTGTCGCATCCAGTCTGAGTGGTGTCGTTGCGCAACGCCTGCTTCGTCTTGTTTGTCCACACTGTTCGAAAATGGACGAACCGACAAAGAGCGAACGTGAAGTGTTCGAACGCAACGGCATGACCATCGACAAGATGAAACGCGCCGTCGGTTGTGAACTGTGC
Organism: uncultured Mycoplasmatota bacterium; assembly: GCA_913062645.1. GTDB lineage: Bacteria > Bacillota_I > Bacilli_A > Izemoplasmatales > Izemoplasmataceae > Xianfuyuplasma. Next base: position 790,599 of record CAJXVW010000001.1, read on the forward strand.
AACAACAAAGGCTATCGTGGCCGAACCGCAATCTTTGAAATCCTCGACGTCAACGAGACGATCATTCGCATGATCTCCAATGACGCAAAAGAATATGAAGTCCTCGAACAAGCCCGCAAGGACGGCACCAAACTGCTGATCGAAGCGGGGCTGGAAAAAGTCAGACAAGGCGTGACGACGCTCGAAGAAGTCATGCGGATCAGTCTGGATTAGAGGTGATGGCATGCAGATATTCGACTACAAGTATCGCGCCAGACGCCTGAAAGACGGTAAAATCGTCAAAGGCATGACCGAAGCGCCATCGAAGGTGATGGTCGACAAGTTCCTTCAGGAAAACGGCATGAAGCCGATCGAGATCTATCACAAGAAATCGCTTCTCGGCAGTTTGTCCCGCATTTCGTTCGGCAGCGTCCTCGGCGAACGAGACCTGATTTTCTATTTGCGCCAGCTGCATTCGCTGCTCAAGGCCGGTGTCAAATTGAACGAAGCCAGTGAAATTCTCGCCACGCAGCAGACCAACAAACTGATTCGCCGCATTTTCTTCGGCATCTACTACGAAGTCAACAGCGGATCGACGTTGGCCGACGCCTACAAGGAATACCCCAATGACTTCCCGGAAATTCTCGTGTCCATGGTCCGGGTCGGAGAAACGACCGGTAACCTGCGCAGCGCGCTCGAAGACATCATTCATTACTTTGAAACGCAGTACCGTATCAAGACCTCGATCCGCCAGACGATGATGATGCCGATCATCTACCTCGTCATCGCGGCGGCCGTCGGTGTATTCATCTTCGTCTACGTCATGCCGCAGTTCGAGTCGATGTTTGCAAGTCTCGGCGGTGAACTGCCCGGGGTGACGCAACTGTTCATCAACATCGGGAACTTCCTCACGGACTACATCATTTTCATCGCGCTGGGCATCATCGCGCTGATTGTGACATTCTCGCTGCTCATCAAACGCAGCACGAAGTTCCAGCGGTTCCTGTCCTATCTGGCGATCAAAATGCCGATCATCGGACAAGTGACCAAACTGAACAACCTGTCGCGCATCGCTGCGACGCTGTCTCAGCTGCTGAATTCCAAAGTGCCGCTTCAGGAGTGTCTGGTGACCACCTACGACACGATCACCAACCGCGTCTACCGCGAACTGATCATCGAAGCACAGAAAAACGTCAATGCCGGGGAGTACATGTCGGCGGCCTTCGAAGGACACTATGCGGTTGAAGTCGTATTCACCCGCATGATCGCCGTCGGAGAGCGTACCGGCGACCTCGGACGAATGTTGCACAACTTGTCCACGTTCTACGACGAGGACAGCACAGTGAAAATCGACCGGGTCCGCAAATTGCTCGAACCGGTGATGATGCTCGTCATCTTCTCGCTGGTCGTTGTAATGCTCTTAGCCATTATGCTGCCTAGCTTATCGTATTCCGGTTCGCTCGGATGAGTGTGGAAAACGTAAATTGACTATTTTGTAAAGTTGACCACAAAATATTGACATTGACTACTTATAATGATATAGTAAATGCAGAAGTGAATATGAATATCAGAAAAGAATGGAGGATAAGAATGAATAACAAAGGTGTAACTTTGATCGAACTGTTGATCGTCATCGTCGTCATCGGCATCATCAGCGCATTTGCCGTACCGGCCGTTAGCAACTATCTGGAAGGTGCTGAAAGGCAAGCAGTCTATCAACAGGCTGTAGCGATTCGCAATGCCGCTGATACCTACTGCTCATATGAAGCGAGTTGCTCAAATGGTGAAACAATTCAATGGAATCAGATTTCTGATACTGTCAATGGTATCGATGAAGCAACATTCGGATTAGATGTTGATGATACTATCGTTGTTGCTACTCTGAGCAACGGATCGTGGCAGGTTAGTCTGGAAGCAGTTACTGAATCTGGAGGAAGTCCTGCAGGAGATTGGGAATGGGTAACAGCTACCGATCCTGTCGATGCCGATTCATCTGAAACGTACGTTACCGTAGACGACAACTAAAAAAAGAGCGGCCAGCCGCTCTTTTTAATAATCATTGTCATGGAAGGTGAACCGACATGACTTTCATGGAATACTGGATCACATCCTACGTTTTCGTCCTTGGCTTGCTGCTAGGATCGTTCTACAACGTAGTTGGCATTCGCATTCCCATACACGAAACGTTGTTGGGGCGAAGTCATTGTCCGGAATGTCAACGCACATTGAGCTGGTGGGAACTGATCCCGATTGTTGGATATCTGGTACTTCGAGGCAAGTGTAAATCCTGTGGAAAACACATTTCGGTCAAGTATCCACTGATGGAACTGGCAACTGCCGGTTTATTTGCATTTTCATTTGTCATTTTACGGGAAAATGTGGTAGAATATGTATTGATAGCAGTGTTTATTTCTCTACTGGTCATTGTTACGGTCAGTGATATGTATCATCGGATTGTACCGGATATCGTTTTGCTTATCAGTGCACCCATTTTACTGGTGCTGCGGATTCTCAGTCCACTCATTACCTGGCAGTCCGGTCTGATTGGAGCCGCCCTTGGATTCGGTTTCATGTATCTAATGGCGCTCTACGGCAAGAAACGGTTCAAGACCGAGGCACTCGGTGGCGGTGACATCAAGTTGTATGCCCTGATCGGGTTGGTGCTCGGCTTTGAAACGGTGTTTCTGTCGATTCTGATTGCTGGTTTGCTGGGTTTGCTCTATGTTCTGATCGTAAGGCCCCAAGGGAAGTACATACCGTTTGTTCCATTCATCGCGGCGGGGGCGCTCCTGGCGTACTTCGTCGGACCACTCTTCAATGAGTGGTACGTATCGATTTTTCTATAGAAGGAAGGTGTTGTGATGTCCAAACTCGCAGTCAACTGTTTCTTTACCGACAATGAATTCAACTTCATTGAGAAACCCGACGGCTACAACATGAAGAAACTCAAGTACTCCAGTGTCAAACTGCCTCCGGGGACGATCGAAAACGGCATCATCTACCGTGAGGAGAAACTCCTCAAACTGATCAAGGAAACCTTCAAATTGTTCAAGATCAAAGCGCGCCGCGTGAACCTCATCATTCACGAGGAACTCTTTACGTTCCGGACCATCGAGGTGCCGATCATCTACAAACCGTCGGAAATCGGCGACTACATTAAAAGCCAGATCGGCAAGACGATCATGATTCCGTTCGACGACATGAAAATGGACTACGTCATTCACAAGAAGAACGAAGACTCCTACGAAGTCATCATGTTCTATGCGCCCAAGCACGAACTGAAGAGCTACGTCGACTTGTTCTACGAGTTGAACATGCAAGTCGTGCGGACCGACATCCCGCCATTGTCCTTGCACCGGCTGTATTATTTCCGCAAGTACGAGGATTCCGATGTGCAGTTTGACACGGACATCATGCTGGTGGCGATTTTTGACGATACCTATTCGATGTACATCTTCGATCAGGAGATTCCGGTCTTCTCGATCGTTCAGAACCTGAACATCTCGCAGCTCGAAGGTGCGAAATATCTCGAAATGCTCGACCAGGAGATCGCGAAGATTTCCAACTATTACAAGTTCAATCTCAACGCCGGTGACCGTTCGGTCGAAAAAATGGTTCTGTTCAACATGTCGACCAAGTTCACCAATCAGGAAATTCACGACTACTTCCATGAAGAAGGCGCACTCGTCAAGAGCGAAGTCTTCGATATGAAGACCATCAGCAAAATCGTCGACACGCTGATCGATCGCGAATGTTACATTCCGCTCGCTGCCAGCTTGCCGGAAACCAAAGGGGTGTGGTGAGAATGGCCAAAAAACGCCACGTCTACTCCAAAGACCAAACCGGTTTCGGCGATTTCATCTATGTCGATCTGTTGCCGGAGGTCAAGCGCGCCAGACAGTTCAACGTCAATGTTGTCGTCGCCTTGCTGTTCGCGGTCATCCTCGGGTTCTTCCTGATTTACCGCCCCTATCGCGACGCAACGTTTGAACTCGAAGAAGTCACCAGTCGCAACAACGACCTCAAACATGAACTGACGCTAACTGAAGAAGAATTCGAGGGGTACGAAATCGATCTCTCGGCCATCCGTTTCGAAGAAGACATCGAGGCAATGCGCGATCTCAGCGTCAATTTCAACAATCTGATCGATGACGTCCACTTGATCGTCGACGACAACAACGGCCGCATCCGCAACATCGCCTACGATGCCGTCGAACAGACGATGATCATTGAAATCTCCATCGTCTCGCAGTTCAGCTACAACTCGCTCAACAATCAACTGTTGAACTTGAGCTGGGTACAGGCCAGCGCCTACTCGACACCGACCAGACCGGGCGGCGACGTCGAATACACGTCCCGCTTTGAAATCGAGGTGAACTTCGATGTTGAATAGACGCTTAAGCGATTACTTGTTCTATGGAACACTGGCGGCGATCGCCCTCGTCATCTTCCTGATCCGCAGTATCGTGATCGGTAACATGAACGCTGAGATCGATACGCTCCAAACCGAAAACATCAATCTGCAGCGCGAGATTGACGCCCTCAGCGAACTCGTGCAGGACAACCGCAGCGTCCAGACATCGCATCTGTATGAACTCTACAACACGGTCCCCAACGTCTACAGTGCGCAGTCGCTGACGTACAAGACCGTCGCGATGCTGGAGGAACTCGGCATCAACGAAGAAGACGATCTGCAACGGACGATATTCATTGATGATACCGTATCGTTTGCAACAAATCAACAGTTCCAATCGACATTGCAGGATTATTATGTCGTCGAAGTGCAAGTCAGTTTCACCACGACCAATCCCGCCGTCATCAATGATCTCATCGACCTGGTGTATGCCAGCGATCAGCTGTTCATCATCAATGATGTCGCGTACACGGTCCCGACCACCGACAACTTCGTTCCGATGTATTTTTCATTCTTTGCGGTATATGACGTTGAAACAAATGAAGAGAGCTGAAACTCAGCTCTCTTTTTGTTTGTTCATTTTGATTTCGATTTCCTTGATCAGTTCCTCATACATGTCGGCAGCCTTGACTTTTCGTTTGATCTTGCCGTCGACGAAGATCAGTCCTTCGTCCTTGCCGCCGGCGATGCCGATGTCGGCGGCGCTGGCTTCGCCCGGACCATTGACGGCACAACCCATTACCGCGACGGTGATATCGTAGTCTTTGGTTTCGAGATACTTCTCGACTTTGTCCACCAGCGGGAACATGTCGTATTGCAGACGACCGCAGGTCGGACAACTGATCAGACGTGGTTTTTTGTAGAGTCCAAGGGCGCTGAGCAGTTCTTTGGCGACCTTCACTTCCTCGACGGGATCGGTGGACAGACTGACGCGGATCGTGTCGCCGATGCCTTCATAAAGAAGAATACCGAGTCCGATTGCGCTTTTGATGGTGCCCCCAAACTTGGTGCCGGCTTCCGTGATGCCGAGATGGAGCGGATAGGGGAACTCCTTGCTGGCGAGGCGGTACGCTTCGACGGCGATGTCAACATGGGACGATTTGAGGCTGATGACGATGTCCTCGAACCCGAATTTCTCAAGCAGTCCGACATGATATCGTGCGCTTTCGAGCATGCCTCTCGGCGTGACACCGTATTTCTTCTTGATGTTGCGTTCCAACGACCCGCCGTTGACACCGATGCGAATCGGAATGTTCCGCGCCTTACAGGCGTCGACCACCTGCTTGACGCGGTCGTCGGAACCGATGTTGCCGGGATTGATGCGGATCTTGTCAATGCCGTTTTCGGCGACGATCAGCGCATACTGGTAACTGAAATGGATGTCGGCCACAAGGGGGACCGTGACCTGCTGTTTGATCTCCTTGATCGCTTCGGCGTCATCCTGGTCGAAAATCGCCAGGCGGACGATCTTCGCGCCGGCGGTCGCCAATGTGTTGATTTGGCGGACGGTTGCCGCGATGTCACTGGTCTTGGTCGTCGTCATCGTCTGGATCACGATCGGATGGCCGCCGCCGATCGGAATGTCCTTGACGTAAACGGTTTTGGTTTGTCTTCGTTCGATCATTGTTATCACCTCGTTCATTATAGCGCATTTGGCGGAAAAAATACACAAATGTATTGATTTTTCAAAGAAGAAATGATATATTATAAAGGACTTTTCAGTAAGGAGGTTTCCGCATGAGAACCGGGTTCACACTGCGTTGCACGGTCTGCAACAACGAGAACTATCGCATGGATAAGAACAAGAAAACTCATCCCGAGCGGTTAGAAACGAACAAATTCTGTCCCAAGTGTGGCAAAAGCACACTTCACAAAGAAAAAAAATAAAGAACTTCTGTGTTTCATGGAAGTTTTTTTCATAAGGAGGAGCACATGAAACGCTACATCTACGGCATCGACATCGGTGGCACGTCGATCAAGTTCGGGCTCTTCGATCTCGATTTCAAACTCATCGACAAATGGGAGACGCCGACCGACAAAACCGATGCCGGCGTGCACATCATCGATGACATCGTGACGGCGATCGAAACGCACACTCCGAAGTTGGACGAGGTGCTGGGGTACGGCTTCGGCGTCCCCGGACCGGTTGTCAAGCACTACATTCCCGTTTGCGTCAATCTCGGCTGGAAGGACGTCGATCTTCCAGCGATGTTGAAAGAACGCCTTAACAATGACAACATCTTTGTCGGAAACGACGCCAATGTCGCCTGTTTGGGCGAAGCATTCATCGGTGCCGGACACGGCCGCAGGAACGTTGCGATGATCACCCTCGGCACCGGTGTCGGCACCGGCATCGTAGTCGACGGACACATCCTCGAAGGGCACAACGGCAGCGCCGGCGAGATCGGACATCTGACGGTCGCCCATGATTATCCGATCGTGTGCAACTGTGGCAAGACCGGCTGTCTCGAGACGGTTGCGAGTGCGACCGGCATCCGCAACATCTACAACCGTCGCAAAGGCGATCACATCGGTCATTCGGTTCTGTTCGACACCCCCTTCCCAAGTGCCAAGGAGATCTTCGATGCAGCCAAGGACGGCGATCTCCTCGCCCTTGAAGTGGTTGATGAAGCAGCCGACTACATCGGCTATGCCTGTCACGTCATCGGCATCACCACCAATCCGTCGGTGATCGTCATCGGCGGCGGGGTCAGCAAAGCCGGTGATTTCTTGATCCGTCGCATTCAAAGCGTCTACCGTAATCTTGCATTCAAAGCCAGCATCGATACCAAAATCGTCGCCGCCACACTCGGCAACGACGCCGGCATTCACGGTGCGGCGGAGTTGGTGAAGATCTATGGTTAAAGCCCTGATCAACGCGTACACCGAGAACACCTACATCATCAACGAAGGCCCGGATGCGTTCATCATTGATCCCGGCGCGCACGCCAAGGAGATCACCGATTACATCGCGGCCAATGATCTGCATGTCAAGGGCATCCTGCTGACGCACGGTCATTTCGATCACATGTATTCGATCAACGAGGTGCAAGCCGCCTTCGATTGCCCGATCTACATCCATGCGGACGAACGCGATTTCCTGTTCGATCCCAACCTCAACCTCTCCAGCACCATTCGCAAGGCGATTTCCGTCAAGCAGAAGAAGGCGATCGTCACGATCGACGAGACGGATACGTTGCAGCTTGGCGACGAGACGATTTCGATTCTCCATGTTCCGGGCCACACGCGAGGCAGTGTCGCCTATCGCTATCGCCGGTTCCTGTTCAGTGGCGACATCCTGTTCAAGGGAACGATCGGACGAACCGACCTCCCGACATCCAGTCCCGAAGCGATTGAAGCAAGCCTGCGACGGATGGTGGCGGAACTCGATGACAACACGGTTGTGTATCCAGGTCATGGCCACTTCACGACGATTCTCAATGAAAAATACGAAAACCCGTTCTTGAAACATCTCTAAAAGACCATTCGTGGTCTTTTTTTATGGTATTTAGCACTCATTCCTTGACACTGCTAAACGGGTGGTGTATAATGTTGTTAGCAATCATAATGTTAGAGTGCTAACGGAGGTGGCCCGATGTTAACCGAACGCCAGGAAATGGTATTGAAATTGATCATTGAAGAGTACATCAAGACGGCCGAACCGATCGGTTCGAGGACGCTGTCGAAGATTCTCGACTTTTCCCCTGCGACCATCCGCAATGAGATGGCCGATCTCGAAGATCTCGGCTACATCGAAAAGACGCACACGTCCAGCGGACGCGTGCCATCGGACATGGGCTACCATTATTACATTGAGACGATCCTCAAGGACGATGCGGGCTACGACAAGAGCTTCAACGTCATCGACGAACTGTTCAGCAACACGGAGATGAAACGTGACGAGGCGATCAAGCAGGCGATGAACCTGCTCAGTCAGCTGACCAACTACACGACCATTGCACTCGGTCCCAACGCCTACGGTTCGAAAGTCAAGAAAATCGAACTGATTCCGCTTTTTGAATCGACTTGCGTGCTGCTTGTCGTGACCAACCACGGCCACGTTGAAAGCAAGCAGATCACGATTCCCGAGCACACCAGTCTCGACGACATGAAACGCGTCATCGAAATCTTCAACGACATTCTCTATGATTGTCCGATCGGACAGGTCAGCGAGAAGCTCCATTACGAAATCAACACCGAACGAATCAAGGACATCCTGATCTACAACCAGACGATCATCGACACGTTCTTGGAGGCGTTCACCAAGTTCACCCAGAGCAAGTACTATCTCTCCGGACGCAACAAGATGCTCTATCAACCGGAGTTCAGCGATGTCGACCGCGTCCGCGAACTGATGTCCTTCTTCGAACAGAACGACATTTTCCGACTTGTTGAAAACACCCAAGAACAAGGCATGTCGGTGCGTATCGGAAAAGAGAACCAAGTCAGCGCGATGCGCGACTGCACGGTCATCACCGTGCCGTACCAGCTGAGTGACAAGGATTCCGGCACGATCGCCATCGTCGGTCCGACGCGGATGGAGTACCAGAAAGTCATTCCGCTCGTCAAATATCTGGCGTCGCACATGTCCAAACTATATAAGGAGTAGGCACCATGACGAAAAAAACGAAACAAGACACCGAGCCCGTCATCGAAACAGATGACATCCTGGCGGACGATCCCGCCACCGCCGACACCACGACAGAGCAAACCCCCGAAGAGAAGATGCAAGCTGAAATCAACGCCTTGCAAGAAGAAGTGAAGTTCCTCAAGAACGAATATCTCAAAGAGCAGGCCGATCTCGAGAACGTCAAGAAACGACTCGAAAAAGAACGCGTCATCGAACGCAAGTACGCCGCGCTCGACGTCGTCAAGGCCTTCATCAGCCCGCTCGATCATTTCGAACTTGCGCTCAAGCACGAGGCCAAGAACGACGAAGCCAAAAACTTCGCCAAGGGATTCCGGATGATTCTCGATGAGATCAAGAAGAACCTCGAACACGTCGGCGTCAGTGAAATCGACGCCGAAGGCGAAGATTACGATCCCAACTTCCATCAGGCCATCAGCAAAGAGGCCAAAGACGGGATCGAACCGAACAAAGTCATTGAAGTCGTCCAGAAGGGTTACATGTTCAAAGACCGTGTGATCCGTCCGGCGATGGTAAAAATAAGCGAATAACAAGGAGTGAAACACACATGGCAAAAATGATTGGAATCGACCTCGGCACCACCAACTCGTGTGTCGCGGTCATGGAAGGCAACGAAGCAAAAGTCATCGCCAACGCCGAAGGCGCTCGTACGACGCCGTCGGTCGTGGCATTCAAGGATGGGGAAATCCAAGTCGGTGAAGTCGCCAAACGACAAGTCATCACCAACCCCGAAACGATTTCCTCGATCAAACGCAAAATGGGGACAACGGAAACCGTCAAAGCAAACGGCAAAACCTACACCCCGCAGGAAATCAGCGCAATGATTCTCCAAAACCTGAAAAAGACCGCCGAAGATTATCTCGGCCACAAAGTCACCGAAGCCGTCATCACGGTACCGGCGTACTTCAACGACGCCGAACGTCAGGCGACCAAGGATGCCGGCCGAATCGCCGGTCTCGAAGTGAAACGGATCATCAACGAACCGACGGCCGCCGCCCTCGCTTTCGGCATCGACAAGACCGACAAGACCCAGACCGTCTTGGTCTACGACCTTGGCGGCGGCACCTTCGACGTCTCAATCCTCGAACTCGCCGACGGTACCTTTGAAGTGGTTTCAACCGCTGGTAACAACCGCCTCGGTGGTGACGATTTCGACCACAAGATCATGGATTACCTGGTGGCCGAATTCAAGAAGGAAACCAGTGTTGACCTGTCGGTTGACAAGATGGCCATGCAGCGCCTCAAGGATGCTGCGGAAAAAGCCAAGAAAGATCTCTCCGGCATTACCTCGGCGCACATCAGCTTGCCGTTCATCAGTGTCGGTCCGAGCGGACCGGTCCACCTCGAACAGACGTTGTCCCGCGCCAAGTTCAACGAACTCACCCATGACCTCGTCGAGCAGACGATGGGTCCTGTCCGCCGCGCCCTCAAAGACGCCGGCATGACCAAAAACGACATTCATCAAGTGCTGCTCGTCGGTGGCTCGACGCGCATCCCGGCGGTTCAGGACGCCATTCGCAACGAACTCGGCAAAGAACCCAACAAGGGCGTCAACCCCGATGAAGTCGTCGCCATGGGCGCCGCCATTCAAGCCGGCGTACTGTCCGGCGACGTCAAGGATGTTCTGTTGCTCGACGTCACCCCGCTGTCGCTCGGCATCGAAACGCTCGGCGGCGTCTTCACCAAACTGATCGAGCGCAACACAACCATTCCCACTTCCAAACAACAGGTCTTCTCCACGGCCGCCGACAACCAACCCGCCGTCGACATTCACGTCCTCCAGGGCGAACGTCCGATGGCCAACCAGAACAAGACGCTCGGCCGCTTCCAGCTGACCGACATTCCGCCCGCTCCGCGCGGCGTACCGCAGATCGAAGTCAAGTTCGACATCGATGCCAACGGTATCGTCCACGTGTCGGCCAAGGATCTCGGCACCGGCAAACAACAGTCGATCACGATTCAAAATGACACCGGCCTCACCGAAGCTGACATCGATCGCATGGTCAAGGAAGCCGAGGAGAATGCCGAAGCCGACCGCCTGTTGAAAGAAGAAGCCGATCTCCGCAACGAAGCCGACCAGCTGATTTTCGCCACCAACAAGGCGATCAAGGATCTTGGCGACAGCGTTGACGCCGGTGAAAAAGATCAGGCCGAAGCACAGATCAAGGACCTCGAGGAAGCCCTCAAAGGCAAGGATCTCGAGGACATCAAGGCCAAGAAGGACGCCCTCAACGAAACCGCGCAAAACCTTGCGACCAAGGCCTACCAAAAGGCACAAGAAGCCCAACAAGCCGGTGCCGCCGATGTCGATGACGACATCGACGGCGACGACAACGTCGTCGACGCCGACTTCGAAGAAGTAGACTAACGCCCACCAAGAAGCAGATTTTCTGCTTCTTGTGTTATGACCCGAGGTGAACACCATGGCTGACAAACGCGACTATTACGAGGTGCTGGGCATCGACAAGAACGCCGATGATGCGGCGATCAAGAAAGCCTACCGCACGCTCGCCAAGAAATACCACCCCGACGTATCCGCAGAACCAGACGCCGAAGCCAAGTTCAAGGAAGTCCAGGAAGCGTACGAAGTATTGAGTGATGCGCAGAAACGCTCCCAATACGATCGCTTCGGACATGCCGCGAACAACGGCGCCGGTTTCAACACGTCCGGTTTCGGCGGATTCGATTTCGACATCAACGACATATTCTCCAGTTTCTTCGGCGGTGGCGCCCGTCCCGGAGCCGGCGGTTCGCGCCGTCGCAAGGGTCAGGACATCCAACGTCGCATGTCGATCACCTTCGAGGAAGCCGTGTTCGGCGCCAAGAAGAAACTGCGCGTCACCGTTCACGAAGAGTGCCATGTCTGTCACGGCAGCGGCGCGCATTCGAAAAACGACGTCAAGACTTGTTCGCGTTGCAACGGACGCGGCAGCGTCGTGGTCGAACAACAGTCGTTCTTCGGCCGCACGCGAACCCAGACGACCTGTCCGACCTGCGGTGGCAGCGGCAAGGAAATCACCAAGAAATGTTCCAACTGCAACGGGGAAGGCATCGAATCCCACAACAAGGACATCGAAGTGACGATCCCCGCCGGGATCGACACCGGCCAGCAAATCCGTCTCGAAGGGTACGGCAACAAAGGGTCCAACGGTGGCCCGTCCGGAGATCTCTACATTCTCTTTGACGTCAAACCTCATGAACTCTACGAACGGCACGGCGACGACATTCTCGTCAAGATACCGCTGACGATTTCACAAGCGGCGCTCGGCGACACCATCAAGGTGCCGACTCCGCACGGCAACGTCAAACTGAAAATCCCGCCCGGCACGCAGTCGGAAACCACCTTTCGTCTCCGCGGCAAAGGCATTCCCAATGTTCGTACCAAGCGCAACGGCGACGAGCACGTGCTCGTCAACGTCGTGACCCCGACAAAACTCTCGAAGCAACAGACCAAATTGTTCGAGCAACTGTCGAAAACCGATCTCACCAACGACACGTTGTTCGACAAGATCAAGAAATTCATCACGAACTGAAAAGTTTCAGGAAACTGAAACTTTTTTTGTGATATAATGGAGTGACTTCCCATCGAACCTATTCGAAAGGAGGAACGCCCGTGAAAATCGCTTTTCATACACTTGGCTGCAAGGTCAACACCTACGAGACCGAAAGCACCTGGCAACTGTTCAGCGAACAAGGGTTTGAGCGTGTCAACGCCACCGAGTATGCCGATGTCTACGTGATCAACACCTGCACCGTCACCAACACTGGCGATGCCAAGAGCCGCAAGGCGATTCGTCGGTTGATCCGGCGCAATCCTGAAGCAGTCATCGCCGTCATGGGTTGTTACTCCCAGGTCGATCCCGACGCGATTGCGGCGATCGACGGTGTCGACATCATCATCGGTACCAAACACCGTGAACAGTTGGTTCAGAAGGTGCAACAGGTGCTTCGCGACCGGAAGAAAATCCTGGATGTCACGGATGTTTCTCGCTACCGCGAGTTCGATGAGACGCATGTGACGAACTTCACCGACAACACGCGAGCCTTTTTGAAAATCCAGGACGGGTGCAACAACTTCTGCAGCTACTGCATCATTCCCTTCGCCCGCGGTCCGGTGCGTTCTCGTGATCGCGATTCAGTCCTGGCCGAGGCGACGTCGCTGATTGCGAACGGGTATCATGAAATTGTCCTGACGGGGATCCACACCGGCGGATACGGCCAGGATTTTGAAAATTATTCGTTGGTTGATCTGCTGCGGGAGCTGGCCGAACTGCCAGACTTGAAACGGCTGCGGCTATCCTCGATCGAAATGAATGAAGTCACCGATGAGCTGTTGGACCTGATCGCAGGCAATTCGGTGTTCGCGCAACATCTTCACATTCCACTGCAAAGCGGCAGCGATGACATCCTGCGCGCCATGCGGCGCAAGTACGACACGCGCATGTTTCAAGACCGCATTCAGGCCATTCGTGAACGCATCCCGGGTATCGCGATTACCACCGATGTGATCGTTGGGTTCCCAGGGGAAACCGATGAGCAATTTGAAGAGATGGTGAACTTCATCAAGGCGATGGCCTTCAGCGAACTGCACGTCTTTCCCTATTCGAAGCGATCCGGTACCAAAGCGGCCGCGATGAAACCGCAGATCAACGGCGTCGTCAAATCGTATCGCGTCAATCAACTGCTGGCTCTGAACGAAACATTGGCCATGAACTTCATAGCCACCCAACAAACGCTCGAGGTTCTCTTCGAGACTTCGGACGACGCGTTCACCTACGGACATTCGAGCACCTACATCTATGCCAAAGTTCCCAAAGACGACACGCTTCTCAATCGGATTGTCACCTGTCGCATCGTCGGTGGTACCTATCAGAATCTGTTGTGTCAAATCATACAAAAAGCCGATTCCATGTGAGAATCGGCTTTTGCTTCATTTGATCTGGTAGATGAGATTGGCGTCATCCTGGCCGATGTAAATGTCGAGCGGCTTTTTGTCGAGAATCGCATCGGGCAGATGGTGGAGGAAGTTGATCAGTTCATCCAGACAGTGAAATTGATTGGATAGTTCAATCAAAGGCTTGACGCCCTTTTTAATGGCAACTTTGGTGACGGTTTTCTTGTCTTGCTTGACGTAGAGAAACAGTTTGTTGTTGGCTCGTTTCAGGAGCGAGCCATTGGCATAGCGGACAAACACCGGCAACTCCTCGACCTTGTGCGACAGATAGCGGCGGACGAGCATCTTCCCCCGACGACGAAGCGCATCAAAGGAATTGGAATGACGTTTGCGCTTGCGTTTGATCTTGTCGATCAGTTGTAGTCCGTTGAACTTTTTGCGGTCGAGCTTGATCGCCGACTTGACGTATTGCTTCATGCCGAGATACGCTCTGGCGGTTTTGACGAGGCGCCGGATGATGAGAAACGCAATCAGCGCAATCAGCGCATACCCAAGAATCATTTGCAGTGTTTCATTCATGTCATCACCTCCGCTTTGTTCAACCATATTGTACCACAAACGCCAAATGTTGACCACAAAATGTGGCAAAACACGCTATTTTGTGTTTTTCCTTTACAATGATATGCGTTTTTGGTATTATATAAAAGGTTATTACAGAGTGAAAGGAGGGACCGCCAAGATGCCCAAAACCGTCGTTAAGGAACACGAGACCATCGAAGATGCTCTGCGTCGTTTCAAACGTGATGTTTCACGTTCCGGTACCCTGCAAGAAGCTCGCAAACGAGAACACTATCTGAAACCCAGTATTCAAAAGAAAATGCGCCGCAAAGCAAATCGCAAGAATCGCTGAACAAACACAAAATAACGGTATAAAAATGCCGTTATTTTTTTCCCTTCCATGTGATATAATGAAGATAAGCAAAGCAAAGGGGACGATACATTGGACAACTTAACGAAACTTGAGGTGACCTTTACCGATCTCAACGCGTTCCGGATGGTGATCGGCAATCAGGACAAGAACATCAAAGTCCTTGGTGCGCTGTACAATGTCAACATCTTCTCCAAAGGAGAGGCAATCTACATCGACTCGGACCATCCCGAACTGATTGCGACGATGGAGACGATTTTTCAGACACTGATCCGCATCGCTGGCAAAAACATCGTGCTCACCGAGCGTGACATACTGTACATTGCAAAGTTGACCGGTACGATGTCAATCGATGAAAT
Organism: uncultured Mycoplasmatota bacterium; assembly: GCA_913062645.1. Taxonomy (GTDB): domain Bacteria; phylum Bacillota_I; class Bacilli_A; order Izemoplasmatales; family Izemoplasmataceae; genus Xianfuyuplasma. The sequence goes on from CAJXVW010000001.1 coordinate 805,821, forward strand.
CGCCGACATTTACATCAACCGGATGTTGATCACGAAGACCGTTGGTGGCAAACCGATTTATGCCAAAACGCTTCACCAAAGACATTACATCCAGGCCATCAACAAGAACGACATGGTGTTCGCCATCGGGCCCGCAGGGACCGGTAAAACCTACGTTGCGGTGATGAACGCCATCAGTAAATTGCGCGATGGTACCGTTAAGAAACTGATCCTGACGCGCCCCGCCGTCGAGGCGGGAGAGAATCTTGGCTTCTTGCCCGGAGACTTGAAAGAAAAGATTGATCCATATCTCCGCCCCCTTTATGATGCGCTTTATGAAGCGCTTGGAACAAAACAGACGGAAGATCTGATCGAAAAGGGAACGATCGAAATTGCCCCGCTTGCTTACATGCGCGGACGAACACTCGAAAATGCTTACGTCATTTTGGACGAAGCTCAAAACACCACGACAAACCAGATGAAACTGTTCCTTACCCGCCTTGGTTTCAACTCCAAGATGGTCGTCACCGGCGACATCACGCAGATCGATTTACCGAAGAAGGCAACCAGTGGTCTGGTCCAGGCCGTGCAACTGCTGGAAGCCGTCGAAGGCATCGCCATCATTGCCTTTGACCGGATTGACGTCATTCGTCATCCGCTGGTTCAAAAAGTACTGGAACGGTATGAGAATTATGAAAACAAATATCGTAAATTATTTTGACGACAAGGATTATGCGGATCCGATTGAACGAGTCATTGACATCGGTGGCAAGTTGCTCGGACTGGAAGGACAGTCGATCAACATCATCCTCGTTGACAACGAAGAGATTCACTCGCTGAACCGCCAGTACCGGGACAAAGATTATCCGACCGATGTCCTGACCTTCCCCGATGGGTATCTGCATCATCTCGGCGATGTCTTCATCGCGATGGAAACCTGCGCCGAGCAAGCCGAGCGACTGGGTCATTCGTTCCGACGAGAACTAGGATTTCTGACTGTTCACGGGTTTTTGCACACCCTCGGATACGATCATCAAACCATCGAAGACGAGAAGGTCATGGTCGATCTGCAGGAACAGATTCTATACAAGGCAAACTTACACAGATAGGTGATTACATGAACGATTTGTATCAACGGGCGAAAGCGGCATTGCCGCTCTCGCAGTCGCAGTATTCGAACTTCAAGGTAGCTGCCGCGATTCGGCTCAAGGATGGCAACATCATCACCGGCGTCAACATTGAAAACGCCTCGTTCGGATTGAGCAATTGTGCCGAACGAAGCGCGCTCTTTTCCGCTTACAGCCAGGGTTACACCAAAGACGACATCGTCGAGATGGCGATCACCACCGAAAAGGATCATCTGGTCTCACCATGTGGCGCGTGTCGCCAGGTCATGCGGGAACTGATGCCCCTTGACGCCAACGTCCATCTCGTCACCGCCAAAGGCGATGTGACGACCGTTGCCAACGAAGATTTGTTGCCGTACGGGTTCGACGCCAAGGACCTATGAGTCACAAAAGCGGCTTCGTCACCATCATCGGTCGCCCCAACGTCGGCAAATCGACGTTTTTGAACCAGGTTCTGGGGCAGAAGATCACGATCATCAGCGACAAACCCCAGACCACCCGCAACAACATTTCCGGGATTCTCACCAGAGAATCCTCACAGATCATTTTCATCGACACACCAGGCATTCACAAACCGAAACACAAACTCGGGGAGTACATGACCAAAGAAGCGATCAACACCCTCAATGCCGTTGATTTGATTCTGTTCATGACCGATGGCAATGAACCCTTCGGCGGTGGTGATCGGTACATCATCAACGAACTCAAACAAGTCAAGGCACCGGTGTTCTTGATTGTCAACAAGGCCGATCTGACAACCGACATCCAACGTCTTGAAGCGACGATCAATCAGTTCAAGGCCGCATATCAGTTCACCGGTATTTTCTCCATCAGCGCACTGCGTGGTGACAACGTCGAGCGACTGCTGGGCGACATCGAACAGCAACTTCCCGAGGGACCGCAGTATTACCCTGCCGATCAGATCACCGATCATCCCGAGCGCTTCATCATCAGTGAACTGGTCCGTGAAAAAGTTCTTCACCTGACACGCGAAGAAATTCCCCACAGCGTAATGGTGCTGATCGAAGGCATGGAATACGACGAGAAGAATCCGCGACTGATCAACATCCACGCCTCGATCATCGTCGAGCGCAGCAGCCAAAAGGGCATCATCATCGGCAAAGGCGGCAGCATGATCAAAGAAATCGGCACCTTGGCCCGCAAGGACATCCTGCATCTGCTTGGCAACAAGGTCTTTCTCGATCTGCATGTCAAGGTTGTGAAAGACTGGCGCAACAAGGACTACCACCTGCGCAACTTCGGCTATACCGAAGATCTTTGAGGAGGGAGACGATGAACATCGAACGCGCGTTCGTACTGCATGCGATCGATTACCGCGACAGCAGCAAGATTCTCTACCTCTACACACCCGCGGGTCATCAGAACGTCATCGCCCACGGCGTCAAGAAACTCAACAGCATCAACCGCTATCTGTCGCAAGTCGGCACGATGATCAAGTGCACGACCTCCGACGGCAAACTGCCATCCCTGCGCGACGGCGAACTGCGCCGCGAGTACGAACACGTCAAATCCGATCTCGTCGCCTTCACGTATCTCTCACACATCCTCGAACTGGTCCGCAATACGATCAGCGAAGACGCCGATCACGAGAAGATGTTCGCCTTTCTCGGCAAACTGTTTGATCGCATGGACGATGGACAGGATCCGGAACTGCTCACTTTCATCTTCGAACTGAAGCTGCTGTATTTCCTTGGCACCGGATTGCATCTGCATGCTTGCACGACCTGCGGCGAGCAGACCGATCTCGTGTTTCACGTCAGCAGCGGCGGGCTAATTTGTCGCGACCATGTGGAACCCGGCATGACGATTTACGAACGACCGATTTACGGCCAGTTGATGGTGCTGTACTACATCGATCTCGACCGCACCGAACTGCCCCGGATCAGCGCCGATGACCGTATTGTCATTCGCGCAATCATTGACATGTTGTACGACGAGTTTGTCGGCTATCACACCAAATCACGCGGCATTCTCCGACAAATCAAAAAATACTAAAAAGAGCCCGTCTCTTTTTTTTGCATTCTGTGTTATAATATAAACTGCATAATTATGTCCAAAATCCGACTTCAGGAGGCGTTTATGAACAAGATATCTATGGAAGAACTGGTGAATTACGCCAAGAATTACGGCTTCGTCTACCAGGGTAGCGAACTCTACGGCGGTCTTGCCAATACATGGGATTACGGCCCGCTCGGTGTCCTTCTGAAAAACAATATCAAACAATCATGGTGGAAAAAATTCATCCAAGAGAGTACATATAATGTTGGACTCGACAGTTCGATCCTGCTCAACCCGCGCGTCTGGGAAGCCAGCGGTCACGTCGGCGGCTTTTCCGATCCGTTGCTCGACTGCAAGAAGTGCAACACCCGTCACCGCGCCGATAAACTGATCGAAGAACACACCGCGGGCGAAATCATCGCCGACGGTTGGTCCAACGACAAGATGATGGACTACATCCGCAACGAAGGCATCGCCTGTCCCAACTGCGGGGCCCGGGACTTTACCGACATCCGCCAGTTCAATCTGATGTTCAAGACGTCGCAGGGCGTGGTCTCCGACAGCACCGCCGACATCTTTCTCCGCCCCGAAACGGCGCAGGGGATTTTCCTCAACTTCAAGAACATTCAGCGCACTTCGCGTTTGAAAGTGCCGTTTGGCATCGGCCAGATCGGCAAATCGTTCCGCAACGAGATTACCCCCGGCAACTTCATCTTCCGGACTCGTGAGTTCGAACAGATGGAACTGGAGTTCTTCTGCAAACCCGGCACCGAACTCGAGTGGTTCGATTTCTGGAAACAAGCCTCTCACGAGTTCCTGTTGTCGCTTGGATTGGCTCCCGACGACATTCGCTTGCGCGATCATCTTCCGGAACAACTCAGCCATTATTCGAATGCCACCACCGACATCGAATTCCGCTTTCCCTGGGGCTTTGACGAACTGTGGGGGATCGCCAGTCGAACCGATTATGATCTCCGTCAACACCAGGAGTACTCGTCGCAGAATCTCGAATACCTCGATCCAATCACCCACGAGAAATACCTGCCGTACGTCATCGAACCATCGCTCGGCGTCGAGCGCTTGTTCCTCGCGATTCTGTCATCGGCTTACGCCAAAGAGGAGTTGGAAGGTGGCGAAACGCGGATCAATCTGCGTCTCGCTCCGCATCTCGCACCGTACAGCGTCGCCGTGTTCCCGCTCGTCAAGAAGTATCATCGCGACACCGCCGAATCGGTGTATCAGATGCTGTCGAAGCACATGTTCGCCACCTACGACGAATCCGGCAAAATCGGCCGTCGTTACCGCCGTCAAGATGCGATCGGAACCCCCTTCACCATCACCGTCGACGACGATACCATCAACCAACAGACCGTTACCGTCCGCGACCGCGACACGATGAACCAGGACGTTGTCGCCATCGCCGACTTGGTTGCCTATCTGACCGCCAAACTGCAGTATTAGGAGGAATTGGATGCCGCTGATCAGCGACCAGACCATCCAGGATGTTCTCGCGAACACCGACATCGTCGATCTCATCGGCGAAACCGTGTCTCTTTCGAAACAGGGAAAGAGCTATTTTGGTCTGTGCCCGTTCCACAATGAAAAAACGCCGTCGTTCTCGGTTGAGCCGGAACGCAAGACCTTTCATTGTTTCGGATGCGGCGAAAAAGGCGATGCCATCTCCTTCGTTCAGAAAACCCGCAACATGAGTTTTGTCGAGGCCGTCGAGACATTGGCCGATCGCGCCAACATGAATCTCGACTTCTCGGCCCACAAAACGGACGATCCCAACGCTCGTCTGTACGGCATCAATCAAGATGCGCTCAACTTCTACAAACTGTACCTGTCCAACACCAAACAGGGTCAAACCGCTCTCGATTATCTCCACAAGCGCGGCATTGAGGATGACATCATCCAGACCTTCGATCTCGGTCTCGCGCCAGGCGAATACGATCTGTTGACCAAAACTCTTACGGATCGGGATGTGCTCGTCAGCGATCTATACGATTTAGGTCTCACCAAACAAAGCAAGACCGATCAGTACTACGATTTGTTCCGCAATCGGATCATCATTCCGATCAAGGACGAAAAGGGCAATACGGTGGCCTTCAGTGGTCGCGTCTATCTCGACAAGGACGAATCTCAGGCCAAGTACATCAACAGCCCGCAAACCAAAATCTTCACCAAATCCAATGTCCTGTACAACCTCAACAATGCCCGCGCCGCGATCGAACAGACCAAGCGCGTCGTGTTGTTCGAAGGGTACATGGACGTCATCGCTGCGCACCGCGCCGGCATCGCCGAAAGCGTCGCGTCGATGGGGACCTCGCTGACCCGCGAGCAAGTCCGTCTGATCAAGAAACACACCGATCATCTGATCATCTGTTACGACGGGGATCCGGCCGGCATCGAAGCCACCTCGCGCGCCATCAACCTGATTCAGAACGAACAGATGAACGTCGAGATCGTCTTGCTTCCCGACCGTCTCGACCCGGACGACTACATCACCAAATACGGAAAAGACAAGCTCAAACAGTTCATCGACAACAACCGCATGGACAGCATCGCGTTCCGCTATTACAAGAACAACATGGACATCGACTTCACCAAGATGTTGGACATTGAGCGGTTTAAGAAGACGGTGTTCGATCTCATCAAGAACACCTCGCACACGATCATCGAAACCTACATTCGCCGGCTCGCGACCGACACCAAACTGTCGATCGAATCGATCCGCCAGGATTTCGAACAATACACCAAACGGAACATCGAGCCAATCGGCAAACGCACCGTCAAACAGCTGCCGATCGACAGCAAGTACGTCAAGGCCGATCGGTTCGTGCTCAATTATTTTCTTGCCGACTACAAATACGTGGTCGACTTCAACGGCGAATTCGGCATGTTCTACATCAGCGACATGGTTCGCGATCTGCGGATGATCATCGAAGACATGTACTTCGCGATCCCCGACGATCAGCCGAAGACGGTGGCGCTCGCCGACTTCACGGCGCAACTCACCGACGAACAACGCGCCTTTTTCGAACACAAGGTCAAATACAAGGACCAAATCGTCGAACAGGACGAATACATGGACTTCAAAGACGTGCTGAACGAATACCTGCGCACCATCCAGTACCAGAAATGGAACGAAGAAATCAAAGTGGCACCGACCATTGAAGAGAAAATCAAACTCGCGGAATACCGCGACCTGAAACTCAAGGAGGACAACCGATGGACAAAGAAAAGATAATCCAGGAACTCATCGACATCAGCAAGGCGAAAGGCTATCTGCCAGTCAGCGAGATCCTGAAGTTCGTCAGCGACGAATCCGAAGAATTCGACGAGATCGTCGACGAACTCGAACGCAAACAAGTCGACGTCGTCAGCGAAGACGAAATGGTAACCTACAAACTGCCCGAAGATTACGAAGACGACGACGAATCGCTCGATGACGACGAACTCGACGCCAGCATCGTGCTCGACCTCGACTTCACCAAGGACATCGAAGAAGAACTGCTCCAGGACAAATCGTTCGAAAACTCGATTTCGATCAAGGTCGACGACCCGGTCCGCATGTACCTCAAGGAAATCGGCCGCGTCGATCTCCTGGAAGGATATGAGGAAGTCGAACTGGCGACCGACATCGCCAACGCCGTCGTCGCCAAGGAACAATTTGACGACATGGTCGCCAATGGCGAAGAAATCAGCCCCGAGTACAAGGCTGAAGTGGAACAGCTGATGTTCAAGGGCGAACTTGCCAAGAACAAGCTCGTGGAAGCCAACTTGCGACTGGTCGTATCCATCGCCAAACGCTACGTCGGCCGTGGCATGCAGTTCCTCGATCTGATTCAGGAAGGCAACATGGGATTGATGAAGGCCGTCGGCAAGTTCGACCACACCAAGGGATTCAAGTTCTCGACCTATGCGACCTGGTGGATTCGACAGGCAATCACCCGCGCGATCGCCGACCAGGCTCGCACGATCCGCATTCCCGTGCACATGGTCGAGACCATCAACAAACTGGTCCGCACCCAGCGGCAGCTGATTCAAGAGCTCAAACGCGAACCACACCCCGAAGAAGTCGCCGAGCGCATGGGCATCAGCGTGGAAAAAGTCCAGATCATTCAAAAGGTCGCACAAGAGCCCATTTCACTCGAGTCGCCCGTCGGTGAAGAAGAGGATTCCAGTCTCGGTGATTTCATCGCCGATCCCGACACCCTGACGCCGATGGAGTACACCTCCAAGGAAATGCTGAAACGGGAACTCGATTCGGTTCTCGAAACACTCACCGACCGTGAGGAAAAGGTCCTTCGCATGCGCTTCGGACTGCTCGACGGCCGGAGCCGCACGCTCGAGGAAGTCGGACGGGAGTTCGGGGTTACCCGCGAACGGATTCGACAAATCGAAGCCAAGGCGCTCCGCAAACTCCGCCATCCGTCCCGCAGCAAGAAGCTGAAGGACTTCATGAACGGGAAATAATGCATCTGTCCAAACGACTGGAAACCTGTCTGCGCTACACCGAAGGCTTTCAGCGACTGGCGGACATCGGCACCGATCATGCGATGTTGCCGATTGAAGCGGTGTTGCGCGGCCATGTCGTCAGCGCGCTAGCCATCGACAACAAGTTCGGACCCTTTCTGCAGGCACGCACCAATGTCAAAAAATACCAAATGGAGAACCGCGTCAAGGTCGTGCTTGGCGAGGGCCTCGACAAAGTGGATGCCGAAACCGACGTGGTTGTGATCAGCGGACTGGGTGGTGACAGCATCGCCACCATCCTTGAAAACATCAAAACCCAGAACATCAAGCGGTTCGTACTGCAAGCCAATAACAATGCATACAAGATTCGCGCGATCCTTCCGAAGATTGGCTACCGCTTGCTTGATGAGTTGGTACTGGCCGATCAAAACGTCATTTATGACGTGCTTGTATTGGAACCTGGTCAATCGGAAATGAATGAGCTGGAGTTGGAGTTTGGCCCCATCAATCTGCGGGACAAACCACACCATTTCATCCAACGACTTCACAGTGAGATTGACCACTACAAACGTATTCTCGCGCAAGTAACAAGCACGGATCGCAAAGAACTGATTCAACACAAAATCGATACTCTGGAGGCGATTGTGGATGACCGGAAATGAATTCAAAAGTGTTCTTGATACATACTTTCCGGAACGGCTCGCTTATGATTGGGACAATGTCGGCTTGCAAGTTGGAACTCTTAACAAAGAGATTAAGGGTGTTTTGATTAGTCTTGATTTGACGCTTGACGTGATCCGGGAAGCGGTGGATAGGAATTGCAATCTGATTCTTGTTCATCATCCGCTTATTTTCCGACCGCTTTCTGACATTCGGACCGACAGTTACCTCGGTCGTATGATTGAACGCTTGATCAAATCCGATATCACCGTTGTCGTTGCCCATACGAATTTCGATGTCAGCAACCATGGCATGAACAAAATGCTGGCCGAGATGATAGGCCTAACGAAATTGGAAATTATTGAAATGGTTACCGAAGAAGAGGGATTGGGAATAAGTGGTCAACTACCAAATGCGCTGTCTGTTGATGCGTTTGTCGCTCTTCTCAAAGATCGTTTCGAGTTGACAAATCTGCGTCTCATCGGACCATCCGACGGAATGATTTCTACCGTCGCCATTGCCGGTGGCAGCGGATCGAGTCTGATCCCCGCCGTCTCAACGCTTACCGTTGATGCATACGTCACCGGTGACATCACCTATCACCATGCGTTGGATGCCGTCAACACAAGTTTGCGCATTTTCGATGTCGGCCACAATGTTGAAAAACATGCGATGGCGCGGCTTGCGGTTTTCTTGAAAGACAAGGGCGTTGCAGTTCCGATTCATGTCAGTACCGTCGGCACGAATCCCTATCAAATCAAATAAAAAAGAGGCGTTGGCCTCTTTTTTTAAAAAATTTATACTTCGATGATGGCGTCGACGGGGCAAACGGGTTCGCAAGCTCCGCAGTCAATGCAGATGTCTTCATCGATGACGAAGATATCCCCTTCTTCAATGCAGTCAACCGGGCATTCCGCTACACAAGCGGCACATGCGATGCAGTCTTCGGTAATTCTACGTGGCATTTTGTTTCCTCCTTCTTTTTGCCTTTATTGTCACATTCATTGTATTCCAAATGGGCGTAAAAGTAAATACTTTTTCGGGAAAACAGTATGATTTGCAAACTATTTAGAGTTATTATGATTAATAAACGTAACAACTCTTGATAAGGCCAAAGAGACAGGATTATTCGCTTGTATTTTTGTTGGTTTTCGAGTAGAATATAGAAGAGTTTACAAAGGAGTGATCTATCATGGAAATCGCAGTCTGGCAATTCGTACTGTATCTGGTTCTGACGCTCGTCGCCGGTGGCGCCCTTGGGTTCTTTCTGTCGCAGCGTTACTTCAAGAAATACCTGCGGGAGAATCCCCCGGTAAACGAAAACATGATTCGCGCGATGATGATGCAGATGGGCCGTAAACCGTCCGAAAAACAAGTGCGTCAAGTCATGCAATCGATGCAAAACGCGAAATAATCTTGTCATTTTGACAAGGTTTTTTTGTATCACACAGGTCGCAAAACGATGCGGTAAGGCACCGCAGATAAACAAAAAAAGTCTAGCGCTGACTAGACTTTTCTATATCCACGTAACTTTTGGTTCCACTTTGTTGATGATGTTTTTGTAATTGCTTTGATGCCGGAAGACCACGAGGGCGAACAGGATTGCCATGTAAATGGCCATTTGCCAGGCTCCCTGGGTGAAGCCGACGACCAGACCGATGATGACGGCGGTCAAGACACTCAAGGTCGATGCGATGCTGACGAACTTGAACAGTTTCAAGACCCCCATGAAGACGACGAACATAATCACGGCGTACAGAATATTGTAGGCGATCATCATTCCGACGGTACAGGCGACGGCCTTGCCGCCCTTGAAGCCGATGAAGATGCTGAAGACATGCCCGAAGGCTGCCGTAACGCCGTAGGCCAGCGGATGGAAGACCATGTCCTGCGGAATCACGTTCCACTGAATCAAGAGGACGATGATACCGGCTTTGAACCCGTCAAGGATGACGACCCACATGCCGATCGGACGTCCGAGAAACCGGAGTGAATTGGTTCCGCCGGGGTTGCCGCTGCCATGTTCGCGCACATCGATTCCCTTGAATTTTTTTCCCAAAATGATTGAAAATGGTATCGAACCAAACAGGTAAGCGACGACCAAAAGCACATATCCAAGCCACATACAAACCAACTCCAAAACTGAAATTCGTAATTCATTATATCACATCATTTTGAAATTTACACTACAAAAACCATTTTCGTTTTGTTATAATATGTAGATGTAGTTAGACAAGCAAGGATGTGTACCCGATGGAACTCAACAATCTCAAGTACGACGAAACATCAATCCAAATCCTCGAAGAACTGGAAGCTGTCCGCAAACGTCCCGGTATGTACATCGGTTCGACAGATGCGCGAGGGCTTCATCATTTAGTATGGGAGATTGTCGACAACGCCATCGATGAGGTCCTTGCCGGCTATGGTTCCGAGATCATCGTAACAATCAAGGAAGACAACAGCATCGTTGTCCATGACAATGGACGCGGTGTGCCGGTCGGCCAGCACGAAAGCGGCAAATCCGCGATTGAAATCATCTACACCCGCCTGCATGCGGGTGGTAAATTCGGGCAGGCTGGCGGATACAAGGTATCCGGCGGGTTGCACGGTGTCGGCGCTAGCGTCGTCAACGCATTGTCAAAGTTTCTCGATGTGACCGTGTACCGCAACGGCAAAATTCACCACATTCGCTTCACCGATGGCGGATCGATGGTGAGCGAACTGTCCGTTCTTGGCGATACCCGCAAGACCGGAACCACGGTCTGGTTCAAACCGGAGAGCGAGATGTTCTCGACCTCGGTGTTCAATTTCCAGACCATTTCCGAGCGCATGCGCGAGAACGCCTATCTGCTCAAAGGGCTGAAGATGGTTCTCATCGATGAACGTTCCAACACCAAGGAAGAGTACATCTACAACGACGGCATCATCTCGTATGTGGACTTTATTAATGAAAATCGTACAGGAATTCACGAACCCAAATTTCTGGAAGGAACCGCGCTCGACATCGAAGTCGAAGTTGCCTTCCAGTTCACCAAATCCTATTCGGATCAATTGATCTCCTTCGTCAACAACGTGCGCACCAAGGATGGCGGAACCCATGAAACCGGCTACAAATCAGCCTTGACAAAACTGTTCAACGACTACGGCCAGCGCGTCGGTCTGATCAAGAACGGCAACAAGCTGGATGGCGTTGACATTCGCGAAGGATTGACAACGATCCTTTCAATTCGAATCCCGGAGCATCTTCTCCAGTTCGAAGGGCAGACCAAAAACAAACTGGGAACGCCCGATGCCCGTACCGCGGTTGAACAGGTTGTTTCCGAAAAAATGACTTATTTCTTCGAAGAAAACAGCAACCTGACCTACACCTTGATCGAAAAAGCGCTCAAGGCCCGGATGGCCCGTGATGCGGCCCGCAAAGCCCGTGAAGAAGCGCGTCTGGAGCGCAAGAATCGGAAGATAGAAATCAACCTTTCCGGCAAACTGACCAAAGCCCAATCACACAATCCCGAGCTCAACGAGCTCTATCTCGTCGAGGGCGACAGTGCCGGAGGAAGCGCCAAACAAGGGCGTGATCGCCGCTTTCAGGCAATCCTTCCGCTGCGCGGGAAAGTCATCAATACCGAAAAAGCCAAAATCGAAGACGTTCTGAAAAACGAAGAAATCAATACGATCATTCATACCATCGGTGCCGGACTCGGCCCCGATTTCGACATCACCAAATGCAATTACGACAAAGTCATCGTGATGACCGACGCCGACACCGACGGCGCGCACATCCAGGTCCTCTTGTTGACGTTCTTTTTCCGCTACATGCGCGAACTCGTCGAAGCCGGCAAGGTCTACATCGCCCTACCACCTTTGTACAAGGTGTCTTACCGGGTCAAGAACCGAACGGAAATCGAGTACGCCTGGACCGATGAAGAACTCGAGGCGTTGACCAAGAAAAATCGCAACTACAACATCCAACGGTTCAAGGGTCTTGGTGAAATGAACTCTGAACAACTCTGGGAAACAACCATGAATCCCAAATCAAGAACCTTGATCCAGGTCAAGATCGATGATCTCGCCGACGCCGATCAGCGCATCAACATCCTGATGGGCGACAAAGTCCAACCGCGTCGGGAATGGATTGAAAACAACGTCACCTTCTCGATCGAAGACGACTTCAAAATTTAGGTGGGTGGACCAATATGGCCAAACAGACCAAAGATCTGATCAAGGAGTTCGTTGATCAGAAAATACTCGAAGAAAATCTGGAGGACCTCGTCGGCGAACGCTTCGGCAGGTACTCCAAATACATCATTCAAGATCGCGCGTTGCCCGATGTCCGCGACGGACTGAAACCAGTGCAACGACGCGTTTTGTATTCCATGTTCAAACTCGGCATGGCCCACGACAAGCCCTACAAGAAATCCGCCCGCATCGTCGGCGACGTCATCGGCAAGTACCACCCCCATGGCGACACCTCCGTCTACGACGCAATGGTGCGCCTCAGCCAGCCGTGGAAAATGCTCACGCCACTGGTCGACATGCACGGCAACAAGGGATCGATCGATGGGGATTCACCAGCTGCAATGCGCTACACCGAAGCACGCATGTCGGCAGCCAGTGAATATCTCTTGCTCGACATCGAAAAACGAACCGTTGATTTTGTTCCCAATTTCGACGACGAAGAATACGAACCGACCGTGCTTCCCGCACGCTATCCGAATTTGCTTGTCAACGGTGCGACCGGCATCAGCGCCGGTTACGCCACGGAGATTCCCCCGCACAACCTGCGTGAAGTCATCAACGCCGTCGTCAAGCGCATCGAGAAACCGGATCTCACCGTCGATGACGTTCTGAAGATTGTCAAAGGTCCGGACTTCCCGACCGGGGCCATCGTTCAGGGCAAAGACGAGATTCGCCAAGCGTTCGAAACCGGCCGCGGCCGGATCATCATCCGCGCCAAAACAGACATCGTCGACCAACAGATCATCATTACCGAACTGCCCTATGATGTCAACAAGGCCAATTTGGTTCGCAAGATCGATGACATTCGGATCAAAAAACAAGTCGACGGCATCGAAGAAGTTCGCGACGAATCCGACCGTGAAGGCCTGCGCATCGTCGTCGACGTCAAGAAGGGCGTCGATCCGACGGTCATCGAGAGTTTCTTGCTCAAAAAGACCGACCTGACCAAATCATTCAACTACAACATGGTCGCCATCAACAACAAACGACCGATGCTGATGGGCATTCTGCAAATACTCGATGCCTACATCATCCATCAGAAGGAAGTCATCACCAACCGTTCGAACTACGATCTCCGCAAGGCCGAAAAACGACTTCACATCGTCGACGGCATCATCAAGATGATGGATGTTCTCGATGAAGTCATTCATCTCATCCGCCAGTCGAAAAACAAAAAAGACGCCAAGACCAAACTCGCCAAAGCCTACAAGTTCACCGATGAACAGGCCGAAGCGATCGTCACCTTGCAACTGTACCGCCTGTCGACAACCGACATCATGGCGCTCCAGGAGGAGGCCCGGGATCTTCATCAGGAGATCGATCAACTGACGCTGGTGCTCAACAACGAAAAGGAACTCGAGCGCGTCATCATCGATGAACTGCGTGAAGTTCAGAAATCGTTGGCGCAGAAACGATTGAGTGTGATTGAAGAAGAAATCGAAAAAATTACCATCTCCGAAGAGGAACTGATCGCCGACGAGCAAGTCGTTGTCGGCATCACCAAGGAAGGGTATGTCAAGTCGACTTCGATCCGGTCCTACCGCGCAACCGAAGAAACAACGCTCCGCGACAACGATTCGATTCTGTTCGCCGAAGAGGTTTCCACGCTGAATACCATACTTATCTTTACGAATAAAGGAAATTACGTATACTTACCGGTGTACAAGATTCCCAATTACAAATGGAAGGAACTCGGTACCCATATCAACAACATCGTTCATCTCGAAGAAGATGAAACGATCGTCAAAGTCATGTGCATCACCGACTTCACTGCCGCCAAAACCTTGCTCTTCGTGACGCGCGACAATCTCATCAAACAGACCGAGCTTAAGGAATTTGACGTCTCTCGCTACACCAAGACGATCCGCGCCATCGCCCTCAACGACGATGATGAAGTGGTTGCTGTTGACATCACCGATGATGTTTTGTCAGAAGTGTTGATCTTCTCGGAAAAAGGAGAAGGACTACGGTTCAATCTGGCTGAGATACCCGTTACCTCGACAACCGCCAAAGGAGTCAAAGGAATGAACCTCTCGCGTCGCCAGAAACTCGCGGCTGGGATTGTGCTCAAGGATCATCACGATCTCTTGTTGCTCACCAACCGCGGAACGATCAAACGCATCGACATCAGTGAAATACCCAAGAAGCGCCGCACCAACAAAGGGGTGCAACTCTACAAGATCGTTCGCTCCAACCCATATCTGGTGCGCGACGCCTGTCTGATGAATGCGACCCAGTACAAGAACCGTGCCAATGTCCGCGTCAACACGACCAAGACCGGGTTGCTCATCAATGCCTTTGATATCAAGACCGACAAAACCGAAAATGGCAAGTCCTTCATCGCCTCCAAACTGGGGGAACCGTTGTACATTCACATCGAGCAGATGGAAGAAGATCCGGACATCACGCCGATCTCGGAATATGAACGCGAAGAAGACCATGACATTGTGCAACAATCACTGTTTTAAAAAAAGTAGCCGAGCTACTTTTTTTATTATGTCCATCAAATGGTTAATTTGACTATAAATATATGTGAAATCCGTTGAAATATTTTCTAAATATAGTAAAATATAGGTATCATTGTTATGTTTGAGGTGGATCACATGAAATGCATGGAGAATCTAAGCCGCACTCGTCTCCCCAACGATGTCATCATGGACTACATCAAGGTGTACAAGTCGATTGGAATCAACCAGCACAATCACGAAGTGCTGGAAAGTGATTACGACGTCATTGTGCGCCAAACGGTTCGTAACGACATTTATTACTTTGCCAAGATGTTCCAAATCAAGGTGACCGATGCCCGGTTCAAGTCACTGATTTTTAAGGACGTCAAACCCAAGAACAAAGACGAGAAGCTGATCATCAACCTCCGCAACGCATTCACCAAGATTCACGATGAGTCCTCAACCTTTGAATTGCTCGTGACCGAAATTCTCGACCTCATCAAGTTTTTGTATGGCGATGTTCTCGCCCAAAGCAAGCTGTCATGGCGTCGTCTCAATCAGGCCGAACGATCAAGCAGCCTGCTCACCAGCAAGAACGCCAGTACGCGTGAATCCATCGATCAACTGGTGCAGCTCTTCAACAAAGAACTGCGCAAAAGCGAGTACGAACTGTCCTACATCATCCTCAACTTCTACATTGATTTCATCAACATCAAACCGTTCCATGAAAAGAACGAAGAAATCGGCATCATTCTTCTATTCACCCTGTTGGTCGGCAACGGGTTTGAAGTCTTTGAGTACATCAGCTTTTTCGAGCGCTTGTACAAGCGCCGCAAGGAGTTCGAACAAGCCGTCGTCGAAGCCAACTTCAACTGGGAACTGGGCTATTCGCAGATCCTACCGCTGCACAAACTGATTCTCGACATCGCGATGCGTTCGTATCAGCAACTCAGCTATCTGGTGCGCGATTATCAGTTCGATCAACACCTGAACAAATCCGACAACGTCGAAAACACCATCAACAAACTCGGCGATGTCTTCAGCAAGGACGACATCCGCAACATTCACCCCTATATCTCGGACTCGACCATCAATCGGACCCTGAAGCGCCTCCGTGATGACAAACAGATTCGACCGATGGGCAAGGGGAGAAGCGCCAAATGGATCAAACTGGTCAAAACCAAAAACAAAAAAATCCATTTCGAACAACTCGATCTGGATATCTAGAGGTGCATCATGAATCCAATCATTGACGACATCATCCGGCGCGCTTTGGAAGAAGACATGCCGATGATTGATGTGACCACCGACAACTTGTTTGAAGATGAAATGGCCGAAGGGGTGTTTATCGCCAAACAAGAAGGAGTTCTGTCCGGTGTTGACGTCATGCGACGTGTGTTTCAACTATTGGATGACGACGTTTACGTCAAAGTCATCAACGGCGATGGTGCCGTTGTCGAACAAGGTGACGTCATCGCTGTCATCAGTGGCTCAGCCAAATCGATTCTCAAGGGAGAACGAGTGGCACTTAATCTGATGCAGCGCATGAGCGGTGTAGCAACCTTGACAAGACGGTTTGTAGATCAAGTGGTCAATACGCATACAAAAATCTTGGACACCCGCAAGACAACACCGAATCTACGAATTCTTGAAAAACAGGCCGTCGTTCATGGTGGTGGCATCAATCATCGCATGAATCTGAGCGATCAGGTCATGATTAAGGACAATCACATCCAGGCTGCGGGCGGGATTGCCAACGCCGTTTCAATCATCAAACAGAAAGTTGACCACTCGATGCGAGTTGAAGTCGAAGTGGAAACGTTTGAACAATACATGGAAGCACAAGCAACTGCTTGTGACATCATCATGCTCGACAACATGTCCACCGATTTGATGCGCCGTTGCGTCGAGCACAACCAGCATCGCAAGTTGCTCGAAGCAAGTGGCAACATGACTCTGGACCGAATTGCCGAAGTCAGCGCAACCGGCGTCGACTTCATCAGTGTCGGGGCTCTCACACATTCGTATACGGCTCTGGACATCAGCCTCAAATTCTCACGTTAGGAAGATTTGCATGAACATTGAACTCATACTGGAAGACATCAAAACACAACTTGTCGAACGGCTAAAAGCGTTGGGCTATCACGATGACGGCATCGACATCATTCTCGAAGTTCCCAAGGACAAACAGAATGGTGATTTTTCCTCTAATGTGGCGATGCGTTACGCTCGCGTGGCACGCAAAGCCCCGTTTGTCATCGCCCAGGAAATCATCGATGGATTGGATAAGAGAGCACTCCACATGGAAAAAATCGAAGTTGCGAAGCCTGGTTTCATCAACTTCTATCTGGAGACCGATCACCTGCTGAAGACGATCAATACGATCCTTGCAGAAGGTGCTGATTATGGTTCGCTCGACATCGGTGCTGGCGAACATTACAACATCGAATTCGTCAGCGTCAACCCCACCGGCGCGATTCACATTGGCCATGCCCGTGGTGCCGCGGCCGGCGATTCGTTATGCCGGATTTTACAAAAAGCCGGGTACCAGGTAACCAAGGAATACTACGTCAACGATGCCGGCAACCAGATTCACAATCTCGCTCTCAGCATCGAAGCACGCTATCGTCAACTCTTTGACCAGGATGTCGAGATGCCGGCCGATGGGTACTATGGACCGGAAATCATCGCGACCGCCCAGGCGATTCAAAACGAACACGGCGACAAGTTCCTGCACATGGATGGATATCAGTTTTTCCGCGAATACGGCGTGTCCAGTCTGCTGGAAGGACTCCGCACCGACCTCAAATCCTTTGGCGTCGAGTTCGATGTCTGGTTCAGTGAACAATCCCTTTACGACAACGACGAAGTCAAACAAGTCGTGTCATTTCTCATCGAGCAGGGATTTACCTATCAGGATGACGGCGCCACCTGGCTGAAAACCAGTGAACACGGCGACGAGAAGGACCGTGTCATCATCAAGAGTGACGGTTCCTACACCTACATCACACCGGACATCGCCTATCACAAGAACAAGCTCGATCGCGGCTACACGAAGTTGATCGACATTCTCGGCGGCGATCACCACGGATACATCAATCGCCTCAAAGCGGCGATCGAAATGGTCAGCGGTAAAGGCGACATGATTGAAGTCGAACTGTTGCAGATGGTCAAGGTCATCCAAAACGGAGAAGAAGTGAAGATGTCCAAACGAAGCGGCAAAGCAATCACGCTCGCGGATCTGATGGACGAAGTCGGCAAGGACCCGATCCGTTATTTCTTCGCCGCGCGCAGCCTCAATACCCAGATGGATCTCGATCTCGATCTGGCCATTCGCCAGACCAACGAGAATCCCGTCTATTATGTCCAATACGCTCATGCGCGGATGGCCAGCATTTTCGAAACGGCCGCCAGTCGTGACATGGCTTACGACCCGACCCGCCAGCATGACTTCACAACCATCGACAACGACAAGGCGATCGACCTCATCGGCGTGCTTGCAGCATACCCGGAAACGATCAAGTCGGCCGCACTCGCAAGAGCCCCGCATCGGCTCGTCAATTACCTGTATCAACTGGCTACGGCGTTCCACAGTTTCTACAACGCCGAACCGGTCTTGCAAACTGACCAGTTACGGACGCAAGAACGTCTTGCCCTGCTCAAAGCCTGTCAGATCGTCTTGCGCGACGGTCTGTCATTGATTGGTGTCAACGCACCGGATTCAATGTAAGGCTGGTCAATCACTTATCGCGGTTAGGAGTTGGTCCATTTGAAATGGAAAATTAAGAATGAGCATCTCGATCAAACCAAACTGGTCGAAGAGATTTACAAGGCACGAGGCGTAAGCGACTATCGCGCCTTGTTCAATCTGAACGAACAGGATTTCCATGATCCATACCGTTTGAACGACATGCAGAAAGCCGTTGACCGGATCATGCGAGCCATCGAAGAAAAGGAGCGTATTCTCGTCTATGGCGACTACGATGTCGACGGCATCACCAGCACCTACATCGTACTGAAAGTACTCGCGGATCTCGGTGCCGACGTCAGCTATGACATCCCCAATCGACTCGTCGACGGATACGGGTTGACGTACTCCAAAACGTTCGACATCGTCAACGAGGAGTTCCAACTCGTCATCACCGTGGACAACGGCATAAAAAGCATCGAAGAAGCAAACATCTTCAAAGACAACGGCATCGATCTGATCGTCACCGATCATCACGAGAACGAAGCCGAACTGCCCGATGCCTTTGCGATCATTCACACAAACTTGAGCGATTATCCGTTCAAACCGCTTGCCGGAGTCGGTGTTGCGTTCAAGTTGGCGCAAGCGCTGATCGGCGAAGAAGCGCTCGAATATGTTGACATCGCCGCGCTCGGTACGATCGCTGACATGATGCCGCTGGTCGAAGAAAACCGCGCCATCGTCAACGTCGGTCTGCGCAAACTCGCGCATTCCGGCAACGAGGGATTGCGTAACTTGCTGGCATTTCTTGACATTACCAAACCAAGCGTCGCTGATGTCCAGTACAAGATTGCACCGCGGATCAACGCCTGCGGGCGCATGAAGAGCGCCAAACTGGCCGTCAAACTTCTGCAGGCGAAGACCAGCAAGGCAGCGCTCAAGTACATCACCGAAATCGAAGAAACCAACAACAAGCGCAAAAAACTCACTCAGATTCTCTACCAGGAAAGCTTGCGTCAAATCAATCACACCGAACCATCGATCATCGTCCACTCGCCGCGAATGCACGAAGGGGTCGTCGGCATTGTCGCATCACGTCTGGCCAATGAATACAGCAAAGTCAGCGTCGTGCTGAAGGAAGACGAGTTCACCTACAAAGGCAGCATTCGCTCCTACAGCGGTGTCGACGTGATCTACATCCTGAATGAACTCAAAGATCTCCTGATCCGTCATGGCGGACATCAGAATGCCGCTGGCCTGGAGTTTAAGAAAGAGCATCTCGAAGCCTTCAAAACGCGGTTCAACAATCTCATTCCCGATGCCCAGCGGGACGACATCGTGGTTGCCGAAGGCTACATCGACATCCATACCCTGGACATGCAGCAAATCGTCGATCTGGAGCATTTCGATCTCAAGGACGCATTGTTCGTGTTTGAAGACGTCGTACCCGACAATCGCTATCTGATCAAGGGCGAACACACGAAACTGATTCTCGGTCACGACGCCGAAGCGATTTTCTTCAACAACAAGGCGCTTTACGCGAAACTCAACCGTCCGGCGCCGGTGACCCTGCTCGGCCGACTCGACACCAATTACTTCCGCGGTCGTTCGAAAAAACAGATCATCATCGATGATTATTTGTTAAAATAATCAATTGCCTGTCCCAAACAGGCGTGGATTTGATATAATGAATGCAAGTCAGAAACGAACGGAGGAACCCGCATGAACCTGAAAGACTACATCGCCAACGTCCCTGATTTCCCGATTCCCGGCATCCAGTTCAAGGACATCACGCCGCTGATCGGCGACGGTGACGCGTTCCGCTACGCGACCGAACAATTCGTCCAGTTCACCAAAGAAATCCAGGCCGACATCATCGTCGGACCGGACGCCCGCGGTTTCATTTTCGGATGTCCCGTCGCAACCCAGCTCGGCATCGGCTTCGTGCCGGTGCGCAAACCAGGCAAATTGCCGCGTGAAGTCATCGAGTACAGCTACGAACTCGAGTACGGCAAGAACACGCTCTGTCTCCACAAGGGCGACGTCAAACCGGGTCAGCGGGTGCTGATCATCGACGATCTGCTCGCCACCGGCGGCACCATTGACGCGGCGATCCACCTCGTGGAACAATCCGGCGGCGAAGTCGCCGGCATCGCATTTCTGATCGAACTGTCCGATCTTCACGGACGTGACAAACTGGAAGGATACAACGTACTCAGTCTGATGACATACTAGCAGGTGATTTTATGCCGACGGCAACCATCGACACCCTCATGCAGCATGTCGCTCCCTACATCACCAAGGACACCGACCAAGAGCGCATCAAGGCGGCCTACGAATACGCCGCCGAGATGCACGGCGGTCAGTTCCGCAAGAGCGGTGACGAATACATCGTCCACCCGCTCGACGTGGCGATCATCCTGAGCGACTACCACACCGACCCGACCACCATCATGGCCGGTCTTTTGCATGATGTCCTGGAAGACACGCCGGCTACCTACAAAGACGTCAAACAGCGGTTCGGCGAAGAAGTCGCGACGCTGATCGAAGGCGTCACCAAACTGGGACAGTACAAATTCAAAGACAGCGACCACGAAAAAGAAAAACTGGCCGCACAAGCGAAAAACTACCAGAAGATGCTGCTGGCGATGGCGCAGGACATCCGCGTCGTCATCGTCAAACTCGCCGACCGTCTCAACAACATCCGCACGCTCAGCGCATTGCCGGACGTGAAACAGCAGCGCATCGCCCGCGAGACGATGGAAATCTACGCCCCGCTCGCCCACCGGCTCGGGATGTACGTGATGAAGGCCGAGCTCGAAGACACCAGCTTCAAGTATCTGCAGCGCGCCCGGTACCGCCGCATCGCGCAGATGATCGCCGACACCAAGGTCAACCGCGAGAAGGACATCGATCTGATGCGCACCAACATCGAATACCTGTTGTCGGAAAACAACGTAAACTGCAACGTCAAGGGCCGGATCAAGAACATATACTCGGTTCATAAGAAAATGGTCGACCGCAACAAGGAGTTCGAAGACATCTACGACCTTTTGGCGCTCCGCATCATCGTCGATTCGATCGAGGACTGTTACCGCTCGATCGGCATCATCCATTCCAAATGGACGCCGATTCCCAACCGCTTCAAGGACTACATCGCCATGCCCAAGCCGAACCTGTACCAGTCGCTCCACACCTCGGTCATCGCCAACGGCAAGGTGTATGAAATCCAGATCCGCACCCAGGAAATGGACGCCATCGCCGAGTACGGGGTCGCCGCCCACTGGGCCTACAAGGAAAACATCCAAAGCGGCAAGATGACCGACGAAGTCATGAAGAAACTCAAATGGTACGGCGATCTTGTCAAGTTCACCGAAGAAAGCGAAAACGACAGCGACGTGCTCAATCTGCTCCGTGACGACATCTTTCAATCGAACGTCTACGTGTTCACACCCAATGGCGACATCGTGGATTTGCCGGCCGGCTCGACACCGCTTGATTTCGCCTTCCGGATCCACACCCAAGTCGGCATCCAGACCGTCGGCGCGATCGTCAACGGCAAGATCGTACCGCTCGAGTACGAACTGCAGACCGGCGACATCGTCAACATCAAGACCAGTGTCAACAGCTTCGGACCCAACGACAACTGGCTGAAGATCGTCAAGACTTCCAATGCCAAGTCGAAGATCAAGAACTACCTCAACAAGAAACGTCGCAGCGTGCTCATCGAAATGGGCCGCGAAGACTTCAACCGCGAACTGCAGCAGAAGAACATCACCGTCGAACTGACCGACAAACGCGTCAAGGAACTGTTCAGCAAGAAAGGTGCGAAAACCGTCGAGGATCTCTATTACGAGATCGGTAAGAACACGATCACGCCGGGCAGCGCCGTCAACGCGCTTCGCGACAAGGAAGAATACACCGATGAAGACCTGATCCAACGGATCAACGAATCGGTCTATCTCGATCAGAAAAGCGATTCCAACATCATCGTCGAAGGACTCCCCAATGCCTCGATCAAACTGTCCAACTGCTGCACGCCGATCCCCGGTGACAAGATCACCGGCTACATCTCCAAAGGCAGCGGCATCGCCGTGCACCGCAGCGAGTGCAACAACCTCAAGTCGCTCGATCCGAACCGCTACATGGAAGTCTTCTGGGGCAACGACGATACCAAACAATACACCATCAATCTCAAAATCATCGTCCAGAACCGCGACAACGTCCTCGCCGAAATCATCAACACCGTGACCTCATCCAAAGGCAAGGTCGTCCAGGTCGCGGCATCGACGAACAAGAACCTGGAAGGCATCATCAAACTCAAGGTGTCGATCAAGAATCGCAAGGAACTGGAGGTCATCATCCGCAATCTTGAACACATTCCCGACGTGTACTCGATCGAACGGATGATGAAGTGATGCGGGTCGTCGTCCAGCGCGTCAGTCGCGCCTCCTGCAGTGTCGATGACCATGTCGTGAGCGCGATCGGCCGGGGCTATCTGCTCCTCGTCGGGTTCCAAACGACCGACACCGCCGACATCGTTCGCCACGTCGCCCGCAAGATCGCCCGTCTCCGCGTCTTCGAAGACGCCGCCGGCAAACTGAACGAGGACATTGCCGCCATGCACGGTGAGATTCTCTCGATCAGCCAGTTCACCTTGTACGGCGACACGTCCAAAGGCAATCGCCCCTCCTTCACAAAGGCGATGCGCCCCGACCAGGCAAACGAGCTGTACGAACTGTTCAACCGACTCCTGAACGACGAACACGGCATCCCCACCAAGGGCGGCGTGTTCCAGGAGCACATGATGATCGATCTGATCAACGACGGTCCGGTGACCGTCATCGTGGAGAAAGACCAATGATACGACTGTTAACCGAAGCGGACCGCGTCCGCGTCCTCAGTTTTCTGAACCAGGAACCGAGTTACAACATCTTCCCGATCGGTGACATCGAAACCTTCGGCTTCGACACCGATTTTCAGCGCGTCTACGGCGAGTTCGATGAAGACGAGGATTTCCTCAGCATTCTCCTCCGCTACCGCGAACATGCCATTTATTACGCTCCGACCGAGCGGTTCAGCCGCGAGTATCTGCCGATTTTCGAGGACGATCCGTTCGAACACATCAGCGGCAAAACCCGTCTGATGATGCTCGTGAAACCGCATCTCGAAGGGTTCACCGAACGTCGCGAGCAGTTTTGTGAAGCGACTGAACTGCGCGCTCCCGTCGCGTACGACGAAACCATTGTCAAGACCGTCCGCACGAAAGAAGAATGCGGCAAACTCTACGATCTGCTTGCGACGATTCCCGAATTCGGCATCCACAAGAAACCAAAACAAGCCTACATCGAAGGAAAATACGAGTCGCTGAAAATGGGCACCACCCTCTACATTGAGCAAGACGGCAAGTTCGTCAGCACCGTCGCCACCACAGCCGAGACTTCGATCAACGCCATGGTCGTCGCCGTCGCGACCCATGCCGATTATCGCAACAACGGCTACGCGTCGGCGTTGATGACGCATCTGATGAAACTGTATCTCGAAGATAAGGACAAGGATCTGTGCCTGTTCTACGACAACGACGCTGCCGGCCAGATCTACCTCCGACTCGGCTTCGACTACATCGGAGCCTGGTCGCTGTTCGACAAGACCGATGAGTAGAATCCGCATCGTGCTCCCGTTTTTGGAAACCGAGCGCATCTATCTCCGAGAATTGCGGCGCAGCGATGCGCCCGACATCTATCGCTACGCGCAGTCTCCCGAAGTCGGCCCCCGCGCCGGTTGGGAGCCCCATGCGAGTCTCGACGACACGTACCGGTTCATCGATTACGCGATCCGCAAGAAGGATTTCGGTCAACCGGGCTTGTTCGTGATCATGCACAAAGCCGACAAGCGCCTTATCGGCACGATTGAAATCCATTCCTATCAGGAACACCGGGGCGAGATCGGGTTCGTGCTCGATCCCGATTACTGGAATCAGGGCCTGATCACCGAGGCTGCCAAGGCGGTCATCGTCTGGGCGATGGAAGGACTTGAACTCAAACGACTCACCTATTGTCATTTCCCCGACAACCTCGCCAGCAAGCGGGTGTGCGAAAAACTAGGGTTCACGTTCGAAGGCGTGCTGCGCAACAAATTCCTGATGTACGACGGCACGGTCCGCGACGACGTCACCTATTCAATCACCGACGAGGATTACTTCGGCGGTCGCATCGATTGGGTGGAACGCTTCAAACAGGACTTATTCATTGACTATTGAGCGAAATGATAGTATAATCACTACCGTAAACCGACGAGGAAGAACAGTAATCGACCGCGCGACATCCAGAGAGCGACTCCCCGGCTGAAAGAGTTGCTGCCAGCATCGATGAACGACACTTCCGAGGGCCGCTTTGAACACCAGTAGAAGCGGACGTCATCCCGCGTTAGGGGAAAAGGGTCCGGTTTTGACCGGGAACTAAGGTGGTACCGCGGAAGATTTCGTCCTTAAACGTTTGTTTGGGGACGTTTTTAATACAAAGGAGGCAGATCATGTATCACAAGATGAAAGGCACCTACGATGTCTTGCCAGACGACATCGGCAAATGGCAAAAACTCGAAAAAGTCATCAAGAACGTCAGCCGGTTGTTCCATTATCAGGAAATCCGCACGCCGATCCTGGAGCATTCGGAGTTGTTCCACCGCAGCGTCGGTGAAACCACCGACATCGTCAGCAAGGAAACCTACGATTTCGTCGATCGCGGCAAACGGGCGAACACGCTCCGCCCCGAAGGCACCGCCGGTGTCGTCCGCAGTTACGTGGAAAACAAACTCTACGCGCAAGCGATCGGCGTTGACAAATACTACTACATGGGTCCGATGTTCCGCTACGAACGGCCGCAGAAGGGACGGTACCGCCAGTTCCAGCAGTTCGGCGCGGAAGCGTTCGGCTCCAACAGTCCAATGTTGGATGCCGACGTGATCGCCTATGCCGTAGCGATTTTGCGTGCGCTCAAGATCAAGGACGTGACCGTACACCTCAACTCGATCGGCGACGATGCCTCGAAAGCGAACTATCGCGCGGCGCTTCTCGACTATCTCAAACCACATGTCGGCGACCTTTGTCACGATTGTCAAACCCGCTATCAGACCAATCCGCTACGAATCCTCGACTGCAAGATCGACGGTGGCGGACCGATTCTGAGCAACGCTCCGAAACCGCTCGATTATCTGAGCGACGCGGCCAAGGCTCATTTCGACGAGTTGACGGGTTATCTCGACGCGATGAAGATCGACTATGAAATCGACAAGAATCTCGTGCGCGGTCTCGACTACTACACCGACACGGTATTCGAAGTCAAGGCCCATCTCGAAACGCTCGGCGCTCAGAACACGATTCTCGGCGGCGGCCGTTACAACCACCTGGTCGCCGATCTCGGCGGTCCCGACGTTCCCGGCGTCGGCTTCGCGTTCGGTCTCGAACGGCTGATGTTCGCACTGGAAAGCATCAACTTCCAGGGCGATCCCGACTATCTCCACTTGTATCTGATGATTCTCGGCGACGCTCAGAAACAAGACGGCATGGCGATGCTCAATCGCTGTCGCATGGGCGGATTGCTCGCCGACGTCGATTTCCTCGACAAGAACATGAAAGGCAAGTGGAAGCAGGTCGAAGCCGCCGGTGCCCGTTTCGTGGCCATCTACGGCGCCAACGAAAAAGAAGCGGGTACAGTCAACATCAAGGACCAACAGAGCGGTGAGGAAAAGACGATTCCCAAACACCAACTCTACAACCACATTGTCGCCGAACTGATGAAACCCGCCGACAGCTGTGACAGCTGCGGCGCGGACAGTTGCGAAGATTGCGAGGAATGATGATGAAACGAACGCACAACAACGGTGCCTTGCGCATCACCGACGTCGGCACGTCCGTCGTCCTGAAAGGCTGGGTCGCCAAGAAACGCGACCTCGGCGGTCTGGTGTTCATTGATCTCCGCGACCGCTACGGCATCACCCAACTGGCGTTCTCGCCGGATTCGCCACTGTACAAGGAGACGCTCGCGATCAAAAGCGAGTATGTCCTCGAGGTGCAGGGCACGGTCATCGAACGGAGCAGCAAGAACAAACAGATTCCCACTGGCGACATCGAAGTCGACGTCCAGGCGATGACGGTTCTCAACACCGCCAAATTGCCTCCCTTGTTGATTCAGGACGAGACCGACGCACTCGAAGAGACGCGGCTGAAATACCGCTATCTCGATCTGCGACGCCCCGTTCTTCAGAACAATTTCCTGATTCGCCACCAGGCTGCACAAGCCGTCCGCGAATTCCTGAACAACGAAGACTTCATCGAGTTCGAAACGCCGATTCTGACCAAATCGACCCCCGAGGGTGCGCGCGATTATCTCGTCCCCTCGCGCATCAACAAGGGCGAGTTTTTCGCCTTGCCGCAATCTCCGCAGATCTTCAAGCAGCTGTTGATGGTCGCCGGGTTCGAAAAATACTACCAGATCGCCAAATGTTTCCGCGATGAGGATTTGCGCAGCGACCGTCAGCCGGAGTTCACGCAGATTGACATCGAAACGTCGTTCTTGTCGCAAGAAGAGATTCTCGACGTCAGCGAACGGATGATCAAACACGTGATGAAAACCGTCAAGGGCGTCACCTTCCGCGATCCGTTCCCGCGCATGACCTATGCCGAAGCAATGGACACCTACGGTTCGGACAAGCCCGACACGCGGTTCGACATGCGGTTGATCGACATCACCGATTTGGCGGCCCGAACAACCTTCGGCGTGTTCACCGACAACATCAAAAACGGCGGCATCGTCAAAGGCATCACCGTCAAAAACGGCGCCAATCTCTATTCCCGCAAGGGCATCGACAAGCTGACCGACTTCGTCAAGAAACTGCGTGCCAAGGGGCTTGCCTTCGTCAAGTTCACCGATGGGGCGCTTGCCGGCAGCATCGTCAAATTCTTCGACGACCAGCAACAAGCCGAACTGATCAACCTCGCCCAGCTGGAGGACGGCGATCTGTTTCTGATCGTGTCCGACCAGAAGGCCGTCGTTCTGCAATCGCTCGGCCAACTCCGCAAGCACATCGCCAAGGAGCAGAACCTCTATGACGACGATCACTACGATTTCCTCTGGGTCGTCGATTGGCCGATGTTCGAATACCGCGCCGAACAACAGCGCTACTTCAGCCTCCATCATCCGTTCACGATGGTTCAGGATGCGGACATTCCCAAGTTGGACAGCGCACCGGCCGATGCCTTGGCGTATTGTTACGACCTCGTCGTCCAGGGCCAGGAACTCGGCGGCGGCAGCATCCGAATCCATCGCACCGACATTCAGAACAAGGTGTTCGACATTCTCGGCATCAGCAAGGACGAACAGCAGCAGAAGTTCGGCTTCCTCCTCGATGCCCTGCAATACGGCACCCCGCCGCACGGCGGTATCGCCTTCGGTTTCGACCGGCTGATCATGCTCCTCGCCAAGACCGACAACATCCGCGACGTGGTCGCCTTCCCGAAAACCAACAGTGCGCAATGTCTGCTTACCGAAGCGCCCGGTCCGGTAGCCGACGAACAGCTTGCCGAACTGGCCATCAAAACAATTAAATAATTTTAATTGGAAATATTTTGTGATATAATGAGAGAAGGACTAAAGGGTGTGATCGAATGAACAACAAAAACAAATTTCTGAGCGACGAATTTCTCAACAAGGCGATCCGAGTTCTGGTCGTCATTCTGCTGTCGCTCGGCGTCATCCTGCTGGCCTCCCAGTTCAGCACCATCTGGCAGACGATCGCCGGCGCCATCCGTCGCGTCATCGTCCCGGTCGCCCTGGTGTGGTTGCTCAGCCTCATTATGTTCCCGCTCATCAAGTTGCTGGAACGGCGTGGCGTGGGGCCGCGTGGCCTCAGTGTCTCGGTGGTCTTCACCGGCACGATCGCGATCTTTTTCCTGATCATGTACTTCCTGCTGCCGTTTGTCCTGGAGCAGGTCAACGCCTTCTTTGAAAACGACTTCCCCGCCGTGCAGGCATATTTCGAAAACGACCTGCGCAACGACTTCATCTTCGGTACCGACATCTACGACTGGATGATCGGTGTCTTCAACGACTCGACGATCATCGAGGATTTCATCAGCGGCTTTGTCGATGGCCTCACATCGACGATCTCCAGCCGGCTGATCAACTTCTTCGCCGTCGTCGTCGTTCTTCCCGTCCTGCTGGTGTTCTACCTCAAGGACTATGAACTGATCAACGACACGCTCCGCTCGATCATTCCGCGCAACTACGAAAAAGATGCCAGTGAACTCGGTTCGCGGCTCAACTCGACCGTCGGTGCGTACATCCGCGGTCAGCTATTACTGATGGTGGCCATCGGTGCAGCGGCGACGATTTTGTACCGGCTCATCGGCCTGCAGTATTTCTTCGTCTTCGGCATCATCGTCGGCCTGACCAACATCATTCCCTATTTCGGTGCCATCATCGCGATGATTCCGGTTGTCATCTACGCCGTCATCACGGCCGACACCGGTCCGGGACCGATTCTCGTCATCATCGTCAACGTCGGCTTGCAGAATGTCGAAGGCAGCGTCTTCCAGCCGATCATCATGGGTCGCCAGCTGGAAATGCACGCCATCGTCATCATCCTGTCGATTCTGTTTTTCGGAAGTTTATTTGGAACCTTCGGCGTCATTTTCGCGGCCCCGATCGCCGCGACCATCCGCGTGCTGTTCGAATTCTACCGTGACAAGCGGCGTCAGAAAGAACAGCAGATCCTCGAGTCGAACAAGCCGTAATGAATCACAAACGCGTCTACAATGTGTTCCAAATAAACCTGATTGTCTTTTACGCCCTGTGCATCATGCTGGTACCGATGTTCACGGTCGTATCCTACATTTTCGACTTCCATCTCTACACGTCCACCAACTCGATCATCCTGATCGGTGCGATTCTGCTGGGGGTCGTGTTCGTCACCGGACTCGTCTATCTCCTGCTCAAGCGCGATCAGTACGAGCGCAAGCTCAAACCATCCTATCAACGGGAGTTCACGATCGTGATGTCGACGAGCGCGCTCGGCGTGCTTGGTCTCGGTGTCATGTTCCTGTATTTCGGGGGCTCGCTCTTCTACGTTCCCCACGTCATCATTCCCATCGGCATCGGCGTCTACGCCGTGCTCTATCTGATTGGCGACCGGTACTTCAACGTCAGCCTGCTCCGCCGCAGAAACAAGTAATGGCTACCACGGTAGCCATTTTCTAAAGAAGGTGATGCGATGCGCTTCAAACGACTCATTCAACAGATCGGCAACGACAACATGAACCGTCTGCGTCAATCGACGGTGCTCGTCGTCGGACTCGGTGGCGTCGGTGGCAATGCCGCCGAAGCAATCGCCAGAAGCGGCTTCGGCCGCATCGTCCTGGTCGACCGTGACGTGTTCGACATCACCAACATCAACCGCCAACTCGGCGCTCTGGACTCGACGATGCAAACACGCAAGGTCGACGTCATCAAGCAGCGCATCAAAGACATCAACCCCGCCTGCGAGGTCATTGCGCATCATCTGTTTTACGATGACGAGACCAAAGCCATGATTTGGGCGGAACCGATCGATTATGTCATCGACTGCATCGACACCATCACCTACAAACTGGATCTGGTTCGCGAAACGCAGACACGGGGCATTCCCGCGATCCATGTCATGGGAACCGGCAACAAACTCTGTCCCGAACGACTCCGGATCATGTCACTGGCATCGACCACGCACGATCCGATCGCCCGGGTGATGCGTCAAAAACTGCGCGATGCGTGCAATCTGAAACAAATTGCCGTCATCGCCTCCGACGAACCGCCCCTGACCCTCGATCCGCCGACGAACGTGCCGTCGTCCAACCCCTTCGTACCCAATGCCGCCGGCATTCTCGCGGCGAGCTACATCTTCCGCAAAGCGATCAATGAAGCGCCTCCGCTTTAGTCCCTACCAACCGCAGTGGAGAGACGAGTTCGAACGATTGCGCGATCATCTCGATTATTTGCTGCATCCCTACATCGTGACGATTCATCATGTCGGCAGCACCAGCGTCGCATCGCTTGGTGCGAAACCGATCCTCGACGTCAACGTCGAGTACGTCGAACAGTTTGATGTGATTCGCCGCATCCTCGAACAGAACGGGTACCGCTACGAAGGGGAAAAGGGGATTCCCGACCGGCACGCGTTCGCCCAACTCACCGACGCCTTTTACGAACACCACCTGTACGTGTCGCGCTCCGGCAGCGACAACCTCGTGAAACAACTCGCGTTCAAACGGGCGCTACAAAACAATCCGCACCACCGCACCGCCTACGAACAACTCAAACAAGCGCTGATCGCGAGCAACGACCGCGATCGCGCACTCTATACCAACAGCAAGACCAGTCTCATCCAGTCCATTCTCAAGGAGGAATCCGCCATGAAATCCATCGTCTTCGCCGGCGGCTGTTTCTGGGGCGTTGAAGCCTATTTCAAACAGCTTGACGGCGTCAACGACACCGAAGTCGGCTACATCAACGGTCCCGGTGCCACCAATTACCGCGAGGTCTGCGCCGGCAGCGGTCACGCCGAAGCCGTGCTGATCAAGTTCGACGACAGCGTGATCAGTCTCAAGAAACTGCTCGATCACCTGTTCAACATCATCGATCCGACCTCGATCAACAAACAGGGCAACGACCGAGGTGTGCAGTACCGCACCGGCATCTACAACTACCTGCCCGAACAGCTGCCGTTCATCCGCAACTACCTGAACGTGCGACAGAACGAATACAAAAAACCGCTCGCCCTTGAACTGGCGACCGATTTGACGTTCTACCCGGCCGAAGAATACCACCAGGACTATCTCGACAAGAACAAGCACGGCTATTGCCACGTCGATCTGTCGTCGTATCGCAATGTCGAGTAAGGTGCTGGTCGTCGGCGCCGTCAACGTCGACATCACGGCCAGCCCCGAACGTCCCTATGTGACCGGTGATTCCAATCCCGCCACCACCCATCTCAACATCGGCGGCGTCGGCACTAACATCGCCCAGAACCTGGCCCGGCTGGGGCACGCGGTGCAACTGTTGACGGTGCTTGGCGACGATGCCTTCACGCCGGCGATCACGCGTCATCTGGATGCGTTGCAGATCGATCGGAGCACCACGACCATTGCATCCGGACTGCGCAACAACCGCTACATCGCGTTGTTGGATGAGAACCACGATCTGTTCGTGGCCGTCAACGACATGCCGACCATCGATCATCTCGATGCCACGCGCATCCACGCCCATCACGATGTCATCGCCACCAGCGAGACGATTGTCGTCGACAACAACTTGCACGCCGACGCGTTGGCCGCCGTGTTCGACGCGGCGCGCGGAAACTACGTCGTCGTGGACGCCGTGAGCGGCGCCAAACTGCCGAAACTGTATCCCCATCTGAACGACATTTCGCTGCTCAAGGTAAACGCCATGGAGTACGATTTGCTTATGAGCGACGTCGCTCGTCGTCAGGTGGTTGCGGATGCCGTTCAATCCGGTCGCTTGGAACTGCTGGTGTCCCGCCATGGCCAGCCGTTCGAACTGCACCAAACGTCCGGTGTCCTTACCGAATCCCCCATTCCATGTCCCAACATCGTCAGCACCAGTGGTGCCGGCGATGCATTGCTGAGCGGCTATCTGCACGGGGTTCTGACCGGAACCGACGTCCCGACCGCATTGCACTATGCCAAAACGCTTGCGTACCGCACGCTGCTGGTTCACGCCAGCACGACCGAAGAGGTGAACAACATTGAATGACAAGTACATCGAATACAGCAAGGACGTCGCTCGCGCCCGAGCGTACAACCTGCCGATCGTCGCCCTCGAGTCGACGATCATTTCGCACGGCATGCCCTATCCCGACAACGTCAAAACCGCTCTGGCCTGCGAACAAATCGTCCGTGACGCCGGCGCCGTGCCGGCGACCATCGCGATTCTGAACGGCAAGCTGAAGATCGGCCTCTCGGAAGCGGAAATCGATCATCTCGGCAGACAAGGCACCAAGATCCAGAAGACGTCACGCCGCGACATCGCCTACAACGTGCTTCACAAAATCGACGGCGCGACGACCGTCAGCGCCACCATGTACATCGCCAGTCTGGCCGGCATCAAGGTATTTGCCACCGGCGGCATCGGCGGGGTACACCGCGGTGCTGAAACAACGATGGACATCAGCGCCGATCTCGAAGAGTTGGCGCAAACGCCGGTGGCTGTCGTATGCGCCGGAGCCAAGGCGATTCTCGATCTGGGACTGACCCTCGAATACCTCGAGACCAGAGGCGTTCCGGTGCTGGGGTACCAGACCGACATGTTGCCGGCCTTCTACAGCAAGGACAGTGACTTCAAGGTCAATTTCCGCGTTGATCACCCCTCCGAAATCGCCGATTTGATTCGGACGCAGAAGCAGTTGGGTCTGACGAGCGGGATTCTCGTTACCAATCCGATTCCCGATCGGTATTCGATGCCCAAAGACGTCATCAACCAGGCCATCGACACGGCCATTCAAGAGATGAATGCCCAAGGCATCGCTGGCAAGGAGACGACACCCTATCTGCTCGGCAAGATCGTCGAGTTGACAGGAGGCAAGTCGCTTGCGGCGAACATTCAACTGGTATACAATAACTGTAGACTGGCGGCCGAGATCGCCGTCCAATACCAACGCATGGGAGACGAATCATGAAACGAACCGATTACATCAGCTGGGATCAATACTTCATGGGCGTCGCGCTGATGAGCGCGATGCGCAGCAAGGATCCGCAAACGCAGGTTGGCGCCTGCATTGTCAACACCAAGAAACGCATCGTCGGCATCGGCTACAATGGCTTTCCGATCGGCATCGACGATGATTCGTTCCCTTGGGACAAGCACGACAGCTGGCTGGAGAGCAAGTATCCCTATGTCGTCCACGCCGAGCCCAACGCGATTCTGAACGCGACCGAACCGCTCGACGACGCGACGCTCTATGTGACCTTGTTCCCGTGCAACGAGTGCGCCAAACTGATCATTCAAAGCGGCATCAAGGAAGTCGTCTATCTCGAAGACAAGTACCACGACCGCGACGTCTTCATCGCCTCGCGCAAGATGTTTGACGCGGCCGGCGTCCAATATCGTCAGATGGCTCCCTTCGAGGTGCGCCTGAGCGAATGAAACAGATTCTCTGGCAACATCGCATCCAGCTGATCCTGCTCGTGGTCGCGCTTGTTGTCGTGTTGATTCTCTCCCTCGCCAAAACCAGTTACATCGTCACTGCCCCCGGCTACAACAACAACGTCGACAAGTTCATCGAAATCGACGTCGGTTACGAGGTTACGGGGTCGTTTCGCACGACGAGCGTCATCGTTCTCAACGAGATGACCTCGCTGCAGTACATCATCGGTCGTTACGTCGACACCGTCCAGATCCGCGAACAACCCGAATACTACGACGACATCGACATTGGCGACCTGCGCGTCATGGGCTATCTGTCCAAGGACGACAGTCTCGCCCGCAGTCTCGTCGTCGGGTTCACGCGAGCCCAGTACGAGATCGATTACGAAAGCAAGGTGATGGTGTATCTGACCTACAACTATCTGGATGCCGACACCCTCGAACTGGGTGACGTGATCGTCTCGATCAACGGCGGCGAACCACTCGCCGAAGCCGATCTCGTCGGCTGCGACGAAACCGCCGAGTTCGCCATTCTGCGAGACGGCGAACCGATGACCTTCCAGGTCACCAAACATCAACTCGAAGGCTATTGCGCCTTCGGGCTCAACATCCGCACGTTCACCGACATTCTGAGCGAGGATCTGCCGTATACGCTGCACGATTCGACAACCGGCGGATCAAGCGGCGGCTTGATGCAAGCGCTCTATGTGTACAATCAACTGACCCCCAACGACATCACCGGCGGACGCGACATCGCCGGCACCGGCACCATCGACGTCGACGGCAACGTCGGTCGCATCGGTGGCATCCAGCAGAAGATCATCACCTCGGCGCTGAACAACATCGACATCTTTTTCGTGCCGTATCTGAGCGATGCGGACAGCGACAACTACATCGTCGCCCAACAGGTTCTGGCCGGACTCAACACCGACATGATCCTGGTTCCGGTGCAGACCATCGACGACGCCATCCAGTACCTCGAGGCCCGCTACGGAGGTGCCTTCGATGAATGATTTCAAGACCTTGTGGACAGTGTATGACAAGGCGGAACTGGGCAAATCGGCCCTCACCGGGCTGGTGTTCTACCTGCTCATCGGCGGTGTCCTCGTGACGCCGTTGATCACCATCAGTTTCCTGTTCGTGCCCTACATGATGTTCTTTTTGCTGGCGATCTACACCGCGTTGGCCTTCATCGGCTCGTACGGCACGCGCATCGCGTTCCAGACGCTTGCCACCTATCAACCGATCGATGCCATCGACACGGAACGTTTGATCCGCCGCATCGCCGTCGGTCATGCGATTCTCGTCTTCACCATCGAAACAATCGTTTATTTTGTGTATCTGCGCTAAAGAGGTGACTCCATGAAACGACAGACCATCTTCGCCATCCTCGTCATCGTCGCGTTGCTCGCGATCGACCAACTCACCAAGTACCTGGTGGCCACCACCATGGAACTCGGCGAACAGATCGTCGTGATTCCCAACTTCATCACCCTCACGTCGCACCGCAACACCGGCGCCGCGTGGGGCATTTTGGACGGCAACATGACGTTCTTCTACATCATCACGGTGTTCGCGGCGGGATTGTTCGTCTATCTGCTCAAGGACGTCGACATGAGTGAAAAACGACTCTATTCGGCCGGCGTCATCCTGATGATCGCCGGTGGCTTCGGCAACTTCATCGATCGTCTGTTGTTTCAAGAAGTGGTCGACTTTCTCGACGTCGACCTGTGGAGTTACACGACCTTTCCGATCTTCAACGTCGCCGACATCTGCCTCGTCGTCGGGATGATCGCGTTTGCGACGGACATCGTGCTGGAGGATGTGATCAAATGGAAGAAACCATCCGCGTAACCGAAGAAGAAGCCGGCGAACGCATCGACAAGTACCTCGCCGACATGCTCGACCATTCGCGCTCGACGATTCAGGCGATGATCAAGGCCGAAACGATTCAAGTCAATCAACGCACGACGAAACCGAACTACCGTATCAAGACCGACGACGTCATCGATGTCGCCGAGATTGAGGAAGAAGAACAGATCATCGAAGCCGAAGACATTCCGCTTACGATCGTTTATCAGGACGCCGACATCGTCGTCATCGACAAACCGGTCGGACTGGTCGTCCATCCCGGTGCCGGCAATCCCAGCGGCACGCTCGTCAATGCGCTCCTGTTTCACATCCAGGATCTTCAGGCAATCAAGGGCGAAATCCGCCCCGGAATCGTCCATCGCATCGACAAGGAAACGAGTGGTCTGCTCGTTGTTGCCAAACACGCCAAAGCGCTGCAACATCTGTCGGATCAGATGAAACACAAGACCGCCCATCGCACTTACGTGGCGCTCGTCGACGGTGTGATCCCGCACAATCTCGGCAAGATCGACGCCCCGATCGGCCGCGATCCCAAGAACCGACAGCGGATGGCCGTTGTCGAAGGCGGCAAGGATGCGGTGACCCATTTCCGCGTACTCGAACGGTTCACCGACAACACGCTCGTCGAGTGCAAATTGGAAACCGGCCGCACCCATCAGATCCGCGTCCACATGAGCTACATCAACTATCCGCTGGTCGGCGATCCCAAATACGGACGCCGCAAGACCGATACCACGCACGGCCAGTTCCTGCATGCGACCGAACTGACGTTCGTCCATCCGACCACCGACGAGGAATTGACGTTCACCAGCGAACTGCCCCCCTATTTCACGACCTATCTGGAGGATTTGCGACATCATGGCTGACATCTACATGCATTCCCGTCTCACCGAAGACCTGATCGCCCGACTCGACCGCGACATCGATTCCGATGTCGCGTTTCTTGGCGCGCAGGGACCCGATCCGATGTATTACGCCGTGATGCACAAGGACGGCAAGCAGTACCGCTACTATGCCGATCGGATGCACGACACCGACACGCAAGGACTGTTGGTGGGATTCGTCGATGACGTGAAACAACACAACAACAAGGAAACCTACTCGTTTCTCGTTGGGTTCCTCGCGCATTACGCCCTCGACATTCACATTCATCCCTATGTCTATCACAACGTCGGCGTGTACGACAAGAACGATCCCAAGACCCATGCCTGGCGCGGGTTGCATCTCAAGTTCGAGCGCTCGATCGACTGCGTGCTGATTGAACGAGAGCAACAAACCAAACCGCACAAGCTCGCCCTTCACAAACGACATCTGACCATCAAACACGCGCCCCGTGACGTGGCCGAACTGATGGGCAAAAGTTTCAAGCGCCAGTTCGACATTGACAATGGCGCCGCCATCTTCACGACCTGTACGCGCCACATGTACAACATCGTCCGCTATCTCGCCACCGACCGCTTCGGCATCAAGAAACTCCTGTATCGCATGCACGACGCGTTCAATCGCGAGGACGACATGTTCCTTGCCGACATCTCGTTTTTCCACCACGTCGAACCGTACGACTTTCTCAACGAGAATCATCGCACCTGGCATCACCCCGTGACCAACGAAGCGTTCACGTCGAGTGTGATGGAACTCTACGATCAGGCACTCGCCTTCGCCACCGCCATGATGGCCAAGGTGAATCGCTATCTGGATGGGGATGAGACGATTGACCTCAAAACGATATTTACCAATCTCTCATACAATTCGGGGGTCGCGTGCGACCATCCGCAAGCAATGCGACACTTCGCCGTCTATCGACCATGAAAACAACTTCTTGGAAGTTGTTTTTTTTAATGATTTTTCTAAACAGACGATTGGTCCCATTGTTGTCGCAAGCAGCGAACATGGATGCGTTTCAACCCCCTTGAACGGTCGTTCGATATTCGCTATAATGGTAGTACCAAGACCCAAGGGAGGTGACGATCATCGACGAGTATCGCCTG
The DNA here is from genome assembly GCA_913062645.1 of uncultured Mycoplasmatota bacterium. GTDB lineage: Bacteria > Bacillota_I > Bacilli_A > Izemoplasmatales > Izemoplasmataceae > Xianfuyuplasma. The sequence continues at coordinate 843,504 of CAJXVW010000001.1, forward strand.
CATCGCAACATCTTATGCATCGACTTGAAAAGCTTCTACGCGTCCGTAGAATGCGCTTTGCGCGGGCTGAACCCGTTCACCACGCCGCTGGTTGTCGCCGACAAGTCGCGCAGCACCGGCAGCATCGTGCTGGCCGTCACGCCCTATCTCAAACGACGCGGCGTCAAGTCCCGCTGCCGGGTCTTCGAACTGCCCGAGGATCCGCGCATCATCTTCGCCAAACCGCGCATGAACAAGTACCTCGAAGTATCGACCAGAATCATTGAAATCTACCTCAAGTACGTGTCCTTCGAAGACATCCACATCTACAGTGTCGACGAGGTCTTTTTGGATTTGACCACTTACTTGAAGTACTACCGGAAAACGGACGAGGAGATGGCGGCCATCATCCTCCGCGACATCCTCGAAACAACGCAGATTCCGGCGACCTGCGGCATCGGTCCGAACATGCTTCTCAGCAAAATCGCGCTCGATGTCGAAAGCAAAACGTCGCCGACCTTCATCGCCAAATGGACCTACGACGATGTCCCCACCAAGTTGTGGCCGATCACGCCGCTGTCGGAGATGTGGGGCATCGGCGGTCGCATGGAGCGCAATCTCAACCGTCTCGGCATCCGCTCGATCGGCGATCTCGCCCACTATCCGCTCGCCAAGCTTCAAAAGTATTTCGGGGTGATGGGCGAAGAACTGTACCATCACGCCCACGGCATCGACATGTCGATCATCAGCGAGAAACTCGCCTACAAGCCGGTCTCCAAGTCGGTCGGGCAGAGTCAGGTGCTGTTCCGCGACTACAGCGGCATCGAAATCACCCAGATCATCCTCGAGATGACCGACGTGGTGACCAAACGCCTGCGCGGCCACAACAAGAAAGCCTACACGATTCATCTCGGCATCTCCTATTCGCGCGACACCGGTGGCGGTGGCTTCGGTCGTCAGCTGACGTTGCCGTTTCCGACCTGCAACGAAGCGGAAATCTACAATGCCTGTCTCAGTCTGTTCGATGAGTTCTACGACGGCGATTCGCCGATTCGCCGCGTGTCGATCCGCCTCGCCAATCTGGTCGAGGAATTCTACGTCCAGCTCAATCTGTTCAAGGACATGAACCAGGTCATCAAGGACCACAAACTGCACCGTTCGCTCGACAACATCCAGTTCCGATACGGCAAGAACGCCGTGTTGCGCGCATCGAGCCTCGACGAGAACTCGACCGTCCGCGCCCGGAACACGATGGTGGGTGGCCACAATGCATGATTACGTCTACCACGACCGCAAGATGATGAAATGGTTGCCGTTCAACGCGCTGTTGGAACAAGGCGACTACATCAACGATCTGTTGCGGGGACGCGAGCGCATCGAGCGTCCCGTCCTCAGTCCGGATCAACAGGACGAACTCAACTACACGCTGGAAACGGCGTTCCTGTTCGGTCACGAGGTTTGCGTGTCCTATTACGACAACCATCGAATCAAGAGCGCAACGGGCACGATCGGTCGCACCGATCTGTACAACAAACTGATCTACATCGGTGAACAGGCAATCGCCGCGATGCAGATCACGGCCATCGAGATTCTCTGAAAAAAGCGCAATCCATTGCGCTTTTTTGATGGGAGTTTGTTATAATGGAACTGGTGATGCCATGAACGTATTGATGCTGTTTGACGAGTTGCAGCAACTGCTGCATCCGTATGGGTTCTGGATGGTCGTGTTGTTCGCCTTCCTGCACCCGCTGACGGAAAACCCGTGGAGTTTCTTCACGTTGTCCTTGGCTTTGACGGTGCTCGGCGCACCGCTTGGTTACACGGCGATCGCGCTCGGACTAGCGATCGGCATCGGCTGCTTGTACGTGATCGCCCACGCCATCAACCGGTGGAGCAAGTATCGGTTGCTGGAGAAGAAGATCAGCAAGCGCGTGCTCGACTGGATCGTCGCCACCGACACCTGGCGGCACATCGTCGTCATCGGGCTGCCGGCCGTACCGACTTATCCAATCAAACTGGCGTTGCCGTTTTCGCGGATGACCTTGCGCCGATACGCGCTGACTCTCGCCGGCAGTTATCTGTTTCTCTACGCCGCCAACACGGCGCTCTATTATGGCATCTTCGGATTCCTCCGCGACACCATTCCCAACTGGGTATCGGTGGTGTTGCTGATGCTTTTCGCCCTTTACATTTACTTCGGCCAAACCATGCGCAAGCAACTGCGCAAATCCAATATATGAGGTGACCCATGAACAATTTCGTCTTTCACAATCCGGTGACCGTCTATTTCGGAACCGGCGAAATCCAGCGGATCGGGACACTGATCGCGCCCTACGGCAAGAACGTGTTGCTCGTCTACGGCAAATCCAGCATCAAGCGGATGGGCCTGTATGACACCGTCTTGAAACTCTTGACAGAAGCAGATCTCCAGGTCTTCGAACTGTCCGGCATCGATCCCAATCCGCGTATCGAATCGGTTCGCGAAGGGGGAGCGATGTGCAAAAAGCACAACATCGACTTTGTACTCGCCGTCGGCGGCGGGAGCGTCATCGATGCTGCCAAGGGCATTGCCGCCGCAGCATTGTACGACGGCGATCCATGGGATTTCTATTCGTACAAAGCGCAAGCCGAAGGCGCGTTGCCGCTCGGGACCGTTCTGACCCTCGCTGCCACCGGCAGCGAGATGAACCGCGGCAGCGTCGTGACCAACTTTGCGACCAAGGAGAAGAACGGCTGGGGATGTGCGTACACGTATCCGCAATTTTCGATTCTCGATCCGACTTACACCTTCACCGTCAGCAAACATCAGACCGGGTGCGGCATCGTCGATTCGCTGACGCATGTCTACGAGCTGTATTTCAGCACCAACAAAGCCCATCTCAACGATCGCATCTGCGAAGCAATCATGAAGACCGTCGTGCATTACGGTCCGATCGCGATCGAGGATCCGGAGAACTACGAAGCCCGCGCCAACTTGATGTTCGCGGCGACGCTCGCGCTCAATGGCCTGACCGGTTTCGGCAAGACCTGGGACGGCTTCAACCATACGACCGAACACGTCATCAGCGCCTATTATGACATCGCTCATGCCGATGGTCTGGCGATTCTCGGTCCGCACTGGATGCGTCATGTCCTTGACGACGATAATGTTCTCAAGTTCAAGGAGTTCGCAATGAACGTCTGGGGCGTCGCCGACAACGGCGACGACATGGCCGTCGCGCAAGCCGGCATCGACGCCGTGTTCGCGTTCTACCGTTCGATCGGGATGCCGACAACGCTCGCCGAGGTCGACATCGATGACCGCGAGCTTGATGCGATTGCCGCGCAAGCTACCCGCAACGGTCCGATCGGACGCTTCAAAACGTTGAACGAAAGCGATGTCCGCACCATCTTGCAACACGCGTTGAAATAGAAAAATGGTTCCCGCTTGGGAACCATTTTTAGTGAATTATTCTTCGGTGGTGGGATCGACGAAGACGCGCGTTGCGAGTTCTTTGTCGAGCATGTACAGTCCGGCGTCCTTGACGAGTTTGATCTTGTCGATCAGAGTGGAGAACGAATCTTCCTCTTCGACCTGTTCGTCGACATACCACTGCAGGAAGCTGATCGACGCATAGTCGTTGACTTCGTTGGCGATCTTCATCAGGTTGTTGATGCGGCTGGTGACACCTTTTTCATGTTCGAGCGATACTTCGAACACTTCGAGCAGCGAGTCGAAGTCGTTGCGGGGTGTTTCAAAGCCGGTGATGTGGACGCGTTCGCCGCGTTCGTTGAGATAGCGGATGAACTTCTTGGCATGCGCGAGTTCTTCTTCATACTGGATGCCGAGCCAGTTCTCGAATCCTTCGAGACCAAGCGTGGCGACGTAGCCTTGCATGGCCAGATAGACGTGAGCCGATTCAATTTCGTAGTTCAGTTGCTTGTTGATTGCATTGACAAGTTTCTTGTCCAAATGTATCATCTCCTTTTCCATACATATTATACTATACTTTGCGGCCTGACGCAAAGGTCATGATGTTAATTTTTCAATAATTCACGCGCTTTGTCGATGTTTTTGAAATTGCACTTGGCAATGCCTGTGAGATAGCCTTCGCCCTTGTCGCGAATGATCGCCGCGAGCACGCGGTCGACCTGCTCTCCGGCCCCCTTGACGAGCGGGTAGCCGCTTTCTTTTTGCAGGATCTCGAAGTGTTTCAAGAACGCGTAGCGAGCGAGGATGCTGGCGATTGCGACGCTGGCGTAGCGACTTTCGGCTTTGGTCAGGAACGTGATCTTGCGATAGACTTGCCGCTCCTCGGCGAGATAGCGGTAGTAGAGCGCTTCTTCGGCGAACTGGTCCTGGATCACGTCGGGGGTGCCGTTGATCTTCTTGAGCACGTGCAGAATCGCCTTGTTGTGGAGGTAGGCCTTCATCTTGTTGAGATTGAAGCCCTGGCGCACCAGTTCGTTGTATTTTTCGTTGTGGAGCGTCAAGAGACTGTAAGGCACGTTGTCCTTCAGCATCTCACCGAGTACGAGAATCCGTTCGTCGGTGAGCTGTTTGGAATCGCGGATGCCGAGATCGCGCACGAACGAAACCATGTCATGGCCGAGGTAGGCGGCGCAGACGGTGACGGGTCCGAAGACGTCCCCGGTGCCGACTTCGTCGCTGCCGATCGATGGATAGAAGTAGTCGTTGAACTTCACGGGCGGATTGGGTTGCTTGTCGTCACTCGCTTCGAGACCGAGCATCACTTCCCACATGTGGAACTCCTCTTTGGCGTCATGACCTTGAAACATCACCTTGCCGCTCTTGTAGAGCGTCACGCTGACGAGGTCGGTCTTGGCGAAAAACCGCACGTGTTCGTTCGGTGGGGTGGTTCGGTAATCGCGATAAAAGGTCATCAGCCGCGACTGGTCGCGCTCGTTCAAAGTCAGTACAAAGTTCATATATTCCACCTCGCTACTATCATTTTAGCACAAACTTTGGTAAAATAATATCCAGGAGTGATACTTATGCCGTTCAATACTGCGATTCTCGAGTTCGACAAGGTCAAGGCGATCGTCGCCGACCGCGCCCATACGGTCCGCGGCAAGGCCATCGCGATGGCCTTCGCGCCGAGCGCCAACGAACTCGAAATCCGTCGACAACTGGGTGAAACGGCCCACGCCCTCGACATTCTCAATCGCTATCAGGAGCCGCCGTTTGGCGGAATCCGCGACGTTACCGACATCCTGCAGCGGGCCAAGATCTACAGCGTCTTGCGTCCGGCGCAGTTTTTGGACGTGATCGGCTTGATTGAAGCCGGCGCCAACAACATCCGCTTCTACAAGCAAGTCAAGGCCAATGACATTCCCGGCAACGCCCTCGATGATTATTATCTCAGTCTGCAGTCTATCACCGGTCTCAAACAGGCGATCGAGCAGGTCATCACCGTCGATGGCCAGATTCACGACAATGCCTCGAGCGATCTGCTCAAAATCCGCAACAAGATCACTCGCAACGAACAAAAAATCAATGAAAAACTCCAACATATCCTTAACAGTCAGAAGAATCGCCTCGCCGAACAACTGATCACGATCCGCAACAACCGGTTCGTGGTGCCCGTCAAAATCAGCGAGAAAAACAACTTCCAAGGCACCATCATCGACTATTCGGCAAGCGGCGAAACCGCCTTCATGGAACCGTCGTCCGTCGCCGAAATCAACAATCAGGTGAGTCTGCTCAAGATCGAAGAAGAACGCGAAGTCGAACGGATCCTCCGCGATTTGACGATTCAGGTCGCCGAGCATCATCAACCGCTTCTCACCAACTTTCAGTTATTGAGCGAACTCGATGCGATCTTCGCCAAAGCCAAGTTCGCGCTGATCCACGAATGCCGGATGCCGGCAATCACCGCATCGGAGATCGATCTGCGCAAGGCTCGTCATCCCTTGATCGATCCCGAAGCCGTCGTCGCCAACACCATCCGCTTCAACCAGGGCGAGCGCGTGATCATCATCACCGGTCCCAATACCGGAGGCAAGACCGTCGCCCTCAAAACGATGGGACTGCTTTCAATCATGGTCCAAAGCGGCATGTTGATTCCCGTTGACGAGGAAAGCAAGACCGTGATCTTTGACAACATTTTCGCTGACATTGGCGATGAACAAAGCATCGAACAGTCGCTGTCGACGTTCTCGTCGCACATGTCGCGGATCATTTCGATACTCCAGGACATGACCGTCGGCTCGTTGATTCTGCTGGATGAACTGGGTAGCGGGACCGATCCCAAGGAAGGTGCGAGTCTCGCCATCAGTCTGCTCGATCACTTGCGCATCCGCGGTGTCTACGTGATCGCCACGACCCATTATCCAGAACTCAAGGCCTACGCCTACGACAAACCGGAAATCGTCAATGCGTCGGTCGAATTCGACGTCGACACGCTCAGTCCGACCTACCGGCTGTTGCTCGGTACGCCGGGTCGATCGAACGCACTCTTGATCAGTGAGCGACTCGGACTTCCCGAAGCGATTGTCACCGCCGCAAAAGACCATGTTCTGACCTCCGATACCGATGTCTCGGTGCTCATCAACAAACTCGAGCAACAGGGTCAGATTCTCGACCGCAAAATTCAGGATTACGAACAACTGATCACCAAGAACAAGGAACTGGTCAAACAGAACGAACAGTTTCAGGTTGACCTGATGAAGGAAAAACAGAAGTATCAGCGCAATGTGTCAATCGAACACAGTCAAGTCGTTCGAGAGGCGCGCGCAAAGGCCGAACAGCTGATCGCCGAGATCGAAGCGTTGAAGGACAAGGGCGCGATTAAGGAACATGAAATCGCCGAACTCAAGTACAAGACCAGACAACTGGAAATCAACGAGGAGGCGACCAGTTCGACGACCGATCACGTCTATCAGACAGGCGACATCGTCAACATTCTCAAGTTCAACCGCACCGGCGAACTGATCAAACAACAGAACAACGGCGAATGGGTCGTCAAGATGGGTGCGCTGACCTCGCAGTTCGCGGCCGATGAACTCGAATACATCGAACCCAAAAAACCGCGCAAACAAGTCGCCAAGGTCACCAAGAAGGTCAAGAAAACCGTCCGCGGCGAACTCGATCTGCGCGGCATGCGCTACGAGGAAGCCAAGCTCGAACTCGATCGCTATATCGACGACTGTCTCGTCGCCAACATGCCGTTTGCGACGATCATTCACGGATTCGGGACGCTCACCCTCCGCAAACTCGTCAAGCAGTATCTCGACAAGAGCCCGCACGTCAAGTCCCATCGCGACGGAGAAGGCAACGAAGGCGGCAACGGCGTCACCATCGTCAACTTCAAATAATTTTTGTAAAATGATTGCAAGTGAAGCGCTTATTTATTATAATTAGTTTGTATTTTGAAAAGGAGGAACCAACATGCCATTAGTATATGCAAACGCAGAAGATTTCAAGGACAAAATTGCCAACGGTCGTTGCCTCGTCGATTTCTACGCCGACTGGTGCGCCCCGTGCCGCATGATCGGCCCGGTTCTCGAACAGATCGCGAAAGAACAGGACGACATCACCGTTGTTAAAGTAAACGTCGACGAAAATCAGGCTCTGGCTGTGGAATACGGCATCCGCGGAATCCCCGCCCTGCTCGTGTTCGACAGCGGCAAACAAGTCGCGTCCCGCGCTGGCTTCATGCCCAAAGACGCGCTTGTCGATTGGATTCGCAACGCCTAAAAACCAAGTCGCGACTTGGTTTTTTTTTGCAACATTGATATAATGGTGGGGGTGATCACATGGACGGCATCCTGTTAGTCGACAAACCACGCGGCTACACCTCGCACGACGTCGTCAACGTCCTGCGCAAGGCGTACCATACCAAGAAAGTCGGTCACACCGGGACCCTCGATCCCGATGCCACCGGCCTCCTTGTCGTCGGCCTCAACAAAGGCACCAAGATCATCAAATACCTCAATCAGGACGACAAGGAGTACGTCGCGACAATCTGTTTCGGCACCGCCACTGACACCCTCGACGCCACCGGTGAAATCGTCGCTTCATCGTCACTCACGGATTTCTCCCACGTCGATGACGTACTGCGTAGCTTTCAAGGCGAATACGTTCAGACCCCGCCGATGTACTCGGCGGTCAAATACAACGGCAAACGCCTCTACGAGTACGCCCGGGAAGGCATCGACATTCCCGACCGGCCGTCGCGTATGATCACGATTCATGCGATCGAGCGTATCGGCGACGTGACCATGGATGGCGATCGTGCTTATGTAACCTATCGCGTCCATGCCAGCAAAGGGCTCTACGTCCGCGTGCTTTCCTACGACATTGGCCAACGTCTTGGCATCGCGGCGCATAATTTCGCGCTCCGACGCACCAAGGCCGGCGCCTTCCATCTCGATGACGCGATGCCGCTGGATGACATCATCCAATCGACCCCACTACCCATCCCGATGGCAGCTGCGCTGCGCGATCTCGAACCCGTCGTCGCAACGCCACAACAGATCGAGGACATTCGACACGGACGTCCGATCGATCTGACCGCGCATCCGGACGTACCACCCAAACGGACAAAATTTCTCGATGACGACGGACGACTCATCGCCATTTACGACAAAGATCCCGAGAAACCGCTACTCAAAGCCAAAAACGTGTTTCTCTGAGGAGGACCAAGATGAACATCATACGACTCAACGGCAAACGCATCAAACCAGACACGGTCGCCGCCATCGGCTTTTTCGACGGCGTACATCTGGCGCATCGAGAACTGATTCAAAAAACGATTCAGATCGCCGACCACCACGGTCTTGAGAAAGCCGTGATCACTTTTGACATCCACCCCAAAAGCATTCTCTACGGCCTGGATTACTATTACATTACGCCGCTCGAGCGAAAAATCGAAATCTTCCAGGAGTTTGCCATCGACACCTTGTATCTGATCGAGTTCACCAAGGAAAAGGCCCAACTCAAGCCCGAGGAGTTCATCGATCAGTATCTGTCGAACATCCACACGATCGTGTGCGGGTTCGATTTCAAGTTCGGTGTCCGCGGCAGCGGCAATGTGACGACCCTAGAAGAACACGCTTCGTTTGAAACGATCGTCGTCGGCGAAATCACGCACGATGGCTACAAGGTCGGCAGCACCCACATCCGTGATCTGATCAATTCCGGACTTGTCGACCAGGTGAAACCGGTCCTCGGCTCCCACTATTCGATCCGCGGCACCGTTGTCCACGGCGCCAAACAAGGACGGTTGATCGGCTATCCGACCGCGAACATCGACACCGGTGACTATTTGGTTCCCAAAAACGGCGTCTACGCCACGCGCACCAAAGTCAGGGACACCTGGTACGATTCGATGTCCTCGATCGGTCACAATCCGACGCTCAACTGCCGGGTCGACGTCAGCGTCGAATCAAACATCTTCGATTTCGACGAGGAGATTTACGACGAAGAGATCGAAATCATGTTCATCAAACGGCTCCGCGACGAGAAGAAGTACCACTCGGTCGACGCCCTCGTGGCGCAGATCGATCAGGACAAGCTCGATACGCTCGCGGTCCTCAAAAACTTGCAGTAAATATCCCTTGCATAATCAATTGGTTGTGCTATAATAATAAACGCGCCTGTGTCGTTGTCGATCGATTCCTCAACGTTTGTCGATGATGCAGGTAAGTCAAATCAAAAGGAGGAAACCCCATGGCCATCAGCAAAGAACAGAAACGCGAAATCGTCGAAGCGTACCGCACCAAAGAGGGCGATACCGGCAGTCCGGAAGTTCAGGTCGCGATTCTCACCACCGAGATCAACGAACTGAACGAGCACCTCAAAGTGCACACGCACGACCACCACTCGCGTCGCGGTCTTCTGAAGAAAGTCGGTCGTCGTCGCAACTTGCTCAAGTATCTCGCGAACAAGGACGTCAACCGTTACCGCGAACTGATCAAACGCCTCGGATTACGACGCTAACAAAAAAGGTGCAGCCGCACCTTTTTTTCATATTCGATGGCCGTAAACGGCCGGATTATAGTATAATGGACACAGGAGTTGATACCATGACCAAAGAAAAGCGCATGCGACTGTTGCAAAATCTCGGGATTCTTACGCTCAGTCTGATCTCCCTCTACTACATCAACGAACTGTTCAGCCAGCAACTGGCGATTTTCCGCACCGCCGTGAATTCGATTGTCGTGCCATTTGGCATTGCGCTCTTCATCAGTTATCTGGTGGAACCGATCATGCGGTTGCTGGATCGTCATTTCAAGCTTCACAACCAGCTGTTGAAGGTGGTCATCGTCTTTGTCGTGATGCTGGTGGTCGGTGGTGTATTTTTGTACTTCGTCGGCATCATCATCTACGAACAGGCCGTCAGTTTCATTCAGAACGACTGGCCGGGCATCGTCGACTGGGTCAACCAGACGATTGAAAACAATCCGGAAATCGAAGAAGGGTACAATGCCATCCGCGACTACATCAGCCTCGAACAGGCCCAACCGGTCCTGATCAACGCCGTCAACGTCGTTCGCGGCATCGGCAGCTTTGTGGTCATCATCGTGCTCATTCCAGTCTTTCTGTTCTTCCTGCTCAAGGAGAAGCAGACCGTGTTCGAAGGCATCGTCAGCGTCTTGCCGAAGAAGTACAAGAGTCATGTTAGAGAACTCGGCATTCGTGCCAACGACGTAATTCAAAATTACTTCAATGGACGCTTTCTCGTGATGTTCATCATGTCGATCGCGCTCACGATCATGTTCATGGCCTTCGGGTTCAACTTCCAACGCAGTCTGTTCTTCGGGTTCACGCTCGGCTTCCTCGACATCATTCCCTACATCGGGGGGTTCATTGGGCTGTTGTTGCCGGTACTGTATTCCTTCACCGTGCAAGATGAGCTGTTGCTGGGGGAATGGACATTCCTCGGGTTGATTGCCGCCAACGCCGTCATCCAAGCCATTCAGGCCAACATCCTGCAACCCTACATCATGGGCAAGGAAGTCAATCTGCATCCATTGCTCGTGCTCACCAGCTTCATCTTTTTCGGGGCCTTGTTCGGTCTTGCCGGCGTAATCCTCGCAATTCCCATCACCGGCATCATCAAGGCCAGTGCCCAGTACTTCAAAGAACTCCAGGAAGAAGCACAAGAAAAAACCAAAAAGACAACCAAAAAGCAGACTCAATCGTGAGTCTGCTTTTCTTATGTTAACCAAGGAATTCCAAAATCGAGAGTATGCCATTGATGCGTGCGTAGTTGATCATGAACAGCAGAATGCCAGCTCCGATCAAGAGCAGACCCACCCGTGTCAGCGACATCCATCCCCGGGTGGTTGCGACAAACCGTTGCATCATGGCGACGAGAACGCCGCAAAGGAGCGCAGCGAGACTGAGATAGGCAAACCACCGATCCCCACCATTCGTACTTTGCACGGCAGTCCATGAGAAATCGATGAACTGATAGAGAGCGGCCGCGATCATCACCACAATCAGCAGTTTCAACACCCACGGCGAGATGGATTCCTGGCGCTGTTTTGCCCGTTCCAATCGTCGTTCGCGTTTGGTCATCGTCGCTTGTTTGCGAATCCGCGCCGTTTGTTCCAGATGATCGTCAAAGATGTCTTTGTCCATACCGTACCCCCTTCTTGTTTCATTGTATCACAAGAGTCCCGCGAAAATGTGAATTTTAAATGAAAAAGAAGCTTGTTTTCATGCATCAAAAAGACCTTTATGCAGGGCTGAAAGCAGTTTCTTGAAAATAGTTGATTTTAGTGATTGACAACCCGCCAAAAAGGAGTATAATTGTCTGGTAAAATGAATAATCCGGCAGGTGAACAACATGAACCCGATTCTCCTTTATGTCTTGATTTTTGTCATCAAAGTATTCGAAGTCAGCATGGCGACGCTTCGAATCGTTTTGATTACCAAAGACGAACGCGTCAAAGGCATGTTCATCGGCTTTTTCGAAGTCATCATCTGGGTGATGATCGTCAGCACCGTCTTGCAGGACATCACCGCCGATCCGTTCAAGATCGTCGTGTACGCACTCGGTTTCTCGGTCGGCAACTTTCTCGGCAGCAAGCTGGAGAACTTCTTCGCCATCGGCGACAGCAGCATCGAAGTGATCACCCACAAGATCGACGGCAAGAAGATGGCCAAGCACCTGCGGGCCCACGGCCTCGCCGTCACCAGCGTCAACGCCTACGGGATGAACGACAAGCGCGAGATCCTCTATCTTCACGTCCCGCGTAAGAACGTGCCCGATACGATCAAACTGATCCGATCGTTCGAAGAGGACGTCGTCATCACCATCAGCGACATCAAGCCGGTCTACGGCGGATATCGCGCCCTGCGGAAATAAGGACGGCAAGCGCCGTCTTTTTTGTTGGAAATTTCGTGAAAACCTATCTTTTTTCCAAATAATATGGTAATATAATAAATTGGTAAAAAGAAAAGAGAAGAAAAGAGGAAAAATTGAATGAGCAACAAGAAAACATTCACGATGGATTTCAATGGGAGGAAACTGGTCGTCGAAGTCGGCGAAATGGCCAAACAAGCTGCTGGCGCAGCATTGGTCCGCTACGAAGACACCGCTGTTCTCAGCGTCGTCGCCGCTAGCAACAAGCCGACCAACATGCCATATTTCCCACTCATGGTCATCTATCAAGAAAAAATGTATGCCGCCGGGAAAATCCCGGGTGGCTTCCTGAAGAGAGAGGGCCGACCCAGCGACAACGAAACGCTCACGGCACGCCTGATTGACAGACCGATCCGCCCGCTCTTCCCCGACGGATTCATGTACGACGTGCAGATCATCAACGAGGTGCTGAGCGCCGATACCGACTGCACTTCGGAAATGACCGCGATGTTCGGCAGCAGCCTCGCGCTGTGCATCAGCAACCTGCCGTTCACGACTCCCGTCGCCGGCGTCAACGTCGGCCGCGTTGACGGTGAATTCATCGTCAACCCGACGCAGGAGCAAAACGAACAAAGCGACATCGAACTGTCGCTCGCCGGAACCAAGGACGCCATCAACATGGTCGAAGCCGGTGCCAAGGAAGTCAGCGAAGCCGACATGCTCGAAGCGATGCTGTTCGGACACGAGTGGATCAAGAAACTCGTCGCGTTCCAAGAAGAGATCGTCGCCGAAGTCGGCCAGGAAACCGGTGAATTCGAGTACATCACGACCCCCGAACCGCTGGTCGAAGAAGTGACCAAACGGGCCAAGGCCGAACTGGTCGAAGCCGTCAAGGTTCCTGAAAAACTGGCCCGTGCCGAAGCGCTCCGCGCCGTCACCGACCAGGTTGTCAGCGAGTTCGAAGAGAAGTACGCCGATCTGGAAAAAGACGAACTGCGCGATCTTCTCAATTACGTCGCCAACATTTGCAGCGACATCACCAAGAAGGAAATGCGTCGTCGCATCAGCGAAGACAAGGTTCGTCCCGATGGACGCGCCCTCGACGAACTGCGCGACCTCGACAGTCAGATCGACCTGTTCGAACTGACCCACGGCAGCGCGATGTTCACGCGCGGCCAGACGCAAGCGCTCGCGCTGACGACCCTCGGCAGCATGAGCGAATACAAGATCATTGACGGCATGGACGACGAAATCACCAAGAAGAACTTCATGCTGCACTACAACTTCCCGCAGTACAGCGTCGGTGAAACCGGCCGTTACGGCCCGCCGAAACGCCGCGAAATCGGCCACGGCATGCTCGGCGAACGCGCCCTCAAGCAAGTCATGCCGAGCAAGGACGACTTCCCGTATACCGTCCGCATCGTATCGGAGATCCTCGAATCCAACGGGTCCAGCAGCCAGGCCACGATCTGTGCCGGCAGCATGAGCCTGATGGCCGCCGGTGTTCCGATCTCGGCCCAAGTCGCCGGGATTGCCATGGGTCTAATCAAGGAAGGCGAGCACTACAGCATCCTGACCGACATCCAAGGCATGGAAGACCACTATGGCGACATGGACTTCAAAGTCGCCGGTACCGCCAAGGGCATCACCGCCCTGCAAATGGACATCAAGATCGCCGGTCTCAGCAAAGAGATTCTCGAAGAAGCGCTGAACCAGGCCCGCGTCGCCCGTCTGCAGATTCTCGACAACATGAATGCCGTGATCAGCGAACCGCGCAAGGAAGTCAGCAAGCACGCCCCCAAAGTCAAGGTCATGCACATCGACGTTGACAAAATCCGCGACGTCATCGGCCCGGGCGGCAAAGTCATCACCTCGATCATCGAACAGTGCAACGACGTCAAGATCGACATCGAACAAGACGGCAGCATCTACATCATGCACCACACGCAGGAGTACATCAACAAAGCGATCGCGCTCATCGAGGACATCGTCCGCGAAGCGAAGGTCGGCGAAGTGTTCAGCGGCAAAGTCACCCGCGTTGAGAAGTTCGGCTGCTTCGTCGAACTGTGGCCCGGCACCGAAGGTCTGTGCCACATCAGCAAACTCGCCCACGAGCGCATCGGCAAGACCGAAGACGTCGCCAACGTCGGCGATGTCATCACCGTCAAGGTCATCGGCATCGACGACCGTGGTCGCATCGACTTGTCGCGCAAGGACACGCTGCCCAAGCCACCCCGCGATCCGAACAAGAAAGAATCGGACGACAAACCGCGCGGTGGCGGCGACCGCCGTCGCAGCTCGCGCCCCCGCAAGCCGCGCAACAAATAACCACCATGCCTTACCGCAAAGACGACATCATCTGTTTTTGTGAAGAGGTCACATACGAGACGATTGTCCGCGCCATCCTAGATGGCGCCGACACCGTCGACAAGATCACCGATCGCACCGCCGCCGGCCTCGCCTGCGGTACGTGCATCGAGGACCTTGAGAACATCCTAGAAGACATTTTAAGTGGTAACCAGGCAATCGAGCGGAAACGTTAGGAAAGTCCATGCTAGCACAAGCTGAGACGCTTGTAGTGATTGTGATGGAGGAAACCATAACTCCATGCACGTCTTCGGACGTGACGGCCGGGAAGGCGCCTGTCAAATGGCGTCGGTACCTGTAAAAGTGCCACAGAGACGAGCCGGCCGGGAAACCGGACGGGTGGAACGGGTAAACCCCGCAAGCTAGAAACCCAAATTATGGTAGGGGCACTCCGGCGTGGGAAATGAACCAACAACGGAGCTGCGCATGCAGAGATAAATGATTGCCGCCCTCTCGAGGGTACAGAACATGGCTTATCGGTTATCATGATATTAAGAAGAGATGGAAATTGCTCCATCTCTTTTTGTTTGAACTATGGTATAATGTAGGAAATGGAGAAGAGGTGCGGCAATGGATGTTCTGAACTCATTGTTTTACGGATTTCTGATTGGCACGATCAGCGTGGGTTTCACGCTGATCCGCAGAAGCGCGTTCAAAGGACAGCCGTATCCGCCACTGAACAAGATTCTCATCCGCTATGTGATCGTGAGTCTCATCTTCGCCGTGATTCATTACGTTGTGGGATTCTGAGGTTCTTCCCGGAAAAAGAAGATGATGGCTTCGAGGTAGTTTCGAATGCGATCCGTGACCATCAAAAAAGAGCGATTTTTCGCTCTTTTAATTTACGACATTGCTTTTGTCGAACGTGTCACGGCTGCCACCCGACTTGACGATGATGTAACGACCGTTGTACTTGGCGAAGAATCGGATGGCACTGCGCAACAACAGAATACCATAGGTGATCGACGCCAGCACCAGCATCAACAATCCGAACAAGATGGAATCGTTGCCCCAGAGCAACACCTCGAGGATGATACCGAGCGCCAACGCGTAGTAGATCAACGCGCCGAACATGTAATAACGAAGACGAGGCAGGAACTTCAGTTCCCAGTAGTTGAGAAAGGCATGGTCGTCTTTCTTGTCAAGACGTTTGCCGAGTAGATACAGGATCAGCATGATTTTCACTCCCTTTGCTTGCATCCATTATACCATAATACTATAATGTTTATGAGGTGAATCACGATGAAAATCATCCTGTCCCCCAGCAAGACCGCATCCTACTGCCGCGACGAGCGGTTGCAAGACGCTCCCTTGTTTGATGCGACCAAAACCGCCAACCTTGTCACGACGCTCTCCCGCATGAGCAAAGTCAGACTGGGCAAAGCCTTGTCAGTCAAAGGTGACATTCTGGATCAAACATACCAAGCGTACAAGAACTTCACCAACAGTGACACCCATCACGCCTTCTCCAGCTATACAGGACTCGTATTCAAACAGCTCAATCGTGAGGATTACGACGAGGAAATGATGAACTACATACAGAATCATGTTCGAATTCTGGATGCGCTCTACGGCGTGTTGGAACCAGGAACCTTGATTGCTCCCTATCGTCTGGACATGAAAGCCAAACTGAATCAGGATCTATATGCCTATTGGAACTTGGATCCCGTATTTGCCGGCGAAACCGTCATCAATCTCGCCAGCAACGAGTTCGCCAGGATGCTTACGGTTCCCATGATCACCGTTCAGTTTTTGCAACAGAAAAACGGCAAACTCGTCAACCAGGCGACCTACGCCAAGATGGGCCGCGGCATGGTTCTCGATTACATGATTCAAAACCAAATCACATCGATTGACGACATCAAACGATGGTCCCAGGATGGCTATCGGTTTGATCCGGACGCAAGCAACGAAACGACGATCACGTTCACGCGGTGAAAACAACCACATTGTATTGATTTCCATCGCCACATGATGTACAATAAGTTAGGTTTACCGAGGAGGTGACGACATGAGCAAATCAATCGATTACGACAAGATCCGCGAACGGCAGAAGCTGATTCGCAATTTCAGCATCATCGCTCATATCGATCACGGCAAGAGCACCCTCGCCGACCGCATCCTCGAACACACCGAATCGGTCAGCGCCCGCGACATGAAGAACCAGCTCCTCGATTCGATGGACATCGAACGCGAGCGCGGCATCACAATCAAACTCAACGCCGTCGAGATCGCCTACAAGGCCAAGGACGGCAACACCTACATCTTCCATCTCATCGATACGCCCGGCCACGTCGACTTCACCTATGAAGTGTCGCGCAGCCTCGCCGCCTGCGAAGGCGCGGTGCTCGTCGTCGACGCCGCCCAGGGCATCGAAGCGCAAACGCTCGCCAATGTTTATCTCGCAATCGACAACGATTTGGAAATCCTGCCGCTCATCAATAAAATCGACCTCCCCAGCGCCGAACCCGACAAAGTCAAACGGGAAATCGAGGACATCATCGGTCTCGATGCCTCCGACGCCGTTTTGGCCAGCGCCAAGGAAGGCCTCGGCATCACCGACATCCTCGAACAGATCGTCCATCTCATCCCCGCCCCGACAGGCGATCCGGAAGCGCCGCTCAAAGCGCTCATCTTCGACTCGTATTTCGATCCCTACCGTGGCGTCATCCCCTCGATCCGTATCGTCGAAGGCACCGTCAAGAAAGGCGACAAGATCCGAATGATGGCGACCAAAGCCGAATACGAAGTCATCGATGTCGGCGTGTTCACGCCAACCGAGAAGAAGAAGGACTACCTCGCACCTGGTGACGTCGGCTTTCTCACCGCGTCGATCAAGGACGTCAAAAACGTCCGCGTCGGGGACACGATCACCAGCGTGCCGAAGAGCGCCAATGAACCGCTGCCCGGTTATCGCAAGCTCAATCCGATGGTGTTCTGCGGTCTCTATCCGATCGACAGCGGCGATTACGAAGACCTCCGCGACGCACTTGAGAAACTCAAATTGAACGACGCGTCCCTGATCTTCGAACCGGAAACCTCGCAAGCCCTTGGCTTCGGCTTCCGCATCGGGTTCCTCGGACTCTTGCACATGGAAATCATCCAGGAACGCATCGACCGCGAGTTCAACATTCCAATGATTGCCACCAGTCCGAGCGTCATCTATCACGTGCATCAGACCGACGGCAGCGTCGTCAACATCGACAATCCCTGCGACATGCCGCCGATTCAACAAATCGACTTCATCGAAGAGCCCTATGTCACGGCGACCGTGATGACGCCGGAAGACTACGTCGGCGTGATCATGGAACTCTGTCAAAGCAAGCGCGGCATCTTCGGCGACATGCAGTACATCGGTGAAAACCGTGTTCAGCTTGTCTATCAAATGCCCCTGCTTGAAATCGTCTATGATTTCTTCGATCGTCTCAAAAGCGGCACCAAGGGCTACGCCAGTTTCGACTACGAGTTCAGCCAGTACCGCCGCAGCGACCTTGTCAAGATGGACATTCTCCTGAACGGCGAAATCGTCGACGCGCTGTCGACCATAGTGTTCCGCGAGTTCGCGTTTCGCCGCGGCAAAGCGATCACCGAAAAACTCAAGGACGTCATCCCCCGCCACATGTTCGAAATCCCCGTGCAGGCGGCGATCAACAGCAAGGTCATCGCCCGCAGCACGATCAAGGCGATGCGCAAGAACGTCCTCGCCAAGTGTTATGGCGGCGACGTCTCACGCAAAAAGAAACTTCTTGAGAAGCAGAAGGAAGGCAAAAAGCGGATGAAGGCCGTCGGCAACGTCGAAGTCCCGCAGGAAGCGTTCCTGAGCGTACTCAGTCTCGACGACTAAGAGGATTGCGAAATCCTCTTTTTTCTTTTGTTTAGTGCTTGTGAATTGAGGACATTGTGATACAATTGAAGTAGAGGTGTGTTATTATGTTAACCAGCATATATGTTCATATACCGTTCTGTGATCATATTTGTACCTACTGCGACTTCCACAAGGAAATCGCATCGGACAGGAAGAAACGGAACTACATCGACGCCTTGTGTCGGGAACTGGTCGTACACCAAGACGATCTGGTTGACATCAAGACCATCTACATCGGCGGCGGTACGCCGCTCAGTCTCGATGAGCAACTGCTTGCTAAACTGCTCGAAACGATCAGTCAAGTAGTCGATACATCGCGTCTTGTCGAATACACCATCGAGACCAATCCGAACAATCTGACCGCGTCGAAGATTGCCCTGTTGCAACACCACGGCGTCAATCGCGTCTCAATCGGCGTCCAGACGTTCCAGTCCGCACAACTGAAGTTCCTCAATCGCGATCACAAGCTCGCCGATGTCACCAACGGCATCCAACTGTTGCGTGACGCCAAGTTCCCAACCATCAGCGTCGACATGATCTTCAGTCTGATCGGCCAGACGATGGCCGAATTGGACGACGACCTCAACAAGGTCATCGCGCTGGGCGTGGATCACATCAGTTACTACTCGCTGATCCTCGAGGAGAAGACGATCCTGTTCCACATGTACCGGAAGAACGAAATCGAACCCAACGATGAAGATCTCGAAGGCGCCATGTACGAACGGGTCATCGACACCTTGCAGGCCAATGGCTATGACCAATACGAAATCAGCAATTTCGCCAGAAACGGTGCCGAAAGCGAACACAACAAGACCTACTGGCTGAATCGCGATTACCGTGGATTCGGCAGCGGTGCGCATTCGCTGATGGACGGCAAGCGGTTCTACCATGAACCGAACGTCCGCCGTTACATCCAGCGGGCAGCGAGCGATGATTTCCAGCCGACATCCGTCGAAGTCACCGACGGACTCGCCGATGCGCTGATGCTCGGATTGCGTCTGACCAAGGGCGTATCGGTAACGGAACTGAACCAGCGCTATGACACCGATCTGTTCGCGCGCTATCCAGAACTCAACAACCACATCAACAATGGCTTTATCATACATGACAACGACCGATTGTTTCTGAGCCGAAGTGGCATCCTGCTCGGCAACATCGTATTCCAAACCTTCGTGGAGGTGACTTGAATGCTCAAACGTCTGCTCAAGGAGTATGAGTACTATCTGCGCATCACCAAAGGACTCAGCTCCAACTCAATCAAATCCTACGTAACCGACCTCACTGAGTATGTCGAGTTCATTTCCCGCAACTACAACATCGAAGATCCCGACCGCATCACCAAACAACACATCCGCAATTTCATCGCCCGGCTCAAGCGCAAGGATTCCTCGACCAGCAGCATCTCCCGCAAGATGAGCGCAATCCGTTCGTTCCACAAGTATTTGCTGCTCGAAAAACTTGTCCAGGCCAATGTCGCACTCGGCGTTCGTCTGCCGAAAAAGGAAAAGAAACTGCCGACCGTTCTGAGCGTCGAGGAAGTCGATGCCCTGATGATCGCCTCCGATGGCGATCATCCGCTCGAACTGCGCAACAAGGCGATGCTTGAAATGCTGTACGGAAGCGGTCTTCGCATCAGCGAACTACTGGATCTGCGACTGAGCGACCTACACATCAACATGGGCTTCATCAATGTCACCGGCAAAGGCAACAAGGAACGCATCGTGCCCGTCGGCGCGGAAGCGTCCTACGCCCTTCGCCGCTATCTCGACAAAGGCCGCCCGCAACTCAAGAAAGTCCCCGGCGACATTCTGTTCGTCAACAGCCGCGGCGGCAGCATCTCCCGCGTCGGATTCTACAAGGTGTTGAAAACCCTGACGCAGAAGGCCGGCATCACCAAAGACGTCTCGCCCCATACCCTGCGCCACAGTTTCGCCACCCATCTGCTCGACAACGGCGTCGATCTGCGCGTCGTTCAGGAACTGCTCGGGCACGAGGACATCTCGACCACGCAGATCTACACGCACATCACCAAACAACAGCTCAAGGACGTGTACGAGGAATTCCATCCGCGTGCCAACAAGAAGGAGTAGATACCATGTTCAAACGAATCTTTCTGATCGTCATCGACAGCGTCGGTTGTGGCGCGTTGCCCGACGCCGAGGCATTCGGCGACGCGGGCACCAACACGATCAAGCACATCAGCGAAGCGACCGGCGGCATTCACTTGCCGACGATGCAGCAGCTTGGCTACGGCAACCTGACGGACATCGTCGGCGTACCACCGACCGACAGTCCGATCGGCTATCACACCAAGATGATCGAAATCAGCAACGGCAAGGACACGATGACCGGGCACTGGGAACTGATGGGTCTGAAGATCGAAACGCCGTTCATCACCTTCACCGAGAACGGCTTCCCCGCCGAACTGATCAATGAACTCGCCCGGCGCACCGGCCGCAACATCGTCGGCAACAAGGCGGCGAGCGGCACCGACATCATCGAAGAGTACGGCGAACACCAGCTCAAGACCGGCGATTTGATCGTCTACACGTCGGCCGACAGCGTCCTCCAGATAGCCGCGCATGAAAAAGCGGTGGGTCTGGACACTTTGTACGAAGCCTGCGAGATCGCCCGCGAACTGACGATGAAAGAAGAATGGCGCGTCGGACGCGTCATCGCCCGTCCCTTCATCGGTGACAAAAAGGGATCCTTCACGCGGACGGCGAACCGCCACGACTACGCGCTCAAGCCCTTTGCGAAAACCGCTTTAAACTACCTGAAGGATACCGGCAAGGACGTCATCGCCTTCGGCAAGATCAACGACATCTACGATGGGGAAGGTATCACCGCCAGTTACAAACAAAAAAGCAATCACCACGGCATGGAAAACTTCATCGACCAGGCGCACAAGCCGTTCACCGGACTCGCCTACCTCAATCTCGTCGATTTCGACGCACTCTACGGCCATCGTCGCAATCCCGTCGGATACAAGGATGCGCTCGAAGAGTTCGACGGCCAGCTGGCTCAGCTGATGCGCGTGCTCAACGACGACGATCTGTTGATGATCACCGCCGACCACGGCAACGATCCGACGCACCACGGCACCGATCATACGCGTGAGTACGTTCCGCTGTTGGTCTGGAGTCCTTCGATCGCCGGTGGCGCGTTGCCGATTCGTCAAACGTTCGGCGACATCGGCGCGACGATCAGCGACAACTTCAATACCGAACGGGCCCCCTACGGCACCAGTTTCCTGACTCTGTTGAAATAAAAAATGCGTTCCCGCGGGAACGCATTTTTAATTGGATCGTTGGAAATCGGCGGTGAAGTCGTCCTTGGCTTCGGCGAGTTCTTTCTTGAGCTGGCGCTTGTTGCGGCGCACCAGTTCTTTTTTCTCGGCGTTGAGACCGCGTGAGGCCTTGCGGATGAACTTCTTGTAGGGTTTGTTGGTGGCTTTGATCAGTTTGGCGGTGTCCTTGAGCACGTCGGCGTGGCGCGTCAGTTCGGCGTTGATGAAATCCTGACGGGTGCGCAGCAGCGTTTGGAAGTGTTCCTTCTCGCGCTCTTGAAGAGTGGCGTAGTCGGCGTTGATGGCCGCCTCGTCGCGATAGAGCGGAGCGTGGAACAAGGCGTCCTTTTCATGTTCGAGTTTGGCTTTCATCGCGGCCTTTTGGTCCTCGATCGCCTTGGTCGTCTCGGCGAGCGAACGTTCCCGTTCGTTGTGAATCGCTTCGAGTTCCTTGGCATGGACCTCGATCGCTTGGCGCTTGCGGTCCTTCTGTGTGGCGATGAACGTTTCGGTCGCTTCGTCGCTGGTCATCTCGAGCAACTGTTGTTTCGTCTTGTGGATGATCTCAAGCGGCTCTTTCACCCGTTCTTCGTAAAGTTCCTCGGCTTCCTTGATGGCGCGCTGCAGGCGGTCGTCGGCGCTGGTGACGGCACCGCTGTTGAGAAGCGGCAGAATGCCGGCGGTGTCCTGGGCGTGGTTGGTCTGTTCGATCTGTTCGTACTTGGCTTTGGTCTGCTCGTACAGCTGTTCGAACGCCTGGACCGTCTGGTCCTTGAGCAGTGACGCCTCCTCGATGGCCTGTTCGGCACGTTTTTCAGCGGCCTGGATGACCGTTTCGTAGCGTTTGATCTGCGGATCGGCCTGTTCGTCCTTGTCGATCGCGGCGATCATCTCGTCGTAGCGATGGTTGAGACGATCGATCTGATCCTGGATCGATTGGTTTTCCCGTTTGTCGGTGAACAGCAGCAGTTTGAAGTTGAGGTCTTCGAGCTTGTCGTTGCGTTCTTTTTCGAGTTTCGATTTCTCGTATTCGTATTTCTGGCGATAATAGTCGATTTTCTTGTTGGCGTAGGCCAGTTCCTGTTCGCGGGTCAGATTGATGTTCTCGACGCGGATGTCGAACTCGCTGTTGGCGCACTGGATCTGTTGTTCGGCGAAGAGGATCTGGTTCTGCAGCGTGGTCTTGACGAAGGTGTCGTTGACCTGGATGCCCAGATTGATCCGTTCAAACTGTTCTTCGGCGAGGCTTCGTTCGTTCTCATAGAGCGAACGGACTTTCTTGAGCTGCAGTTCGCGTTCTTTCTGGGCGATCTTGATCAGCGATTCCTGATAGATGATGTCACTGTTGGCGTCTTCCTGGACCTTTTCGGTCTTGATCAGCGACTCGTTGCGGGTCTTGAGAATCAGCTTGTCGATGTCGGCCAGTTCCTTGGCAAGACGCAGATCGAGAATCGTCTTGTCGATCTGATAGGTTTGTTCGATGCGAATCAGTTCATGATTGCTGCCGCTTTCCTGAAGCAGCAGAAGCCGTTTCTGTTCGATGTCCTTGAGTTCCTGCAGGAGCGCCTTGAAGGTCGCGATCAGTTCGTGGTCGCGCAGTTCGTTCAACCGCATGATCTCGAGTTCGGCGAGGCGCAGTTCGAGTTTGAGGTCGAACAGTTCGGTGAGGGTTTTCTGAGAGTCGTTCAGGAACCGTTCGAGTTCCTTGATCAGGCGTTTGTTGATGGTGACGTCGCCCTGGAGACCCTGGTGGTCGGCTTTGATCTTGTAGAGAATCTTGGCCTCTTCGAATTTGATCGTTTCCAGTTGTTCCGCGAGGTCCTGCTTGTTCTTGTCCTGAACGTACTTGAGTTCGTGGTTGAGCAGTTGCTGGACGGCCTTGTCCTTGGTCTTCTTGGTTTCGATCGCCAGTTGCTTGTCGGTCTTGGCGCCGACTTTGGCGACGTTCTGCTTGTCGATCTTGTCGAACTGTTTCATCAGCGACTGAACCTTGGCGTAGTCCTGTTTCTTTTCGGCGTCGATGATCAGCAGGCGGATGTTCTTGAGTTGTTCGTCCTTGTCCCGCTGGGCCTGACGTTCGGCTTCGAGCGCCTGTTTGTTCGCGGCTTCGAGTTTGGCGCGGACGCCGTCTTCGTACGCGATGTACTGGTCGATGATCTGTTGCCGTTTGATCTGATACTGTTCGTCGATCTGTTCGCGTTTGGCGGCGATCGCTTCGAGTGTGGCGGCGTGGTCGGTGGTGATTTTTTCGCCGATGAAGACGTCGTCGTCGACCGGGGTGAACATGCTGGTGCTCTCGGCCTGGATCTGGCGATACTGTTCCAGATGCGCCTCGATGGCGTCGGTGAATTGTTCTTCGATGGCCCGCACGCGGTCCTTGATCTCGTTGCTCTTTGCGATCTGGTCCTTGGTGAAGGTGCGTTTTTGCTGGTAGAGGCTGTCCATCAACTGGAGAATGTCGTCGGTGACGGCCTTTTGTTTGTCGTAGAGGAGGTCGTTGTTGTCATGGAGAATTTGTTTGTAGTTGTCCTCGATGTCGGTCGTCGACACGATCGACGCGGCGAGGTTCTTGTAGATATCGTCGATGGTTTCGAGTTTGTCGGCGGTGTGGTCGTTTTCGTAGAAACGGATTTCCTGACGGGCGGCGAAAATGGTGTTTTCGGCGTCGATCATCTGGTTGAGTTGTTCGAGCACCGTTTCCCGATCGACGAGGTCGATCGACTGGTTGAGTTCGTCGATTTCGATGTCGAGTTCCTGGAGGCGGCGTCTGGTGTCGTTGATCCGCTGGTTGTTTTTCTTCTTGACTTCCATGTTGGCGGCGAGCACCTGGTCGACGAGGTCCTTGAGCAGATCGGATTCCCGGGCGATGTCCTTTTCGATGATCGTCGAGATGTCCTTGTTGGCTTTGCTGATGACTTTCGGCAGAGCTGACTTGGTCGATTTGGCCATGACTTACGCCTCCTTTCCAAACAGCGTCTGGTTGATGTCCTGAAGCTGTTTCAAGGTGGATTGGTGCTTGGTTTTGCTAAGTTCAAAGAGCGCCTTGGAGAAGGCGACGTTGTTGGCGGTGATCTGGTCGTTGGCCTGGCTGTTGTTGGTCAGGTATTCCTGTTCGATCACGCGGTATTTGTCAATGTAGGCGCGGAGGTTGTCGCGCAGTTTGTCATAGCCTTCCTGGAAGGCGGAGTAGAGGGCCGTTTCGGCGGATTCGACGAGTTTCGCGTTGTTCTTGAGCAGATCTTGTTTCTGTTCGGTCTTCTCGGCAATCTGCGATTCGATCTGTTTCTGGGCGTCGCCGATCGATTCCTCGAGGCGGGGACGAACGGTGAAGATGTTCTTTTCGAAGTCCTTGGTGCGAGCCTTGAGCTCCTGGGCATAATCGTCCTTGCGACGATCGCGGTCGCGTTTGGCCTGTTCGAGATCGCGCTGGTATTGCTTGAGATTGTTGAGATGGACGTTTTCGGCTTTGATGTTGGCGTCGTTGAATCGTGATGTGGCGCTCTCGACGGCGATGTTGTGGATGCGGTCTTCGTAGTCGAAGATCTTTTTCGCTTCGGCGTCCTTGGCGTCAAGACGGGCATTTTGTTGGTCGAACTCACGGGCGAGGGTGGTGATCTGCTCGTCGATCTGTTCGTGACGTTTGACGATTTCCTTGTCCTCGGTCTCCTCTATGGCTTGTTTCTGCAGTGATTTCTCGTTGATGATGCGGTCTTTTTCGGCGTTGATGGCCCGGATCTGTTCGAGCGCTTCGTTTTTGAGATGGTTGATTTGCGCGCGCAACTCGGCGATGCTGGCGTCAAGAGACGCGACGAAGGCGTCGCGATCCTGTTTGGTTTTCGCAAGAAAGGCCTCGAGTTCCTGGTCGAGGGGTTCGAACTTGCGGCGTTGTTCGTTGTCGACGAGCTGTTTCGCCTTGTCGGCGTTGACGCGGGCGTGTTCGATCAGTTCGCGATCGGTCGTCGTCAACGGTTCGTAGAGGGCCTTGATTTCGGTGCGCAGCTCGGCTTGGAGGTCGTTGATCTGATCGAACACCTTGTGGTACGATGTTTCGGCCAGTTGCACGAGCGCGTCGATCGAGTCGGGATTGGCGCGCTTCAAGTTGGCCAGTTCGGTGTCGATCAAGGCCTTGTTGATGGCGGTGTGATCGTTTTGGGTGGTTTGGATGCTCGCGGTTTGTTTGGCGTGATCGGCTTCCACCTTGGCGAGCTGCTTGTTGAGCTTTTTGATCTGGGATTGATCCGAGGTGGATGCAATCTGGTTGAGAATGTTCTGTTTTTCGATGTCCTGCATGAACGTGACGGCGTCACGGAGAACGTCGTAGGCGCGCTGCAGGTATTTGGCGGTCTTGTCGTAGATGGTGTCGTTGTTGAGGATGATGTCGCGGACTTGCTCGAGTGTGAGTTTGTCGTCGCGGTAGGTGTTCATGCTGTCGGCGATGAAGTCGACGTAGATCGTGTTGTTGATGTCGAGTTTGCTGAGCCGTTCGTCGACGATCGCCTCGGTTTTTAGAATGTTGCGGTTGGGTTCGCGGATTTCGCGGGTGAGCGCTTCGTCGATGCGCTGGCGTTTCTTGTCAAGCTCGCTGACGGTGGTGCGTTTGCGATCTTCGATGTCCCGCCGTTTGGCGTCGATCGCGGCTTTCATGTTGCTGTCGTAAGCGGCTTTCTCGTGGTTGGCCCGGGTTGTTTCTTCCTCGAGTTTGACGAGATCCTCCTCGAGCGCCTTGTTGATCACTTCCATCTTGTAGTTGGCTTCGATCTCGACGTTCTTGATCGCGTATTCGATTTCCTTGGACCACAAGGCATTGTGCTTGCGGACGTCGATTTCGGCCAGTTGTTTCTGTTCGAGCAGGATGCCCTGCTCGGTGTCGTATTTGCTTTTCAGAAGACGCCGTTCGAGCTTCGTGTTGTTGAGTCGGAGCTTGTAGGTCTCCTGGGCTTTGGAGTGTTTGAGTTTGGCTTTTTCAAGAGCTTTGTCGAAGACTTCCTTGTTTTTAATGTCGGCGACGTCCTTGTGGTATTCGCTCATCAGTTCGCGGGTCTTGAGTTCCTCTTCCTTGATGGCGAAGGCCAGATCGTTGTCGATCAGTTTCTGTTCGTATTCCTGTTTGGCGAATTTGATGTTGTAGCGTTCTTCGACCTCGTTGATCTCGATCGATTCGCGCAGGCGGTTGACTTCGATCTCGCGGAGCGGTTCGGCGGTGTCGAGGAACTTGTTGATTTCGTCGATCGCATGGTTGTTGTCGGCGATCTTCTCGAGATAGGCCTGGGCCAGTTGCACGATCGCTCGTTTGAGGTCGCTGAAGATGCGGGTGTACTGGCGGATGAACTCGGCCTTGAGTTGTTCGTGTTTGAAGAGGTAGGCGTTGTTGGCGAGTTCGAACCGGTTCAGCTCGCGTTTGAGCACCACGTTGAGATCGCGGAAGTAGTCGCCGGTTTCCTTGAGGTTGTTCTGATCGTCGAGCAAGAAGACACGGAGTTTTTCGAGATTGGTGAGTTCGTAGTCGAGCTGTTCTTGCAAAAAGGTGTGTTCGTGTTCCAACACGCGTTTTTGCTCGACGAGCAGTTTCTGTTCGTATTCGAGCGTGGTTGCCGCCCGCATTTCAAAGAGTCCAAGTTTCATTTCGATGTTCTTGCGAGCCTTCTTGTTGCTCTGGTCGTCGAGTTCGGCGAGTTGATCCTGAAGTTTCGCCAGGTTGATCTGGGTGTCGGTTTCAATCAGTTTGACGCGTTCTTCGTAGGCCACCTGAAGCTCTTCGAGGCGATGTTCGATGCGTTCGATCTTCGGCGCGTAATGAAGTTCGAACTGTTGTTTGAGTTTGTCAACGTAGGCGTTGGCGTCGTTGATCTGGACATTGGCCTGCTTGCGGATCGTGGTGGCCATGTTGGCCTGCACGCGCTGCGTATCCTCGAAACGATCCTGAATGATCTTGTCGGATTCCTCTTTTTCCTGGAGGAAGGCGGCGACGCGGTTGTCAAGCTTCTCGATGGTCTCGTCGTAAAATGCCTGGATTGTCGCGATCTGGTCGTTGAGTTGCTTCTGGTAGTCGTTGATTTGTTCAAAGTGACGAACTTTGTTCTGTTCGTAGTTGTTGTTGTAGATGTCGAGTTTCTCGACGTAGGATTCGATGTTTTCCTTGTATTTGAGTTGAATCGCAGCGATTTGTTCTTGTTGTTCGACTTTGAGTTCGGCGATGATCTGATCGATCTCCGCCTTGGCGGCGTTCGCTTCCTCGGTTCTGGCTGCGATGAAGTCGTCCAACTCGCGTTGGTAGCGGTCTTCCTTGGTTTTTAGCTTGTTCAGTTTGTTTTCGACCGCACGTTCGATGCGCTGATGTTTGAGAACGGACTTTTCACCGAGTTGATTGATTGTGTCGTTGGCTTTCTTTTCCTTTTTCAAAAAGTCCTTGTGGGCTTTCAAGGACTTGGATTCATGGGTATCATTCAATTTGTCGATGCGCTTTTCAATTGGTTCGATCTGTTTGTTGTAATCGAGCTCAATGTCGTATGAAGCGATGTCGTAAGTTTTGAGTTCGGACTCTTTCACCAAAACGCACCTCCCGGAATATCTATTAGGTAAGCCATTCCCCTTTAATTTATTGTATCATACTCTATTTTATTATACAATAATAAGTGTGTTAAGTTTACCGATAACAAAAATGTTTTGTAAAATGAGAGTAATATGGGTATAATTTTTATGAGGTGTTACTATGACTGAAAGTGTGTATACAAGCGACATTCTGCCCGAAGACATCGAGAACCTGTCGCTCCGTCCGAAGTTGTTGCAGGAATTCATCGGCCAGTCCGAAGTCAAAGAGATGATGGACATTTTCATTCGTGCCGCGAAGAATCGCAACGAAGCATTGGATCATGTCCTTTTGTATGGTCCTCCAGGACTAGGAAAAACGACATTAGCCAATATCATAGCGAATGAAATCGGAGTTAACATAAAGATCACAAGCGGTCCGTCAATCGAGCGAAGTGGCGACCTTGCGGTGATTTTGACGAGTCTTGAGCCCGGTGACATCCTGTTCATCGATGAGATTCATCGGTTGCCGCGGATTGTCGAAGAGATTCTGTATCCCGCCATGGAGGATTATGTCATCGACATCATTGTCGGGCGCGATACCACCAGCAAATCGATTCGTGTCGATTTGCCGCCCTTCACGCTGGTCGGCGCAACCACGCGGTTCGGTGATTTGAGCGCTCCCTTGCGCGATCGTTTCGGTGTCGTGCACAAGTTGAACTACTACAACGAGGCGGAACTCAAGGAGATTTGCCGCCGCACTGCGGGCATTTTCGAAACCGACATCCACGAAGACGCGACCTTTGAAATTGCTCGCCGCAGTCGTGGCACGCCGCGCATCGTCAACCGGCTGTTCCGCCGGGTCCGCGATTTCGCCGATGTCCTCAACGACGGCGTCATCGACATGAAAATGTGCCAGCTGGCCCTGAATAAATTGAACATTGACGTGATCGGTCTCGATGGCAAGGATCATGCCTATTTGCTCGGCATCATCGAGAACTTCGGTGGCGGTCCGGTCGGACTGGAAAGTCTTGCCGCCTCGATTGGCGAAGAGCCCACGACCATCGAAGACGTGTACGAACCCTATTTGCTTCAGATCGGCTTCATCAAGCGAACACCACGAGGTCGTGTGGCCACCGAAAAAGCCTATACCCATCTCAAGAAAACCCATAACATGAGGTTGTTTTGATGCGTGTCGATGATTTCGATTACCATCTTCCCGAGGAACTGATCGCCCAGACTCCGCTTGCCGACCGCGCCGCGTCGCGGTTGCTGGTTCTGAACAAAGACAGTGGCGAGGTCGTTCATGACAAATTCCGCAACCTCATTGATTACCTTCATAAAGGCGACGTGCTGGTCGTCAACGACACGTCGGTCATCCCGGCTCGCCTGATCGGGACCAAGGAAGGCACTGGAGCGACGATCGAGATCTTGTTGCTCAAGCAACTGCACGATGACCGCTGGGAATGCCTTGTCAAAAAAGCCCGTCGAATCAAAAAAGGAACCATTCTATCGTTCGGCGACGGACGCTTGAAAGCCCGTTGTGTGGCCGTGAAGGAAGAAGGGCTACGGGATTTCGAACTGATCTATGACGGCATCCTCTATGAAGTCCTCGATGAACTTGGCGAGATGCCGCTGCCACCTTACATTCACGAAACCCTGCTGGACAACGATCGGTATCAGACGGTCTACAACAAAGAAAAAGGCAGTGCCGCCGCGCCAACGGCCGGACTGCACTTCACCGATGATCTGATTGCCGCAATCAAACGAAAAGGCGTTCATTTCGTTGCCATCACGCTCCATGTCGGGCTCGGCACATTTCGCCCGGTTTCGGTCGACAGTGTCGAAGACCATGTAATGCACAGCGAGTTCTATCGCATGAGTGCCGAAACGGCTGCGATTCTCAATGCCGCCAAACAGGACGGCCGCAAGATCATCGCCGTTGGCACGACGTCATTGCGCACGTTGGAGACGGTTTTAAGAGATTATGATAACTTCGTTGAAACATCCGGCTGGAGTGATATATTCATATATCCAGGTTATCAATTTAAAGCAATTGATGAGCTGATTACCAACTTCCACCTACCGAAATCGACGTTGATGATGCTCGTCAGCGCCCTGGCCGGTCGCGACCACATCATGCGCGCCTATCAGGCGGCGATTCAAGAAGGGTATCGATTCTTCAGCTTCGGCGACAGCATGTACATCCGAACCACATAAAAACGACATCCCGCAAAGCGGAATGTCGTTTTGTTTTACTCATAGAATGCGTCAGTGCGCGGTCCTTCATTGAAGACATCCTGCGGCGGCGCTTTCGGTGCAACCGGGGTGCCTTTCGCTTCCAGATAGAATTGCGCCATCGTCTGTGAAACATAGGGTGTGACGTAGAAGGCAGCAAGTCCGCAGGTGATGATGACCACCAGATACCAGCCGATGAAGCTGAGACCAAGGACGAAGAAGTCCATTTTGCGTCCATCCATCATTCCTTCGCTTTCCCGCAACACGTCCATGCCGCTCAGATGACTGTAGTCCTCGTCAGCGAGGATGTAGGGAGTCATCGCATAGGCAAAGGATTTGATGATAGCAATCGGGATGGTTATGATAAAAATGAACCACATAAGAATTATCACGCTCATCAGCAGCAGCGTTCCCAGCGTGCGGCCATAACGACCACCCTGGAACGAGTAGAACAGATCGCCCACTTCGGCAGGTCCGCCTTGTGCGAGTACCAGGAAGAAGCGAATGTATCCGACCTGCAGCGGCAGCAGCGCCAGACTGGCGGCGTATGAAATCAGCAGCAGTCTGTAGTTTTCGGAAAACTGAACAAACAGGCTCGGTACGCTTTGCACGATGCCGTTTAGGAGCAAAATTCCGATCGCCGCACCCCACTGTCCTGTGAGGTTGGCCTTGGCAGAGTCTTTCAAATAAGCAAAATTCATGGGTGTATCCTCCTTACGTAGTTGGGAATCTTCGTAGATGTCATGCAAACCAAACACACATCCAAGCAACATTATATCACATTGTAATGGATTCCAAACAACGGATTTCGTAAAAAAAGACCGCCATGCGGTCTTTTATGTCCTATTTGGACGGTTGAATAGACAGATAGATGACGATGATCCAGCCGATGACCGGCAGGAACCACCACAGCAGATTGAGCGGACTCTTCTTGATGTCGTTCATGCGGCGGAACCAAAGCGCCAAAAACGGTACGAGAATGGCCAATCCATAAATGTACGACACAAAGTTGAACACGTTGACGATGCGGCCGAGAATCGTGAAGACGAGACCGATCAAGAAGTTGACGAGGATCGCCATCCACAGTTCGCGTACGGTGGAACGTCCGGCAAAGTCGCTCCAACGCTTCCACATTGAGACATATTCTTTGGTGAATTCTTCCATTGTTTCCTCCTAAGATTGAATGTTGTGCTAGTCCTATTGTATCACAGATGAATGGATTTTGGTCACACTTTTTTAATCGGTCGCAGTCGAGCCGTGAAGTGACGCAGCACCGGTGGTTCGTACTCAAACTCCAATCCAATCAGATCGTTTCGCTGCTGGTAGGTGGCGATGACTGCATCGGCAACAACATCGAGATGGCGGTAGGTATAGGTTCGTCTTGGAATGGTTAACCGCATCAATTCCAGCGGGGCTTCCAGATTCTGATGCGAATCGGGATCACGTCCGAGCAGGAAACTGCCGATTTCAACACCTCGCACGCCGCTCTCCAGATATACTTGATTGACAACGGCCTGCGCCGGGAACTGATCGAACGGAATGTGTGGTACGAACTTCTTGCAGTCGACGAACACGGCATGTCCGCCGGTTGGATACTGAATCGGCACGCCGGCGTCGCGCAAGCGGTCGCCAAGATACCGCACCTGATCGAGCCGGTGGCGGAGGTAGTCCTCTTCGAGCGCTTCTTGAAGACCAACAGCCAAGACTTCCATGTCGCGCCCGGCAAGTCCGCCGTAAGTTGGAAATCCTTCCATCGGCACGATGTGCGTGCGACATTCATTGTAAAGGTGCGTGTCATCCCGTATCACGATCAGACCGCCGATGTTGGACAAGCCATCCTTTTTACTCGACATCAGGAAGATGTCGGCCAGATCGAAGGCTTCACGGGCGATCTCACGAATTGTTTTATGCTGATATCCGTCTTCGCGCTGTTTGACGAAATAGGCATTTTCGGCATAACGGGCGCCATCGATCAACACGGGGATGCCGTATTTGCGGGCAATCGCGTGCACGGCCCGCATGTTGGCCATGCTGACAGGCTGTCCGCCAGCCGAGTTGTTGGTGATCGTCATGATGATACCAGCGATGTTTTCTGCGCCGCGCTCTTTGATTATGTTAACCAATCGTTCTGCATCGAAATTACCCTTGAACGGGTGATATGTTTCCGTATCCAGGACGGCATCAATGTTGCAGTCGACCGCTCTCGCACCGGCGATTTCAACATGGGCCCGGGTGGTATCGAAATGCATGTTGCTGATGAAGATCATGTGCTCATGCTTGACGAGGCGCGGCAGCAGAACCTGTTCCGCCCCGCGACCCTGATGGGCTGGGATGACATAGGCGTAGCCGGTAATGTCCTTGACGACCTTCTCCAGCTTATAAAAGCTGCGGCTGCCAGCGTACGCTTCATCGCCCTGCATCAAAGCCGCCCATTGGAAATGACTCATCGCGCCCGTACCGCTGTCGGTCAGAAGATCGATGTAGACGTCTTCACTGCGCAATGAAAACGGGTTGTACCCCGCTTGTTTCAGTAATGTTTCACGCTCGTCCCGCGTGGTCATCCGGATCGGTTCGACCATTTTGATGCGATAGGGTGGCGCGACGTAGTTGTTGTCCATGATATCACCTCGTTGTTTTTCCAAGGTTAATTATAGCGAATAATGATAGCGTTTACAAGGGTTAATCAAAAAGAAACGGCCTAGGCCGTTTCGTCGAGCGGCCGAAGCCGCTTGATAAGGTACACGAATGGGGTGTCGAGCATCGCCACGATGACCTTGATCACATATGTGGTGAGGAAGATGTCGAGGACGACGTCGTTCGGCCAGACGCCGAGGAAGGCGATCGGTACGAAGATGACGGTGTCGATCAGCTGCGAGACAATCGTGCTGCCGATGTTGCGGACATAGAGGTGCCGATGGTCGGGCAGTCTGGTCTTGATTTTGTGAAACAGGAACACGTCGAACGTCTGTGAAACGATGTAGGCAATCAGGCTGCCGGCCGCAATCCTCGGCACGAGACTGAAGATCGTCACGAGACTGTCGTGAGCGAAGTCATCGGCATTGGGTGTGAACCACAGGCTCATCGTCATCACGATGACCGTTGCGACCAGGCTGTAGAAGCCGATGAAGACGGCCTTGCGCGCTTGTGTCTTGCCATATTTCTCACCGAGAGCGTCGGTCACGAGAAACAGCGTGCCATACATGATGTTGCCAAGCGTCGCGGCAACGACGAAGTCACCGAACTGAAAATCGATGCTCTTGGTGACCTGGATGTTGGCCAATACGGTGCCAAGGGCGATCCATCCGAACAGACCGGTCTTGCCAAACAATTTGTAAACGCCGACGATCAAGCCAAAGTTGACGAGGGCGAACAAAATCCATAACAGTTCATTGCTCATGGGTAT
This sequence comes from uncultured Mycoplasmatota bacterium, assembly GCA_913062645.1. Classification (GTDB taxonomy): domain Bacteria; phylum Bacillota_I; class Bacilli_A; order Izemoplasmatales; family Izemoplasmataceae; genus Xianfuyuplasma. The sequence goes on from CAJXVW010000001.1 coordinate 877,487, forward strand.
CTCCTCCTAGTTTTGATATCGCAGGATGGTTCCGAACTGCGTGAGCGTAATCACTATATAACATTCCAGTGGCGATGTCAACTGATTTCAATTATAATGAAATAGACCAACACCGCAATTCAAATCAAAACGACAAGCCGGTCTTGTGATATCGTAGAGTGGGAGGTGGCACATGAAACTGGACATTCAGAAGGCGATCGACTGGATCGAGGGCAACCTCGAGGACGAGATCACCCTTGACGACATCAGCAAAGCGATTCGGTACAGTCCCTACCACACCAGTCGCACGTTCAAACGCTATACCGGCAGCACCTTGCGCAACTACATTCAGCTCCGGCGGCTGACCCGGGCGGCCCGCGACCTGCGCGACAACCAGGTGCGCATCATCGACACCGCCATCAAGTATGGCTACAACAGTCAGGAAGCCTTCACCAAAGCCTTTGCGAACGCCTTCGGCATCACTCCCGGCGAATACGTCCGGACACGCCGGATGATTCCCTATGTGTTCAAGAAGGATGTGCTCTACCCCGACCATCTGAAAGAAGGAGTGATCATCATGGTCAAGGACCAGGACATCAAGATTACGCTCGAGGAAGTACCCGCCCACAAGTTCATCTATCTTCATCGCACGGGAGTCGACAACTACATGGACTTCTGGGACAAAATCGATGCCGAAGACGGCATGGACTGCGATCACCTGCACGGGGTGCTCGCCAGCATCCCCGGTCGTTACGACGAAGGCTACGGTGCCTTCACCAAGGACGGCTATCTGTTCGGCAAGGATGCCGCGCTCGATTACGAAGTGGATCCCAGCTACGGTTTCACCGAAGTGACGCTCCCCGCCAAACGCTATTTGCGGTTCGAACATCCCGGATTCACCGAAGCGGAGTTCGGCGCTGCCCTGCGGCAAGTTCGCCGCATCGCCCTGGAAGAATTCGATTTTGAGATGAACGGCTACGAGATTGACGATTCGTTCGTCAAAGCGTTCGAACACAGCGGTATGGAACTGTGTTACTATTTCATCCGCATTCCCCTGAAAAGCAAGTGATAACTTGCTTTTCTTTTTGGCTTTCAACCCCAACAATTTAGAAAAAAGCGTTTTACATCATACTTATTCCAATTAACCCTTACAAACATGCTCATTTGTAGTACAATTATAGGTATGACAACGGCGAATGGATGATAGTATGCTACAAGTCGGCATCGACATCGGGTCCACGACCATCAAGTGCGTTGTCATCGACGAAGACGCCACCATCCTCTACAAGGATTACATGCGCCACAAGAGCAGCATCACGAACTCGTTCACGAAACTCGTGAAAGGCATTCAGGACGTCTTCAACGGACAGCGCATGCACGTCAACGTGACGGGCAGCGCCGGCATTTTCCTGGCCACGGACATCGGTCTTCAGTTCACCCAGGAAGTGATCAGCGCGACAACCGCACTGCGACACGAACACGATGATTTTGACGTATGCATCGAACTCGGCGGAGAGGATGCCAAAATCATCTTTTTCGACGGCAACAACATCGAACAACGGATGAACGGCACCTGCGCCGGCGGTACCGGGGCGTTCATCGATCAGATGGCAACCTTGCTCGACACCGACAGCGCAAACCTCAATGAACTCGCCAAAGACTACGAAAAAATCTATCCGATCGCCAGCCGTTGCGGCGTATTCGCCAAAAGCGACATCCAGCCGCTCTTGAATCAGGGGGCCAATCACCACGACATCGCCGCCAGCATCTACCAGGCAATCGTCAATCAGACCATTGCCGGGTTGTCGCAAGGTCGTCGCATCACCGGAAAAGTCGCCTTCCTCGGCGGCCCGCTGACGTTCGCGAGCGAACTGCGCAAGCGATTTGTCGAGTTTCTGGACTTGGACGACGTATACGTCCCCGAACACGGTGAAGTGTTCGTTGCCTATGGAGCCGCCCTGTCCGCCAATGAAACGGAATACACGATCGACGAACTCGTCGATCGCGTGGAAGCATACGAACACCGCGAGCATAAGACCGTCAAAAAGACGCTTGGCGCGCTGTTTGAAACGACCGCGGATCATGCCGCGTTCGTGGCCCGTCACGAACGCGCCAGCGTCCCCGAACGATCCCTCGAAGACTATGTCGGTCCCGCCTATCTCGGCATCGATGCCGGTAGCACGACCACCAAACTCGTTCTGCTCAGTGAAGACAATGCGATCCTTCACTATTATTATTCATCCAACAAAGGCAACCCCGTTGATGTCGTCAAACAAGCGTTGCACGACATATACGAACGACTTCCCGCAAAAGTCGACATCGCCGGAGCCTACTCCACCGGGTACGGTGAAGCGCTGATCCGCGAGGCATTTCAACTTGACGGCAGCGAAGTCGAAACGATCTGTCACTACCGGGCCGCGTCGTTCTTCAATCCCGACGTCGATTTCATCATCGACATCGGCGGTCAGGACATGAAATGTTTCAAAATCGCCGACAACACGATTCGTTCGATCATCCTCAACGAAGCTTGCAGCAGCGGCTGCGGCAGTTTTTTAGAAACCTTCAGCACCTCGCTGGGGTATCCGATTCGCGATTTTGCCGAACTGGCGCTTGACGCCCGGCAACCGGTCGACCTCGGCAGCCGGTGCACGGTGTTCATGAACTCCGGTGTCAAACAAGCCCAGGCGGAAGACGCCACGACCGCCGACATCAGTGCCGGATTGGCCTACAGCGTTGTCAAGAACGCCTTGTACAAGGTCATTCGCACCGTCGATGTCCGCCGCGATCTTGGGGAACACATCGTCGTTCAGGGCGGTACGTTCTACAACGATGCGGTCCTGCGCGCCTTCGAGCGGGAAATCGGCATGAACGTCGTCCGTCCCAACATCGCCGGGTTGATGGGGGCGTTTGGCGCGGCGTTGCTGGCAAAAGAATCAGCACGCGGCAAATCAACGATGCTATCGGCCAGTGAACTCGCCGCCTTCACCTATCGGACAAGACAAGCCGTCTGCCGCAAGTGCAGCAATTATTGCGGACTGACGATCAATTTGTTCAACAACAAAACCCACATCAGCGGCAATCGCTGCGACAAGGGGGCGGGGATTGTCAGCGACAAGGACGACCTGCCGAATCTGTATTTGTACAAGTACGACCGACTGATGGAGTATCAATCGAATCCCAACGGAACGTACATCGGCACCGTCGGCATTCCGATGGTCCTCAACATGTATGAGAATCTGCCGTTTTGGTGGACGTTTTTCAATGAACTCGGGTATCGCGTCGTCTACAGCGACCGCTCCAGCAAGGATCTCTACGAACTCGGCCAGGGCACGATCCCGTCCGATACGGCCTGTTATCCGGCCAAACTGGTCCATGGCCACATCGAAAATCTGATTCAGAAGGACATCGATTATCTGTTTTACCCCAACATGCCGTTCAACTTCATCGAGAAGGACTACCGCGACAACGAATACAACTGTCCGGTCGTCGCGTTCTATCCGGAAGTGATCAAGGCCAACGTCGAAGAACTGGATTTGAAGACGTTCTACAGTCCCTATGTGAGTCTCAACAAGAAAGAACCGTTCGTGAAGCAGCTCCACGCTGTGCCACGCATTCGCAAACTTGTCTCGAAACGGCAGTTGCGCGCTGCCTACGATGTTGCCATGGAGGCTTATCTGAAGTATCGATACGATGTGTTCGAAGAGGGCGAACGGGCCTTGGAATACGCCAAAGCCAATGGTAAACATATTATTTTACTGGCGGGACGACCGTATCATGTCGACCCGGAAATCAACCACGGCATCCCCAAGCTCCTGCAACAACTTGACACCGTCGTGATCAGCGAGGACAGCGTCAATTTCAAAGCCGATCAGGACCTCGTCAAGGTCCTCAATCAATGGACCTATCACACGCGCCTGTACGACAGCGCCAAGTTCGTCACAACGCTGGACAATGCCAATCTCGTCCAGCTGATTTCGTTCGGTTGTGGCCTGGATGCGATCACCTCCGACGAAGTTCAGTCGATTCTCGAACGCCACGACAAGATCTACACCGCGATCAAGATCGACGAAGTCAACAATCTCGGCACCGCCAACATCCGCGTACGCAGTCTCCTGGCGACGATGAAAGGGGTGGTGTGATGGCCAAACTGACCTACGACGACACCGGTCGGTTGCTGTTCACCGAAGAGATGAAGCACGAATACAAGATCCTCATCCCGGCGATGGCGCCCTACCACTTTGAATATTTCGTTCACATCCTCAAAAGCGAAGGCTATGACGCCGAAGTTCTGTCCAACAACAGTTTCGACGTCATCCATGAGGGCATGAAGTACTCCCACAACGACATCTGCGTCCCGGCGATGCTCGTCATCGGCCAGTTCATTGACGCGATGAAATCGGGTCGCTACGACGTCCACAAAGTCGCATTGATCATCACCCAGACGGGTGGTGGCTGCCGCGCCAGCAACTACGTCAGTCTGATTCGCAAAGCGTTTGCGAAAGCCGGCTACGACTTCATCCCGATCATCAGCGTCAACGCCGTCGGGCTGGAGAAGAACCCCGGCTTCAAGATCACCGCCAACATCCTCATGAAGCTGATCACCGGTCTCGCAATGGGCGATCTGTTGATGCAGCTGTACAACGAAGTCGCCCCGTATGAGATCAACGAAGGCGATACGGAGCGCGTGTATCAGGACGTCAACCGATTCCTCGACGAATACTTCTACAAACCGCCCTGGAAAGTATTCTATCACCCCCAAAAGCTGTTTGAACGGGTGGTGAAACGGTTCCGGGAGATCCCCGTCGACCGCAGCATCAAAAAGCCAAAAGTCGGCATCGTCGGCGAAATCTACGTCAAATACAGTCCGCTCGGCAACAACGATCTGGAGCGTCTGTTACGGCAGGAAGGCTGCGAAGTGATCACCCCCAACATCCTCGATTTCTTCCAGTACACCTTCGATTCCAGTCGCCACGACATTCTCAAGTATGGAGGTCGCAAGATCGTCGCCATGACGTATCGGTTCTTCATCTGGTTCATCGAATACCGCCGCAACAAGGTCCGCAAACTGTTGAAGAAAAACGGGTTCCGTCCGTTCACGTCGTACTACGAACTGCGCGAGATGGGCCACGACATGCTCGACCATGCGATGCACGTCGGCGAAGGCTGGCTGCTGACGGCCGAAATGATCGAACTGATCTCGATCGGGGCGCCCAACATCGTCTGTACGCAGCCGTTTGGATGCTTGCCCAACCACATCGCCGGCAAGGGCATGTTCAAAAAAATCAAGAACGCCTATCCGGAAAGCAACATTGTCGCCATCGACTACGACACCAGTGCGACGGAGATCAACCAGCTCAACCGCATCAAGCTGATGATCGCCAACGCCCGCCGCAATTTATGAACAAAATCCTTAACCATTAAGGATTTTTGTTTTATAATGGGTGTGGTGATTTAGATGGCAGTACGCTACGAACACATTCATACCTGCGCCCAGACGGGCGCCCGCTACGGCATTCTCCATACGCCAAGCGGCAGTTTCGAAACCCCGATCTTCATGCCCGTCGGCACGCAAGCGACGGTCAAGACGCTCGAAAACGACGAAATCCACGAGGTCAGCGATGGCCTCATTTTGGCGAACACGTATCATTTGTGGCTGGAACCGGGCGTCGACATCATCGCCGCCCACGGCGGCGTCAAGGGCTTCAGCAAATGGGACGGAGCCCTGCTGACCGACAGCGGTGGGTTCCAGGTGTTCAGTCTGTCCGACATCCGCAAAATCAAAGAAGACGGAGTCGAGTTCCGCCATCACAAAAGCGGCGCCAAGCTCTTCTTAAGTCCCGAAGACGCGATTCACATCCAAAACACGCTCGGTGCCGACATCATCATGAGCTTCGACGAATGTCCGCCGTTCAATTCCGATTACGATTACATGAAACAAAGTGTCGAACGGACGATTCGCTGGGCAAAACGTGGCAAAGACGCCCACCGTCATCCCGAAACGCAAGCGCTGTTCGGCATCGTTCAAGGTGGCCCGCACATCGACTTGCGCCGTCATTGCGCAGAAGAACTGAAAGCAATCGACTTTCCCGGGTACGCCATCGGCGGTCTGTCGGTCGGGGAAACCAAAGGTGAAATGTATCAGGTCCTGGATGAGGTCGTGCCGATGTTGCCAGATGACAAACCACGGTATCTGATGGGTGTCGGCACCCCGGACGATTTGATCGAAGGGGTCAGTCGCGGGATCGACATGTTCGACTGCGTCTATCCGACCCGCATGGCCCGCCACGGTACCGCCGTGACGAGCCACGGCAAAGTCGTCATCAAGAACAAAACCTATGCCGACGACATGGGACCGCTCGATGACCGCTGCGACTGCAAGGTTTGCACCACGTACACCCGTAGCTATCTTCGTCATCTATTCAAGAGTGAGGAATATCTGGGGCTACGATTGATTAGTTATCATAATCTTTACTTCCTGAAAAATCTCATGGCCGAAATCCGCCAGGCAATCCAACAGGACCGACTCGCCGATTTTCGTGCGGAGTTTTTCGAAAGATACGATAAGTAGGCCATTTTTCTTGAAAATACATATTATCATTTACCGAATATTGTGATATAATAAATTAACAAGTCAATTGGAGGCCGTATTATGTTTGAATCGATGGACAACTTTAATCAAAAACCGACCATCAAGGTCATTGGCATCGGCGGTGGCGGCGGCAACGCAGTCAACCGCATGATCGAAAACGAAGTACAAGGAGTGGAATTCGTGGCCGTCAACACCGACGCCCAGGTTCTGCGTCTTTCCAAAGCAGATTCTCGCATTCAGATCGGTAAAATGCTGACACGTGGCCTCGGTGCCGGTGCCGATCCTGAAATCGGACGACGCGCTGCCATCGAAAGCGAAGACGAACTCCGTGAACTGCTTGCCGAGACGGACATGGTATTCATCACCGCCGGCATGGGTGGCGGAACGGGTACCGGCGCAGCGCCGGTCATCGCCCGGATCGCCCGCGAAGCCGGATGTCTGACCATCGGCATCGTGACCAAGCCGTTCAGTTTTGAAGGACGTCGTCGCGTCGCTACGGCTCTCGAAGGACTCGATGCACTCAAACCTTATGTTGATACGTTGATCGTCGTCCCCAACGACCGGCTGCTCTACATCGTCGATCGTTCGACCTCCATGTTGGAAGCCTTCCGCGAAGCCGACAAAGTCCTCCGTCAAGGGGTCCAGGGCATCGCTGAAATCATCACCGTTCCCGGTCTCATCAACGTCGACTTCGCCGACGTCAAGACCGTCATGAAAGACAAGGGTACGGCCCTGATGGGCATCGGGATCGCCAGTGGTGAAAACCGTGCCATCGAAGCCACCAAGAAAGCCATTCATTCTCCGCTGTTGGATGCCAATATCGATGGCGCCACCGACGCGGTCGTCAACATCGCCAGCGGCGTCGACATCGCACTGTGGGAAGTCAACGAAGCCGTTGAAGCGATTCAAAACTCCAGTTCCACCGAAATCAACATCATCTACGGAGCCACGGTCATCACCGAGCTCAAGGACGAGATCATCGTGACCGTCATCGCCACCGGCTTTGACGAGAACAAGAGTGTCGAGTTCAGCGAAATCGGCACAACCGACTACGAAGATCCCGACGATGGTGAGCCCGAACCGGAGAAAGCCTCGAAAAAATCGCGCAAACGAGGTTCCAAAGAGGACGAAGAAGAGGAAGAATCCTCGAAAACAACCATACCTTCGTGGTTGAAATCACGATTTAAATAAGCGCCCCGGCGCTTTTTTAAATCATCCCCAGGGACGTGATCCAATGCAACGCAAGTATTACAACATCATCTACGCCGCCGCGCTCGTCATCATTCTCACTTTGCTCATCGCCATTCCCAATCTCAATGATTTCTGGCAGATGCTGCTGGGTGGAATCGCCATCATCCTGACCAGCATCTTCACCTATTCCAAACGCCATGATATTTTTCGTAAACGACGTCAAAAAGACGATCAACAATGACGATGTGACGATCGTCGCGGCAACCAAGTACTTCCAACCTGACGAGATGCGCCAGCTGTATGACGAAGGCATCCACGATTTTGGCGAAAATCGCGATGACGCCTTTCTGATGAAACACGAGGCGCTGAAGGATCTCGCCATCACCTGGCATTTCATCGGAACGCTCCAGACCAAGAAAGTCAAAAAGGTCATCGACCTGGTGGATTGCCTGCATTCGCTCGACAACATCAAACTTGCGAATGAGATCAACAAAAGAAGAAGCAAACCATTACGTTGTTTTGTGCAAGTTAACATAAGTGATGAAGACAGTAAACACGGACTCGCACCGGATGCCGTGATACCGTTTTTGAAGGATGTGGCAACACTGCCGAACATCGATGTCATCGGGTTCATGGGCATGGCTTCGTTCACCGATGACATGGCCCAAATCAGCCGCGAGTTTCAAATCCTGAACGACTTGCAACAACAAGTCCGATCCGAATTGAATCTTGATCTGAACGAACTGTCGATCGGCATGAGCAACGATTATCCGGTCGCGCTCAAGCATCATGCTACCGTTTTGCGTCTGGGTAGTGTATTATTTAGGAAAGAGGTGTAACCATGGGATTGTTTCGAAAAAAAGGCAAACAAGCGTTTGATCGCATCGATTTCGTGCTCGTCGAACACGACACGGATGTCTTCAAACTGGCCGACCGCCTGCTGAAAGGCGTTCCCCTGATTCTCAATTTCGAGAACCTCAACGACATCGAATCCAACAAGATGATCACGTTTTTGAGTGGCGTCACGTACGCCATCGACGGCGAGATCGAAGTGATTCGTGAAAAAATCTTTTTGTTCGCAACCAAACAGGACTACAAGGACGGGTCCCTGAGGACCTTTGTGAATGAATACAAGGAGCAGTGATGGTTCATGCTGGTGTCTTTACTTACGGTGGTCTATTACGCGCTACGGGTCTATTACTGGATCCTGATCGCCAGCATTCTCTTGTCGTGGATCCCCGATTTGAAACGAAGCTCGCTCGGGCGTTTCATCGACCGGCTGGCCAATCCGTACATGCGGATCTTCCGCGGTCTTTTGGTCTTCGGCATGATGGATTTCACGCCGATTCTCGGCTTCATCCTCTATCAGATCGGACTGAATTACTTCGCCCAGATGATTGTCATCATGGCCAGCTGACATGACCTTCGAAGATCGCATTCAAACGATTCGAACCAACCGCAGACCAACCGTTCTGCGGTTTTGCAATCTCGCGGAACAACAACTCATCCGATCATTGTTTAACACTTCAGATTATACGTTTGATGGTGGTTATCATAATGCCGAACGGAAACGAGCGTATCTGTTCATGGATCCCCAGGACGACATTGTCTGCCTGCAAATCAATCCGATTGCGAGCGACGATGAACTGTCGCATCCGAGCATTCTCGGCAGTCTGATGGCACTTTCCATCACCGCCGATTCGATCGGCGACATCCTTGCCGATCAGCGCGTCGTGTTCGTGACCGCCGAACTCGCTCTTGATATCGAACAATCTTTGACACAGGTCGGACATCAGGCAGTGGACGTCACCCGCATCGACGGCCGGCATGTCGTTCGCCGCCAGGCGTATGAAGAACACACCCTCGTCGTATCATCGATGCGTCTTGACCTGATCGTGGCCCGCATCGCCAACGTTTCCCGCAGTGAAGCCACGGAATGGATTGCCAGAGAGCTCGTCAAACGCAATCAGGTGGTCGTCACCAAACCAACCGTTCCGCTGCAGGAAGGAGACATCCTGTCGATCCGCAAAGTCGGTCGTTTCCTCCTCGATGATGCGTCGCATCGTACCAAAAAAGACAAAATCCGTCTGATTTATCGGAAATTTGTTTAAAATGGTTGTAATTTAAAGGAAATTTGATACAATATTAACTGTTATAAACGATGACGAGGACACGTCATGACGATCGTGGTTTTTGACAGAGACCAAGGGTGCTGAGAACTTGGAAAAACACCGTCGTGATATCCCCTTCGAGTTCGCTTTCCGAATCCAGTAGGATGGCGCGTCTCTCCGCGTTAAGGAGCACGAGGGCCCGGGCAACCGGGAACCAAGGTGGTACCGCGGACTACACGTTCGTCCTTGTTTGAGGACGAGCTTTTTTTATACCAATTAGGAGTGATACAGATGGCAAATGACTACAAACAAACCCTGAACATGCCAAAAACCGATTTTCCGATGCGGGGCAATCTCGGCAAGAATGAGCCGAAGATGCAGTTGGATTGGGAGGCGCTGAACCTCTACGAGAAGCGCCTCAAGAAGAACGAAGGGAACACCGAATACGTGCTCCACGACGGACCGCCATACGCCAACGGCGACATCCACATCGGCCACGCGATGAACAAGATCCTCAAAGACGTCGTGCTCCGTTACAAGAGCATGAAGGGCTTTTACACGCGCTATGTGCCGGGTTGGGATACGCACGGACTGCCGATTGAAACGGCGCTCGTCAAAACCAAGAAAGTCAATCGCAATCTGATCGAGAAGGTCGATTTTCGCAAGATGTGCTACGACTACGCCGTCGAACAGGTCGCGATTCAGAAGGACCAGTTCAAACGCCTCGGCATTCTCGGTGAATGGGACAACCCCTACGTCACCTACCAGCCGAAGTACGAAGCTTCCCAGCTCCGTGTCTTTGCCGACATGGTCGAAAAAGGTCTGATCTTCAAGGGTCTGAAGCCGATTTTCTGGTCTCCATCCAGTGAAACCGCATTGGCCGAAGCCGAAATCGAGTACCACGACAAAACCTCGCCGTCGATCTACGCCGGCATGGAATGCGTCGACAACAAGGGCCTCGTCGATTTTGACTTCCAGTTCATGATTTGGACAACCACGCCGTGGACCATCCCCGCCAACCTGGCGATCGCCGTCGGCGACGGCATCCTCTATTCGTTCATCAAGGTCGACGGTGAGTCCGTCTATTTGGTCGCGACCGAATTGATTCAGGAACTCAAGGCCAAACTGGGCTGGACGACCGTCGAAGAACTCAAGGACGTCAAAGGTTGGGAACTCGAAGGAATGACCTACAAACACCCGCTGTATGATCGCGTCAGCCCGATCGTACTCGGTCATCACGTACAGACCGAAGGCGGCACCGGACTCGTCCACACCGCCCCGGGACACGGGGAAGACGACTTCCTGATCGGCCAGAATTACGGCCTCGACATTCTTTGTCCGGTCGACGAACGCGGCTACATGACCGCCGAAGCAGGGCCGTACGAAGGTGAATTCATCGAAGACTGCAACGACAGCGTAATCCGTGATCTGAAGTTGGGCGGATACTTGCTTCTGACGGAACCCTATGTTCATAGTTACCCCCATGACTGGCGCACCAAGAAACCGGTCATCTTCCGCGCCACCGCCCAGTGGTTCGCATCAATCGAATCACTCAAGGATGACATGATCAACGAGATCAAGAACGTCGAATGGTTCCCCAAATGGGGAGAAGTACGGATGGAAAACATGGTCAAGGACCGTCAGGCCTGGTGCATCAGCCGGCAACGCACCTGGGGCGTGCCGATTCCCGTGTTCTACAACGAAGACGGCAGTGAAATCCTCGACAAGGACGTCATTCTCCATGTCGCCGACATCGTCGAGACGGAAGGCACCAACGCCTGGTACGAAAAAGAAGCGGCGGACTTGCTTCCCGAAGGCTACACCAATCCCGCCAGTCCCAACGGCCAGTTCCGCAAGGAAACCGACATTCTCGACGTTTGGTTTGACAGCGGCACCAGTCACCAAGGCGGCATGACCGACTTCGGACTGCCCTATCCAAGCGATCTCTATCTGGAAGGCAGCGATCAATACCGCGGTTGGTTCAACAGCAGTCTCTCGACCGGCGTCGCCCACCTCGGCAAGAGTCCTTACAAGACCTGCGTGACACATGGCTTCGTCCTCGACGGCGATGGTCGCAAAATGTCGAAATCCCTCGGCAACGTCGTCGATCCGCTCAAAATCATCAACCAGATGGGAGCCGACATCTTGCGTCTGTGGGTTGCGAGCGTCGACTATCAATCGGACGTCCGCATCTCCAATGACATGATGAAACAAGTCAGCGAATCGTATCGCAAGATCCGCAACACGATCCGCTTCATGCTCGGCAACCTGTTCGACTTCAATCCGGCTACGGACGCCGTTGCGTTCGAAGACTTGAACGAAGTGGACAAGTACGTGAGACTGAAACTGGACAATCTTGTTCGCGATGCGCTCAATCATTATGATAACTTCGAGTTTGACGCCGTATATCGAGACATAACCAATTTCGTAACGAGAGAAATGAGTGCGTTCTATCTCGATTTCACCAAAGACATCCTGTACATCGAACAGCCCGATGCGCACGATCGTCGCAGCGTCCAGACGGTCCTCTATGACGGTACGCGGATTCTGCTGCAACTGTTAACGCCGTTCTTGCCGCACACGACGCATGAGGCATATCTCCACCTGCCGCATCATGCGGAAGACAATGTCTATCTCGAGAACATGCCGACTCCGCTCGATGTCGACGGCGGCGATCTGCTCGCCAAGTACGACCGCTTCATGCAAGTTCGCGACAACATCAACAAGGCGCTTGAAGAAGCGCGCAACAAACAGATCATCGGCAAGAGTTTCGCCGCCAAGCTTACACTGTATCCGAACGACGACGTCCAGGAGCTGCTCGATGGCATCGACGCCAATCTCGGCCAGCTGTTCATCGTCAGCCAACTGGAAATCGCGACCGAAGGAAGCGGCGAATACGAGTTCGCCAACCTCTCGGTTGACGTTGCCAAGGCCGACGGCGACACCTGCGACCGTTGCTGGCAGGTCGTCGATCACACCCATGACGGACTGTGTCATCGCTGCCAGGCAGTCGTGGACCAACAATAACCGCAAAGACCCGGAAACGGGTCTTTTTTGTATGTTTTCATACAAAAGCATTGATTAACATGTCGGAAGTGGTACAATGTAATGTGATACAAATCCCCACCACGAGGTTGTTCGATGAATACGAGACACATCATCCTGTCCCGGAAGAACGTCGCCTACTATCTGCTCGGATTCGTGGTTCTCGGCTTGGCCGTGAACATCATGAACACGTCCGGATTGGGCGTTGGCGCTTGGGACACCGTGACCATCAACTTGCGTTCGTTCTTCCAGATCAAGGTCGGCTGGGAGTTTGTTTCCATCGGCATGATGTCACTGCTTGTCAGTTCGATCGTTTTCACGATCGTGATGCTCTATCGCAAGGACAAGCGCCTGGTCTTCATGCTTGTGCCGATCGCCCTGGTGGCCGTGTTCATCGACATCTGGTACTTTCTCCTGTTCGAACCGATCGAACTGCAGCAGATCGCCTGGCAATTGGCGTTCTACGTCACGGGATCACTGTTGTTGCCGCTCGGTCTGACGCTGATTGTCAAATCAACGTTTCCGGCCTTCGTGTTCGACGAGTGGATGAAAGTCATTGTCGACATCACCAACGCCAACCGGATGTTGTATCCCAGATTGGCGATCGAAGCACTCGGCATCGCCATCGGCGCGGTGTTCGGATATCTTACGTTTTACGCCACCGAAGGCGATTTTGGAGCCGTTGACATCGGATCGTTCGTGTTCGCGCTGACACTCAGCCCGATCATGCACATGTGGTTCACGGTATTGAAGGTGAACCATCGTGGATAACTTACACAACGAAGCGCTGACGCTGAAAGAGGAACTGAAACTGCTGTGGAAGGGACTGACCATCGGTCATTTGCTGTTGTACTTCCTCGGTATGGTGTTGATCGCCGCCGGCGTGGCATTGATGTTGCGCAGCAGCGTCGGTGTCAGCAGCTGGGACACGTTGCACTTCAGCTTGCAGGAACTCACCGGCATCAGTTTCGGCACGGCAATGCTGTTCACGGCCGTCACGGCAACCGTTTTGACAATTGCACTGCAGAAGAACCTCAAATACCTGTTGATGCTGATTCCGATCGTCATGGTCGCGTTGTTCACCGATCTGTTCAACGACAGATTGTTCGTTTCCGTCACCTTCGACACGTTGTTCGCCAACGTCGCCGGGTTCGCGCTCGGTCTGTCGATGTTGCCGCTGGGCGGCAGCATGCTGATCGTCTCGGGATTGCCTGCCGGCGTCTTCGATGAGTTCATGCTGGCGATCATGAAGGTGTTTCGGTCTAGCAATATCCCCTTGGTTCGTGCTATAATGGAACTAACCGTCGTCGTCTTGGCGATCGTACTCGGCTTTGCCGCTGGCATCGGCTTTGGCAAAGTCAGCATCGGTACCCTGATTTTCAGCCTAACGATCGGCTGGTACCTCAAAACCTATCTCAAACTGTTTGAAAGGATTGGCTGGTATGAACGTAAACAAACTGATTGATCACACCTATCTCAAAGCCTTCGGCACAAGCGCGGAAATCGACAAACTGATCGCGGAAGCGAAGGAGTTCGACTTCAAGAGCGTCTGCGTCAACCCGACCTGGGTGGCGAAAGCCCACGCTGCGCTTCGCGACACCGACGTGCTCGTCTGCACGGTCATCGGCTTCCCACTTGGCGCCAACACGACCGCAACCAAAGTCTTCGAGACCACCGACGCGCTCAACAACGGCGCCGACGAGATCGACATGGTGCTCAATGTCGGACATGTCAAGGAAGGACGTTACAACGACGTCCAGGCCGAAGTCGCCGCGATCAAGCAGGCGTGTGGCAATCACACCCTCAAGGTCATCCTCGAAACCTGCTATCTCGACAACGATGAAATCAAAAAAGCCAGCGAAGCTTGTTACCGAGCCGGCGCGGACTTTGTAAAAACCAGTACCGGTTTCGGTACCGGTGGTGCGACCACCGAAGCGGTTAACATAATGAAGAACGTATTTCATGATCGCGAAGTCAAAGCCTCTGGCGGCGTCCGTAGCATCGACGACGTCAAGGCCATGGTAGAAGCCGGCGCAACTCGCATCGGCACATCAAGCGGCGTCAAGCTCGTGCAGGGCGAAACGTCCGACACCGACTATTAGGAGGAACCGATATGGCAACCCCACACATCGCAGCAGACGTTGGCGAAATCGCCAAAACCGTCCTCATGCCCGGTGATCCGCTACGGGCCAAATTCATTGCCGACACCTATCTCAAGGACGTCAAACGATTCAATACCGTACGCAACATGTTCGGCTACACCGGCACCTATCACGGCAAACCAATCAGCGTCATGGGCAGTGGCATGGGCATGCCGTCGATCGGCATCTACAGCTACGAACTCTTTCAATTCTTCGGCGTCGAACGGATCGTTCGCATCGGTAGCTGCGGCGCCTACACCGCCGACTTGAACCTCTACGACGTGGTTCTCGCCGAATACGCATGGAGCGAGTCGACCTTCGCCCAGACACAGTCGGGCAGCAGTGAACCGATTCACATCACCCATCCGTCCGCGGAACTCAATCGCGAGCTGGAACAGATCGCATCCAAACTCGACATTCCGATTCACAAGGGTCCGATCCATTCGTCCGACGTGTTCTATCGAACCAGTCTCGATCACGTCCAGGAGATTCACGCCGCCGAGGGCTGCCTCGCCGTCGAAATGGAATCGTTCGCCCTGTTTCACAACGCCAAGACGCTTGGCAAGCAGGCCGCTTGTCTCTTGACCGTCTCGGACAATTTGATCACCATGGAAGAAACCACCAGCGAGGAGCGCCAGAACGCCTTCACCAAGATGATGGACATCGCGCTCGGGCTCGCTTGAATCCAACCGACCGCAACACTACCAAAAAGTGCGCGAGCACTTTTTTAGGATGATGACGATGAAGATTACCCACAGCACCCATCCCGGATACCGGCTGAATCTCGGCATGACCCCCGTATTCAAAACCGTGCGCATCCAACTCAGTTTCCTGGGTGACCTCAGTGCGGACACCGTAACGGCCCGCGCGCTGGTTCCCTACATCCTCAAGGCAACCTGTGAGAAATACCCATCACGGCGCGCCCTGACGACCCAGCTGGAACAGATGTATGCCGCCAGTTTCGGCGCCGGCGTCAAGAAAATCGGTCTCACTCAGGAGATCGTGTTTGACTTGACAATTCTTCACAATCGGTATGCGTTGGGCTTTGACAATCTCTTGCAGGACGCATTCGAACTGTTGTCGGAACTGTTGTTCCGGCCACGCTTCAGCGATGTCATCTTCCGCGAAGAAGTGCGGTTGTTGCAGGAATACTTCGACAGCCAGTACGACAACAAGATGCGGTATGCGATTCAATCGCTGTATGACAACATGTACGAGGACGAACCCTATCGCCTGCAACCGCTCGGACAAGCCGACGACCTGGCATCAATCACGCTCGATGACGTCAAGCAGGCGTATCATGCGATGCTTGCCGAAGATGCCATTCACATCAACGTCGTTGGCGATGTCGATGCAGCTGAAATCAAGGATCTGATTGACACCCATTTGCCGTTTGGAGCCCGCTCCAAACCAATCACGGCGCTCGATCAATCACCGAAACCAAAGCGTGCAAACCGGCTGATCGCCGAAACGCAAGATGTCCTCCAGGGCAAGATTGCGCTCGGTTTTCAACTCCCCGTCTATTACACGACCGACGACTACTATGCCGCGGTCGTCTACAACATGCTGCTGGGCGGTGGCTCGGAAAGCCTGCTCTTCAAACGCATTCGCGAAGAACTTAATCTCGTCTATTTCATTGGCTCCGCCTACGACCAGTACAAGGGCTCGCTGATGATTTACGGTGGCATCGACACCGCCGCTTACGAGGAGGTACAAGTGGAAATCACAACCGTGATGGAGGCGATCGCAACCGGCGACTTTGACGATGCGGCGCTCGCCATCACCAAGCAGGTTCTGATCAACAATCTCATCGAATCGTTTGATTCCCAGGGCGCGATGATCGGCCGCATCAATCACCTTTCAATATTCAACAAGACGTTTGACACCAAAGCCCTGATCGCTCGCGTCGAAGCGATTGACAAGGACGATGTCGCCAAGATTGCCCGGCTTGTCCAAGCCGACACCTCATTCTTCCTGAAGGGGGTAACACCATGACGACCAAACAGTTCACATCCCTGGATGAAACGGTCCATCGCCATGTGTTCGCCAACGGATTGACGATGTACGTCCTGCCCAAACAAGGGTTTCATCGGACCTATGTCACACTGTCGACGCCACTCGGTTCGAACGTGACCACGATTACGACCCCGGCCGGCACCAAGACGCTGCCCGCCGGTATCGCTCATTTTCTTGAACACAAGCTCTTCGACCAGGATGGCACCGACGTGTCCGAGCGGTTCGCCACCACCGGCGCGCGGGTCAACGCGTACACGATGAACAATCGCACGACCTATTTGTTTTCGTGCACCAAGGATCTCGATCGGAATCTCGCGACGCTGCTCGATTTCGTCTTCCATCCGACCTTCACCGACGCCGGTGTCGCCAAAGAAATCGACATCATCACCCAGGAAATCAACATGTACCAAGACGACGCCAACACGATGATCTATATGGGCGCCTTGCAGAACTTGTACCATCACCATCCGGTGAAGACCGACATACTCGGCACCGCCGACTCGATTGCGACAATCACCAAGGAGCTTTTGTACGACGTTCATGACGTGTTCTATCATCCCGACAACATGGTGTTGTTCGTCACCGGCAACATCCATCCCGATCAAGCCATCGAGATGGTCGCGAAACACCTCAAGGACTCTCCTGCCAGCGGGCGGCATTCGCTGGTGCCCGCACCCCAGGAACCGCCTTTCGTGGCCCGCGCCCACGATGATAAAACGATGGATGTCGCGATGCCCAACGCCGTGCTCGGCATCAAGCTGAATTGCACCGACGACGTTGATTTGATGCGCACCG
Source organism: uncultured Mycoplasmatota bacterium (assembly GCA_913062645.1). GTDB lineage: Bacteria > Bacillota_I > Bacilli_A > Izemoplasmatales > Izemoplasmataceae > Xianfuyuplasma. The sequence continues at coordinate 895,354 of CAJXVW010000001.1, forward strand.
AACTAATTTACTCGATCACCCTCGATCTGCTGTTCGGCAAAAGCACCGCCAATCATGAAACGTTGCTCGAAGCCTCGTTGATCAACGATTCGTTCGGCATCGACATCACGATCGAACGCGATTACGGTTTCGTGTTGATCGGTGGCAACACCCGCCATCCTGAACAACTGATCGAAACGATGAAGACGATGCTCACCAAAAACGGCCTTGACACCGATCATTTCCGACGCACCAAACGGCAGATCGTCGGCAGTTTCATTCAAGCCTTGAACAGCCTCGAATACATTGCTCATCAGTTCACCAAATACCACTATCTCGATACATCGCTGTTCCGTATTCTCGACGTCGCCGCCACGATCACCGCCGAGGACGTGATCACCGCCACCGCCTGCCTGAGCGATCCCAACACCTGGACCAGTTACGTAATCCGACCCAAACAAAAAGACGACTGAGTCGTCTTTTTTTGTGATGGTTTATCTTAGGAGACGCTGCGGATCATCCAGTCGCCGATCGAGCGGTAGTGTGCTTCGCGTTCGATCGCGTTGATGATTTCATGACGGGTATTGTTGAGAATCGTGTACTTGACGTTGGAATACCCGCAATCGTGATACATGTTGTATAGTTGTTTGACGTCGGCGCCGTATTTCCCGAGCCCGTCCAGCTCGCCGCTCATGAAGTAAATGGCGGTGGATGAAGCGCTTTCCTTGATGCGCTGTTTGTCCTGGATTTCCGGGAGGAACGTCAAGATGTCCTTTTGCGCGCCGATTGTCATCGGCTTGCCGCACAGCGGATCATTCTTGAAGGCGTTGATGATCTGACGGTCCTGGCTGATCCATTCGACGCGTTCGTTGATGATCCCGTTTTTGCGCATGCTGCGGATGTGACCGTCCATGATGCGACGGTTGAAGAAGCGGCTGACGTGGTGATCGCCTTTGATTTTGGCGATGATCGTCGCCAGCAGTCTCGCCAGTTGCAACTGCAGCGGCGAGAACAGCCCGGTGCCGCTGAAGAGCGCGGCGTCGTAGCGGCGATGATCGAAGAGAATCGCATAGCGCCCGATGAAACTACCGAGCGAGTGGGCGAACATCACGACTTTCAGATCGGGGTAGTGTTCGGCGATGAAGTCGCGGACTGTCTTGACCCCTTCGTAAACCTTGTGAAAGCCGATTGAACTGTCGAAGTAGACGGCCTCTTCGTCGACGGCGTTCTTGCCGTGTCCGAGCATGTCATTGCCGATTACGTGAAAGCCCAAAGAATTCAGATACTGCGCAAAGTGGTCATAGCGTTCCATGTACTCGCCGGCACCATGAATAATCATCACCACACCTTTCGGTTTGGTGGCGTCGGTTTCCCATAAATAGGTGTGCAGTTTGTGTTCGTACGGATCTGTGAGCGTGAATTCCTGTTTCATGTGATCACCTTCCTAGTCAATATTATACCACATTTTCGGGAAATCCATTCAAATTCTCAAAATAATTTGATACAATAGAATCTAGAGGTGATTCGATGAAACCGTATGTGCTGGCGATCGATCAGGGAACGACATCAAGCCGGTCGATCCTGTTTGATCAACAAGGCAACATCGTCGCGACCAGTCAACGTGAAATCGAGATGATTTACGACCACGAGAACGCCGTCGAACAGAACGCCTACGACATCTGGAGCACGGTCCTCTCGACGATGGCCGACGCGATGTTGAAGGCCGACGTGTCGCCGGCCGAAATTCATTCGATTGGCATCACCAATCAGCGTGAAACGACAATTCTGTGGGACCGTCGCACCGGCAAGGCCGTCTACAAGGCAATCGTCTGGCAGTCCAAGCAAAGCGACGGTATCTGTCAGGAACTCAAAGCCGCCGGGCATCAGGAACTCTTCCACGAGCGTACGGGGCTGCTCATCGATCCCTATTTCAGCGCGACCAAGATCAAATGGGTGCTGGACAACGTCGATGGCGTCCGCAAACTGATGGACGACGGCAATCTGATGTTCGGCACCGTCGACACCTGGCTTTTGTACAAACTGTCCGGTCACAAGGTCCACAAGACCGATCATACCAACGCCTCGCGGACACTGCTGTACGACATCTTCAAGCGGCAGTGGGACCAGGATATTTTGCAGGTGTTGGACATCGATCCCGCGATTCTGCCGGAAGTCTGCGACTCCAACAGCATCTTCGGTACGACCACGGCGGCCACGTTCTTCGGACACGAAGTCCCGATCGCGGGCGTGCTGGGCGACCAGCAGGCGGCGCTCTTCGGACAACTTTGTCTGGACAAAGGCGCGATCAAGAACACCTATGGCACCGGCTGTTTCATGCTGATGAACACCGGTCCGACCCCGACATTGTCCGATCAGGGCTTGCTGACGACGATCGCCTACTCGATCGACGGACAAGTCACCTATGCCCTCGAAGGCAGCGTGTTCGTCGCCGGCAGTGCCGTGCAGTGGCTGCGCGACGGACTGTCGTTCTTCGAACATTCGGAAGACAGCGAAGCCCTCGCGACCAGCGTCGACACCAATTACGGCGTCTATGTCGTCCCCGCCTTCGTCGGTCTTGGAACCCCGTATTGGGACACCGCCGCCAAAGGGGCGATGTTCGGTCTCACGCGCGGTACGACCAAGGCCCACATCACCCGCGCGACGCTCGAAAGCCTCGCTTATCAGACCAAAGACATCATCGATGTCATGGCCAGTGAATCGGGGATTCATCCCAGTTTCCTGAAAGTCGACGGCGGTGCATCCAACAACAACTTCCTGATGCAGTTTCAGAGCGATCTCTTGGCAATCGACATCCGTCGTCCGCGGATCAGCGAATCGACGGCCCTGGGTGCCGCCTACATGAGCGGGCTGGCCACCGGATTCTACCCATCCCTGGAGTATCTCCGCCAGCACGAAGACATCGAACGGCGATTCACCCCGGCGATGACCGACGAAATGCGCCAGAAACTCTATGGGCAATGGCAGAAGGCGGTCGCCGCCACACGCCATTTCAAGTGATCATTTTGTGAGGAAATGTTTTCAATTCCCCGGTTTTGGGGTATAATGAATCAAGGGTGAACAAACATGGACAAATTCGAACAATACAACCGCATCAAAGTGCAAGCGGAAAACAAGGTCAAGATCGGCGGCATCGTCGCCATCATCGGTGCGTTGCTGATGATTGCCGGAATGACCGTGACGACGGTGCTCGCCGTCATCGCGATCATTGCCGGGCTGACGTATGCGATCATCGGCTTTTCCGCGTTTTCATCGCTAGGCAAACAATTCAAAGTCGAAGTGTTGACGGATCTGGTCGGCACCTTCGTCGACAACGGCCGGTTTGATCCCAATCGGGGATTGAGCCAGGGCGATGTCTACGCCACCGAGTTCCTCAAGCGCGCCGATCGGTTCCATACGGAGGATTTTCTGAGCGGTTCGATGGACGGCGTCAACTTCGAATCCTCGGACGTCAAGCTCGAAGAGCGCCACGTCGAGCACACGAAGAACGGAACGCGGACCTATTACGAGACGTATTTCCTTGGCCGCGTGTTCATCTTCGACTTCAACAAGGCGTTTGAAGGCTATCTGCAGGTGCTCGAGAAGGGACGTCCCGTCAAGAATCGCGGCTACAACAAAGTCAAACTTGAGAGCATCGACTTCAATAAGAAGTTCAAGACCTACGCAACCAGCGATCACAGTGCGTTCTACGTGCTCACCCCGCATTTCATGGAAGCGCTCATGGACTTCGAGAAGAACAATCGTGGCAAGATCAGTTTCTCGTTCCTCGACACCAAACTGTACATCGGCATCAACAACTTCCGCGACACCTTCGAACTGCGCATGTTCCGTCCGCTCGATCAACGCATCTTCGACGAGTTCAAGCGCGATTTGCTGGTGATCAAGGAAGTCATCACCGAACTGCGTCTGAACAACAACATATTCAAGAAATAGAAAAAGGAGTGAAGTGAATGAATCCCCTAGTAGTGGTATTGCTTGTCATAGTGGCCCTCGTCATAATCGTCGGCCTGTGGTACATCGGAACCATGAACTCGCTGCGTCAGCTCGAAGTCAAGGTCGACGAAGCCGAAAGCGGCATCGACGTTGCACTGACCAAGCGGTTCGACGTTCTGACGAAACTCGTCAACACCGTCAAAGGTTACGCCAAACACGAAGCCGAAACCTTTGAAAAAGTCACCAAATGGCGTGCCGGACTGCCCAAGGACTTATCCTTGGAACAGAAGCAGGAATTCATGACTAAGATGGATGCCGTGCAATCGGGCATCAACGTCGCCGTCGAAGCCTATCCCGATCTCAAGGCCGAGAAATCGTTTCTGAACCTGCAGCAGAACATCACCGATGTCGAAGAGCACCTGCAGGCGGCAAGACGCCTGTACAACGCCAATGTCTCGACGATCAACTCCCGCATCGTCACGTTCCCGACGTCGATCGTCGCGAACATGATCGGCATGACCAAGAAGGAGTTCTTCGAAGCCGAAGTGTCGAAACGCGAAGACGTCGAAATCAGTTTCTGACAATTCTTCGATACGACCGCATTTGGATACAATTACATCTGATTTGCATCCAAAACAAGTGCATTTGAACGAACAACAACGCGATGTGATACAATCGCGTTGTTTTGTTCGTTTTTCGGCAACAAAACGCATGCGACAACCCGCTCCTGAGTGTGGTATACTCCTGACACAAGGAGGTTGTTCATGCTCAATCAAGTCATTCTCGTCGGTCGTCTCGTCTACGACCCGGAACTGCGCACGCTCGACGACGGGCGCAACGTCACGACCATCACGCTCGCCATTCAGCGCAACTACAAAAACGCCGAAACCGGGGAGTACGATACCGACTTCATCCGTTGCACGCTGTGGAGCGGCATCGCCGAAAGCACCGTGACGTACTGTCAGAAGGGCTCGGTGGTCGGCATCAAGGCCCGGCTCGCGCAGCGTCACTTCGAATACGAAGACGGCAAATCGTTCAGTTATCCGGAAGTGATCGCCGAGAAGATCACGTTCATCAACACCAAACCAGGCAACAATGGCAAAACGGAAAAAGTGTGAAAGCACTTTTTTTGTTTTCTTTGCCATTTGTATTTTTATTGCAATGGTCTTTTGATATAATGATGTATAGCTAGAACCCATGGGTGATCGCATGGCCAACCAACCCGACAACCGCACTCGTCTCGAGCGCTTCATGGACAGCCGCTTTGTCTTGTGGCTGAAAACCAACGTTTTCGTCAAGGAAATGTTTTTGTACATTTTGATTGCCGCGATCATCTTCTACATACCGCTGTGGATTGCGATCTATTACGCCGAGGCGACCGGCAACGACTATCTCTATGGCGTCGGCATCGCCTACATCGCCTTCTGGGCCGGCCCATTCACGCCGACGATTCCGATCATCTTCGGCATCGCCATCTTCCTCAAACAGCTCATCAAATGGATTTTCGGAAAGCGAAGTGATGAAAAGTGAAACAATACCATGACCTGTTGCAGCACATTCTCGACCATGGCACTCCCAAAGCCGACCGCACCGGTACCGGCACCATCAGCGTGTTCGGCTATCAGATGCGCTTCGATCTTCAAGATGGCTTTCCGTTGATGACGACCAAGAAAGTTCACCTCAAATCGATCATCCATGAACTGCTGTGGTTCATCGCCGGTGACACGAACATCCGCTACCTCGTCCAACACGGAGTGCGGATTTGGAATGAGTGGCCGTTCGCCCGCTATCAGAAGTCCCCTGACTATCAGGGTGAAACCATGAAAGAGTTCATTGAAACAATCAAAGAAGACCCTGAGTTCGCCGCCAAGCATGGCGATCTTGGTCCCGTATACGGCCGCCAGTGGCGGCATTTCGAAGGTCCTGACGGACGCTTTGTCGACCAACTCCAGACGGTCATCGAGCAAATCAAAACCAATCCCGGTTCCCGGCGCCTGATTGTCAACGCCTGGAATCCGCCGTTGATCGGTGACATGGCGCTTCCGCCCTGTCACATGATGTTTCAGTTCTACATCAATGACGGCAAACTGAGCTGTCAACTGTACCAACGCAGCGCCGACACCTTTCTCGGTGTTCCGTTCAACATCGCCAGTTATGCCCTGTTGACGATGATGGTCGCGCAGGTCACCGGGCTCGCGCCCGGTGAGTTCGTGCACACCTTGGGCGACACGCACATCTACAACGATCATCTCGACCAGGTGCGCACCCAGCTCGCCCGAACGCCGCGCGCGCTGCCGCGGATGATGCTCAACCCCGCGATTACCGACATCACGGCCTTCACCTACGACGATTTCCATCTCGAAGGGTACGATCCCTATCCGGCGATTCGCGCCAAGGTGAGCGTCTGATGATCAATCTCATCGTGGCGATCGCCAACAACGGCGTGATCGGCAACGGCAATCAGTTGCCATGGCACTATCCGGAAGACCTCGCGTATTTCAAAGAAACGACCATGGGCCAGACCGTCCTGATGGGCGAAGCAACGTTCCGCTCGATACTCGACTACCTCGGCAAGCCGTTGCCGGGGCGTCACAGCGTCGTCGCCTCGCAAAGCGGTTTCGCCTATCCCGGTGTTACCGTCACCGATGACGTCGTTTCGTATTTGGAACAGTTCCCTCAAGAAGACGACATCTTCATCATCGGCGGCAAGACGATTTATGAGTTGACGATCGATCTCGCCGAGCGACTCTACATCACCCACATCGATCGCGATTACGATGGGGATGTGACCCTGGCTCCGATTGACTATGACAAGTATGAGATCATTTCCGAGCGTCAATCCGGCGAACTGCGTTTCGTCGTGTACGAAAGGAGAGGATGACATGTTCATTCTCAGTTTCTATCTGTTTCTGTTCGGCTATGCAGCATTGCTGCTGTGGCTGTTTCCAGTCGGCTGGCTGGACTATGCCGATCCACTGTGGTACGTGTTCATCGCATTGTCGCTGCTGATCGGGTTCATTGTTTCTTTTGCGACCCAATTGCTGATTCTCAAGATCGTCGGTGAGTTGCGCAAGAACAAAGGCATGAAGAACATGTTCAACCACCGCTTCGCCAACAGTCTCCTGAAACTGGGACTGCATCTCGCCCGGGTCAAGGTCATCGTCACCGGTCGCGAGAACATACCAAACAAGAATTTCATTTTGGTTTCCAATCATCAGGAGAACTATGACATCCTGATTTTGAAACCGATCTTCCAGGATCACCCGCTCAGTTTCATTGCCAAAGAAGCGCTTCGCAAACTGCCGATTTTCGGTCCGTGGATCGACTATCTGGGCAATGTGTTCATCTCCCGCGACGCCGATCGCAGTGCCGCCGAGAGCATCATCAAAGGCATTCGCAATTACAAGGACGGCATGTCCATGGGCATTTTCCCCGAAGGCAAGCGGTCATTCGGCAATGACATGATCGAGTTCAAAGCCGGTGCCTTCAAACTGGCGATGAAACCGAAAGCCGATTTGCTGATCGCCACCCAGTACGACACCTGCGCGATCTTCAAACGGTTCCCATGGCGACGTTACAAGGTCTATGTTCATGTCCATCCGATCATCCCTTACGACCGATATAAGGATATGAACTCGCACGAACTGAGCGATTTCGTCAAAGCTGAAATCCAGGCTCAGCTCGATCGTTTCACCACGCAGTACAACTAAGAGGGTTCGCCCTCTTATTCATCTCGTCGGTTGTTCCCAACCACTCAAATTTGTTGTATAATGATGTGTTCAAGGAGGAATTCCCATGCGCATGGTAGACATCATCGAAGCAAAACGTGACGGTCACGAACTGACCGCCGACCAGATTCAACAGTTCATCGACGGTTATGTCAATGGCGACATTCCCGATTATCAAGTCAGTGCGCTGCTCATGGCGATTTATTTCAACGGCATGACAACCGCCGAAAGCACCGCCCTGACGATGGCGATGCTGCACAGCGGCGACGTCATCGATCTGTCCTCGATCGACGGCATCAAAGTCGACAAGCACTCGACCGGCGGCGTCGGCGACAAGACGACGCTGGTGCTCGGTCCGCTGGTGGCCGCGGCCGGTGCGAAAGTCGCCAAGCTGAGTGGACGGGGCCTCGGCCATACCGGTGGCACTCTCGACAAGCTCGAAAGCATCCCCGGTCTGTCGATTGCCATCGAGCCCGATCAGTTCGTCAAACAAGTCAATCAAATCGGCATCGCCGTGGCCGGCCAGACGGCCAATCTGTGCCCTGCCGACAAACTTCTGTATGCCCTCCGCGACGTCACCGCCACGGTCCCCAGCGTACCGCTGATCGCCTCGAGCATCATGAGCAAGAAGCTCGCCAGCGGCAGCGATGTGATTGTCCTCGATGTGAAAGTCGGCGAAGGGGCGTTCATGAAAACGATCGACGACGCCCGCGCCCTGTCGAAGGTCATGGTCGGCATCGGCACCGAAGTCGGCAAACAGGTCGTCGCCTTCATCACCGACATGTCGCAACCACTTGGTTACACCGTCGGCAACAAACTCGAAGTCATCGAGGCCATCGAAACGCTCCAGGGCCATGGCCCCGAGGATCTCACCCACCTGTGTGTCGAAATCGGCAGTCAGATGGTCCACGCCGCCGCCATCGCACCTACCTTGGAAGACGCGGGAACGCTTGTTAAAAAGGCCTTGGCAAGCGGTGCCGCGCTCGACAAACAACACGCGATGTTTGCCGCCCAAGGTGGAACATTGCCTGATCTTGACGCGTTCATCTCGGTGAACGACATTGTCGAAGTCCCAAGTCCGCGGTCCGGCTACGTTCATGACATCGACGCATTGGCGATCGGACTGGCCGCGATGAAGATGGGCGCGGGGCGCGCCACCAAAGAAGACGCCATCGATCCCGACGTCGGCATCAAACTCGCCGTCAAGGTCGGTGACAGGATTGAACAAGGTCAACCCCTGGCAACGCTCTACAGCAACAAGGACAACTTGGAAGACATCAAACAAGAAGTCCTGGAGGCGTTTCACATTGCCAGCGCGGCCATCGCCAAACCCGACATCATCTTTGAAATCATCACCAAACACGATTTGTAGGATTGCTCCCAGGCAATCCTTTTTTCTTGCATAACGATATAATTTTGTATTCGAACTTGTTATAATGAACGCATCGGGAGATGAGACCATGGACAAACGCACCAATCGATTCAACAAATGGGAGATCTGGCTGTTCCGCGTGCATCTGGGCATGATCGGGCTGGCGGTGGCGCTGTTTGGCATCATTCAGGTATTCAACGATCAACTGCGCGCGATCGCCGAAGCGCTGGGAGCGCTTGTGACCTTGCTTTTTTTCGTCGCGGCCATTTACATTCCGCTGACGATCATCCGGTTGATCCGCTATCTTGTCGTGTTCAAGGGCAAAGAAGGCGTGATCGGCATCAAGCGGACGGTCATCACGCTCTTCACCGGGCCGATCAGCGCCCTTGCCTACTACATACTTTTCTTCGTCATGGCGCTCGCCTTGTCATCATGTGAATTCAGTGGATAGGATTTGCCAAAGCGACCGTCTTGTGATATCATAAAACTACCATGAAATCGGGGGAGCTCGGAGAACCGGGCTGAGAGTATTCTTGGAACTAGAATAGACCTGACCTGATCTGGATAATGCCAGCGTAGGACGATTGTATGCTTTCAATCAATTTGTCCTCGGTTTTGTGGACAAATTTTTATTTGGAGGTCATCTCATGCGTACCAAAGAACTGAGCGACATCGCGATTCTGATATCGGTCGCGGTTGTGCTCGAAGTATTTTTCACCGGATTGGGAGCGTTTTTCCCGATCCTGCAGTTGCCCTATGGCGGGCGCATCTCGCTGTCGCTGTTGCCGCTGTTCATCATCACCTATCGTTACGGCATGGCCAAGGGCGTGCTGGGCGGCGTGGTGTACGCGCTGTTCAACTTGTTGCTGGATGCCCAACTGTGGCACTGGGCGAGCCTGTTTCTCGATTACCTAGTCGCCTTTGGCGTGATCGGTCTCGGCTACGTCGGCATCACCCTCTTCGGCAAGAACAAGAAGGGCTTCGCGACGATGGTCGTGATCGGATCGTTCCTACGCTTTGTCTCACACTGGTTGAGTGGCTGGGTGCTGTTCGCCGAGTACATGCCGGAGAACTTCACCAATCCGCAACTGTATTCGCTCGTTTACAACGGCTACTACATTCTCCCCAACACGATCCTCATCATCCTTGTCTCATTGGTTTTGTTCGACAGTGTCGTCGAACCCAAAAAGAACTGAAAAAGCGCACATCGGTGCGCTTTTTTAATGAAACATCTTTCACAAGGATTTTTCTTTTGATATCCGGTCATCTATTATATAATGGAACTGGAGGTGGTTTCATGAAAATACTTTTGGCCGGCAGCGAAGCGACGCCGTTCAGCAAGACCGGGGGTCTTGCCGACGTACTCGGATCGTTGCCCAAGGAACTCGTTCAACTCGGCATCGACGCCCGTGTCGTGCTGCCCAAACACATGTGGACCAAGGAAAAATTCAACGATTTGTTGGAACCGGTGTGTCACTTCCGCGTTCCCGTGGGACCGAAGAAGGAGTACGCCGGAGTGGAAAAGACGGTGTACGACAACGTCACGTTCTACTTCATCGACAACGAATATTACTTCGGGTACCGCAATACGCTCTACGGGCATTACGATGACGGCGAACGCTACGGCTTTTTCAACAACGCGATCTTGATGATGCTCGAAGCGATCGATTTCTATCCCGACATCATTCATCTCAACGACTGGCAAACCGGACTGATTCCCTATTTGCTTGAGAAGAAGTATCGCTCGAACAAGAACTATCAGAACATCAAGACGATCATCACCATTCACAACATCGCCTACCAGGGCCGCTTCAGCAAGGAACTGATGCCTTATCTCGACGTCGAATACGGCAGCGAGCTGGAGTTCGATAACGTCATCAACTTCCTCAAATGCGGCATCGTCACGGCCGATTTCGTCACCACCGTCAGTCAAACCTACGCCAATGAAATTCTCCACGACTACTTCGGATACGGCATGCAGAACGTCCTGCGCTTGCGCCAGGATCGTCTCGCCGGCATCGTCAACGGCATCGACTACGATGTCTTCAATCCGCAAGTGGATCGGAAAATCGAATACAACTACAGCTTGTACAATTATTTGAAAGGCAAACGCACCAACAAGGCCGAACTCCGGGACTATTACAGTCTGGAAGACAACCGGCGGCCAATGATTGGCATGGTATCCCGCCTCACCGAGGCTAAGGGATTCGATCTCGTCATGGACGTCATCGAACCACTGATTGCCGATGGCGAGATTCAGTTCGTCCTGCTGGGCAGCGGCGACCAGTACATCGAAGACTGGTTCCAGGCGCTGCGCGACCGCCATCCCGACCAAGTCGGCGTCTACATCGGGTACTCCGATGAAATGGCCCGCAAAATCTATGCCGGTGTCGACATGTTCCTGATGCCGAGCCGCTTCGAACCATGCGGCCTGGCGCAACTGATCAGTCTCAAGTACGGCACCATTCCCGTCGTTCGCAAGACCGGTGGTCTGCGCGACACGATCGACATCTACAACAAGTACACCGGTGAAGGCACCGGATTCGGTTTCGAGAACTACGACAGCGGCGACATGCTGTACGCCATCAACAACGCGCTCGAAGTCTACGGCGATCAGAAGAGCTGGAAAGAACTTGTCAAACGGGGCATGGACCAGGACTTCAGCTGGCGCACATCCGCCAAACAATACAACGAACTCTACACCAAGGTCAAGGAGGATCTGTAATGGAAACATTGGCATTGATTCTCGCCGGCGGCCGCGGCAGCCGGCTTGACATCCTCACCGAAAAACGCGTCAAACCGGCGGTTCCGTTCGCCGGCAAGTTCCGGATCATCGACTACACCCTGTCCAACTGCACCAACTCGGGCATCTACAACATCGCCATCCTGACCCAGTATCTGCCCTTGTCGCTCAATGAACACATCGGTGTCGGCAAGCCTTGGGATCTCGATCGTCGCGATTCCAGTCTGACGCTGCTGCAGCCGCACAAGGAATGGTACAGCGGAACCGCTGACGCCGTCTTGCAGAACATCAACTTCATCAAACGCAAGAACCCGAAATACACGTTGATTCTGTCGGGCGACCACATCTACAAGATGGATTATCGGAAAATGATTCGGTTCCATCAGGAGAAGGGGTCGAAATGCACCATCGCCGTGCAGCCCGTGGCATGGGAAGACGCTCACCGGTTCGGGATTCTGACATCCGATGACAACAGCAAGATCACGCGTTTCGACGAGAAACCGCCGAAGCCCGAAAGCAACCTCGCATCGATGGGCATCTACGTCTTCGACACCGACGTGTTGCTCGACGCGATCACGACCGTCGAGGATCCCAATCTCGACTTCGGCAAGCACATCATCCCGCATCTTCTCCAACAGACCGATCTGTATACCTACGTGTTCGAGGACTACTGGAAAGACGTCGGCACGTTCGATTCCTATCTGGAAGCCAACGTCGAACTGACGGCGACCGTCGACAAGATTCCCTTCGACATGTACGACCGCAACTGGCGGATCTACACCAAAAGCGAAGAGTTGCCGTCGGTGAAGGTCGGCAGCAAGGCGATTATCAACCAGGCGCTGTTGTCCAACGGCTGCATCGTCGCCGGCACCGTCAAGCAATCCGTGCTGTCACCGGGGGTCGTCGTCCATCCCGGGGCGACGGTCATCAACTCGGTGATTCTGAACGATACCGAAATTCTTCCCGGGGCCTACATCGAACACGCGATCATCGACAAACGCTGCGTCATCGAAGAAAATGTGATCATCGGCGACGGGCGCGACAAGACGCCCAACAAGGACAATCCGAAGCTGATGGCAAGCGGCATCAACGCCGTCGCGGCCAATGTCCGCGTCCCGGCCGGCACCGTCATTACCCGCAACTGCCGCATTTTCTCAACCGCCACCTTCCAAGACAAAGTCATTGAACCCGGCAGCACGCTTCGATAAGCCAAAACAAAAAGGCGTAATCCTACGCCTTTTTTTGTTCGATCAGGTAGTCGACGATGTCGAGATAGGGGACGCGTGGTGCGAATCCTTCGGCGATGAGATAGCCATGGGTCTTGATTTCTTCAAAGGAAATCGATTTACGACCGTTCTTCGCCCGATTATGATAACCAATCAAATGCTTTGAATCCAAGAGGTAAATCGCATCCAGTTTACGAAGGTGAAGGAGAAGAAAACTGATTCCGCCATGATCGCGGACACGCGCCAGATGTTCAATCTGATGGGCGTGAATGTTGGACAGCGGGAAGCTCGTCTTGTTCTGGGTTTCCTTGGCTTCGAAGTCGATGTAATGACCGCGGTAGATGCCGTTGTAGTCAGTCGTCGAAGGGATTTTGTAATACGCTTCCTTGATTACTGCTCCGCTGCGGGACGGGTAGTCGACCTTGACGATTTGAATCGGGATCGGCTTCTTGAAGATCATCGCGATGTCGTGTTCCCGGTAGTACGCATTGGTTTCATTGAGCATCTCTTCGAACTTCATGCCGCGATTGGCCTGGGACTCCTTTTGTCTTGTGAAGGTCTTTTTCTGATTGGGATAATTCACCATCGGACTCACCTCGATAACAGTATACCACAATTCCCGACGATTGCGTCGCCCGCGAGATGGAAAAATATGAAAAAATGCACCACCATGAGCGGATATCGACGAGGCATGTGATATAATATGTATGACACTACGAAAGTGAGGTATCATTATGTCACGCATCAAACTGTTCGCCCTCGGCGGACTTGGCGAAAACGGCAAGAACATGTACTGTGTCGACATCGACGACACGATCTTCATCCTGGACGCCGGACTCAAGTATCCGAGCATTGAACTCTACGGCGTCGATTCGATCATTCCCGACATCTCGTATCTCGAGAAACACAAGGATCGCATTGCCGGATTGTTTTTGTCACACGGTCATGAAGACCACATCGGAGCCGCCCCGAAACTTCTGAAAACGCTCAATGTTCCCATCTACGCATCCAACTTCACGTTGGCGCTCTTGAAAGATCTCATGGAAGACCAGGGCATCGGCCTTGACGATTACAAGTTCTACACCATCAACGCGAAGAAGACGATGACCTTCGGCAACGTCCAGGTCGATGTCTTCAACGTCACCCACAGCATCCCCGAAAGTCTCGGGATCGCCATCCACACCAAGGACGGCACGATCGTCTACGCTCCCGATTACAACTTCGATCAGAACGTCGGCGACGCCTACAAGACCGACTTCGAGCAACTCAGCAAAATCGCCGGTCGGCGCGTACTCGCCGTCCTCACCGAATCGCTCGGTGCCGAACGGAGCGGCTACACGCACGGCAGCAGCAATCTCGACTACGCTCTCAATCAAGGCTTTGCGAACGCGCCCAAACGGATCATCGTATCCACATTCTCGACCGATCTGGTCCGCATCCAGAAGGTCATCGACATCGGCCTTCGTTATGGTCGCGACATCGCGATCATCGGCCGCCGCACCCAACGCACCGTCGACATCGCCGTCAACCTCGGCTATCTGAAGATCCCCGACGGCAAGCTGATCAACCTGCGCTACATCGATGATAACAACAAGAATGAACTTGAAAACGCCGTGGTACTGGTCACCGGCGAACGCCACGAACCATTCCACATGATACAGCGGATGATCAAGAAACAGGACAAATTGATCCACATCGTGCCATCGGATACGCTGATCCTGATGACGCCGCCCCTGCCGGGTACCGAACGGATCGCCGCCAAGACGATGGACATTCTCTATCGCAACGATTGCAACATCGTCAAGATCGACAAGTCGATTCTGCCGCCCTCGCACGCCAGCAGCGAAGACGTCAAGCTGTTGCTGAACATCCTCCAGCCCAAATACGTCGTCCCGGTGATTGGCGAATACCGACATCAGTATGCGCTACGCAACATGTTGCTCGCGATGGGGTATGACAGCGAACGTATTCTGTTGCTCGAGAACGGTCAAATCGCCGAAATCAACAACGGCAAGGTCGTCAATCTGAGCGCCAAGGTGACCGCCGGCGACCTGCTCGTCGACGGCATCATCGAGGACGATCTCAGCGATGTCGTCCTGCGCGACCGCGAAATGCTCGCCCAGGACGGTGTCGTGCTCGTCATCGCCAACATCGATCCCAAGCAGAAGAAACTGCTGAGCGATCCCGAAGTCGTCAGTCGCGGGTTTGTCTTCATGAAAGAGAACGAAGCGTTGATTCAAGGCATCACCGACTTGTTCCACCAAGTCAGCAAGCAGGAGCTTTCCAACAAATACATCAACTGGCGAACCTACAAGCAAAACGTCCGTGAAAAACTCGGGCGCTACCTCTACAAAGAGACCAAGCGGCAACCGATCATCATCCCTGTTTTGATCGATACGCAACTCTCTGAATGAACCAAAAAACGGCTAGAATAGTCGTTTTTTGTTATTTGAGCGTTCGCTCATATAAAATGTAAAAATACCGTAAAAAGACTTTACAATTGTGTAAAATGCACCTATAATAGATGTAGCAAAACAAATAATAATAGGAGGATTTCATGAAAAAATTATTGCTGTTAGTTGCTTCATTGGTTCTCGTCTTCGGCCTCGCGGCATGCGGTGGCGACGAAGTCGACACATACGAAATCGCGATGATCACCGACTCCGGCGGCATCGACGATGAATCATTCAACCAAGGTACTTGGGAAGGCATCGTAGAATTTGCAGAAGAGAACGATCTCACCTACAAATACTACAAACCGCTCGAAGTATCGGACGATGCGTATCTCGACGCCATCGAACTGGCTGTGGAAGGCGGCGCCAAAGTCGTCGTCACCCCGGGCTTCCTGTTCGAATCCAGCATCTACGTTGCCCAGACTGAATATCCGGATGTCTATTTCATCCTGATTGACGGCGAACCGCACGATGCCGGTTGGACCACTTGGGAAACCACCGACAACACGCAGCCGATCCTGTTCAACGAACACGAATCCGGATTCCTCGCCGGCTACGCAGCCGTCATGGACGGATACCGCAACCTCGGCTTCACCGGCGGCATGGCCGTTCCGGCCGTTGTCAAGTTCGGTATCGGCTATATCGCTGGCGCCTACTATGCCGCCCAGGAAAATGGCTACACCCTCAACTTCGGTGACTCAACCTACACCTACTTCGGCAACTTCGACGAAAGCGACACCAACAAATCCGTCGCCGCTTCGTGGTATGAGCTCGGAACCGAAATCATCTTCTCGGCCGCCGGCGGTGCCGGTAAATCGGTCATGAGCGCAGCCTCGGACGCCGAAGCCATGATGATCGGTGTTGACATCGACCAAAGCGGACAGAGCGACACCGTTCTGACCAGCGCGCTGAAAAACCTCGGCGTAGCCGTACAGCAAGCCCTGCAAGGTTATCTTGACGGCGACTTCGAAGGCGGCGCAACCATCCGCAAAGGCGTCGAAAACGACGGCGTCTCACTCCCGATGGATACATCACGCTTCACCACCTTCACCCAGGCTCAATACGACGCCATCTATGAAGATCTCGTAGACGGCACCGTTGTCGTCCCAGTCAACTGGGCCGAACTGGTTACCTTCCTCGGTGACGACGCTTCGAACTTCACCGAAGCTACCGTTGCCCCGACTTCGTAATCAAGCCATTTATCAAATCAAGGATGCTTCGGCATCCTTTTTTTGTTGCACCACATGGGCGTGTAAGGGTTTTTTCTCTTTTCAATTGAAACAGAATATGGTATCATTTTAGAAAGAGGTGAATGCGCTATGGAATACATTATCGAGATGCTCAACATTACCAAAGAATTCCCCGGCATCAAGGCCAATGACGACGTCACGCTCCAGCTGAAGAAAGGCGAAATACACGCCCTTCTCGGCGAAAATGGAGCCGGCAAGTCGACGCTCATGAGCGTGCTGTTCGGACTGTACCAACCCGAACAAGGTACAATCAAGGTTCGTGGCGAAGAAGTCATCATTGCCAATCCCAACGACGCCAATGAGCTTGGCATCGGGATGGTGCACCAGCACTTCAAGCTGGTCCATAACTTCACGGTTGCCGAGAACATCGTGCTTGGCTATGAGGACACCAAGAATGGATTCCTCGAACTCGATGCGCCAATCAAAAAAATACAGGAACTGTCCGATCGCTACAAACTGAAAGTCGATGTCAACGCATTGATCAGCGACATCAGCGTCGGCCAGCAACAACGCGTCGAAATTCTCAAGATGCTGTACCGCAACGCCGAAATTCTCATCTTCGACGAACCGACAGCCGTCCTGACCCCGCAAGAAATCGAAGAGCTGATGAACATCATGAAAGACCTCGTCAAAGAAGGCAAGTCGATCATCCTCATCACCCACAAGCTCAACGAGATCAAACAGGTCGCCGACCGCTGCAGCGTGCTGCGCAAAGGCAAGTACATCGGCACCGTCGACGTCGCCACGACGTCGGTCGAAAAAATGGCCGAAATGATGGTCGGCCGCGAAGTCAGCTTCGTCGTCGACAAGGAGGAACCGAAGATCGGCGATACGGTCTTGTCGGTCCGCAACCTGACGGTGTTCAACGAACACATCCACAAGAACGTCGTCACCGACGTTTCGTTCGACGTCCGCCGCGGCGAGATCCTGTGCATCGCCGGAATCGAAGGCAATGGCCAGACGCAGCTCGTACAGGCCATCACCGGTCTGATTCAGCCGACCGAAGGACAAATCGACATTCTCGGCGAGGACATAACCCATCAGTCGATTCGTCATCGCAATCTCGCCGGCATATCGCACATCCCCGAAGACCGTCACAAACATGGTCTCGTCCTCGATTACTCGCTCGAGGAAAACCTCGTCCTACAAACCTACTTCGAACCACGATTTCAGAAGAACGGATTTCTCCAGTTTGATGAGGTTCGCGTCAACGCCAACGAACTGATTCAAAACTTCGACATCCGCAGCGGCAAAGGCCCTGTCACGATGGCCCGCAGCATGTCGGGCGGCAACCAGCAGAAGGCGATTGTCGCGCGTGAAATCAGCCGTGACACCGATCTTCTGATTGCCGTGCAACCGACCCGTGGTCTCGACGTCGGCGCGATTGAATACATCCACAAACAGCTGATCCTGCAGCGCGACGCCGGCAAGGCCGTGCTGCTCATTTCCCTCGAACTCGATGAAGTCATGAACGTCTCCGACCGCATCATCGTGATGTACGAAGGCGAAAACGTCGGCGAGTTCGATCCCGCCAAGGTCACCGAAAATGAACTCGGCCTCTACATGGCCGGCTCGAAACGGAGGAAGACAGCATGAATGCGATTCTCAACTATGTGAAGAAGAATTACATCGGCTTCTCCGTCAGTGTGTTGCTGTTGCTGCAAGTGTTTTTGCTCCCCACGTTGCTCGGTGAGGAAGCGGCAGGCGGCATCCTGTTCTCCATTGCCGCCGTCGGCATCGGTTACTTCGGCTACAAGGCGTATCTCTTTCGTAAGCAAAATCCCGATTTCAAAGCAGCCGAAAGCACCACGCTCGTCAATATCTTAGGCAGTGTCATCGCGATTCTGACCGGACTGTTGTTCGGCTTCGTGCTGATGCTGATCATCAATCCGAATCAGGCCATCGATGGATTCTTCACCATTCTCGAAGGCGGATTCCGCAACATCGAGTCGCTGGGCGACATGATTTATTTCTCCGTCCCCTTGATTCTCACCGGCTTGTCCGTCGCATTTGCCTTCCGCACCGGGCTGTTCAACATCGGAGCCTCCGGACAGCTTACGATCGGGGCCTTCGTCGCCGTCTACATCGGTGTTCGATGGGGCGCGCTCGCCGACATTCATCCCCTCTTGCACTGGTTGGCGGCCATTCTCTTCGCAACCATCGCCGGTGGTCTATGGGGAGCCATACCCGGTCTACTCAAAGCCTATCGGAACGTCAACGAGGTCGTTGCCTCGATCATGCTCAACTACGTGGCGATGTACATCAACACCGTGCTGATCCGCAACTTCATCTACAATCCGGACTTCGCTCGCGCCCTTGACATCAAGCCCTCGGCCGCCAGTCCGACCTTCAATCTCGATCTGCTATTCCCGGATTCATCGATCAACGCGGGGATCATCGTGGCCCTGATCGTTGTTCTCATCCTTCACATTATTCTCAACAAGACCACGTTCGGTTATGAGCTCAAAGCAGTCGGTCTCAATCGCGACGCCGCCAAGTATGCCGGGATGAACGCCAAGCGCAACATCGTCATCTCGATGATCATCAGCGGTGCCGTCGCCGGTCTCGCCGGAGCCTTGCTGTTTCTCGTTCAAGGTAAGCATCTGACCCCGGTGAACACCATCCTGACCGAAGGATTCACCGGCATCGCGATCAGCCTGCTCGGCCTCAGTTCGCCGATCGGCGTGTTACTCGCCGGGCTGTTCTATGGTTCGTTGCAGCAGGGCGGTTACTTCCTGCAACTGTATGATTACAAACCGGAAATCATCGACATCATCATTGCCGTCATCATCTATGCCAGTGCGCTCGGACTGTTCCTGCAGAAATTCGTGCTGAAGGGGCTCAAGGCTTCCGAAATGCGCGCGGCCCGACAAGGACCGGGTGATGCGACGGGAGACACGACCGAAGCGGAAGGGAGTGACGACAAATGACAGATCTGACCTTTCTTGAGATTTTGTACTTCATCATTCCGCTGATGATCGCATCCACGATCCCGTTGATGCTGGTTGCCACCGGCGCCCTCTACAGTGAGCGCAGCGGGGTCGTCAACATCGCCCTCGAAGGGATCATGCTGATGGGCGCGTTCGTTGGCGCCGTCGTCATGAAACAACTCGAACCGACCGAACTGGGCACCCAGATGATTGCGCTCGTCGGCCTCACTGTGGGCATGATCACCGGGATCGCGTTCAGTTTCCTGCACGCCTTCGCGGCGATCAACATGCGGGCCAACCAGATCATCAGCGCCACGGCGCTGAACATGTTCGCGCCGGCGTTCGCGATCTTCATGAACCGGACGTTCAGCGAACAGGGGACGCAGCGCGTCCTGCTCGCCCGCAACTACCGCATCGCCAGCGTCGAGTTCCTCGGTGACATTCCATTCATCGGCGACTTGTTCTTCCAGGGCGCGTATCTGTCCACCTACATCGGCATCGTGCTGTTCGTGGTGGCCGCCGTGTTCCTGTACAAGACCAAATGGGGTCTGCGCATCCGCGCCTGCGGGGAAAACCCGCACGCCGCCGACAGCCTCGGCATCAACATCTACAAGATTCGTTACGCCGGCGTACTCGTTTCGGGCGCGCTTGCGGGGATGGGCGGCGTCATCTTCGTCCTGTCGTTCGCAACGGCGTTCAATGCCAGCGTCGCTGGCTTCGGATTCTTGGCCCTCGCCGTGCTGATCTTCGGGAACTGGAATCCCAAACGGATCATTCTCGCCGCGTCGTTCTTCGCATTGATGCGAATCATCTCCAACACGACCGCGGTGGTGCCGTTCCTGCGGGATCTCAATCTCGATCCCGAACTGTATCAGATGCTTCCCTACATCGCCACCCTCGTCGTTCTCGCCTTCGTCTCCAAAAACAGTGCCGCTCCGCGCGCTGCCGGCGAACCGTACGATCCTGGCAAACGTTAAACACACAAAAAGGCAGCCTGGCTGCCTTTTTTCATTGACAAAAAACGGAAACTACGGTATCATTAATGTGCATATGCACATAGGAGTGATGCCATGAACCAATCACGCAAAAAGCGTTATGCCCGTCGCCTGGACGCCAGCCGACATTTCAAGCCGCAAGGCGTACCGCGCAGTGAACTGCGCGTGCAACGGGTGGAACTGGATGAGTTCGAAGTGATCCGCCTGATCGACATCGAAGGACTGAACCAGATCGACGCCGCAACGGAAATGGAAGTCTCCCGAGCCACGGTTCAACGGCTGCTTGCCAGCGGACGGAAGAAGATCGCCACGGCGATTCTGGACAACTGTGCACTGGAGATCACCAATAGCATCTACAACATCAAACTAAAAGGAGAAAACAAGATGAACATCGCCGCCAAACCCACCAAGATCATCGCCTTTCCAACCAGTGACAGAACGACCATCGACGGTCATTTCGGCCACACCAAGGAGTTCGCCATCTACACCGTTGCCGACAACACCGTAAGCGACATCGGCTACGTCACCCCACCGCCGCATGAACCCGGCGTACTGCCGCGTTTCCTCGCCGATCAGAACATCGACGTGATCGTCACCGGCGGCATGGGCCAGCGCGCCGTCAGCTTGTTCGAACGACACGGCATCGATGTCATCCTTGGCGCCAACGGACGAATCGACGTCAATCTCAACGAATATCTCGCCGGATTTCTCGATTCCACAGGCAGCAGTTGCGACCCGCACGACGGCGATCATCCGCACCATCACGAACATCACCACGAGTAGAGGAGGAATTACCATGCGCATCGCCGTCCCCACCGAAGGACAAACCAAAGAAGCACCCGTCAGCCCCCATTTCGGACGTTGCGATTACTATTGCATCTACGATTCGGAAACGTTGGCGTTTGATTTCGTCACCAATCCGTTCGTCAAGGAAAACGCAGCCGGCAACAAAGCGGCCGGTTTGTTGCACGATCATGCGGTTGATTTTGTGATTGCCCAAGAAATCGGCAGCAAGGCCCAACAAACGCTCAACAAACTGCAGATCAAGACCTTCCACAGTAAGTCGGAGGGATCGCTGATCGATCAAATTTACAAGTTCATGGAACGAGATCTACCGGAATTGACGAAAGGCACCAAGGACAACAAGCACGATCATGTTCATCACGAAGCACACGAGCACAATCATTAATGGTCGCAAGATATTATAAGTTGTAAAACGCTTTTATTAATTCATTTATTCTTATTTATAATGATTATGATATAATATCGGTCAATTTGGTTTGAGCGGTCGTATCGACAACTTTATCATGAAAAAAAGGACAAATCATCGTGACGATTTGTCCTTTTTGAGTACCTTCTTGATCAATTGGTTGCGTTCGTCGAGAGCCCGCTCGTACCGACCGGTTTGCTTGGCCTGGTAATAGATCTTGTCAAACAGTTCCTTGGGCATGTACTGTTGGTAGACGAGCGCGTCGTCGTAATCATGCGGGTATTTGTAGGGATCCTTGTCCTCAAAGTTGGCAACGTTGATGATGTGATTGGGAATTTTCGGCGTTTTACCCTCCATGACGTCCTTGAGCGCGGCATCGATGGCGGACGCGGCGCTGTTGGATTTCGGGGAGAGGCACATGTCGACGACCAGCATCGCCAGCGGAATCCGCGCTTCGGGAAAACCGACGCGTTCACAGGCATTGACGCAGGCGTCCATGCGGCTGACGATCTGCGGGTTGGCGAGACCGACGTCCTCAAACGCGATGACGCTCATCCGGCGCAGAATCGATGGCAAATCCTCCATTGCGATCAACCGGGCCAGATAATGCAGGGCGGCGTCGACGTCGCTGCCGCGAATCGACTTCTGGAAGGCCGAGAGGATGTTATAGTAGTTGTCCTCGTCCTTGTCGAGCGCAAGCGAGGGCTGAAGCAGAAGATCCTTGGCCATGTCGCGAGTGACGGTTTCACCGGGATGGGCCATGTTGATCAGCTCGAGCTGGTTGATGGCGCTGCGAATCTCATTGTTAGCGGCGGTGGCGATGTAGTCGTACACATCCTCTTCAAGGGTTGCCGTGAGTTCGTCTTTGAACTCTGCTTCGACTTGTTTGAGTCGCATGACGATGTCGGACGGACGAATCGGTTTCAGTTTGAGTACGTGGGTACGGGACCGAACGGCGGGATTGACACTGTGATAGGGATTGTTGGTGGTGAGGCCGATGATGATCACATCTCCCGCCTCGACATGGGGCAACAGATAATCCTGAATGTCCTTGTTCATGCGATGAATCTCATCGACGATCAGAATCGCACCGTAGTTCTTACTTTCCTTGATGATTTCGACGAGTTCACTCTTGCGATCGGTCGATGCGTTGAACTTGTAGGTCCTCAGACCATAAACATGGCCGACCGCTTCCGCGATCGTCGTCTTGCCGATGCCGGGCGGACCGTAGAGGATGAGGCTGAACATGTTGCCGTTTTTGATCATCTTGCGGACGATGCCGTGGGGACCGACGATGTGGTCCTGGCCGACAATCTGATCGAATGATGCGGGCCGGGCACGGTATGCGAGGGGGCGTTTGAATTCCATGGGTATCACCTGTAAATATTGTATCATAGAATGGGCCGATGTGTGGTATAATATTACATTGAGGAGTGAGTACCATGAATCTGGATTTTCTAGCCATCGCCATCGTCTTTCTAATCAGCAGTTCCGGTGTACCGCTGTACGCCTTCATCACCCGCCGTCACTTCGTGCGACTGCGTTCCTACTATGCCGTACAAGCGCTGTTCTGGCTGTTTCTTGCCGTACTCAGCGTTCTGGCCATGTTTGTCAGCGTCAACACGTTCTCGATCGTTGTCAACGCGTTGCTGGCGATTGCCGGTCTGGTGTTCGGGAGCTACGGCCTGACGATGATTTTCAAGGACAACGGCGCGTACTTGCTGCCGTTTGCCAAAGACAACAACAAAGATGCGTTCATGACCTATGGCGCATCGCTGGATGTCGAGAGCATCAAGATCTCGACATTGAACGGCGTGCGCATGGACGTCGTCCATTTCGTCAAGGTCACACCCGAACAACAACAGCAGATCATCCAGGACGTCTCCAATCATCCCGAACTGGTCGCTCCGTTCGGCACCAAAGAGGCGTTCCGCAAGTTGCTGCGCACGTTCACGTTCCCGTTCATCATCATCGCCTTCGCGATTCTGATGCAGTTCGGGATGTAAGCGAGCTGAGTAGTTGTCCCCGCCCACCGATGGTGGTACAATGAGTATTGAGGTGAACCCCATGAACCAAACCGAGATGTTCGAGGCGATCCGTCGTCTCAAAGAAGAGAAAAACGCCGTTATACTGGCGCATTATTATCAGGAAGGACCCGTTCAGGACGTTGCCGATTACACCGGCGACAGTCTTTATTTGAGCCAAGTTGCAGCGTCCACAGACGCCGACATCATCGTCTTCGCCGGCGTCCATTTTATGGCCGAAACGGCGAAGATCCTCAGTCCTGAAAAAACCGTGTTATTACCGGTTGCCGAAGCAGGCTGTCCGATGGCCGACATGGTCACCGAAGTGCGGCTCGAACAGTATCGGAAGAAGCATCCCGACCGTGTTGTCGTATGTTATGTTAACTCGACTGCAAGGGTTAAGGCACTTAGTGATGTCTGTGTCACCAGCAGCAATGCCGAGAAAATCATCAAACACTACAAAGACCAGAAACTCTTGTATGTGCCGGACAAGAATCTCGGCGCCTACATGAAATACAAATACGACCTCGACATGGATCTGTGGCCCGGCTTTTGCTGCGTCCACAACGATCTGACGATGGACGACGTGCGGACGATGAAAGCGAAATATCCAAGCGCCCAACTGATCATTCATCCCGAGGCCAAACTCGAGCTGTTGCAAGAAGCCGATTATGTCGGGAGCACCAAGGGTCTCTTGGAATACACGATCAACAGCGACCACGACGAGTTCATCGTCGGGACCGAAGACGGCATCCTCCACACGATGAAGAAACACTCGCCCAACAAAACCTTCCACATTCTCAACTCCGGACTCAAATGTTATGACATGAAACTGACGCATCTCGAGGATGTCTATCTCGCCCTCAAGCACAACCAGTTTGAAGTGACCGTCCCGGATGACATCCGAGAAAAGGCCTTCCAGGCGCTAGACAAGATGCTTTCCCTCAGCTAGTAGGTGATTCGATGCACCAAATCAACACCGACATCGTCATTGTCGGTGCCGGACTTGCCGGTCTCTACACGGCGCTCAACATCGATTCGGACAAACGGATCGTGATCGTCGTCAAAGAAGACCTGTCCGACACCAACAGTCGACTCGCCCAGGGCGGCATTGCCGGCGAACTCACAATCAATCCCGACAATCTCGACGCCCACATCAAGGATACCCTCACCGCGGGATCCTTTTTGAACGACGAGAACGCCGTCCGCGTGCTGGTGAACGAGGCCGGCAAGAACATCCGTCGTCTGATGGACTTCGATGTCGCCTTCGACCGCGACGACGCGGGCAATGTCCTGTTGACGCAAGAAGGCGGCCATTCGACGCGCCGCATCCTCCATGCCGGGGGCGATTCTACCGGTCGCGACATCATGAAGGCGCTCCGCGCCGAATGCAAGAAGCGCCCAAACATTCAGGTTCTCGAAAACACGATGGCGCTCGAGCTCCTGCACCAGGACAACATCTGTTACGGCGTCAGCTGCCTGAACGGCGACAACGGGAACTTTCTCGTTTTGGCCGATCATACCGTGCTCGCCACCGGCGGCATCGGCAATCTCTATGGCGCCACGACCAATTCCACCAGCGCCACCGGTGACGGCATTGCCATCGCATTTCGTGCGGGGGTCGCCGTCGATCACATGGAGTTCGTTCAGTTCCACCCGACGGCGTTTCACAACGAATACGCCAAACACCGTCAGAAGTTTCTGATCAGTGAAGCGGTCCGCGGCGAAGGAGCCCATCTGATCAACTCCGAAGGCGAACGCTTCATGAACAAATACGACGAGCGGCTCGAACTCGCACCGCGCGACAAGGTGTCGCAGGCCATATATCGGGAAATGTACGATACCTGGACCGATCACGTGTATCTGGATGCCCGGCATCTCGGTGAAGCCTTTCTGAAGCAACGGTTTCCAACCATTTACGAGCATCTGGCCCACGAAGGATATCGCATGGAACACGATCTGATTCCCGTCAGTCCCGTCGAACACTTCGGCGTTGGTGGCATTCGCACCGACATCGACGGCAAAACCACGATGAATCGCCTGTTCGCCAATGGGGAATGCGCCTCCAACGGCGTCCACGGAGCGAATCGTCTGGCGTCCAACTCCCTCCTGGAATGCATCGTCTTCGGCGGCCGCATCGCCGATTGGATCAACCAGTCCGCGCCGGCAACGCCGTCCTTTCAACCGCAGGTGTCGATTCACACCAGCCACAACTACAACTACATCCCGATGAAAACCAAACTGGGGATGTTGATGGACGAGTACGTCGGCATCGTCCGCACCAACGATGGACTGTTGCTCGCCAAGCAACAGATCGGTGAGATGGAATACAACCTGCTCCGTCATCCGAACAACTCGAAATATTACTTTGAAGCCCTCAACATGGTGCAAACGGCGCTCCTCATCATCCGCGGCGCGCTGGCGCGCGAAACCAGTGTCGGATGCCATTACCGGATCAACTGATGAAGATCAACTACCACACTCATCACGAGCTCTGCGGTCACGCCGGCGGCACCTGTGAGGATTACGTCAAAGAAGCGCTCGTCCAGTCCTTCACCGAACTGGGCTTCAGCGACCATGCACCGTTTGACAAATACAACCTGGGCTTCCGCATGAACGACGCCGATTTGGACGAATATCTGCGTGATATCGAGACCGTTCAAAAGACCTATGGTGACCGATTGACCATCAAAAAAGGAATCGAAGCCGAATACTGGTACACCGAAGGTGAATATTTGCAAGAACTGCGATCAAAATTGGACTACATGATCCTTGGCCAGCACTTCATATCGATGACATTTGACGATACCGATCTGATCAGCACCTTCGCTTTGTCAATGCCGGAACATCTTGATGTGTATGCCACCTATTTGTGTGACGCGATGCAAAGTGGTCACTATGACATGATCGCTCATCCCGACCTGTACATGCACGGTTATTTGAACTTCGACGAACATGCCAAACGAGCTGCGCACAAGATCTGCAGTTGTGCCGAAGCGACAGCTGTCATTTTGGAGTTCAACGCCAATGGGTATCGACGCGCTAGAGTCGACACCCCGCAAGGCAGAGTCCACCCATACCCGCGAACCGAGTTCTGGGACATTGCCGAACAGTATGAAGTACGAACAATCTTGAACAGTGATTGCCATTCCCCCGGGCATCTGTACGATGACACCATCCGAGCAGCGGAAGAAGCATATCAGTTTCGAAGCATGATCAAAATTACGACATGGTCTGAAATCAATCGAAACAGCAGGTAGATGCCCTACCTGTTTTTTGATGCGAAATTTTCGCTGTGAGCGCGTTTTGATTTCTGATGGAAAAACATGAATTTCATCAATAAAAATGGAAAATACGAGAAAAAGAACACCCCATTTTCCAGGTGTCACAAGAAGTGGATTTTAGAAAAAATAAATATAGTCATTGATTAATTATGAATATGTTAACTCAACAAAAGAGGGTATATTTTTATTGATTTTTGCGATAAAAAGCTGAATATAGTGCCCAACTAACCAAAAGAGAGGGGTTGATTGTGGATTGTATTAACTTCCTATAATATATATTATGTTAACTCTAATAGATGTCTAAACAAAGGCTTTATGTTCGTCTATGTGCATAATGTGGAAAATATTTTTATCAACTTCTATCAACCTCTCTTGCCTTCTCTTTCAAATTAAAATAATCGAAGGGTTCAAAAGTGATTTAAATTTTTCATTTATTCTCTTTTACTAACTCAAGAAATTAAAATTTACGTATTTTGATTATCATGGTCACAGGTAATATAATATTGATCGTCTAATTTTGATTGAGTTATGTATACCATGGGTGTTGGTTGGTTCGATTGGAATCGTGAACAGATATTTTACATTTTGTATACTTCTTCGCGGAAGCTTTGTGGTATCATAGGTGTGAGGTGATTTTGTGAACAAGGTTGTTTTGATTTTTACCGGTGGTACGATCGGCATGAAACTTGATGTGATATCGCAGGGTGTCATCCCCGCGCTCACTCCCAATGAGATTCTATACGCACTATCGGGTCTTGATGAGTTCGATAATTTGATCGTGCACGAATTTTCTGCGAAGCCATCTCCCTACATCACCAACGCGGACATGCAGCAACTTGCCACGCTTGTCGAATCGTATCTCGCCGATGACAATGTCGACGGTGCGGTCGTCATTCACGGCACAGATGTCCTCGAAGAGACGGCGTTCTATCTTCACTGTGTGATCGCCTCGGAAAAACCGGTCATTCTTACGGGGTCAATGAAGAATGCCAGTGAATTTGGTTACGATGGGGTCACCAATCTCGTATCCAGCATCAAGGTTGCCCAAGCTCCGGAATCAATCGGCAAAGGAACGTTGATCGTGATGAACGATACGATCAATTCCGCCCTTGAAGTGACGAAGACCCACACAATGAGCCTCGACACCTTCAAATCGATCGAATTCGGACCGCTTGGAATCATTGACCAGGGGGAAGTCATCTACTATCGTGACGTCACCCATTTCCGGCAATATCGACTGTTGAATAAAATCAATTCGGATACCTATCTGTTGAAGGCGTACGCCGGCATGTCGGGCGATCTGATCGATCACTTCCTCGCCCATCACGCCAAAGGCATCGTCATCGAATCACTCGGTCGCGGCAATTTGCCGCCGATCATGATGCCGGCGATTGACAAGGCGATCGCCAACGGCGTGCACATCGTCATCGTGTCCCGGTGTTACTCGGGACGGGTGCTCGACACGTACGCTTACGAGGGGGGCGGTCGCGACCTCACCAACCGCAGGTGCATCCTCGGCGGCAACTTCAACGGTCAGAAAGCGCGGATCCTGTTGATGCTCGCGATCAGCAACAACCTCGATCACGACGCCATCACGAAACTCTTCAAACTATAAAAAAAAGCGAACGTCAACCGTTCGCTTTTTGTTTGCGGTGATAGATCATCCATGGTAAGTGCCACACGGTCATGATCGCGACCGACAGGGAGATCGTGCCGAGCAGGTATATCAAGTAGCTGCCGCCTTCGAACATCGTCAGCGGGGTGTCCTCCGCTTCCAGCATGAAGTTGAGGTTGGTGTTGGTGACGTTGGCGGCGATGATCAGAATCACGGTGATGATGCCAAGCGTGACACCGCTCTTTCGCCACGACCGCCAGGTCGGGTACCATTGATACACGAAGATCATGTACAGATACATGAAAAAGAAAAACATGTGTCCGAACATGAACTGGTAGAATCGGAACCGGTCCACGCTGTAGGCGATGTCGGGAAACAGCACGCTGGCGATCGCCCCCCACGTCCAGTAATATCCGATTTCAAACAATCCAAAGCGTTTGAAGAAGATCGCAGCGATGGCAAGATAGAGCGTCAGTCCGCACAGTCCGAGCGGCAGCCCGTCGTCCCACGTCCAAATCCCGTTGCCGACTTTCCATGCGTAGAGTCCAAGTTCCCACAGCAGCGCGAAACTGGCCATGGCGATGGCGATACGTCTTTCATTCGGGGACGAACGAATACGCTCGCGAAGCAGAAAGATCGTGACGCCACCGGCGATCACCAATACGAGCAACAAGATGTGAAGCCATCCGAAGGGAACGAATTCAAGACCGACCTGATCGCTGAAAAACACTTTACGCGCCTTCTTTCAATCGATGTTTGTTGTAGAAATGAATCGGCACATACCACAGGGTTATGACAACCATCACGAGCCCGATGCATCCCACCAGATACAACACGTAATTGTCTTGCCAGAAAATCACGAACGGCGTGTCACCGGGTTCCAGGAGGTACATGTAGTTCATTTGAAACAGATTGTTGATGGGAATGACAACCGCGACCGCCAGGACGAACAAGGCGATGAAGCTTTTCTTGAAGGATCGGAACGTCAACTCGAACTCGAGCACGAACAGCATGTACATGTACATGAAGAAAAACAGGATATGGCTGAGCATGAAGTGGTAATACCGATACCGATCCGCTCCATGGAGAATGTCGGGAAACAGGATGCTGACAACTCCGGCGAGCGACCAGAAATAAGCAATTTCAAAGACGCGCGTATCCTTGGTGAACATCGTGTAGATGCCCAGATACGACGTCAAGCGGCACAAATGAAGCGGCAGACTTTCGGCGAAATTCCACGCCCCGTACGCCATCTGCCAGATCTGGAACGATGCTTCGAGGAGGATGGCGAACGTTGCGATCCCGTAGCGCACCCATTTCTCATGTTTGTAGTTGCGCAGCTGCTCGCGATACCGATAGATAAGGAAAACGCCGATTACAATCGTAATCAGCGGAATGATGTGACTGAGACTGAATGTCTGGAACTGCAAATCCACACTGGGATCGTACGCAAAGAATCCGTTCATGAATCCTCCTTGTGACACTCCTTATTTCAACATCTGGCCAAGCGCGTCCTTGACAAGCTGATCGGTCGGCTTGCTCGGATCGAGATGTTTGATCGCCTTTTTGATTTCCTTGGACTTGTAACCCAGCGAGGACAGGGCCTCTTCCACCTCGCGGATGCTGTCGGTGCGAACGATCTTGTCGGCGTCGAGACTCAGCTTGCCCTTGAGATCGAGGATGATCTGCTGGCTCGCCTTGGGACCGATGCCGGGGAACTTGCTCAGGAACTTGACGTTGCCGATTTCGATTGCGCCGATCACGTCCTGGACATTGCCGGTCGCAAGAATCGCGATCGCGCTCTTCGGACCGATGCCCTTGACGCTGAGCAGTTTGATGAACAACTCCTTGGCTTCCTTGGTCTTGAAGCCATACAGAAGAATCGCATCCTCGCGGACGTAGTGAAACACATACACCTTGGCTTCCTCGTTCAAATGAAACTCGTATGCGTTGGGGGTATAGACTTGATAACCGACCTGATTCACCTCAATGGTGATGTGGTCGGGATGATGTTCGGTGACGATGCCTCTTAAGTAACTGTACATGATGTATCACGCTCCATAGATTCATTATACCAAGTATCGGAGATTTTGTTAATGGATTTTATAGTTCGTAAAACGAACTTTATGATTGATTTCAGCAAATAACAAAAACCGGAATGCATGCCCGCATTCCGGTGGGTGATCAATCGATGAATTCAAACTCGAAATCGAAGACGCGTACGGTGTCGCCGTTTTGGACACCGAGATCGCGAAGTTTCGCATCGACACCGAGACTGCGCAAGATGCGGCTGAAGCGTTTGACGCTCTGATCCTTGGTGAAGTCGGTCATCTCGAAGATCTTGCGCAATGGTTTGCCTTTGACTTCATAGATGCCGTCGTCGCCGCGTTCGATGTAGAAGACTTCCTCGTCGGGTGTGAACGTGTACTCGACCACTTCGTCGTAGTCGGTTTCCTCGTAGAGATCGAATCGTTTGGTGCGTTCGAGCAGGTCCATCGTCTTGTATAGAAGTGTCTGAACGTTGTCTTTCGTATAGGCGCTGATGGGGACGATTTCCACGTCGTCATCGAGCTGTTCGCGGAACAGTTCCAGCTGGTCCTGGGCGTCCGGCAGATCCATCTTGTTGGCGACGATGATCTGCGGTCGTTTCAACAGGTCGTACTTGTAGGACGCCAGTTCGTTCTGGATGACCTGATAATCCTGATACGGATCGCGGCCTTCGCTGCCGCTCATGTCGATCAGATGCAGGATCACCCGCGTCCGTTCGATGTGACGGAGAAACTGGAGACCGAGGCCCTGACCCTGGCTCGCGCCTTCGATCAATCCGGGCAGATCGGCCATCACGAAACTCTTGTCCTGTTCCACGCGGACGACGCCGAGATTGGGTTGCAGCGTCGTGAAGTGATACGCGGCGATTTTCGGTCGCGAGTTGGACACCACGCTGATCAACGTGCTCTTGCCGACGCTCGGCAGTCCGACCAGTCCGACATCGGCGAGGACCTTCAGTTCGCAGCGGATGCTGCGGGACAACCCGGGTTCGCCTTTTTCGGCGATCTCCGGGGCGGTGTTGCGACTCGATGTGAACTTGACGTTGCCGCGACCGCCGCGACCGCCCTTGGCCACCAACACGCGTTGCTGGTGTTCGGTGATGTCGCCGATGACCTTGTCGGTGTCGTTGTCGTAGATGGTGGTGCCGACGGGTACCTCGATGATTAGATCGTCGCCGTTGGCGCCGTTCATTTTTTTCGGCTTGCCGTTTTCACCGGGCTCGGCTTTGAGGACTTTGTTGTATTGCAGCTCGATCAAGGTCGACAAGCCTTCGTTGCCGATGAACAAGACGTCGCCGCCCTTGCCGCCGTCGCCGCCGGCGGGGCCGCCCATCGGGACGTATTTCTCACGGCGAAAGGCGACGGTGCCGTCACCGCCCTTGCCGGAATGTACTTGTATCGTTGCGAGATCGACGAACATCGAATCTCCTCCTATAGCGCATCAAACCATTGATGCAGTTCGGCGCGGCTTTGGAACACGAGAATCGTCTTCTCACCGCGGAATTGATTGATTTTATAGCGGAGCCACTTGATCCGCTTCTTGTAATAGAATGCGACGTACTGCAGGAACACCTGGTCGATGCCTTCGACACATCCCTCCGCCATGTCGCTGCGCACGCGGTGCTTGTACTTGGCGGCCCGTTCGTGGATGCCTTTGAGTGACGCGTCCACTCCGTAATCGAGAAGGATCAGCGTGTCGGCCAGTTTGAGACGAAGATCGAAATGACGGTTGTTGGTGTAGTTGCCATCGATCACCCAACCATCGTGCTTGCGCAAATAGTCGACCATCCAGTGATGGAAGGCCGGCTTGTCGATGTGTTTCCAATCCTTGAGCCAGTACACGGTGTCGAGATGCAGAATCGGCAGATGCAGTTTCTCACCGAGTCGGCGTCCGAGCGTCGTCTTGCCGGTGCCGCTCGGTCCCAGTACGAGGATTCGCTTCATGATGTCAGTCCTCCAGAAGTCGTTCGTAGGCTTCGCGGTCGATCACGGCCAAATAGCCGATGTGCCGGAAGCCGTGTTTGCGCAGAAAGTTCCGCATTTTGTAGTTGTCGTGGTGGGTGTCGATCTTGATCGACTTGAATCCGCCTTGCCGGGCAAGAGCGAACGCGTGGTTCATCAGCGTTGATGCGACACCGCTCCGTTCTCTGTTGGGATCGACGATCGCGCGGTGGATGACGAGGCTTTCACCATGGTTCGTCAGCCAGCCGTCAATCGTTTCATACGGTGGATCCTGTTCGGGGAGAATCGTGAACGCACCGACAATCCGGTTATTTTGTTCGTAGACGAACAAAGCCTTGTTGCGAACGTCGTTTTGATAATGTTGTTTGCGCGGATAGGCGAGCGTCCACTGCGGGATGTTCGCCGTCGCCATGTGCTCGATGACGCGGACTGCGAGAGCGTCGACGCGATCGAGATCGGCGATGGTCGCCAGTCGGATCATCGAACCACCTGCTTTCTTTCATAATTATACCAAACAACCAATGAAAATGGCAAACCACATTTGTGATTTGCCATTGGTGTGCGTGGATTATTCGGGATATACCGAAGCTTGTTTGCGGTCTTTCCCAACTCGTTCGTATTTCACGACGCCGTCAACTTTCGCGAACAGCGTGTCGTCGCCGCCTTTGCCGACGTTGACACCCGGATGCACTTTCGTGCCGCGTTGACGATAGATGATAGAACCAGCTGTAATGAACTGACCGTCCGATACTTTGGCTCCCAGGCGTTTGGATTCGCTGTCGCGTCCGTTTTTGGTCGATCCGACACCTTTTTTCGAAGCCATGCACTTTTGAATACTGATTTCGAACAACATGTTAGTCACCTCCAAATGAATTCTATCCGTTGATTCGTGTGATTGTCAATTTCGTGTAGGGTTGTCTGTGGCCTTTTTTCCGGCGATATTTCTTTTTCGGCTTCATTTTGAAGACAATGATCTTGCGATGCTTGCCCTGCTTTTCCACCTTCGCTTCGACGGTCGCACCGTCGACGTACGGATTGCCGATTTTCACCTGTTCGCCACCAACCATCAACACCTTGTCGAATGTGAACGTATCGCCGGCTTCACCATCCAGTTTTTCAACGTAGATGACACTGCCTTCCGATACTTTTACTTGCTTTCCACCGGTTTCGATGACTGCGTACATAGAGCACCTCCTTATTATTGTGTAAGACGCGCCATTGAGGTGCATGCGGGGATGCTTGAAAACCTCTTCTGTGCGGTATGCCTTCATTCAGCGTAAAAATGATATCAAATAAGCCCCTGTTTGTCAACAAGAATTCACTTTAATCCCTTGCGCCATAACCATTATACCGAATCTCACCGAAAACGCAAGAAATATCCGCTTGACTATTGCCACATCCCAGGGTGCTTGTGGTATAATGAGTTGTCACAGAAAGGGATGATCCCATGAACTCCAAATACACCCTGATCCAAGTCCTGATGTTGGTTCTCGTCATCGGTGGCGCATACGCCATCGTCACCCTAATCGGAACCTTCACGTCCAACTACGGCATGGACATACCCGGCGACGATACGAGCCAGTTCACCGTCAACGAGGAAGAGACCTTCGACTTTCTCCACGACAGTTTCTTTGAGGGCGAACAGTACACCATCACGCAAGCGACCGGCTACAGCGTCGTGACCTTCCAGGACACCGACCGCATCGCCGTCCGCATCACCCATACCGAAACCGATGAGGATTACTACCTCGAAGGACTTGCCAACAATACGACGATTACGATCAACAACCGCGCCGTCATCGGCCGGGTCACGCTTGATCCCGGCACCTACGATGTCACCATCACCGACATCGCCGGATTCCAGGCGCAGATCGACATGTTCCGTCTCGCACCCAACGGCATCGTCATCCGCATTGTTCTGATCGGCTTCGCCGGCATGGCCGTATTCGTGGGCATCGTCGTCTTCTTCGTCTACCGCAGCCGCCACCGTCTGGCCGTCGAGCGGGAGATGGAATTCGATGGTTACACCTATCAGCCGCAGGACATCAACGAACTCTACAACGTCAACGATGCCTATGGCGACGAATACCACGACGATGACTACCATGACAAGACCACCAAATACTACAATTATGAAGAGGAAGAAGATTAACAAACAAGCGGCGTCATCATTCAGATGACGCCTTTTTCTTTGAATGAAAAATAACGATCGCGCCCGATCACCACGTGATCGAGCAGGGGAATGTCCATCATCGTGCCGTTGTCGCGAATTAGTTTCGTCACTTCGACGTCATGCTGCGAAGGCGTCGGATCGCCCGACGGATGATTGTGGGCGATGACCACGCTCGCAGCACTGTTCAAGACAGCGTGCTTGAACACTTCGCGGGGATGGACGACACTGACGTTGAGACTGCCCACGAACAGCACTTCTTGTTTCAGCAGTTCGCCCTTGGTGTTGAGGTAAAGAGCCACCAGGTGTTCTTGTGTCTTGCGATCGTAACGATCCTTGAGAAACTGATAGATCCGTTCGGGTGAGCGGAGCGGAATCTTGTCCGGGAACGGTTCGTGGACGGTGCGGCGACCGAGTTCGAACGCCGCCTTCAATTCAATCGCCTTGGCGAACCCGATACCGGGTATCCGCATGTAATCCTCGACCCGCGCATCGGCCAGTTCCTTGAGCGAGCCATACCGATACAGCAGTTGTTTGGCCAGTTCCAGCACCGATACCTGGCGACTGCCGGTACGGAGCAGGATCGCAATCAGTTCATGGGATTGCACGATTTCCGCTCCGTGGTGTTTGAGTCGCTCGCGGGGTCGTTCGGCGAGCGGCATTTCCTTGATCATGTACATCGTATCACCTCAATCCGATAATACGAGCAGGACAGTGGTTTTGCTCATAAAAAAGAGCTGTGATTGTCACAGCTCTTTGCGCATCGCGCTGATGAAATAGAGGGATCCGGTGATCACGAGCAACTCGCCCGACTGCAATTGACGCAGATCGGACAGCGCCAGCAACGGATCCTTGCGGAGAAACTTCCTAGGATGATTCGATACGTCATAGAGCGCCTCAGCGTCCTCGCAACGCGGGTAATCGATTTCCGTGAAATGAAGTTCGTCGGCGAACGTTTCCAAGACGGCGATGATGTCATAGTATTCCTTGTCGGCCATCGATGTGTAGAGCACCTTGATGTAGCGATCGTGATACAACAGTTCGATGCTGTCTTTGAGTGCCTGGGCGCCGCCAATGTTGTGGGCCCCGTCGAGGATGATGTTGCCGAAGCGTTCCATCCGGCCCGGCCAATAGGTGGCGAGCAGTCCGGCTTTGAGGTTATTGTTCGTAATGCGAACTATACCGCGTTCTTCGAGTTGTCGGATGATCTCGATCGCCAGTGCGGCATTGTACACCTGGTGCACGCCGAGCATCGCGATACGATAGGTTTCACCCTGGTATCGAAACGATGTTTCGACCCCGTAATCGATGTCGGTGACCGCAGCGCGATCGACCACGACGAGCGGGACGTCGCGCGCGTCCGTATAGGTGTGAAAGAGTTCCAGCAGATCGCTGTCATCGACGGTTGTCACCATCGGCACGCCGGGTTTGGCGATGCCCAGTTTCTGTGTGGCGATGGCCTGCAAGGTGTCGCCGAGAACTCCCATGTGGTCGTAGCTGATCGAGGTGATCGCGGTGATCAACGGCTGTACGACGTTGGTCGCGTCGAGTTTTCCGCCGAGGCCGACTTCATAGATGCAGAAATCAACGTCGCGCTCGGCAAAGAACAAAAAGGAAATGAGCGTGATCAGTTCGAAAAACGTGATGATCTGATCGTAGTCCTCCCTGACTTGAACCGACAGGTCGTGGATGCGGTTGATGTATTCCAGCAGTTCCGCATCGGCAATGTCGTTGTAATCGTAGGTGATGCGCTCGTTGAAGCGAACGATGTAGGGACTGGTGAAGGTTCCGACATGGTAGCCTTGTTCGAGCAGGATGTGACGAAGATACGCGACCGTCGAACCCTTGCCGTTGGTGCCGGCGATGTGAATGACGGGCAGCTTGCGCTCGGGATGGCCGAGCAATTCGCACGCGAGTTCCATCCGCGACAAGTCGTATTTGTCTCCGAAACGTTTGACGGATTCGATCCAGCGAATGCCGTCTTGAACGGACTTGAACATGTTATTTCAACTCGGCCAGACGGGCTTTGGTGGTGGCGTGCTGTTCGTTGTATGCGGCGAGTTTGTCGCGTTCTTGCTGAACTTTGAAGTCCGGTGCCTTGGACACGAAATTGGGATTCTTGAGCATGCCTTCGCAGCGTTTGATTTCCCCTTCGAGACGGCGCAGTTCACCTTCCAGACGGGCGATTTCCTGCGCGATGTCGACGAGATCGCCAAGTGGGAGAATGATTTCAACATCCTTGAGGATGATTGATACCAGTTCGTTATCCGAACTATATTCCGTAACGAACTCGATCGCTTCGGGGTAGGTGAATCGTTCGAGAATCGCCAGGTTTTCCTGGAGAACCGACTGCGCATGCGGATCGGTGACCTTGAGCACGATGTGAATCGGTTTGGCCGGGGCGACATTGTACTCGGCGCGGACGTTGCGGATCGCCTTGATGATGTCTTGAATCCGTGCGAAGTCCTGAATCGCCTGGGCGTCTTCGAACTCCTCGATGGCGTCCGGCCATGGGGAGATCATGATCGAGTCTTCGATGTGCGGGAGTTGCTGGTAGATTTCCTCGGTCACAAACGGCATGAACGGATGGAGCAGTTTCATGATGTCCAAAAGCACATAGGCGAGGATCGATTTGGTCCGTTTGACGGTCGCTTCATCGTCGCTTTGCAGGGCGATTTTGCTGACTTCGACGTACCATGAGGCGAAATCGTCCCAGCTGAAGCTGTGGACGCTTTTCGCGGCTTCGCCGAACTCGAATTTTTCATAGTTGTAGTCGGTTTCGTTGATCGTTTCGTACAACCGGGCGAGAATCCAGCGGTCGGACAACGTCAGGTCATCGGTGTCGATTTCGACGTCGTCGATCGTGAAGTCGCCGAGGTTCATCAGTGTGAAGCGGGAAATGTTCCACAGCTTGTTGATGAAGTTCCAGCTTGATTCGACCTTTTCGATTTCAAAGCGCAGATCCATTCCCGGGGCGCTGTTGGTGGTGAGGAAATAGCGCAGCGTATCCATGCCGTATTCTTCCTTGATGTCCATCGGATCGACACCATTGCCGAGCGATTTTGACATCTTGCGGCCGTCCGCGTCGCGGATCAGACCGTGAATCAGACAGTATTCGAACGGACTTTCGCCAGTGAATTCGAGCGCTTGGAAGATCATCCGCGCGACCCAGAAGAATATGATGTCGTAGCCGGTGACCATCGTCGTGGTCGGATAATACCGTTTCAGATCGTCGGTGTCATCGGGCCAGCCGAGCGTCGAGAATGGCCAAAGGGCGCTCGAGAACCAGGTGTCGAGGACGTCTTCGTCCTGTTTCCAACCATCGCCTTCGGGCGCGTCGTAACCGACGTGGACGTCATCGCCCTTGTACCAGGCGGGGATGCGATGACCCCACCACAACTGGCGGCTGATGCACCAGTCGAAGGTGCCGTCCATCCAGTGCAGAAAGGTCTTTTCAAAGCGTGCCGGAACGAACTGGACGGTCGATTTCTCGACGGCCTGTTTGCTCAGTGGTTCCATCTTGACGAACCATTGTTTGGACAGTCGCGGTTCGACGACGACGCCGGTCCGCTGACTGTGGCCGACGTTGTGAGTGATCTGTTCGATTTTGGTGCACAGACCCGCTTCCTGCAGGTCCTTGACGCAGGCCTTGCGGCAGGCGAACCGGTCCATGCCTTCGTATTTGTGGGCAAGGTGATTCATCGTGCCGTCTTCGTTCATGCACAGGGGCATCGGCAGATCGTGGCGCTGACCGACTTCAAAGTCGTTGGGGTCGTGGGCCGGCGTGACCTTGACGCAGCCGGTTCCGAAATCCATGTCGACGTAGTCGTCGTAAATGACCGGAATCAGCCGATCGGTGCCGGGGATGTAGGCCCGCTTGCCGACGTACTCGTGGTAGCGGTCGTCCTCGGGATGAACCATCAGGGCGGTATCGCCGTACATCGTTTCGGGACGCGTGGTGGCAATTTCCAAGAAGCCCGAGCCGTCTTCGAGTTCGTATTTGAAGTAATAGAATGCGCCTTGGACTTCCTTGTGATCGACTTCGATGTTGGAGAGCGCCGTCTTCGCTTCGACATCCCAGTTGATGATCCGTTCGCCGCGGTAGATGAGACCTTTTTCATAAAGATGAATGAACACTTCGGTTACGGCTTTGTTGAGGCCTTCATCGAGCGTGAAACGTTCCTTGTCGTAGTCCACCGACACACCGAGTGCCTTCCACTGTTCGCGGATGTGGCCGGCGTATTCCTTCTTCCAGTCCCATGCGATCTCAAGGAACTTCTCGCGGCCGAGCTCATGGCGAAAAATGCCCTGGCTACGCAGTTTCTCGTCGATCTTGGCCTGGGTTGCGATGCCGGCGTGGTCCATGCCGGGGAGATAGAGGGCGTCGTATCCCTGCATCCGCTTGCGGCGGATGATCATGTCCTGCAGCGTGTTGTCCCAGGCATGTCCGAGATGGAGCTTGCCGGTGACGTTGGGCGGCGGGATCACGATCGTATAGGGTTCCTTGGTCTTGTCGCCGCTTTTGAAATAGCCGCCGTCAAGCCAGAACTCGTACTTCCCTTCTTCGACCTTGTGATGATCGTACTTCTTCGGTAATTCTTTCATGCGCACTCCTCCTAACAAAATAAAAAGGCCGTCCTGATAAGGACGAACCTGTCATAGTCCGTGGTACCACCTTGTTTCCCGGACACGTCCGGGCACTCGGCATCGTAACGTGATGAACGTCCGTCGCTACTCGTTGTTCACGTCGGCTACTCCCCGGCGACCTTCGTGGCGTCGACCCATCCGCTTGCACCACCCGCGGACTCTCTAAGGTGTCTCTACCAGTACTCTTCCGGTTCCTTGTATTTACGGTCATAATACCACAATCACCTGTGTTTGTAAACAGGTATGAAAAAAAAGTTGGCCACCGGCCAACCTAAATGATGAAGAACAGATTCGTGTCGACCGCGAGGTCGTTTTTCTTCTCTTCTTTGGGTCCACTTCCACGAAAATCGGACTGATAATACTTGTAGGAGTTCATGTTCAACACGGATTTTCACCTCACTAACATGAATAGTATACCAAAGAAGCCCAAGAAACGCAACATCTTACCGCGCATTCAACTGGAGGTTGAACGATAGGCGTCGATCAACGCGTCGTAGCGACGCAGGAATTCCTCGTCGACGGTTTGAAGCTGTTTGTGTTTTCGGTAGTGCTTGACGGCTTTTTTGACGATCGTGCCGTATTCCGTTTGCGAGGTGTAATGGGGCGCCACGGCCTTGATCTTGCTGTTGTCGAAGATGGCGCTTTTGTACTTGTCGCCGAGAATTTCCGGTTTGAACTCGGGAAAGTGTTCGAAGATCACGTCCCATGGAATGTAGATGACGTTGGGCTTCTTGCCCATCGCATCGCACATCAGTTCATGGATGCGCTCCCAGGTGTAGGCCTTGTCGCTGGTCAGATGATAGGTTTCGCCGTAGGTCGCCGGATTGCCCAGAACGTCGAGGAACCCGGCCGCGAAATCGGCGTTGTAGGTAAGTGTCCACAGCTGCATGCCTTGATCGCCGAGAATCACCGGCTGATCGTTCGCGATGCGATGCAGGATCGTATACGGATGCGCCCAACTCTTGAGTTGGCCAACGAGCGAATGATCGTTGTAGGTGTGAGACGGACGGATGATCGTGACCGGAAAATCCGGTCCGTTGACCTCGTTCAGATACTCTTCACAGCGCTGTTTGTTGCGGCTGTACTCCCAATAGGAATTGTCGAGTGGTACGTCCTCGGTGATCGGCAGTGTCGGCAGCGGTTTCTGATAGGCCGAGGCACTGGAGATGAAGACGTACTGATCGGTGATGCCCTGGAACAGTTCAACATCGCGCTTGACGTGTTCCGGCGTGAACGCGATCCATTCGACGATGCTGTCGAAACGATGGCCCGCGAGGACCCTTCTTACCGCATCCTTGTCATTGATGTCGGCGGTCAACGTCGTCACTTGTTTCGGCAGGACGTGGTTGTTGTGTCCACGGTTGAGAACATACAGATCGATGCCGCGCTTCACGGCTTGTTTCGACACGGCGGTGGAAATCAATCCGGTGCCGCCGACGAACAGTACTTTCATTTCTCTCCCTCCAATACCTGATCGATGAGATCGTAGATGATGTCGATGTTTTCCTTGGTGGTGCTGGAATAGGGCAGAAACTGCCCTTCCGATATGTTGAGTGTTTCGAGGATGCGCTTCTCGTGTTTGCGCCGCTGCGTTTTCGCGACCTTGTCCATCTTCGTGCCAACGACCACCGTCGGAATGTCGTAGGCGGCGAGATACTCGAACATTTGAATGTCGTCGTCGGTCGGCTTGTGACGCAGATCGACGAGCAGGATGACCAACTTCAACTGACTCCTGGTGCGGAGATACTCGTCGATCATCACCGCGAATGCGGCCCGTTCGGTCTTGCTGACTCTGGCGTAGCCGTAGCCGGGTACGTCGACGAGGTGGAGTTCGTCGTTTACGAGATAGAAATTGAGTGTCTGCGTCTTGCCCGGCTGACCCGAGGTGTGCGCGATGTTCTTGCGGTTGAGGATGCTGTTGATGAACGAACTTTTGCCGACGTTGCTGCGACCGGCAAGCAAAATCTCCGGGCGGTTGCCCGGGGGGTAGTGATCCGGTTGGGTGGCGCTTTTTATGAAGGCCGCGCTTCTGACGATCATGACATCACATCCTTTCCATCATTGTACCACATTCCCCATCAATCGTTGATGATTTTCGCAAACAACTGTGATATAATATGGACCACAGGGGGGATTGCATGGACAACACGACCGTACCGAAAATCGACAAGGAGAAAATTCGCGCCGAACTCGAGCAAAAACAGTTTCTCGACATTCAAAAATCGCTCCTCCGCGAACGCACCCAGCGATATGTGATCATGACGCTGCTTCTCAGTGCGCTCATTTTCACGTTCGTCTTCGGCACGATGGAAAACCCCTTCCAACACACCTTCAGCCAGATCGGCAACCGCTTCTCGATTGAAAACCGCGTGCTGTTCATCGTCTGGGCGGCCTACACCGGATTCGCCATTCAATCGTCGATTCTCGGTCTCTTCGCAATCGAGAAATACAAGAACAAACGACATCATCTGTTCATTTACATCGCGACCGGTTTCTTGATCGTTTCCTCACTTGCGCCGTCGCTCGATCATCTCCCGTTTTGGACCAAGGTGCATCTGTACACCGCCGGCTTGTTCGCCCTGTTTCTGACCCTGGGATTCTACCCCTTCATCCTGTGGGTCGCCGCCAACAACCCGCGCATCAAACTGAATGTCTACATCTGGCTCGGCGTCACCTGGGGCGGCGGCCTCACCTGGTACTTCCTGCTGGGCAACACCGGCATGTTCGAAATCTGGTTCTTCGGATTCTTCATCATCTTCCTGCTGTACCTCTCGCTGACGTTGTTTGAGGAAATCATCGTCAAACGATCGATCGTCCTGCTTCGCGAGGAAGACAATCTGAACGTCGGCATCGAGAAGATCTTCATCAATCTCGACAAAGAGAACAAACGGAAAAAACGTAAGAAAAAGAGCTCCTGAGAGCTCTTTTTTTGATCATTCGGTGGTGATGTCGATGACGGTGTTGGTCTGGACGTGGAATTCGACGTCGTCGCCGACATCGAGACCGACGAAGTACATCATCACGTCGCTTTCGAATGAGGACACATCGAGCATGTACCACTCGTCATCGTCCAGTTCGACCCAGTAGATCGTATTGCCTTCGAGGACATAACTGGTGATGCCGGTGATCGTCCCGGTGATCGTTTCCAGATCGTCGGTGTTGGCGCTCGAGAGCCGCTGCAGGTAGTCGGTATAGGCTCGTGCCTTGGTTTCTTCGATGCCGTAGACTTCCAACTCCTGCACGCTCATGAAGACGTGGCGGAGAATGCGGCCGTCTTCGCCCTTGATGGCGATGAAGTAGGTCGGTGTCTCATTGACGTTGATGGGAATCGGGAACGAGGTTGAAATGTTGTTCTGCGGCAACAACGTCAGCGCCTTGTTCATCGCCGCCTGTTCGGTCGCGCCGGGGAACTTGTAGAGTTTCGTCTCCTTGGTGCGGGTGTTCATATAGACGAAGCCGATCGTGGATTCGTCGCTGCCGGCGCTGGTCAGGCCGGTGAAGTAATACAGCTCATCGCCGTTCTTGATCGTACGACGGCCATTCGACGACTGAAGCACGCCGCGCTGACCGAAGATCGAGTTGATCCAGCCTTCCTGGAGCGAGCCCCAGTAATTGAGTTGACGCAACAACAGATCGGGCGGATAGACGCTTTCGACCCAGTCGGGGACGTCGGCGGGATCGTAAATGCCGATGTCGCCGGTAATCGCATCGACGACGGCGATCTTGGCGATGTCGCGGCCGCCGTTGATGAAGATCGTCGGCAGACTGTATTGGAGGACATAATACGGGTGTCCGTCTTCGTCAATTTCAAAGAAGGTCGCTTCGAGGCGGTATCTGAACATGCCGTTCATGTACGCATGCCGCGTCAGATCCTGATTGAAAAACGCACTTGGCGTATAAATCATGCCTTCGCCGGTCGTTTCGCGAAGATTGACGAGCGTCGTTTCGGCGGTGACCTTGTTGATCATGATGTAGCCGGGGGTACCGACGGCATTGTTGTTGAACCATTTGAAGATGCCGCGGTATTCCAGGGGCGACACGAGGTATTGTTCGCCCTGATAGAGAATGTCACTGTAGGCGCCGGTTTCGAACTCACTGCCGATGCCGGGGTATTCGCCGAGTTTGAGCGATCCCAGCTTGGCCCCGTAGGTCTTGTCGACAATCGGCAAGGTCGAAACGTCGACGGTTTCGACATCGTTGCCGAACTGATCTTCGCTGACGGCGATCAGATCGCTGTAAGCGTCGGCATGGAAATAGGTGCGGCCACCAAAAATCAGATAGAACACGAGCGTGACCGCGACCAACCCGACGACACCGATGCTGAGCGCGGCGGCGAATTTCTCATCGAGTTTGGCGAAACGGGCGAAGTAAATGTTCGCCATCGCCACGAAGAATCCACCATAGAGGAGAATTCCCACAAAACGCAGGTTGACGCGCACCAACAGGTAATAGTTGGCGCTGTAGAACACGAACGCGATGACGAGAACGGCGGCGACGGCCTTGACATAGTTGAGCGTCGTCGAGGGTGCTTTCTTGCTCGCCTTGATTTCTTTGAGCACACCGAGGAAGATCAACTCGTCGATGTCCTTTTTGTCGCAGTCGGTGGCCAGTTCGATTTCCTTGAAGGTGGCCATTTTGGCC
Organism: uncultured Mycoplasmatota bacterium; assembly: GCA_913062645.1. GTDB lineage: Bacteria > Bacillota_I > Bacilli_A > Izemoplasmatales > Izemoplasmataceae > Xianfuyuplasma. The sequence continues at coordinate 939,582 of CAJXVW010000001.1, forward strand.
GACAGCATGTAGTTGTAGATGTCTTGTTGTTTCACCGTCACTTCGACTTCGCCGGTGAAATCGTCGATGACATAATAGTCTTCATCGTAGCGGACTTGCTTGCTTCCCGACAGTTCCTGCAGATTGGCAAACGAGAAACTGAACAGGACAAACAGGGCAGCGAGCCCCAAAATGCCTAATATTGCCATGTCAACACTCCTTTATACAGATACCATAATTGTATCACAAGTTCGAAATTTCAACCATAGAAGTACATCAATGAAGATCAATTGTCTTCGATGAATGCGATGATGTCCTTGATCGCCTGTTTCTTGTCGTTGTCCTGCAGAATCAAATGCATGCTGTTGGCGTAATCGCGACGCTGCTTGGTTTCGGAACTGACGTAATCCATCAATAGCATCGCCGACGTCTTGTAACGCGCCAGATCCAGGCTGCCTTGCAGCACGAACAGCGGACAGGTGATGCGTTTGAGATTCTCGATCTGACCCAGTTCGGTGACGAATCGGAAATAATGATGACGATGGACGGTGTATCGCTTGATGAGCGCTTGATCATCGGTATTCTTGGCAAAATTGAACACGTCGTTGGGCAGATCGAAACCGATGACCGGGCCATTGATGCTGATGACTCCTTTCAGCTCCTTGTCCTGCGCGAGTTTGACGGCGAACGTGCCGCCGATCGACATGCCCACCGCATACACGCCATCCACCTGGGAGGCCAGTTCATCGTATGCCTGAAGAACGGTGTCGTACCAATCGGTGACTTCGGTTTGGATGACGTCATTGAACGTACCACCATGACCCGCATAAAGCGGACAACTGACCGTGTATCCCTTCTTGTTGAGTTTTTTCCCCAGTTCCTTCATCTGGGCCGGTTCACCGGCCAGAGTATGACACAACAAAACGCCTTGATTGTTGGTTCCTTTGTGGAAAAACGGTTCTGTTTTAGGCATGTTGAACCTCCTTAACATAATCCTTTATGCGATCAAAAAGATAGTCAATGTCGCTGCGTTGAATATCATTGTGGACGGCCAAGCGCAAATACGCTCCTTTGTATCCGCCAATAATGACGTCATGCTGTTTCAAGTAGGCGGCGAGGTCCTTGAAGTCCAGCGTGCTGCGTACGAAGACCATGTTGATGTCGAGGCGGTCGTTGTCCACATCGAACTCCGGCAGTTGATCCAAGAGTCCGGCCAGATATTTGGCGTTGTCGTGATCGACATGCAATCGCTCTGTCATTTCCTGTAAACTGATCAGTCCGGCTGCGCCGAGAATACCGACTTGGCGCATCCCGCCACCGAGCAGCTTGCGTCCCTTGCGAGCGCGCCGGATGAACGCTTCGTCCCCACAGATCATGCTTCCGATCGGACTGGCCAGCCCTTTGGACAGACAGAACGTTACGCTGTCGACGTGTTGGGCGATTTCTTTTGCCGTGCAGCCAAGATGCGTTGCGGCATTGAACAACCGGGCGCCGTCAAGATGGACTTTGATGGCGTATTTCTGAGCCAGTTCATGAACCGCACGCATGTAGTCTAATGGAAGGACAACACCACTGCCGTGGGCGTTCTCAAGACAGATCACTGCCGTATCGGGATAATGAATGTCATCGCCGCGAATTCCCGCTTCAATCAACACAAGCGGCATCATGCCGCGTTGTTCGTCAATCAAGTGAAAACTGACACCACTGAGCACGGCGCTGGCTCCGACTTCGTAGTTCTTGATGTGCGAGCCACTTCCGACAATGATTTCATCGCCGCGTTTGGTGTGGGTGTAGATGGACAACTGATTCCCCATTGTTCCCGAAGGAACGAACAAAGCGGCTTCCTTGCCCGTTAACGCGGCGGCCAGCCGTTCCAGTTCATTGATGGTGGGGTCATCGCCGTAGACATCATCGCCGACAATGGCCTCTGCCATGGCCTTGCGCATCGCTTTCGTCGGTTTGGTCACGGTATCGCTGCGAAAATCAATCATGAGCATTCACTTCTTCCTGTTTAAAATGATCTTTTTTGTATTCACGATATACGAATTTGATTATGATAACGACGCAAATAGCAAAAGCCAGTGCGGTTAATTCAATAATAAATATACTCATGCCTTGTTGGACGAGAACAACAATCAACGTATCCAGCGTCATGTGGATCAAAAACGCAAGAGCAGTGTATCGAAACTGCCTCCGATAGCGCGAAAACATCACCAACACACTCAATCCGATATGGATGAAGATCGTCACGACGCGCTCAAACGTTCCCCACAGGAACTCGTGCCACGGCGTTGTTGTCAGCACGTCCGTCAGCAACGAAATGGTTTCCCCAAGATCGGTGGTGGAATCGGAAAAGCTCGCTGCGATGCCGTCCATGAGTCCGATGTTGAGCAAGATCGCGAACACCGCGTAAATGCCGAAATTGAGACCAACCAGCATGATTGCTTCCACGCCTCCGTGCCATACGCCGTGCGCAAAGGCGGCACTGAATCGTTTGTCGTCCTTCAGAAAGATGACCATTGTCCCGTATCGTCCGACGGTCTCAAACAACGCAGCTGTGCTGCCCAGCAGCAACGCCGCGAGAAACGGGGCGAGATTGGCGAACCAATCGGTCATCGCCACAACCTGAACAATCGGAATCCGGATGACAATCTGCATGACGAAGAAACCAAGCCCACCTGCAAACGCGGCCAATAGCAGCTGATTGGCGCGCTTGCGCATCCACACGTACAGCAACGTGGGAACGGCGACACACACGATGGCGCCAAACAAAAGCGCGATAATCGTCAAGGTCGGAACCATGAATCTCCCTCCAATTCATATTCATTATAACAAAAAAATCACGCTGATGGCGTGATTTCTTTTGTTTTCTTTGATTGGAACATAGCGAAGGAAGCCGCAAAGATCACCACATACCCGATGAGACTGAGATAATCCGGGATCTCACCGAGAATCGGAATCGCAAGAAGTGTGATGAATACAACGTTGGAGTAGTTGAAAATGGAAATTTCACTGGCCGGGGCATACTTGTACGCCAATGTCGTTCCGAACTGTCCAATGGTCGCTCCAACCCCAGTTAACATAAGGTAAAGCCACTGTATTCCCGTAACCGGTTGATAATATATGATGACAAACGGCAGCAACGCGATCACGCTGAACGTGGAAAAGTACAAAACGATCGTGTAATACTTCTCCTTCTTGCCCAACACCCGCAATACCGTATAGGCGCCACCGGCAAACATCGCAGCCAGTAGGCTGGTAAGATAAGGAAGGACATTGAAATCAAAGGATGGTTTGATGATGAAGAGCGATCCCAAGAACGCGACGACAATCGCAATCAGCTGTTTTCTGGTGATGCGCTCACCGAGAAACAGGAAACTGAACAGAATCAGGAAGAATGAGCTCAGCTTGTTCAACATGTTGGCATCGGCGGCCACCAGTTGGCCAATCGACCAGAAAAACAGCAGCATCCCCGCCGTCCCCAGCGAACTTCGAAGCAGCAATAACTTCTGATGTTCTTTCTTACCGTAATAAGAGTCTTTATGGGCTGTTACCATAATCAACGAGACGATCATCGAGACGAAATTACGAAAGAACACCTTCTGAAATACCGGGATGTCCCCGGCCAGTTTCACGAAGATGCTCATGAACGCGAAGCCTAGCGATGCGATCAGGATGAAAACGATGCCTTTGGTCTTATCGGACATGGTGATTCCTCCAAACATCCCTATGATACCATAAAAAAAACGGTTTGCAACAAGCGATGCAAACCGTTTGACGGAATCAGGCGGTGAGTTCCAGGAACAAATCGATTTCCTGTTTGATGACTTCGAGACTGCTGTCCCAGAACGATTGGCTCTTGAGATCCAGGCCAACCAGTGAAGCGACGTCTTCCACCGTCATCTGGCCGGTTTTCTGGAGAAGCAGGTTGATCTTATCGACAAACGGAGCTCCCTGTTTGACAAATTCGGCGTAAATGCCTTTGGCGAACAACAGACCGAAGGCGTACGGGAAGTTGTAGAACGACAATCCGCCGCGGTAGTAATGCGGTTTGTTGAGCCATGCATACGGTGCCATGTAATCGGGATCGAGGCTGTCGCCGTAAGCTTCTTGCTGCGCGGCCAGCATCATGTCGTTGAGCATCCGTACATTGAGCGGTGTGGTTTTCCGCGCATCGAAGACGTTCTGCTCGAAAATGAAGCGGCTGAGAATATCGACGATCACTTGCGTGGAGCCCTTGAGCGACTGTTCGAGAATGAAGATTTGCTCCTCCGTGTCGGCTTCCTTGAGGGCGGCGTTCTTGACGATCGTCTCGCAGAATGTCGATGCTGTTTCGGCCACGGGCATTGTGTAGGAGCTGTTGAACACCTTCTCCTTGAAGATGCGGTCGCCATGGTAGGCGTGACCCAGTTCGTGGGCAAGCGTGATCACGTTCGAGAAACTGCCGGTGAAGTTCGTCATGATTCGCGACTCTTTGATCGGGTGCAAGTTGGAACAGAAGGCACCGCCGCGTTTGCCTTGACGCGGGGTGAAATCAATCCACTCTTCCTCCCAGGCCCGGCGCGCAAGGCCTTCCAGTTCGGGACTGAAGGTCTTGAAATTGTCGAAAATGAATTCCATCGCCTCTTCTTCGGTAAAGGTGCGATTGGATTCTCCGACGGGGGCGAAGATGTCGTAATACGGTAATCCGTTCTTGTGTCCGAGCAATTCGGCTTTGCGTTTCAAGTACTTGTGGAAGTGCGGCAGGTAGGTTTTCATGCTGCTGATCAATGCCTGCAGCGTTGATTCTTCCATGCGCGAGTTGTACACGGCCTGCGCCAGCGGACTGGCGAATCCGCGCATCTCGGAAATTATGTTGACTTCTCCTTTTACCCCGTTCATGGCGTATGCAACGGCCTGGGCAATCTTCGGATACGCGGCTTGCTCGGCCTCGTAGGCGGCCTTGCGCACGTCTTGTGACGGGTCACTGGAGAGATTGCGCACCTCACTCAGGGTGATGTCCTTGCCGTCGTAATCGACTTTCAATGTCGATGTCAGTTCTCCCTGCAGGCGACCCCAGGCGGTGGAGCCGGTCTGCTGCAACTTGGAGATGATCATCTCTTCTTTGTCGGTAAGAACGTACTTGCTGCCGTCAACAATGCGTTTCAAATAGAATTCGACTTCCTTCAGTTCGGGGTCGGTTTCGATCAGTTCATCGAGATTCTCCACTTGCGGCAGCCATTTGGCAAACAATGTGCTCGGCAACGCCGTCTTGGCCATTGTCGCCTGCAACCGATTCATGTACTTGGCGGCGTCTTCATTGAGGGTATCGACGCTGATTGTCAGCGAGCAGTAGGCGTAGCTGCGGTGGACGATCGAACGCATCTTCTCGGCATGCGTCAGATAGTCTTTCAGTTTGCGGTGCGCGTCGTCGGTGGACGTCAGTTCCTTGGTCGCGAAGGCGATGGCCTGCTCCACCATGTCGTCAATTGTGTTCAGAGCCTGTTGGAACTCCTCCGACTCGAACGACGGATACAGTGCTTCCAGATTCCATGTTTTCATGTGATCATCCTTTCCATACAGTCTTATCTTACCACATTCCAGTCGCAACGAAAATGGTTAATGCAAAGGGAAAATGTCGCTTCCCCCGTCGTTGATCGCATCGATCATTATGTTAACAGTTCACACCGTCAATATGCAAGACCACAATGCCCCCAAACAAAAACGGACACGAGATGTCCGTTATGTGGTTCATGCAAACAAGCCGCGGCGTTTCAAACCATTGGTGAGATAGGCGATCTGGCGGTAATACAGGTCCTTCGTGTCGTTTTTACTGAGGTCGTTGGTGATCATCGACATGATGGTGTGATTCGAGACGTTCCGAACCATTTCGAAGGCGATCAAAAAATCCTCCTTGGATTTGATGTTGTAGCCCTTGAAGCCGAATTTCATGAGCGTATCGTACATGTCGAAGTAAATGGTGGATCCCTTGCTCGTCAGTTTCGCTTTCAGTTCCATGTAGGAGGTTTTGAACACATTCGACAGCAGATTGCGGTATTTGACGTCATCAAACAGGTCCAACAGACTCAAAAACAACTCTTCCTCGGTTTGCAGAAAGTCGCCTTCGTGTTTTTCGAGGAGCGCTTCGTAGGTTTCCACGGTTCCAAAGATGATTTCGGTCACCACGAACCAGAAAAACTCGTCCTTGTCTTCAAAATATTGATAGAAGCTGCCTTTGGAAATATTCGCGATCCGGACAATCGTGTTCACCGATGCATCAAAGCGGTCGTGATAACTGAATTCGAGCACTCCAGCATTGAAAATTCGTTCTTTTTTATCGTTTGACAAGTTGAAGTAGGTAGGTTTGGGCATTTTTACTCACTTCCCTTTGTTAAGCCTAATTCTATTATATATGACCAGTGGTCATATGTCAATATTGGATTTCGAATTCTGATTATGACTATAATTATCGTTCGTTTTGTAACTATCTTGCGTAAGGAATGCATTCATCGCAAAATGAAAACGAGTCGAGATCATCCGACTCGTTTTTGATTGGATTTTCGTGTGTTGATTCGAAGATTATGTTGTTCCCACCAGGTGAATAGTCGCATCACCAGGTATGTTCCAAATAAAATCAGATAAAACGGCAGGCGTTGATTCCCCAATACGATCAGATGCAAGGCGACCAAGGCATACAGGAGGTACGACATCCGGTGCAGGTGCTTCCACTGGGGATACCGCAACTGTTTTCGAACGATCCGTAGAGACGTGATTGCGAGCGGTACAATCATCAAACCGGCGATCACACCCAGCCAATAGTTCAATGGCGCTTGCCACAGTCCCAGCTCGTCCAACACGAATTCCGTGAACACCAGGAAGTGTGGGATCAGCAACAGCGAGCCGACGACCGCCCATTCGGCTCGTACCATGGCCAACTGCTTGCGCAGCTTGCCACGCTGAAGCGCACCGGTGTACATCACGACGAGAAAGAATGCCAGAGCCACAAACCCATACGTCAGATAGTTCCCTTGCTCGTGTTCGACGAACACGGCGATGGTCGCCAGTGCGTACAGCCCGAGGCGATACTGATGCAGTTGTTTCGCGAAGAAATAGGATACCAAAGCGATTATGATAACGAGCGAAATCGTGACTGTCAATCGTCTTCCTCCTCGTCTTCGTGTTCATCGTCTTCGTCGTCTTCCTCGTCGTCCTCGCCATAGGCGCTGACACCGCCGACTTCATCGATTTCGGGATTGAAAGTCGCATTGGTCGCTCCCGAGAATCCATCGATGATGTCGCCGCTTGGCTCCTGCCACAAGGATCCCGCGAGCAGACCGACAAACAGTATGGCGATAATCCAGTTGCGCATCGCATCACCTCTTTCTGTATGTAGTATACCAAGAACCCCCACCCAAACGCAATGAAAAAAGCCAGCTGCGTGAGCTGGCTTCTATTTGAGAGCGCGGGTGAGAATTTCGTCCATCGTTTCGACGGGAACGATCTCCAGCTGATCCTTGACGTCCTGGGGGATGTCTTCGAGATCCTTTTTGTTGTCCAGCGGAATCATGATCGTCTTCAGGCCGCTGCGATGCGCGGCGATCGACTTCTCTTTCAGTCCGCCGATCGGCAGCACGCGGCCCCGGAGGGTGATTTCCCCGGTCATGCCGAGGAAATGATCGACCTTCTTGTTGGTGAGCGCACTGATGATGCCGGTGGTGATCGTCACGCCGGCCGACGGTCCGTCTTTGGGGACGGCGCCTTCGGGCACGTGAATGTGGATGTCGTTGTCGTTGAAGATCGTCGTGTCGATGCCGAACTTGTCGGCGTTCGATTTGACGTAGGACAACGCGGCTTGGGCGCTTTCCTTCATCACGTCACCGAGTTTCCCGGTGAGTACGAGGTTGCCTTTGCCTTTGTAGTAGGTGACTTCGATTGGCATCGTGTCGCCGCCGAACTGCGTGTAGGCGAGTCCGGTAACGACGCCGACCTGATCGTCTTTTTCCGCTTTGGTGTTGGTGAAACGCGGTTTGCCGAGGAAGTCGACGATGTTGTCGGCGGTGACTTCCACCTGCTCCTTCTTGTCGCCGAGAATGATTTTGATCGCCTTGCGGATCAGCGATCCGAAGATGCGGTCGAGCTGGCGGACTCCCGCTTCGCGGGTGTAGGAGCGGATCAGTTCCATGATCGCCTCGTCGCCGACGACGAACTTCTCCGGTTCGAGACCATGCGTCAGGAGCTGTTTCTCGATGAGATGTTCCTTGGCGATGTTGAGTTTCTCGATTTCGGTGTAGCTCGACAGTTCGATGATTTCCATCCGATCGCGGAGCGGCGCCGGAATGTTGCCGAGATAGTTGGCGGTGGCGATGAACAGAACCTGTGACAGATCGTATTGTTCTTCGAGGTAATGATCGCTGAATTTGGCGTTCTGTTCGGGGTCGAGGACCTCGAGCAGAGCGGCACTGGGATCGCCTTTGTAGTCGAATCCGAGCTTGTCGATTTCATCGAGGAGGAAGACCGGGTTGACGACCTTGGCTTTTTTCATGCCTTGGAGAATGCGGCCCGGCAATGCGCCCAGATAGGTGCGGCGATGGCCGCGGATCTCACTTTCGTCCTTGACGCCGCCAAGCGACTGCTTGACGAAATTACGGCCGAGGGCTTTGGCGATCGATTGGGCGAGCGAGGTCTTACCAACGCCCGGAGGACCAACTAAACATAATATCGTTTGGGGGTTTTTACCGGTCAGTATCTTGACCGCCAGGTATTCGATGATGCGTTCTTTGACTTTTTCGAGACCGAAGTGGGTGCTGTCGAGCGCCTGCTCAGCTTTCTTGATGTCGGTTTCGTCGATGCTGATTTCGTGCCAGGGCAGATCGACGAGGAAGTCGAGGTAGGTGCGGATGACACCCGATTCCCCGCTGCTGGCGGGCAACGACTGATAGCGAGACAGCTCGTACAGCGCTTTTTCTTCGATGTGTTCGGGCATTTTTTTGGCGAGGATCTTGTCTTTCAGTTCTTCGATGTCGCTTTCTTTCTTGACCTTGTCGCCGAGTTCTTCCTGGATCGCTTTCATTTTTTCGCGCAGGTAGTACTCTTTCTGGTTCTCGTCGATGTTCTTCTTGACGGTCATGTTGATCTGGTTTTCGATCTGCGTCATGTACTTCTCTTTCTCGATGTCTTCGAGCAGATAGGTGAGACGCTGGTTGAGCGACGCGGTTTCGATGTATTTGAATTTCTGGTTCTCGCTGATTTTCAGACTGTTGGCGACAATATCACAGAGTTTGTCGCTCGAAACACCATTCTGGATCGCTTCCAGACTGGCTTTGGGATTCTTCAGCAGGTTCTTGCTGTTGTCGAGCACTTGCTTGGCAAGCATGCGCACCAAGGCAAGTTCCTGATCGATGTCGTCCTGAATGGTCGGCATCGTCTTGAAACGCGTGATGAAGTACGGTTCGGTTTGTTGGATTTGTAAGAGTTCGGCCCGGATGATCGGGTCGAATTTGACTTTGTAATTGCCGTTTGGCAGCTTTATCTTGATTCCGATTTTGGCGACCACGCCGTGGTCGAGCACGTTCGACTTGGTCGGGGTGTCGTGCATCGGATTTTCCTGAATCAGCAGCAATACGTGCGAGTCATAGTTCTTTTCGGCTTCGAGCAATGCCTTCTTGCTGACATTGCGTCCTACTTCAATGCGAAGATCGGTATGCGGAAAGGGCGCGATTCCACGAATCGCGATACTGGGCAATACGCCTTCTGTGAGGACATTCATTTGGTACATGCTATCACCTCTTCTATACGAACCTTCTTCATTTACATTATACTCGTAATTGTAACTTTTTACAATATATAAGCACCGAATGCGTCGGACTTGTATCGAGTAATATTATATCGAATGGACGGCCGTATGGAAAGCAATACGAACAAAAAAGTGAAGTCGTCGACTCCACTCCTTCAAATCAGTTGATGCTTGGCGAGAATTTGTTCCAAGGCGGCGAACACGACTTCCGCATCCTCGCCGTCGACATGAATCGTGATCGTCGCATTCTGCGGTACGCCGAGACTGAGCACGGCCATGATCGATTTCATCGTCAACAGATTGCCGTTGTACTCGATGGAGATGTCGTTCTTGAATTTTGCCGCTTCTTGCACGAGCAGCGTCGCGGGACGGGCATGCAGCCCCGTTTCGTCAATGATCTTGTAACTTTTCTTCATCATGATTGGACTCCTTTCCAGTGGCGTTCCAGAACCGAACGCAATTTTTCTTCACTATTCGTTTTTAAACATTCCAGAGCTGTTTTTCTACAGTTATCATAATCCATTTTTCGCAATTCACGACGAATCAGCGGGATGGCTTGGGGGCGTACGCTCCAGACATCGAGATCGAGTCCGAACAGCACCGGAGCAAGCATCGGATCGGCGGCCATTTCACCGCAAAGTGTCACTTCGATGCCGTGACGATGCCCCGTCTGAATGATCCGGTTCACCGCAGCCAGCAGCGTCGGATCGTACCATGAACCACCCTGCGCTCGCCCGGCGGCGCTCAGTTCCGCTTTGAGATCGTTGGTGCCAATTGACAGAAAGTCTACTTCCCGCGCCAGCGAATCGATGTTCTTGAGGGCATCGACGGTTTCCACCATGATACCGAGCGGAATGGTCATCGTCTTGCTTGTCACAAGCCGCGCCAGGATTGCTTTGAAGCGGCGGATTTCGGTGGTGCTGCGCACCATCGGCAGGAGCATCCGCAGATCGCCTTCACCCGATGCGCGCAACAACGCACCCAACTGCGGCTTCAGCAACTCCGGATGAGCAAGGGAGTGGGCGATGCCGCGGAGTTCGGATGACCGCGACAGATACGGAAGCTGTTTGTCGGCTCCGATGTCCAGGGTGCGGACGACGATTGGTCCGTCGACCTGTGCCAAAACAGCCTTGTAGATGTCGTATTGTTCGTCCTCCGATGGAATCGCGGTTGCTTTCATGTAGATCATCTCGGTGCGGAACAATCCGATGCCGTCGGCGCCGTAACGGCGCACGCCGTCAATGTTATCGGAACCATGGATGTTGGCTTGAATCGGTTTCGTCGCCGGAGCAGACGGCGATTCTTCGACCAACGTCGTGATCAACTCCGTGTAATCGGCCAGTTGTCCGGCGTAGTCGGCTTGTTCATCCGGATCGGGATCGAACATGACACAGCCGTTCAAACCGTCCAGAATGACGATTTGCCCCTGTTTCACGTTCTCCAGTCCTTCCACTCCAACCAGCATCGGAATGCCGCTGGCACGAGCGAGAATGACGGTATGCGAGATCATTCCGCCCTTGCGGGTGACAATCCCCTTGACGTGCTGCAGATCGTATTGCAGAAAACGACTTGGCATCAGATCGTCACCGACCAGAATCACGTCCCTGTCGAGCTTGGCGACGGGTGCGATCGGGACATGCAGATGGGACAGCATCCGGTCGCGGACATCGAGGATGTCGCTCTTGCGTTCGCCGATGTACGTATCGTCATGCTTCGCGAACGATTCCAATACCGCTTCCATTTCCACGTAATACGCATATGCGGCGTCGCAGGATTCCTGTTCGATCCGCTGGCGAACCCGCTTGCGGACCTCCGGATCACGTGCGATGGCGAGGTGAACCTGGATGATGTCGGTGTCGTGTTGATTTGAGGTTGAACTAGTTTTATTCTTTATTTTTTGCAGTTCATTTGTTGTTAACATAATCGCTTCGTCGATCTTCTCCAGTTCGGAGTCAACGTTTGCGACCGCTTGTTTGGGCAAGGACCATGAGACCGCTCGCACGATGTGCGCGGGCGCTTTGGCCAGCCCGGGGCTGACGGCTTGTCCGATGCGTTTCATGGTCACACCTCCTTGCTTTCATTGTAATATACAAAAACGAATTTGTTAAGATGAAACTGCTTACCGTAACAAATTCGTTTCGATCCAACGGGCGAACCCGTCGTCGGTATTGCGAGCGGTGACTTCGTCGGCCACCGCCTGAATCGGCGCTTTGGCGTTCGCCATCGCGACGCCGATGCCGGCTTCTTGCAACATTTCGATGTCGTTTTCCTGATCGCCGAAGGCGACCACCGCATCCAGCTCGATGTCGTAATGATCACACAGGATGCGCAGCGCGCGCCCTTTGCTGGTGCCGTTCGGATTGACGTCGATGAAGGTGTTCTGACTCGACAACACGCGGTGATTGGGCAACAGCTGGATCAGTTCCTGTTTGGCTTGCGCGTAGGTGTCCTGATCGGGTTCGACGATCAGAATCTTGTTGACGGCAAGTTGACGGACGTCACCGGTGAATGTGGACAGATCGGTGAATACCGGTCGCTGGATGGCAGGGAGCGTTTCGCCCCGAGCCACGAAGAAATTGCTGCGAAAATTGGGTTTGCACAGAATCTGCTCGCGGGTGTAAATCATGTAGATCATGTCCCGCGATTCACAGTAATCGACGACCTGTTGTACGGTGTCAGCGTCCAGCAGTTCTTCGAACAGCCGTTCTTCGCGCAGGGGATGACCGACGATCGACCCGTTGCACATGATGATCGGTCCATCGACCTCCATTTGATCGACGTATTCCTTCATCAACTGATCGGGCCGGCCGGTCGCAAACGCGAAATGGATGCCGCGGGCGCGGATCGCGTTGATCGCCGCTTGATTGCGGGGCGAGATGGTCAGTTCATCGTTGAGCAGGGTGCCGTCCATGTCGGCGACGACAAGTTGGATCATGAAATCACCTCACACAAAAATCCCAAGCGTGCTTGGGATTATGTTAATTATTCGATTATCAAGCTATCTACGAGGAAATCAATCGTCTTGCGATATTTGATCTCGGAGTCGACGGCGCTGTCGTTGACGGCTGCCTTGACTTGATCGAGACCCATGTTGTACTGGTCGGCGATGTCCTGATATTTGGCTTCGCGTTCCTCGTCGGTCGCTTCGATGCCTTCGGCTTTGCCGATGGCTTCGATGACGAGGTTGTAGGACAGCGATTTCTCGGCGTCCTTCATCAGATTCTTTTCGAAGTCCTCTTTGCTGATACCGGAGAACTGGAGATAGGTGTCGAGGTCGAGGTTGTATTGTTTGGCCTGCTGGGCGACGTTGTCCATCAGCCGGTTCTTCTCTTCGACGATCATTTCTTCGGGCAGTTCGAAGGTCGCGTTGTTGGTTGCTTCGGTGACCGCGAAATCGATGCGCTCGTTCTTGTTTTTCTGCTTGAGTTGCTCTTCGAGGCGTTGTTTCGCGTCGGCCTTCAGCTGGTCGACCGTCTCGATGCCGTCCTTGTCGAGTTCCTTGACGAACTCATCGGTGAGTTCCGGCAGTTCGCGCACTTTCATTTCATGCAGTTTGACTTTGAACACGGCGTCCTTGCCTTTGAGGTTCTCGGCCTGATAGTTCTCGGGGAAGGTGACGTTGAGGTCTTTTTCTTCGCCCACGGCCATGCCGATCATCTGGTCTTCGAAACCGGGGATGAACTGGCCGCTGCCGATTTTCAGTTCGTAGTTCTCGGCTTTGCCGCCCTCGAACGGTTCGTCGTCGACGAATCCTTCGAAATCGAAGATCGCGGTGTCGCCGGATTCCAGCGTACCCGCTTCTTTCAACACCAATTCGGCGTTTTGCTCACGCAGTTTGTCGATGTCGTTCTGGACGTCCTCGTCGGTGACTTCGTCGCTCTGTTTCTTAAATGTAAGTCCTTTGTACTCCCCGAGTTCGATGTCCGGCTTGACGGCCACGGTGGCCACATAGCTGAAATCCTTGCCGCGTTCGATGGTGGTGATGTCGAGATCGATTTTCGGTTGCGCGACAACCTCGAGGTCGTGTTCCATGACGGCGTTGTAATAGGTTTCGCCGAGCACGTGATTGATTGCTTCTTCGTAGAGCGATTCGACGCCGAATTTCTGTTCGTAGATCGCTCTGGGGACTTTGCCTTTGCGGAAGCCCTTGACTTCGACGTCGCCCTTCACCGCTTCGAATGCGTGATCGAGTCCGTGTTCGAAGTGATGGGCCGTCACATCTATTTCAACCCGTACTTTGCTACCGGACAGTTTGTCCACTTTTGCCATTATTGTTCCTCCTCTGAAAATATAATCAATTCATTATAACACAATGAAACAAATTGTAAACCAATTCTCATATCTTTCTGAGCGCGGCGAGGATTTCCACCATCGCCCAGGTGTCCTGCTTGCAGTATTCAATCAATGCGTGGCGCAGTTCGGCCCGTTCGGCCGCACCGAGCGTGGCGAACGAGGCATAGGCGTAGACGGCTTCCATGCCGTTGCCGACGCGCATTCCCTGATAGGTCAGTTCACTGAAGATCGGCAACACCTTTTTAATGGAATAGCTGCCGGCCAGATCCTCGTGATAGAAGTTCACCGTCTTGGCTCGTTCTTCGTCGTAACCAAGCCCCGTATAGAGTTTCGTATTGGTTTTGACGATGTGCATCAGATCGAACAGGCGATCGGCAATGTCCGCGAGGTGATCCGCATATTGCGGATAGAGCGCGGCGAGCTCGCGGATGCGGGTTTTCTCGAACGCCTGATTGTACACCATCACACTGCCGCCGTCACGGGGGATGGCGGCGCACATCGCTTGGACCAGATCGAGCCGATGATCGGCGTGATCGGGGGCGAGATATTCGATGTGATCGTGTTCCTTGTCGCAGACGCCGGGTTCGTGTTCGATGTGGAGACTGAACTGGAAGAGGCTTTGCGTGTAGGCCTTTTCACCGGCGAAACGCGGCAGCGGACAAGGAAAACTTTCGAAGTCCAAGTGATAGATCGGATAGCGAATTTCCGCAATCCCATCGCGGATTTTACCTTGGTCAACATAAGGTTTTTGGGTCAGTGCGCAGTCGCGTTGGATCTGATTGTTGCGGCGATTCAGCCATTCGTGAGGAACGTCGGTCATCGCCAGGTAATCGTCATCGATCAAATCGAAATAATCGTGTTTTTCACCGTGTTCGTCCTTGAACCCGTGGTGCTTGTCGATGTACATGAGAATCGAGTTCTTCTTGGGGAAACGATCGTAACACAAATCTTTGAATATGCACTCCCGCTGTTTCTTGAGCTGGCAGTGCTTGCCAAGACGCACGCGGGATTCATCATCGGCGATGATGCGATCGACGACCAAATCGATGGCCTGTGTCATCTTCGACATCATTTCCTCAGTAATCGTAGTCAAATCTATGAGTGTGATTATGTTTTTATCGTAAACGGGTTCACCTTCGAAGGTTTCCCCGTCGTGGACATATTCGTGATTGAGAACCCCGAGATAATACCGCGCCTGCGGAACATCGGCATCGATGACAAAGCGCTGGAAGGCCAAATCGTACACATATGCGCCTTCGTCGGTGAAGCGTTCGAACAGCTTCTTGCGCTGATTGAGGTACTTGCGGTTCTCCAGGAGCGTCGGATCACGCTCCTCGCGGAGTCGCAGAATCCCCGTGTCATCGGCTTCAAAGATGGTATGGCGGACTTTGTTCTCGGTATAGCCCATGGCCAGGAACTTGTTTGTGGTCGTGGCCTTTACTTCGATTATGTTAACTTGGTTATCTTGTTTATTGTAGATGTCTACATAACACATGAGGTTGAAATTTCGATGGTCGCGAAGAAACAGTTTCTGGGTGCCATAGGTCGTTCCGTAGCGCGTCTCACCACCCCAGTCACTGATGATTTTGCGGGCTGCCAGTTCCTCGATCTTGGTGAAATAGGGCATCATGATCTGCAGTTGTTCCAGATCCGGTGACAGAATGTCGTCGTCGGTGTCGGGATTGAACTGTTCCAGCGAATCGATCAGATCGTAATACCGGTCCATTGCCGCATCGTCCAGATCCTTGCGCTTGTAAATGTGGTTGAGCGCGGCGTAGCGGTCGCAGCGGATGTACTCCATGAATTTCGACTTGGTGATGTTCATCGTGCTCATCAACGATCCTCCTCCAGACTGTGGATAACACCGAGGAATTCCCGGTTGTGAATGTTCGTGCCATGGGCATGCAAGGTCTCGTTGGTGGCCAGATTGGCCAGCAAGTCGTCCTTGTCCCACCACACGATTTCGAAACCAAGTTCTACTTCTTCTTCGGTAAAATGCGTGGTTTCAGTATCATTAACATAATCACAAAGATGATAAATGTTCATGAAACTCTGGCCATCAAAGTGTTCGATGATGCGCACCGTCTCATGCCGGACAATTACCTGCACCCCGGTTTCCTCAAGCACCTCGCGAACGACCGTTTCCGCAAACGATTCGTCGGCTTCGACCCGCCCGCCCGGCAACATCGTGATGTCGTACCGAGCGGCGCGGACGGTGAGGATCTTGTCGTCCTTGACGACGAGCCCGCGACAGGCGATCTGCACGGGATTCTCCCTCACGTCCTTGGCAGTGAGGTTGCTGTCGTAGATTTCAATGTTCATGGCTGCCTCCTAACAAAAATGCAGCTTACACTGCATTTGTCATCAATTCTTCGATTTTGTCCTGCAGGCTGTTGACGCCAAACGGCTTCAGCATGTAGTTGGTCGCGCCCAGCTCGACGGCTTCCATGACCTGATCCTTGTTTTCGATCTTGATCAGGACCAGGATGATGACATCCTTGGTCTTGTCGTGCTGGCGCAGCCTGGCGAGCGTCTCCCGCCCGCTCATCACCGGCATGTTCCAATCGAGGACAATCATGTCAAGCGGATCGAGGTCGTCCACCTGATCCAGTGCGACGGCGCCGTTTTCCGCTTCAAAACAAACATAGCCGAGATCCTCGACGCAGTCTCTGACGATCTTGCGGATGGTCTCCGAGTTGTCAATGCACAGTATCCGTCCCATGACCGGCCTCCATTGATGTATTCAACAACATCATTGTATCATAGGTCGAAACAATTTGAAAGACCTTACAAAAAAACCGCCGAAGTTTCGGCGGTCAGTCGGTCTCCTTGAGCAGTTTCACGCGTTTGGGGAGAACGTGCAAGGTGAGTTTTTGTTTGACGAAGGAGAGTGCGTCATTGGGAACTTCGCGCTTGACGATGACCATGCCGCTGTTCTTGTTGACATAGACATAGAGGTACTCTTCGGTCTCCTTGACGCTGTAGAACTCACCCCACTTCTTTTCGAGCTGGCCTTCGTCGAGGATGTAGGTAAGGCCTTCGTCGTTGACGCGGTAGGACATGTCGAACTGGGCGGCGCTGTTGTCGTAGGTCTTGGCCGCGTTCTTGCGGGCGTAGAACATCATCGCGACCAGCAACAGCACGATGCCGAGGCCGATGAACAGGAACGTGAAGTTGCCCGGATCGAGAATCGGACTGATCAACAGATAGCCCACGCTGACAATGAACAGGGCCATGTTGAAGGGTTTGTAGAAACTCATCTTGAGATGATTCATGACAAAGGCGACGTAGTCGTCTTTGGTGACGTGTTGGTGGAAGTTGTACTCCATCATGCAACACTCCTTTCGGTATCACACATATTGTATCACACTGCGCGCAAAACGCAATTCTTTTCACTCGAGGCGCGTGATTGTGACATGATCCGACAGATCGTCGATGGTCACGACCGCTTCTTCCAACGCCGATGGCAAGTCGTATTCGACAAAGCCGCTCTTGAGCAGATACTGCGACGAGCAAGCGATGCGGTAGTCGCCGTCATGATCGGTGAAGACGGCATCGACGCATGCAAGTTCCTCATTTTGATACAGAACGTACTGATTGATCCGCACGCGTGTTTCGTACCCGCGCAGATCCATCTGAAAGACCGCCAACGCCAACACCGCCGACAGTCCCAGAAAGGTCACGGCAACGCGCAGCGTCAAGCCGCTGCGAGGGCGCTGATTCATTCGTAGTAATCGTCTTTGCGGTCGGTCTTGTAGACGTCCTTGAACGGATCGTCGTCATCGCTTTGTGGTTTGGATGTCGGTTGCTTGGGCGGTTCCTTTGCCGGTTGTTTTTCCACGACGACGATCGTGTCGACGAGCAGATCGTGCAGCGTCTTGTTGTCGTCGCGGAAGAGCGCGAACAGAAACGAGACGAACGCGACCGGCAAAAACAGCACTTTCATGACTTCGCGCAACAACAATTTGTTGCGTTCGAGCGGTTCGCCGGAATAGCTGACGATCTTTTGGTTGGTGGCGAGTTTGCCAAGTGTCTGGCCGCCGTTGTAGAACACGAAACCGATGTAATAGATCGCGAAAAACACGATTTCATCGATGTACTGGACACCGAACTCGATGTCGAAGCCGAATTCGAATGACGGACGGATCGTGGCGAAGGTGAAGATGCTGCCGATGATCGAAACCACCAGCGAATCGATCAGATATGCGACAAAGCGCAATCCCAAATCCTGTTTCTGTTTCATAACATCACGCTTTCTTGTGGTATACATAACCATTATACCCCTATTTGAATACGATTAAAAGCCCCAACTTCAACGATTGTGTGGAAAATTCACCGGCGTTGTCATTCGTTTCTTTTCATTTGCCTTTGACAGGAGTATACTGAAAGTGGAAAGGAGGACTGCCATGAAACGAATGTTGATTCTCCTCCTTGTGGGATTGCTCGCCTCCTGCGGTTCACCGGAATACGAAATCGTCAGTGAAAACCGCGTGGACGGCTATTACATCTATGAGAAACAGCACCGAGGGCTGTTCTGCAATCGGGAGTTTGAAAAAGTCTTCTACAGCGGGCCGGAATACAATTACGGCTTCCGCTACCGCGGCTGCGATCCCTCGATGACGTACTTCATTCTCACCGGCGATGACTATCTTCACCTGCAGACGGCGATCAACGAAGGCATCATCACCCTCGACTCGCTCCTGCCGGAACTCGAAGAGATTGTCCGGGAACCGGAAGCGTTTGAAGCGGATGAAGCCGACTACTACTGGCTTGACTTCCACATCATGGGCGAAGTGGTCTACGCCTATGCCGGTGGCCCCTGCGATCAAATCGGCGAGGAGTTCTTCGAGATCGAAGGAACAAGTTATGTCTATGAGGCGAGCGGTTGTCTGCAGGAACACATCCTGTTCATGCGCCAAGATGGCGAACTTGTCCCCGTCGCCACATTGCTTTCCCATGGCGAGATCGACGGGCGGTATCTGATTCCCCTGTTAACGCCTGTCACCGATTGATTTTGTCACCGGAAATGTTAATTTCGTGACAAGTGCTTGAACATTGTCCCGTTTTTCACTATAATGAAATTAATCAATCCTGAAGGAGGACCCCCATGAAAAAATTCTACAGCGCCATCGGTGCCATTCTCGGTTTCATCATCATCCTGCTTTATGCATTTGAAAACGCACAAGCCTTGTTTGGTTTTGAATTTGAAGGAAGCGACATGGTGCTCGGCTACTTCAATCTCGTCCAGCAGTACCTGGTCTACGCCCTCGCCGGTCTCGCCGGGCTCGAGCTCGTCGCCGGCAAAAAGCTGTTCGCCTATCTGTTCTTCCTGATTCTCGCCTTCGTCGTGGTATCAACGTTCTTCCCCAACGTCGTCGAAAGCGTCATGTAAGGACCCGCTGAACAAGCAAAACGCAACCATCGCGGTTGCGTTTTTTGTTTCGCATGAAAAACATCAAACATCAAATTGGCGCACAAGATCCAGGGCCTCCGCATCGTCCGGGTACAGGGTAAGATATCCGGCAAGAAAGTCCCGCAAAATGTCCTGGCGATCGGCTACGATCATCTGATATGTCAAGTTGATTAGATCGTAACGATCAACCTGGTACTGATCGGGATGCTCGTCTCGCCATCGTCGTGCCGTGTCGAACATCGCCGTCAGTCCCTGCTTTTGATGGATATCGGCAAGCCCGACGATCCAAGATGGTTGTGATAATGGCACCGGCTGATCGGTAATCGCGCTGGCAATGGCGTGATAGATCTGGTCGTGGGCATACGATTCTTCGTTGCACATCAGGATGGCCGAGACGCCACGCTGTGGGAATATCATATAGAATGCTGTGAACCCGAACCCCATCCCGCCATGACTGAATACCGGTTCATCGGCAAATCGCCCGATGTTGATGCCCAGTCCGGTTCCACCGTAAAACGGATAATAACCCCGCTCGGATCGCACTCTCGTCATCGTCTCAAACATTGCCGGTGAAATCACGGACGACATGTTCCCATACAATTTCAACATGTCGCGCACCGTCGTATGAAGCGAACTCGAGGGCGCATCGAGGTTGCTGTAGGGGTAGGTCGCGCTGGGTGTCAGCGCGGGAATCCGCAGATGTGGCCACGCTACTTGTTCGACATGCTCGGGTTTGGCGAAACTGCTGTCGGTCATGTCAAGTCGCTGCAACAAGGTATCCATATAGTCGATAAAAGGCGTTGATGTAACGCGTTCGATAATCCGTCCAAGGAGGTCGTATCCGAAGTTACTATAGCGAAACGACCGTTGTTCGGGTGCATTACGCCAGGGTGAACTGTTCTTCAAATATTGCTCCAGCGTCCAATCCGGATGGGCCAGCAAATCGGCATACTGACGCATCGTGAAATCCGGTAACCCGGATCGATGGGCCAATAGCGATCCGATCGTGATCGGATCCGACGTATCCGGCAACCGAAGTTCAGGAATGATATCGTTGACGTCATCGTCCAACTCCAGTTGGCCTGTCTCAACCAGATGCAGCACCGCAAGTGCGACCACGACCTTTGCGATCGATGCAACGCAAAAGACGGTGTCCGCTGTAACGGGACGATCGATGCCTTGTCGCAACACTCCATGAAAGTGTTCCACCATCACACCCTCAGGATTGGCGATGCCCCATGCGACACCGGGCAATTTCCAGGTACGCGCAATGGCTGCAATGACGTCATACAACTGGTTCCAGTCATTCATACGGTTGGTCCTCCCTTCGGAGCAAGATCGAATGCCTCCCCTTTTCAGTATACCAAAAAACGTCCGCAATAGGACGTTTGTTTTTTCAATTCGATCTAGCGAAAGAACGATACGACAAGCGCAATGTGCGACACCGCTCCAATCAGATTGATCCACACGACGACATAACGTTCGAAACGTGTGCCGAGAAGCTGCAACACGGTGCCTGCGGTCCACATCGACGCCAACAATCCGACCACGATCAGATACACAATCGTCTCACGTACATTGGGTACAAGCAACCCAACCAGTACGACAATACCACCCAAGATCAAGACGGCAATGCTTGCTCGCGACTGTTTTGCCTGTGCTTTAAACGATGCACTGCGGCCACCATTGATCGAGGTGAATGGGATGACGTTTGCCAACGTGAGTAGATGAATGCCGATGGCTGCGGCATAAAACACGAAGGCCATGGTGAAAATGATAGTGTCCTCTATGAACATTGGTCCACGCTCCTTTTCTTCATTATAGCAAAAAAAGACCATTTCTGGTCTTTTGATTTCATAGCATGTTCCAACCGGATGCGCTCGTGCGGCCGATGACGGAAGCCATCACAGGGCCTGTTTGAATGATTTCAAGATCTGTTTGTTTTCCATCACTTTGATGTAATGAGTGTGGTCTTCAAACCCGACCAGCTCCACGTGGGGATGCCAGATGCCCATTCTTGACATGCGGATCTTGTACGACGTATCGCCAATACGTGATACCACAAAGCCTTTCTTGGAGTTCCTCGACCGGTACAGCGTGGTACCAGATAAGGAGATGATCACATAACGTTTTTTGCCATAAAGCAAATTGGCGGCAATTGCGTTTTGGGTCACATGCGCGGTATCGTCATACCCGGCGAACCACAACAAGCGATCGTCAATCAAATCGTGTTGTTTCAGACTGGTTTCAATGTCCTTCAAATCGATGTCGACTGTTTTCACCTCTTGAAATGCCTTGAGCCGCTGCATCTCCTGATAGGCTTCCGACTCCTTGATTTTTTTCATGATCTTCAATGGTTTCCTCCTTCCATCGCATCATCTACGCTATGGTGTTTGATTCCACCCGTCATGATGTCATATCTCATATTTTATCATATCGATGGCGGATAGTAAAATCGGCGTAAACGACATCGGATTGAACGCGGACACTACGATACCGTTAGATCAGCGTTTCCGCATTCACTCGTCTTGGACATACAGCATCGGACTGCCGATATCCCATTTGCCTACGGCGTATCTGGTCACGACGACAATCACCACCATGCCCAACCATACGAACGCATAGAAGGCGAGGTGATCGATGAACGATTCCAGTCCGTTGGCCTTTTGTACGACGAAGAGGAACGCATCGTGGATGAAATGAAATACGATTGCCGTATAGAGATGCCCTGTCTTGAACACGACATAGGTGAAGGCAATCGCAATGATGCCGACCGTGATCATGTCGACAATCCCCCAGCCGCTGAAATCCTTCATGTGGGACAATGTGAAGATGACAATTTGAAAGATCGCCGCTTTCTTGATGCTTTTGAAAAAAGCAATCGCAACAATCATCAGATAACCGCGAAACACGACTTCTTCAAACACGCCGGGCACGAGACTGAAATACACATGCGACAATTCCAATCGGCCGATGTCGAATGCGTACCCGCCGGTAACCGCCGAACCGAACAACATGAACGACAGTGAGATGACCCCCAATCCGATTCCCAACACGATCGATGTCCACGATACCTGGCGCTTGGTCAAACCGATCCTAGACAAGTTGTGTTCGGGGTTCTCCTTGGATGGAATACCGATGACCCGGGGTATGAGTACAAACATAACCAGTGACAAAAACACGATTTTTACCGTGGTACTCAGGAAACTCGTGTTCTCCGTATCCATGAATAATCGCAAAAACATCGGAATGTTGAAGCCGATGATCAAGAACAACAGGGGAATCGCGAACTTTGCTCCTACTGGTAGTTCTTTTCTCATTCCATCATCTCCTTTGTATCATTCTATCATACTCGATTTTGGTAGTAAACAAGAAACCACTTGGCCGTTGCCATGGCAAACAAATAGCCAGCCCGCAAACGGCCTAGCCATTAAATTTTCAACTGGATTCCAAAAAGATTCGAAAGCCGCTCGACAACACAACAATCGTGCACATTAACGTGAACTATTTGTTCAAACCTTTCCGGAACGCTTTGAGCATCGATTTGTTCTTCGTCACTTTGATGAAACATCGCAGGTCGGAGTATCCAACGAGCTCAACACTCGGATGGAGCAATCCGATGCTCGTCATCGAAACGCCTTGCGACACATCGCCGATCTCAAACACCTTGAATCCCTCTTTCGTGTTGTTCAACTGGTATACTTTTTGATTGTGGATGGATACGATCATCAGTTTCTTGTTTCCAAAGAATAAATTTGCCGCGATGGCATTGTGCGTTGCGCGCCTGCCGTCATCGAAGCCCGCAAGCCACAGTTTTCTCTCATCGATCAGTTCTTGTTGCAACAGGCTGGACTCGATGGATTTGACATCGATCTGTACGGTTGCAATCGATTGCAGTCGTTTCATGTGATCCTCTCCTTCATAACCATTATATCACAACAAGGGTCCTGCAAGTTGTGACTCTATGAAAATAAAAAATAGCCAAACCGTTAACGGCTTAACTATCTCATTTTCACTGGCATTCCGGGAGCGATTCGAACCAAGTGCCGACAGCTTTGAAACATCATCATCGCAATACCGATCTTTTCATTCCATCATCTCGAAACAAGAGATTGGCGATGCAAATCAAATCGTAGTGGACTGTTATCAAATGGAATCAATCCGTACATTATCATCAATGATCGATATATTGAACTTGGGAAACTTCCTAGCAGACTTGATAATGGAACTTAGTCATGCATTTTGGGAATCGAGACGGCATCGTTCAAAGCTGCTTCACGTATGCCGTCGTTCCATCGATATCGATCTCTCGATAGTCCATACGTTTTAAGTATCGAATGTGACGTGCGTTATCACTATAAGTCAGAAACTTGGTATAACCATGTTCTTTCAACAGTTTTTTCGCATTGTCAAACAGGTACTCACCTGTCTGAAAATCACGATACTCCGGAGTTGCAAAATCCAACACAACCTCAATCGTTGTAGCAGAATGATGTCGTAATACAAACAACCCCGCCGGCACCATGTTCCGCAATATGAAGAAGCAATAATCCGTTTGGCGGAGAACTTTATCCATCGGTTTCAATTTTTGTGGTAACTCTTGATCGAAAAAGTTCATAAACATCGATAAAAACTCACTGTCCGTTCGAACAGATAACACCTGAAAATAATCTTTTGATAGAAGAATCTTTCGCAAATGATACAGATTGATTAACACCGTTCCACTGTTCATAATGATAACCGGTGCTTTCTGAATCAAAATCCCATAGGTCAGCATAAGTATACCACCAACAAGATTGATGAACCGCAACTTCTTGATGGATTTGTGCAGCAATGCAACCAATATAATGAATGAGGCTGCAATCCCCATGTATTCAATGATTATTTCGTGCATATTGTACTCCTAACTCGTATTGATATCAAACCCAGTTCACAACTTAGATTGCCGTCCTTGATAGTACCAGTTGAAAGAACTCCGGTAATATGTATTGTCGTACTATCGCCAAAGAAAGCCCTGTAGCATCATAAAAAACTTCTTCGATCATAATGCATTCTTGGTGTACCGGTCGATGGAGTAAGTCACTTAGGAACTCCCCAACCTCACTAAATACTATGCTTGCATGTGACTTGGCTGCAAACTCGTACAAATCGCCATCTACAAACGTGGAGATCTGCGAATGATCTTGAATGTTCACATCATGATCGGCCAGTACTCCGACCGGAATCGTGAAAAAGGAATATCCTATGTTGGTCTTGTTCTGTTGATACAGTTTGTGACACATCATGACCACACTGCTATCCCCCAATCCAAGCTTTTTTGAATTGTAGGACGACGGCACATCGAATTGGACATTCATGAGCTCTCCCTGCACCTCTTTCGTCGAAAACGTAGGTATCAGCGGAACCAGTTTTTCAAGACCGACGGGAGCTTCTTCTTGGTTGAATGATACATAATTGCCGGATCCTTGTATGTTGTATATCAGACCGTTCTCTTTCATAATCAGCAATGCTTGTCGCAAGGTGCTGCGACTAACATTCAATTGTTTGGATAGTTCGATTTCACCAGGGATTTTTTGTCCCGGTAAATATTCCTTTGATTCAATGAGTTTGTATAATGTTTCATATACCTCTACATAAAGTGGCTTTTTTGGCTGTTTCATTTGTACTCCTCCTAATCAATTTGTAGGCTTACTCACTACTATTGTATCACAAATATGACAATGGTTTGAGCAATTTTTCGCGGATACACGATGTTCAAATACTCAAACCATTGTCCAAGGAGGATGAAAACTTATTTGTCTGTCCTGATCACTTGTTTCATTGCTTCCACCGCTACTTCGATTACTCGCTGTTCCAGATCCAACCCGTAGATGTTTTGGCTTTTGGCGCCAACGACATCCGTTGCGGAAACCAAAGCGGTTGCCACGCGAATCCCAATGGAACTGGCGACACTGAATATTGTAGCAGACTCCATTGATGTCGTTTGTGCTCCTCCGCGGAGATAACTTTCCCATTTATTCAGCAACTCTTTTGCAACGGGTTTGGTATCGGCTTCCATCTGCGTATAAAAGGAATCTTTGGTGATGTTCACACCAATTTTTGGATCGTAACCCAATGTTTGTGCAGCCGTTTCCAAGGTTTTCAACAAGAAGTAATCGGGTACCGCTGGAAACTCGAGGGGCAGATAATGTTGACTCGTACCTTCCATTTTCACAACACCATTCGGCAGTACAATATCTCCCTTCTTGACATCTTCATGCAGCGAAGCACATGTTCCAATCCGGATCATCGTATCGACACCGATTTTCGACAATTCTTCTACCGCGATTGCCGCAGAGGGGCCTCCGATCCCAGTTGAAACAATCAATACTTTTTCGCCTTCCAAATACCCTTCATATGTTGTGAACTCACGATTCTGATTAACGAATTTGCTGTTGTCCAAATGCTCCGCAATTCGTTTGCATCGATCTGGTGAACCTGGAATGAAAGCATACTTGGCTGCTTGGCTTTTATCTAACTGAATGTGCATTTGCATCGATTCACTCATAACAAATCTCTCCTATCTTTTTGATACATCATATGGTTTTCCAATTGCACTTGGTGCAGCGGATTCGCCACGTGAGAGCAACAAAATCAATATTGTGGTGACATAGGGCAACATCCGATAAAACTCTGCCGGAATAAACGATAAGTTGTCAAACAAGCTTATCTGACTATATGTTGTTGCCACGGTTTGCATAAATCCGAATATAAACGATGTGAAAATGATGTTGCGAATGTTCCATCTGCTGAACACCAACACGGCAATGGCTAGGAAACCATATCCTGATACATTTGCACTAAACTCAACCGATGTGGGAATGAAGAATACGACTCCTCCCAATCCGGCCAATGCTCCAGATAACAAGACACTCGTGTATCGTACTCGCTTCACCTTGACACCGGCGGCATCCAATGCTTGCGGATGTTCTCCACTCGCTTTGATATGAAGACCGAACTTGGTCCGATTGATGATGATTAATGCAATGATGAAGATGAATATGGCGATGTATGTCGTGATGTAAGCTCGTTCAAACAATATCGGTCCCAGGATGGGAATTTTGCTTAAGACTGGCACACTTTCAATAAAGAACTTTTGTCGGAATGGTATGAGCTCGCTGGGAGTAACTTGCTTTGCTACGAACACGGCAATTGCTGGAGCCAAAATATTCAAGGACATGCCACTGATCGACTGGTTGGCATTCATGGATACGGTTGCATATGCATGCATCAATCCAAGAAGTCCTCCACCGATGGCAGCAATCATCATTGCCATTAACAATGCATTCTGCCCCGACAACGAATCCCGAAACAAGTACAGAAACAAGATGCCAGTAAATGCACCAAAGACCATGATCCCTTCCAGTGCGATGTTCACAATACCAGCTTTTTCTGAAAACAAACCACCAATTGCTACAACAAGCAATGGCATCGTAAAAAACAATGTTTGTTGTAATAGGAATACCATTATTCATCCACCGCTTTCATTCGAAATATCCGTTTTGCAGCGTTTTGAAAGACTATGGCAAGAGCACTGAAATACACAATCATTCCGGTAATGATATCAATCACTTCCGGGGACAAGCCAAAGATTTGCATTTTTTGTCCACCCACAATCAAGTATCCGAAAAACAGACCCGAAAATACAATTCCGATTGGATCATTCAAGCCCAGCAAGGCAACCGATATTCCCATGAACCCCTGCGTAGGCAACGTGTTCTGCACCTTCAAAAAGGTCAAGGAATCACTCAGGTATATGACCGCTCCGGCAGTGCCGGCAATTGCTCCTGAGATCATCAGCGCCTGCAGCCCTCTAAGCTTGACATTGATGCCGGCATACTTACTTGCATGTTTGTTGTACCCGACAGATTTCAGTTCAAATCCGAATACGGTTTTATTCAAAATGACGTATATGATTATCACCATGAGAATGGCAATGAATACACCGCCTTGAACATTGGAGTTGACAAATATGTGATCCAATCCAAACTTCGGAATTACTGCATCTGCAGGAGCTGGTAACGACTCGTTTTTTAAGTTGTTGTAGATTGTTTGCTTGACCAGAAAGTTAACCAAGAACAATGCAACATAGTTCATCATGATGGTTGTAACGACTTCGTGAACCCCTTTGTACATCTTCAACAACCCTGGAATGACAGACCACAGGGCGCCGGTAATCGCAGCGCAAATCAATGCGATCAACCATGTGAATGGACCGAATACGGTTGTGCGAATGCCAATTAGAAGGGCAATGTATCCACCCGTTAGCAACTGTCCGGTTGCTCCGATGTTAAACAATCCGGTCCGAAACGCGAATCCGACGGACAATCCCGTGAGAATGATGGGTGATGCAAAATAAATGACATTTCCGATCGAGGTCGGTCCATTACTTAACCCGGCAAATAACATGGTGAAGAACGCTTGGATGGATTGCGATGGATTCAACAATAGGAGAATGACAAATCCGACCAACAATCCAGCGACAATGGCCAACATCGAAGAATAGACTGGAACCAGCTTTTCGTTTTGAACGAACCGAATGACTTTTCGTAACATCATGATCTACCCTCCTCGCTTGGCGCCAGACATGTACAGACCTATCTCTTGCATGGATGTTGTATTTGGATACAGCTCTCCCGTAATTTCCCCTTCATAAATAATCAGTATCCTGTCACTAATGTTCATGACTTCTTCAATCTCAAGGGAAACCAACAATACTGCTTTTCCTGAATTTCGTAAATTGATCAACCGTTTATGAACGTACTCGATCGCTCCGACGTCCAATCCACGCGTTGGTTGAACGGAAATCAACACATCACTGGAACGGGAGATTTCTCTCGCCAAAATGGCTTTCTGTTGATTTCCTCCGCTCATGCTTCTTGTGTTCGTGATCGGCCCTCTTGCGGATCGAATATCATAATCTTGAATCAAATCATATGCATGTTGTCGAATGGTATCGAATCGAAGAAATCCTTTTGTTTGAAATCGGTCGGTAAAGTATTCTTGTAACACAAGATTGTACTCTAGTGGGAATTCCAATACCAATCCATGTTTGTGTCGATCTTCCGGAATATGAGCCATTCCTGCCAATGTGCGATTCCGCGTTGTTTCGTGGCCAATCGACTCGTTGTTCAAGATGATATCTCCACTGTCGTGTTGGAGGAGTCCCGTCAACGCATAAACCAATTCTGTCTGCCCGTTGCCGTCAATGCCGGCTATGGACACGATTTCACCCTTTCGTACGGAGAAGGAAACATCATTAAGAATTGGCTTGCCACTAGCCTTACTCGTATACGACAAGTGTTCGACTGACAATGCGACTTCTCCCAGGTGAGGCTTCGTGTTGAGTTTCGGACTTTCGATGTCCCTGCCAACCATTTGCTTTGAGAGTTTGTGTTTGGTTGTGTTTGCGGCATCGAATGTTCCCATATTCTTTCCATGTCGCAATACGGTGATGCGATCGGACACACTCATAATCTCATCTAGTTTGTGAGAGATGAATACAATGGATTTTCCTTCCTTCTTGAACCGTTTGATGATTTCGATCAACTCTTTGATTTCCTGAGGTGTCAAAACTGCAGTCGGTTCATCAAATATCATTATCTCGGCATCCCGATAGAGTATCTTCAATATTTCGACCCGTTGCTGCATGCCTACCGTAATCTCACTGATTTTTGCATCGGGGTCAATATTGAGGTTGTATTTACGGCTCAGTTCAAGAACCCGTTTTCTGGCATCTTCCTTTGTAATCAAGCCGAATTTCGTATCCTCAATACCTAAAATGATGTTCTCGAGCACGGTAAACGTCCGCACCAGTTTGAAATGTTGATGAACCATTCCAATGCCTAGTTGATAGGCGTGATTGGGTCCGAGAATTTCAACGGTTTTCCCATTCAGTTCGATGTCTCCCTGTTCCGGCTTATAAATGCCGAAAAGCACACTCATAAGAGTGGACTTTCCGGCACCGTTTTCGCCTAACAATGAATGGACTTCACCATGCCGTAGTTCAAATGTAATATCGTCGTTTGCAACGATACCAGGAAAGATCTTAGTAATATGTTTCATTCGCAATGTATTACGCATTATAGATCCTCCTATCGATGTAACTACTCCTCAAATATCAACGTTACTCTTGTCAGATCAAGGTCGCTGTTGATATCGATAGTGAAATCGGATGTTACAATGATTGTTCCATCAACCAAATCATCCAGAATCGCATTGTATTGAGCTTCCGTAAATGTGTCATATCGAGAAAAGTCAAGAGTCAGTCCAATACCGTCTTGCGAGGCATCGAGAGTTAAAGCCTCACCACCAGGGAACTCATCATTATAGTATTGTTCGAGAACCAAGTACACTGAGTTTTTCAAAAGTTTTTGAGCGGATGTCAATACGGTGTCCGACATGTCTTGCTGATCGACATTGGCTCCAATTACCCATTTTCCAGTTGCTTCTTCAGCTGCACTAATCGCGTTGTTGACGGCCCCGCCGGCGGCTGAAAAAATGACTTCTGTCCCACTGTTGAACCACGATGAAGCCAAAGTTTTGTTTTCCGGGACGGCTGCAAACGTACCGAGGTATTTGTAATGAACCGTAACGTCCACATCATCTTCCTCAGCAGCATACTCCGCACCTTCCAGGAAACCGATTCCAAAACGAATGACCGCAGGAACACTGATTCCACCGAAGAATCCGAGATCGGTGAATCCGTTCTTCACGGCCGCGTAGCCGGCAAGGAATCCCGCTTGCTCCTCGGCATAGAAGATGGATACCGTGTTGTCTGCAATGTTCGTATCACCATCAAGTGAGGGTTGTGTGTCAAGTAAGATAAACTTTACATCTGGGAACTCATCCTGAGCTTGATATACCGCTTCTCCAAATGCGAATCCAGGTGTAACAACCACTTTTGCTCCGGAGTCAACTGCTAATCTGATAGCATCAAGACGAGCTGACCCAGAATCTTCCGCCGGACGATAATATGTGTAGGTGATGTCATGTTCTTCTGCATATGCTTCTACACCTTCCCAAGCTCCTTGGTTGAAGGAGCGGTCATCGATCGGACCATGATCGGTAACCAGTGCGATTTCATACGTTGGAACACTGTTGCATGCTGACAAAACAAAAACCAAAACCGTTGCAAGAATCAATCCAAAAATCTTTTTCATAATCGTCTCCTTTTTTTGATTTGTACTACTTATGTTATCAGTTGTCTGACAACATCTATATATTATCATACAATTTGAATTTTTGTCAACCTTTTTTTAAGGATATGGTGCCTTTTGTGGTGGTTCGTCTAGAAACTATATTATGAACTATCTCACACCCAATTGTTGATGCATAGCCGTTCAAACCGCTACATTAATGAAGAATGTTGCGCATCCATTTTCATCCCAGTTCAAGATAACTTTTAGGTGACGGTTCATGATTTCCGCGATAATACAAACCCAAACAGAAAAATAAGCATGTCATCCCCATTATCCCCTCTATAAATCAGTTGTCACAGTTGATTGACAGTCGTCAAAAAAGGCTAACCTATAAAGGCTAACCTGATTGGTGATTGGTATTCTGGACGGGATTGAAACCGAAGGCCGAAGGCCTGGAACGATACCGCTCAAAAGGTAATGTTTCGTATTCCTATTTCTTTTTTTGGCTCCACTCCAACCAGAACAGAATCAATGCGAAAACGAATACTGGGATTATGCTCAATACATCCGATACAAGAGAATAGGATGTACCCAACAGATAAAACGAGAATATTACGGTATATAGATAGTGTATGAAAATGGAAACAAATAGTGAACCTTTGTATTTATTATAGAAATATGTCATTATGTAACTTTGCAGAACAAGAAGCAATACGAAGGTAAAGAAGTTCACATCATTGACCTGTTGGGTGGTACCGATTATGAAGAATAGCGGCAAATGCCACAAAGCCCACACTATTCCGATCAACAATGATACCTGCAAGCTGTGTTTGGACTTGAACTGATCCTGCAAGTAACCTCGCCAGCCGATTTCTTCCGATAACGGTCCTAGAATGATCAGGGGAATAAGCTGGGACACATTCGCACCAATGACTGAATAATCATACTGTGACACAAACACATTGTACAACATCACTTGGAAGAAGATTATCGCACCAAACGAACCCAACAATACCATGATCGGAGCGATTAGGTCTTTGCTCGGTACAATCGTCTTCAATCTTCCTTGATACTCATCATGTTTCCATCGATATAGAACTACACCTGTAATCGAAGGTATGAATCCATTCAGAACAAAGATGAACATGGGCAAGAACTTCGTCGGTTCACCACTCTCTAAATTGGGAGCTTCAATCTGAAAAATCGCGAGTGAACCCCATAACAAAAGACTGGAACCTAACGTAATTGCAACAAATAAAGCAACATTCTTGTGTTCTCTCACAATACTCATTATTCGTCCCCTATTCAAATGGTATCTGGATAACTGCCGATTAAACACATAATCGTCTTATCCAATTAACTATTGTAACATAACTCAATGGTTCACTAGGCCGTTTCTCTAGGAAAATAAAATAGTCAAACCTTAAATAACTTAACTTTTTTTAAATGGCATTCCGCAATGGAGTCGAACCTTGGATTGAGGGCTCAGAAGGTTTCCTTCAAATAATTGCTTATTCAACCTCGGTGGTAACACATACTTCTCCTGATTCCCATTCCTTTGCGGTTTCGATTTTTATTTCCACCCACTCTGTCGCATCAAGACTTCTATAGTTTTCGATGTCTTCTCCGACTAACTCTCCATCCACGTAGTACTCAAATAGAACTCGCTCGCCATACACAAACACCTCTTGCTCAACTCCATCATTGCGACCAGTATAATTGCATGTTGTTGAGTACAAAGGTTTATCACCACATGCAGATAGAACCATTGTAAAAATAAAGATCACAAGTATCATAACCATTCTTCTCATGTTTATCATCTCCCTCTCTGACAGTATACCATATATGATACACGGTAGGCCGTTGCTCTAAGAAAAAAATAGTTAAACTTTAATGGCTTAACTATTTCGTTTTTAATGGCATTCCGGGAGGGATTCGAACCCCCGTCCGACTGCTTTGAAGGTTTCTTACCACTTAAATATGTTAATAATTCTATCACCAAACTGTTCAACTTTTTTGGACCAAATGATGAGTTGGTACGGAAATTAACAGTGGATACTTGTGTTATCACATGCATAGAAACACAACGGAACCACTGATAAAACCTTTTAGTCCAATTGCAACTTATTGCTATACATATACGATACTACACATTATTTTTGGTTAACTGAAAAGCTCTATAGTGTTCAATATTTCAGTTCAATCTCCAACTCCTCTTCAGCTTCTTTTATGAATCGTTCTTGAAATTCAACTTTCCTCATATAAATTTCTCTTGAGTAATCAAAATTCAATTTCCCAATAATTACCTGAGAATCAGGTGAATATTTTTTAATTCTATCTAACACGGTTTTATAAGAGACTTCTTCGCTTTCATTTTGTTCTGCTAGAATATCCCACATTATACAAACAGCTCCAACTTCATCAAGCTCATCAGCATCCATTAAAATGTAAGTTTCCTTTGATAATCCTTCAACACCTTGTTCATTATGGTAACGAACTCCCTCTAATACTTTCCTTTTGAACTCATCTTCAAGTTCAAACTTATCTAAAAATTTCTTTGCTGTATGATATGAAGTAATTGCATGATTCTCAGTTCCATTCCAGTCACAATCATGTAACAATGCACTATATCTAAGAACCTCTAAATCCCCACCTAGTTGTTTTTGTAATCTTTCACACCACATCAATACTCTTAACGTGTGACGGTATCTTGATCTAAAAGGATAATCGGGACGCTTTATTGATTCTATTTTGTCTTTTACAAACTCCTTAGTAATTTCTATTGTTAACTCCATGTGTACACTCCCCTATCATAAAAAACATGTATATATTATACCATACTTCCTTATAGATAGCAGATCATGTTCAATATCAATATGAGAAAGACCAAAAGGCCTTTATTATGCTTTTTATATCATTTTTGTCAATTACTTGTGACACAGTTCATGAAATGTATCACATCTAGTTGCATCGTATTGTCATATGCATATGAGAACTCAAGTACCCACTGTTTAATTTCCATGCCAATCCATAAGTCCACCTTTCATAATTGCCTCCTATTTTCACTCTACAACCAATTAAGCTATAAACAACCGACTAATTGTAGTTAGTTCTAAACAAAAAACGAAAAACAACCAAACCCGAAAAGGCTTGGTTGCTACATTTTAACTGGCATTCCGGGAGGGATTCGAACCCCCGACCGACGGCTTAGAAGGTTTCAGTTACGAACTCACTTGTTAAATGAAACATATGACATTGTGTTACTGTCTGATTTTCTGCATAGTTCATCAAATGAAGGACCTATAAATGGAGTCCATGATGAAACAATTAACTTCCTATAAATAAGAAACGCTGACTCCTTCAAAAACCCGTTTGCATTGCTAACAATTTTTATATTGCATAATCTCATACCAATAGTTCTTTTTCTCAAAATTATATCACCAAAAATAAGATAACCAAATGACATTATTGCAGCGATAATACTGGCTATTGAACCAATTGTAAAACTTTCAAAATCCTCAAGTATACTATTAAGACCAAAACTTACGGTTAGAAACCAAAAGAAAAAAGTAACAAAAGCAATGAATCCATCTATCTTCAAACTTCTCTTGTATAAAACATTGATTTTTTGTTTATCCATCAAATCATCTCCCTCTTGGATATTATAACATACCCGAAAGACCGTTGCTCTAGAAAAATTAAAAATAGTTAAACCGTAAATGGCTTAACTATTTCGTTTTTAACTGGCATTCCGGGAGGGATTCGAACCCCCGACCGACGGCTTAGAAGGCCGTTGCTCTATCCAACTGAGCTACCGGAACGTTTACAGCGCTATTAATTATAATATAACGCCGTCGGTTTGTAAAGCATCGAACCGATTATTCGTCCTCGCGAAAATAATCGGCGTTGAGCAGATCCTTCTGAATCTCCAGCATCGTGATCTCGTCGGCGAGGGCTTCTTCCAACGTTGGAATCAGCTGACTGTTGCCGTAATACGTCTCATCGAGATACAGGAAGTTGGTGCCGTCGGTGATCGTCAGATCCGCAAAGATCACGTAGTTCTCATCGGTGGACAGAACATCGGTCCCCATGAAGTAATCAAACACTAAGTTGCTGTTAATCATATTCAAAACGGTTGGTGTGACGTCAATTGTACTGGCAGCCGTGTGGATAACTTCCCCCGTCATGTCGGTCGCGTAGATTACAAGACGCTGCCGCATCACTTCATGGAAGTCATCGGCGTCGACCCCGATGTAGTCGGTGTAAGTGTCGTAATCCATCATGTACGGATAATGATCGGGATAGATCACAAACAGCGTACTGTCCAGCACGCCTTCTTCTTCCAGTTTATCCGTCAACAACCCCACCATCTCGTCGAACTCGATCAGTTTCAACATGTAGTTGCGGATTTCGGGATCGAGCTCAGCGTGATTCGGATACGCCGCTTCCAGTTGATCGGCATGTTTCTCGAACTCCGACTGATTGTACGCGCCGTGCATCGAATAGGTCAGAAGCGTCATCATGAAGGGATTTGAAAAATCGACGTTGTCCTCCCAGAAATACCGCATCTCGGTATCGAATCGATCGTAGAAGTCGGGATGGCCGTTGGCAATCAGGTCCTCCTGGAACATGACCGTGTCATAGCCGTAGTTGGGCACCATCTCGCGGCGATTGTAGAACCATTCGTACCCGCTGTGAAAATAGTACGTATCGTACCCGCTGTCCCGCAGTTGCGCCGGCAGCGCGTAGGGATAGACGTTTTCGCTGTACGCGTCGCAGATGTTCGAGCTCCAGTCGTTGGTGGTGATCGTCGCCAATCCACTCATCCCCATGAACTCGCTGTTGCACGTTGCGCCTTGTTGGAAGACGGTGGTGAAGTAGTTGTCGAAAGTCAAGCCGTTGGCGTACATCTCGTACAGGTGTGGTGTTAAGTTCTCATCGATGAATCGCGTCTCGAGTGTCTCCCCGACGATCATTACGACATTGTAGCCGGCGTAGCGGTCGCTGTAGTCGTTGGTCCGATGGGCGGGCAGACTCTCGAAGTACGCGTCCACTTCCGCTTTCAGTGTATCCTGATTTTGCTTCGGACGGATCCGCGTCAGATCCAAGAGATGATAGTTGTAGTAGCCGTATTTTTCACTGTATAGAATCCGATCGTGCATCGTCTCAAACAAGAACGCGTCGCTGCGGTAGAAATCGATCCGTCGTTCGAACGTCTGGTTGCCCCAGATTAGAAACAACGCGACCTGAACGACGAACACGCCGGAGAGAATGCCGAAATCACGAAGATGAAAGACATCGCGTCGTTTGTTTGTTATAATGAGATAGATGACGCCGACCAGCGGCGGCGTGATCAGATAGGCGACCAGCGGAATCGTGATGTCGTACTCCAGCGTATTGCCTTCCTGGAGCCACTTGAGACCGCTGAAACTGCTTCTGGCAGAGATGACGCCGAAGTAGTCGAAATAGACGCTGTCGCCGACGACAAACACCGTCGTGACCAACACGACGATGATGTAATAGACCTTCTGGGCGGTGTTGCTCTTGATGAACGCGGCGAAGATGCCGACCCAGAACATCATCACGACCAGATCGAACACCATGCCGAGTCGGAACATGCTCATCCCGACCGTGAACTGCAGCACGACGCGCAGCAACATGATGTAGGCGATGGTGTAGAGGTATTTCTTGTAGTTGCGTTTCCGTTTCATGTACATCCTCTCCATATCGTACATTATTATACCATATATTAACCAAAACCAAACCTTGTTTTAACCGAAAATGCAATTCAACCACGGGTTGCTTGAACGCGGCATGTGGTGCTGTTAGAATGGGGTTGTAAAGGAGGTTCCAGATGCTCGATTTAGAACAAATCGGCGCCCGCATCGCCGAACTCAGAAAAGAAGCCGGTCTCACCCAGTACGAACTGGCCGATCAGCTCTACGTGACGCATCAGGCCGTCAGCAAGTGGGAACGCGGCAAAAGTCTGCCGACGATTGAAGTCCTCTATGACATCACCCGCACCTTCGACGTCTCGCTCGATTACCTGCTGCAAGACGCCGACATCGCCGACGACGACTACGAAACGCAACTCCGCAACTATCCCCGCGACACCGTCATAACCCGCTTCTTGCAAGACCCCGACGCCGACATCGACCGCTTCTTCTACCTCCTCAGCAAACCCGAGCGGTTGCGCGTCATCAACCATGTCATCTACCACCAGAACGGTCTTGACGTACCTGCCCTCTGGCCCTACCTCAACAAGCCGGAACGCGCCTATCTGCTTGGTGCGATTCTCGCCGGCACGTGCGACTTCGACCTCAACCGCATCTTCACCCAACTGACCAAAGCCGAACAGATCGCCGCCATTCACCAGTACCAGGACGGCATCTACCCCTACAAATTGCCGTACATTCATTCGATCGATTGATCCAAGGAGGGATTTGGATGAAATCCGCCACCCACCACAGCACCATCCCCATCGAGCACGATCGCCGCACCGACGACCAATCTTACTTCGGTCTCTACGGCTTCAATCTGCTCCAAGGCCAACACCATCAACGCAATCACAGATAAAAAAGGAGGAAATCACATGAAACTGATCCATCTGCTGCCATTCATGGACAAAGAAGAACTCAAAGAACTCGCCGCCAAGATCATCAACGGCGAAGCCAAAGGCGTCAATCTCGTCGTGTTGTATCCGTTCCTCGACCGCGCCGACCTCGACGAACTCGTCGACCAGCTGCTCGAGAAACAGAACTACAAACCGATCTACGGAGCCCTCCCGTTCCTTGGCAAAGACAAAGTCAGCCAACTCTACGACCGCGTCCAGGCCGGCGAACTCGAAGGATTCAAGGAGCAAGCGCTCCTGCCGTTCCTCGGCAAAGACAAGATCAAGGCCATGTTCGATGACATCGTCAAACACGCCACCGAAACCGGTGAAGCCGCGGCCGACGAAGACGTCAGCGATCTGTTCGAAGACGAAGAATAAGAAAAAGTGGAAATCAGTCGATTTCCACTTTTTTTATGCGACGAGTCCGACGATGAGATAGAAGATCAGCGCCACCAGATAGGCGACCACAAACGGGTAGACAACACTGAACAGGGTCCATCTGCGACTGCCGGTTTCGCTTCTCACGGTCGCCACCGTCGAGATGCAGGGGATGTAGAGACTGGCGAACAGGACGTAGGCGAGCGCCGCTGCCGTCGTGAAGGCCGCAGCGATGCCGGCTTCGCCGCCATACAGAACAATCAGGCTGCTGACGACGACTTCCTTGGCAAGGAACCCGCTGATCAGACTGCTGGTCGCTTCCCAGGTGCCGAATCCGAGCGGTGCGAACACCGGGGCGATGGCGCCGGCGATGATCGACAGGAAGCTTTCATCGGTGGCAATGTCGATGCCGCTCGGTCCGATGTTGGCAAGCAACCACAGCACGATCGACCCGATCAGGATGTAGGTTCCCGCCTTCTTGACGAACCGCTTGGCCTTTTCCAAGGCCTGATAGGTGATCGTCCGGAGTTGCGGCATCCGGTAGGGCGGTACTTCGAGGATGAAGTTGCTGCCGCTGCCTTTGAAGTACGAGAGACTGAACAGTTTGGCGCTGACGAGCATCACGAGGATGCCGATGAGGTAGATGCCAAGCATCACGAACGCCCGATAGCGGGCGAAAAACAGACTGATGAACATGATGTAGATCGGCAACCGCGCACTGCACGAGACGAACGGAATGGTGAGGATTGTGAGAATCCGTTCCTTCTTGTCGGCAATCGTTCTGGTCGCCATGATCGCCGGCACGGTGCAGCCGAAGCCGGTGATGATCGGTACGATCGACTTGCCGTTGAATCCGAAACGGGCCAGGAACTTGTCCATGACGATCGCCACGCGGGCCATGTAGCCGGTGCCTTCGAGTACGGCAAGCAGGAAGAACAGAATCACGATTTGCGGCAGGAACACCAGCACCCCGCCGACGCCGGCGAGCATGCCGTCGACGATCAGCCCCTGGGCGAACCCGGTGATGCCGATGACGTCCAGGGCGCGTCCGCTGTAGACCATGACGTAATCGCTCCACAAGAAATCGAAGCCATCGGACAGATACGTACCGATACCGAGCACCCCGCCGAAACTGATCTGGTAAACGGCGAGCATGATTGCAAAGAAAATCGGAATGCCCCACGCCTGATGGGTCAGGATGCGGTCGACTTTCTGGTTGAAGTATTTCGAATGTTCCTTGTCTTCGACTTGGATCAGACAGTCGTCGACGACCGTCTGAATGAACTCCCTGCGGGTATTGAATATCGCGCCCTTGAGCGACAGCGCAACTTTCTCGTCGAGGACGCGCTGTTCGACTTCGCGGACGACCTGTCGGATCTTTTCCTCCTTGACGACATCGAGGAACTGGAAGATGCCTTCGTTGCCTTCCAGGATCTGCAAGGCGAGCCACTTTTTCTTGACCTGCAAGTTGTCGTAACGAAGCAGGTCATGAATCCGCTGGATGCCCCATTTGACGGCCTGCGGATAATCGAGTTCAATCGCCTTGAAGGCCCGCAGGTGTTGCAGTTCCTTGGCGACCTTGTGCTGATCCTCGGGGTCGTTGTTGCGCGCCGAGATGGCGACCGCGTTGGCCTTGAGATGGCTGCTCAGCTTGGTGGTGTCGATGACGTAGCCGTTGTTCTTGAGGGCGTCTTTGAGATTGAGCACGAGCAAGGTCGGAACGCCGAGCTCAAGCAGTTGAATGGTGAGATGGAGGTTGCGCTTGAGATGCGTCGAATCGATGATGTTGATGATGCCGTTGTACGATTCGTTGAGAAGCGAGTAGGTGACGATGCCTTCGTCTTCGCCGGAGGGCGACACGTTGTAGGTACCGGGCAGGTCGACCAGTTCGGCGTGTTCCATGTACTTGATGTGATGAACGCGCTTTTCCACGGTGACGCCGCTGTAGTTGCCGACATGGACGTGGGACTGGGTCATCGTGTTGAAGAACGTCGATTTGCCCGTGTTGGGATTACCGGCCAGCAGATAAATCATGATTGGACCTCGATCTGCGCCGCATCGTCCCGACGGATGCAGATTTCGACATCGTCGACTTCGAGCAGGAACAGCCGGCCCATCGCCAGGATGTTGAGCAGGGTGACGGTGGCGCCTTCGTACAGCCCGATGTCCATCAAACGCTCGACAAAGGTCTTGTCAAGTCCGTTCAATGAGATTACTCGGGCGGTGTCGGTTTTGTTCATGTCGGCAATGGTCATCAAATCACTCCTATTGGCATTATAACGAACGATTGTGGCCATTTCAATGAAAAATGTAATGTTTCTAATTAGGTTTACAATCAGCAAAAAAAAAGAAGACTAGTCTCTAGTCTTCCCAAGTGTTGCGAGGAAACAATAGCCGTCTTTCTTACAGGTCTCCTTGTCGAAGTGATCACAGGAGCCTTCCACGACCAGTTGCAGTTTGTTGATG
This sequence comes from uncultured Mycoplasmatota bacterium, assembly GCA_913062645.1. Taxonomy (GTDB): domain Bacteria; phylum Bacillota_I; class Bacilli_A; order Izemoplasmatales; family Izemoplasmataceae; genus Xianfuyuplasma. Next base: position 979,676 of record CAJXVW010000001.1, read on the forward strand.
TTGAAGCCATCGAAGATCGGATTCTTCTTGATGTCTTCGAAAATCGTCGAGTTGTTGATCTCGATGATGTTGTTGTTGACCTTGCAGGTCACATGAATATGGGAGTCGGCGTCGTGCGACTTCTCGTCGATCGTCAGATCGTAGTGTTTCTTGCCGTTGATGAAGATCTGCGTGACGATTTTGTGCTCGAGCAGAAAATCGATGTTGTTGTAGACGGTGCCGAGGTTGTTGAATCCGCGTTCCTGGAGTTCGTGATAAATTTCCTGGATCGTCAGATGACGGTCTTCCAGGACGTCGATGATGGCGCGACGCTGTTTCGTGATGCGAACATTCTTCTTGCGCAGTTCAGCGAATACTTTTTCTTTGTTATCCATACTATCACCCACCCTATATTAACATTATTATAAATAAAAGAAAACCAAAATACTCAAATTATTTGAATTTTTTCTGGTTTTCTTTCCGGGTGTGGTGGTTGACGCTACTTGCGGAACTTCGCGGTCAGTTTTTCCGCCACGTAGGGCGGTACGAAGGTTTCCAAATCACCGTCGAACTGCGCGATCTCCTTGACCGTGTTGCTGGACAGGTAACTGTACTCGTTGGACGTCATGAAGAACACGCTGTCGATGTCGCCGGCAAGCGTTCGGTTGGCGTGCGTCATCTGGAACTCGTACTCGAAGTCGGTGACCGCGCGCAACCCGCGGACGATGTGGTTGGCGCCGAGTTCCTTGCACTTGTGAACGGTCAGATCGGTGCTGCTTTCGATCGTGCACCGGCCACCACAATCGCCCATTACCTGGCGCACCATGTCGATCCGTTCGGCAGCCGTGAAAAAGCCGCTTTTGTTGGGATTGACGGTGATCAGAATGATCAGTTTGTCGAACACCTTGAGCGCGCGTTTGGCGATGTCGATGTGACCGTAGGTGATCGGATCGAAACTACCGGGATACACTGCGATTTTCATGTCATTCGCCCCATTTCATGTACGATACGGCGGTGTTGCCGTATGCTTTGGTCTTATACTTGATGATGCCGTGATTCGTTTGATGTGGTTCGGATGTGCGGTCGTGCAGGCACACGATGACGCCACCCTTGGCAAGCAGTTCGTGGCGCGCGATCACCGCCACGACGTCGTCCAGTACGCCCATCGCGTACGGCGGATCTAGAAGGATCACGTCGAATGGCTCGATGGCGATCGCCAGATAGGTGTCCCAGTCGAGATCGAGAATTTTCGCTCGCTCGCTGAGATCGAGGGCCTTGATATTGCGATCGATGACCCCAACGGCGGTCACGTCGATGTCGATGAACGTCGCTTCTTTGGCTCCACGGCTGAGCGCCTCGATGCCGAGGCTGCCGCTGCCGGCGAAGAGATCGAGCACGGTGGCTTCCGCCAGGTGCGCGGCGATGCTGTTGAAGATTGCTTCCTTGACGCGGTCTTTGGTTTCGCGGGTGGATGCGCCGGGCACTCCTTCGAGGCGCCGGCTGCGGTGGATACCGCCGATCACACGCATGGTGCCACCTCCGTTCGTGCGGATGGTCTTATTGATAGGTGATGCGATCAACCGTCTCCTGGTCGAGTTTCTCAACGAGCAGCGTGACGAGTTTCACCATCGCGTCGTAATCGTCCTTGTGAACGATCGACGTGTGCGAATGGAGATAGCGTACCGGCAAACAGAGCGCGATTGATGGCGCCCCGTCGAGTGCCATGTGGATGGCTCCGCCGTCGGTGCCGCCACGTTCGAGATAGGTCAGTTGATAGGGAATGTCATGGTCGTCAGCGACCTGCATGACGAAATCGCGCAGGCCTTTGTGGCCGACCATGCTGCTGTCTTTGAACATGATGCCGACGCCCTTGCCGAGCTGGGTCGACTTGTCGCCGCCGGGGAAATCGTAGGCGATCGTGGTATCGAGAGCGATGCCGATGTCGGGATTGATGCGGCTGGCGCTGGTCGTCGCGCCGCGCAACCCGACTTCTTCCATGACCGTACCGACCGCATAATAGCGGTTTTTGTGCAACTTGTTTTGCAGGTTGTCGAGCACTTCCATCGCGGCGGCGCAGCCGACGCGGTTGTCCCAGGCTTTGCCGAGCAGGTACTTCTTGTCGGTCAGTTCCTTGTATTCGATGTAGGGGGTGATCATGTCGCCAGGTTTGATACCGAGCGCTTTGGCGGCGTCCTTGTCGGCGACGCCGAGATCGATGAACATGTTCTTGATCTCGACCGGTTTCTTGCGTTCCTCGGGGGTGAGGATGTGCGGTGCCTTGGCGCCGATGACGCCGCGGATGACATCGCCCTTGCTGGTCGTGATGTCGAGCTGCTGGGCGAGCATGACCTGGCTCCACCAGCCGCCGGCGGTGGTGAACTTGACGTAGCCTTCGTCGGTGAAGGTCGTCACGAGGAAGCCGACTTCGTCCATGTGTCCGGCGACCATGATCTTCGGCCCCTTGGGGTCGCCGATCTTTTCGCCGATGATGCTGCCGAGATTGTCATACGATACCGTCGCCTTGCCGTCCATGTGGTTGGCCATGTACTGGCGCACCTGGCGTTCATTGCCGGGCACGGCGTTGAGCATCGACAGGTCTTTCAAGATGTTTGCCATTGTGTCCCTCCATGTTTTGAAATCACACTAATTATAACATAAAGCGCGCTGTTTAGAATGGCTTTCACACAAAAAAAAGAAAACCCCTTTGAGGTTTTCTCACGCATGGTCCTTTTCGTCGATCTTGCGCACCTGATTGGCGATGAACTTGTCGAGCACGTTCAGGAAACTCTCCGCTTCCTGTTCGGGAATGCCGGCGATCAGATCGCGCATGCACGCTTCTTCGATGACGTTCACTTCCGCACACAGTTCCTCACTGCCTTCGCTGACGTAGATGTTGCGGACACGACCGTCCTTCTCGTTTTGCACGCGGTAGATGTAGTCGTCGCGTTCGAGTCGCGAAATGACGCCCGACAAGGTCGCCTTGTCGGTGTCCATCTGCATCAGGATCTCCTTCGCCGTGATGCCCGGTTCGTTGTCGATCACGCGGAGCACCATCAACTGGGCGTAGGTGATGTTGAGACGTTCGAGATGTTTCGACATCAACCGTTTATATAACATCGAGCTTTTGTTCAGCTTGTAGCAAATCTCTTTAACCATAACAATCCTCCTCCAATAGTTTGGTATACAAATTAATTATACCGTATTTTGGCCAGTTGTAAAGGTCTTGTGCGCGAAATTGAAAAAATTATGACAAAAGACTGTCATTTTCCCATCATTTTGTTATAATGATGCTTGGTAATCTTACACGAGGTGATTTTCCATGGTGTCCTTCAACGACAACATCCCCCATATCCATCCGACCAAACTGCTCGAGAAAATGAAAGACGAATCCGTCAACGTGATTGACATCCGGGAACCGTATGAGCTCGAGCAACTACCGTTCGCCGGTGCCCGCAACATCCCGATGAACATCCTCATCATGTTCTATACGGAGTTTCTCAAAGAAGGCCAGACCTATTACATCATCTGTCACCATGGTCAACGAAGTTACCAGGTTACGGAGTTCCTACAAAAACGTGGTTATGACGTTGTCAACGTCATTGGCGGAATTGATTTGGTCAACTGACTTTGAGCACATCACCAACCACCCTCTCAAGCCTATCAAAACGAAAACCTTCCATCGCTGGAAGGTTTTTTTGTTAGGCAACGTGATCCTGGATGCGTTCCTCTTCTTCGGGTTGATCGGTGACTGGCACCTTCTTCTCGACGGCCGGTTCTTCGGTGGTCGCGCTGTCGGGCATCATCAGTGTTTTCTGATACCGGTATGCCTTGTAGCCCTTGTAGCCGCCCCAGGTGAGGTAGCCGCCGGCGACGATGCTGAAGGCAAGGATGATGTGAATCAGCACGGCAGCCGTGAAGTTGCTGTTGTTGAAGAAGATGAAGCTACCGACGATGAGCGCCGCGACATGGAACAGATACAGCGGCAGATCGCTCGTTTCCTTGCGTTCCGAGACACCATAGAAATGCACGGCGCCGCGGATCATCAGATACAGACCGATGAGAATGCCGAAGAGCGGACTGTCGTCGAAGTTGATCTCGGTCAACAGCGGCAACAAAATGAGCGCCAGACCGAGCGCCACGTCAACGGTGATTTCAATGATGTTGATGGTCTTGATCAAATCGCTTTTCTGGGTTTTGACATACGGCACGAGGCGGAACATCGCGCTGATCACGATCAGCGCACCGATGAACGGTACGACGATGCGGACGCCGTCGCCGATCTCCAGAAACAGGGCGAGCCCCACGAGCAGTGCGGCGCCGACCCATTGGACGACCCAGCCGTATTGTTTGAATGCTTTCATATTCTTACTCCTCCTATGCGTTTTTGTATTGCAAGTCCGCCACCGCGGCTCGGCCGCGCTGGAGAATCGTGGTGAGTTTGTACAACAGATACCAGGCAACGTGCGCCACCAGTTCCATCCAGATGATGTAATACGGCGCGCCGCCGAAGCGGGTGATCATCGGAAACTTGGCTTCTTTCGCCGAATCGACAAACAGGAACATGAAGTCGGTCCCGTAGACGTAATTGAAGACACCCATGAACAACGCCAGTCCCTGCAGCAATACGAAGGCTCTGACGGCCGTTTTCGCCGTCGGGTAGAAATCATGCACGAGCAGGAAGTAAATCGGTGTCAGAATCAACAGCAAATGCGCTCCGTAGAACTGATAATACCGATAATAACCGCTGTCGTACCCAATGATCGGTGTGAACAGACTGACGATGCCGCCGAGCACGCCGGCGAATAGCACGAACGTATAAATCGTCTTGTTCTTGGTGTAGATGAGCACCAGCGCCAGGAACATGCTGATCGAACAGAGCTGAAACGGCAACAAGATCGTATCCCACCCGTAGAGCGCGTAACGCAGCGCATAATGGCTGATGTAGAGCGCAGCGAACACGCCGCCGGTAATCATGCGAAACCGCCGTTCGAACGTTTGGTTGTCCCGGAACACGTGCTGATACCGATAGAGCAGGTACACCAGTCCGATCAACACCACAAACGGCAACGTATATTCCCAGACGGTCAAGTCGATGAAGTTTTGGGTCCGGTAGGGACTCTCGTAGGCAAAAAATCCACTCATGTCATCACTCCCTACAACCATTGTACCAAAAACAACGGCAATAACGAAAAAATTATAAACAAAAATCCTAGATTATTGGAAATCACCCATTGCAGAACCTCTGTCCTACTTACGGTGGTAGCCTCTTACGTTGACCATTAGGGTTCCCAATGGGTCTGGGCGTCCGTCACAGGTCAAGTCTCGGCCCCTTTTCTAATAAATTGGGGTCGCATTGTGGGTGATTTCAAATAATCTAGGATACACCTTCATTATATAAAGGGCTGGTCAAAATGTCAATGGTTTTACCGCTTAATTCGGTCGTGTACGACCCACTTGAGGGAATCGGCTCCCGGGGTTATGTTGACCTCGATCGCAGCCAACACAAGAAACAGGAATACCATGTAGGTGGTGTAGAAGTACATTGGTTGCAACGCCCCATTGACAAACGCGGTGACGAAGATCAGAATCAGCGCATACCACTTGAATGGCGATTTACTTAACATAATCAACTCGGTTTTTCGCAGGAACAAATAGAAGAACCCGAGCACCCCGGCAAAGCCCAGCGCACTGGCTTGCGCCAGCGTGTTGTGATAGTTGACGGCGGAAAACCCGGCATCGGCGAGATGGACGCGACTGGAGTACAGTCCACCACCACCAAACAACGGATACTCCAGCAAGCGGTCCCAGGCGACACCGAGAATGGCGAGGCGGTCATCGACATACGTAAGGTCGCGAGCGTTCAAGGCATCGAGGTATTCACTCAAGAGCTGATAGCGACTTTCCACGACGTAGACCGTCAAGGCAACCATCCCCACGAACACCAGTCCCTGAACCAGCAGCCACTTCCGCTGTTTTGAGAGGACGAACATCGTCGGCAACAACACCAGCACGAACACGACGAGCGTCAGCACGCTCGAACGCGACAGCGTCAGGAAGATGCCGATCATGTTGAGCAGCGCGAACACCATGTAGAAGAACTTCACTTTCGATTCATGAATCAGATAGGCGATCAGCGGGATCGACATCAGATTGGCGTAAATGATGATGTTGAGGTTCTCCCAGCCAAGGTCGATCTGGCGGGTGCGGATGACGGTCGTGACGAGTTCATCGGCGTCGTAGATGAAATACATCATCTCCAGCGACACCAGCACGCCGATGTACATCATCATCTTGCTGACGTAGCGGAAGTTGTCGTCCTTGGAATCGAGCGTATTGATGAAATAGAAATACAGTCCGAGCACGCTCGCCACCTGCATGAAGCCGGCGAACGTCGTGAACAGATCGGGAGAGTTGATGTGGGTCAACACCGACAATCCGACGAGGATCGCAAGCGGGATCGTCAGATGACCGCGCCTCGTGATCGTGCGGTTTTTCAGCATGTCGGCGACAATCAACACCGTGAAGACGATCGTGTAGATCGTCGTCACGCGGACGTCGTCGCGCAGATCGGAAAAACTCATCTGCACGAAGAACGGAATCGGAATGATGTAGAAGACGCTGCCGCCACCGAGTATCACCAAAACCCCGATGCCCACCAGGAGGGGCATCAGGAAGTCCTGAAAGATTCCAATGTAGCTTAAGAAGGTGAGGCCGACAAACGCCAGCAGATAGAGATCGTAGCGGATGTCAAGGAGGCCTTGTTTGATGGTCTGTATCATGCCGATCACCTTACTGAATTATATCACGAAACAGGCATTAAAAAAAGCAGTTGGACTGCTTATTTTAATAAATCGATGAGTTCGGCTTTGCGCATCGAGGAATATCCGGACAGGCCGCGTTCCTTGGCCAGATCCTTGAGTTCCGCGACGGTCAGGCTGTCCAGTTCGCTGACGGCGTCTTTGACGTCTTCGACGATGTCTTCCTTGACCTCTTCGATGACTTCTTCCTTCAGCTCTTCTTTGAGTTCGGCCTTGACTTCTTCTTTGATCTCGGCTTTCTTCTGCGCGACGGTCGGTGCGGCCTTCGGGGTCTGGACGGTTTCGCCGGCGAGACCTTTCTTGGCGAGTTCGCACAGTTCAGCGAAGCCGCTGGGGTCGTTCACGGCGATGTCGGCGAGCATTTTGCGGTTGATCTCGACACCGGCCAGATTCAGACCGTTGATGAAGCGCGAATACGACAGACCGTTGGGACGACTCGCGGCGTTGATGCGGGTGATCCACAGCTTGCGGAAGTCGCGTTTGCGCTGTTTGCGATCGCGGTACGCGTAGGTGAGGGATTTCATCACCTGTTCGTTCGCGGTGCGATATAAGAGACTCTTGGAGCCAAAGTAGCCTTTGGCCAGTTTCAATACTTTCTTGCGTCGTTTACGGGCGACGGTGCCGCCTTTTACTCTGGGCATGGGTGGTTCCTCCTGTTACTTGATATTGTCGATTTGCTGGCGGATCCGCTTCAAATCGGCTTTGCTGATGAAATTGGCTTTGCGGTGCGCCCGTTTGGCGCTTTTGCTCTTCGCACTCAGCAAATGGCCGCGGAATGCGTGCGACACTTTGACTTTGCCGGTGGCGGTTTTTTTGACACGTTTTTTGGTACCCGAGTGGGTTTTCATTTTGGGCATGGTGCTTCACTCCTTATTTTTTGTCTTTGCTCGGCGCAAGCGTCATGTACATGTTGCGCCCGTCCTGACGCGGATGACTTTCGATCGTGGCCAGGTCGTTGCATTTCTCGGCGAACTGCAACATCACTTCGCGGCCCTTGTTGGTATAGGCCATTTCGCGTCCGCGGAAACGGATCGAGACTTTGACCTTGTCGCCGCTTTCCAGGAACTTGCGTCCGTGGCGCAGTTTCGTCTCGAAGTCGTGAACGTCGATTTTCGGTGACAACCGAATTTCCTTGAGCGTCGTGACTTTCTGGTTCTTGCGCGCTTCGCGTTGTTTGCGTTGTTGTTCGTACTTGTGTTTGTTGTAATCCATGAACTTGGCGACCGGCGGCTTGGCGTTGGGTGCGACGAGCACCAGATCCAGATTCCGTTCGTACGCCATGTCCAGCGCGTCGTTCTTGTTCATCACGCCGAGTTTGTCCCCGGTGTCGCTGATGACCATCACTTCACGTTGACGGATGCCTTCGTTCACCAGGTGTTCGTCCGGGCGTTTCGCAGGCATTTCTTGACGATATCGTCTAATAACTAACACCTCCTCGTAATGGGTTGTTTGTGGAACGCATATGAAAAGCGTGCGTACCTTGGGTACCCACGCTAAAAAGTTCTTGATGTCCTTTTCTGCGGCTGCGACCGATCGACGGAGTCAATCCGGTGAGAGTGGGTACTCTTCTTTCCACAAGTTATTGCTATTCCATTATAACAAATAAATGCCGTGTGTCAACTGTTTTTACTCCGTTTTGGGGGTAATCAGGTTTTTCGCGTAGTCGGCCTTGTTGATTTGCCGGTTGCGGGCGATCGCGAGCGCACCCGCGGGCACGTTCTTGGTCACCGTGCTGCCGGCGGCGATGAACACGCGGTCGCCGACCTCGACGGGAGCGATCAGATTCGTGTTGCATCCGATGAAGACGTCGTCGCCGATCTTGGTCTGATGTTTCTTGACGCCGTCGTAGTTGACGGTGATGCTGCCACAGCCGAAGTTGACGCCGCATCCGGTCGTGGTATCGCCGATGTAGGCGAGGTGACTGGCCTTGGTGTCGTCACCGATCGTCGACTTCTTGATTTCGACGAAGTTGCCGATGCGGTTGCGTTCGCCGATCACGGCGTGCTCGCGAAGATGGGCGAACGGACCGACGACGGCGTCGCTGTGGATCTCACTGTCGAAGACGAGACTGTGCAGAACACGCACGTTGTGGTGAATCAGGCTGTGGTGGATTTCGGTGTTGGGACCGATCTTGCTGCCGCTTTTGATCACCGTGTTGCCGGTGATGTAGGTGTTGGGATAGATCGTGACGTTGTTCTCGATCGTCACGTTGTGGCCGATCGTGACCGTTTCGGGAGTGACGATGCTGACGCCGTTGAGCATGTGCATCTTATTGATCTCATTGCGCAGATAACGCTCGGCGATTGACACCGAATAAAGATCGTTGACACCCATGACCTTCTCGCTGTCCCACAATTCGAAGGTGTCGACGCGGTAGTCCTGATCCTTCATGACCTTGACGATGTCGGTCAGATAATACTCCTGCTTGCGCTGGTTGAGTTCGATCTTCTCGACTTCCTTGAACAGCACCGAGTTGCTGACGACGTAGATGCCGGTGTTGACTTCGTTGATCTTCTTCTGTTCGAAGGTGCAGTCGTTGTGTTCGACGATCGCTTCGATGTTGCCGTATTCGTTGCGAATGATCCGGCCGTAGCCCTTGGGCTGCTGGTAGCGGGTCGTCAGCACGGTCAGGTCGTTGTCCTTGTCGGAATGGTAGTTCATCACCTTGTTGATGACCTTGTAGTCGACGAGCGGCATGTCACCGAGCATGATGATCGTCGTGCCGCGTTTCTTGCCGAGCGCTTCCTTACACGCCATGATGGCGTGTCCGGTGCCTTTCTGAACGGCCTGTTCGACGTAGTTGACGCGGTCGCCGAGCACGTCCATCAGAACTTCTTTCTGATAGCCGACGACGACGGTGGTTTCATCGATGACGCTTTGTTCGATGTTTTCATAGATGTATTCGATCATCGGTTTTTTGAGAATCGGGAACGCGCACTTCGGCAGATCCGTTTTCATCCGCGTGCCTTTGCCCGCGGCCAGTACGATTGCGTAGTTTTTCATCAGACTTCCTCCTTCACCATCGTGATCACATCCACGATGCGTTTGGTATACTTGTCCACCAGTTCGTCCGTTTCACAACTGATCGTGACGCGAATCAGGGGTTCGGTGCCGCTTGCGCGGACCAGCACCTTGCCGTCGCTGCCGAGTTCGGCGGTGACCTCGTCGATGACGGCGCGAACGCGCTCATCGTCGAGAATCGCTTTGTTGAAGGTGCGGATGTTGGTCAGTTTCTGCGGCCACATCACAATCGGTGCGGTAAGTTCCTGCAAGGTCTGTTCGCTGTCTTGAAGGATCTTGAGCACCATCAGCGCTACCAACAGGCCGTCGCCGGTGTGGAGATGGTCGCGGAGAATGATGTGTCCGCTGTTCTCGCCACCGATCGAATAACCGTATTGATCGATCGCTTCCAGTACGTATTTGTCGCCGACGTTGGTGAGGACGACGTCGATGCCTTCTTTTTCGAAGGCCTTGATGATGCCGAGGTTGGACATTTTCGTCAGCACCACGGCGTTCTTCTTCAACAGGCCCTGTCGCTTGAGATGGGTGGCAATCACGTAGATGATCTGATCGCCGTCGATGACGGTGCCGTCGTGATCGACGAGGAGCACGCGGTCGCCGTCGCCATCGAAACTGAAGCCGATGTCGAGATCGTTCTTCTGCACCAGCTCCTTGATCGCCTCGATGTGGGTGCTGCCGACACCGGCATTGATGTTCTTGCCATCGGGCGCGTCGCCGATGTGGTGGAACTCGGCGGCCAAGTCGCGGAAGATGCCTTTGGCGATCAGGTGGTTGGCGCCGTGGGCGCTGTCGACACCGATCTTGAGATCGGTCTCGTACAGATCGAGCGACTCGATCAGATCGAGATAGACGTCAAGCACGTCTTCGCCGCTGTAGGTTTCGCCGAAGGATTTGACTTCGAACTCCTTGACGTTGTCGATGTAGGTTTCGATTTCTTCTTCTTGGGCGACGGTCAGTTTGATCCCGTTGTTGAAAATCTTGATGCCGTTGTCGTGATAGGGATTGTGACTGGCGGTGATCATCACGCCGGTGACCTGCTTCTGATGGGAATAGAGACTGATCAAGGGGGTGGAAACGACGCCGGCGACCATCACGTCGACGCCCTGCGACTGGGCGCCGCTGACGACCGAGTACATCAGTTCGCTGGACGATTCGCGGGTGTCCATCCCGATCACCAGGCGACTGGTGCCAAGCACGTGTTTGAGACTCTGGCCGATCTGGAAGGCCATTGCGTTGTTGAGTTCCACGTTGTAGCGGCCGCGGATGCCGTCGGTTCCAAAATATTTGGGCATGGTGTCACTCCTTACTCGACCGTGACGCTTTTGGCCAGGTTGCGGGGTTTGTCGATGTCGTAGCCGCGATGAAGGGCGGCGTAGTAGGCGATGAACTGAGCCGGAACGACCGTCAGCATCGGGCTGAACAGTTCGTAGACGTCGTCGACGACGATCTGATCGTCGGGCTCATGAACGCCGCGGGTCGCGATGACGAGCGTCTTGGCGCCGCGGCTTTTGACTTCGTTGAGGTTGCTGCGGGTGTTCTTGGCGATCGCCCGCTGACTGATGATGGCGATCACCGGGGTGTCCTGTTCGATCAGCGCGATCGTGCCGTGTTTCAGTTCACCGGCGGCGAAGCCTTCGGTCTGGATGTAACTGATCTCTTTGAGTTTCAGACTCGATTCGAGGCATCCGTAGTAGTCGATGCCCCGACCGATGTAGAAACAGTTGCGTTTGGTCAGATAATCCTTGACGAGTTTGTCGATGTAGTCGCGCTTGTCGATGATGTTTTCCATGCTGATGGCGACCTTGGAGAGTTCCTTGCGGAGATTGATGTGCTTGTCACTGAGGCCGTAGGCGAGGATCGCGAGGATCGCGATCTGAGCAGTATAGGCCTTGGTCGAGGCGACGGCGATCTCCGGTCCGGCGAGGATTTCCACAAAATGGTCGGCCTCACGGGCGAGCGTGCTCGTTTTGACGTTGGTGATCGTCAGCGAGCGGTACCCCTTGGCCTTGATGTTGACGAGAACGGCCCGCAGATCGGCGGTCTCGCCGCTTTGCGAGATGAAGATGAACAGGGGATTCTTGCTGAGCAGCGGCAGATTGTAGGCGAACTCGCTGGCGATGTGCACCTCGGTCGGAATGCCGGCCATTTTCTCAAACAGCTCACGGCCGATCTGGCCGGCGTTCATGCTGGTTCCGGCGGCCACGATGTAAAGCCGGTCGCTGTCGCGGATGGCCTGTTGGATCTCACCGTTCAGCAGGACCTCGTCGCCATCGAAGTAGGCGCCGATGATGTTGCGCAACACGGCCGGTTGTTCATTGATCTCCTTCAACATGAAATGCGAGTATTCGCCCTTTTCGATGTTGAAGTAATCGACGTCGATCGGCTTTTCGACGTGGGGCACGACTTTGCCGATGATGTCCATGATGCGGTAGGTCGCGCCGTCGATTTCGACGAACGTCTTGTCCTCCAGCGGCACGAACTTGTCGCTGTAGCCGACGCAAGCCATCACGTCGGAGGCGACGACAACACCGTTGTCGCCAACGCCGATGACGAGCGGACTCTTGTTCTTGCACGCATACAGCTTGTATGGATTGTAGGTGTCGATGATGGCGAGCGCGTACGATCCTTCGAGCAGGCTCATCGTCTTGCGGATCGCTTCACTGACACTCATTCGGTAACTGAATTTCTCAATCAGATGCGCGATCACTTCGGTATCGGTGTCACTCGCGAACACGCTCTCGTTGAGATGGCTCGTGATCAACTCCTTGTAGTTGTCAATCACGCCATTGTGGACAACAAAAAAACGGCCCGAATCGGAACTTTGTGGATGCGAATTGATCTGGTTGGGGACCCCATGGGTGGCCCAACGCGTGTGACCGATGCCCAGTACCGAACGGTACGAGAAATCGGTGATCTCTTCCAGGTGAGCGACCCGTCCTTTGTCCTTGTAGACGTGAAAGGTGTCGTCATCCCCATTGAACAGGGTGATGCCGGCCGAGTCGTACCCACGGTATTCCAGTCGTTTCAAGCCATTCAAAATAATGCCTCTGGCATCTTCGGTACCAATGTACCCAACAATTCCGCACATCGAAATCACTCCCAGCTTACAACGATAATATATCACAAGCCCCGGGCCTTTTCCAATGTTTTTTTTTAGAATGAAAGATTTTTCAATCAAGCATCGCGGTTGTCGCCTGCGACCAGCGCGACCACCAGCAACAACGCCGAACCCGCCAATGTCAGCCACGGACCATACATCAGATGGCACGTCTGGCCGTCGCACCACGCGTAGGGAACCACCGCATGAACAAGCATCATCGGCACATCCGCTGTCATTGGCGTCAGTGTCTCGTCGGTGGCGAGAAACGACAGCAGCGCGCCAAGTAGCGGCAACAAGTAACCGAAGACATGCCGAATCAACTGATCGACAAGCAGACAAAGCGCATTCCAGTGCACGCCCGCAACCAGGACCAGCCCCCACTGCGCAAAGACCACCGGACGACCGAGCGGACCATCGATCAGCACATACAACAACGCCTGGACGGCCAACAGAATCGACGCCGTCGTGGATGTGACAAGCACGATCGTCAACCATTTGGTGAGAATCGTCCGCCGGCCGCCGATTCGCCACCACAGATGGACGTCATAACGGTGAACGACGCCGGCGTAGACCCACGCGAATACCACCACGAGCAGCGTCCCTATCTGAATCAGATACCCACTTCTGCGCAGGAACTGAAGCTGCATCAGTTCGGACTGGAACGACACCACGTCGGCATCACCACGAAGTGGAGACATCGCATACAACAGGATGGCGATCAGAAGCACAACCAGCAACAACACCCGTAACGTGACCCCATTGACAAGCCAGGTCAAATGCGTCTTAATCAAGACGGATCACCGTCGCATCGAGGGTTGCGAACGGACCCAGCACATGGGTGGCGATCACGAACGACCCCTCACACGCCGCAATGTAGTCGACAAGCTCTGTTACGGTCGCCGCATCCAGACCCACCAGCGGTTCGTCGAGAACGTACCCGTCCGCATCCCTCATCAGACACTGAATCAGGTTGACTTTGCCGCGCATTCCTTTGGAGAGCGTGCGAATCGGCTCATCCAGTTTGTCCACAAGGGCGAAACGCTCGATCAGTTCCATCCACCGCCCACTCCGTCCGTCCAGATGATCAAGCGCCATCAGAAACATCCGTACGGTGACGTCGCCCGGCAACGCCGGCACTTCCGGCATGTAGGCCAGTCGTTCTTCGCATCGGACCGTTCCCTGGTGGCGGACGAGTTGAAAGAGCGCCTTGATCAAGGTCGACTTGCCGCTGCCGTTGGCGCCAACGAGCAACGTAACGCCACGACTGATGCGGATATCGTCAAACGCCACGACGACACCGTCGTAGGATTTTTCAAAACATTCAACTTGGATCCAGGATCTGGACATCGTACCACTCCTCGAACGCATCTTGATACAGCGCCGTACGGATGAACGGAAAATCATCGATGATCAGCCGGTGAAACTCGCCATCGATGTCATAGGTGACGACCAACCCCACGCGATGAAGAACGTGCGCATCGAGGTACGACAACGGCACATACACCTGATAGGGTTGATGCGGTAACACGAGATCGTCGATTGTCGTCGGGGGTGGCGGGACGTGGAACGAGTACGGTTCCCCCAGACAAACCGCGACCGTCATCGCACCCTCGCACGCGCGGTCGCGCATGCGCCGGGGTAGATTAAGGACGACCCCGGCGGAAATCAGTTCGATCTCCCGTACGACCATCACGCGGTCGCTGCGGTTGCGCAATTCCAACGCGATGCCGCCCAGCGTGTTGAGCCCATCAACCGTTTCGTGAGTTGCGTTGAGACCCACCACGGCAAGCGCGTCATCGGATGATCCGAACAAATAGTGGAACTCGCCGATGGGGACGGCGAGTTCCTGGCCGTTCTTGTAATGAAGATGCAAGATTGCTTCGTCGTACGTGATCCGCGCATCCTCGGGAACAACGGCAATCCGCAACAACAACGCGACGATCGTCATCGGTTGTTCCTGATAGCGAGCTTCCCCGGCACGTTCGATGGCGATGACGTCGAACGCGAGGAGGTTGTCCTCGCTGCCGATCGCGGCGCGGTGCAAGTAGTCTTCGTCAAAGCGGTAATCCTCGGGGTCGTTGGTCATGATTTCGATGCGGATGGTTTCCAGTGGGTCGCTGTGGACATGGGAATGAATCGTCGGATGACTGATCACCATGGATGCCGCCGGAGCATCCAACAACAGGACGACGGCGAGCGCGAGGGTGACGACGAACAACGTGCCGAACAGGACTCTATGCGCCATCGATCCGAAGTTTCTCCAGACTGTAGTACTCGGTCGTCACCGTGAACACTTCCCAGCCGCCCTTGTGCACCGACTTCCAGAAAATGAAATAGTTGGCGACCCCATTGGACAGATTGCCTTCGCCTTTGATCTGGACCGTCAGAATCGTGCCCGGATCGACCAGCACCTTGATGTTGAACTGTTCTTCGTAGACGTTGGTGGTGGTTGCCGTGATCGAGTGATCGAGCTCTTGTTCGAGGTTCAGTTTGAAACCCTTGACGGTGCCGGCCGCGGTGAGCCCAATCGAACCCGAGACATTGTATTGTTTCTTGACGGTGTCGCTGGTTTCGAAACGGAACGTCTCGGTGATCGGCGTTTCGCCTTCGTTCTTGATGACGTAGAGCGTCTCTTTGATGAAGTATACCGTTTCGGTCTCGTAGGCGGTGTGCACCCGCCATCCCCAGAAGCGGCGCTTCTTGACCTTCTTGTAGTACTTCTCGTACATCCGGTCCGTGTAGTCGTCGAGAAGTCGCGGCCCGTCGTGTTCGAACGCGATCTCTTGGTAAGCGAGATACTCGCCGGCTGCGACCGATTTGGTCGCGAGTGCAAGAAGCAGGGCGACGAGACTTGCTAAAAACAGTTTGCGCATGAAAAAACACCTCCGCTTACATAGTATCGGCGAAGGTGTCGGATTGCTCAGACGAGTTGATCTTTGATTTTTTTCAACAGTTGCGTCATGTCGTGGTAGCCGAGTTCGAACCGTCGTTCGATCTGTTTGTGGCTGAAGTCGAGAATGCCGCGGAGTCCTTTCTTGGGGTAGAGCGTGTGGACGGTGACCTCCGGGATCTTCTTCATCCGCATCGGCGAAAAGGTGAACAGATCGATGACGATGATCGTGTCGCAGCCGGCGTCGATCAGCGGTTGATAGGGCGTGTTGTCGAGCACGCCGCCGTCGTAGAACGTCTCGCCTCTGATGTGGATCGGGCGAAACACGATCGGAATCGCGCAGCTGGCGAGCAGTGTCTTGACGATCCGTTCGTCGTCGTAGTCGCCGAGGTTGTTGTAGTAAATCGTCTGTTCGTCGGTGAAGTAATGACGGTAGTTGGCGCGCACGAGATCGAAAAACGAGCTGTTGTCGTCCCCGATCCGCGTCGTCGCGATGTACACTTCTTTCGTTCGAACCGCATCAAAATCGACAACCTCCCACAACATCTTCTCCAGTTTCTTGGTGCTGAAGACGCCTTTGTTCAGAAAGTTCAGTTTCTCTTTGAAGATGCGCTTGTAGATGTGTTTTTCGATGTTGAAGAGACTGTCTTTGTCGAGACTCATCCACGTCGTTTTGGCGAGTTCATAATCGCCCATCGCAAACAACACGGCGTTGAGTGACCCGACGCTCGCGCCGCTGTAGACGTCGATCAACGAATCAATTCCGGCTTCCCGGAGCGCTTTCCACGCCCCGATCTGGTAGGCGCCGCGGGCGCCCCCACCGGCCAGCGCAATGCCCAGTTTGGTCATGGTGAATCCCCCCTCTGATGACTAGATGATGATCGTTTTGATGACGTCGCCCTGTTGAATCGCAAAGACGTGCTCCATGCCGCTGACGACTTGGCCGAACACGGTGTGGACGCCGTCCAAATGTGGAAAACTGTCGTAACAGATGAAGAATTGACTGCCACCGGTGTCCTTGCCGGCATGGGC
Organism: uncultured Mycoplasmatota bacterium; assembly: GCA_913062645.1. Lineage (GTDB taxonomy): Bacteria > Bacillota_I > Bacilli_A > Izemoplasmatales > Izemoplasmataceae > Xianfuyuplasma. Next base: position 996,516 of record CAJXVW010000001.1, read on the forward strand.
CATGCTCAGCGCACCGACGACATGCTTGTTGGGATTGCCGGCCGTCTCGCATTCGATGGTGTAGCCGGGCCCGCCCGTGCCGTTGCCGTTGGGGCAGCCGCCCTGGGCGACAAAGCCGGGGATGACGCGGTGGAACGTAAGTCCGTCATAAAAGCCGTCGTTGGCGAGTTTCTTGAAGTTTGCGACGGTTCTGGGCGCGTCGTCTTCAAACAGTTCGAGTTCGATCTTGAGATCATTGCGTTTCAGTACGATGGTTCCGTTCATGTGGTCCTCCTAATACAGTCGTTGTTGGTCATGGCGATACGCGGCTTCGATGAATCCGCCGCCGAGGCACACGTCACCGTCGTAGAACACGGCGGCCTGACCCGGTGTGATGGCGCGGATCGGTTCGTCGAACGTCACCATCAACCGGTCGCCGGTGAAGCGGATCGTGACCTTGTGATCCTTCTGACGATAGCGGAATTTGGCGGTGCAGCGCTTGTCTCCGGCGAAGCGGTCCAGGTTGATCAGATTGACGTCGTCGACCAGACAGGCATCGCTGTAGAGCGTCGGATGATGAAAGCCCTGGCCGACGATCAGTTCGTTGGTGGCGAGGTTCTTGCCGATGACGAACCATGGATCGCCGCCATATTTCGCACTGCCGCCGATGCCGAGACCCTTGCGTTGGCCGATCGTATAATACATCAGACCGTTGTGGGTACCAAGCACGTCACCGTCCTCGGTCACCATGTTGCCCGGCTGGCTGGGCAGGTAATTGCTCAGAAATTTGTCAAAATCGCGTTCGCCGATGAAACAGATGCCCGTCGAGTCCTTCTTGTCCTTGGTCGCCAGATCATACTTGTGGGCAATCGCTCTCACTTCTGCTTTCGTGAGTTCGCCAACGGGGAACAAAACATGACTCAGTTGCGATTCGGTCAATTGACTCAGGAAGTAACTTTGATCCTTGTTTCCATCGACTCCCCGCAGCAGTTTCGGATGGTCGCCATGGACCACACGCGCGTAGTGTCCCATCGCGATGAAGTCCGGTTCGAACCGTTTCGCGTGTTCGAAAAACGCATCGAATTTGATGTATTTGTTGCACAGGATATCGGGGTTCGGGGTGCGTCCTTTTTTGTATTCATCAAGGAAGTATGTGAATACATTATCCCAATATTCTTTTATGAAGTCAACCCTATATATGGGCATATCTAATTTCTTGGCTACCTTTTCCGCATCTTGGTAGTCAATCTCTTGCGAGCAGATTTCATCGGTGCGTTCGGGGTTGCCGAGAATGTCGTTGTTGAGCGTCGAGTCCCAGTTGCGCATGAACAGCCCGATCACATCGTATCCCTGTTCTTTCAAAAGGGCGGCGGCGACACTGCTGTCGACGCCTCCGCTAAGTCCTACTACAACACGTTGTTTCATGCGCTTCCTCCTCTCTTCTCAAGGCAAGTAGTCAATGTCGCTGGGCAAGCGCAAATCGCCCCGCGGATTGACCGAAACATCGAGAATTTTCGGTCCGTCGGGCGTGGCTTGTCGTTTGAATTGTTGCGCGTAAAACCGCCGGAAGAACTTGGCGGCGTAGTCGCTGCCGTCTTCTTCACTGAGATCGAACACCTTCGGCAACAACCAAGCGATTCGCGCTTCGTCGTCGCCGTAGCGCAAGACGCGATGAACGATGAAGTCGTTGATGTCGTATTTGCCGATCGTGTCTTCGGTCTTCTGGTTGCTGGTGAGTTCGGGGGTGATCGGGGTTTGGACGATCGCTTCGAGCGTCGATTGGACGTCGCCGGTGAAGACATTGGCGGCGTATTGTTCGATCATGAACCGAACGAGCGTTTTGGGGATGCCGACGTTGATGCCGTACATGCTCATCTGATCGCCGTTGTAGGTGCACCAGCCAAGCGCCATCTCCGACAAGTCGCCGGTGCCGAGCACCAGTCCTTTGTGCTGGTTGGCGAGATTCATCAGAATCATCGTCCGCGCTCTGGCCTGGGTGTTTTCATAGGTGATGTCTTCGGTCACGCCATCGTGTTCGATCAACTTGAAATGATCCTTGACGTGCTGGTTGATGTCGATGTCCTTGATTGTGACACCGAGCGCCGTCATCAGTTCGATGGCGTTTCGTTTCGTTTCCTTGCTGGTGTGAAGACCCGGCATCGTCACCGCAAGAATGTCCTTGCGATTTCGCCCCATGGCATTGAACGCACGACACGTGATGAGCAGGGCAAGCGTCGAGTCGAGACCACCGCTGATGCCGATCACGACCGTCTTCGAACCGACGTGCTTGAGACGTTTGATCAGGGCGTTTTCCTGAAGCGCGGCCACCTTTTCAAAGTCTTCCAGCACACGCCGTTTCGGTACAAACGGCGTGCGATCAAACTTTTTTGAGAAGTCATAACCACCGCTTTCTTCCAGGGCGATCGTCACGACTTGGTAGGCATGACGATACCGATGGAGGGCATCGCGGTAGGATGCCGTGGTACGCCGAGCGAAGTCGATCTTCTCGAGATCGATGTCGCCGTAGATGATTTCCGATTGCTGGTTGAAGTTCTCGGTTTCCACAATCAGTTCGCCGTTTTGGGCGATCAGATTGTGTCCGGAAAATACCGTTTCACTGGAGCTTTCGTTGACACCGGCACTACTGTAGACGTAGGCGCCGGCGTTGCGGCGACTGTGTTCGAGAATCGTGCGGCGGCGGATTTCCCGCTTGCCGAGAACCTCATTCGATGCTGACAAGTTGATGATCATCTTGGCGCCGTTGAGACTGAGGATGTTGCCCGGACTGATCGGCGCCCACATGTCCTCACAGACCTCGACGCCGAACGACAGTTCACCATCGACACTCTTGAATACGAGGTATCCGAAGGGTACGTCCTGGCCCAAGTACTGGACCGAAGATACATGCTCGACCACATTGAAGCCGCTTTGGAACCATCGTTTCTCATAGAACTCACCGGTGTTGGGCAAATAGAACTTCGGTACGATGCCGAGGAGTTTGTCCTGTTGCAGAACGAAGGCGCAGTTGTAGAGGATGCCGTCGATTTCCAGCGGTGCGCCGACGATGACGATGCCCGGGAAGGGATTCTTCGCAAGCAGCGTGGCGATCGCCTTTTTGGCATTGTCAAGAAGGCTCTCCTGGAAGAACAGATCGTTGCACGTGTAGGCCGTTACCGACAACTCGGGAAAGACCGCGATCGCGGCGTTGTTGTCCTCGAGAAGACGGAGCATCTCGCCAACGTTGAAAGCGGGGTTGCCGACTTTCAGTTCGGGCGTGATGCTGGCGACTTTGACGAATCCTTGCTTATACATCAGCTTCACCTCGGTACAGTTCGTTTTGTTGGATGTATTGATACACGGAATCCGGAACCATCGTCGGATCGAGCGCTTCGCGGAACACCGTTGACGAGATGTCGACGTCGAACGTCGGGAACGTCACGAACGCGCTGCGGTGACGTTTCAACACGGGATTGCCGTCGATCAGCTTGTCGATGTCAAGGCCGAAGCGGCCGAGCACGATGATCTTGAATTCGGAGAGAATGCCATGGACATTGATCCACTTGTGCATGCCGACCAGATTGTCGGCGCCGACGACGAACGCGACGTCGTCGTTATAGCGGTCGGCGATGCGGATCAGCGATTGATAGGTGCCGAGAAAGTCGGTGTCGTTGATTTCGATCTCGCTGACGTCGACATGGTCCTTGCCGGCGATCGCCAGGCGCAGCATCTGCACGCGGTCGTGATTGCTTGCCAGCGCGCTCTTGGTGTAGGCGCTGCTGACCGGCAGAAACACGAACGACGCATCAGGGTATTGGTCCATCACGAAATCACAGACTTCGAGATGGGCGTTGGTCACCGGATTGAAGGCGCCACCAAAGACAATAATCATAACGATCACCTCGACATCATTATAACACATATTCTCATTATCGTTCATCTATGTTATAATTACTTGAGGTGAAATCATGAAAATCGATCGCAACTACATTCTCGCCCTGGCCGAAGAGATTCTGACGATTCCGAGTCCCAGCGGCTACCCCGTTGAAATCGTCCCCCGCATGGAACAGGAAGCCGCCAAGTACGGCCTTGCAACGACCAAAACCAAAAAAGGCAATCTGCTCATCACGTATCCTGGCAAGACCGACCGCAAGGTGGGTCTCTCGGTCCATGTCGACACGCTTGGTGCCATGGTCCGCAGCATCAATTCCGCCGGTGAAATCAAGTTCACCACGATCGGCGGACCGATCTGGCCGACCCTCGACGGCGAATACTGTACGATCCGCACCCGCGAGGGCAAGGACTACACCGGCACCTTCCTCTCGACCAGTCCCGCCGTGCACGTCTACAAGGATGCCAGAACCAAAGAACGTTCGCCCGAACACATGTACGTCCGCCTTGACGAGATCGTCAAGACCAAAGAAGACGTCGAAGCGCTCGGTATCGAAGTCGGCAACTTCATCTTCATCGACCCCAAGACGACCGTCACCAAGAGCAACTTCATCAAGTCGCGGTTTCTCGACGACAAGATCAACGTCGCCAGCATCTTCGGTCTGATCAAGTACTTCAAGGACAACGATGTCACGCCGGAACCAACCGTCACGTTCATCATTTCGACCTACGAGGAAGTCGGTCACGGCGCCGCGTTCGTGCCGGAACTCGATGAAATGATCGCCGTCGACATGGGTTGCATCGGCGATGATTTGACCTGTACCGAATACGATGTATCGATCTGTCCCAAAGATTCCAGCGGACCTTATGACTACGAGCTTACCAATCGACTGATCGCCCTGGCCAAAGCGCACAAGATCGCGCATGCCGTCGACATCTATCCCTACTACGGCAGCGACGTCTCCGCCGCCCGCAACGCCGGCAACGACTTCAAAGGCGCGCTGATGGGTCCAGGCGTCCATGCCTCGCACGGCATGGAACGGACGCATGTCCAGGCGATTGAAGCGACCATTGATCTGTTGATCCGCTATCTCACCGAAAAACCGTAAAATCTTGCGGTTTTTTTGTGGAAAACACCGCGAATTTGATATAATCAAAGGATAGGAGATGATTGCATGAAACTCGTTCGCCCCGATTACACTCGTTCGATTTTGAACGTCACAACCTCGATTCTCCACTATTATGGCGCTCCCGTCGCCTATCCAACTCTGCCGGAACTGGACGAGGCACTGTCCACGCATCGCCCCGACCACGTCATCTACGTGCTGCTGGACGGCCTTGGAATCAACGCCATCGAACGGCACCTCCAACCATCGGATGCCATTCGCAACCATCTTCTGACGCCCATCACGAGCGTGTTTCCACCGACCACGGTCGCCGCAACCGACGCCGTCTTGTCGGGACTGCCGCCGATCGTCAACGGTCATGTCGGCTGGGTGCAGTACTTCAAGGAAGAAAACGCCAACGTCATCGTCTTTCAGAACAAGGACTATTACAAGGGAACAATCTATGCTGAGGACCTCCGGCAAAAATACCTCGCGTTCGACACCATTTATGACCAGATCAACGCCGCCGCTCCCGATGTCCTCACCAAGGAATTTTTTCCCGCCTTCCGCGAAGGGGGCAGCGAATCCTTCGCCGAACAGGTTGAACGCGTGCTGATTTCCACCCACAACACCGATCGGAGTTTCAACTACGTCTACTGGATCGAGCCCGATCTCGTCGAACACCAACATGGTGTCGACAGCGAGGAAACGGCCCATGTCATCCACAAGCTGAACGAAGATTTCACAGCTCTGATCGACAATCTTCCCGAGCGCACGATGGTCGTCTTGATCGCCGATCATGGTCTGGTCGATGTGGAACAGATGCCGTTGTTCCAATACGACGATGTGATGAGCCTGCTGTCGCAACAGCCGTCGATCGAGCCGCGAACAACGACATTCTTCGTCAAAGATGGAATGCAAGATGCGTTCGAAGAACGCTTCAACAAGCACTTCGGCACGTGGTTCAAGTTGTACCGCACCGCCGATTTCCTCGCCACCAAGCTGCTTGGCGAGGGACCGATGAATCCCAATCTGGCCCAGTGTTTCGGCAACTTTGTCAGTGTCGCCACCGACAAGTACATGTTCACGCTTCACGAAGGCAAGGCCTACAAGGCCCATCACGCCGGACTGAGCGAAGCGGAAATGATGGTCCCCCTCGTTCTTTACGCAAAAAAATAAGGTCCGCCGGACCTTATTTTTATTGGATAATGTCAATTTTGTAATAGACGGGGTTGAAGAATCCCTTGATGCCACCAACCTCTTCTTCCACGAATGACACTTCGAAACTCGCGGTGTTGCCGCCGACGTCCACCGTCACAATTACTGTGCGGCTCGTCGGAACGGTATCTTCGACGGTGAGTGTTTCGCCATCGAAGAGCGTCACGAAACTGGCGCAATGCGACACGGTTTCCGGATTGAAGTAGGTGTCACAGGCATCCGCGGCGTTCATGTTGGCGAAGAAATCTTCAGCCAACTGGTCGCGCTGGGTGTACCCTGACGGCATCACGAAAAAGAGATAGCCAAGGTACAACAAGCCGCCGATGACGGCGACGACGATCAGTCGCTTGCCGAATTTCTTCATGCCTCGTCATCCGTCTCCTTGGCTTTTTTCTTGAATGGACGCGCAAACAGTTTGGCGACTCCTTTGGGGAAGACGACCATGCCTTCGGTGATGATCGTCGGCATCAGTTTCAAGGATTCCTTGTAGGCCATGCGCCGGATCTGCTTCTTGTCCAGAAGCTGGTTGTCGTTGTAGAGATACTTCTGCGTGATGATGCCGACGCGACACGTCAGCATGCTGTTGGCGATGCCGCCGATGATGCTTGATGAGATCGTTTTGAGAAACGGCAGATCGGTCAGCGTCTCCGAGACCTTGGTCGGCATGTATTCGGTCAGATCGATGTCCTCGATGCCTTCGGCGATGAGGCTTGTGACAATCACGTTCAAACTGAGTTTGGCAAGATACGGATAACTCGGACGGAAGCCGCTCGTTTCGACGATTTCCTTGATCATCTTGAGGTTGATGGCAAGCGTCGAAAGCATGTCCAAGTTCCCGTTCTGCGACAACGCGGTCGTGATCAGGACGCTCTTCGAGTTGCGCACGATGACCTCGTTGATGTTCTGTTTGATGGTCGACTCAAACACCGTCTGAAGGGCGTTGCGAAGTTCTTCCCGATTGTTCAGATGTTCGTTGAGCAGAACCTTGTCCTCGTCCGTGATCTTGTCGTTCTTGATCAATACGCGGACGGCGTCCTTGTAGAGTTTGTGCTTCATCACGTCATCCGACAACATCGCGTCGACGGTGAACGTCGGCGCCAGCGTAATGACGCGGATCGGGTTGACGATCAGCACGTAAAAGAGAATCACCGACAAGCCGTAGAACGCGTATTCCACATAGGCGTGGATGTTGCGCAGGCGTTCGCCGACGGCGAGCACGTTGGACAGCAGGATGAAGAAAATCACGATCAGCGAACCGATGCCGATCAGGATCCAGAAGCGTTTGTGTTTCATGTCATCACCTCATTCATGTATTCATTGTATCACAGAGTTGTGAATATTGTAAGAATTGACGATACGAAAAAAGCACCGGTGGGTGCTTTTTCAGTCTTTGCTGGTGAAGCGCTGATACAAGACCTCCTCGAGGACTTCCTCGTCGATCTCCTCGGCGCTTTCGTCCTTTGGTGGGAGCGTCTTGATGGTCACGTACATGTTGTAGCCGATGTAGATCAGGCTCATCACGTAGTTGATGTTGAACACACGGACCATCTGACTCGCCGTGTAGGGCATTTCGACAAAAATCAGCTTGTCGGCGACCATGCCTTGGATCTGGTCGGGAATTTGCATCACGAACAGCACCTGGCCCAGCACCATGACAAGCGTCAGGATCGCGTTGAAGAGTGCGACTTCTTTCAGTTCTTTTTGCGTCACTTCGTCGCTGCGACCGAGCAGGAGGTAGAACGCGACGTTGAACAGGAGAAAGATGAAGAACACGATGATCGGCGTGTTGAAGTTCTCGAGATCTTCAAAGAAGTTCTCAACGGTGATTGCGAACAGGTTCTTGTCGACGATGCCGTTGACCTGACCGACGAAGCCGAGTACGAACAAGAACACAAGCAACAAAAATACAAGTCCGATGACAATGTTGAGATTGACGTACCGACGCAACATGGTTTCCTTGTTCATGAGGGATCCTCCTTCAGATAACTGTCGTAATAGCGACGCACCAAGTCATGCGAGAATGGATGTTCGCGGGCTTCGATACGCCGTTTGAGTTCGGCCAGTTCCGCCTCCAAAATCACCTTGAGATCGCTCGGATACTCCATCTTCTTCTTGTGTTTGTTGTATTCGTTGCGATCCAAGGTCGTGTAACTGAAGTCTTCGATGACCTTGATGTCGAGATCGTAATCGATGTATTTCAACGCTTCGTCGTCAATCACGTAAGGCGAGGCGATGTTGCAGTAGAAATGAATCGATTTCTTTTTGAGAATGCCGATCACGTTGAACCAGCGATCGGTGAAGAACCACGTCACCGAGGGCTCGCGCGTGTGCCAGAAGCGACCGTTCGATTCGATCACCTTGGTGCGTTTGTTGACGACGACGATATAGTCCTCGCCCTCGTCGACGACGGTCGCCTTCTCCCAGATGCGGTGCAGGCTTTCGTCGTGTTTGTAACTTTGGATCTGCAGATCCTTGCCGATATGAGACATGGTATTCCTCCTATTTGAGTAAGTAGTCCTTCCCTTTCATGCTGTCGGGTTCGTGCGTGGAGAGTCCCGGAAAGCCTTGCTGTCGGAGCACCTCGTAAGCGAGAATGGCGACGGCGTTGGACAGGTTGAGACTGCGCACGTTGGCGGCCATCGGGAGCCGCAGACAGCGGTCCAGATGTTGTTTCAAAATGGCCTTGTCAATGCCCGTCGATTCGGCCCCGAAAATCAAGTACACGTCCGAGCCGTGGGTGTAATCCATCTGATCGGGCGCGACGCTGCCGTAGCGGGTCAGGAAGTAGTACTCGCCATCGTTTTGGGCGACAAAGCTATCCCAGTCGGGATAGACATGATAATCGACCTGATCGATGTAGTTGACGGCGCTCCGCTTGACGTGTTTGGAATCCAGTCGGAAGCCGAGTGGTTCGATCAGATGCAAGGTCATCTTGTTGGCGATGCAGGTGCGCATGATGTTGCCGGTGTTCTGGGGAATCTCGGGATGGTAGAGCACGATGTGGTTCATGATGTCCGCTCCTTCTCGTCGATCCGTTTCAAGACCAGTTCGGCGGTCTCGATGTACCACGGATTGTCCTTCAGCGCTTCCATGCTGGTGACGATGTCATCTTTGAGATCGTACAATCGGTGGTTGTAGATCATCGCCAGTGCGTTGCGCTTGATCACCGACGCACCACGCCAGCTCGAGGCGTTGTTGCCGTAAATCGCCATGTATTCTCTGTTGGTCATCGCCAACAACGATTTCAGATGAATGTTTTCGATGCCGGTCGGTTCGAACGCGGCGTATTTGTGGATGTCGATGCCCTTGTTCTTGGGACAGGCCTTCATGCAGATGTCACAACCGTAGATCATGGTCTTGAAGTACTTGATCTCGGTATCGCCGAAGGGAATCTTCTCCTGCGACAAATGGGAAATGCACAGATCCTGTTCAAACCCGTTGTCCAAGGCCCCCGACGGGCAGGCATCGATGCACCTGCGGCAATCGCCGCAGTCATCGTGAACACGCTCCTCTGTCGCCAGCGGAACATCGACGAGAATGGTTGCCAGAAAAGAATAGGTACCGTAATCCTCGATGATCAGGAACTGATTCTTGCCGAGCCACCCCATGTTGCTGAGATGACCGGCCCAGCGTTCATCCACCCCACCGGTGTCAACCGACGCTTTGGTGCGGATGCCGATGGCATTCAGTTCGGTCGCTATCCGCTTGAGGATGTCACCGAAGACGATGTGGTAGTCCGTCGCATAACTGTATCGCGACAGCCGGCCATAGCCCTTCTTGCTCCATTTGACTTCTTTCGTCGGGTAGGGAATGGCAAGCGTGATGATCGTTTCGAACCCGTCCAAAAAGCGATAATCGGCATACAGATCCTGTTTGCCGAGGGCATCGCGACTTTGTTGGTATTCGGCGACGCTGACAAATCCGTATTTGTCCACGTGCCGACGTAGAATGTCGATCACTTGTTGGCGCATCAAATCACCTATAAATACTATAATACGGATGGCCGCCAAAGTCAAAGCCGAAGTTCCCCATCTGACCAGAAAAAAAGCCCGCCGAGCGGGCTTCTGTTCAGGCAGTCTGACGATGGAAGATCAACGTCACCGCGTATCCGAACACGAAGATCAGCCAGCCCGGGTGCCAGAGGCCCCAGACAAAGCCGAGCAACAGGAATATCGCAGCACAGAACGTGTAGATGATTTCATCGCTCTTCTTACGTTTGTAGTCTTTCATCGAACCACCAACCAACATGTCGGTACTGATCGTCGCATAGAGAATCAGCACCACGGCGATCGCGGCGATGATCAGAATCATCGGTACATACTGTTCGTATGCGTTGACGCCGTAGAGGAAAATCGAGATCGGCGAGAGAATCAACATCGTGATGCCGGTAATGAACAAGATCGTTTTGCGCTTCTTGATGCGCCCCTGCAAATCCTTGTCCTTGATCTCACCATGAAGTATTTCATCGACCGTCACCTTGTAGATGTCGGCCAGCGCGACGAGCGTGTAGGCATCGGGAAGGTTTTCCCCGCGTTCCCACTTGCTGACGGCCTGGAACGATACGCCGAGTTTGTCGGCGAGATCGCTCTGGGTAAAGCCATGCTGTTTGCGAAGCTGGATCAGCACGTTTGCAACTGTGTCTTTCATGTGTATCACCTCACCTTAATTCTAGACGGTTTCTTAATGGAATGGAATAACGCAGTGGTTGTAATCACTAAACCCATGGTTGAATAAGGCTCATTATGACCTTTTTAAGCCATTTTCAAATTCAACCTATCATAGAACACATTCCATTATACAACAAAAACAGCAACCGACCAAGGGTCAGTTGCTGCGAATCGCTTCGATGTAGTTGGGATCGTACACGCCAGCACGGAACATGGCGATTTCGTATTTGTAGGGTGGATGCACCTTGTCCTTCGACGCATCACTATCGGTTACATAGGGCGTTTCCAAGATTTTCGGCACATCGATGAAATCCGGATGATGAACGATGTAATTGAGGGCATCGAAACCAAGATACCCAAGCCCGATGTTCTCATGGCGGTCTTTGCTGGCACCGCGCGGGTTCTTGGAATCGTTGACGTGGAACACGCTGATGCGATCTTTGCCGATGATTCGATCAAACTCGGCGATGACGGCGTCGAAATCGTCTTTCGTGGCGTATCCGGCGTCATGGGTATGACAGGTGTCGAAACAGACGCTGATGCGCGAATCGTCGGTCACGCCGGCGATGATCCGTTGCAACTCCTCGAACGTGCGGCCCACTTCGGTGCCTTTGCCGGCCATCGTTTCCAACGCGATCTTGACATCTTTGTCGGCGGTGTTGGCGATGACCTTGTTCAATCCCTCGACGATGTAGTCAATGGCGATGTCGACACCTTGTTTGACATGGGCGCCGGGATGTAAGACGATCTGTTTGGCGCCGATGGCGGCGGTGCGTTCGATTTCCTTGGTGAGGAATTCGACGGCGAACGCCCGTTTCCTGGGATCGCCGTTGGCGAGGTTCATGATGTATGGCGCATGGACAATCACATGATCGAGTGACAGTCCGGCTTCTTCCATTCGTTTACGCCCCGCTTCTATATTCAGCTTCGACGTCGATTTGCGCACCGTGTTCTGTGGTGCGCCGGTGTAGATCATGAATGCGTTGGCACCATAAGAAAGAGCTTCTTCGACGCTCCCCAGAAACATATCATCACCACTCATCGAGACGTGGGATCCGATTCGTATCATACAATCACCTATTCTTCTTGCGAAGTGCTTTCTTCTTCGCTTCTTGGAGTTTTTTGTGGTACTTCTTCTTGTATCCTGGTTTGACTTTTTTGTTGTTGCGTTTGACGTTGAGCTGGTTCTTGTCGAAGCCGGCCGTGACCCGTTCGCGCTTGCTGCGTTCCTTGCGCTCCCGGCGTTCGACCAGTTCGCCGTTCTTGATTTCCTTGTACGTGATCGAAATGCCCTTGCGTTCCAGGAAGTCGATGTAGGCGTCATCAGCCGGATCGTACAGGCTGATCGCCAGCCCTTCGTAGCTGGCCCGCCCCGTGCGGCCGGTGCGATGAACGTAGAACTCCATGTCTTTGGGCAAATCGTAGTTGATGACGTGGCTGACACCGTCGATGTCGATGCCGCGACTGGCGATGTCACTGGCGACGATGTACTGGAAGTCGGCGTTGTTGGCTTGGGCCATGATCCGTTTCCGCTCACGCGGTGCGACGCCACCGTGCAAGGTGGCGACATTGACGCCTTTATTATAAAGGAGGGTGCCGATCTCATCGGCGGTTTCCTTGGTGTTGCAGAAGATCAGTGCGACATAGGGGTTGAGCACGTCCAAGAGTTGCAGCAACACCGACGTGCGGTCTTTAGATTTGATCGGCAGGAACACGTGATCGATGTTGAGACTGGACAGTTCCTTCGGTTTGATGAACACTTCAAACGGTTGGTTCATGTACTTGCGCAAGAACGGGCGCAGGGATTCGGGGATGGTGGCGCTGAAAACCATCATCTGGAGATCGTCCGACATCGAGCCGGCGATTTGGTCGATGTCTTCCAAAAAGCCGCTGTCAAGGGCCATGTCGGCTTCGTCGATGACCAGTGTTTTGGCCTGATAGAGCGCCAGTTTATTTTCTTTGATGGCGAGATCCTTGAGCTTGCCGGGGGTACCGATGACGATTTTCGGTTGCGACTTGTCGAGTCGTTCGAGTTCCTTGGCGCGATTGCTGCCACCGACGTAGCGGCGGATGTCGATGTGCTCGCTCGATTGATCGGCGATCTGCCGCGCGAACCGGTAGATCTGATTGGCGAGTTCGCGCGTTGGCGAGGTGATGACAACGTCCACGCTGTCCGTGGTGAGGTCGAGATTCTCAAAAATCGGTATCAAAAAAGCATGCGTCTTACCACTGCCGGTCTGTGAGCATCCGATCACGTCCTGCCCTTTGCGGGCGACGGGGATGACTTTTTCCTGGACCTCGGTGAACGCTTTGAATCCGAGCTTCGTTACAGCTTGTTTGACAAAATCGCGTGTGATGTTCATCGTCTCAACTCCTCCATCATTATACTATAAGATTAAATCATTTCCAAATGTAATGACATTCTTGTATAATGAGTTTGGGTGATTTCATGGAAACCATAAAGATCAAACCCCGTGGCTATTGCCACGGTGTCGTAAATGCCATAAATACTATATCAGAACTGGCCGAAAAGTCAACCACCAAACCGATTGCCATTCTCGGCATGGTGATCCACAACAAACAAGTCGTCGACTACTTCACGGCAAAAGGCATCCAGACCCTTCACGACCCGTCGAAAACGCGTCTCGAGTTGCTGGATGAAGTCGACGAAGGCATTGTCGTTTTCACCGCTCATGGCGTCAGCCCACAGGTTTACGCCAAAGCCGAAGCCAAAGGGCTCGAAATCATCGACACGACCTGCACCGACGTCACCAAATCCCACGATGTCGTCAATGAGTTGCTGGAACAAGATTACGACATCATCTTCATCGGCAAGCACAACCACCCCGAAAGCGACGGTGTCAAGGGCATCAGCGACCGCGTCCATGTCGTCGAGACGATTGACGAAATCGAACAACTGAATCTGCCCGGCAAAGTCGCCCTCACCAACCAGACGACAATGTCACTCTATGACATCTACCTACTCGCCGAAAAAGCCAAGGAACGATATCCCCATATTCACTTCGTCGATGAGATCTGCAACGCCACGCGCATTCGCCAGGAAGCCGTCGCCAGCGCCGATCCGACGCTCGATCACATCTACGTCGTCGGCGACCGCATGAGCAACAACTCGCGACATCTGCGTCACGTCGCGATCGAACAGGCCGGCATCCCCGCGACCTTGATCGAGAACGTCACCGAGATCGACATCGAACAGCTCAAACAATGCACCAAGGTCGGTATCACCAGCGGCGCGTCGACACCCACGCAAGTGACCAATGAAGTCTATGAGTTCTTGCGCAATTTCGATCCGGAGGATCCTTCCACACACGACACCAGCACCAAACTGTCAACCGACACATTGCTGGATCGTCCTCGCAAACATGTCTGAAAGCGCTCCATGGAGCGCTTTTCTTATTACCATGCAAATTTTTTTGAACAAAATAGTAAAGTTTACTTGACATTGAGTAAAGTGTGTTTTACAATATGATTGTCAGACTTGACATTCAAACCAACCATAAGGAGACCAATCATGTCCTATCAAGAACAACGAAGCCTCACCTATCTCATCACTAATATCATTCTATTCACCGTTTACGGTCTGATCATTTACAATCGATATCAGGCCGGACAGTTCGACACCGACAATCTGATGCGTTTCTGGGCGATCGTCATCCTGCTCTATATTCCGATCATGATCATCGCCCGCATCGTCGTCACGATCGTCTTCGTCATCCTCCATGCAATCGTCAGCGAAGTCGCCGGCGAGGGCGCCGACGAGGTCGACATGGTGTCCGACGAACGCGACAAACTGATCGAAATGAAAAGCAGCCAGATCGAACTGATCCTGATCGGCGTCGGCTTTGTCGCGGCGCTTGTCACCCAGCTGTTCGGACTGAGCGTCCACGCGTTCTTCCTGACGTTCGTCGGTTTCATGTTCGCCAACGACGTGTTGAGCGAAATCGCCAACCTGCGCTACTACCGACGGGGATTCTGACATGAGCAAGCTGATCATCGAAAACAACGTCCGCACGCAGCGGTTCTTACACGGCGAGATGACCCAGAAGGATCTCGCCCGCGCCGTCGGGGTCAGCCGGCAGACAATCGTCGCCATCGAAAAAGGTCAGTACTCGCCCTCGCTCGAACTCGCGTTCCGATTGGCGATGGCGTTCAACACCACCGTCGACGAACTATTTCACGCCACTGAGGAGAAATGAAAAAGCGCTCAATCGAGCGCTTTTTTTTGTGATGAATGAAGATTAGTTGCCGGCGTCTACGCCTGCCTTGCTGGCGAGTTCCGTTTCGACGGCGCCGGTTGCCGGGAGATCGTTCATGTCGACATCGGCGGTAATCACAACGGTGTAGGATTCGCCACCGACGGTCGCATATCCGGTGAAGGTGATGGTGATGGCACCGGCATCTTCGGGATTCGACGAACCGTTGGCGACGTAGATGTCAACGGTGTCCTGAAGCACGCCGTCGACATACAGCTCGGCGGTCCAGGTCGTATCGGTCGCAACTTCGTCATTGTCGGCACCGATGGTCACATCGAGGGATACATTGCCACCAATCGTCCAGTCGGCAAAGTCCTGAATCTCGACGGTCGGCTGTTCGAGCGCGTCAGTCGTGAACGCGTGGGTGTAAATGACATCCGTCACATTGCCCGCACCAACGTCGTAGGTGGCTTCAATCTCGAGCGTGTAGTCGTAATCGCTCAAGAGGTTCACCATGTCGATGTTGGTCGGAGCTGTGGTACTGATGATGAAACTATCGATTTCCGTGGCTCCTTGTTTCAAGGTCGCGGTCATCGTCGCGCCGGTAAGAATCGACTCATTGTCGTCGACCAGGACATCAAGTTCATTGGACTTCTTGTCGATTGTCTCATTGTCGATGCTGATCAGGCTCGCTGTCGACGGACTCGAGGTGGCGAGGACCTTGTCGGTCTGGACGCCTTCGAGATCGTTGAGATCGTAGGTCGACTCGATCGTGACGGTGTATGCCGTGTTGGGAGCCAGTTCATCGAAGGTATAAGTCTGGTTGGAACCGGTCGTGATGGCCAGTTCTTCGACCAGCACGGCGCCTTCGTACAGACGCAGATACTGTTCGGTGCTGACGTTGTCGTCGTCGGTAAACGAATAGTTGACGGCGATCGTCGAGGTCGTCGGCACGACGGTGTTGAGAGCGCCGACGGGAACCGCGCTTTCCGGTGTTGTTTCGGTCAGTTCGGCGATGATGCCAGTGACCGTGCCATTGCCGTTGTTGAGGTCGAAGTCGGCTTCCACTTCAACGGTGTACTCGGTGCTGCCGGTGAGCCCGCTGAAGGTGACGTTGATGTTGTTGCCGACGCTGAGCGCCGCGGTGTCGACGAGCGTGCCTTCGTCGTCGTAGAGGTTCGCTTCCAGAGCGCTGGAGACGCTGTCGCCATCGCTGACGACGATGTCGAAGATGAGCGTTGAACCCGTCACCGTGTCGAGCGTGATGTCCGCCGACGGAGCGTCCTTGGCGAGCGTGTCATGCGTCGCGACGGTCATCTGATAATGCGTGTAGGTGCCGTTGCCGTCGCCATTGTCGTAGTTGGTGACAAGGCGGATGACGTAGGTTGAATCCGACTGCAGTCCAGTGAACGACAGACCGTTGTTGGCGCCGACGACGAGCGCGATGTCGTCGACCTTGGTGCCGTCCAGATAGAGTTCGGCGAACGTGGTTGCGCCGATGATGACGAGGTCGTTGTCGTAGACCGTGGCATCGAAGGTAATCGATTCCTGAGCGGTGGTGACATTGTCGACGACCGCTTGCGGGAGAAGTTTGTTGTAGACGCTTGTGAGCGCTTCGGCCAGTACGGCCGCGTCGGTTTCGCCGGCGCCGTCTTTCAAGTTGTAATCGGCGTAGACGACGACGCTGTAGAACTCACCATGGTTCACCGTATACGTGAACGAGGCGGTCTGCACGCCGACGGAAAGGGTGATCGAATCGATCTCGACGTCATCCTTGTCGAACAGTTTGACGACGAGGTTTTCGGTGATCGTGTCATCGGCGTCGGTGACGACGACGGTGACATCGACGGTGTTCTGGTTGATCGTGATGTCGGTGATGTCGGCCGTCGGTGTGGCGTTGGCGATGGTTGTGAACGACAAGGTGTCGATCGGACCATCGACCACGACGCCGTTGCCGTCGTTGAGATCGTAGTTGCCGCTGATGCGGATTTCAAAGTCGTAATCGGCGAGGAAGCCGCTGATGTCGAAGGTGACTTGGCTCGTGAACAGCAGTTTCTCCGCTTGCAGGGTATCGTTGTAATACAGTCCGGCCTTGAGCGTGCCTGGCGCGAGAACGTCGAAGACGTCGTCGAGGCCGAGATCGAAGGTGATCCGGTCGCGGGTCAGCACGAGGCTGTCGACGTTGGTCACAGGCACCGTCTTGGCAAGCGTCGTGACGAAGCCGCTGGTCAGCTCGACGGCGAGTTGTTCGCCGCTGCCGTCGTTGATGTCATAGTCGGTAATGACGCGGACTTCATACTGATTGTCGCTGAGCAGGCCCGTGAAACTGACGTTCGTGTTGAGGCCGTCGGTGAGGGCGACTTCCTGTCCGGTTGCCACATCATCCTTGTACAGAACGGCCTTCGTGGTACCGGTGATCGTTCCATCTTCGTTGTTGACGTTGATGTTGACGGTGAACGACTCGTAGTCCTCCACAAAGGACACGACGGTGGCCGTGGGCGGACTGAGCGGCGGCGTTGCCTCAATCGCCGTGTCGAGGACGTAGGCGAGAACCGGGCCGCTTTCTTCGTTGAGATCGTAGTCGGTCTCGATCTGGATCTTGTATTCGGTGTTGGAGTCGAGTCCGGTGAAACTGACACCGGTGTTGTCGCCGACCACAAGCGCGATCGTGTCGCCGGTGGCGATGTCGCTCTGGTAGAGGACCGCTTGGAGGTTGCCGGTGATGATGGCGCTCGGGTCCTCGACGGTGACGTCGAAGGTAATCGAACTGACCGTCGACGAGACGTTCGCGAGTGTCGCGGCGACCATGTCGTAGGCGGCGGTCGTGATGAATTCGGTTTCGAGAATTTCGCCGATAATGACCGGTTCGCCGTCGTTCAGATCGTAATCGGCGACGACGTCGATGCGGTATTGGGCGTTGGAGAAGAGCGTGTCGAAGGTGACCGATGTGAATCCGATGTCGAGGTCGACTTCGTCGCCGGTCGCCGTGTCGCCAAGCATCAGAATGGCCTTGAGCGTACCCGGTACGACGACGTCGTAGGCATCGGTGACTTCGATCAGTGCGCTGATGCTGTCTTCGTCGGCGCTCGGGGATTGGAAGGTGGCGACGGGCGGCTGTTTCGGTTGGGTGGAGATGTTCAGTTCGGCAACTTGATATCCACCGGTAACGCCGTTGCCGTCGTTGAGATCGTAATCCAGATAGATGCGGACGCGGTAGTTGCTGTCGGACAACAGTCCGTCAAAGGTAATGTCAAAGTTCTCACCGTTGATGAGTGCTTCTTCGGTTACGACGGCGCCTTCAAAGTACAAGACGGCGACGACCGATCCGCCGGCGACGACGGCATCGGGATCGAAGATCTCGGCGTTGAACGAAATGGCCGTGTCGGTGGTATCGGTGTTGGTGATGGCGCTGGTCGGAATGACCTTCGCGGCGGTGACGACAGCCTGATTGATGAGCAACTGGTTGGACAGCACGCCGCTGCCATCGTCCAAATCGTAATCGGTGCGGACGACCAATCGGTATTCGCTGTTGGATTGGAGATTGCTGAAACTGACGCTCGTCATGCCGATGCCGAGTGCCTGCTGGGCAACGAGCGTATCGCCGAGATAGAGATAGACGACCGACGAGTTGTCGATGATCGTCTCATCGGCATCGATGATGCGGACATCGAAGTCCACGGTCGACGTTGTGATCGCTACGCTGCTGATTTCCGCAATCGGCTTTTTGGCTTCGGCGGTGAATGAAACGATGCGGCGCAAGGAATCGCCGAAGACGGCGCCGCTGCCGTCGCGGAGATTGTAGTCGGCAAAGAACTCGATGTAATAGGTGAGGCCGGCCTTGGTCGCATAATCGAAGACGATTTCCGTCGTTTCGACATCCAGTTGGATCGTCTGCACGGCAGTGCCTTCTTCGTACAGAATCGCTTCGATGGCACCGATCAAGGTGTCGTTGACGTCACTGACGTCAAGACCGAGCGTGATGTATCCCTGGCTGACGACCATGCTTTCGACGGCGACCGTCGGCAGGGCGTTTTCAAGGGTGTTGTAGACTTGGCTGAAGATGATTTCTCCCGGTTGGACACCGTTGCCGTCATTGAGATCGTAATCGCCGATGAGGTCGATCCGGAACGCCTTGTTGGCGAACAGGTTGTTGACCTGGAAGTCGACGTGATAGTTGAACAGTTCGGCTTCATCGACGAAAACATCCTCGATGTAGAGCCGGGCGATCAGCGAATCCTCGTCGATGATGCCGAGCGGATCGGCGATCGCGACGTCGAACTCGATGCTGTTTTCGCGGAGATCGAGATTGACGAGCTGCGGCAGGGGAACCTGGCGCGGCAGCGTCGAGAAGGTATGGATGGCGAGGACGTTGTCAAGACGGATGCCCTGACCGTCGCCGAGATTGTAATCGGCGAGGACTTTCAACGTATATTCGTTGTCGTTGAGCAGATCCTCGAAATGGAGTCCGTCGGTCGATCCGCTGATGTCGACATGATCGACGAGCGTCTCGCCGTTGTATATCGCGACACTCAAGCCACCGGCGACGGTGACATTGTCGTCATCGGTGAAGTCGACGTCGAAGTAGACCGTGTTGGAGGTGACGTTGACATTTTGAATCGAGGCACTGGGCAATCCGTTGGACAGGGTCGTGTATGTGCCGCTGTAGAGGACCATGTTGGCTTGCGTACCCTTGTTGTCGTCGAGATTGTAGCTGGCGACGATTTTGACTTCGTAGAGACGGTCGGCCAGGAGTCCGAAAAAGACGACGTTCGACAATCCCGTGCTGAGATCGAACGACTGTGCCAGTGTTTCGCCGGAATAGAGTTGCGCCTTGAGGCTGCCGGCACTGATGACGTCATCGACGTCGATGACGTTGAAGTCGATCGAGACGGTGTTTTCGGTCAACTCATAGTTCTCGCGGGTGACCGTGGGAACATCCTTGTAGACGTAGATTTCGAATTCATTGTTGGTGGTGACGGAAACGGCCAGACTCGTCTCGCCGTCCAGATAGTTGATGCGGTCGACGGAGTAAATCTTCTGACCGAGCGTCGTGCCGACATTGACATCGATGTAGATGCGCGTGCGCGTCGACTGGTCCAGGAACCGGGCGGACGTGTGCGTGTATCCGTCGATGACGATCGACTTGATGTTGACGTTGTCCGGGTTGTTGAGCGTGACCTCGACGGTCACGGTCTGTTCCTTGGCACGGAAGAACGTGACGAAATCCCCGCCGCTGACGGGGTCGGTGTCCTCCACTTTCACACTAACGAACGATGGTGGTGTGAGACCTTCGCCCTGGCCGGTGCATCCGACCAGGATCAGTGCGGTGACCATCATCCCCAAAACTAGCATTATTCTCCGCATGTCCATTCCTCCAGTGTCTGGTCTCCGACGTGGTCGGATGACCCTATTACAGTGTTGAAAAACATTGTTACATATCTATTAAATAATTTTATCATATATATGACCATATAGCAACGAATTTTCGAGGGCACCAAAAAAAGAGCCTACTTTTTGGCCCCTTTCTTGATGATTTTTTGACCATATGCGCGGTTGATGTCTTCGAGCATCTTGTCGACGGCTTCGTCCTTCTCTGACATGTTCTGGATTTCGAAGATGTCGATTTGGGCGAAAAAGTCGCTCGCATCGATCAGATTGGAGACACTGACCCCAAGCAGTCGAATCGGCTTGTCGGACTGGTTCTCGTCGTACAGTCGTTCAACGGTCTGGTAGATGTCGAAAAAGTTGTCGGTGTGATGTTCGCGGGTGAAACTGCGATTGATCTGGGTGAAGTCGTTGTAACGCACCTGAATCGTGATCGTCTTGCAGGCACTGCCGTCGTCCTGGAGTCGTTTGACGACCTTGCGCGTCAAGGCGGTGAGGTGTTCGATGACATCCTGATAGATCAGCACGTCCTGGGCATAGGTTTGGCTGTTGCCGATCGACTTCATGTCCACATACCGGTGGGGATCCACCTGCCGGTCGTCGATGCCCATCGCCTTGTCGATGAACTCCTGGGCACGATTGCCGAGCACCAGTTCCAGTTTGTGACGGTCCTCGTAATGCACCAGGTCGCCGATCGTATGAATGCCGATCAGTTTCAGATTGGGGTGGGTCTTCTTACCGATGCCGTACATTTTCTCGATCGGCAGGGGCCACAGTTTTTCTTCCAAATCGCGTTTGCGCAGCACCGTGATGCCGAGCGGTTTTTTCATGTCGGAGGCCATCTTGGCCAAGAACATGTTCGGGGCGATGCCGATCGACACCGGCAGATTGTGTTCCTTCATCAGCCGATCTTGAATCTGTTTGGCCAGTTCCAACGGATGAATCGCATCGCTCTTGTCGGTGACGTCGATGTAGCCCTCATCGATCGATCCTTTTTCAATCTCATCGGCGTATTCCCCAAGCAGGGCAAAGAATTTTTCGCTGTATTCATGATAGAGGTCGAAGTTGCCGGGCAGAATGATCAGATTCGGACACCGCTTCTTCGCCTCGACCACGCTCATTGCGCTTGTCACGCCAAACTTCCTGGCGACGTAGTTCGCCGTCGTCAAAACACCGCGACTGCTGCTGCCGCCGATGCCCAGCGGTTTGTCGCGGAGACTCGGATCCTGCGCCATTTCGCAACTGGCGAAAAAGGCGTTGAGATCGATGTGGAAGATGACGCGATACTTTTTTTCCATTAAAATTCTTTCCTTTTTCAGGGATTTATACTATAATATGTAAAGACGAAACCGAACCAAGACCAATCGAGGTGATAACCGTGCCAAAAAGCAGAAAGCGTACCAAGAAAACGCATCAAAAAGAAGAACCGAAACGGATGAAGACACAGAACATCGTCAAGACCAAAGGCGGGAAAGCCGTCATCATCCTGCTCGCCGCCAGTTTCTCCCTGGTCGGCGTCATCGCATTGATCGTCCTGCTGATCGAAATCATGAACGCCTGAGGACAAACGGAAAGCCTACGTGGTAGGCTTTTTTTATTGGTTCAATAGCTCCGTTGCGCTGTTCAACGCGGCGTCTGTGATTTTGTCGCCACTCAACATCGCGGCGATTTCACGAACGCGCGACGCCCCTTCGAGCCGATCGATCTTGGCGATCGTGCGGTCGTTGACGACTTCCTTGTGAATCCGCAAGTGATGATCGCTCGTCGACGCGACCTGGGGGATGTGGGTGATGCAGATGACCTGGGTCGCCTTGGCGATCGCCTTCATTTTCTTGGCGACCTGGTTGGCGACATAGCCGCTGACCCCGCTGTCGATTTCATCAAAAATCATCAGCGCCAGATTGAGACTGGTCGCCAGCAAATTCTTGAACCCGAGCATGATGCGGCTCATCTCGCCGCCACTGGCACTCTTGCTGAGTGGTTTGAGCGGTTCTCCGACGTTGGTCGAAAGCAGAAAATCGACCTCGTCGACGCCATGATCAAAGAACACCGAGGGATCGTTGGGATCGCTTGGAGACGCTTGCGAGAAGGCGATTTCAAAGCGCGTGTCAGGCAGTTCGAGATCTCCCAGAATCGCCAACAATTTTTCTTCAATGTAGCGGCTGGTCTGCTGACGGAGCGCCGTCAGTTCGGCCGCTTTTTCACAGGTGTCCTGAAACGCCGCCTGGAGTCGTTTGCGCTGGGCGGCGATGACGTCGTCGTAGTGATCGACGTTGTTGATGTCGGCGCTGATCTCGTGCAGGTATTCGATCAGTTCAGGAACGCTCTTGCGATACTTGCGCTTGAGTGCGTCAAGCCGATTGAGCCGTTCTTGGTACTCATCGAGCAGTCGCGGATCAAAATCGAGTGAAGCGAGTTCCTGTTTGAGTGTTTCAAATGCGTCGTCCAGTTCGTAATAATGGCTTTCGAAGCGTTGTTGGAGATCTTGGTAGGACTCACTGAGCGAAGCGATTTTGCCGAGATCCTTGGCGGCATCGTACACCATCCCCAGTGCGTCGAACTCTTCGAGGCGCTGCCGGATCGACTGCATCGTCTGGAAAATCGTGTCGTAGTGTTCCATCTTTTCCACCTGTTCGGTGAGATCCGCTTCTTCGTCGGGATCGAGCCCGTAGCCCTCGAGTTCCTTCTTCTGAAAGCGCAACAGGTCGAGTCGTTCGGCGAGATCGTCGTTGGATCGTTCGAGGCGACGCAGTTCGCGCCAGCTCGCCTTGTAGGCGGCAAGCGCCTGATGATAGTTCGCCAGGAGCGCTTCCATCTTGGGTCGTTCGAAGCCGTCGATGATGTCAATGTAGGTGTCCTGGTTGATCAACCGATGGGTGTCGATCTGCGTATGAATGTCGGCCAGTTTTCCGGTCACCTCGCGCAAGTCCTTGAGGGTGACGGTCGTGCCGTTCAGTTTGATGATGTTGTTGGCCGTCGGCGTGATCTGACGGCGGATCACCAGTTCCTCATCGGCGTCGATGTCCAAGTCCTGCAACAAGTCGCGGATGTCCTCGCTCTGGATCCGAAAGACGCCTTCCACTTCCGCTTTGTCGGCACCGGTCCGCACGATGTTGGAAGTCGCCCGGTCGCCCAGCAAAAGGCCGATCGCATCGATCAGCAGACTTTTTCCGGCACCGGTCTCGCCCGTCAGGGCGGTCATTCCCGGCTCGAACGTCACTTCGACGTTCTCGATGATGGCGAAATTCTTGACGGACAGATAGGTCAGCATGGTTCCTCCCGGCTAGTTGATGAGTGCGTCAATCGTTTTTATGATACTCGCGACGTCGAGTTTTAACTCGGCGAGAAGTTCGGATTTTCGTCCATGGGACACGTAGCGATCGGGGATTCCCATCGTCGTGATGCGGTTCGTCGGGTGTCCCGCGGCGACCAGATATTCCAGCACGCTGCTGGCGAACCCGCCGAGCGCCGCCGATTCTTCGTAGAGAATGATCGGTACGTCACGGGCGATCAGTTCGTCGATTCGCACGGTGTCTAGAGGTTTGATGAACTTGGCGTTGACGACCGCGACCGATCGATTCGATCGATCCAACTCGGCGATGACACCATCCAGGATGCTGCCGAAGGAGACGAACACGGCGTCCGTGCCCTCGCGCAGGATGTCCCAGCCCGGTGTGGCGATGTCGGTGGGAATCGGCGCATCGGGATCAAACGGCACCCTTCCCCGTTCATAGCGCAGGACGAACGGGCCGTCCTGGGCGGTGAACGCATAATTGAGAAGACCGAACGCCTCTTCTGGCGTATGCGGATGCGCGATCGTCAGGTTCGGCACATGCCGCAACAGCGGAATGTCGAAGACCCCTTGGTGGGTTTCCCCGTCGGCGCCGACGAGGCCGGCACGGTCGAGTCCGAACACGACCTTGAGATTTTGGCGGGCGACGTCGTGATTGACTTGATCGTAGGCCCGTTGAATGAATGTTGAATAAATTGGACAGAATACGTCGACGCCGCTGACGGCCAGTCCGGCGGACATCGTCACGGCCATCTGCTCGGCGATGCCGACGTCGTAAATGCGGTGGGGATAGGTCTGCTGGAAGCGAATCAGTCCGCCACCGTTGATCATCGCCGGAACGACGATTGCGAACTTGTCCTGACGCGCGGCGTAATCGATCATGTAGGAGCCGATGATTTCGCTCCACGATGTCATCGTCTTGTCTTTGGGGGCGGCCGAACCGGTGTCGACATCAAACGGAGCGACGCCGTGCCAGAGCCCCAGGTTGTCGCTTTCGCTGTGCTTGTAGCCCTTGCCTTTTTCGGTCAGGACGTGGATGACGCACGGGCGATTGGCTTTTTTGGCCAGCTTCAGATATTTGATCAGTTCCTTGATGTCGTGGCCGTTGATCGGGCCGTAATACGAAAATCCGAGATCGTCGAAAATCGTGTTGTTGGTGAGAAAGCCCTTGACGCCGCGTTCGACCTTGCTGGTCAGCCGGCGCATGAACTTGGGCATCAGTTTCATCGTTTTGCTCTTGACCTTGCGGTACGTCGACTTGCCGCGGATCTCATTGAGGATGCTTGACAGATAGCCGATGTTTTCGCTGATCGACATCTCGTTGTCGTTGAGCACGATGATCGGTTGATGATCGCTGTAGTTGCCAAGGAAGTTGAGCGCTTCGAATGCCATCCCGCCGGTCATTGCGCCATCGCCGATGATCGGCACGACTTTGTGCGAGTTGCCGACATACTGCTTGGCGAACTCGATCCCCGCGGCGGCGGCGATCGAAGTCGAACTGTGGCCGGCTTCAAAAATGTCATGTTCGCTTTCGCTACGTTTCAGATAGCCGGACAGGCCCTTGTACTGACGCAGGGTTCCGAAGTCCTTGGCGCGGCCGGTCAGAATCTTGTGGGTATAGGACTGGTGACCGACGTCGAAGATCAGTTTGTCGCGCGGGCTGTCGAACACGGTATGCAAGGCGACGGTCAGTTCGACGGCCCCCAGGTTCGACGAAAAGTGGCCACCGGTACGGGCCACGTTGTCAATCAAAAACGCTCGAATCTCCGTGCAGAGCTGTTCGAGTTCCTTGACGGAAAGGTCCTTCAAAAAGGACGGATCGGTGATGTTCAAGAGGTCCATGCGGGTTCCTCCTTATTCGTCGAAGTCGGTCAGTTCGTCGTCCTTCATCATCTTGACGATGACCTTTTCGGCATTGTCGAGCAAATCGTGACAATGTTTGGACAACTTCATCCCCTCGTTGTATTTGTCGACGGCATCCTTGAGATCGATGTCGCCCTGTTCCAGTTCCTTGACCAGCGTTTCGAGTTCGTTCAGCGCTTGTTCAAATGTTTTGTCACTCATCATTATCTTCCTTCCTGATGGCGTCGGCGGTCGCTTCAATCTGGCCGTCGGCCAGGCTGACGGTGAAACGATCGCCCACGGTGAGCGCATCGACGGTCTTGATGATGACGCCGTCCTTGCGCGTCACACTGTATCCTTTGTTCATGATCGAGAGCGGATTGGTCCACTCCAGCTGATTGATGTGAAGTATGAATTCGTTGCGTTTGGCGTCGACGATGCGTCGCATCCGTTCGTGGAGCTGTCGCGTCGTCGCGCGCAGTTGGTCGCGGGAGCGCTGCAGGCGGATCCCCGGATGCAGCATGCGCAGTTTCTCCTGCGCATGGTCGAGCGCGCGGATCTTGCCTTCGAGCAGGCGCAGCGGGTCGCGCAGCGCATAGTGACTGCGCAGGGTGGCGAGCCGCTCCTGCTTGCGCTGGAGCAGTCGGGTCAGGGCATGTTTGGCGCGTTCGCCCCGTTGCACGAGTTCGCTTCTCAGATCAATCTGATCGCGCACGGCGATTTCAGCGGCGCCCGACGGTGTCGGGGCTCGTTTGTCGGCGACGAAGTCACTGATCGTGTAGTCGGTCTCATGCCCGACGGCCGAGATGATCGGGATTGTCGAAGCGAAGATCGCCCGTGCCACGACTTCTTCGTTGAACGGCCACAAGTCTTCGATGCTGCCGCCGCCGCGACCGAGAATGATGACGTCGACGAGACCGTCGCGATTGACTTGTCTCAGGTTCTCGACGATGTTGTCCTTGGCGTACTCGCCTTGCACCAGGGTCGGATAGACGATGATCCGGGCGAGCGGGTAACGTCGGTTGATGATGTGGATGATGTCGCGCACCGCCGCGCCGGTCGGGCTGGTGAGGACCGCGATCGCTTTGGGGTAGGCGGGTATCGGTTGTTTGTGACGATCGTCGAAGAGTCCTTCTTCGGCGAGTTTTTTCTTGAGTTGTTCGTAGGCGAGATACAGATTGCCGAGTCCTTCCTCGGTCATCTTGTTGACGTAGATCTGGTAGTTGCCGCTGGCTTCGTAGACCGACACGTTGCCTTCGACGAGCACGCTCATCCCATCCTCGGGACGGAATGGTACCTTGCTGGCGCTGGAGGCGAACATGATCGCGCTGATCTGCGTCTTGTCGTCCTTGAGCGTGAAGTAGAAATGCCCGCGGCTGTGGTGTTTGAAGTTGGAGATTTCCCCTTTGAGAAGCACCTTCTTGAGGTGGCTGTCATAATCGAACTTGGCCTTGATGTACTTGGTCAGGGCCGTGACCGTCAGATAACGCGGTTCGTCCATCAGGATCCCTGCCTGCCGAGGTCGGCGCGGATGTTCTCGAGGACCCGGTTCGTGAATCCGACCATCTTGTCATCGCCCTCGTCGGTGTACTTGCGGGTGATGTTGAGCGCTTCGTTGATGACGATTTCATACGGCACATCGGTCAGCCACAGCTCGTAGGTCGCGTGGCGGATGATCGCCCGGTCGACGTAACTGAGCCGGTTCAGCTTCCAGTTTTTCAAGTTGCGGACGATGATCTCGTCGATGGCGTCTTTGTGCTCGGCGATCGCCTTCAGGGTGTCTTCGACATAGGCGTAGTGCGTCTCAAAAAACGTCCAGTCGTCGTGGATGTCCATCTGGTAGAGTTGCTTGACGATCTCTTCGCGCTGCTGGCGTCTCGTCAGTGGTTTCGTTTCGCTCATGTCGCACCTCGCGTATGTAGTAAATACTTACATTAAATATACCATATGTGACGGCAAATGAAAAGACCAACAGATAGTTATTTTGTGGAGAAACTTTCTCCTGTTTGAAACAAAAAAAATCAAAACCGGGATGCGGTTTTGATTTTTTGCTCTTAGTTGCCTTTGGCGGCGTCCAGCAGTTCGTTGAGACGCGTGAAGCGGTCGTCGCTGATGAACTCGTAGACGACGCGGCTTGCGCCCGTCGGGTAGGGGTCGTAGTTGTCGTAGTCATAGCCGTATTCATCGCTGACCAGAAGGTCGTAAACTTCCGTCAATACCGGTGCGTAGCCGACCCAGTCGGCGTTCTGCGCGGAGACGTCCTCGTTGAGGAAGAAGTTGATGAAATCATGGGCGAGGTCGGTGTTTTCGCTGGTCGTCGGAATGACGAATCCGTCGACCCAGACGTTGGTCGTCTCGGGGACGAAATAAGCGAATTCGATGGTTTCCTCGTCTTCTTCGGCGACGTAGAGTTCATCGAAGTAGTCGCCGCTGTATACCAAAGCCATGTCAAGGTTGCCGCTGTGGACGAGACCTTTGAGGTTGTCCTCGCCGAACAGCTCGAAGTTGGCGGTGGCGAGCGCCGTTTCGGCTTCGTTCAGCTCGGTTTCGTCGTCGGTGTTGACGTCGTAGCCGAGGTACAGAAGCGCGGCGGCGGCCGCGTCACGGGCGGAGTCGTACATGCCGATCCGATAGGTCGTGTCGGGATCGAACAGCACGTCCCAACCGGTCAGGTCGGCTTCATCCACCGTGGTGGTGTTGTACATGATGCCGATGGTGCCCCAGAAATATGGGACAAAGTACGGATCAAAGCCCTTGCCTGCGGTGAGGTTTGCCACTTCCGGCTTGATCGAGACATCGTCGAATCCCGTTAACAGGTCGTAGTCGATCTCGTTCAAGAGTCCTTGCTGGCGCAGTTTGTCTATCATGTAGTCGCTGGGGAAGGCGATGTCGTATTTGGTCGTGCCGGATTTGATCTTGACTTCCATTTCCTCATTGCTTCCCACTTCGTCGTAAACGACGTTCACATCATACTCGTCCTCGAATTGCTCGACGAGTTCCGGGTCCATGTATTCTCCCCAGTTCAGCACGTAGAGCGTTTCTTTGTCGCCCCCGCATGCACTCAGGGTGAGAATCAGGATGAACATTGCTGTTAGCAATACTGTTTTTTTCACTTCTCACTTCTCCTTTTCACTCGAATGATGTTGTTCACGTTGATATATCCCAGAACACCGATCGTCAGGAACACGACCAATGTGTTGTAGGCGTAGACGGCCGGACTGAAGGTCCGACGACCAAGCCGCGAATAGATCCAGATGCTGACGTTCTGGAATCCGTTGCCGGTCGTGAAGTAACTGATCACGAAGTCGTCGATCGACATCGTGAAGGCGATCAAGGCACCGGCGATGATGGCGGTCTTGATCGATGGAATGATGACTTTGACCACTCCCTCGAAATAGTTGCACCCGAGATCGAGTGCGGCGTCCATCAGATTGGGGTCCAGCTCCTTGAGTTTGGGCAGGACCGTGAGGACCACGAAGGGGATCGAGAAAAAGATGTGGGCGAGCAGCATCGTCGGCATGCCGAACGAGATCGGCAACAGACTGAACACCAGCATCAGACTCAGACCGGTGACGATGTCGGGGTTGATGACGGGAACGTTGTTGAGGATCATGAAACGGATCCGATAAGTCTTCGTCAGACTGTTGATGCCGATGGCGGTCAACGTACCGACAACGGTCGCCACAGCGGTCGAGATGACGGCCACCAGGAGTGTGTTGAAGATCGCTGTCAGAAGTCGTTCATTCAGGAAGATTTCCTTGTACCAGACAAACGAGAATTCGGTGAACGTCTGACCGCTCGGGGATGCGTTGACGCTGAGCAACACGATCACGAAGATCGGGAAATAGATGATGAAGTAACTGAATGCGGTCACCATTATAAATGGCGCTTTCTTCAAACGGTCAATCATATCAGCGTCTCCCCTTCCTTGTCGAAGCGAAGGATCGCGATGAACATGAAGACAATCACGACCATCAGGAGAATGCTGATCAGACTACCGGCGTTGATGTTGTTGGTCTTGAGGAAGTAATCCTCGATCACGTTGCCGATCAGTTGAATCTTGCCGGCGCCCAACCGCTCGGGCAGGGCGAACGCCGTCATCGCCGGCAACAAGGTCATGATGGTACCACTGACCACTCCCGAAATACTGAGCGGGAATATGACCTTGTAGAAGGTTTGGAAATCGTTGGCGCCAAGATCCTTGGCGGCATCGACGAGACTCCGGTCCATCTTTTCCAGCACGCTGTAAATCGGCAGCACCATGAACGGCAGGTACATCGACACCATGCCGATCAATATCGCATAGTCGGTGCCGATCAAATCGAAACTGATGCCGAACATGTTGAGAATCGAAATCGGGAAGAACAATTTTTCCCAGGCGATGATGCGCAGCAACATGTTGCTCCAGATCGGGATGATCAGAAGCGTCACGTAGAAGGTTTTGAAGCGGGTCTTGAGACTAGCCAGATAATAGGCCACCGGGTACCCGATCAGAAAGCTGAAGAACGTCGCCAAAAAGCTGTAATAAATGCTGTTTCGGACCGCGTTGGTGACCTTCGGCTTGCCGAGAAACTCGATCCACTCGAACGTCAGTCGGAACGGTCCGGCGTTGAACACGTCGAGGTCGCTGACGGACAGCAACAGCACCAGCAAGGTCGGGACGAACACCAACAGGACCATCCATACCAGGTATGGATAGGACAGCTTACGAAGATGCTTCATCGGTACGTTTCATCACGTGAATCTCATCGGGATCGAAATTCAGTGACACCTCGTCTCCCACGTTGACGGGATCGGTGGAGTGAATGATGTATTCGCGGCCGTTCACCAACACGATGATCTCATAGTGAACGCCTTTGAAGATGATGTCGTCGACGACGCCGTTGATCCGGTCGTCGGCCGGTGCGGCGAGGACGATGTCCTCGGGTCGGATGACGATGTCGATCGGTTCGTTTTTCGCAAAGCCTTTGTCGACGCAGGTGAAGTCAAGACCTTCGAAATGGACGAGATAGTCCTCCTTCATCACGCCTTCGACGATGTTCGATTCCCCGATGAAACTCGCCGTGAAGCGGTTCTTCGGCTCATTGTAGATGTCTTCGGGACGACCGATCTGCTGGATCACGCCATCTTTCATGACGACGACGGTGTCCGACATCGTCAGCGCTTCTTCCTGGTCGTGGGTGACGAAGATGAAGCTGATGCCGAGCGATTCCTGCATCTCCTTCAGTTCGTACTGCATGTCCTGACGCAGTTTCAAATCGAGGCTGCCGAGCGGTTCGTCCAGAAGCAACAGTTTCGGCTCGTTGACGATCGCACGGGCGATCGCCACCCGTTGTTGCTGGCCGCCCGACATCTTGCTGACGGGACGTTGTTCGTACCCTTCCAGTTTGACGAGACGCAGCGCGTTCTTTACTTTGGTGTCGATCGTGTCCTTGTCGAGTTTCTTGATGCGGAGACCGAAAGCGACGTTATCGAACACGTTGAGATGGGGAAACAGCGCATAGTTTTGGAATACGGTGTTGATCTCGCGCTGATAGGCCGGGGTGTCTTTCATGTCCTGGCCGTCGAAGATGACCTGGCCGTCATCGTGGGTTTCAAACCCACCGATGATGCGGAGCAAGGTCGTCTTCCCGCAGCCGGACGGACCGAGCAGGGTGAGAAACTCGTTTTCCTTGATGTACAGTGACAAATTATGGATGACTTCGGTGTCATCGTAGGATTTCTTGATGTTCTTGAGTTCGACCAATACTTTGTCCATGGCAATCACCACCCGGTTTTAGGATATAAAAAAGACAAAACAAACCCCTTCGAACTACGTGTTTTCTTCATTGGAAGAGCAAATAAGTTTTGCACTTAAATTATATATTATTTTGACGATTAGTCAATTAAAATATGTCAAATCAAATGAAAAAGACGACATTCCTGTCGTCTTTCATGCAAACAGATAGGTGAGGATGTCGACGAAGCGCTTCTGCCAGTCCCGTTCGTGGTGCTTGCCACCCTCGATGACTTCAAAGCGGAGATGGCTCTCGTCGAGTTTGGTCTTGACGATGTCGAACATCTCGCGATTGGTCCGCAGATAGTCGTCGTTCTCCATGTCGACCGACGATTCGTTGGTGCCGAAATCCATGTACAGGCGGCGCACGCCGTGAAAGTCGCTCGCTTTCGTCAGTTCTTTCATCTTGTCGTAAAATCCGTAGAAGAATGCATTGGACAGACAGCCGAACCGACTGAACACATGGTTGTATTTGAGGGCGGCGTAAAACGAGTTGACGCCACCGAAACTCGACCCCATGATGCCGGTGTTCTTGCGATTCTTGAACGTCCGGAACCGCAAATCGATGTATGGTTTGACGGTCGTCGTGATGAAATCGAGATACAAGTCGGCCTGCCCGCCACCCTTGTTGTTCAGCGTGTTGAACTTGAACTCCCACGGAATCAGTTCGTTGGCGCGCTTGGTGCCGCCGTTTTCGATCCCCACGAGAATCACCTTGGGGGCGTCGGAGCCGTCCAACTCATCGAGAATCCGCCAGCTGCGCTTGTGGTGGGCGGTCATGTCGTCGAACAGATTCTGACCGTCGTGCAGATACAGCACCGGATAGTGTTCGTCGCTCTCATGGTAGCCTTCGGGCAGTGCGACAAAGATTCGTTTGGTGACCTTCAGTTGCGGTGATTCCATGAACAGTACCAGATATTCCTTCATGCATCTTGCTCCTTCGTTTTGACGTAGACCATCGCATCATACGGTGCCAGGGTCAGGGTCGGGGCCAGTTTGTCCCCGCAGTTCGATAATACCATTTCAAATCCATCCAGGTCAAGCGCCAGTCGCACATCGATCGCCTTGTTGCGGAAATTGGCGACGACGAGGATCGTTCCTTGCGCGGTGTCGTTGGTGTACATGTAGCTGTCGTCGTCCGCAAGATCGATGAACGCGAGCGTACCGCCGGCCACCTGCCACTGCTTGCGCAATTGGAACACGCGCTTGTAATGGCGGTAAATCGAATCGGGATCGTCCTGTTGCGCGGCGAGATTGATCGTGCGATAATTGCCGACGACGTTCATCCACGGCGTCGCCGTCGTGAATCCCGCCTGCGGACCATCGTTCCACTGGAACGGACTGCGGGCATTGTCGCGGGCCCGGTCGCGCAGCGCCTGCATCGCCATGTCGTGGGTCGCGCCGCGACTCATGAAGTTCTCGTATTCGGTGAACACTTCGACGTCGCGGAAGTCGTCGAGCCGTTGGTAGTCGACGTTCGTCATACCGATTTCCTCGCCCTGGTAGACGATCGCCGTTCCCGGCATGAAATACAGCGTATACAGCAGCATCTTGGCGCTCTTGACGCGGTATTCCGTGTCGTTGCCGTAATGCGAGAGGATCCGCGGTTGATCGTGGTTGTGCCAGTAGATCAGATTCTGGCCGATGCCGCGCAGCATCTTGTCAAAGTGAAAAAAGCTCTCCTTGACGGCCTTGACGTTGAGCCGTCCCTTGGCCCATTTGCCGGTCGTGATCTGGTTGTCCCAGTCGCAATCCTGCCAGCAATGGCCGAAATGGATCAGCATGTCGAACTCATTGTGGTCGTAGCCGACGTATTTTTCCGCTTCTTCCTTGGACGCTCCGCCGGCTTCGCCCATCGCCATCACGCCGTTGGGTTGGAACAGCTCGCGGCCCCACTCTTCGAGGTACTCGTGATGTTTGGGCAGACTGGAGAAATGGTGGTAGCCCGGATAGTCGTCGGGGAAGTCCCAGTTCTTTTCCAGATGGTTCGATGCGTCGATGCGGAAGCCGTCGACGCCGAGGTCGATCAGCCATTTGGTGATCGCCTTGAGATCGGTTTTCATGTTCTCGTTGCGCCAGTTGAGATCGGGCATCTTCTTGCTGAAGATGTGCAAATAGTATTCGTCGGTCGGTTCGTTGTAATCCCAGACGCCGCCACCGAACCAGCTGAGCCAGCGCGTCGGTTTCATGCGATTGCCTTCGGCATCGTACTTGGGCGGCTGCCAGATGTAGTAGTCATGGTACTTGGCGTGGTCGGGGTGGGTCGGATCCTTGGCCGCCTGAAACCACGGATGCTCGTCCGACGTGTGGTTCAGAATCAGATCGAAGATGACCTTGATGCCGTGTCCGTGGGCGGTATCAATGAACTCCCGGACGTCGTCCAGCGTGCCGTAGTCTTCGCTGACCTGGTAGTAATCCGACACATCGTAGCCGTTGTCGTCCATCGGGCTCTTGTAGTGGGGACTGACCCATACGGCGTCGACCCCGAGGTCGACGAAATGGTCGATCTTGTCGATCAACCCGCGAAAATCACCGATGCCATCGCCGTTGCCGTCTTTGAAACTGCGGATGTAACATTGGTAGATCACCGCATCCTGCCACCACGCTTGGTTCATGTCGTCACTTCCTTTTGTCCGGGACTTGTCACTTTGATTATACTACAAAAATCCAACTTGTGTGGAGCGAACATAAAAAAGGAACCGCTCCCACAGAATCGGGAGCGGACTACGCGTTCGTGAATCCTTTCGTCGGGATGCAACGAACGGTTTGCCATGGGCAGTGACGTCACTCGTTCCAATCGGGAAACATCGTCACCGGATAGTCGAGCAGGATCAGCTGTTCATACGACAATTTGTTCTGTTCAAGTAACTCGATGCCACTGTAAAAGGTGCCATCATGCAGAATCGCGACCGTCTGCGCGCACCCTGCTTCGTAGTGCGTGCCATCGGGGGCGTCGTACGTACAAAGCGCCAGTGTGACGGCAAGTGGTTCGCCATCCTTGCGCACCATTTCATACAGCGTGAACTGCTCACCGTCGACGGTGATTTGCGAACGGCCGATCCAATCGATCATCGGCTCCTGTTCGATCGTTTCGAAATCATTGGGATCGATGCGCTCGGCGGGTAGAATCGTGCGACATCCGCCAAGCATGGCAATCATCAAAATGGCCACGATCAATCGTTTCATGTTCATCCCTCCCTGGTAGTCACCCCATCCTACCACGTGCTTGTGACACTTCTGTGTCAAACGCAAACATCACTCGAATGTCGTGTCTAAAGAGGCGCTCACCGTCCCGAGTGCCTCGTGCACGCGTTCAAGATGACGGCCGATGCCGCGTTGCATCGTCATGAGTTGACCCATCGTGTAGAAGTGAATCGCAAACGCGAGCGGAAACGATGCCCAGACACCGAAGAACGTCGCGCCCAGCAACAGCCCGGCGACAACCAGTTTCGGCCATGGGACGAAATCGGTCGCCTGGTAGTCGACATTGGTGGCGAGCGACGTCCGATCCGCCTCCTCGAAGATGCGCAGATGCACCTCGGGGCGAATCGTCTGGACCGCGTCGGGAATGCGCAAGAGCCACTCGCGCTCGCTGGTGCGGTCGCAGGCGACGCCACGTTTGTTGAGTTCGACGAGCAGCCGGTTCTGGACGTCTGCCCAGGCTTCGGGCGTATCGTAATAGTCGCGCAGCGACGATGCCTGTTTGCGACGCCCCCAGACATACCTCGGCATCTGATTGATGTTATTTTTGTACAATCTGGGAAACACGATCTGGAGCACCGCCCAGAGTGTGAAAAAGATCCCTGTGAATAACACGTACGAATCGCCGTGGATGCCCGCGGCGGCGACGATGACGTGGCCGAGAACGGTCACGACACCGATGATGATCATCGTTCTAGTTGTGATGTTCATGATGCAATCCCCTTCGTTCTTGGATTATGTTAACGCGGATAGAATGGCTTCCATCAAGAGCTCTGCTCCTGTTGAGTTGATGTGGACGCCATCCAACGTCAGATGCAGACCGCGCGCACGGCTGCGGTCATCGGTCATGTGATCGTTGTCGAGTTGAATCACGTCCTTCATCACCTGCCACGGACGGTCCGGTTCGTAGTCCGAAACGTCTTTGTCCGCAAGGAACTCGCCGGCTTGGACATGGACGTCGAGCCACGTCACGTCGTCGTACGCGGCAACGACCTCTTGCTCGGTGGCGATGACATCATGCAGTTCGCTGTTCCAGCGGTTGTCGAGCCGTTCGCCGATCAACAATGGCGAAACGACAATCAGACGCGATGCGCGGTGATGGAGATCGGCGA
The DNA here is from genome assembly GCA_913062645.1 of uncultured Mycoplasmatota bacterium. Lineage (GTDB taxonomy): Bacteria > Bacillota_I > Bacilli_A > Izemoplasmatales > Izemoplasmataceae > Xianfuyuplasma. The sequence goes on from CAJXVW010000001.1 coordinate 1,032,196, forward strand.
CGATGTCCTGAAACAACACCTTGAGCTGCGCCAGATCGCGGCACCATGGCTTGCGCATCAGAATCTTCAATATCGGGTACTTCCAGTCCAACTTGTAAAACACGTCGTTGACGCCGACGAACAGAACCACGACGTCGAATGTTGCAATGTCCTTCATCTTCAATATGCGGCGACGGATGCTTTTGACGGTATCGCCACCGACGCCGCGGTTGACGATGCGGTCGTCCGGGCGGCTGGCGGCAATTCTGTCGACGTAGGATACGCCGGGTCGCCCTTCGGTGATGCTGTCGCCTAGAAACAAGATGTTCATGGTATTCCTTCTTCCTGGTTGCCTAATGCCAGTATTTACTTGAATTCTGACTTGATTGTTTCTGTTGCACTCTTCGAATATGATCGAATCGTCTCTCTGGATCAATCACGTTTAAGTGATAGATCGCATCGACGATGGTCGCTTGTCGCGATACCGTCAGTTCATAGCTAAGGGATTGATCGATGCGGCGAATGTGCTCACAAAGCTGAAAAGTTTGGATCACCGCAACCGTATTGTTGTGGGAAACATCTTTGAGTGTAGACCGGTTCGAGAACACGACAATGTTATAAATGGGAATCAGTTTACCGATGTTGGTTACTCGATCGATCACCTGAATGTGCGTGCTGTTTTGCTTGATAGGGTTATAGAAGCGATACTTGCTGACACCGGACTTGGTATAGTTGTTTCCGGAGGTTCTGGCTTTGTAATGAGTAAATACCTGAGTCCAGCTCTTGTTGTGTTGCGAACCGAACACCCACCCCGAGTAGTCCTTCGTCTCGATTACGTACAATGCTTTTCGAGTGAGCAACATGTTGTCAATCTGTACTGAGCTGTTACCGGATTCGATCATGATGTCATGAAACTCGTGTCCGCCCAGCTCATCAGCCAACGAAGCTAGAATGCGATCGACCTCGCCTTCGGCGTGGTTGGCATAACTTCTTCGCCGTTGACCCGGCCAAACCGTCTCCTCGTATCGCGAACGACTTGCAACAACGATGATCACTGCAACAATGATGACGATCAACAAGGCCACCACGTGTTCCATCGCGAATCCCCCCAATCCCTCGTGCTGTCTACCATTATACCACGAAAAAAGAAGCCCGCAAAGGCTTCTTTATGTGGCATAATAACTACCGAGGATGCTGACGAACTTGCTTTTGTACTTGATCATCGCCAGACTCTTGACGATCGCATCGTCCTCGAGGTTGCCTTCGAGTTCGATGTAGAACACGATGTCGTCGTCCTGAGCGATCGTCGGGAGCGACAGGATCTTGATGATGTTGACGCCGCGAATGACGCATTCGTGCAGGATGTCATACAGTGCCCCGAAGCGGTTGATGGTGGGACTGCAGGCAATCAGCGTGCGATTGTGGAGACCGCTCACTTTGAGCGGTTTCTCGATGAACACGAACTTGTGCAGGTTCTGTTTGCTGTCGCGGATGTCGGTAAGCAGGATGCTGTTGTCGCCGAGCGGGTCGAGCCGGCTGACAATCGCCGCCTTGTCGGAGGCGGTCGTTTCGATCGCCTGCAACGCGGCGCGGTTGGAGGGCACGAACTGCTTCTGATGATGCTTCAGCTCGGCTTTGATCGTGTCGTAGCATTCGTCGATCGACACGTCGGTGCCGTAGACTTCGCGGATTGCCGATATGTCCTGGCCCTTGGCGACAAGCACCAGCACGAGATCGAGCAAAATCTCGCGAGCGATGTGGTAGTTGCCGGTGCGGACGCGGCCGAGAATGTCGAAACTGGTTCCCGTCTTCATGTTTTCATAGGGCACGATGATGCCGTCGACTTCGTCGTGTTCGAGGGCGTAGAACAAGCGTGCGACGTTGCGGTAGGCGATCAGATCCTCCCGCACGTAGAAGGTCGCCCCGGCGAGAAACGAATAGGAGCCGGTCGGACCGAGATAACCGATCATCGTCAGACCTCGATCGTAACGTCGGTGTAGACGCGCTTGAACGTGACGTCGACGTCCTTGCCGTCGATAACGATGATCGCGTAGGACGGCGGATTGCCATCGTTGGACTGCCAGCAGCTGCCGGGATTGACGAACAGCGTCGCAGCGGCCTTGCTCTTGTGAATCTTGTGGGTGTGGCCGAACAACACGATGTCGTAGTCCTCGCTGACACCCTTCTTGTACAACTTGTCGAGCGTCTTGTGGACTTTGTATTTGTGCCCATGGGTCAGGAAGATGCGCTTTCCGGCATCCTCGATTTTGTTGTCGTAGACGAACCCCGGGTCCTGGCCGATGTTGCCTTTGACGTGGACGATGTCGCGGTTCAACAGGTAATCATGATGCAGTCCGGAATCGCCCAGGCTGATGACGTAATCGGCGTCTTTGTTGACGTCGAGAATCCAATCAACGATGTCCTTGTTGCCGTGGGCGTCGGAGAACACGACGAACTTCATGAAATCACCCTCCTTTTTCTCCATTATACCAAATAGTTTCAAATTCGTACAAACAAATCAAAAGTGAGGACCGCGGGTCCTCACTGATGAAGTCAATAATTGGTGGCTTTGCGTTCGTAATACGCCTGCTTGTGCTTGCACACCGGACACATGCCGGGGGCTTTTCTGCCGACGTGGACGTTGCCGCATTTGCGACAGACCCAGACGGTGGTTTCCCCATCGGTGAAGACGAGGTCTTCCTCGACGTTCTTCAGCAGTTTGCGGTAGCGCTCTTCGTGGTCCTTCTCGATTCGCGCGATCTGGCGGAACGATGCGGCGACCTTGGGGAAGCCTTCTTCGTCGGCGATCTTCGCGAATTCGGGATAAAGTTCGGTCCACTCTTCGTTCTCACCCTCCGCCCCGGCGAGCAGGTTCTCGGCGGTCGTGCCAAGTCGTCCGGCCGGATAGCTGGCGGTGATTTCGACCATGCCGCCTTCCAAGTAATTGAAGAAGATTTCGGCGTGTTCGAGTTCGTTCGCGGCCGTTTCCAAAAACAGCGCGGCGATTTGTTCATAGCCCTCTTTCTTGGCGATCCCGGCGAACAACGTGTAACGGTTGCGCGCTTGCGATTCGCCGGCGAAGGCCTTGAGCAGGTTTTGTTCGGTCTTGGTTCCTTTGATGGTCATGTCTTGCCTCCTAGTTTGGTTTCCTTCTTAATTATAACAAATTTCAAACTGGATGCAAGTAGTCGATCAATTTTCGTAGCGCTTTGGCGCGATGGCTGATGGCATTCTTCTCGTCCATCGCCAGTTCGGCCAGGTGGCGACCGTCGGGCAACCGAAAGATCGGATCAAAGCCGAAGCCGTTGGTTCCCTTGTACCGGGTGGCGATTTCGCCATCGAGATGGCCGGTGAAGTATCGGGGTTCCGCACCGCGTTGATAGAGACAGATGGTGGTCACGAACCGCGCGCGACGATCCGCAACCCCGGTCATGTTCTGTAGCAACAGACGATTGTTGTCGTCGTAGGTGACATCTTCCCCCGCATAGCGGGCACTGTGCACGCCGGGGGCGCCGTCGAGCGCAAACACGTCGAGACCGCTGTCGTCGGCAATCGCGTCGACACCGGCGTGATCGGACAGGGTCCTGGCTTTGATCAAGGCGTTTTGCTCGTAGGTGTCGCCGTCTTCGACGATCGGTTTCAGTTCGGGAAAGTCATAGAGCGTCAGCACGTCATATCCAAGCGGCTTGAGCATCCGCTCAAGCTCGATGATCTTGTGCTTGTTCTGAGTGGCGATGGCGAGTTGTTTCATGGATCGGTCCTTTCGTAAAAAACGATAGGCACGGCTATCGTTTTTTGGTGGATTTTGACGGCTTCTTCGGTGTTGAGGAGGCCTTGTCGTGGCGATGCCGCAAATCATGCAGCAGTTCTTCGGTGTTGTGACCAAGGCGCGTATAGGATATCGTCATGATGTAGGAGTAATACAGCAGATACAAGACCGTCAGCCCGACGAGAATCCACTCGATCACGAACCCGGCGACCAAGACGATGCCGAGCGCCGCGCCGATGTCGGCGACGATCATGACGCCTTCGCGTTTCAGCTCCTTGGTGTTCGAGGTGATCGTGAAGATCAGTTTCAGCACGAACCCGAGAACCACCGCCGCATACAGGATGATGCGGTTGTCGGACTGGCCGATCAGCGCCAGAATGAACACGGTGAACAACGACGTGTACAAGGCGGGCAGATTCATCGCCACCTTGAGGATCTGTTGCACCAGTGTCTCGAAAAAGTACGTGAAATCGAATTTTGCTTCGTTCATGGTTATCACCCATCTTTATTATAACACGCGCACACAAAAAAAATAAGCGGGGTTTCCGCTTATTTTCGTAACCAGGTGTTGAAGCGATCGAGGTCGGCGTTGCTGCCGATGAGCAACAACTGATCGGCCTGTTCGATGACGCTGTCGGGTTTGGGGATGATGATCTCCTCGTCGCGACGGATTGCGACGACGTTGATTTTGAAGCGATTGCGGACATCGAGATTGATGATCGTCGAATCGATGATCTTCGGCGTCGCGTTGACGACGATGAAACTGTGCGATTCGTTGAGGTCGATGTAATCGAGCACGTTGTCGCTGACGATCTTCGAGGCGAGCCGCTTGCCCGATTGTTGCTCGGGCTGGATGATTTCATCGGCGCCGAGTTTTTCGACGACCTTGGCGTGGTCGGCGTTCTGCACCTTGACGATCACCGTGTCGACACCGAGATCCTTGAGGATCAGGGTGGTGAGGATGCTGCTTTGGATGTCCTTGCCGATGGCGACGACGACAACGTCGATTGCCGCGATGCCAACTTCTTTCAGCGCCTGCACGTCGGTGGTGTCGAGCGTGACGGCGTGGGTGGCGATTTGCGACATCTTGGCGATCCGATCGGGATCGCGGTCGATGACGAGCACGTCCGCTTCCTTGCGAATCAACTCTTCGACGACGCTTTGGCCGAATCGGCCCATACCGATGACGGCAAATGATTTTCTAGCCATGTTCATCACCTTTCCGGGATCAAAACTGTGTTGTCCTTTTTACTCTCTATATATTACCACAATTTAAGGCAAAGTCAAAATATAAAATACCATTGCGACAAAATCGCCTAGGTGTGGTATAATTTTCGTTGAGGTGATTCATCATGAAACGCTACGCTCCGATTTTCATTCCCGGTGTCTACATCGCTGGATTGGTTCTTGTCAACATCATCGCCGTCGTCTACATCGTGATGAGCGGCATCGATCCGTTCGACACGGCCAGCATGGAGATGATCCGTTTCAACAGTCTGATCAATCTTGGCTTCTACGTCTTCGCATTCATCGTCATCGGCGCGTTGTTCCACACCCTGTGGCGCGACGAGTTGCGTCAATTTTGGCACAATCGCAAACAACAGTTGACGATTGTCGCGATCGGCACCGTCGCGATGCTCGGGGCGATGATCGCGCTCAGTTTGATCACCACCTTGCTCGGATACACGGAAACGCCGGAGAATCAGGAAATCCTCAACATGCAGCTCGAAGGGCCGCTGTTCGACCGGATCACCTTGATTCTGTTCTCGGTGCTGTTCGCCCCCGTCGTCGAAGAACTCGTCTTCCGCTACGCCGGATTCCGCATCGTCGGATACATCAAGGGACTGCCGAAATGGGTGCCGGTCGTCGTCACCGCTCTCGTCTTCGGTGCCATCCACCTCGTCGCCGGCGAATGGATGCCGATCATCTACTACGCCGGACTCGGTGTCGTACTCGGGGTGATCTACTTGAAAAGCACCAACATCATGACACCGATTCTCGTTCACATGCTGTTCAACGGATTCGTCACGCTGACGATGTTCCTGCCGGTTCTCGAATAACAAAAAAAATGAAGCTCAGGCTTCATTTTTTAATAGTTTGTAGATGTCGTCCTGTTCAAAAAACAGCGCGTACTCGGCGACCGTGTAGCCGAGGTACTTCTTCGTCAGATTGTGCTGTTTGGTGAGAATCGTCCGCACGATCGAGACGTCCCCTTCGAGCACGGCGTAATAGATCGCATCAAGTCCCATCACGTCGATGTTGTACACCGAGGCATCGTGTTTGAGAAGCTGTTCGACCAAATATCCTTCGGCGTTCATGATCGCATAGAAGAGCGGCGTGTTGCCGAACATGTCCTTGTTGTTGACGTTGCTTCTGGGAATCAGGCTGACGGCTTTGTCGAAGTCGTTCATGACAATCGCCAGGCAGAGCGGATGGGCCTTCAGTTTCGACTGGTAGTCGCGGTCGTTCTTGAGGCGGTTGAACCGTTCGACGGCGTCGAACCGGTTGCGCTGGACGGCGATGTCGTAGGGTGACATTCCGAACTTCGACTTGTCGTAGGAGGTCAGTCCGCGGTTGAGGAAGGTCGTCACCATCTCGAAATCCGGGTGCTCGACGGCGAGATGGAGCGGCGTCAGCCGGTACACCGTCTTGGCGTAGGGGTTGACGCCCTGTTCGATCAGGTAGTTGGCGATGTCGACCGTCGAATGAAGCGCCGCATAGTGCAGCGTCGACTGGTTGCGTTCGTCGAAGCTGTTGACGATCGCCCCCTGTTCGATCAGAAACTTGACGGCCTTGATTTTCTTGCTCTTGACGGCCTGTTGCAGGACGCTGGTGCGGAACTCGCTGGTGAGATGGATGTCGGCGTGGTTGTCGAGGAGCAGTTTCAACACGGCCACGCTGCCTTTGAAGGCGGCCATGTGGAGCGGCGTCTCGAGATTGTGATTGGGATGGTTGGGATCGGCGCCGTGCTCGAGCAACAGCGCGCACATCTGCTCGTTGCCCATGTAGGCGGCGATGTGCAGTGGCGTGTCGCCGTACTTGTCGCCCTGGTTGGGGTCGACGCCAACCGCGAGGAGAAACTGGAGCGACCATTCGGCTTTGTTGCGGGTCGCCAGGTGCAGCAGTGTCTGGTTGCGCTCGTCGCGTACACTCAAATCACCACCGGCCTGGTGATGCTTGAGAAGATACTTCGTGTCGTTTGTCAGGGCGGCGATGAACACCGAATCGCTGATGCCTTGTCCGTGCCGCAGATATTCGCTGAAATCCATCGTTTCACCTCCTTGGTCCTACATAAAAAAAGTATCATATCTACAAAAAAAATACCACAATTTCTTGTGATATTTTTTTACATAATGTGGATTCTTAGCGGACAGCTTCCTTCAAGACTTTACCAGCTTTGAACGCAGGTGATTTCTGAGCGGGAATGTGAATCTGCTCGTTGGTGCGCGGGTTGTGGCCGACGCGGGCTTTGCGGTTGCGTACTTCGAACGTACCGAAGCCGGTGAGGACAACTTTTTCTCCAGCTACGAGGGACTCTTGTACGGCCGCCAGGGTAGCGTTCAGAGCGGTTTCCGAATCTTTCTTCGTCAAACCAGAAACTTCAGCGATGCGAGCGATTAATTCTGTTTTGTTCATAAATCTACCTCCTATTTGTTTTAAATCTAAATTCATTATAGCAACTAAACGGCTTTATTGCAAGCATTTTCCGTATTTTCAATAAAAAAACCACAATTTTTCTAAATATTGTGGTCAATTTTTAAAATGGCTTGCCTAGTGGATTAAAGCCTTTTCACATGGATGGTTTGTCAAACCATGGTATCAAAGCTCTTTTTTGCGACTCCGTTCGAACAGATTGCGATAGGCGATTTCAGGGTCCAGTTTGTGGAACAAGACGTTGTAAATCTGTTCGATGATCGGCAGTTCCAAATCGTACTTCTTGGCGTACTTATAGGCCGCTTCACAAGTACGGATGCCCTCGACGACCATCGTCATCGAGTGCAGCGTTTCTTCGAGGTCCTTGCCGTGACCGATCTTGTAGCCGGCCTGGTAGTTACGCGAGTGTTCGCTGGTGCAGGTGACGATCAGGTCGCCGATGCCCGTCAGTCCGAACAGACTCTGGGTGTCGGCGCCGTAATGTTCGTAAAACTTCTGCATTTCGACCAAACCGCGGGTGATCAGGGCCGCCCGGGCGTTGTCGCCGAGTCCCTTGCCGGCGATCAGACCGCTGGCGAGGGCGAAGATGTTCTTGAGCGCACCGCCCAGTTCGACGCCCTTGAGATCGGTCGAGCTGTAGACGCGGAAATAGTCCTGATTGTGAAACAGGTGCTGGGCGAACAGCGCATCCGCCTCATTGTCGCTGGCGCATGTGATCAACGTCGTCATGCCACGGATCACTTCTTCGGCGTGCGATGGGCCACTCAGGGCGACAAATCCCTTCAACTGTTCGGCGGGAACCATTTCCGTGAAGATTTCCGAGACCCGCAGGAACGTTTCCGGCTCGATGCCTTTGGCGGCATTGATGAACAGTTTCGGTCCGTCGAGCACGGCGATCGTCGCGGCGAGAGCGTCACGCAGGACCTTGGTCGGCACGGCAAACAGCACGACGTCGCTAAAGCGGATCGCCGTGGCGATGTCGGACGTGGCGCGGATGTCCGCGGGAATCGTCTCGTCGAGTTGCACGCAGATGTGGAGCGTGTTGACCTTCTTGACGATTTTCGGATTGGCGTCGTACACGAGCACCGCATGGTTGTTCTTGCTCAATACGCTGGACAGGGCCAGCCCCCAGCTTCCTCCCCCGATGACGCTGATGTTCATGTCAATCACGCTTTCTGAGAATCAATTTGATCGGTGTGCCGTCAAATGCGAACGATTCGCGGAGACGGTTGATGAGATACCGCTCGTAGCTGAAGTGCATGCTTTGTTCGTCGTTGACAAACAGCACGAACGTCGGCGGTTTCGATGCGACCTGCGTCGCGTAGTAGAGTTTCACCCGCTGGCCGCCGTGCGGCTTGGGCGGGTTGATGTAGAAGGCGTCGGTCATGACGTCGTTGAGCACGCTCGTCTGGACGCGCCGCGTATAGTTTTGGAACATTTCGTTGACGGCCGGGAAGATCGTGTTCAACCGTTCTTTCTTCTTGGCCGAGAGAAACAGGATCGGGGCGTAGGACACGAACTGGAAGTGCGAGCGGATCTCCTTGATCCAGCGATTCATCGTGTTGGTGTCCTTGTCGACGGTATCCCATTTGTTGACGACGAGGGCGACGGCCTTGCCGGCGTCGACGGCGTATCCGGTGATTTTCTTGTCCTGTTCGCGGATGCCGGTTTCGGCATCGAGCAGGACGAGACAGATGTCACTCCGATCGATCGCGCTGAGGGCGCGCAGAACGCTGTATTTTTCGGCATTCTCGTAGACCTTGCCGCGCTTGCGCAGACCGGCTGTGTCAATCACCACGTAATCGGTGTCCTGATAGCTGAACAGGCTGTCGATCGAATCGCGGGTGGTGCCTTCGACTTCGCTGACGATGACGCGTTCCTGGCCGAGCAAAGCGTTCATGAGCGATGATTTGCCGACGTTGGGTCGGCCGATCAGACACATTTTGACGACGTCGTCGTCATATGGCTCTTCGGTCGCTTCGGGCAGGATCTTGACGACCGCGTCGAGCAGGTCGCCGATGCCGATGCCGTGATGGGATGAGACCGGGATCGGGTCGCCGAGTCCGAGCGAATAGAACTCGTACATCGTATCGGTAAGGTGAATGTCGTCGGCTTTGTTGAGGGCGACGACCACCGGTTTGTCGTCTTTGTAGAGCATCCGTGCGATGTAGAGATCGTCGTCGGTGATGCCGCTGCGGATGTCGCAGACGAGCACGATCACGTCGGCTTCGTCGATGGCGATTTCGGTCTGGCTCTTGATGTCGTGGAGAAAAGGAGTATCGTCGAAATCGATACCCCCAGTGTCTATGATATGAAATTGTCGTGTCAGCCATTCGGCCTTGCTGTAGATGCGATCGCGGGTGATTCCCGGTTCGTCGTCGGTGATCGAGACGCGATCGCCGACGATGCGGTTGAACAAGGTCGATTTGCCGACATTCGGTCGTCCGACGATGGCAACGGTCGGCATCATAAGACCACGTCCTTGTCTCGGACTATTCGTCGTCCTTGAGTTCTTCGAACTTGTCGGCGAACAGTTCGCCCAGGGTTTGGGTCTGGGCTTCTTCTTCGGTTTCTTTGTATTTTTCGAACATTTCGCGTTCTTTTTTGTTCTTGAGTGCTTTGATTGAGAGTTTCATGCGCCACTGCTGTTTGTTGACGTCGAGCACGATGGCATTGATGACCTGGTCGATCTTCAGTACGTCCGACACCTGGTTGATGCGTTCGTTGCTGATCTCGCTGATCGGCAGGAAGGCATTGACGTTCTGGACTTGGACGAGTGCGCCGTTGGTCTGCAGTTCGCTGACGACGCCGCTGACTTCTTCGCCCTTCTTGACCGAGACGTCGGCCCACGGGTTGTACTCGAGATGTTTCTTGGACAGGCTCATGCGGCGTTTCTTGGCATCGATCGAGAGCAGTTTCAAGTTCAGCTTGTCACCGACTTCGACCTGGCCCGCGAGGTTTTCGTGGGGATTCCAGGAGTAGTCGCGGCTGCTGATCATGCCGACGACGTCTTCGGCGACTTCGACGAGCATGCCGTTTTTCATCTTGCGGACGATCGTGCCTTCGAGTTCGGCGCCGATTTCATGGGTGGCGGCGAATTCATCCCACGGGGTGGGCAGGAGCGCTTTGATCGAGAGCGACAGTTTGCCGTCTTTCTTGCCGATGATCTTGACTTTGACCTCGTCGCCCTTCTTGAGGACGTCACCGGGTTTTTCCACGCGGTGGTGCGAGAATTCGCTGATGTGCAGGAGTCCTTCGATGTCGCCGAGATCGATGAACGCGCCGTATTTGACGATGTTGGTGACGGTGCCGTCGAGCACGTCGCCGACCTTGATCGCTTCAAAGGCTTCTTTCTTGGCTTCCTTCTGTTCCTGCTGGAGGACCTTGCGGCGCGAGACGACGACGCGGCGGTCGCTGTTCTCGATGACGACGCATTCGAGCGTCTGGTCCTTGAAATCTTCCTGATTGACGCGTTTGATGTCAATCTGGCTGGCCGGCATGAACAAGTTCACGCCTTTGTATTGGAGCACCAGTCCACCCTTGTTGACGCGTGTTACCTTCGCTTCGAACTTGGCGAAATCCTTGGTCTCCTCATCAAACGCCAGACGGTTCTTGTCGCGCATCAGATCGGTGCGGGACAACAAGATCCGCTGGTTCTCGTGGTCGATGTTGGTGATTTTGAATTCCAGTTCCTGACCCTCTTCGAGCACTTCTTTGCACGAATCGAGCGATTTGTCCAGGGACAGACCTTCCTTGTAGATGACGCCGTCGGCGAACGCCTTGATGTCGACGTACGCGTTGTCGTCATTGACAACGATGACCGTTCCTGTTACGATTTTGCCTACTCTGACTTTTGTCATGTCAAATTCCATTGTTATTCAACCTCTCTTATTTTATCCGTTATCATGTCCACCACTTCGGCGATCGTCATGTCCGATGTATCAACGATAATCGCGTCAGCGGCGGGCCGTAGCGGACTGTGTTCTCTGGTGGTGTCGAGATGATCCCGACGGGTGATTTCCTGTTTCAGTTGTTCGATGTCGCTGGCAATGCCGCGCGCCAGGTTGTCCTCGTGGCGCCGTTTCGCCCGTTCCTCGATGGAAGCGGTGAGGAAGAACTTGAAGTCGGCGTCGGGCAGGACCTTGTAGCCGATGTCGCGGCCGTCCATCACGACGTCCCCTGCTGCGGCCAGCTCCTGCTGGCGCTCAACGAGCGCTTCGCGTACGGACAAGTACGACGAGACCAGACTGACGTTGTTCGACACGGCCGTTTGGCGGACCGCTTCGCTGACGTCGACGCCATCCATCCGGATGCGTCCGTCTTCGAAGGCGAACTCGGTGTCGGCGACGAACGAAAACGATGCTTCCTGCTCCAAGTCGACGCCCAACTCCATTGCCTTCAACGTCACTGCGCGATACATCGCGCCGGTGTCGATGTAGGTCATGCCGAGTCGCTCGCTGACCAGTTTGGCGATGGTGCTTTTGCCCGCTCCCGCGGGTCCGTCCATCGCGATTTGCATCGGTTTCACTCTATCACCTCTTTCAATCCTGTTATATTATAACAAATTATTTCTATTTGTCACACTATTTTACGAATTTGCCATGTGCCGCAGCTGTTTCAGCTCGTGCGGCTTGAGCAGTCGGAACTCGCCTTTCTTCATGCCGTCCAGCGTGACAACGCCGTAACGGACCCGTTTGAGGGTGATCACCTCATGGCCGACCGTCTCGAACATCCGCTTCACCTGATGATATTTGCCTTCGCGGATGATGATGTGACAAAAGCTCGTTTCCGTCTGTTTGTGATAGGTCACGTTCTTGATCACGGCCCGTCTTGTCTTGTGGCCGTCGATGAAGACGCCCTTGGCGAGTTGCGCCGATTCATGCTTGCGCAGGAATCCCTTCATCTTGACGAGGTATTCCTTGTCGACCTTGTGTTTGGGCGATGCCATCAAGTTGGCGAAGGTGCCGTCGTTGGTGAGGAGCAGAACGCCCGACGTGTCGTAGTCGAGGCGTCCGACGGGATAGATGCGTTTCTCGTTGGGCACGAGATCAAGCACCGTTTTCCGGCCTTTGTCGTCGTCCGTCGTGGAGACGTAGCCTTCGGGCTTGTACAGCACGTAGTAGACGAACTCTTCGGGTTCGATCAACGTGCCGTTGACGGTGACGGTGTCGGCGTAGGATACCTTGGTGCCGAGCAGCGTGACGGTGTCCCCGTTGACGGTGACCTTGCCGGCGGCGATCAGTTCTTCGGCTTTGCGGCGCGAACAGTACCCGCTTCTGGCGATGACTTTCTGGAGTCGTTCCATGGACTCACCTTCCTACAGCAAAAAAGAGGGTTGACCTCTTTTTCACGATTTCGTCATTTCTTCGATTGTGAGATGCACGTAGGTGATGCGCCGGTCGCGGATTTCCTTGATCGTGAACTTCAGTTCGAGCCAGGTCGGCTCGTCGTCGTCGTGATCGAGGTTGGGAATCTCCTGCAGGTAGGTGTAATGCATGTCGACTTCGGGTATGTCTTCAAACATGTCGTACAGCCAGCCGGAGAGATTCGAGTACTGCGACTGCGGCGGATTTCCGAGTTCGAGTTCCTCGAAGAGGTCCTCGAGGTCGATGTCGGCGTTGACGCCGTATTTGTGTTCCTTGATGGGGCTGATCAGATCGTCTTCGACGTCGTCGTGTTCGTCGTAGATTTCGCCGACGAGTTCTTCGAGGGCGTCTTCCATCGTGACGATGCCGCTGGTGCCGCCGTACTCGCCGCTGACGATCGCCATGTGCGCCTTTTCGCGCTGAAGCAGTTCAATCAGGGTGTCGACGCGCATCGATTTGGAGACGAACATCGGCTCTTTCATGAGCTTGCGGACGGTGATTTTCTGATCCTTGATGAGTTTGGTGAAGAAGTCGCGTTCGTGCAGCACGCCAATGACGTTGTCACGGGACTTCTCATACACGGGCAGACGACTGAACTGATGTTCGAAGAACGTCTTCTTGATCGATTCGATGTCGTCGTTGACTTCGATCCCGACCATGTCGACGCGCGGCGTCATGATGTCGTAGACCTTCTTCTCGCTGAGGTCGAGCACGCTTTGCAGCATTTCCGCTTCGTCCTCGTCGATCGAGCCTTCTTCTTCCATCGTGTCGATGATCGTTTCCAGTTCGTCGCCGGTGACGCTGATCGTGATTTCATCGTTTTCCTTGACCAGCAGGTTCTTGATCTTGAGAAAGACCCAGGTCACCGGTGTCAGGATGTTGATCAGCCAGTACATCAGGCTGCTGAGCAGCAACGCAAGCCGTTCGGCGTTGTTCTTGGCGAAGCTCTTGGGGATGATTTCCCCGAAGATGAGAATGATCGTCGTCATCACGAACGTGTTCATGACGTTGACGAGCGTCGCCTGGTTGACGAAAATTCGACTGAAGAACGTCACGCTGACGGTGGCGAGCGCGATGTTCGCGAGGTTGTTGCCGACGAGGATCGTGGTCAGCGTCTTGTCGAAGTTCTCGGTGATCCACAGTCCCTTCTTGCTGCCTTTGATGCCGTCTTCAATGAAGGTCTTGAGCCGAATTACGTTGACGCTGGAAAAGACCGTCTCGCTTAAACTGAAAAACGCGCTCAACAGCAACAGTGCCAGCATCAGCACGATCAGTCCGATCGGTATGTTCAACTGTAGTAAGAATAGCCTGGAATAGTCTTCCAATCTGTCTTCACATCCTTGTTATGCTCGTGTATCGTATTTCCCCGTGCTGGTGGTGATGACGATTTTGTCGCCCTTGTTCACAAACAGGGGAACTTGCAGTTGATAGCCGGTTTCGACGACGCAATCCTTGGTCGCGCTCTGGGCCGTGTTGCCCTTGACGGCGGGATCGGCCTCGACGACTTCGAGGACCACTTTCTCGGGAATCGTGACACCGAGGATTTCGCCCTCGAACCGTTCGACGTCGACGTCCATGCCTTCGACGATGAAGTTCAGCTCGTATTCGATCCGTTCTTTGGGGATCTCGATCTGTTCGTAGGTGTCGTTGTTCATGAACACGCAGCGATCGGTCGTGGCGTAGAGATAGGACATCTTGTCTTTGTCGATGTGGGCGGTGTCGACCTTCTCGCCGGCGCGCCAGGTTTTTTCGATGATGGCGCCGGTGCGGAGGTTGCGGAGTTTGCTGCGCACGAAGGCGCTGCCTTTGCCCGGTTTCACGTGAAGGAATTCGATGACCTTCCAGAGTTGTCCGTCACTCTGAATCGTGATGCCGGTTTTGAAGTCGTTGGTTGAAATCATGGGTCTCACTCCTAATCATAGATAATATTATAAACAATAAAGTGAGTTTTGTCTAGATTATCGTCCAAATAATCCGCTGACATCCCCATTTTACCACATTCTGCACGAAATATACCATTTGACAGGACATCCCGACGCGTTTATAATCAGTGTGAGAGGTGAGACACATGGATCTGTTTTCCATCCTGATCGCCGTCGTGGCCGGCCTCGGCATCGGCTGGCTGCTGTTCCGCAGCAACCAGACTGACATGTCAAAAGTCCACGTCATCGACAAGGAGACCTTCACGAACAACATGCGCAAGGGCCAACTCGTCGACATCCGCAAGAAAGACGCCTACGAACAGGACAAGATCAAGGGCGCCCGCAACTTCCGCCCCGGCGAACTGACGTCGAAGTATTCGAAACTGCGCTACGACCAGTCGGTGTATCTCTACTGCAAGAACGGCCGGAAAAGCAAACGGCTCGCCAAGAAGATGTCGCGCAAGGGGTATTTGGACATCTACGTTCTCGACGGCGGATTCCAGAATTACCATCAATGAAAAAATGCACGCGAACGTGCATTTTTTTTGTTCAGTAATAGGCGATGTGGCCGTCGCACCGGGTTTCCGTGCCGGCTTCGTAATGGTCCTTGCGCCGCAGGATGATCTGACCGCGGCCGAAGCCGCCGCTTCTGACATCGTACACGATCTGATGCCCCTTCTCCTGCAGGGCCTGGGCGATGTGCTGGGGCACGCTGTGTTCGAGCGCGACCTTGCGTCCTTCCTCCCAGCGGAAGCGCGGGGCGTCGAGCGCCGCCTGTGGATTCATGTCGAAGTCGATCAGGTTCATGACGACCTGGAGGTGCCCCTGCGGCTGCATGAAACCACCCATGACGCCGAACGGGCCAACAGCTTCGCCGTCTTTCATCAGAAAGCCGGGGATGATCGTGTGGTAGGTCCGTTTGCGGGGCGCCAGGGCGTTGGCGTGTGCCGGATCCAGTTTGAACGTATGACCGCGGTTCTGCATCGAGATGCCGGTGCCGTCAATGACGACGCCGCTGCCGAAGCCCATGTAGTTGGATTGGATGAACGACACCATGTTGCCGTCGTTGTCGGCGGTCGCGAGATACACGGTCCCGGCACTGGCGTAATCGATCGGCTTCGGACTTCCGGCGACCTCGCCGATCTCCTGGCGTCGTCGCTTGGCGTAGGATTCACTCAGCAAATAACCGGGATTCATGTCCATGAACGCGGGATCGGTCACGTAATGAAGGGTGTCGCTGAAGGCGATTTTGATCGCTTCGATCTGGCGATGCCAGGTGAGAATGTCGCGCCCCGAGGGTTGGTCTTCGGCCAACAGATTGAGTGCCATCAGGGCCGTGATGCCCTGCCCGTTGGGCGGAATCTCACAGATGTCGTAACCGTGGTATCGGACGGATATCGGTTCCACCCATTCGACGTCGTATTCGGCCAGATCGGCCGCATCGATGAATCCGTCGTGACGTTCCATGAAGGCGACGATCCGTTGCGCCAGTTCGCCCGTATAGAAACTGTCGGCGTTGCTCTGCCCGATCGCTTCAAGGGTGTCGGCGAGATCGTCGCTTTGGAAGAAGTCCCCTGCTTGATAGGTGGATCCATCCGGTTTGGCGAAGACGTCGAAGAAATGACGATACATGTCGCCCTTGTTCTGCTTCTGATAGTAGGCGATCGCCTTGTCGAAGTACCACCCGACGGTATCGCCGATCGCAAAGCCCTCACGGGCCAGGCGCACGGCTGGAGCGAGCACCTCGGCGAGGGACATCGAACCGAACCGTTCGATCAACCGGGCCCATCCCCTTGGCGTGCCGGGAACGGTGATCGGCACGACGCCGGCTTTCGGCATCTCGTCATGTCCAAGGGCTTTGACCTTGTCGATCGAGATGTGTTGCGACGACCAGCCCGAGGCGTTCATGCCGTGCAGTTTGCCGTTGGTGTAGACCAGTGCGAAATTGTCACTGCCGATGCCGTTGCTGCACGGTTCGACAACCGTCAGAGCGGCGGCCGTAGCGACGGCCGCATCAATCGCGTTACCACCTTGTTTGAGGATGGCAAGACCAGCTTGCGCCGCCAGTCCTTCACTGGTCGCAACCACACCGTGTTTGGCGCGGACGGGGTTTTTGAAACTGGGATACGGATTGTTCATGTCATCCCTCCTTCACTATCGATTATATCACACAAAGTTTACTCGCATATCTTTTTTCTTGGGGTCGGGAATTCGGTATAATGATGGTGAGGTGATATCATGAACAAACCAAGCATTGTCAAAGCCGCGTTGCTCGGCAGCGCCAGCGCCCTGGGACTGAACTGGATCTACAACCGGCGGGTGCTGAACAAACACCGCGAAGAAGGTCATCCGATGATCTTCGAAGCGATTGACCACGAACTCTACAAGCGCGCAAAAAAAGCCTTCGACGTGTATCCTGACCACCAGATCGGCGATCTTGATTTCATGGGCGAAGTGCTGTATCTGTTTTACATGTTCCTCGAGTACGAAGAGGATCACAGTCTCGTTCGCTGGCGTGAGATTTTTTACGAATACTTCCGCGAGGATCACGAGTACAACGGGTATCTCGAGTCCTACGGCAAGGAGTTTCTCAAGCGTTACAAAGAGGAGTCCGACCACACCCTGGACGACGTGCTCCACACCGACTTCGTCGACAAGCAGCTGATCGGTCCGCTGTTCATCTTCGCCACCTACGAATCGGAACATTCGATCAACAAGGTGGCCGATGCGTTGAACTACGTCAAGACATTGACCGCATACTCCGGTGCGAACGAACTGAACCAGATGTTCAACACCCTGCTGGAACTGCTTGACAAGGGGGTCGACAAACAGGACGCGCTCCGCGAAGTCATTTCCATCGCTCCCGAAGAATACCGTGAGGCGCTCGAAATCAGTCTCACCGACATCTCGCTCGACAAGCTGATCATGAACCACGCCGGCGTCGCCTGCAATCTTGATCAGACGCTGCCGGTCATCTTCCACATCGTCAGTCACCACGACGACTGGGCCGACGCGCTCGTCACCAACGCCGCGATCGGAGGCGCGTCCAGCGCTCGCGGCATCTACGTCAGCGCGCTGATGAGCCGCATCGTCGCGATTCCCGAGGAGTATCTCGACAAACTCAACTACAACATCGAACCAACCAAAAAAGATTCCGAATGATCGGAATCTTTTTTTATTTGAACGAATATCCCTTGTCCGACAAACCCCGCCAGCTCTTCAGCCGTTCGAACAACGGCGACGGTAACAGCGACGTCTCGTCGAACACGCGCGACGGTGTCACGCCCTCCCTGAGATGCGTGACGATCTTGGCGTCGGACAACGCGATCGTGCCGAGTGCCACCAGATCGTAGCCAAGCGCGAGCGCTTCTTCGATGTCATCCAGCGAATCAATCCCGCCGGCGCCGATGATTGCCGTGCGGTCGCCGACCACGCGTTTGACCTTGGTGATGATCGGTTCCGTGTCGGTTTTGTCGCGTAAGGAACGGTTGCGGAAATTTCCCTGCGACAGGTGAATGTAATCGAGATCCCGGGTTGCCAAATGGTCGACGAGAATCATCGTGTCGGCGAGCGTGATGCCGGGTTCTTCAAGTTCTTCGGGACTGAGGCGATAACCGACGATGAAATCGTCCTTGCCATACTGTTTCTTCACCGCCAGCACGCGATCGACAAGCGTCAACGGGAATTTCAGACGCCGTTCGACCGAGCCCCCGAACTCATCGTCGCGACGATTCGAATGGGGACTGAAAAACTGTTGGATCAAATACGTGTTCGCACCATGCAGTTCGACGCCGTCGAATCCGGCCAGGATGGCCAGTCGCGTGGCGTTGGCGAAATCGTCGATGATGTCGTAGATTTCGCTGGTGCGGAGTTTTCGTGGTGTTTGGGCATAGGGTCGTTCGGCCTTCACGGCACTGGCACTGACGATGTCCTGATTGGGATAGAGGCCCGGCTTGTTCATTCGCCCGCCATGGTGAATCTGCAGGACCGAGCGCGAGCCTTCCTTGTTGATGGCGGTGGCGAGACGGCGCATCGATTCGAGATAGCGCTCGTCGCGGATCGAGATCTGGTTGTCGAACGCCTGGGCGTTCTTGCTGACGGCGGTCGCCGCCGTGATCACCATCCCGAACTCTTTGGCCCGGGCATTGTAGTAGGTTTCCTCTTCGTCCGACAGGGTCAAGTCCGGATTGGACGAATATGTCGTCATCGGCGCCAGCGCGATGCGACTGCGCATCGTGGCGCCGTGTTTCAGTTGATAGGTTTCAAAGATGTCGTTCATGATATCACCTCAAAAAAGTATAACACGAGCGTTCGCTTCAACCAATCGATATGCAACCGCCGGATAGCGTTTGACGGTTACTCGGTGACGGTCACAACACGGACGATCGTCGCCACATTGCCGGCTTCGTCGGTCGCCGTGTACGTGACGGTATAGGTCCCTGCCACCGTCGTGTCGACGGTTCCGTCGACTTGTACGAGCGGTTCGCTGGTGACGTCGTCGCTGACGGTCACGCCGGCATCCACCCAGGTGTCGCCGACGGCGATCGTGTCGAGGCCGGCCAACAACGTCAGGGTCGGGCTGGTATCGTCGATGACCTTGACGATGCGCTCGCATCGATAGTTCGTATCGTCGAGCGTGTGGGTATAGATGACCGTGGTTTCACCGATCACCGCCGTGTCGACGGTGGTGGTTGTGGTCATGTCGTAGGTTTCGTTTCCGAGAGTCAGTTCACAGCCGCCGTCGATCCACGTGTCACCAATACCGACGATGTCGATGCCGGCACCAAGCGACGTCGTCGCCTCGGGCGTTGCGGGAAGACAGGAGGCCAACAGCAAGATCAACAGGAAGGGAATGATCAGACGGTTCATAGGTAGTCCCCCTTGCGATTGTCATAGTAGGCCAGTTCCAGGTCGTAGACCACGATCACGAACACGTAGGACGTGTGCGTCAAGCGTTCGCCGTTGATGGTCACGTAATATTCGATTTCATAGGTACCGGGCTGTGTGAAGTCGACGCTTGCGAGATCGATCTGGGTGGTGACGCCGTTGATCGTGCACGCCGGCAGGTCCAACTCGGTGGTACTGCCGGTCGGATCGACGACGTACGTGGAGATGCCCGGATCGCATGCGACGATCGGTTCTTCCGTCTGGGCGACGACCGTGACGTAGCGGGTCAGTTCGACGGCGTTGCCGGACGAATCGGTGACGCGGTAGACGACGGCGTAGGTGCCGGGAACGGTCGTGTCAAACGGATCGCTGATGATCTCCACACCGGGTTCGGTGGTATAGTTGTCGGTGGCCGTGACCGATGCGTCGAGGAACGGTTCTCCGGCTCGGATGGTATCCACGCCGGCGTTCAACTGGGCCGTCGGTGCGACGCTGTCGCGCACGTAGACGAGTCGGATCAGCACGTTGCTGGTGTTGCCGGCGGCATCGGTGACCTGGTAGTAGATCTGATAGTCGCCGACCTTGTTGGTGTCGAGAATCGTGGTGACGACGACCTCGCCGTCAAACGGCAGATTGTCAAACACTTCGACGCCCGCTTCCTCATATGCTTCGCCGACTTCGACGGTGACTTCGGTGTCGCCCAGAAGCGTCAACGTCGGAGCGATGAAGTCGCCGACGGTGACTTCGCGGACGAGCGTCTGAACCAATGTGTCGGTGGCGTCATAGATGTCATAGGTGATCGTATAGACGCCCATCGTGGTGGTGTCGACGGTGCCGCTGGTCGTGTAATAGGCGTCTTCCATGCCATCGCCGACCAGGGTGACGCCCTGCTCGTCGTAGGCTTCGTTGACGTTGATCGATTCGCTGGCCGATCCGTTGAGGAATCCGCCCAGCTGATCGTAGACGTCGTTCACGGTGATCGACACGTCGAACCCGTAGTAGGCGTCTTCGCTGCCGTCGGTGGTGAACTCGAGCAGGAACCCATAGTCGAGATAGTCGAACGTTTCACTGCCCAACTGGCCACCGGTGTAGGTGTCGAAGAACTCGCCGGTCCACAGTGAAATGAAGTCGTAGTCGCTCTCGACGAACGTCTGGTTGTCGAAGCTGACGGTGAAATCGGAAAAATGCTCGAACTGGAGGAAATAATAGGCGTTGACGTCATTGCCGTAATTGTCGTGGTCGGTCGCGATCGCATCGACGAAGGTGAACATCTGATCGAGGGTACCGACCGTGGTCGCGCCGTCGACGATGATCGCCTGAAGATGATTGAGATCGCTGGTGAAGACGATGTCGCCACCCGCATAGAGCGTGCTCGATGTCGTCGGTGTGCTGCCGTCGAGCGTGTAGTAGACATCGTAAGCGGGATTGACGTCGCGAATCCGGAAACTGTAATAGGACGCCGGATGATTGACAAAATTAACGCGGTCGAGATCCTGGACGGGCAGGTTCGTGGACAGTTCGATGCGCGGCGAATCGAAGATGATCGAGAATGTCAGATAACCATCGTGTTCGACGACGTCGTAGATTTTGATCGACATCAGCGTGCCGTCGCTGTAAAACATCGGAATCGATGTGCCGATGCCCATTTCGTCATACGCATTGAACTGCGACAGCGCCGCGTCGTCGATCTGGCCGTCCTCGTCGCGGTTGTTGCGATCGTCCGCCTCGAAGAAGATCGGTTCTTCCATGTCGTAGAGACCGGGACGGAAGATGAACACCTCGTTGGCCGGTGTGACACCGTCGTCCAGGTAGTAGCCGTCGACGTTGCCGTCGTCCAGGTAGTCGTCATCGACGCGATAGGCGATCAGCCCGCTGGCGGGCAGATTGCTTTCGTAAGGTCCGTCGTTGTCGCGGTATTCGAGATAAACGTATTCATTGGAATAGCCCGTATCGATGCGATACAGGTTGTTGGGCGAATCCTGAAGCGGGTAGATCGTGTAGGTACCGCTTTCGGTGATCTCGGTGACGGTGTCGATCCAACCGCCGTACTGGTACTTCATGTAGCCGAGCATGTGGCTCGGCACGTCGGTCAGGGATTCCATCAGACCCCAGTCGCCGACCGGTTCGATCCAGGTGTAGCGATAATAATGATACAGATCGGGAGCGCTGACGAGATGGAACGTTTCGTGCGCAAGCACCGGCACGTCGACCATGTACTGGTAGTCCGGCTCGTTGCCGAGCAGGTTGAAGGTGTAATAATACGCATACTTGCCGTTGATCTTCGGGGCATCGACGGTGTATTGCTGACTCGAGTAGTTGTAGTAGGTCGACATCTCCCACTTGTGGGGCCAGAGCAGGACGTTCCAGTCGCCGGCTTCGCCGCTGACGACGAACGTCAGACTGTCGATGTCGCCGTCGTTGTTGACGTCGATGTCGAGCGAGTCGGGGACGAGATCGTTGGCTTCGACGTAGTCGATCGCCCGCTTGAGCAGTTCGTGTTCCCGTTTGTTGCGGGTCGAGGCGGTATAGCCGTCGGGATTGGTGGTGAGATCGTAGGGTTGATAATACCCGCGATCGTAGATGTCGGTATAGAAGATGATCTGGTCGCTTTCGGCGATCAGATACGAATCGATCGCCAGCTGGCCGTAGGACACATCCAAATAATAGTCACGGAGACTGACGGTGTCGACGCCGTTGAACAGATTCTCGTAGTACGTGTACGAATACGGTGCTTCGTAGTCGGTTTCATCGGCGAAACGGATGAAGATGACGATGTTGTTGAACTGGTCGATGTCACGCAGATACGTGACCCCTTCATCGTACAAAGAGACCCGCGCCGAAACCGGGTCGTGCAATTGGCCGCCAAGGGCGACCAGCAAGCTGAAAAACAGCATCAGGACAAATCGTTTCATGTCGTCACCTCCGGTGATACTTCATTGTACCATACATACAAGTTAGCAGGGCCGATTTCGCAATCAGTCCTCCAGATTGCGACAGCGCCGCAGGAGTTCGTCATAGACGTCCTCGCGTTCGACGGGCCCGATGTACGTCGTACCGCGGACGAAGCCCTTGTCGTGTTCCTTGATTTCGATCCGTCGGGCGGTCATCGCCATCGACGACAAGAAGTTGGTCACGAGCCGGACGCTCTTGATGTTGTCGTAGGGAATGGACTGATGGAACACGTGCATCTTGATGTACAGATCGTCGTCACGCAGTTCGATGTAGCCGCTGAAAAACGGCAGGATGATCGCCGCCATGACGATCATCGACACGGCGAGAATCCAAATTTCATCCTCCGGAACGAGCCAGAACAGCGGGATGAACATCAGGATCGAGCCCCACATGATGGCGCCGATCCACCAGTCTACCTTGTGTTTGTAGCGCATCGAATCACTCCTTGTAACTGCCGTTCACATGACGGCACAGTTCGTACAGGACGAACTGATGCCGGATGTCGGTGAAGTTGTAGGTCACGCCCTCGTAGTCGAACGAGAAACTGTGACGCATCGTATTGACGGGATAACGCATCTTCTTGATCTCGAAGATGCGCTCATCGGAGCCGTTTTCCAGGCGCAGCCGGAGGTTCTCGTAATGGACCGTGTAGGTGCCCAGCTTGTGGTTCTTGTGGCGTTTGACGTCGACGGTGTTGAACGTCACGTCGAACGCGAAGGTGCTGTTCACGACGTCCTCGATGTGGGCGTATTGGAAGTGGTTGTAGTCGACGAGGTTGTCGAAACGGTTGCCCTCGATGAACTCGTAGGTGTTGATCGTGCCGATCGTGCCGCATGTGTCGCAGACGATGTCATCACCGACGCCCTTGACGGTGAGTACGCCGCGGCACTCGCTGCACAGGTACACCAGCCGTTCGATGCCTTCGGCACGATGCTTGCGGTTCATGTCGATCATCTGTTCCCGTTGGAAGTCGTAATCGTTGTTGTAGATGGCGGCGCGGACGATGTCGTTGATCTCCTGGTCGCTCTTGGTCGCGAGTTCCGACTGGGGAATCAGCGTTCGTGTCGTCGTATGAACGACCCCCTGTTTGCTGAAATGATCGGCCCAGCGCGGTTGCGACAGATAGCCGCCTTGCTGTTTGATCAGGATGACGTCGACGTTCAGCCGCTTGAGCAGCTTGCCAGTCGATTGGTAGATGTCGAGGGTCTCGCCGTAGAAAGTGTTGTCGCCCTCTGGAAACAACCCGATCGCATACCCTTGGCGAATGGCTTCGTAGATGCGTCTGGTCGCCTGGATGTCGGGCTTGCCGACACGTTTCTTGATCGTTCGGGCCAGGTGTTTCATGCCCAGTTTCTTGGACCAGTCGAGGTAGGCGATTTCGGTGGCGACAAAACGGATGAAGGCTTTGACGTTGGTCATCACGACAAAACTGTCCCAGGTGTTGAAATGGTTCGATATCAACACGAACGGAGCCCGTTCTTTGGGAATCACGTCTCCGTGATGAACAACCTTCAGTTCGCGTTTCATCAACCAGAACACGATCGGTCTGGCGATTGTGATGAAGGCATCGCTGAGGATGTCACGCACGTGGCGTTTCATCGGTTCATCTCCGCTTCGACGATGGCGATTGCCCGGTCGATGGTTTGGTCAAAATCATCCGCATCCACCTGGATCCAGCGGATCGGAAACTGATTGCGGAAAAAGGTGTACTGCTTGCGCGCGAGGTTGCGGTTGTGCTGTTTGATCTTGGCGATCGCGTGCTCGAGCGTCCATTCACCGTCGAAATGACGGTACAGCTCGCGGTAGCTGATCGACTTGGTCGCATTGGTGCGGACGCCGCGGTCGTACAAGCCGCGCACTTCATCGATCAGTCCGTCTTGGAGCATCGCATCGACGCGCTCGTCGAGCATCCGATACAGTTTCTGACGTTCCATCGTCAACCCGAGAATGACGAAATCGTAGACGGGTACGTCCTTGTTGGTGTTGGCCGAAACCATGTTCTTGTCGCTGCGGGTGATCGCATGGAGCACCCGCTTGCGGTTGTTGGGATGAATTGATTGCGCTGCCTTGGGATCGCGCTCTTGCAGCAACTCATGTAGTTGTTGGTTGTCGAGATGGTCGTACTTCTGTTCTTCCTCTGGATCACGCCGGGTATCGGTGAAGTTGTAGTCGAACAGGACACTCTTGATGTAGAGGCCCGTGCCACCGACGATGAGCGGCAGTTTGCCGGCGTCTTCCAAGTCCTTGATTTTGGCCCGCACCATCGTCTGATAGAGTGCGACGCTGAAGTCCTCGGTTGGTTCGAGGACGTCAATCAGGTGGTGGGTGACACCGTCCATCTCCGCTTCGGTGACTTTGGCGCTGCCGATGTCGAGACCGCGGTAGACCTGGACCGAGTCACCGCTGATGACGTCGGTATCGAAATGTTTGGCGAGGGCGACACCGAGACGCGTCTTGCCGATGCCGGTCGGTCCGATGACGACGACGATCATGATTGAATCCGGTGGAACATCTTCTCGATTTCACTGACCGTGAAATGGATGATCACGGGTCGACCGTGTGGACAGGTGTAGGGGTTGTCGCAACCGGACAGATCACTGAGAAGTCGTTCGATTTCCTTGTGGTTGATGTATTTGTTGGCCTTGATCGAGTGTTTGCAGGACAGATTTTTCGCCAGATCGTCACGGATGTCGGTAACTCTCACATCCCGTCCTTCCAACACATAGCGGGCGATTTCCTCGGCGTAGATGAGTTCGTAGCCGGAGGGGAACCAACTCGGCACCTCGAGGATGTCGATGCCGTTGTGGTCGTTGACGGTGGCGACGACTCCGAGCGGCTCGAACCGATCGAGCTGATCGGCCAGGCGCAGCACTTCCGCGTTGGACAGATCAAGCGTGATCGGAATCAGCAGTTTCTGACGTTCGATGGCGACGGCCCCGAATGCCTGGCGGTAGTGCTCGTAACGAATCCGTTCGGCGGCGGCGTGCTGGTCGATGAGGAACAGGCCTTCGTCGTTCTGGGCGATCAAATAGGTGCCCATGAACTGGCCGATGTATTCGAGACGGGGCAGTTTCGGCGTTGCCGGAACGATCAGTGGGTCACCTTGTTTGTGAATCTCACCCGCCGTGTCGTCGGATGCTTCCCGCTGTTTCTTCTTGTCGACGAGATCGTTGAGATAGTTGACGAAATCCTCCTTGACGAGACTTTGTTCATCGGCGTCGGGGCGGAGGTTGAGTTGCTGGTATTTGGTTTCTTCAGCGGGCTTGACGCGTTCGATCTGGGGAATCAGATCGAGGCCGCGGAGCGTGTCGAGGATGGTTCTGGTGATCAACGACAGCAACATCCGCTCCTCGGTGAACTTGACTTCCAGTTTCTGGGGGTGGACGTTGACGTCGATGAGCAGCGGATCGAGTTCGATGTTGACGAAAACGACCGGGTACTTGCCGATCGGCAGATAGGTCCGGTAGCCTTCGACGACGGCGTTGATGACCTTGTTGTTCCTGATCATCCGCTGATTGGCGATGACGGTGACGTGCTGACGCGTCGAGCGCGTGATCTGGGGTTTGGCGAGGTAGCCGGAAATTTTGAAATACTGGTTCTCGCCGGCGAAGGGAACCATGTTCTTGATGATGTCGACGGAGTAGATGTTGGCGAGCACCTTGCGGTAGTCGTCATCGCCACTCGTGCGAAACAGGGTACGACCGTCGTTGGTGAGGGTGAACCCGATGTCGGGATGGCTGAGCGCGATCTTGTTGACGTAATCGACGATGTAGGACAGTTCGGTCGTCGTCGCCTTGAGATGTTTGAGCCGGGCGGGAGTGTTGTAAAAGAGATAGCGAACGGTGATGGTCGTACCTTTTTTGGGACCGTACTCGCCTTCTTCCTGAAGTTCGCCCTTGAGGAAAAAGACGCGATAGCCGGTGTCGCCTTCGCTCGAGATCATCTCGAGGTGACTGACGCTCGCAATCGACGGCAAGGCTTCGCCGCGGAACCCGAGACTGCTGATGTGGAACAAATCCTGCGCCGTCCGGATCTTCGACGTGGCGTGACGCCGGAGCGCCATTTTCATGTCGTCCTTGCCCATGCCGTCGCCATCGTCGGTGACCTTGATTTCGTTGAGACCGGCTTCGAGCAGATCGATGCGCACCGTTTGCGCATTGGCATCGATCGCGTTCTCCACCAGTTCCTTGACCACCGAAGCCATGTTTTCCACGACTTCGCCAGCGGCGATGAGGTTGCTCAAATTGTCGTCGAGTTGAATGATTTTGCCCATGGTATGACCCCTCTTTCACTTATTCTCATTATATACGAACAACCGCCTAAAATCTATGATTTTAACCGAAAAAAACACGCCCTCAGGCGTGTTTCTTCTTGCCGACGGTGAACGCGTAGGTCGCGAACTCCTGATCGATGTCAAGCTGGAGCAGTTCGTCCATCGCGTTTTGCCGATAGGCGGCGATGGCGCAGGCCCCGGCGTCGATCACCTCGGCGGCGAGCGACAGGTTCTGCCCGGCATGGCCGGCTTCGATGGCGATCATCTTGTGGGCGCAAAACGCGTACTTGTATTCGCTGCGAGCGGGGACGGCGGTGAATACGAACACCGCGGACGCGCCGCGCAGTTGGCTGTACAAGGCGTGATTGACGCGTTCGCCGAGATCGGCGGCGCGTTCGATCAGCGCCAATTCGTGGTCGGCTTGCAGGTAGTGGTAGAGACCCGATTCCAGTCCCTCGACATGATCGACGTACAGATAGGTTTCCATCGCATTGGTGGCGCCGCCGGTTGGAATCGTGCGGAACGTGACGCCTTCTTTGTAAGCACTGACGCGGGCCGTTTCATACAGCAGATAGGAGATTTCTTCCTTGGTCAGCGGCCGCTCGTCATACTGACGCAGACTGCGCCTGGACGCGACAACCTCGGCGAAGGTCTTCTGATGGACATGGGGGAAGACATGGTCCAGCGTGATCCGCTCTGCCCCTTTGGAGGCCGGTTTGAATTGTTCCGGACGGTCGTGGTCGAGCGTGCGCGGCGTCTCCGTCTGACGCAGATCCTCCCAGTTCGGACGAATCGCCTGACGGTTGTTGCGGATCATGTTCTGGACGGTTTGATCGAGTTGTTTCATGGTATCACCTCAGTGTTCATTATACCACAGTGCAAAAAAAAGAACACCTCTACTCGAACAGAGTCAGGTATTCTTCGTAGCCTCGCTCCTTCATCTTGTCTTTGGGGATGAACTCCAGACTGGCTGAGTTGATGCAGTAGCGGAGATTGCCGTTGGGGCCGTCGTTGAAGACATGGCCGAGATGGCTGTCGGCGTCGGCGCTGCGGACTTCGGTGCGGATCATGCCGTGCGAAAAGTCGCGCTTGGTGACGATTTCGTCCCCGTCGACGGGACGCGTGAAGGACGGCCAGCCGCAGTGCGCGTCGAACTTGTCCTTGGACGAGAACAGCACGCGTTTGGATACGACGTCGACGTAGATGCCGTCTGCGAACTCGTCGTGATATTCATTTTGAAACGGCCGTTCGGTGCCGTTTTGCTGGGTCACCTTGTATTGAATCGGCGTGAGTTTGATGATTTGGTCGTGATATTTCTTTGCCATGGTATCACCTCGGTTACATTATACCAAAGCGACAAAAAAATAGCCCGGTTAAGGCTATAATTTTTGTATGATCTTGTGCAACAGATTGAGTGCCTCAAGCGGCGTCAGCTGATCGATGTCGACGCCTTCTAGGAGCGCCGCAACTTCGTCTTTGACGCGTGGTGTTTCCACTTCCACTTCGTAGTCGTCGAAGTTGAACAGATTGATCGAGCTGTGGTCGATCAGCTGTTCGTGGGATTCCTCGAGGGAATGAAGAATCTGTTTCGAGCGCTCGATCAGTCCCTTTGGCAGTTCGGCGAGACTGGCGACGTTGATGCCGTAGGACTTGTCGGTCGGGCCTTCCTTGACCTTGTGCAGAAAGAGGATCGTGCCGTCCTTGTCCTTGGCGCTGACGTGGACGTTGCGCAGGCGGTTGAGCGACTTGTCGAGGTCGGTGAGTTCGTGGTAGTGGGTCGAGAACAGCGTCTTGGCGCCGATTTTCTCGTGAATGTACTCGATGATCGCCTGGGCCAGCGCCATGCCGTCGTAGGTGGCGGTGCCGCGGCCGATTTCATCGAACAGGATCAGCGAGCGCTTGGTGGCGTGCTGGATCGCGTTGTTGGCGTCGAGCATCTCGACCATGAACGTCGATTTACCGCTGACGAGATCGTCGGCGGCGCCAATGCGGGTGAAGATCGCGTCGAAGACGGGAATCTTCGCGTCCTTGGCCGGTACGAACGAGCCGATCTGGGCGAGAATCGCGGTGATCGCCATCTGGCGCATGTACGTCGACTTACCGCTCATGTTGGGACCGGTGATGAGGAGAATGTCGGTGTGCTTGTTCATGACGATGTCATTGGGCACGAAGATGTCGTCGGTGAGCACCTTTTCCACCACCGGATGGCGGGAATCGGTGATTTCGATCGTCGTGTCATCGACCAGCGTCGGACGGATCAGATTGAGTTCTTCACTCGATTGCGCGAGACTGATCAGCATATCGAGTTCGCTGAGGATGTCGGCGTTCTTCTGGATCGTGTGAATGTGGGTGCGCGCGATGTCGCGCACGGCGAGGAACAGTTCGTATTCGAGCTGGACGCTTTTCTCTTCACTGGAGAGGATGACTTGCTCCTTGGCCTTGAGTTCTTCGGTGATGTATCGTTCGCTGTTGGCGAGCGTCTGTTTGCGGGTGTATCCGAACTCGTCCTTGACCTGATCGATCTGGCCCTTGGGGATTTCGATGTAGTAGCCGAACACGCGGTTGTAGCCGATTTTGAGTTTCTTGATGCCGGTCCGCTCGCGTTCCGTGGCTTGCAGTTCGGTCAGCCATTCCTTGATGTTGAGGGCGGCGTTCTTGATCTCGTCGAGATCGTCGTTGTAGCCGTCCTTGATGATTCCGCCTTCTTTGATGGTGAGCGGCGGATCGTCTTCGATCGACCGCTCCAGCAGGGCGTAAAAGTCGCTCAAGGGATCGATGTTGTCGGCGAAGAACGTCGTTTGCGGATTGTCGAGTTCTCGCAGTTTGGTCGTCAGTTCCGGCAGGATCGACAGACTGCGTCGCAGCTGGACGAGGTCCTTGGCGTTGGTGTTGCCGTAACTGATGCGACCGACGATCCGTTCCAGATCGTAGACGTGTTTGAGGAGGTCCTTGAGTTCGGCCTTGACGATGAACTCGCGGTTGAGCGCGTCGATCGTGTCGTAGCGGGTTTCGATGACGTCCTTGTTGACGAGCGGCCGCAGCATCTGTTTTTTCAGATAGCGGCTGCCCATCGCCGTCGTGGCGTGATCGAGCAGCCAGAACAGACTGCCGATGCGGTTGTTCTGGCGCATCGTTTCGGTAAGTTCGAGGTTGCGGACGGTGTTGGCGTCCATCTTCAGATAACTGCTCGCTTCGAGCACGCGCGCCGGCTTGAGATGCATCAGTTCGCGTTTTTGGGTCAGGATGATGTAGGACAGGAGTCGGGCGAAGGTCTTCTGCTCGTCTTTGGACGGCAAATGCGCAAACAGCGCATCGAACACGGCCGGTGTGGTCGTGTCCTTGTGGTAGCTGACGAGCACGCCTTCGCTGGCGATGTAGGACTCAAGGTGTTCGGCGTCATAAACACCCGACAGAACCAGTTCCTTCGGTTGGATCTGAAGCAGTTCGCTCTGGAGGATGTTGAGGTCTTTGGGAAGCCGCATCGAATAGGTGTCGCCGGTGGCGAGTTCGAGGTAACTGATCGTGTAGTTCTTGGCATTGATGCCGATCGCGGCGAGGTAGTTGATGTCGCCTGCCTGGGCTTCCATGAAGGTGCCTGGCGTAATCAGACGGACGACGTCGCGACGAACGATCCCCTTGGCGTCCTTGGGGTCCTCGACCTGTTCGCAGATGGCGACCTTGTAGCCTTTCTGAATGAGCCGTTCGATGTAGCTCTCGGCGGCGTGGTGCGGTACGCCGCACATCGGCACGCGTTCCTCGGCGCCGGCGTCGCGGCCGGTGAGCTGGATCTCCAGTTCGCGGGATGCGATGTAGGCATCGGTGAAGAACATTTCGTAGAAGTCGCCCAGTCGAAAAAAGACTATAGCATCGTTATAGTCTTCTTTGATGGTGAGATATTGACGCATCATCGGCGTGTATTGTGACTTGTCACCTGCGTCCATGGATGAGCTCCTTTACATCAGGAATTCGGTGTAGACGAGATAGCCGACCGCGGCGAGGACCGTCACGGCAAGCAGAATCAGGAATCCGAGGCGAACGTTCTTCTTGCGTTTTTCGGAGACCTTGTTGGCGATTTCCTGGAATTTGATGTTGTAGAGGTATTCCTCGATGTTCATGCCGGCGAACACGTTGAGGCTGTTGGTGTATTTGGGCGCCGCCTGCTTGGGCATCTTGATGAGGATGTATTCGATCATGTCGTCCTTTTTGAGTTCGATTGAGACGTTGACTTTGCGGCGACGCGCGTAGCGTTCGATCTCGAGAATCGATTTCTTGGCGATTTCTTCGCGTTTCTCGTCGTCGAAATCGAGTTTGAGGGCGACGATGTCGATCAGTTGCTGTTTGTTGATGCGACGCGGAATTTCGACGCCGTAGACGGCACCGAGTTCACGGATTTCAGTCAGGGTGGTGGCGTTGGAGAGCACTTCCTTGGCGTCTTCGATGAGCGTGCCGTCGAAGTAGCCGTCGGGTTCGAAATAGACCTTCTTGAACTCGTCCATCATCGCGTCGTAGCTTTCCTGCGGTTCCCGAGCGTACTTGAGTGTCAGGTTCTGCAGCTTCACGAACTCGAGGTTGTTGATGCCGAGTTCGCTGCGGTTGCGGACGATGATGTCCCAGAAATCCTTTTTGTATTCGGTGACGTTGATCGGCAGTTGGTAACCGGAGGCCAGCCGTTCGAGCTGGAAGATCGTGAACTTGTCAAACCATTTCAGGCGAAATTGCATTTCGTCTGAGAATTTGTTCGAACTTTCCGCGTTGGCGATCGCCGGTGCGATGTTCTTGCGGATCAGGGCCTTGTGCAAATAGTTGGGCAAGTAGATTTCCTTGTTGAGGAGATACTTGACGATCTCATGGGAAGGAATCACCGTGAATTCCTGTACGAGTTTGGAAATGCGAACCTTTTTGGAGTACAGGTAGATGAATTCTTCGCCTTTCTTCTTGCGCGCCATGTTACAGCCTCCTTTGATACCGAATTTACATCTATGTCAATTATACAATAGAAGATTAGGTAAATCAATAGGAAATTGCTTTTTGTAGCGATTTCCCTTTGATGTGAGGTGTGGTTTTTCCACACCTAGTCAAGGTCACGATTGATTTCCTCTTCGATGATTGTGCGGATCAAGGAAAGATCGTTGTTGATAGCCTCGAGCAGATCGAGATATTCGCCCATCAGCGGATGGTCCAACAGTTCGTCCCGCAACGATTCGTACCGGTTCTTGCTGGATTCATAGCGCGGTAATTTCTTGACTTCGGCTTGGACCATGTCCTTCTGAGCATCCAACAGAATTTTGTATTTTGTTTGAAGACTCTCATTCTGGTCAATCACTTGTTCCAGTTCCTGAAAGCGTCGAACCTGGGCATCGTCGCGAATCAATTGCAACAGTTGTTCGAGTTTATCCATGGTACTCCCCCCACAGATACCAGGTTTTCGCTTCGGTGATTTTGACCGTGACGATGTGGCCGATCAAATCCGCCGGACCGGTGAAATTGACGAGCTTGTTGTGCTCGCTGTAGCCGGCGAGCACGGTGTCGTCGTTTTTGCTCGTACCATCAACGAGAACCTTTACCGTATGCCCTTCAAAGCGTTTATTGCCCCGCTTGTATCCGGCGTTGACAAGGGTGTTCAAGCGCTGCAGGCGCGCTTTCTTGACGGCGATGGGAACATCGTCGTCGTATTGCGCCGCCGGAGTGCCTTCGCGTTTCGAGTAGATGAACGTGAACGCCCCTTCGAAATTGCAGCGTTCGACCAGACTGAGGGTGTCTTCAAACTGCTCGTCCGTTTCCCCGGGAAATCCGACGATGATGTCAGTGGTCAATGATACGCCGGGGATTTGACGGTGAATTTCAGCGACAAGTTCAAGGTACTCCTGACGCGTATATTTTCGGTTCATGCGTTTCAACACGCGATCGTTTCCGGACTGCACCGGGAGATGGATGTAGGGCATCAGATTGCCCCCTCTGGCAAGAATGGCGATCGTCTCGGTGTCGAAGTCCTTGGGATGCGACGTCGTGAACCGGACGCGGGTGATCGGTTTCGTGTGAAGATCGGCGAGCAGATCCTTGAATCGATAGGTTCGATCGGTGAAATCATTGCCGTAGCTGTTGACGTTTTGGCCGAGCAGGGTAATTTCATGATAGCCCTGGGCGATCAGCTCATCGACTTCGGCGAGGATGTGTTCGGGACTGCGGCTGCGTTCCTTGCCGCGGGTATAGGGGACGATGCAGTAGGTGCAGAATTCGTCGCAGCCGTACATGATGTTGACCCAGGCCTTCTTTGCGTTGTCGCGCAGTTTCGGCATGTTCTCGACAATCGATCCCTCTTCGCTGAAGACTTCGATGACCCGCTCTTTCGACAGCAGGACGGTCTCGAGATACGTCGGTAAGCGGTGGATGTTGTGGGTGCCGAACACCAGATCGACATAATGGTACTTGGCGAGTATCTTGTTGACGACGTGTTCCTCCTGCGGCATGCAGCCGCAGACGCCGAGGATCAAATCGGGGTTGTTGTTCTTGTATTGTTTCAGTCGACCGAGTTCGCCAAACACACGGTTTTCCGCATTGGCGCGGACCGCGCAGGTGTTGAGGAGAATCAGATCGGCGTCGTCCAAGGTGGCGCTTCTGGTGAATTCGAGCGCTTCGAGGATGCCGGCGATCTTCTCGCTGTCGGCGACGTTGCCCTGACAACCGTAGGTTTCGATCGTATAGGTCTTGTTCTTGCCGATGCCCTCGATGTTCATGTAGTCGTTGAAGTCGAGTGTGGGCGTGTCGTCTCGCTTGCGCTTGCGCGCATCGCGGAGTGACGGTTTGACAAAATAGGTGCTGTAATCTTTGCTCATGCTATCACCGTTTGGATGGAGTGTGAAGAAAGAGTGAGTGCGTTCGCCCTCACTCCATGATGTTGATGCGTTCGATCGTTTGGGCGGTGGTGTCGAACACCACCGCGTTGAGTTGGAGCGGTCCTTCGGTCGCTTCCTTGACGCCACCGCGGAGACCGGTCACGAACTTGTGGATCTGGCGGTCCTTTTCAGCCCCAAGGACACCGTACTTGGCGCCGACCATGCCGA
This sequence comes from uncultured Mycoplasmatota bacterium, assembly GCA_913062645.1. Classification (GTDB taxonomy): domain Bacteria; phylum Bacillota_I; class Bacilli_A; order Izemoplasmatales; family Izemoplasmataceae; genus Xianfuyuplasma. The sequence goes on from CAJXVW010000001.1 coordinate 1,066,059, forward strand.
GGTCGGTGAGGTACATTGTACCCTTCGGCAGGATCATCGCATCGGCCGTCGGGACGTGCGTGTGGGTGCCGTAGACGGCGGTTACGCGTCCATCGACGTAATGGGCGAAGGCGATTTTCTCACTGGTTGCTTCGGCGTGAAAGTCAACGAACACATAGTCGCTTTCGATCTCGTCCAAAATCGCATCGATCTTGCGGAACGGATTGTCGAGCGGATCGCCCATGAAGACGCGGCCCATGAGGCTGACGAGAGTCACCGTCTCGGTGTTGTAGCGGATCGTGCGGTAGCCCTTGCCGGGCACGCTCTCGTCATAGTTGGCAGGACGCAGAATGTTGGCGTCATCGATGAATTCGAACACCTTCTTGTTGCGGAAGGTGTGGTTGCCCATCGTGATCATCGCCACGCCCATGCTCATCAGTTCCTTGTAGATCGGCTCGGTGATGCCGAAGCCCCGGTCGATGTTCTCGGCGTTGACGAAAATCAGATTGGGACGGTACTCCCGTTTGAGGGTGTCCATGTATTTGGCGAGCGCCGCTTGGCCGAGAGTGCCGAAGACGTCGCCGATGCACAGTACGCGCATGTTGATCAACTCTTTTCCAGAAGGGCCAGATACCCTTGTCGCTCGAGCAACCGCTCGTAATCCCAGAAGGTTCCTTCGGTGATCATCGCGCGGATCTCGTCCATGGACTTGTAGTCCACATTTCTCACTTCTACTGTATCAAGTTTCAAGTCATTAAGCAAGACATCTTCTTCGTACAGATAGAGATCGGTGATGTAGTTGCTCTTGGGGTGATCGATCACGTAGCGATGAACCCGGCGCAGTTTCGCCTGGTCCAGCGTCAGACCGATTTCCTCGTAAGTTTCGCGGAGTGCCCCGGCAAGCGACGTTTCCCCGCTCGTCACGGCGCCGCCGGTGATGCCCCATTGATGGGGCACGAGGTCGCTTCGCTTGTTGCGTTGCTGGATCAGATAACGACCCAGACTGTCGCGGATCCAGACGTGGACCACGAGGTGGTATTCACCGGGATGGTTGCTGCCGCCGCGCGGCATTTTCTTCGGGAGCTTGTTGCCGTCCTTATCGTAGAGATCAAACCATTCCATGGGCATCCTCCTAAAGAGAAAGCCTTCGATATCGAAGGCTTTATTTGGCGATGTCTTGCGCTCTGGTTTCCCGGATGACGGTGACTTTGATGGTACCGGGATAGGAGAGCTGTTCTTCAATTTTGTCTTTGATGTCGCGCGCGATCTTGTAGGCCATGTTGTCGTCGACCTTGTTCGGTTCGACGATGACGCGGACTTCGCGTCCGGCCTGAATGGCGTAGGCGTGTTCGACGCCGGGGACATCGGTGGAAATCTGTTCGAGCTGCTCGAGGCGCTTGATGTACGAATCAAGGGATTCGCTGCGGGCACCCGGGCGAGCGGCGCTGAGGGCGTCGGCGGCGGCGACGAGCACGGCGATGATCGTCTTCGCTTCGACTTCACCGTGATGCGACTGAATCGCATCGATGACCTCGAACGGTTCTTTGTAACGGTTGGCGAGATTGATGCCGATTTCGACGTGCGAGCCTTCGACTTCGTGGTCGACGGCCTTGCCGATGTCATGCAGCAGTCCGGCCCGTTTGGCGAGCACTTCGTCTTCGCCGAGTTCGACGGCCAGTTTGCCGGCGAGGAACGCGCATTCAATCGCGTGGCGCAGCACGTTCTGTCCGTAGCTGGTGCGGAAGTGCAAGCGACCGAGCAGTTTCACCAGGTCGGGATGGATGCGGCCGATGCCGACTTCGAAGACGGCCTCTTCGCCTTTGTCGCGAATGAACCGGTCGACTTCGCTGCGGGTCTTCTCGACAACTTCTTCGATGCGTCCGGGATGGATGCGGCCGTCGGCGACGAGTGCTTCCAGGGTCCGTTTGGCGATTTCGCGACGGATCGGATCGAAGCCGCTCAAGACGACTGCTTCGGGTGTGTCGTCGATGATCAGATCGATGCCGGTGAGGGCTTCGATGGTGCGGATGTTGCGGCCTTCGCGACCGATGATGCGACCTTTCATGTCGTCGTTGGGCAGTTGCACAACGCTGACGGTGCGTTCGCTGGTCACGTCTTGGGCATATTTCTGAATGGCTTGACTTAACAGGTGTTTCGCTTTCTTGTCAACGACAAGTTTCGCCTTCTCTTCTTCTTCCTTGATGTACAGTGCGATCTCATTGGCCATTTCGTCTTCTACTCGTTTGAAAATGAGTTCGCGTGCTTCGTCGAGGGTGAATCGGGCAATTTCCAGTAATTTGTCGTTTTGTTCTTCAATCAGTTTGTCCAGTCTGAGATTTTTGTCGTCCAATGATTGTTTTTTACGCTCGATTTGCTCTTCTTTCTTGTCCAAGTTGGATTCGCGCTTGTCAATGTTGGAACTGCGACGGTCCAAGGTTTCTTCACGCTGCATCAGCTTCTGCTCGAGGGCGTCGGCTTCTTCTTTGCGATCCTTGATCTGTTTGTCGAATTCCAAGCGCAGCTTGTGAATCTCTTGTTTGGCTTCAAGCAACGATTCTTTCTTATTCTTGTCCGCTTGTTTTCTTGCGTCTTCAATCAGTGTGTCGGCTTTTTGGCGGGCTTTTAAGAGACCGCGTTCACCGATGTAGATGCTGAGGAAGAACCCCAGCGTAATACCTACTGCTAAAAATGCCAGACCGGAGAGTACTTGAATCAATGGTGTCATGAATTCATCTCCGTTCTATGGTTGTGACTATTGCAATATACATAATGAAACATTATGAGTAGAAGCGATATAACCATTTCATTATAACAACTAGAGCGTCAAAAAGTCAATGAATATAGACAAGAAATCAAAGAAAACGGACGGCCGGGCCAAGGCCGGTCGTCCGCATCGTCAAAACTGGTCTTCGTGCCCTTCGCGAATCACGCGGTAGGCACCCGTTTCGGTGTCGAGATCGTAGATGCTGAAGTTGTATCGAATGTCGAAATCACTGCTCCGTTGTGCGAAATTCATCGATGCGCTGCCTTGCGCTTTGCTTTCCACGCGGTGGAACACGTGGGTCGGCCAACACAGCACCGCCGGCTGGTCCGCGACCAGTTCGCCGTTGTGCCAGATTTTGTCCTTGGTGACGACGAAGCGCTCGATTTTGCCGTGGGCCACGCTATACAGGTCAATGTGTCGTTCGCCATGGAGAACGACCAGGTTGTCGCTCTGATGGAGATGCATGTACCACGGTCGGGCGACATCGCCGACGGGCCCCGGGGACAGGGCGTGCGAGGCATGGATGACTCGATCGACCCCGCCCAGTCCTTCGAAGAAATCGTTGGGAATGAGATCGAACAAGACCCCTTCGGTCTGCCGCAGTCGCTTGAGGGCGACGATTTTGTAGAGTCCTTTGACTTCTGCTATTGCATTCATGACAGATACCTCACTCTGGTAGATTGGTTTCGTTGGCGATGATCGGCAACGTCCGACGAATGTCGGCGATCTCGGCGAGATCGACCTCCACGGTCCGCACGGTTTCTTCCCCGTCGGCTTCGAAGCGGATCCGTCCCAGGGGATCAACGACGATCGAATGTCCGTAGTAGGCGTAGTCACCGGAGCTGTCGGCGGCGGGAGACACGCCGACAACGTACAGCTGATTGTCCACGGCGCGACTTTGAAAGGCGAGTCGCCAATGCAGTGGACCGGTATAATCATTGAACGCGCCGGGCACCACCAGCACGTCCGCACCCATCGTCCGCAAGCGGTGCGCCAACTGCGGAAAACGAATGTCGAAACAGATCATCAGACCGATCGTCCCAAACGGCGTCGGCACGACCACGAGCTCGTCGCCAGCGGCAATCGTGTCGTGTTCGCGGAACGTCCGGCCGTCGGGATACGTCACGGCGAACCGGTGAATCTTGCGATACCGGGCGACGACCTGTCCGCGTGAATCGAACACGAACGTCGTATTGTACAGTTGTTCCCCGTCGCGTTCGGGGATGCTGCCGGCGACCAACCAGACATCGTGGCGTCTGGCGATCGCGCGAATCCGTTCGAACGACGGGTCGCCGCGTTCGATCGCATTGGTCTTGAACTTGTCGTGCTGATACGGAGCAACGAACATCTCGCCCAGCACGATGAGATCGGTTTGTGGCGACGGATGAAGCAACTCCTCGATGTGATCGAGATTGGCGGTGACGGTGTCCCGCACCGTCGCCTGCACCAGGGTGATTTTCACATGGCTCACCTCCAAGCACGAAAAAAGGGCATGCTAAATGCCCAATGTTTCGCGAACTTTCTGTTCCAGTTCCTGCAATAATTCAGGGTTGTCCTCAAGATACTTCTTGGCGTTTTCACGGCCTTGGCCGATCTTGTCGTCGTTGTAGCTGTACCAGGAACCCGATTTTTTCATGATTTCGGCGTCGACGGCGATGTCGATGATTTCGCCGGTCTTGCTGATGCCCAGACCGTAGACGAGGTCGACCTCGAGTTTCTTGAACGGCGGGGCGACTTTGTTCTTGACGACCTTGACACGGGCCTTGTTGCCGACGATGTCGGTACCGTCCTTGAGTTGTTCGCCGCGACGGATTTCGAGGCGAACGCTCGAGTAGAATTTGAGCGCGCGGCCGCCGGGGGTGGTTTCGGGATTGCCGAACATGATGCCGACTTTTTCGCGGATCTGGTTGATGAACAGCGCGATCGTCTTCGATTTTGAGATGGCGCCGGACAGTTTGCGCATCGCCTGCGACATCAGGCGTGCCTGCAGACCGACGTGGCTGCTGCCCATGTCACCGCGGATTTCGGCTTCGGGAACGAGGGCCGCGACACTGTCGATGACGACGATGTCGATGGCACCGCTGCGGATCAGCGCTTCGGTGATCTCCAGCGCTTGTTCGCCGGTGTCGGGTTGCGACAGGATCAAGTTGTCGACGTCAACGCCGAGGGCGCGAGCGTATTGCGGATCGAGCGCGTGTTCGGCGTCGATGAAGGCGGCGTAGCCACCCTTCTTCTGCGCTTCGGCGATGGCGTGCAGGGCGAATGTCGTCTTCCCGGACGATTCCGGTCCGTAGACTTCGATGATCCGGCCTTTCGGATACCCGCCGATGCCGAGCGCCTTGTCGAGCAGGATGCTGCCGCTCGGGATCGACTCCATGGTTTTGTTCAGTTCGTCGTCGCCAAGGACCATGACGGCGCCCTTGCCGTGTTGCTTCTCGATTTCCTTGATTGCGGATTCGAGGGCTTTTTGTCTGTCGTCTTTTGCCATGTGTATGACCTCCTGTACGTGCTATCGATATGATACCGGCGCACGTCTTGTTTTGCTCAGATGGATTGCAATAAGATGGATTTGTTCTTGATGAAGTAATCGATGCCGCTGACGATCGTCATCAGCGTGCCGAAGTACACCACCCAGATGCCGATGTCGGCGAGACTCTGCCAGTAGGGATAGCAAAGCATCAGGATGATGCCGACCATCGTCGAGGCGGTCTTGTACTTGCCGAGTTTGCTCGCGGCGATGACCTTGCCGTCACCGACGGCGACGAGTCGGATGCCGGTCACGATGAACTCGCGGGACAGAATCACGATCGTCACCCAGTAGGGAAGACTGCCGAGAGCGTTGAGCACGATCAACGCGCTCATCACGATCAGCTTGTCGGCAAGCGGATCGATGAACTTGCCGAAGACCGTCACGAGATTGTGCTTGCGGGCGATGTAACCATCGAAGAAATCGGTCACGCTGGCCAGCACGAACAGCGGTGCGAGCAAGTAATCGAACGTGTTGTACGGCGTCGCCGTCAGGTAGTAGACAACGACGAAGACGGGAATGATGACAACCCGGAAGAGTGACAATTTATTCGGTAGATTCATACCAACACCTCAACGAAAATTATACCATAATCCGCCGTCTTTTGAAAGCAGTTTATTCACGAATGTGCGCCGTTGCCGGTTCGTCTGATGTTGCGACCGATGAGCAGCAACAAGACGAACCCGATGACGAACATCAACACGCTGAAATCAAACACCAACAGCGGCCTCGCTTCATACAGAAAGCCACCGATCAGCGGTCCGACGACGAGACCGATCGAGAAGAACGACTGGCGCACGCCCATGATTTTTCCATATTCCCCGGGTTTGGCGTGGCTGCTGATGTAGTGCTGTTCGAGCGGCGTGTAGACCGCCTTGAGCACCACATACACCATGAATCCGGTGTACAGCGTCACCAACAGCTCGTTCGAGCGGAACACGAGGAAGATGATCACCGCGCTCAGCGCCTGTATCGCGACCATGAACGGAAAGTCCCGCTTGGCCGCGGCCACGACCGGAACGATCACGATCGTCGCGACAATCGACACGATGCCGGTGGCGCCGACGAAGGTGCCGATGTCGGTCGGGCTGTAGCCCGATTCGTTCATGAACACTTCGATGAACTTGGTGATGTTGATCGCGCCGAGGCTGATCAAAGCGAGACTGATCAGAAACACGATCAGGTTCTTGTCCAATTTCTTGATGTCGGCGAAACCCTGCAGGGGATTCTTCGATGCCGCTGGATTGCGGACGGTGTCGCGTCCGATGATGACGAACGCGAGTGTGGCGTGGAACACGTTGACGACCGCCTGAATGAAGAACACGTTGCGGTAATCGTCGGTTCGGAACACGTCGATCAGCCACGGAATCTCGGTCATCCGGCCACCGAGATAATAGCCGACCGATCCGCCGAGCACGAACAGCGCCTGATAGAATCCGAGATAGACGGTTCGTTTCGAATCGGATGAGTGCTCGATCAGATGACTCATGATCAGCGTGATCGATGCGCTGACGCCGAACCCCGACAGAAAGCGAAACAGAATCATCACATTGCGGTCGCCGACGAAGGCGAATGCGTACTGGCCGATCGAATAGACGATCAATCCAAGCACGATGTAGGTGCGTTTGTTGCCGCGGTCGCCAAGCACACCCCAGATCGGCGCACCGACGAAGAGCCCGAGGCTCATGGCCGCGAAGTAGAGTCCGAAGTAATAATCATCGATGCCCATGCCTTCGACCAGGGCCGGTGTCACGGGGTGGCCGAGATTGTGCACCACGCCCTGCAGGAAGTACAGCAAAAAGACCAGTGCGACCGCGCGTGGCAGCTCGCGGACGAACCGGACCATGTCCTGTGCTTTCTGGATGGGTAGATGAAGTAGTTTCTTCATATGGATACCTCAGTTTGAAATGTCGTTTAAATTATAGCAGTTTCCCTCTGCAAACACAATCCAAAGGCAAGTAAAAAGAGTCGGATTACGACTCTTCTTCGCGGGCCATCGGTTTGGCGTTGTGATAGACTTCCTGGACGTCTTCGACCTCGTTGATCATGTCCATGAACTTGTGGAACAGTTCCGACTGTTCCATGTCGAGATCGATGTAGTCCAACGGGTACCAGCCGCTTTCGCTCTCGACGATTTCGCCGCCCGCTTCTTCCAGCGCGCTGACGATTTTCTGTTCGTCGAAGCCGTTGCCTTCGACTTCGACAATGCCGTCTTCTTCGTCGATTTCGAGCAGTTCGATGTCGTTCATCAACAACGTTTCAAAGACCGTTTCTTCGTCGAGATTGGCGACGCTCACATACGACAGATGACGATACCCGTGTTCGACGCTGCCGTTGACACCGAGTTTGCTATCGGTCTTGGTGAAGCAATTGCGCACCTCGCTGACGGTGCGGTTGACGTTGTCGGTGAGGGTGTCGACGATGATGCCGATGCCGCCCGGGCCGAAGCCTTCGTAGCGGACCGGCGCATAGTCTTCGCCATAGCCTTGTTCGGCTTTTTTGAGGTTGCGGTTGATGACGTCGGTCGGCACTTGTTCCTTCTTGGCCTTGTCGATCAGATGTTTGAGCGCCAGGTTGCTGTCGGGATTGCTGCCGCCTTGTTTGGCGCACATGTAGATTTCCTTGCCGTAGCGGCTGTAGAGTTTGCTTTTGTGCAGCATCGTCTTGGCCATTGCGGCTTTGCGTACTTCGAATTTACGTCCCATGGTTTCACCTTTGGTTGGATTTTTTTGTCGGTTATATTATATCCCAGCAAGGGGCAATAATCAAGCGTCGGTTAGCTTAGTTTTGGTTGACTCAAGAACAATCAGTTGTTGTTTGTAGAGCGAACCGAGGGCGCGCTTGAAGGCGCTTTTCGACATGTGGAAGACGCGTTGGATGACGGCCGGATCGGTGCGGTCGGTGTAGGACATTGATCCCCCGTTTTCTCTCAGGTAGTCCAAAATCCGCTGGGCATCCTTGTCGATCATCGTTTCCTTCTGATCGATGATCGTGCCGTTGTAGGTGCCGTCGTCCTTGGCGATGGTGATCGTGATGTCGGTCTTCTCGCCGAGCCGGTAGGTTTTACGCATGTGTTTGAAATAGACGAAGACGTAATGGCCTTCGGCGGTGAAGAATACATTGCCTTCTTCGGCTTTGTACAGATTGTAGGCCGTGACCGTGTCGCCCTCTTTGAGCGGTTGTGCGGGAATGAGATGGTCCTTGACCTCGTAGCGTGAGATCAGTCGTGCCGTCAGCTGATTCTTGGCGACGCGCATCGTGACGAACAGCATGTCGCCGACCTCCGGCCACTCGTTCTTGAGAAACGGCAGGTCGTCCTTGCTGAGCAGCAGGTCTTTGACGAGACCGATGTCGACGAATGCGCCGAGCCGGTAGCTGACTTCGACGACCTTGCAGAAGGCCGCTCTGGTCTGATCGACGACGGGGGCGTTCATCGTCGCCGTCACGCGTTTTTTGCCATCGTAATACAGAAACACCCGCACGTGTTCGTGCAGATCGAGTTTGCGGGTCGTTTGCTTGCGGTGCAGGAATGCTTCTTCTTCGCCATCCGAAAGAATGTATGCGTAATGTGTTTCGCGGATGACTTCCAGTTCGTTGTAGTCGCCCATGTGGAGTGCCATGGTATCACCTCATGTTTCATTATATCAAACTTCTCAACCATTATACATCATCGTGCGTGAGAAACCAATCAAATATACTGTGATATGCACCGAATCTTTGATATAATGAAATGTTAGGAGGGGATGGTCGTGACCTACAAGCAGTTGTATCTGACGTTTCTCGGCACCCTGGCGATGTTTTTAATCGGCCGGATCGTCGTTGTGTCCGTGTTGCAGATCGAGACAACGAACATGATTCTCCAAGCGCTCGGCGCGGTCCTCATCGCCCATGTCATTATCGCCGCGACGATGGCATCGTTCGCGTGGCAGCGAATGATATCCCGCAACTGGTATTTCGAGTTCCAAATGGCGCTCGGGTGGTTCGTCGTCGGTTTGTTTTCGATCGGCGGCATCATCGGATATGCCATTCTGATTACGAATCCAGGCAGCGACTGGATCGTCACCCCGGCGATCGCGCTGCTCGTATTTGCGCAGATTGGCATGGTCAAGTACTACCGGAATCAGTCGGATGCCACATGGTACCGCGAACACAAGCAACAACACTTGGAGGATGACGATTCCTACCGCATGAAATTATGATGCACAGAAAGCAGGTGATGCTGTGAAACGGTATTTTCTATATTTGTTGATCTACTCGATCGGCGGTTTCGTGCTGGAACGCATCATCAATCTCATCTTTCTCGGATACTGGTGGGACAACTCCGTCTTGTACGGTCCGTATCAGCCGCTCTACGGCAGCGGTGTCATGCTGACGGTGTTGTTCATGGAGTTCGCTCTGCCGCGACTCGCCTGGTCGCCACGTGCGAAAGACGCATTGTTGCTGGTTGCGGCGATTCTCTTTACCGGCGCCGTTGAAGCGACGACCGGCTATGGGTACGAAGCGCTGACCGGCATTCATCTGTGGGACTATGGCCAGACGTTCCCGTGTCGACTGGAGTATGTCTGCGTGCTTCCCACCTCGTTGTTCGGATTCCTCAGTTTCCTCGTTGTCAAATACTTGCATCCACTCATCAAGCGGTATCTCGACAATCTTGATAATCGCGTTGCGCTCACGCTGGCGGTCATTTTCACCGTTGATGTGATCGTGACCCTGATTGTCGTTCTGTAGAGGTCGTCCGATGCGCATTCTCGTTGACGCCGACGCCTGTCCGGTAAAGGAACAGATTGTATCCCTGGCGAAACGGCATGATATCCCCGTTGCGATGTTCTTCGACACCGCCCATGTATACGATGATGGCTACAGCGACGTCATCATCGTCGATCAAGGTCCCGACAACGTCGACTACGCGTTGATCAACGCGGTCCAATCCGGTGACATCGTCGTCTCACAGGATTATGGTGTGGCCACGATGGCCCTGGCCAAAGGCGCCAAGGCGCTCAGTCAGAACGGTTTGATCTACACCGACGACAACATCCTGTCGCTGCTCAACCGCCGGGCTTTTCATCAGAAAATGCGCCGTCACGCCCATCTCAAAGGACCGAAAAAACGGACCACCGCCATGGACGAAGCATTCGTCATCGCGCTATCGTCGCTAATTTCCAGTAATTAATGGTTGCATTATCAACCGCTTTTTGATAGAATAAATACGCTTGTAAATGGAGGTGAAAGAATGGCAAACATCAAAGGACAAATGAAACGTAACCTGACCAACGAAAAACGTCGCCTGGCGAACGCATCGTTCCGCAGCGGACTGAAAAGCGCGATCAAGCAGGTCGAACTGAGCGTCAGCGAAAGCAACAAGGAACAAGCTCAGAAACTGCTCGACGTGGCGTTCAAGAAACTCGACAAATCGGTTTCCAAAGGCATCCATCATAAAAACTATGTTGCAAGACAAAAATCCAGACTTTCCAAATTAGTGAATAGCATCTAAAAAGCCCAAAATGAAAACACATCCGCGGATGTGTTTTTTTCGTATCAGGTACCGAGTATGAACAGTTCCAAACCGATCTTCTTGTCAATTTGACCAGTTTTGATTTGATAGTCCAATTCTTCCAGTTTACGAAGTTGTTCTTCGACCACTTCGGTACGGACGCTGCGAGCGTTTTTCATGATGTAGTAGGTGCGACCCGAGGTCGCGTTGAAGTAGTCGGCGATGGCCGCCTTGTCCTTGCCGCTCTTGAGCAACAGCTTGGTGTGCAGGATCTCGCGGTACTTGTTGACGAGAATGCCTAGTATACGCAATGGATCCTCGCTATGCATGATCAGATCATTGTAGATTTCAAGTGCTCTCCCAGGCTGATTGGCAAGCAGGCTGTTGGTGATTTCATAGACGTTGTCTTCGACGTTCTTGGTGATCACCCGCTTGACCATGTCGAGATCGACTTTGGTCAGATCAGCAGCATAGAACACGAGCTTTGTCACCTCACTGACCAGTACCTCGGTATTGTTCTCCACACGAGTGATGATCTCATTGAGTGCGTCGGCATCGATGGCAATCGAATGCTTGCCCAGTTGACGACGAACCCAGCTGCGCAGATCCTGTTCATTGAGAGGCGTGCATTCTTCGACATTGGCATGACCTTTGAGGAGTTTTGTGATGGCGCGTCGTTCATCGAGTTTGCGATATGGCGCCTGAACAACCAGAATCGTTTCGAACGATGGATTGTCGATGTAGCGTTTCAAGGCATCGAGATTGTGGTTGATTTCCTTTTTTGGTTTGTACTCATTGCTCAGGAAATAGGCATTCTTGATGATGACCATCTTGTGATTGGCCATGAACGGAATCGTCGAGGCATCATTCACTGCTTCTTCGACATTGCTTTCTTCCATGTCGTATGTGGTCACGTTGAAATCGTCGATGTCGTGACGGACGATCAACTGATTGGTTTTTTGTTTGATGATGTAGTAGTCGAGACCGAAAAACAAATGAATTTGTTCGCTCATAAGAACACCTCAAACCCATTATAACACAACCACTTACGGTCGATGATACTTTTTTCGTTCTCGTCCGTGGAAATACGTCAGTTCAATGGTACCATCCCGATCGGTGCGATGGACCTGCATGTTGTGCTCCAGATATCTGGTGATGACGATTTCACTCGGGTGGTTGTGACGATTGTCCCGATGAACCATGATGAACACCTCTTCGGCAGCGATGCCATCCAGAAATGCGTCGGTCGAACTTGTGATGCTACCGTGATGTCCGGCTTTCAGATAATCCACATCGACTTGGTAGTTGTCCAGAAACTCCTCTTCTCGATTGGATTCAGCGTCACCGACAAAGAACACATGGCGATTCGCCATGAACAGACTCAAGATAATGCTGTTGTCGTTTTCGTTCAACGCGTCATACGACATTGGATAGATATAGAAAGAAAGATTCCCACACGAAATCATCTGATTCTCAAATAGTGCCACATTTTGATTGGTAATGAGATTGTCAATATGGAACGAACGAAGAATGTCATTCGTCTCGCCAACATGATCACTGTGAAAATGAGTCAGAATTAGAAAATCCAGACGACGCACGTTTTGCGTTCCAAGATATGACACCACTCCATCGTAGGAATCAACATCACCCGTATCAATCAAGATGTTACAGCGATGAAACGAATCTTGAATGAATGTGGCATCCCCATGAACATCGAGAAAGACAATCCGTTGTCGTGGATCAATCCATTTGATTTGCGTGAACATAACAACAGAAATAACAATCAGACCAAGCGGTTTGAACAACGGCTTTTGTTGCTCGAATCGGATGAATACGTTCATTATCATTCCAAAGATAATCATGATATGCAACGGATGCGCTAAATAGCCATTCACAATACCAATATCAATCATGGAAAGGACTTCAATTATTTGCTCAAAGATTTTAATGATAACATAATTGATGTTATCTAGAAATGGAACCAAGAACGTCAAATAGGACAATGGAAATACAAGTACTGTCATTATGTATATTATCAATATATTAAATATCATAGTAAACAGATTAATTTGATTGTTCATGTTCATAACGACTGGAAACGAAGTCAAAAACGCAAGGAAACTCACGCAGGCAACGAGATGAATCGAACGGTATCGTTTGAGTATTTGGTGGGACATGATCAAAACGAAGGTAACCAGGAAACTCAACACGAATCCTACGTTGTAGTAGTAATACGGACGTAGCATCAACATTAAGACGAACACCACCGATAACACATCCAAAACCGACAATCCAACCTTCCATTGTCGATTCACTATCAACAATAGAAATAGCAACACAGCTCGTGTAACCGATGGAGAAAATCCGGTTACAACCATGTATAGAATCAGCACAAATGACACAATCAAATCTTGCCATTTATGCTGTTTTTTCATACCGCCAAGAACCTTGCGCAATACCAAAACAATCAGGCCAACGTGGTATCCACTTACCGCAAACATATGTGATATCCCTAATAAATTAATGTTATTTTTAACACTCTGGTCAATGTCATCTTTATCAGCGAGAATGAACGTTTTGACATAGCCTCCACTTCGAGGCATTCGCCGTTCAATATATTGCGATAAATGATAGCTAATCTGATGCAGGGAAAACCGATGATCGATGACATCCATCGATGCACCATCAATGACGTACCGAATGTTGTTGGAGCGAAGGTAAGTGCGATAATCAAACCCTTGCGGAATGGTAGCACCGATCGGCTCCTCGATATCCCCCTCAATGTATAGCACATCTCCCGGTTTGATAGGCTCTACAGCGCTCAAAAATACATTAACCGTTTCCAAACCGCTACGTCCTTTGAAATAGGTATAGTCGCTATTTTCATATACTTTCAAAACCACGACATCCCATTGACCACCAGGATTATTTGGTTTCCAATGAAACCAAGCAAGCGACATTCCGTACAAAGCGAGCACAACAAGCAATAACGGTAGCAAATCACGGTGCTGAATCCACAGAAACATCAGATATGGAACGACAACAAGAAGATACCACCAGCTGATCTGAATCAAGATCGTTACAACCAGCAACAACGCCGCGTATACCAACCGATATCTAAACGGTGATATGATCCTTGATCTCATCGAATGTGCTCTCCCCAATGCCGCTGACATTCATGATGTCCTCAATCGCTTCAAACGGTCCATTTTCATCACGGTAGTCAATGATGTTTTGAGCCGTTGCCGGACCTATCCCAGGGAGCGTTTCCAGTGCCTCCGAGTTCGCAACGTTGATGTTGATGACACCACTAACATCGTTGTCATCGATAATCGTCACGTTGGGAAATCCTTCCTCCTGCGTTGGAATGTAAAAGACATCCTGATCGGCAAGGATGATACTAAAATTTATTGCGTTTCCATCTGCGTCACTTGTCAGCCCACCCGCCATGTCGATGACTTGAAACAATCGACTGTCCTTCACCAGCTTGTATACACCGGGATGTTCTACTGCTCCTTTGACGTCTACATAAATATACGTTTCTTCAATAATTCGTTCGTTTTCGTCGTTTGGCATGAAATCCACAACCGGATCTTGGTCTTTTTGAACAAGCGCACTCAACACCATGCCCATCGCAACCACGCCAATCAACAACCACATGTAGTGTTGTTTCACCCATTCGATCATCGTATCACCTCGGTAACATAATACGCACCCAACGGAATATTTACTTCTCATTTCATCGTGCTTTTGTTACAATGTTCATAGAAAGCGGTGAGATCGTGAAAATGACATTCCATACTCTACTCGATGAACTCAAACGAAATATGAAGGTCTATGTGTGGTTCGTACTTTTTGCGGCTCTCTATCTTGCGTTCTTCGCAATCGTCTTCCCCGGCGAACCGAACTGTCTGATCAAACGCACGTTCGGCATTCCCTGCCCGGGTTGCGGCATGTCGCGGGCGGCTTGGAGTCTCTTGACATTCCGCTTCCAGGACGCGTTGTTCTATCACCCGCTCATCGTGCTGATGCCGTTTCTTGCCATCATTTTACTTTTTCGCAATCTACCACGAATCCAGCCGATCTATCGTTCGAAATGGTTCTGGGGATCGGTAGTCGCCTTGTTCTTCATCGTCTATGCGATCCGCATGTATTTGTATTTCCCCGACACGGCACCGATGGATTACTATAATCAATCCCTGCTTGAACGTTTGTTGCCATAAAAAAAGCAATCCGCGGATTGCTTTTTTATTTCAGTCGGACATAGATGCCGTTGTCCCGTTCGAACATTCGATTCATGATGAACTCACGACGTATCGTGCAAAAATCAAAGTGATACTCCGCGATGATCTGATTCACCTGCTTTTCGGGATACGCTTTGCCAATCTCGAACGACTTGGCGATTTCTTCCAAGATCACCAGTCTTTTTTTACGTTGAACGGGAATCGACTTCAAGGTCCCATCGCGATCGAAGAACGTGTTCTTGATCTTGTCGTAGTACGCCTGTTCGCGCTCTTCCTCGCTTGTTGCCCTGGTTGCGATTGCTGCCACCTCGTGAAGCACGTTGAAGTCTAGTTTGGTTCGATCGAGTTCGTAGACCACGTAATATTGGTCCTTGTGCTTGCGAACCAGACCGGCTTCCTCCAATTTTTTTAGATGGAACGAGACCGTCGACGGGTGCAGTTCCAGACGTTCGCTTAACAACTCGACATACATCGGCTCCTTGTTCAGCGATGCGAGTATCTGCAAGCGGGATGGATCGGCCAGCAGTTTGAGCCGTTTGGCCAGATCGTTCATGCTGTCACCTCATTTTATTTTGATATCTATCAATTTAGATTATAATATCTATTTTTGTATTTGTCAAATTAAAAAAGGATTATTTTCGCTTACACAGGAAAATGATCCTTTCTTCGGTTCGGCGTTTCTTGACGACCTTGAGCCCCGCTTCGTCCAACAATCGCTTGTACACGCGCTGCGGATGGGTCGTCTGAAGGTGACTGTCGGACTGCCGTCCGAACGACAACGTATGTTTGATCTGATGGGGCTCGTTGGTCTTGCGGACACTCCACTGGAGAACATCATCATCGAGGAGAATGTCTTCGTGATAGTTGTGGATACGCTCCACGTACTGAATGTGGATGAAATCGAACAGGAAGATCGAGTCCTCGGTCATTGCGTCGGCGACGTGGCCAAGCGCCTGCGCCACCTCGTCGAGATCGCGGAGGTAGTTGATGACGTCCGAGGTCATCAGAATCACGTCGTAGGTCTGGCTGATCGGTTCGAGGATGTCATGCAGGTAGAAACGGATGTCGACGTCATGTTCGACGGCGTTGTTCATCGCCCGCTCGAGCATTGCCTCCGAGATGTCGGTACCGGTCACGAAATACCCCTCATTGGCCAGCCGCACGGCAAGTGGCGCCGTGCCGCAGCCAAGGTCCAAAATAGTCCCTGGTTGGGCGTATTTCGTCACCCACTCGAAGTAGGTGTCGTTGAGTTCGGGATCGATGAACTGGTCGTAGTACGGAGCCAGTTTGTCGTAGATCATTTCAGTTCCTGAGGCGACATTTTGCGGATTTCCACCAACATCTTCTCGATGTTGTAGTATTCGCGTTCTTCTTTGGTGAAGACGTTGACGATGACGTCCTTGGCATCCATCAGAATCCAGCTGTTGGAGTTCTTGCCTTCGATTCTCGGCTGCGGCAGTTTCGCCTTGGCGAGATCGTCGGCGACGTGATTGACGGCCGCCTGAAGCTGACGCTGATTGGTGGCACTGGAGATCACCAGATAATCAAAGAAGGGTGATTTCTCACGCATGTCATAGATTTCGATGTCCTGCAGTTTGACATCTTCGAGTGCATTGACGATGAGTTCGATTTTATTCATGCTGTGTCCTCCCCGTGTGGTTTGTAGTAGTCGCGGGCCAGATATGCCGTTTTGGGCACCTGTCCGCCGGTGGTTTCATAGAAACGGATCGAATCGTCGATCGCCGTGTAGACGGCGAGATCGAGATCGACGAAGGCGATCGCACGCACCTTGACGCAAGACTCGTAAGTGCGGTTGGGTTCGATGTAATCGCTGATGAAGATGATCTTTTCGTAGATCGACATCGCGGGTTTGCCGATCGTGTGATGACAGATCGCGTCGAGCACGTCCTGGTCGGCGATGCCGTATTCACGAGACGCGACGACGACGGCGCTGTAGGCGTGCAGGATGTGTTCGTTGTAATTGGCGATGATGTCCTCGGCGTCGGCAAAATACGAGCGGATCAGTTGCATGTTTTGCTTCTTGGGATAGTACTTGGTGATGTCGTGCAGGAGCGCAGCCCATTCGAGTTTGTCGAGATCGGCGTCGTGGCGTCGACCGAGTTCCAGTGCGGTGTCGCGTACGCCGAAGACGTGATTGAGGCGATTGGGCTTGTTCTGATAGAGCACCTGAAGATCTTTGATGACGTCGGTTTTGGTCATATCAGCGCCTCCCTGAGATAGGGTCTGGTCCGCGGATGGACGTGGACGCGGATGTCGATCGGCCCCTTGACGGTGACGAACCCGAGTCCGGGCAGCACGACGTCGTGTTTGCCGGCTGGCACATGGAACGGCGTCATCGCGAGGTCGAACCGTTCGTCCGCTACGGGCGGCACAAGCACTGTGCCGACGCGATTGGCAAACAACTCATCGGCCCGTTCCAACTTGGTCCGGTGAAGCGTGATCCCAGGAGCGGCGTAACAGACGAAGGACGTCCGTTCACCCCCCACGAAGTCAATCCGGGCGAGACCGCCGAGAAAGATTGTCTGACGGGGATCCAGTTGATAGATTTTGGCCTTGATCTCCTTGGTCGGCGTGATCGCCTTGAGCGTCGCCGCCGAAACGTGGTGTGTCAGTTGGATGTCGTTGAGGATGCCCGGCGTGTCGACGATGTATTGATCGCCAATCGGGATCTTGATCATGTCGAGCGTCGTGCCGGCCGCCTGGCTGACGGTGATGACGTCCTCGGCACTGTCGGCGTAGGCTTTCAACAGCGTGTTGATGAACGTCGACTTGCCGACGTTGGTGGCCCCGACGATGTAGATGTCGCGACCGTTGGCAAGTTCGAGGATGCTGTCCATCACATCGTCGATGTGCTGGTATTTGCGGGCGCTCATCAAGTGAATCCGCAGCGGTTTCAGATGATGGTCGCTGACGATCTTGCGGATGTGATGAAGCAGTTTCGCGTCGCTGACGCTCTTGGGCAACAAATCGCGTTTGTTGGCGAGCACGATCATGTCGTTGTGGTTCGTCAGCTTGCCGATTTGCAGAATCAGCGATCCTTCGAGATCGAAGATGTCGACGATGTTGACGACGAGCGCATCGTCGTCGGCGATTTGCGATATGATGCGGTAATATTCGTCCTGAGTGACATGGAGCGGCGTCACTTCGTTGTAGTGTTTGAGACGGAAACAACGGCGACAGACGACCGTCTCATCGCCTTCGGGCAATTTGCTTTGCGGCAGGTAGCCGGGACTGGCGGGGTCGTCACACTGGATGACGCTGCCGCAGCCGATGCATCGGAGAATGTCCATGTCAACCACGCTGATCCAACCCGAGCGCGGCGAAGCGGTCGGGATAGTTACGTTTGATTTTTTCAAGCATCCGCGATTCGATGCGGCGGTTGTACTTGGTATACCACTTTTCGGTCTTCTTTTTGATCGGATCGACAAGCACCACATGAAGTTGGAAACGATTGCCGCCCCAGACGTCGGTCATCAGTTGATCACCGATCAAGAGGGTGTTCTCTTTGGTTGCTTCCGGAAAACTTGCCATCGCCCGGCGAATGCCCCGGACAAGGGGCTTCTTGGCCGATGCGAATCCGCCGATTCCAAGCGTCGCCCGGAACCGATCGAGGCGTTCGGGATGATTGTTCGACAACAGAACGATACCGAATCCCTGCGCCGCCAGTTCGTCGAACTTGGCGCGGATGGCGTCGGTCGGTTCGTGCTCTTCATAAGAAATGAGCGTATTGTCGAGATCGGTGATGATGTATCGGAATCCCTGGTCGTACAGGGCCTTGAAGTCAATGTCAAAAAACGAATGATGGTACTCATTCGGAATGAAATGCGATGTCTTGAGAAAGTGATGAATCATCGCGGTCACGCTCGCTTTCGATGAGGATGATTGACGTCTTTCTACCAGAGCGCCTTCAGTTCCCGGCGGATCACTCGGTAGTCGGGACAAAGCCGTTGGAGCAAATCGTAGAAGTCGGGGCCGTGATTGGCATGAACCAAATGACAGATCTCATGCAGGAAGACGTACTCGGTATAGCGTTTGTCAAGGTGCACGAGATGGGTATTGATGTTGATCGTACGGAGGCGCGGATTGCAGCTGCCGTGGCGTGTCTTGGCGTATCGTGTGCGCAATGTGATGTTCTTGATGTCGATGAATCCATTGTCCATGTAGCGGTCGACGAGTTCACTCAGATACTCGGTCATCGCCGCTTTTTCAAAAGCGGTGACACGAGTCGCATCGTCCGGGATGCGGACGGTGTCATCGGAGAAGATGAGATCGTCGTCTCCCCGCATGCGGCGATACTCCTTGCCCCATAGGCGGTAGACACTGTCGTCGACGGTGCGCACGCAGTGTTTCAGGTATTTGCGGTAAAACGTCGTTTCGTTGGCGGTGATGTAGTTCAGCGCGTCGCGTTCGTTCTGATTGTGTGCGAGATTGATCTGGATGTAGCCGTCGCGTTTGAAATAGTAATAGGTGTTCTTGTTGTTCTTGGCGGTGACGCGGTAGGGAACCTCGCGGCCGTTCAACCGGATTGCTTTCATTGGATCGCGTCCAACAACGAGACGAGAAACGTGGCGGCGGTGTCGGCGGCGTCTTGCAGGAAGGTGTAGAAATCCTCCGCCTGCGTAACGTCATCAAGCACGTCGCTGATCGAACGCAAAATCAGAAACGGCACGTCATAGAGCGTCGCCACATGGGCGATCGCCGCGGCCTCCATTTCGATCGCGTAAATGTCGTCGTAGACAGCGTTGATCGGTTGGACGATCGCCGAATCGAGGACGAACTGATCCCCTGATGCGATGCGTCCGACCTTGTAAGAAACATCCTGTTTGGCAAGAATCGAAACGGCCTGTTCGATCAGCCGTTCATCGGCATGAAACGCTGCGTCCTGACCGGGGATCTGGCCCCGTACGTAATCGGAATAGTCGGTCACGTCGACGTCGTGGTAGACAATCTCCCGACCGAGGATGAGATCCTTGTGACATGCCCCGTTTTGTCCGCCGGCGACGCCGATGTTGACGATCGTGTCGACATCGAAGTGTTCGATCAGAAGACTCGTTGTGACGGCGGCGTTGGTCTTGCCGACGCCGGCTTGAACGAGGACGACGTCATGCCCGTGGATGGTGCCACGATAAAAGGTGCGCACGCGGTGCGACACGCTTTGTAGATCCTGCATCGTGGCTTTGATGGTGGCGATTTCCACTTCCATGGCGCCGATGATTGCGATCATGTCTGACCTCCTAAAATGAAAATAAGAATGTCGTGGACACTCTTATTTGACGTCGATGATGGTGACAACAACGTCGCGTCCGGTTTCGGTCTTGACGGTGATGGATTGGCCTTTCTTGCTGCCGATGATGCCTTTGCCGATCGGCGATTCGTTGCTGATGCGCTGTTTCAGCGGATCGGCTTCGAGGGAACCGACCAGAGTGTATTCCTGTTCCGGCATGTCACCGACTTTGAGAACGACGGTTTTTCCGATGTTGACGCGGCTGGACCGATCTTTCTTGATGATTTCGTAATTTTTCAGGATGCCTTCGATTTCCTTGATGCGGGCTTCGATCTGGGCCTGTTCGTCACGGGCGGCGTCGTAGTCGGCGTTTTCCGACAGGTCGCCCTGCTGGCGGGCTTCCTTGAGGGCATCAAGGTTGCGCTTGCGGTCGACGGTTTTAAGCTTTTCCAGTTCGTTCTGCAGGTCGAGGAGACCCTGTTCGGTTAACTTGTATGCTTTTTCCATGTATGTACCTCCACTATGGTAATATATTATACTACATCTTTCTTGGAAATGATAGAGTTAATTTTGGTGATGATGAGGTCGACGGCGACGTCGTGATCCTTGTCGTTGGGGATGATCACGTCGGCGTATCGCTTGGTCGGTTTGACGAACGCGAAATGCATCGGTTTGACCGTCGACAGGTATTGGTTGATGACGTTTTCCATCGTCCGTCCGCGCTCCGCCATGTCCCTCGTCAGGCGGCGGATGAAGCGGATGTCGTCATCGGCTTCGACGTACAGTTTGATGTCGCACAGTTCGCGGATCCGTTCGTCTTCCATGATCAGGATGCCTTCGAGAATGATGATCGATGTCGGATGGAGCGTTTCGGTCCTGTCGCTGCGCGTCAGCAGTTCGAAATCATAGACCGGCTTGACGATCGATTCGCCTCGGATCAGCTGCAGGATCTGACGAAACATCAGATCGTTGTCGAGCGAAAACGGATGGTCGTAGTTGACCTTGTAGCGCTCCTCCATCGTCATCTCGGACTGATCCTTGTAATAGTCGTCGTGCTTGATGACCGTGACGTTTTCGGGATTGAACGCGTCGATGATCTTGTTGACGACGGTCGTCTTGCCGGAGGCCGAGCCGCCGGCGACGGCGATGATTACCGGTTTCTTCATCGTATCACCTTTCCTTAACAAAAGGAGTTGAAAAACTCCTTTTTGTCATGTCCGTGCTGTTATCCACATCTATTATATTACATATGGGTCGTTTTGCAAGTAAAAACTATGTTTTGATGCGCCGGATGATGTCGTAGCGGCGGACCGGGAAGGGGATCGTGACGATCACCTTCTGTTTGGGATGCGGGGCATCCTCCATGGCGTTGCCTTGTTCGTCCCGGATGTCGCTGATCCGGAACTTCATCGTCTCCATGTGGGGACTGAACAGTTCGACGTCGTCGCCGATTGCGAACTTGTTGCGTTGTTCGATCGTCGCTTCCAGCGTGTCGGGATTGTAATCGAGAACCAACCCGATGAAGTCCTGGGTCGCCTGTTCGCTGCGCATGTCGTAGAGTTGTTGATCGATCGAGGTCATGCCTTCCATGAAACCATGCGAGGTCAGACGGTTCTCCGCTTTGCGGATCTCCAGCAAGTACCGCGGCAGATCGATGTCGTGGTCGTCGCAGATGTTGTCGATCAGTTTGCGGTAGATGTTGACGACGGTGGCGATGTAATGAATCGACTTCATCCGTCCTTCGATCTTGAGGCTGTCGACGCCGATGTCGATCAGATCGGAAATGTGCTGGACGGTTTGAAGATCCTTGGCGCTCATCGCAAAGTAGGAATCGTGGTTCAGTTTCTCGTCGCCGTCGTACAGATCATAGTTCCAGCGACAGCTATGGGCGCACCCACCGCGATTGGCGTCGCGATCGGCCATGTTGTTGGAGAGGGTGCAGCGTCCGCTGTAACTGACGCACATGCCGCCATGAATGAACACTTCGATGGCGCAATCGGTGTGTTCGCGCAAATCCTTGATCTCGGTTTTCGACAGTTCCCGGGCGAGGACGATGCGCGACGCGCCCCGTTCCTGCCAGAACGACACGCTCTCGTGATTGGTGATCGACATCTGCGTGGAGATGTGGATCTCGAGATCGGTGTGTTCGCGCGCCGTGTCGATGACGATCGGTGAAGCGCAGATGATGGCGTCGACGCCGATTTTGTCGAGAGCCGTCAAGTACGCCTTGAGGCCGTCGAGATCGTCGTTGTGGGGGATGATGTTGGTGGTGACGTAGACTTTCTTGCCGCGTTCGTGGGCAAAGTCGCATCCCGCTTTGATCTCATCGAGACCAAAATTCGAAGCACGCGCCCGAAGGCTGAACTGTTTGCCGCCGATGAATACCGCGTCTGCCCCATACAGGAACGCGATCTTGAGTTTTTCCAAATCGCCGGCCGGGGCCAGCAGTTCCGGCTTTTTCATCGCGATCCCTCCTTGTCCACGTCGTATACTGTCGGTTTGTGAAGGAAACCGGTATCGTGTGTGGTGGCGTATCGCAAGGCGATCGTCCTGGCTTGCTCGGGATCCTCGTGGTCCAGTAATCTGCGGTAATCGCGCACCACATCAAGAAGATAGGCGGCATTCTGAAACATGCCGTCGATGACAAACAGATCGATGTGTGCGGTGAGCTGGTAAAGATCGTTGAACGAAGCCATCGGCTTGCTGCGGAAAATGTGCGTCCCATGTTCATCCTGAACAATCGGATACGACTCGTCGCGCAATTCTTCGACTAGGCGCAGATTGCGCGCTTGGAGGTACTTGTCATAGTCTTCGCCCTGGTACTCCAGGAAGTTGGTGACAAGCGGACGTCGCGAATGGAACATGTTGAGATGACCGTGGCCGATGATCGCCAGTTTGATCGGCGAGCTGGCGGCGATCCGGGTCATGTCCGCAAGCGGTATTTCCTTGGCGATGAACAATCCTTGGATACCCTGTTTGCCCCAGAACACCGGATCGTAGTAATTCGTATTGAGTGTTTCAGGGTTGTAGAACAAGCGGTTTGTCATGCCTCGTCTGCGGGCCAGCTGATACACGGCGAGATCGCCGAAGATGACGCCATCGGCGTCGATCGAATCGATGAACGCGAGATACGACTCCAACGGAGCGAGCAGGTCATTGTGAACGATCACATTCACCTGGACGATGAGTTCTTTTCCAAGGGAATGGGCCAGTTCACAGGCTCGCTTGATGTCGGCTTCGTCGAACGAGCGCACCAGGCGATTGGCGTATGTGCCGTGGCCGACGATGAAGACGTCGGCTCCCGCGTCGGTAAGGGCGCGGATGTCGTCCACCGCGAATGGGGTAACGGCTAGTTTCATGGAATCACGTCCTTTGGTTCAAAGCCGGGGTGACCAAATCGTCACCCCGCGCCATTGTCATTCCTGTTCTTCGCTGAACGCGTCGAGCACTTCTTGGATCATGTCGAACTCCTCGTCGGATTCGATTTCCACCAAGGTGCCGTGTTCGGGCGATTCTTCGGTGTACCGGGCCGCCAGCACTTCGTCGCTGTCGCCTGGTTCCTTGTAGACGACGTAACTGATGTCGGTGTTGGGGTCGGTGAACGTCAGTACGATTTCGTATTCGGTTTCCGTGCCATCTTCGTCACGGATGAAAAAGCGTTTGTCTTCCATGTCTTTCACCTACTTTCGTTGATCGAGATAACTCTGCAGGATGATGACCGCGGCCATCTTGTCCTTGTCGGCTTTTTTCTGTTTGCGGCGCAGGTTCTGCGCCGTCATCATCGACTGCGCCATCTTCGAGGTGAGACGCTCATCCCAGAGGACGACGGGGATCGTCACGCGTTGCTTGAGATCGGCGGCGAACTGTTCGGCGATTTTGCCTTGTTCGCCAACCGTCCCGTTCATGTTCTTGGGATGACCGAGTACCACCTCGGCGACGTCGTTGGTTTGGATCAGTTCCACGGCTTTTTGGAGCGCTTCTGCGAAATCGCGGTCGGCGAACCGGATGGTGTCGAGTCCGCGTGCGAACACGCCCATGTCATCGCTGATCGCGACCCCGAGCGTCTTGTTGCCGAGATCGAACCCGAGCCGTTTCATCGAATCTGCGCTCGCACGGCGGCGAGTGCCTCGTCGACTTTCGCGACGTCGCGACCACCGGCTTGCGCCATGTCGGGACGGCCGCCGCCCCCGCCACCGGTGATCTGGGCGGCCATCTTGGCGATGTTGCCGGCGTGCAGATCGCACTGGCTTTTGGCGACGAAGCTGACTTTGTCGCCATCGACATTGGCGATGAACACGAACCCACCGGGCAGGTGATCCATCAGTTTGTCGGCGAGCGGACGCAGGCTGTTTTTGTCGATGCCCTCGGTTTTGATCACCAGATGGATACCGTTCGCTTGCGCCAGATAGGTGTCGAGTTGGCTCATCGCCTGATCCTTGACGCGTTGCTGGTATTCTTTGTCGAGATCCTTGACGCGTTCGCCCAGACGAGCGAACTCGTTGCGTTTGTCGATGATGTCCTGATAGCTGCCTTGGATCTTGTTGTTGCGTTGGAACGAGAAAGTAAGATCGATGCCCTTGTCCTTGGCGTCGGCGACGATCCGCTCCGCTTTCTCGACGAGCTTGTCCATTTCCTGATGGATGCCGACGAACTGCTTGCGGATGTTCTCGATCGAATCGTTGGCGTGGCCGGTGATGCGGTAGATGCCGCTGCCTTTGCTTTCGATCGACGCGATCGCGAACTTCTCGATGACGCCGGTCCTGGGAACGTGGGTGCCACCGCACAAATCGAGCGTGTAGCCCATGTTGACGACGCGAACCTCGGTTCCGTATTTTTCGCCAAATTCGGCGACGGCACCCATGTCGCGAGCTTCGTCGACGGAGTGATGCGAAACATCGACTGGGATGTCGGCGTGGATTTTCGCATTGACGATTCGTTCCACTTCAAGCAGGGTGTCGTCGTCGAGCGCGTCGTAGTTGTTGAAGTCGAACCGCATGCCTTCACTGCTGACATTGGAGCCTTGCTGGCTGACGTGATCGCCGACGACGTCGCGGAGCGCGGCGAACAGCAGATGGGTTGCCGAGTGGTTGTACATCGTCAATTTGCGGGTCGTTTCGTCGACCTCGGCGATGACGGTGTCGCCGTCCTTGAGATGATGGTCGGCGATGATGTGGAGGAACTGTCCACCGGGCAGTTTCTGAACGTCTTCAACGGTGTATTCTTCGCTCTGGGTGCGGAGGACGCCCTTGTCGGCGACCTGGCCGCCACTTTCGGCGTAGAATGGGGTGCGCTTGAGGACAACGCCTTCGTCGAAAGCCTTGAGCACCGTGGTGGTCTCGACGAGCGACTCGTAGCCGGTGAAGGTGTCCTGGTCCTTGAACGCAAGGTAGGCTTCGTTCTGATGATTCATCGAAACGGCGTTCTTGCGGGCGGCGCGGGCCCGCTCTTTCTGCTTGTTCATCTCGGCGGCGAACCCGGCCGTGTCGACGGTGAAATTGGCATCTTCGGCCATTTCCATGGTCAGTTCCAGCGGGAACCCATAGGTGTCGTACAAGGTGAATGCTTGTTCGCCGGTGAGTTGTTTGGTATCGTTGTTGTGAATGATTTCTTCGAGGATCTTCTCGCCTTGGGCAAGCGTTTCGAAGAACTTGTCCTCTTCGATCCGGATGACCTTGGTGACCAGATCCTTCTTGTCCTTGAGATAGGTGTAGAAGTCTCCCATCGCGGCAATCACGGTGTCGACCAGGGTATGGAGAAACGGTTTCTCGATGCCGAGCGACTTGCCGTGCTTGATGGCCCGTCGAAGCAAGCGGCGCAACACGTAGCCGCGTCCTTCGTTGGACAATACAGCGCCGTCGGTGACGGCGAACACGACGGTCCGGAGATGGTCGGCGATGACCTTGTAGGAGAGTTGGCCGTCATAGGGGACGTCGGTCAGTTGTTCGATGCCATGGATGATGGTTTGGAAGACATCGGTGTCGAAGTTCGTCGGCACGTCCTGGATGACGCACGCCATCCGTTCGAGACCCATCCCGGTGTCGATGTTCTTGCTGGGGAGTTCGGGGTACTCGCTGCGGTCGAGACTGGCTTTGGCGTTGTATTGGCTGAAGACGATGTTCCACACTTCGATGTAGCGATCGTTTTCGATGTCGTGTTCGATCAATGACAAATCGGCCGGACCGTATTGGTCGCCGCGGTCGAAGAAGATTTCGGTGTCGGGGCCGCACGGACCCTCACCGATTTCCCAGAAATTACCTTCGCAGGGGATGATGTGAGCGGGATCGACACCGGCCTGGATCCAGGCGTCTTTGGTGTCTTCGTCATCGGGGTAGATGGTCATGTACAGGCGATCGGGATCGAAGCCGTAATACTGGTCTGAAGTCAGCAGTTCGTATGCCCAGGGAATGATTTCGTCACGGAAATAATCGCCGATCGAAAAGTTCCCGAGCATCTCGAAAAAGGTATGATGACGGGCGGTTTTCCCGACGTTGTCGATGTCGTTGGTGCGGATGCATTTCTGGGCGTTGACGATGCGCGGATTGGTTGGAATCACGCTGCCGTCGAAGTACTTTTTGAGCGGGGCGACGCCGGCGTTGATCCAGAGCAAGGTCGGATCGTTGTTGGGGATCAGCGGGGCGCTGTCTTCGACGCTGTGACCCTTGTCTTTGAAAAAGTCGAGCCAGATTTTGCGAATCTCGTACGTGGATAGATGTTTCATGCGGTTCACTCTCCTAGTATTGAAATAAAAACGTCCGCCCTCATGCAAGGACGAACGATCAGATCCGTGGTACCACCTTAATTTCCATATTGCTATGGACACTCGTCTCGGTAACGCGGAGTAGCGGGCAGGATTGGTGCCTCTCGGAAGTGGCTTCGACAAGCTCTCACATCGGTTCGCAGCACCACCGACTCTCTGGGATGAAAGGAATTGCCTACTGGTCTTCGTCTTTGATTTCATATGTATTATACACAATCAACGCGGGAAATGCAACTTCAACGTACATTATTCGGGGTAAATCATCGTTTTCGTGACGCCGCCGTCGATCGTGATCACGTCACCGTTGATGAACTCGCTCGTTTCATCGGCGAGCCATAACATCGCCCGAGCGATGTCATGCGGCTTGCCGACGCGACCGGACAGATGAAACGCGTGATCGATCTTGCGCAACGGTTCGTCACCGGTATGAATCCATCCCGGCGCGATCGCATTGACGGTGATGCGTTGGTCTCTGAGCGTCGCCGCAAGTCCGTGCGTGAGGCTGAAAAGCGCACCCTTGCTGATGGTGTAGGGAATCGTATTGGCTTCGCTCATGAAGGCCCGGGTGGAGATCACATTGATGATCCGGCCATGCTCGCCGTTGAACTGTCGGGCGAACCATTGCGCGAGCATCACATGGCCGATCACGTTGACGTCGAGCGCCTGGCGAAGATCATCTTCGGTCATGGTCAAGAAGTCACCGAACCCGGGTGCGGTCGCGTTGTTGATCAACACGTCGACATGCGGCATCTCAGCGAGTGCGACGTAGAGTTCGCTCGTGTCGGCCAGATCGACGGTGCACATGTGGTACTTCTCATCGTTCTTCGCCATCGGTGTGATGTCGACATTGATGACGGCGTACCCCTGCTTCAGGAACAAGTCGACAGCCGCGCGACCGATGCCGCCGGAGCCGCCGGTGATCAGTACCGTTCGATTCATTTGTCCTCCTCCTCCAAAAAGTCATATGGGCTGAGTCCGTTCAACGTTTCACCAAGCGTGTCGAACGGAATCGTTGGATCGTTGAGCCGGATCACTTCGTCGTCTCTCGGTGCCGCCTTGTCCTCTTCGTCCTCGTTCAAGACCAGTTTGATGATGTCGTCCTTGAGCGTGCTTTGCCGGGCGGCTTCGAGATGTTCGACACCGTACTGGAAACTGGACAAGTCACCGATCAGAATCAGTTTGTCCTTGGCGCGGGTGATGCCGGTATAGAGGAGTTTCCGCTTGAGCATGATCGTGTAGTTGCGGAAGATCGGCATCACGACGACCTTGTATTCGCTGCCTTGGGCTTTGTGGATACTCATCGCGTAGGCGTGTTTGAGGTTGATCAGATCGGCTTTCTTGTAGGCGACCTGATTGCCGAAGAAGTCGACCATCAGCAGATCGTCCTCGGTGATGCCGATGACCGTGCCCTGGTCGCCGTTCATGATGTTGTCCTCGATCTGATTGACGAGTTGGATGACCTTGTCGCCGATCCGGAAGACACGGTCGCCGTGTTCGAGTTCCTTGCCATCCGATGGATTGAACTCGTTTTGGATCAGCGTGTTGACGGCGTCGATGCCGGTCTGGCCGCGGTACATCGGAATGAGGATCTGAATGTCCTCCCAGAGATCGAATCCCTGCCCGATCAGATAGTGGATGCTGGACAGGAGACGGCTATGGAAGTTTTGCGCGGTTTCTTCAACGAACAGCCGATCACCGTAGACCTTCTTGATGTCATCCGGTACGTCGGCGTTGTTGACGTGGTAGGCGAGATCGATGATCTTCGAGTTGGCCACTTGCCGATGGATCGTGCGCAGGCGCACGTAGTCGACCAAATCGGTATCAATCAAGTCCTTGAGGATTTGGCCGGGTCCGACCGACGGCAGCTGATCCTCGTCGCCGACGATGATCACTTTGGTGTCTGCGGGGATCGATTGGAACAGCTGACTCGCCAGGAAGACGTCGATCATGCTGGCTTCGTCGACGATCACGATGTCGGCGCTGATCTGGTTGTTCTTGTTGTGCAGGAACTTGCCGTCAAATCCGTAGCCGAGGAACCGATGAATCGTCTCGGCATAGAGGTTGGTCGCTTCGCTCATCCGCTTGGCGGCGCGGCCGGTCGGGGCGACCAGTTTGATCGAAAACAGCGGGTTGTCATAGAGGACCGGTATCTGGTGGTACTTGCAGTAGACGAAGACAATCCCCTTGATGACCGTGGTCTTGCCGGTGCCCGGTCCGCCGGTGAGGATGAACACGTTGCTTTCCACGGCCTTGTGGATCGCCTTCTTTTGAAGTGTCGTGTAGGATATGTCATGAATCTCTTCAAAGAGACGGATGTACTTGTCGATCGTGTCGACGTCGCGGGCATCGGGTATCTCGGAGACGCCTTGTTGAATGCGCTGGGCGATCTGCCGTTCGGCATAGGCGACGCTGTTCAGTTTGATGGTGTCGTTTTCGTGGGCAAAGAGACCGTTTTCAACGAGTTCGTCGAGATACCCTTCGACGACGTCGGTTTGAACGAGGTCCTGTTTCTTGTTGAGCGCCGACATCAAATATTCGACGAGTTGATCATAATACAGGAAGGTGTGACCGTAGTTGATCCCCATCAGTTGATACAGATACACGATCATCGCCTTCACGCGCAGCGGATCGTCATCGGTGAAACCGAGTTTCTTGGCGATCATGTCGGCCCGTTCGAAGCCGATGCCGTCGATGTCGTAGATGAGTTGATAGGGATTCTGTTCGAGGATCGCGATGGTTTCGTTCTGGTAGAACTTGTAGATGCGGACGGCCATCTTCGGTGTGATGCCATAGGCATAAAGTTTGATCAGGGTGTTTTCGGCGGCTTTGTTGTCGATCAGACCATCGTAGATGACATCCATCTGTTTGTCGCTGATCTTCGATACCGTCTTCAGAACATCCTTGTCGGCGATAATCTTGTCGATCGTGTCTTTGCCGAGCGCATCGACGATCCGCGTCGCCGTCTTGACGCCGACGCCGGGAAAGAGATCGCTCGACAGGTATTCGATCATCCCGGGGATCGAGGTGTCGGTGAGTTTTTCAAAACTGCGGGCGACGTACTGCATGCCATAGCGGTTGTGCTCCTTGAACTCACCGAAAAAGCGAATTTCTTCGCCGCGCATCGGTTGTGGAAAATACCCCGTCACCGTCACGTAGTCGCTGTCGTCGAGCGTGAACAGATCAATCTGTTCGGTGTACTCGGTCAGCTTGATCTTGATGATCGTGTAGGAGTTCTCCTCGTTGTGGTAGATGATTGCCTTGACAATGCCTTGCAGATAGTTCATCGAATCACCCATTTCATTATACCACATCGGTGGTGGCGGAGGATGGGAAAAATAATCGAATTTGCTAAACTTTTACACGCAATTCGGGATTGCTGATGTATAATGTGAATAGGAGGTGAGGCCGATGGTGTTCACCGAACTGGGTCTGGCAATCGTCGTGATGATCCTGACCTTTCTCATCTGTCTCTGGCTGTTGTTCCGCTACATCGATCGAATCACGCCCTACCAGAAGGGCATCGATCTGTTTTTGTTCGTGTTTTCGATTCAAGCGATGGCAAGGCATTACTACAACTGGACAGTCGACGGCTTGTACTACAACTATCTGCCGCTGCAGATCTGTTATTTCACGGCCTTCATCTACATGTACTACTACGTGTCAAATGACCGGCGAACACTGCCGTTTCTGCACATTTTCGGCTTTCTCGGGGTTGGCGCACTGGTCATTCCCGGCCACGCCTTCTCGTTCACCAATCCGCTCAGCTATGTGTTCATGTTCGATCACATCGTGCTTGGATTGATGCCGTTTTACCTGATTGTCGCACACAAGTACTATCCCGAATACCCAAGCATCCGCAAGGTGCTGCTGTGGTTGATTCCGATTTTTTTCCTGTCCATCCCGCTCAGCAATCTGCTGGGGGCCAATTATTTTTTCATCATCAGCAATCCCGTCACCGCCGACCTCATCAACCCCTGGCTCGCCGCCGTCATTCAACTGATTCTGATGTACGGCTGGGGTCTGCTTGCCACCTATCTGGGCCAGTGGATCCTCGGGGTTGTGTATCCCGAATCCCGCAAGCAAACAGTCTAACAAAAAAGAGACTTGCCGAAGCAAGTCTCTTTTGATTGGATGAATTATTTCAGGCTGTCGGCGAGGAACTTCATCGTGCGGATCATCTGCGCGGTGTAGCTCATCTCATTGTCGTACCAGGTCAGAACCTTGACGAGTTGTTTGCCGTCGACGGTCATGACTTTGGTCATCTTGGCGTCAAACAGGGTGCCGTAGCTGATGCCGATGGTGTCGCTCGAAACGATCGGGTCTTCGGTGTAGCCGAGCGATTCGTTGGCGCGTGCTTTGATGGCGTCATTGATCTGTTGGACGGTGACTTCCTTTTCCAGTTCGACGACGAGGTCGACGCAGGAACCGGTGATGGTCGGGACGCGAAGTGCGATGCCGTCGAGTTTGCCGTTGAGTTCGGGCAACACGAGGCCGACGGCGACGGCGGCGCCGGTCGAGGTCGGAACGATGTTCGCGGCGGCGGCGCGGCCACGACGGGCTTTGATGCCCTTCTTGTGCGGCGCGTCGAGGGTGTTCTGGTCGTTGGTGTAGGCGTGGACCGTGGTCATGAAGCCTTTGACGATGCCGAATTCCTCATGCAGGACTTGCGCGACCGGAGCGAGACAGTTGGTCGTGCAGGAAGCACCGCTGACGACGGTTTCCGTACCATCGAGGACATCGTGGTTGACGTTGAAGACGACGGTTTTCAGATCGCCTTTGGCGGGCGCGCTGATGACGACTTTCTTGGCGCCGGCCTTGATGTGTTTTTCAGCCTTTTCCTTGCTCGTGAAGAAGCCCGTGCACTCGAGCACGACTTCGACGCCGAGTTCGCCCCACGGCAGGTTTTCGGGGTCGGGTTGGGCGTAGACTTTGACGGGTTTGCCGTCGACGACGATGTGATCGCCTTCGAAACTGATGCTGTCCGACTTGTACCGGCCTTGGGCGGTGTCGTATTTGAGCAGGTATGCCAGCGTTTCGGCATCCGTCAGGTCGTTGAGGGCGACGATTTCAAAATCGGGATCCTCGTTCATCAGACGAAATGCCAGGCGGCCGATGCGTCCGAATCCGTTGATTGCTACTTTGATAGCCATGTAATGTTTTCCTCCTAAGATTTTTTGATTACCACATATATTATAGCGGTTTTGGTCTGAAAATACAACCAAATCGTCAAGAATAAAACGCTTTCACGGTGGCACAAAAAGAAAAGGTTAATCGGATGATTAACCTAGCTTTGATGTACTCCAGCTTGTTCTTTTTCGCGCAGTTCGCGGAAGTAGATGTTGAGTGCGTTCTTGTAATCGCAGTCGTCGCCCTTGTCGCAGGTCGTGCACATGATGATCTCGCGCAGACGCTTAGGGATGAAGGTGCGGATCTCGTCTTCGTTGTAGCCGACTTGCATCTTTTCTTCTTCGATAATGATCGGCCGGCGCAAGACGCTCGGATTGTTGATGATGAAGTTGGACAGTTCGCTCATCGTCATGTCGTCGATGTCGAGGTTCTGTTCCTGGAATACTTTTGAACGGGTCGAGATGATGTCGTCGAAACCATTCTCGGTATTGCGCAGCATCGCCACGATGTCATCACGAGTTAACTGAATGTTGAAGATGTTCTTCTCACGATATTCAATCCGGTGATCGTCAAACCATTTCTTCGCCTTGCGACACGAAGAGCAACTTGGAGTAGTATAAATTGTAATCATTGATGAATCACCTCGTTTTTTTATTTTATAATTTTTCTAATGTATTTCGTTTGCACTCTAATTATATCATACTATAATGAAGATGCAACATTAAAGTTTCCAATACAAGCGTTTTCATTCGATATCAAGATATTTTTAACGCAAAGTTAACACAATGTGATATAATATAGAAAGTTGTAAGGAGGAATATACATGAAATGGGACCTAACCAAGCTCTATCCGACACTTGAGGCCTGGCAGGCCGAATACGACCGCATGGAGGCGCTCATCGCCACCATGGGAACCTACCAGGGACAACTCGGTGAGTATGACAAATTCCACGAATACTATCAGCTTCAGAAAGATCTCGGCACCAATCTGATCAAGGTCTATCAGTACGCCGCGCTCTTGTCCGATCTGAACAAGAAGAACACCGAAAACGCCGCTCGCGTGCAGAAAATGAGTTACCTGATGAGCAAGCTCCATCAGGCGACCGCGTTTGAAGCTCCGGAACTGCTGGCGCTGGGCAAAGACAAGATCGACTCGTTCATCGCCAAGAGCGATCTCTTGCAGGAATACAAGTTCGCCCTCGAAAAACTGTTCCGCAACCAGGAACACGTTTTGGATCAGACCAGCGAAGCGATTCTCGCCAATTACTCGCAGCTCGCCAACCAAGGCAGCGAAATCTACACCGCACTCACGGTCGCCGACAAGGTCGACAAGGAAGTAACCTTGCAAAACGGTGAAACGATCACCGTCACCAGCGGTAACTATCGCTCCTATCTGGCCGATCTCAAGGATCCCGAAGACCGCAAGACCGTCTTCCAGGCCGTCTTCGCGCAGTACAAGGATCACAAGAACGCCTATGCCCAAATCTACAACACCGTCTTGCAGTCGGACATCGCGACAATGAAGAACCGCAAATACCAGTCCTCGCTGGAAAGTTACTTGTTCCGCAACAACATTCCCGAAGACGTCTATCACAATCTCGTCGCCGTCGCCGCCGACTCGACCGATCTGATCAAACGCTACTACCAGATGCGCACCGACTACCTCGGTCTCGACACGCATCACACCTACGACCGGTTCCTGCCACTTGCAACGTCCAAAAGCAAGTTCACCTACGACGAAGCCAAGGACCTCTTCTTCGCTTCGATCGCGCATCTCGACGAGGAGTTTCAGGCCAAGGCCAAGTCCGCGCTCGAGGACGGCTATGTCGACGTCTACGAACAAGACGGCAAACAGACCGGCGCCTACAGTTGGGGCGCCGTCAACGAACATCCGTTCATTTTGCTGAATTACGACGACACGCTCAACAACGTCTTCACCCTCGCCCACGAAGCCGGCCACAGTATGCATTCGCAGTTCGCCAGCGAAACCCAGCCGGTGGCGATGCAGAACTACACGATCTTCGTCGCTGAAATCGCTTCGACCTTCAACGAGCACAATCTGCTCGATCACTTCATCAAGAACAGCGACACCAGCAAGGAAGACAAGATCATGCTCTTGCAACAGGCGATCGATGACATTCTCGGAACGTTCTACCGCCAGACGTTGTTCGCCAGTTACGAGCTGAAAGCCCACGAACTTGCCGAACAGGGCGAACCGATCACCTATGAGACGCTGTCACAGATCATGATTGATCTCTATCAACATTACTACGACATCGACATCACCGCCGAAGACGGCAAGGAGTTCGTCTGGGCCTACATCCCGCACCTCTTCTACACCCCGTTCTACGTGTACCAGTACGCGACCAGTTTCGCCGCGTCGCTGAAACTCTACGAACTCGTCAAAGACGATCCCGCCAACATCAAGCACCACATCAATCTGTTGAAATCGGGCGGCAACGACTACCCCGTCAACCAGGTCAAGAACGCCGGCGTCGATCTCACCACCAAGGAGGCCTTCGAAGCGGTCGTGCATCGTCTCGAAGAACTGCTGGACGAATTAGAGGTTGCATTGAAGGAATAATTGTTGTATCATAAAACCAAGAAATCGATGACGAGGACAAGTACGCCAGGGACCCTGCGCCAAGCGAATCCGGGACGGTGAAAGCCGGATCGCAATCCCGAAACGGAATGGACCTTTGAGAGGCATATGCCCGTCTTCCCACGTTACGGGACCAAAGTGCCGGACGATTGTCCGGAACAAAGGTGGCACCACGGACTCGATGCGGTTCGTCCTTTCTCGGACGAACCGCTTTTTATATTCAGGAGGGATTATCATGAAACGCATCTTATCGGGCATTCAGCCCACCGGTTCACTCAACATCGGAACCTACCTCGGCAGCATCAAGAACTTCGTCAAACTTCAGGATCAGCTGCCGGATTACGAGTTCTTCATCTTCATCGCCGACTTGCACGCGATCACCGTCCCCAAGGACAAACAGAAACTGCGCAAACTGATCCGCGAACTCGCGGCGCTTTACATTGCCTGCGGTCTCGATCCCGAGCGTGTCAATCTGTTCATCCAGTCGGAAGTGCCGGCGCACGCTCAAATGGGGTATTTGCTGGAATGCCACAGCTACATCGGGGAATTGGAACGGATGACCCAGTACAAGGACAAATCGCGCAAACAGGAAACCGGCGTGACCGTTGGCCTGTTCACGTATCCGACGCTGATGGCCGCGGACATTCTCCTGTACGACCCGGACTTCGTGCCCGTCGGGCAGGACCAGAAACAACACCTCGAGCTGACCCGTGACATCGCCCAGCGAATCAACAATCGCTTCAACGACATCTTTACCGTACCGGAACCGCTGATCAGCGAACGCGGCGCCAAAATCTACAGCTTCACCGATCCCACATCCAAGATGAGCAAATCCGATGACAACGTCAAGTCGCGGATCGAACTTCTCGATCCCGAGAACATCATCAAGAAACGGATCAAAAGCGCCGTTACCGATTCGCTCGGCACGATCAAGTACGATCCCGAGAAACGGCCCGGCATCTCCAATCTGATGATGATTTACTCCGTTATCACTGGCCAGAGTTTCGAGGACATCGAAACCGCCTATGCCGACAAAGGCTACAAAGAGTTCAAAGACGATCTCGGCGAGATCGTCTACCAGGAACTGAAACCGATTCAAGACCGCTATCACGAGCTCATCAACAGCAAAGAACTCGATGCCATCTTCGACAAAGGCCGCGAACGTGCCATTGAAGTGTCGAACCGCAAACTGTACAAGCTGATGGACCGCATCGGCCTCGGCCGCAAGCGCAAGTAAGGGAGAACAAGATGAACAACAACGACTTTGCAAAATTCATCGATGAAATCCGCGAATCAAGAAAAATGTCACGTGAGGAACTCGTTGATGGCATTCTGTCCATACGACAGTACTTCCGTTTCATCAAAGGGGAATCATCGCTCAAGAATCAAACCATTTCCGAGCTTCTGGAAAGACTTGAAATAGCGGATGTTGTTTCGTACGAGTACTTCAAGCGGAGGAATGATGACAATTTTGTCAAGTTGAAAGAAATCTATCAATATGTATTCAAGAATGATCTGAAAACCGCGAACAAAATGATCTCCGATTTTGATGAATCGACGCTCGAATTGAGCAGCAATAAGAAGTTCTTCTCATTTATCAAGGAGTATTTGGGTCAGCAACAAGAGTTATGGAGCTACGAAACAGCAGTCCAACGCGTTTTAGATCTGATCGAGTATCCGGATGTACTGGATAAGCAAGTTCACTCGTTTGTTGAAAAAACCGCTTTGGTTTATGCGACCAATTATTTGCTCAAGCAAAAGGACTTCCGCATTAGCACATATTATTATAATTTGGTAAAAAAGGAAATCGATACAAAAACACACGATGAAGAATACCGCATCGCATTCCGAGTCATGGCTGCAAAAAGTCTCGGGTACATACAAGAGTTCAATAAGGCCCTCTATATTCTAAAAGATACCGAACAACAATTCTTCAAAGGTATCGAATTCATGCCGATGATAACATTGTATTACTACAAGGCATTGGTCGAACGTGATATGTACGATGACGAGACCTACAAACGATCGTTGCGCAAAATGTATTGCCTAATCAACTTGCTTGATGACCGGACACAAACAGAAAAAATTGAGCAATCCGTGGAGCGATTGTTCAATATCAAAGAAGTCGAATTGATTCAATTCAAATAAAAAAAGAGCGTTCCCGCTCTTTTTTAGTTGGAAAACTTGAACATGAACTCTTTGATCAAGCGCTGCGTCTTGTGGTGCGAATCCACATTGATGACCCAACGATTCTGTTCGATGTCGCTGATGTGTTCTTCGTACCATTCGTTCAGTTTGTTGATCATGATCTTGATCATGGCGAAGTCTTCATTGACAATCGCGTCCTTGAGTTTATTCAAATAGCTGATCACATACGGATCGCACGAGTATTGTTTGATTGTCCCCAACATCCCATCGTATTCGATGCTCAGTTCCTGCAATGCTGTCATATTCTCCACTACCTCCTATACTGAATTTTGGCATAATAAAAAACAAAAAACTAGTTGTGATGCGAATAAACCGGATTAGTTTTTCATTCTTTGAAAGATCGAATCTAGTAAAATCCGTGTTCTTGTAGTAAAATGGAACTAATCGATGTTTTTAGTTGTTGCCGCCTTCAGGGGTTACAACCTGAGGGATGTCAGCGTATTCGCTACCTGCGGTGATAACGACACCTACACCTGAACTAATCATCAAACCGATAGCAAGAATCAATGCGAACAATTTTTTCATTTATCTCATCTCCTTTGACACCATTGTAAACGCAATGCGAGAAAAAGGAAAGTTCATATATGACCCATATGGAGGTGAATTTCTTGGAAACCGATTCTAGAGAGTTTGGATTGTTTCTCGATGGCCTGCGAATCGAACGCAACATATCCAGGGAAGACCTTTGTGAGGGCATTATGTCACTTAGCCAATACAAGCGATATCTGCGTGGGGACACAGCCATACCGAATGATCGATTGGTGTTGATTGCTGATAAACTGAAGTTCAGCATCAGCGATATCCACGTGATGTACAATAGGAAATCTGATAAGCAGCTTCAGAAAATTTCGGACATCTATCATCTTATCCAGCGGCATCAGTTTGAGAAAGCTTATCAATGTGCGAACGAACTACGAGACCAGATTATCGTTTCGGATTACAACAAACTGTACTATGATTTCTGCATGCTCAATATCCAGCACAACTTAAATATGGTGTCCGATGTCCACGTTCTCGAACTCTATTCCGAGATGATCGATTATCAAAACTTCACCAATCGAGAGTCCATGAACTGGGTCGAGTTCAATATTCTGATACAAATCGTAAAAATAGCGTCGAAAATGGATAATTTTGAACCAGCGGACATGCTGTACAGTATGATTTCATCGGAACGGTTCACACTCAACTTCAACCGCCAGGAAACATATATTCCAGCGATTTACATCACGCTTGCGCAGATTCTTGGCGTACAAGACAAGTATCAACAAGTCATTGATATCACAACCAAAGGTATCAATCACTGCATTAAGTACGAAATAATGAGTAGTCTTGCACATCTTTTTCTTGTAAATGCATTTGCAAACTATGACCTTGGCAACAAAGAGCAGGCCATCGAAAGTGCGAAAAAGGTTTTTATGCTGTTAACGATCGAAAACAAACCCCAGAAGTTCGAACAATTCCGCTACTCCTTTGAAAACAAGTTCAACATGAGCGTCGATGATCTGATTTGCCTTTAAAAATAAAAAAGCGCGCTGCGCTTTTTTTATTTCAATCGCAATGCTTGAAAGAACTTCGTGATGTCGTTCATCGCTTCGGGCGCATCGGTTCCTTCGATGTCGATTTCGATCGTCGAACCGCGAATCACACCAAGCGACAAGACGCCCATGATTGACTTGAGATCGGTGGATGCGCCATTGTAGGTGATCGTCATCTTCGCCTGATACTGATTGGCGAGATGAACGAGTTCGGTTGCGGGACGGGCATGGATGCCCTGTTCGTTGACGATCAGGAACTCCCGATTCATCGGCGTGCTCCTTCGAGCGCTTTGGCGAATGCTTCATAGAACGCCTGGTTGTCCTCGTTGCTGCCCTTGACGTAGAACTTGACCTTGTCACCGACGATGCTGATGCCTTCGGCGCCGAGTTCCTTGAGTTTCGTCGCATCGAACTTGCGGATGTCATCAAGAACGACGGCGATCTTGTTGCGAGCGAAGGAAATATCCTTGACGATGACATCGTCAAACACTGCCACGAACGCCGTGGTATCGATCACCGGCGGCTTCGGTTTGCGGTTCCAGTACAACAGTATGGCCGTGGTCGCGACAATCACGAGCGCGGCGGCGATGATGATCCAGTACGTCGGTTCCATGCTCTCACCTCTTCGATTATTTTACCACAATTCATTTATTTTTGGAACATTATTGGGTATAATATTGATAACAACGCAACCGGGAAACGAGGTGCCATCATGCAAGTCATCGTCGCCACAACCCAAAAGGAATTCGTCGAACACGTGCTGATCCGCGGCCAGGTGTTCATCATCGAACAACAGATCGACTGGGCCATCGAATTCGACGGTCTGGACGATCAGTGCGTGCTGTTCAATGCCTATCTCGATGATACGATCGTCGGCGCCGCGCGTCTGTACAAGAACAAGGTCGGCCGCGTTGCGACGCTCAAGGAACATCGCAACAAAGGCGTCGGAAAGGCTCTGATGGACGCCATTGAAGCGTACGCCAAAGATCATGGAATCGCCAAACTGACGTTGAACGCCCAACTCTATGTCAAAGATTTTTATCTCCATCTGGGCTACGTTCCCGAAGGCGAAATCTTTCAAGAAGCCGACATCGACCACGTCAAAATGACCAAGGAGCTCTGACATGAACCAAGACCAACACAAGGAACTGGGCATCGCCTATTTCAACAAGACCTGGGAATACCTCGACAATCCCCATCGCAGTGAAGCGGACAATCAGACGATGTTGCACTACGCCCATGCATCGCGACTGCACTGGGAACTGTCCGGCGCACCGATCCTGAACCGCATCCGCGGGGACTGGATGCTCGCCAACGTCTATGGCCGCTTGGGCATGAGCGAAGGCGCGATGCGCTTCGCCGAACAATGTCTGAACGATACATTACAAGAAGGCATCGGCGACTTCGATCTGGTGTTCGCCTACGAAGCGATGGCCCGCGCGCATTACGCCGGAGGCGATCAGCGCGACGCCAAATCGTACCTCAAAAAGGCATACGACGGCCTCAACCAGGTGTCAAGCCAAGACGATCGCCACTACTGCAAAACCGTGCTTGACGCACTCAAAAACGACATCGGCTGATGTCGTTTTGTTTTGTCACAAGGTATTGACGATGAGTACGGTCGCCAGACTGAAGTAGACACTGAGGGCGAGAATGTCGACGACCATCGTCACGAACGGTCCGCTGGCGACGGCGGGATCGATCTTGAACGAGTTGATGATGATCGGGATCAATGCGCCGGCGAGGGTCGCGACCGTCAGACTGGCGAGAATCGACAAGCTGACGACCTGGGTGATGCGGAACGCTTCGGGATTGTCCACGAGCAGCAGGAACGCGAGCGTGACGCCGAACAGGATGACACCGATGATCAGACCGTTGAGCAGGCCCGTGCCGACTTCGCGGAGCAGATGACGGCGGATTTCACTTTTGGTTCCGAACTCGCTGTTGTTGAGACCACGGACGGTGACGGCGAGCGCCTGCGTGCCGGTGTTCCCGGCCATCCCGAGAATCATCGGCATGAACAGGGCGATCGTCG
Organism: uncultured Mycoplasmatota bacterium; assembly: GCA_913062645.1. Taxonomy (GTDB): domain Bacteria; phylum Bacillota_I; class Bacilli_A; order Izemoplasmatales; family Izemoplasmataceae; genus Xianfuyuplasma. The sequence continues at coordinate 1,106,573 of CAJXVW010000001.1, forward strand.
GAACGCCTTCGAGTGTGCCTTCGAACTGGGCGATGATCGTTGACGTGAGGAAGCCGAGCACGCTCAGCACGAGCAGCCACGGCAGACGTTTTTTGGCACTCATCCAGACCGTTTCCGTTTCGCTGTCGATGTCGACGTCCGACACGGCGGCGAACCGCGAATAGTCTTCCGACGCTTCTTCGTCGATGACGTCGACGATGTCGTCGATGGTGATGATGCCGAGCATCCGGTAGCGTTTGTCCACGACCGGCAATGCATTGAAGTCATAATCCTTGAAGATGGTGGCGACTTCTTCCTGGTCCATCGCCGCGGTGACGGCGATGATGCGCTGGTTCATGATGTCGTTCAATATCTGTCCCTTGCGGGCGAGAATCATTTCCCGGAGGGACATCGTGCCGACGAGTTTGTCGTTGTCGTCGGTGACGTAGATGGTGTTGATCGTTTCCGCGTCAACGGCTTGCCGGATGAGCGTCTTCATCGCCGTTTCGACGGTATCGTTCTGATGCACTTCGATGTAGGCCGTGGTCATGATCGAGCCGGCCGAGTCTTCGGCATACTTGAACAGCGACTTGATCCGTTCGCGGTGATCGGGGGTCATCAGCTTCAGATACGCGGCGCGTTCGGTCTCGTCCATCGCCTGCATGATGTCGACGGCGTCGTCGATGTCGAGGTCCTGAATGATGTTGACAATGTAGCGCGGTTTCATCTCGTCGAACAAATCGAGGATGTCCTCGATTTCGATGTAACTGAAGATGGCGCTGACGTCGGTTTCCTTGAACAGGCGGTAGAATCGCCCTCGTTCGGCCTCACTCATGGCCACCAGGGCTTCCGACACTTCGTACGGATGGTAGGCGAGAATCTGTTCACGACAGACTTCGTCGGTTGCCGTTTGAAGCAGTTCGATGATTTCATTGACGTATTCGTTGTTCATATCATTCACCTCCTGTTTGCTGCATTCATTTTATCATAGTTTCGTACATTTATCTATTGATTTATGAGGAACCAGAGCCACCGTTTCACCATACTTCACGGAACGTATTGAAAATAACGCGATATGCATATATAATATGATAGGAAAGAAGGTGTCATCATGGAAAAAATCTATGAAGCCGTCATTGAAATCCCGATGGGGACCAAGAACAAATACGAAATCGACAAGACCCGCAACCGCATCAAACTCGATCGCGTGCTCTATTCACCGATGACCTACCCGGCCGAATACGGCTACATCGAAAACACGCTCGCCGAAGACGGCGATCCGCTCGACATTCTCGTCCTCGCCTCATCAAAGACATTCCCCGGATGCATCGTCGATGCCCGCATCGTCGGATATCTCAACATGATCGACAACGGCGAACCCGACCAGAAGGTGATCGGCGTGATGAACACCGACCCGCGGTTCAGTCACATCAACGAGATCGGCGACATTCAAGATCACACAAAACGCGAAATCAAGCACTTTTTCGCGACCTACAAGGACCTCCAGCAGAACAAAGTTGTCGAAGTCCTCGAATTTCATGACAAAATTGACGCATTAGAGTTGATTCAGGAGTGCCAGCTGCGCTATAGTAATAACCGTACTGAAAACAAGTAAGGAGTGTTACCATGGCCAACCAGGCAACGATATCATTCAACCCCAATCACGAAGGCGTGCTGAACGCGGAAAACGGCGCGACAAACGTCAGTTTCAAAGGCAACGGCTTTCAGCCCTACGAGCTTCTGCTCGGCGGGTATGCGTCCTGTCTCCACGCGACCTTCCTCGGCATCGCCAAGAAGAAACGCCTCGCCTTCGGCAACGTCACCTACGACGTCTACGCGACCAAGCGTGAGGAAGTCCCGACCCTGCTCAACTACGTCAAGACCACCGTCACCTTCGACGGCGTCGCCGACGATCAGCGCGACAAGCTCATCAAATCGCTCGAACTGGCGGAGAAATACTGCAGCATTTCCGCCATGATCGGCGCCATCGCCGAGATGGAGTACGAGTACATCTTCAAATGAAAGAGACCTTGACGGTCTCTTTTTTTCTTGATTGGGTCACGATACCGTGACACATCATCGATAGATGTCTTTGCGATGACCAGCATCCACGACCAGGATCAACAATTCGTGATCCTTGATGTTCGCCAGAATCCGGTAATCGCCTACGCGGTAGCGCCAGACACCTGTTCTGTCGTTTGTCAGAGCCTTCCCCTTGACGCGGGGATCCTCACACCCATCGAGATGTTTTTCGATCCAAGCGAGAATCAAACGGGCAATCTGCTTGTCCAGTTTCCGCAGCGAGCGGAGGGCTTGTTCTGTGAATTTCACCTCATACATCACTCAAGGTCCAACAGTTGTTTCGCCTCAGCGATGGTATAGGTTTTGCCATTGTTCTTGTGTTCGTTCATCGCTTCGTCATAGAGAAAGATGTCGAACTCATCTTCAATTTTTTCCAAAATGGCGCGACGCATGACTTCCGATACGGATTGGTTGTTGAGTGCGGCATATTTGCGAATCAACTCGGATTCTTGCTTGCTGACACGAATGGAAAAACTCATGAAATCACCTCTGTAATACATTGTATCACATAATGTAATACAATGCAATACACAATGCCGATCAGCTCGTTCATGAGACGGTCGGGAGTGGCGTCCGTAATATCCGCACTGACGCGAAGCGATCGCCTTGTTGTTACTTCTGTTGCTCTTGAGCGATTTCGTGTTCCGCTTTGACGATCAGATCGTCGTACCAGCGGATCTTGTACTTGAGTTTCTCGAGTGATTTCTGCATGATGCGAATCTGTTCTTCGAGAAGGTCTTTCTGATCCAACAGCAATTGTTTACGTTCACTCATCGTTTCGTCGCCTTGCCGAAACAGTTCAACGTACTGGATCAGGAAGTTGATCGACAATCCGGCGCTGCGCATGTTCTTGATGAAGTCGATCATCATCAAATCCGCGTCGGAATACTCGCGAATTCCATTGTTCCGCTTGATGTCGTACAGAATGCCGATTTTCTCGTAATACCGCAAGGTGTCCGCCGTGATATCGAACATCTCGCACACTTGGCCTATTTTCATGGTCTTCCGCCTTTCCTTTGATGTCCATCATAAGAAATTTCAAAAACTTCTTGACTTGGAGTCAACTCCAACTATTATAATACCATTGTACCTGCAACAATGCAAGGAAAATCGACAACTGTCCAATTCAAGGAGGACCCCCACATGAAACAAGATTTTTCGTATCAGAACCCCGTCCGCATCCATTTTGGTGTCAACGCGATGCAACACCTGGCGCCGGAGCTTCAACTCCACGGCGAACGCGTCATGCTGGCGTACGGCGGTGGATCGATCAAAACGAGCGGCTTGTATGATGATGTCTGCCAGATTCTACGTGACAATGACAAAGAGATCATCGAGTTCGGCGGCATCATGTCCAATCCCACCGTTGCCAAAACGCTCGAAGGCGCCGCGCTCGCCAAAGAGCGGAACGTGGATTTCATTCTCGCCGTCGGCGGCGGGTCGGTGATCGACTGCGCCAAAGCAATCGCCGTGTTCGCACACAGCGGCGATGGTGCGTTCGAACGTTTCTTCTTCCGTCACGAACCGATCACGACACCGATCATCCCCCTGGGCACGATTCTCACGATGGTCGGTTCCGGCTCGGAGATGAACGGCGGTTCCGTGCTCACCAGCAAACAACACGGCTATAAAATCGGTCACATCTTCGATCAACGGGCCTATCCGAAATTCTCCATTCTCAATCCGACCTTCACCTTTTCCGTTCCGAAACACCAGATGGTGTCCGGCATCTTCGATGCGCTGAGCCACCTGATGGAGCAATATTTCTCGGACGAAGGCGACTACGTTTCGGATCATCTCGCCGAAGGTTTGATGCGCGCTTTGATTCACAACGCCCGCATCGCCGTGAACGATCCTATGAACTACGAAGCCCGCAGCAACATCATGTGGGCGGCGTCGCTTGCGGCCAGTTCCCTGGTCGGACTCGGCAAGACCGAAGACTGGGAGGTTCACATGATCGCCCACATGGTCGGTGCCGTGAGCGATTGTCCCCACGGTATGGCGCTGGCCGCCATCAGCATTCCCTATTACAACTGGATCCTTCCGTATGGACTGGACAAGTTCGCGCGTTTCGCCACCACGGTATGGGACATCGACGAAGCAGACAAATCCCCAGAAGCAGTCGCCAAGGAAGGTCTTGCCGCGCTCGCGGCCTTCATCGACGAACTCGGCATTGAAACGTCGTTGGCCAACCTCGGTGTCAAAGACGGGATGATCAAGGTCATCGCCGAAACCAGTTTTCTGCTCGAGGCCGGTTACAAGACCTTGACGCGTCCGGAACTTCACGACATTCTGCAGGCTGCGTTATAACCTTTGATTCAAGCATGAATCTGACAAGGAGGTGCCGTCCATGAGACGACAGCGAATCCGCCATTCACTTCTCATCATCAGTTTGTTGTTGTTCCCGATCACCCAGTTCTATTTCTCCCCATACATTTCCATCGATGGCGCGGCCCAGGGCATCGTCAGTGGCAGCCTTCTTGTCTTTGTCGTGCTGTTTCTTGCCGGCATCTTCGTCGGCCGCGCCCCGTGTGGTTGGATCATGCCCTGCGGCGGATTGCAGGAAGTCTGTTTTTATGCCAATGACAAGGCTGTGCCGGTCGGTGGCAAGGACTACATCAAACGGATCATCTGGGTGGTGTGGTTCGGATTGCTCCTCACGCTGTTGTTGTTCAATTTCGGACACTGGAGTGTCGACCCCCTCTATCATATCGCGGGTGGCATTTCGATTTCCGCACCGGTGTTCTTCATCATCTATTATGCCGTACTGATCGTGTTCGTCGCCAACAGTCTGCTGATCGGCAAACGCGCCTCCTGTCATTACATCTGCTGGATGGCGCCATTCATGATTCTTGGACGCGCGTTGGGCAATGCCATCAATGCGCCGCGACTGCAGTTGTCGGTGGATGCCGATGCCTGCGTCTCCTGTCGCCACTGCAGCGCATCCTGCCCGATGGGCATCGACGTGCATCAGTTGATTCAGACCAATCGCATGGAGCACCCCGAGTGCATCTTCTGTCACGAATGCGTCAGTCAATGTCCAGAGCACGCGCTGGCCATCCAGTTCCAGCGATCCAAGTAGCCACCACACACTCATTCTCCAACTATACAGTTCCAATACCATCATGCCGGATCAATAAGGAGGCGTTGTCATGCTTCGCACAACCCAATTGAACAAACGATACCCTCGCACCAATCAATCGCCGATCGATGCCCTTTGCGACGTGTCAATCGCATTTCCCGACACCGGTCTGGTGTTCGTCTGCGGCAAGAGCGGCAGCGGCAAGAGCACCTTGCTCAACATCCTGGGCGGTCTCGACAACGCCACCTCCGGTACCGTCACGATTCTGGGCGCCGACGCGTCCCGGTTCACCGAACATGAATGGAATGCGTACCGCAAGGATCATCTCGGATTCGTATTTCAGGATTTCAATCTTCTGCCGGAGTTCACGGTCTTTGAAAACATCCGCCTCGCGCTTGACCTGCAACACCAGCCGTTTGACGAGGAACAACTGCGCACCGTACTCCATCAGCTTGATTTGTCCGACATCGAAGACTGCATGCCCAATGAACTGAGCGGCGGTCAGATCCAACGCATCGCGATCGCCCGGGCGATCATGAAACACACCCGGGTCTTGCTGGCGGACGAACCCACCGGCAACCTCGATGACGACACCGCCGCCAAGGTGTTTGAAACCTTTCGCGCTATGGCCGACGAGCAACTCGTCATCGTCGTCACCCACGACGTAGAGGCGGCACGTTTGTATGGCGATCGCATCATTCACATCAGCAATGGTCGCATCACCAGTGATACGACTTCAAATCACGTCACCACCTCCTCTTCTGCATCGGTCCTCCCCGCCGGTGCACCACGGCAATCTGCACGCAGCTTACCGCTGCGTGCGGCTTGGCGGTTGGCGCGAAGTTCCCTGCACCATCGCCTCGGACGACGCATCGTGACGATGATCGTCATCATCCTCAGTCTGAGTTTTTTCGGGCTGTCGGATCTGATCGGGCAGTTCTCCATCGGTCAGGCCAGTTACAACACCTTTCAGAACACGCATTATCGGATATTGCCGTTCGCCAGACGAAACACGGACGAATCGTCCGCCGCTCCGCGGACGCTGCCGCCATCGCCCGCCGATGTCCAGTGGCTGTCCGCACACGACATTCCCGCGGACTGGCTCGGTTATCACGTCAACACCGAGTTTTACGAACTGGTGGTGGATGACATTCCCTATTACAATCAATACTACATCCAGTTTGTCAGCGGTGTCATCGAAGTCCCGGATCAGAGTGCATTGAATCTTCCGTATCAAGGTGCGTTCCCGACCGCGACCGATCAATTGATGATCAACAACTACATGCTGGAACATTTCATCGATTTTGGATTCCAGTACTGGGATCCAATTACCGCCACCACCGTCGCGACCGATAACGTGGTGGATTTCAGCGATGTGGTCGGCAAACAGGTCCAACTGCGCGTCGGCATGGGTTTTCGCACGTTCGAAATCGTCGGCATGGTCCAGTACGATCTCGACTATTACCATGACCTCAAACCGCGATGGAACCGGATCACCGAACATTCCTCGTACGATGACACCAGAGTGATCGAGTTCGCCGCCGATCAATATTCCTTTCTAAGCCGTTTCATCGTCGCTCAAGGGTTCTACGTCGACAACATCACAGATGCACGCAAAGCGACCAGTTTCTCCGTAGCCAACCTGGGAAACAGCCAGGATGTCGTGGTGACCTTGAGCGACTTCATGCTGCCGGGCGATCTGACCGACGAACAGCGCGCGCAACACATCCACCACGATACCATCGATGTCAGTGTGTTGGACACCATCGATCCCGTGAACTACCAGTTTGATGGAGACGTCCCGACATGGCTTGAAGATGATGAAATCATCGTGCCGTCGAGTTGGTTCGACGATACGCTTGCGGCCAATCTCAACACCTTTCTCGGCACCACCGTGACGTTGTCGCTGATCACGATGCATGACGACGGCGAGTATTATGAAACCGTGGAATACGAACGCGAACTGACGATCGTGGGATTCTATACCGGGGATTACTTCTACATGAACTACAACGTCATCGTGTCCGACACCATCTTTGAAACAATTGTTGACATGACAATCAACGATGCCGACTATTTCTACACCGAATTGCATCAGGATCAACAAGATCGCGACTTGTTCGTGCAGTTGGACCGTGGCGGGTACCTTCATGCCACGACACTGTCGGACGGCATCTACCGGGTGGCGGAGCTGCTGGTATTGATGAAGGACGTGTTCTTCTATGCGTCTTGGCTGTTGCTCGTGTTCGCACTGGTGCTGATTGTGAACGTGATGTCGGCGAGCGTCATCCACAAACGCAGGCAGATCGGAATCCTCCGCGCGCTGGGTGCATCGAAACGGGATGTATTCGTCCTGTTTGCACTGGAGGGCGCAGCGATTGCGCTGGTGTGTCTGGTGCTGGCGCTTGCCGTCATGCAGCTCGGCATCATGCAGTTCAACCAGTTCATTCGCACGGCCACCAACAGCGATGTCATGTTGCTGCGGCATTCGTTACGCTCGGTGGTCATCATCGCCCTTATCGCGATTACCAGCGTCACGCTCGGTACGTACCTACCGGTTTACCGCATGACCAGCAGGGCACCGATCGAGACGATTCGCGATCAAAGGGGCACGCCCGTCAAATCATGATGTCCAGAACCGACGTTCCCGTACTGAGTTGCGATACATGGGCATCATAAACATCCAACACACCCAACCAACGATTCAAGGAGGGACCTATGGACCATCGAACGATACGAATCAATACCGAGCAACATAACGTATCGTTGCTTGGCTTTGGTGCGATGCGATTACCGCACTTACCAAGTGGCGACATCGATGTCGCCGCATCCGAACAACTGATTGACTCGGCGCTACAGCGCGGCGTCAACTACATTGACACGGCCTGGACTTATGACGACGGGCAGAGTGAACGAGTGGTTGGCGAGATCCTCCGCAAGCATGACCGAAACAGTTTCTATCTGGCGGACAAGCTACCGAAAGACGACTGTCGGACCCGTGCCGATGTCACGCGCATTTTCAACGAACAACTACGACGGTGCGGTGTGGAATATTTCGATTTTTACTTGATTCACCAATTGAACAAGGAATGGTTCGAGCGGGTCAAGAAACTGGATGTGGTGCCACAACTGATGGAACTGCAACAACAAGGGAAAATCAAGAATCTGGGGTTCAGTTTTCACGACGATTATGAGACCTTTGTCCGATGCGTCGATTATCACGACTGGGATTTCGTGCAAATCCAACTGAACTACATGGACATCGATCACCAACAGGGACTACGTGGATATGACTACGTCACCGCCAAAGGGATTCCCGTCATCGTCATGGAGCCGATCAAAGGCGGCAGCCTGGTTCACATCAACGACGATGCCGCGCGGTTGATGACCGAGCGTCATCCCGATCGTTCCCTGGCATCCTGGGCGCTGCGTTGGGTCGGTTCGCTGGACAACGTCCGCGTCATGCTCAGTGGCATGTCGACAATCGAGCAACTTGAAGACAATCTTGCGACATGTACCAACTTCAAGCCTCTAAAAGACGATGAACAAAGGATCATTGCGCAAGTGCGAACGCGCCTGCGCCAATCAATCCGTGTCGCCTGCACCCAGTGCAAGTACTGCATGCCGTGTCCGCAAGGCGTTCACATTCCAATCAATTTCCGTGAAGTCAACGAGTTCAACATGTATCACAACCGGCAACACATGGCGTATGCCGCCCGTCGTCTGGGGGAACTCGGAATGCGCGCCGACCGCTGCGTAGAGTGCATGGAGTGTGTCGCCAAATGTCCGCAACAAATCGACATTCCCGGTGAACTTGCCACATTCACCGCGTTCCTGACAACGGAAGGCTTTATCAAATGAGGAAATCCATCTTACGATACGAGGTGACCAATCATGAACGTTCGAATCAGTTATGACAGCATATCCGCCATGTTGGATCTTGTCCGCAAGTTAAAACAAGACCGCATCACCATCGACGATGTGGTGGGCGTTGTGTGCCATCCGGATTACGAGATGGAGTTCAACCGCTACGGCAAACACATCACCAAAGAAGCGTTTTGTGACTATTTCCTGACGTTTCCTGGCTTGCAGGAACAAGACGTCACCAATCCGGGGTTGCGGGCGCATCATCGCTATTATCTTGATTTGTACGAACATCTCGATGTCTACGAACGTAACTTGTCACGGCTGGAAGCCATCACCGAGGACTTCTTTCGCAAACAGGTAGACATCGCCTTGAACGGACTGCCGGATGATCTTCCCTTGGAGGAAGTGAACTTCATCTTCACGATCGGCATCGGCCAAAGTTTCGGCTACATCTACGAGACTAACACTCATTTCGATTTTCTGCAATTGGTGAAGGATCACGACATCACCGCGTTTCAGTCCACGATCGCCCATGAGGTGCACCATGTCGGTTTCAACACAGTCATTCGCCAACTGGATTTCGATTCGATCTCGTTGGAACAGTTGTTCTACATTTATTTCGCCGGTGAAGGACTGGCCGTCAAGTACTGCAACAACGCGGAAGGCGTGTTGTCCAAAGCCATCCATCCAACCACGAAAAACGTAGGCTTGGATGCCTATACGTGGCAGTTTCTGGGCCAGGATTTCGAAACCAGCATGGCACGCTTTCATGATGTGGTGTCGCAAATCAGAGAACACAAGATAACCACCGAAGAGGAACTGCTCAAAGAACTCCAGCAGTTTTGGATGAATCCTTACATCGATGGCCAGCCGAAGGACAAACCGCCACGATTGAAGCACTTCCGTTTGTACAGTTTCGGCAATGAAATCTGGGGCATCATCCATGATTGTTTCGGAAAAGACAAGGTCTATGCGACCTTGCGTGACATCAAAAAATTCCCGGACGTGTTCAACCAGGCATTGCGTCAGTTGAACGCCGATCAGTACGCAATACCAAAGAGTGGCGTCCATTCGTGACGCCACTCTTTCTTTTCTACTTATCCATGATGGATACTCCTGTTCGTGTCCGCAAATTATTGTGGTACGCAGTTGAAACAGGGTTCCACTTGACTGACAGTCAAATAAAAAATAGCTCCCTTCATCAAAGCGGCATGTGGCGCATGCCGCTTCGATGTTCGGAAGCTAGTTCGATTGTGCCTGGGTCGCAAGTCCCTTTTTCTAAGATCATGCGTTCGTTTGGTCGATACGTTGTTCCGCTGATGCACACACAACTTCTTTCTGTCAAAACAGTTCACATGTTTACTTGATCAATTTCAATGTGCGGATTTCATAGGGCTTCAACGTGATCGCGTTCAAATCGATCGGACGCGGATTGTCCTCCATCAAATCCGTTGCGTACGTTTCACGGAATGATATGCCGGTTGTGATCCGAGTTGTCGTTGTTTGTCCTGCGCTTTCGTATATGCGCACGACAACGCCATGTCCGTGATCACATGGCTTGATGGTTTCGATCACGATGTTGTGCTTGGAACTCGTGACGAGGTTCGCCAGCGGCATGGTGCCTCTGGAACGTCCACGGTACACGATGAAATCGTGATTGTAGTTGTACGCTTGTTCGGTCACGTTGGTGGGATAGTCCCGCCGATCGTGGGCAAACAGCGCGTACTCGAACGTATGGCGTACCAGATCGCCATAATTGTCGTCGTGGTATTCTGGTTGTTCCTTGATTCCGATCTCGGACCCGTTTTTCTGTTGACTGCGCAACACGGTGAGTTCCAGCGCCTGTTCCTTCACGTAAAACCCGTATTTGCTTTTGGAGAGCATCGCGATGCCTCGTTCGTGGTCGCTGATGTCGATGAACTTGTGGGCGGAGATTTCCGACTTGGCGCGTGCGATGGAATCGTTGTTGTGCGTCGGTCTGGATATGTTTCCAAACTGGATGTTGCACAACACCTCGTCGCTTTTGATGCGGATCGGATGATGGATTTTCACAGTGGTGTTGAGATCCTTCCAGTCCGTCGTGATCTCGTAGCGCAATAGGTCATCGTTCAGCAGAAACACCTTTTTGCGAATGGTGGAGTCATGGTACTGGTAGTGGAACGTAATGCTTTGTTCCGGTCCGTCCGATGCCTGGGACACATCCGTCAATCGTGGATGATGGTGTGTCTTGAGGCGATATCCTTCTTCGAAATCCCATGCCGGGTACATGTCGGACTTCTCGATGTATATGGTGATGTCGTCATCGACCCGTTCGCGATCGATGAACTCTTTGTCAAGCTGTTTGTTGTAGAGCGACGTGAGACTTCCTTTATCATTGAACTTGGCGATGATCGATTCGTTTTCCAAATACGCTTCTTGGCTCTGGAAGGACTTTGCCGGTTGTGGAATCACCGTGCCGATCGAGTACGGATCGGCTGCCACTTTGTACCATTGGTCATCGAACTTGATCCAGTCGCATTTCGAAAACGGCGACGGGTTCAGAACCATCAGGTCGCCATCGTAGCGAAGTGATTTCGAAAGCTGTTTCAGTTCGCGGTCGATGATGGCGTTCATCTTGTCAATCAGCTGTGGATACCGTTGTCTGGTGAGATGATAGACGCGCATGATCGAGGTTCCCGGCAGGATGTCATGGAACTGATAGGTCAGCATTTCTTTCCAGACTGGATCGATTTCATCGATGTGGACCGGATCGTCCAGCAAGAGGTGGCGTAGTGACGTCAGAAACAAATAGTTGTGAATCAAATATTCAAGGTTGCGGTTGGCTTGTTTGTTGAGGACTTCGGTGGTATAGCAGCCGCGATGACGTTCAAAATACAGTTCCCCTTTGACGGTCGGCAAGTGATCTCTGGCCGCCAGCAACATACTGGCATAGGTATCCACCCGGGAACTGTGAACCGGCGGCAATCCATTCAGTTTCGCGATTCTGGCCAACCGTTCGATGTGTTCCTCGCCGGGACCGCCGCCGCCATCGCCAACGCCGTACACCATCATCGCATGGGGGAAGATGTCTTGCTCGATGTAATTGTCTTTGATCTTTGCAAGCGACTCCGGTCGCACTTTCGAATCATAGGTGTCTTCCGGAAAGTGATGACAGGTGATCACGGAATCATCGATGCCTTCCCAGTTGAAGGTGTGATGGGGGAACTTGTTCATTTGATTCTGCGACAGTTTTTGCGAGAACATCACCTCGACACCGGATTGTTTCAACAGTTGCGGGAGCGCGCCGGTGAAGCCGAACACATCGGGTTCCCACAAGTAATCGATGTCGAGATTGAACTCGTCTTTGACAAACTGTTTGCCATAGTATATTTGGCGGATCAGCGATTCGCCGGAGGGAATGTTGAGGTCCGTCTCGACCCAGAACACACCTTGCAGTTCGAACTGGCCGATCTTGACCTTCTCTTTCAGTCTCTGAAACAGATCGGGATTGTCCTCCTTGACCCATTCAAACAACTGATATTGACTCGCGCCGAAGATGTAATCGTCGTACTTGTCCATGTTGTGAAGCGCGGTGGCGAAGGTTCGCAGCGCCTTGCGGCGTCCTTCCCGCAACGGCCACAGCCAGGCGATGTCAAGATGGGCATGGCCCGTGGCATAGACCTGCAGGTCGTCTTTGGTCGTGGCCTGGTTGTAATATGCATCCAACATGGCGGACACCGCGGGCAGCTGGTTCATGTCGGCGTGGAGTCGTTCGAAGCTCTCCTGGATGAGATCCGAAACGGAATCATCGATGGTCCGAAACGCAATCAACGTCTCCAGGTCATACAACACTTTTTTCAATCGTTTGTTCTCTTTGGCGATGTATGCAGCGGAAATCTTGCCGCCATCCTGAACGTAGCCCATCAAGTCATTGCAGCTCGCATCCACAAAATAGGTTAGCAAATCTCCCTTTTGGTAGTTGCTCAACTCCACCACATACTTCCCGGGTTTTTCGGGAGGAATGCCGTAGGACGATTGTTTATTGGTTAGTCCGGTCACAATCTTCATGTCGTGATCGTACACCAACCCTTCGCCGCCAACATCAATCAGCAACACCAAATCGACATCGTCGGAGGGGATGATTCCTTCCAGTTTAAACCACGCACAATCAAACAGTTCGCCCCATTGTTCTCCGATTCCAATGTCCTGAAACGGCAGATTCCGATCAAACGCAATCGGGTCTTTGTCCTTGACATAACCGATCTTCATCGTATCAAGGATGGTGTAGACTTGTGCGCCAAGTTTGTTCAGTTCATCTGTGAAGTTCATGATTGTCACCTTTTTCTGTCATCATTATCGTATTCAGTCCGTGTGGTTCCGTTTGTGATGGTACGGTTTTTTCTTTCATTCATACTTCTATTCCATTCGGATTTTCCTTGTCTCATTATACCATTTTCAAAGCAAGAAATACATACAAGTCAACCAACTTATTGACGTTTTTGGTGCAATCGCACGACCATGTTCCATCCACTTCGAACCATGAATGAATTCTGAAAACCTATGAATAACAAAAAAGGTCTGATACCGTAGTATCAAACCTATGTGTTCAACATGGAGCAGGTGAAGGGAATCGAACCCTCACAGTCAGCTTGGAAGGCTGAAGTTCTACCATTAAACTACACCTGCACTTTGCTTTCATGCGGGGGAACAAGCGAATGGCCCCCTGAAAGAAAAAAATGGAGCAGTAGAAGGGAATCGAACCCTCAACTCCACCATGGCAAGGTGGTGTTTTACCGTTAAACTACTACTGCTTCTTCGGGTAGCAAAAATATCTTAACACAACTACCCTGGGATGTCAATATCATTGATTAGTTTTTTCGCTTTTTGATGGCCCGGAGTTTCGCGCTGTGGGCGCGGTTGTTCGCGGCCAGTTCCGCGTCCGAAGCGGTGATCACCTTGCGGTGAAGAAGTTCGAACGGTGCGTCGGGACGGGGCGGCAGGGGGAGGTTCTTGGGCACGGTCACCGTCGACTTGTCGCGGAACATCCGTTTGGCGATCCGGTCTTCGAGACTGTGGAACGTGATGACGACGATGCGGCCGTCTTCATTCAACAGGTCGAAGGCTTGTTCGAGCGACTCTTCAAAGACGCGCAACTCGTCGTTGACAGCGATGCGCAACGCCTGGAAGGTTTTTTTCGCAGGATGCCCCTTTTTGGATAGAACCTTGTGCGGCAACGCACTCTTGATCACGTCGACGAGTTCGAACGTCGTCGTGATCGGCTGACTGCGGCGGACCTGTTCGATCCGGCGGGCGATCTGTTTGGCGAAGGGCTCTTCGCCGTAGCGTTCGAGAATGTGCTTGATGTCGTGGAACGAATACTCGTTGACAATCGTTTCCGCCGTCAGCGTCTGACGCTGATCCATGCGCATGTCGAGCGGCGCGTCGTGGTTGTACGAGAAGCCGCGCTCCGGCATGTCGAAATGAAACGACGAGACGCCGAGGTCGTACAGAATCCCGTCGACCTGAGTGATCCCGCGTTTGGCGAGTTCGGCTTTGAGGTCGACGAAGTTGGCGGGAATGATCGTGAATCGATCGCTGTAATCCCGCAGGCGTTGATCGGCGCGTTGGATCGCATAGTCGTCCTGGTCGAAGGCATACAGATGGCCGTTGGCGGAGAGTTGGGTCACGATCGCGAGCGAATGCCCGCCCCCACCGAGCGTACAGTCGACGTAGATGCCGTCCGGTTTGACTTGGAGATATTCGAGTGCTTCGTTGAGAAGCACGGGGATGTGTTCGTACATGGTTCCACCTCGCAATCCAATCGTATCACGAAACGAAAAAATTGTAAAAGAAAAACGCTGGTTTCAGCGTTTTCTTTCGGAAACTAGTCTTCGAGGACGTCGTCGTCCTTCGGCTGTACGACCACTCTACCGTCGTAGTGTCCGCATTCTTTGCACACGCGATGCGAGAGTTTCATTTCTCCGCAATTGGGGCAAACAACCATGCCGGGCACGCTGATCTTGTAGTGTGTACGCCGTTTCCGCTTAGCCGTCTTGGATGTTCTGCGAAACGGTACTGCCACTTGAGTCAACTCCTAATTGTTGTAGTCTTTGAGATCGGCGAATGCGTTGGTGGTTTCCTCCTCCACTTCGGTGGTTTCGTAGTCAACCTCGTCATAGGCGTTCTCGCTTACGACCCGCATTGGCTTTTCCAATAATATATTAGACCATATTATCGGCAATAAGTCAACAGTTATTCCTTCAATTCGATTGGAATCGTCGTCGGGATCGTTCACAAACGCCTCTTCGATATCGAGATCGATGGGGTACGCCACTTCCTTCAACGTCACCGCGCAGGGAAGCGTCAACGTCGCTTCGATCCTCAGGTAGAACACGAATTCCTGGTTGTCGTAGATCTCGAACTCACCGCTCACACGAACCGGACTGATGGCGAGAATGTCGGTGCCTTCGATGAACTCCGACAGATCGAGCGTGACGTCGATCGTGTTGTCCCGATTGTATTGTTTGATCAGCTCGTACGTCGTCCATTTCATGGGTGCACCTCCTCGTCATTGTGAGTAAATTATACTTTCTAGGGGCGATTTTGTCAATCATACGGTATAATGAAGTCGGTGATCACATGAAAACCGTCGGAATCATTGTTGAATACAATCCGCTCCACAACGGACACCTGCATCACATCGAGGAGACTCGACGCCTTTCGTCGTGTGACACGCTCATCGCGGTGATGTCGAGTTCGTTCACGCAACGCGGCGAACCGGCCGTGATCGACAAGTTCACGAGAACCAAGATGGCACTCGAAAACGGCGTCGATCTGGTGGTCGAACTGCCGTTCGTGTTTGCCGTGCAAAATGCCGACATCTTCGCCGAAACGGCCGTCCGGACCTTGGATCTGCTCGGTGTCGACGAGATCTGGTTCGGTAGCGAGCACGGTGACATCGCGGCCCTTCAAACGATCGGCGACGTGCTCGAAAGCGACGCCTACAACGACTTGGTCCGCCGGTATCTCAAAGACGGCAACAGCTATCCGACGGCCTCCGACAAGGCAATGCGCGACCTCCACCCCAACGACATCTTCGACCAACCCAACAACATCCTCGGCATCCAGTACCTTCTCGCCGGACGTCACGTCAACCCGGGGATCAGCTTTCACACGATTCCCCGTCACAAGAGCGGCTATTACGACGACATCGCCGACGGCGAGGCGATCCAGAGCGCGACGGCGATCCGCCGGATGATGGTGGAGGGCGAAGACATCTCCCCCTATGTCCCCGCGAGCGTCGCCAAGCGTCTGTTCGGCCGACGAGCGGTCACCTACGAGGATTTCCATGAGCCGCTACAGGCGATTCTCGGCCGCGCTACGGCCGACGAACTGTATCAGATCTTCCACGTCACCGAGGGCCTCGAACACCGCATCTTGAACATTTCCTCGTTCCATAGCGTCCAGCACCTCATCGATCAGATCCTGACGAGACGCTACACCAATTCCAAGGTCCGTCGCACGCTCGCCTTCATCCTCGCCAACGTCAAGGAAAGCGATGTGCCGGATTTCGAAGTCCCCTATCTCCGCATCCTCGGCATGAACGACGCGGGACGAGCCCATCTCAACACCATCAAGAAGGATCTCGCGGTCCCGCTCGTGACCAATGTCAAGGAGGGCATCCACCCCTATCTGGACATCGAACTGCGCGTATCGAAACTCTATTCGATCGCGAGTGACATCGACGTCTTCCAAGCCGAATTCAAGCGACTGATATTTTAGTGTATCGGTTGCTTTTTTCTTGACACGAAGGTATGATTTTAGATGGGTGATTATATGTACACAAAAGAACAAGTCAAAGACCGCATCAACCAGCTCATCGACCCCTCCTGCGAGAAAACCCTCGGCGCAACCGGAGGCGTCAAACACATCGACATCGATGACGACAAAGACAGCGTCACGCTGATCATCGGTCTCGAGAGCGACAAGGACGAGTACAAGCGCCATCTGACGCGCCAGCTCGCCAAACTGATCAAACTCGATCTGGGATTCAAGGGCATGAAGGCGGAGTTCCAGCTGAACAAGAAAGACGATTCGATCCTCGCCCGCGAAGTCAAGTACATCGGCGTCGCATCGGGCAAGGGCGGCGTCGGCAAATCGACCGTCACGGCCAATCTCGCCTACGCCTTGAAACGTCTTGGCAAGACGGTCGGCATCATCGACGCCGACGTCTACGGCTCGAGCATCCCGACGATCCTCGACATGGAGATCACACCGCCCAAAGGCACCAAGGATGAGAAGATCATTCCCTACAACGTCGACGGCATCGAACTGATCTCGACCGAATTCTTCCTACAGCCGGACAAGCCGCTGATGTGGCGCGGTCCAATGCTCGGCAAGATGCTGACGCACTTCTTCTACGACGTGGTGTGGAGCGACGACATCGAGTACATCCTCGTCGATTTGCCGCCCGGTACCGGCGACGTTGCGCTCGACATCCAGAACTTCATTCCCCAGTGCAAGATGATCATCGTCACGACGCCGCATCCGAGTGCGTCGCACATCGCTGTCAAGGCCGGCTTCGCCGCGGAGCAGTTGAAACACGATCTGCTCGGCGTCGTCGAAAACATGAGCCATCTCGAACACAAGGGCGAGACGCTGAAGATCTTCGGCGAAGGTGGCGGCCAGATCGTCGCCGACAAACTGAAGACCGATCTCTTGGCCTCGATTCCCATCGGCCAACCACAGGATCACTTGTCGATTTTCGGCATGAAGGAGCCGATCGGCGTCGACTATCTCGGTCTCGCCAACAAGATCATCAAAGCCATGCAAGCAAAAACCACCGACTAATCGGTGGTTTTTTAGTGGAGAATGCGTCGAATCTTCTGCACTTCCTTGCGGTATTTGTGGTAGTGCTGGATGGCTTCCTTGTAGCGCGATGAATCGGCGCACAGGCGCATCATCTCGTTGGTGTATTCTTCGAGTCGACGATAGTCCTCGACGTTGATCGCGAACGGAATGGCGATGTCGCGCAGATATTCCTTGCGTCCCTGCGGATCGGTCTGAATCAGATAGTGATAGTGGATCTTGTCGTTCATTTGTGTTTTGTCCGCTTTGTACTCTTTGAGCTTGCTGCGGATCCGATCGATCATGTCGTGATCGTCCTCGATCACGCAGATTTGCAGCAACAACGTCATCTTGCGCAGGTAAAGGTGCGACGTGCTGGGAATCGCTTTGAGCGCCAGCGTTGACTCATTGTAGCGTTCCTGCGCGAACAGTGCCGATGCCTTTAAAAAGTGATGCTGGTCGCGGTTGCGATCATCGAGAAGATCGATGCGGACCATATCGAGCATCGCGAGCGCCCTGGTCGGATGTTCTTCGACGATCCATGTGATCTTCTGCAGGGCGAGCCGGATCACCCGCGTCACGTTGTGATACTTGTTGTAGAGATTCATCGCGTGCTGGTAATTCTCGGATGCCGAGTTCTTGACGCCGAGTCGTTGTTTGACGGCGTAGGCGAGATCGTGGAACATCGCCGCCAGGTATTCGTTTTGCTGGGGCAATGATTCCTGAAGGACGATCAGTTCGAGGGCCGTCTTGAACTTTGCTTGCTTGGAAAAATAAACGGCCGCGAAATAGAGATACAACCGGACTTCGAGATCGGTCATGTTGTTGATGAGATGCTCGAGCATCATCACATACTGGTTTTCATCTTCCCGATTAAAGAACACGATGTAGCCGAGTTTGCATAGGTTGATGATGGTGTTGTGCTCGATCGATTGGATCTCGTCATAGATGGCGGTGATCGCCTTGTCGTCCATCTGGAAGTAGGCCAGAATCATCCGGTTCACGTAATGCTTGTCCTTGAGACTCGTTTCGAAGACGCTTTTGTCGACTTCGAGTTTGTCGAGTAACTCACGGACATAGTATTCGTTGGGGACGATCTGGTTGTTTTCCAGTTTGGACAGATAACTGTGACTACAGGTTCCGCTTGACAGTTCATCCTGTGTCACATTCAACTCCATGCGCCGTTTTTTGATGAAACTGCCGATGTCCGAATAATCTTGTTTCCGGTTACGCAAATTGGCGCGTTTGTGAATCCGATGCTTTAGACTGTGTATGCTCATGTGGTTTACCTCCTGATACCATTGTAGCCAACATTCTTCCAAAAATCGTCGTTTGCCAATGGAAAAAATCGCTCACAAACCATCCCTTTTTTCGTTTCGTGGCTCAAAGTCGTCATTTTCATCAATTCGTCCATGGTTACAATACCTTCAATTTTCTTGTATAAGTGGTTGCATTGGTGACATTTCTGTCATAATTAAAATCGTAATAAGCAACCCAGCAAAGGGCTTAAGTCATATTTTTATCTCAAGCTACTTGACAAATTTCCGATAATTCGATATAGTATTATTAGCAATCGCACTTAATGAGTGCTAAATCATAATTTCATACATTTTCAAGGAGGTTATGTCATGTTGAAACCACTGCATGATCACGTCGTACTCGAAGTGATCAAACAGGAAAAAACCACCAAAAGCGGGATCGTGTTAACCACCGAAGACCGCGACCTGCCGACGATCAGCAAAGTGCTTGCCGTCGGTCCCGGCAAACTGCTTGACGGCAAACTGCAACCGATCGCCGTCAAGGAAGGCGACAAGGTCGTCTTCAAGAAGTACGCATCAACCGAAGTCAAAATGGACGGCACCGAGTACTTGATTATCAAGGAATCGGACATCCTAGCCGTCGTCGAGGAGTGACATCATGGCCAAGGACATTCTCTATTCGAAAGACGCGCGTACGCGCATGATCGAAGGCGTCGACAAACTTGCCGACACCGTCAAGATCACGATCGGTCCGAAAGGACGCAACGTCATACTTGAAAAAAGCTACGGCAGTCCGCTCATCACCAACGACGGCGTGACGATCGCCAAGGAAATCGAATTCGACGACGCCTATCAGAACATGGGCGCCAAGCTGCTGCAGGAAGTCGCCTCGAAAACCAACGATCAGGCCGGCGACGGCACCACCACCGCCACCGTGCTCGCGCAAGCGATGATTCACGAAGGCATCCGCAGTGTCGACAAGGGCGCCAATCCGGTTCTGCTCAAGGACGGCATCCTCAAAGCCGGCAAAGCCGTCTCGGACAAACTGCTCGAAAAGACCCGTACCCTGGAAACCAACAACGACATCGCCAACGTCGCCAGCATCTCCTCGTCCAGCAAGGAAATCGGCGACATCATCGCCAAGGCGATGGACAAAGTCGGCAAGTCGGGCGTCATTAGCGTCGACGAGTCGAAAGGCTTCGACACCGAACTCGAACTCGTCGAAGGCATGCAGTACGACAAAGGCTTCATCAGTCCCTACATGGTGACCGACCGCGAGAAAATGGAAATCGCGCTCGAAAACGCCTACGTCCTGGTCACCGATCAGAAGGTCTCGACGATCAAGGACGTCCTGCCCGTCCTCGAACAGATCGTAGAACAGAACAAACCGCTCCTGATCATCGCTGACGACCTTGAGAACGAGGTCACCTCGACGCTCATCGTCAACAAACTCCGCGGCACCTTCAACGCCGTCGCGACCAAAGCCCCCGGCTTCGGCGACAACCAGAAGGAAATGCTGCTCGACATCGCGTCGATCACCGGTGCCACCTTCTACGCCAAGGATCTGTCGATGGAACTCAAGGACTTGACGATCGCTGACCTTGGCGTCGCCAAGAAGATCCTCATCACCAAGGACACGACCACGATTCTCGAAGGCGCCGGCAGCAAAGCCGACATCGATGAACGCGTGGCGATCATCAAGGAACAACTCGAACGTTCGACCAGCGACTTCGACAAGAAACGCCTCCGCGAACGCCTCGGCAAACTGACCGACGGCATCGCCATCCTCAAGGTCGGCGCCACCACCGAAGTCGAACTGAAAGAAAAGAAACTGCGCATCGAAGACGCCCTCAACGCCACAAAGGCGGCTGTAGAGGAAGGCATCGTGATCGGCGGCGGCGCAATCCTCGTCGACATCTACAACGAACTCAAAGGCACCCTCAAAGATGAGGACCAGGACGTCCAAAAAGGCATCCACATCGTCCTCGAAAGTTTGCTCAAGCCGATCTATCAGATCGCTGAAAACGCCGGCTATGACGGCGTCGAAGTGGTCGAAAAACAGAAACAGGCCAAATCCGGCGAAGGCTTCGACGCCAAGAGCGGCACCTGGGTCGACATGCACAAGGCCGGCATCATCGATCCGACCAAGGTCACTCGCAACGCCGTGCTGAATGCGGCCAGCGTCGCTTCGATGTTCATCACCACCGAAGCGGCCGTCGTCAACGTCAAGGACAAGGACGACAAAACCCCGGCGATGCCAGCGGGCCCGATGTATTAAGCCCAAATTAAAGACTGATTCCGCTTTGGAATCAGTCTTTTTTCCATTTAGTTGAACGCATCCATCGTGATGCCGGCTGCTTCGAGGAGATCCTCGACGAAGGCCGCGAAGTACTCGATCGAGGATACCGCCGCTTCGAACCGGCTCGCCTCGGTCGTGACGTTGGAATCGAAGAACGTTACGTTGTAGGTCGCTGTGAGGACGTTGCCCTCGACGGTCAGATCGGTGTTGATCTGATAGCCGAAGTTCTCGTCGACGCTGTAGGTGTAGTCGACGTCCCAGTTGTCATCGATCGTGATCACGCTGTCGAAGTTGCGATAGCCGCCGTCCCCTTCTTCGACGGTATGCTTGTCATAGATGAATACTCCAGTGTCGACGTGTACGATGTAGGTGAAGCCGCTCGCAATCTCGTACTCGCAGACATTGCCGGTGCATGTGAACTCCCACGCAATCAAGACGTCCTTGAGTGTATCGATAATTACTTCACCGCTGTTGGTTTGCTCGGTCCATTTGGCATAGAGCGTGATGTCTTCGTACTGATACCACATGTAGTAGGGATTCGTCAACGCTTCGTCGGTATACCAACCATCGAAATCGTAGCCGGTTTTTACCGGATCGTCCGGTTGATCGACCATCCGGCCGACGCCGGCCCAGATCGGATAGACATAGCTGCCGCCGTTGGAATCGAAGGTGAACACGACGATGTCGGCGAACGCTTCGTACTTGGCGTAGAATGTCATGTCCGACGTCGCGGCGATGCCCAGCGGGGCACGACTGGTGAGCGTTGCGTTGTAATACCAGGCGAAGAACGCGTGGCCTTCCAGATAGGTGTGGGTCGGAAGCAAGGTGTAGACGCCCGGTTCCACCCACAGATCGTCGATCGGCGTGCCGTCGAACGTTTCAAAGCTGAGCCGGACCATGCCGGCCGTATCCTCCACCCATGCCGCGTATAGCGTGAAGTCGCTCGTCGGCGCGTCGTCGAAGCCGTAGGCGTTCGTCAGCTGACTGTCGGTGAACCAACCGTCGAACACGAAGTTGTCCTTGGTCGGATCGACCGGTGGTGTGATGTTCTGTCCTTTGGTCTGTACGACAGGCTCGATGAACGAACCGCCATTCGATTCAAAGGATACGGTGTAGACCAGATCGGCCGGGTTGATCCACTTGGCGTAGACATCGGTGTCCACATCCGGCATCACCGTGGGAATCTCGTATGCGGTCGTCAGGGCGCTGTCGGCGTACCAGCCGCCGAACACGAAGCCCTCCTTGATCGGTTCCGCCGGCGGACCGATGGCGTCGCCTGGCTCGGCGACGATCGCGTTGACGATCGAACCACCGTTGGTGTGGAACGTGATCGTGACGGTGTCCACCGTCGCGGCGATCCATTTGGCGTAAAGCGTCACATCGTTCTGTGGCATGTCATCAAACGTGAATGGCGTGGTGAACGAGGCATCGGTGTACCAACCGCCGAACACGAAGCCCTCGCGCGTCGGTGCCGCGGGTGCCGTGACTGGGCTCCCGGCGTCGGCCGTGATCGGGGCGACGGCGCTGCCGCCGTTGGATACGAACGTGATCGTGGTTTCGCTGATGGGATCATCGGGATCGTCGTCGGTGTCTTCGACCCATTTCGCGTAGAGCGTCAAATCGCCCGTGATCGGATTGGCGAAGTCATAAGCGTTGCGATAGTTCTCGTCCAGATACCATCCATCAAAGACGTAGCCCTCCTTGACGGGATCATCAGGAGCACTGACGGGGTCGGCCAGATCGACGGTGATCGCGTCGATTTCGGATCCTCCCATCGTATCAAAAAAGACTTCGAAACTCGTGGTCTCGGCCGGTGCGTCGCACGCACCGAGGAGACCCGCCAGCAGCAAAGTCACTAGAATTAATAGTCGTTTCATTGTCATCCGCTCCTCCCAAGTTGCCCGACCGGTTGTCGGTCGTTGCTACCATTGTATCATAGTTTCGTAGTCAAACCAAAAGTATTTCGCTTGATAAAGCCGTATTTGGAATAAATATGAAAAAAAAGAGCGAATGACTCGCAGTCATTCGCTTTGGTCTTGCCAGTCGTAGCGCTGTTTGTATTTGCACAGGTCGATCAGCTTGCAGTCCCTGCAGTCGGGTTTCCGGGCACTGCAGTGATAGCGACCGAAGAAGATCATCTGATGGTGCGTCTTGCTCCAGCGGTCACGGGGGATCTTGCGCATCAGTTTCTCTTCGACCTTGACGACCGAGTCCTTTTCGTAGGCCAGCTTGAGGCGTTTGCTGATCCGTTCGACGTGAGTGTCGACGGCGATGCGGGGCACCCCGAACCAGACGCTGAGCACCACGTTCGCGGTCTTGCGACCGACACCGGGAAGCGTTTCGAGGTGTTCCTGACGGTGTGGCACCTGGCCATCGAACTCCTCGATCAGCATCTTGCACATCTTCTGCAGGTTGCTGGCCTTGTTCTTGTAGAGTCCGATCGACCGCAGGTCGTTTTGGAGTTCGGTGATGTCGACATCGAGGTAATCCTGCGGGGTCTTGTACTTCTGAAATAGGGAATCCGTCAACAAGTTGACGGATTTGTCGGTGGTTTGGGCGCTGAGCATGACGGCGACGAGCAGTTCGAACCCATTGGTGTGATTCAGTTCGCACTGGGCAGCGGGGAACATCTCGTCGAGAACATGGAGGATCCGGTCTACTCGGTCCATATCTTCTTCAGGTCCTTGATTAATGTCGTCTGGTTGTACTTCTTCTTGTCACTTGGTTCCTCGTCCTGACGAAGGAGGATGGCGTCGACGTACTTGATCGAGAGCTTGCGCGCCTTGGCCGCTTCGTAGAGGGCGTTCTTGATCTGATCATAGGTGTAGTTGTCGTTCAGCCATTTGGTGATGGTCTGGATGTCGAGCACGCTGAGCGGGCGGCGGAATTCGGTTTCAAACAGTTGCACGAGGCGTTTTTCCACCGTGTCCTCGTCCTCTTTGGTGCTCATCTTGTCTTCAAAATCGGCCTTGATGATGCGTTCGATGACGGTGTCGAGGTTGAACACTTCGGTTTCCTTGCCGTTGCCGTTTGGTTTCAGTTCGATGTTGATGTAGCCGGCGTCGATCAGGTTGTTGATGCGTTTGGTGGTGGTGCCGGCGGAAATGCTCAGCATGTCGGCCAGCTTCTTGGGATGGATGAAGGTGATGTTGCGGTTCAGCAAGTAGTTGAGTTTGATGATGATCACCGCGTCGGTTTCGTCCAGTCCGATTTTATGATAATTGTTCAACACCAGTTCGCTGAAGTCGACGATGTTTTGTTTGATCAGTTGTTTGATGTTCATCGTGTCCAATCTGTTCACCTCGCTTGGAAGTCTATTATATCATAAAAAAAGTGAAAAAAAAGACTATTTTCCAATAATCTTTTTTAGAATTTGATTGACCGGATGGCGAGCTTTTTGAGCGCCATTTCGGCCGCGTTTTGTTCGGCTTCCTTCTTTGTTTTGCCCTTGCCTTCGCCCATCAGAATCTGGTCCATGTAGACGCGCGTGACAAACGTCTTGTCGTGCGAGGGGCCGTATTCGTCGATGATCTTGTATTCGAGCGTACGCTTGTCGGACTGGACGAGCTCCTGGAGATAGGACTTGTAGTCAATGAAGTCGTCGGCGCGATCTTCTTCGACGAGCGGGATCACGACCTTGTCGAAGATCTTGTAGCACTCGTTGAAACCTTTGTCCATGTAGACGGCGCCGATCAGGGCTTCGAAGGCGTCGGCCTGGAGTGCGGTGCGGGTTCGACCACCACTCTTTTCCTCGCCTTTTCCGAGCAACAAATATTTGTTCAGTTTGCACGCCTTGGCGTATTCGACAAGGGCGCTTTCACAAACATTCTTGGCGCGAAGTTTGGTGAGTTGGCCTTCGTTGTAGTTCGGATACTTTTCATAGAGGTACTTGCCCATCATCACGTCCAAGACGGCGTCGCCGATGAATTCGAGCCGTTCGTTCGAGTCGCAGTTGTTCTCGTTGGCGTAGCTCGAATGCGTCAGCGCCGTCGTCAGCAGATCGAGATCGGAAAACGACAATCCGAAGAACTCTTGGAGTTTCTTCATTCTACTCGAACTCCTTCTCAATCACCGCGGTGACTTTGGCGAGCACGTCGTTGCGACAGATCACGGCCGCCTGGCGGATGCCGTTGTAAAAGCCGACGGCTTTCGAGGCGCCCTGCGCCTTGACGACCACGCCGCGGAGTCCGTAGATCATCGCGCCGCCGATTTCTTCGGCACTGAGGCGACTCTTGAAGCGCTTGAGGTTGCCGAGTGAGAGAACGAGACCGAGTTTGCCGAGAATGCCGCGGGACAGTTCCTGTTTCAACATCTTGCCGATGCCCTTGGCCGTTCCTTCGACGGTTTTCATCACGATGTTGGCGGTGAACCCGTCGGAAATCAGGATGTCGCATGGCGGATCGAGCACGTCTTTCGGTTCGACGTTGCCGACGAAGTTGAGGATCTTGTCTTGTTCGAACATCTTGTAGACTTCCTGATCGAGGTCGCGGCCCTTACCGGCTTCGGTGCCGATGTTGACGAGACCGATCTTGGGCTCGGCAATGCCCATCACTTCATGGGCGTAGATGTGCGCGAAGTACGCCTGATGCAGCATGTACTCCGGTTTGATTTCGATGTTGCCGCCGGCATCCAGGAGAATCGTGTTGGTGCCTCTGACGGTCGGGATGAGCGGGGCGATCGCAGTCCGTTTCATCGCTTTCAAGCGGCCGACGAGAATGTGCGCGCCGGCGATCAAGGCCTGCGTCGCGCCACTGGACACGACGGCGTCGCAGTCGCCCTTGCGGACGACGGTGAGGGCCATCGCCATCGAGCTCTTGCGGTTGCTGCGGATCGCCGAAATGGGATCCTTTTCACCCATCGCGATGACTCCTTCGGTGTGCACGACGGTGATCCGTTCGTCATTGGTGAGAAGACTTTTGACCGTCGGTTCGTCGCCGAACAGCGTGATTTCAATGTCGGGGATCTTCCGGATGGCGAGCATGGCGCCTTCGATTTGTTCCTTGGGGGCGTAGTCGCCACCCATGGCATCTACTGCGATTTTGATCATGGTTGTCACCTCTTTGTGAGATTATTATAGCACAATCAGTCGAGATTGGTGCGTCGAATTGCGTTCTTGAGATATTTGAACAACAGTTGATACGCGGTATCGTAGTAACTGGCTTTGTCGGTGAGGATGTCCAGGGCGTCCTGTTTGGCGATTTCGAGGATGTGCACGTCCCGGACGATGTCGGCCTGGTCGAACTTCATGTCGCCGCTTTGGCGATAGCCGAAGAACTCACCGGGCCCGCGCAGGCGCAAGTCCTCTTCACTGAGTCGGAAGCCGTCGTCGGTCCGTTCCATGATTTCGAGCCGTTCCTTGGCTCCTTCGGTGTCGTTGTAGACCAGCAGGCAGTAGCTCTTCTTGTCGCTGCGGCCGATCCGGCCGCGGAGCTGGTGAAGCTGGCTGAGACCGAAGCGTTCGCTGTCGAAGACGACCATCAAGGTCGCGCCCTTGACGTCGACGCCGACTTCGATGACGGTCGTCGAGACGAGAATGTCGATCTCGCCCTGTTCGAACATCTCCATCACCTTGTCCTTGTCCTCCTGACGAATCTTCGAATGCATCAGCCCGACCATGTTGTTCGGGAACTGTTTCTGCATCTGCGAAAACACCCGCTGGGCGTTGGACAAGTCGCTCGATTCGCTTTCGAGGATGAGTGGCGTGACGACGTAGATCTGATGGCCCTTGCGGAGCTCGTCGTCGATCATGATGTATACCATGTCGAGCTGATCGGTGGTGAACAGTTTGGTGTCGACAGGCTGTCTGCCGCTGGGCTTTTCGCGGATCGTCGTGATGTCCATGTCGCCGAACAGGCTGATCGCGAGGGTACGCGGAATCGGGGTCGCGGTCATGTACAGAACGTCGGGGTTGAAGCCCTTCTCGCGGAGCTTACGGCGTTGTTCGACGCCGAAGCGATGTTGTTCGTCGGTGATGACGTAGCCGAGGTTGTTGTAGACGATGTCGTCACTGAAGAGTGCGTGGGTGCCGATGATCATTACGTTATTGTGGTACTCGATGAAATCCTTGGCCAGCTGGCGGTCCTCGCGGGACAGTTTGCCGGTGAGCAGGATGACTTTGTAATCGGTGTCCCGGAATAACTCACTGAAGGTGCGGTGGTGTTGTTTGGCGAGGATTTCCGTCGGCGCCATCATCGCCACCTGGAAGCCGGCCTCGAGAACGGCGAGCACGGTGATCGCGGCGACAACGGTCTTGCCGCTGCCGACGTCGCCCTGGAGGAGGCGGTTCATCACGTAGGGCGACTTGATGTCCTTCATGATTTCGTTGGTCGCCTTCTTCTGATCGTTCGTCAGTTCGTAGGGAAGTCGATCGATGAAGTTGCGGAGTACGTTCACGTCGTAGCGTTTGATCTCGGACTTCTTCGATTTGTTTTTAAGGCGGGTGTACTGCATCTTGAACTGGAACTTGAACAGTTCTTCGTACTTGACGCGGCGGGTGATTTTGTCGAGTTCCTTCATCGTCTTGGGACGATGAACGATCTTAATCAGATCGTGGTAGCTGATCAATTTATACTTCGTTATCAAGCGTTTCGGCAGGTCGTCTTCGATGAGATGACCGTATTCCTCGATCGCCTTCTGGACGAACTTGCTCATCTGGTTGTTCGAAACGCCGTCGACGTTGTAAACGGGTTCGATTTCGTTCTTGAAGTTTTCTTTGAGTTTCAAGGTCGTTGCGGTGAACGAGTTGTGGACACGGTCGATCGTGCCGGTGAGCACGATGTCGGCACCGAGGTCGAGAATGTTCTTCAGGTAGTCGCGGTTGAAGATCGCGACCTTGAAGGTGCGTCCTTCAATCGTGACGTCGAAACTGAGACGGTTGAAGTTCTTGCGAATGTAGGCGACTTTGGGCACACTCGTGACTTTGGCTTCGATCGTGATGCGGACGCCGTCGGCGGCGTCCTTGAGCGTTGTCAGGTGATAGACTTCGTAGCGCGAGGGAAAGCGTCGGATCAAGTCGAAACAATCGTAAATGCCGTTACGATTGAATTTCTCCTTGAGTTTGGGGCCGATGCCTTTGATGCTTTCCAGACGGCTCATAAAATCACCTCGTTCCTCGTTAAAATTATAGCACAAATAGACGCTTTATTCGGACGCTTTTCGTATTTCCATTTAAAAAAGGTGAATCATGATTCACTGAATCGTAATTCACTGAATCACAATTCAGCACGATTCAAACAAAAAAAGAGGATTTCTCCTCTTTTTGGATGTTATTCTACGGCGATGATGTAGGCGTAGACCGCCTGGTTGCCTTCGATCAGTTCCACTTCGAGGTCGGGATAGTGACTGTTGAGGTGGAGATTGACGGCTTCGAGTTCCTCTTCGTCGACTTCGTTGCCGTACATGATCGTGATGATTTCACTGTCGTCGTGAACGAGTTCCTTGATCAGGTTGTTGACGGCGTCCTGACGGCTGTCGACGGCGGTGACGATATCTCCGTTGGCGATGCCGATGAACTGGTCCTTCTTGATCTTGATGCCCTTGTACTCGGTGTCACGAATGGCGTAGGTGACTTCGCCGCTGTTGACGTTCTCGATCAGTTCCTGCATTTCCGCGAGGTTCTCCTCGAGTTCCTGGTTGGCGTCGAACATCGTCAAGGACGCATAGCCCTGGGCGATTGTCTTGGCGGGGACGACGTGAACACTCTTGTCTTCCATGAACTGGGCGGCGTGTTGCGCGCTCAGCATGACGTTGCCGTTGTTGGGAATGATGATGATGTGGTCGGCCTTGATGTTCTCGACGGCTTCGATGAAGTCCTCGGTCGAAGGGTTCATCGTCTGACCGCCGTCGATGATGCAGCTGACGCCCATTTCCTTGAAGGTTTCTTTCAGACCTTTGCCGTTGACGACGGTGATGATGCCGTATTTCGAGCTCGGTCCTTCGTAGTGGACGTGTTTGTGTCCGCAGTCCTGGCCGTCTTCGCCTTCGTGTTCGGTGTGGAGCAGCGTTTCACTGTGCTGGAGCGTCATGTTTTCGATCTTCAGCGTTGCGAAATTGCCGTACTGTTGTCCGAAGTTGAGGACGTCACCGGGCGTTTTGGTGTGGATGTGGACCTTGCAGATCTGGTCGTCGGCGACGACGACGAGGCTGTCGCCGAAGCGGCTGATCCGCTTGGTGAATTTGTCTTTGTTGAATTTGGCACCGTCTTTGAGCTGAACGATGAACTCGGTGCAGTACCCGAAGTCTTCGGTCGACTCGTACGTGCCGATTTCCTGGGCGACCGATGGCACGGTCGAAAACTTGCTGTCTTCGAGGATCTGGCCTTCGAGGGCCCAGATCATGCCGTCGACGATGACGTTGAATCCGGCGCCGCCGCTGTCGATGACGCCGGCTTCTTTCAAGACGGCGAGCAGATCGGGCGTGCGTTCGAGTGATTCGTAGGCTTCGTCGATGTAGACGTGCAAGATGTCCAGCAATCCGGATTCGTCGGTGGCGACTTCGAGCGCCTTCTCCGCGGCTTCACGGGCGACGGTGAGAATCGTTCCTTCGACCGGATTGATGACGGCGCTGTAGGCTTGTTTGACGCCTTGCAGCATGCCTTCAAAAAATTCTTTGGTGTTGACCTGTTCTTTGCCCTGGAACACTTTCGCGAATCCGCTGAAGAGCTGCGACAGGATGACACCGCTATTTCCCCTTGCCCCCATGAGCAATCCCCGTGACAATACTTTTGCGACTTTGTCGATCGTTTCGTTTTCGAGCGCTGAGATCGCTTTGACACCGCTCATCATCGTCGACTGCATGTTGCTGCCGGTGTCCCCATCGGGAACCGGAAAGACGTTCAGTTCGTTGATGCGTTGATGATCGTTGCGGAGTGCGATGGTACCATTCGTGATCAACAGTTTGAGCAGATTGCCATCAATTACAGTTGGGTTCATTTTGGTTTTCCTCCATTGGTGTTGCTGTAGTCAATTGTTTGTAGTTTTTATGACTTTGTTCATTTTATCACATAATTCTGGGATTTGCAACACTTACAGCATTTCCTTTTGTTAAGCCAAGAACATATGAAAGAACACTCATATTTTGAACATCAAAGAATTCATCCTAAATCGGCGTTACGGATGCCACACCATAGAAGAATACGGTGTTCATGAAACGGCCGTTTTCTTCGAGATCAAAGCCGTTGTCGAGCAGACTCTTGTGAAAATCCTTGGTCAGCGAACAGCCGTGACTGAACAGCCGCCAGACCGGATTGATGCCTCTGAAGAGCCGCCGCCATCCCTGCTTTTGCGGTAGAACGTGCTCGATGAAGACGAGTTTGCCCCCTGGTTTCAACACCCGCTTGATCTCCTGGAGTCCCTTGTCGACATCGGGGATGCTGCAAAAGACGAGCGTGTGCACGACGGTGTCAAAACTGTCGTCGTCAAACGGAAGATCAATCGCATCCGCTTCCAAAACGGTGATCAGTTGGGCGTGTTTGTTGGCCAGATGCTTGTTGACCACCTTGTCGGTTACGGTCACGTCAGTGACGCAGTCAGCGTTGTAGTGCGCGACGTTCGCGCCGGTTCCGGCGCCGATCTCGAGCACCTTGCCGCAGGCCTTCTTGATCAGTTCACGGCGGGCTTTTCGAATGCCGCGCTGTTCCAAGGGACGCATGAACAAATCGTACAGGGACACCATGTTCATCACTTCACTTTCTATACTTATTATATCAATAACCACCCTCTGGCGCACGACGAATGCGCCATTTGTAAAAAAACTTAAGTTTAGGGCTTGATTTTTCGCTTGTTTGTGGTATTATTATTTATGCTGTTAAATCCGACGAAGGAGGTTCTACTATGGCCAGAGAATGTTACGTAACCGGTAAAAAAGGTATGAGCGGCAACAGTCGTTCGTTCTCGCTCGCAACGACCAAGAAACGTTGGAAAGCGAACCTGCAGAAAGTCCGCATCGTCGACGAAGACGGCACGATCAAGAAAGTTTACGTGTCCACTCGCGCACTCAAGAGCGGACTGGTAAAACGCGCTTAAACTGCTTGCAAAAAGCCGTTTATCGGCTTTTTTTATGCCTCACCAGCAACACCTTCATAATCTCCCTCCCTTTCTTTTTTGAAAAAGAGCTCTCGCGAGCTCTTTTTTCGTACGTTTATTCGTTTTGATGTATGACGAGGAGGAGTCCCGCGTCGAAGGAGATGTGGCCTTCGCCCTGGTTGGAGACACCGAGCGGATCGCCGACCTTGAGATCAACGTGATCCAGATCGTACTTGAATCCTTTCAAAGTGAGTCCTGTTATGTCTTCAATGGCGAAGAGCGAAATGTATTTGTAGTGATTCTCGATGTCATAGGTATTCGGAGACAGCATGTACATGATCACGTCGTCGGTGACGAGCGTGACATTGCCACGGCGTAGAAGCGATAGATTCGCAAGCGAGTGGTCAAATCGTCCACCGAGTCCGCCGTAGACGATAATCTTCTCCGCGTTCATGTCTTGGGCGTGCTGCACGGCGAGATCGGTGTCGGTTTCATCTTTCTCGCTTGGAACGCGTTTCACGTCATTGGCGTATTTGGTGATCAGTTCGAGTTCGGCGCGACTCACGCTGTCGAAGTCGCCGAGGGCAAGATCGAACGTGTGACCGTGTTTCGCGAGAAACAGTGCGCCCTGATCGGCGCCGATCACATAATCTCCCTGTTGTGGCTTATAATGGCGGTTGATGTCGTAGTTGTCGGGTCCCGTGAAAATCAGACATCTCATCGGAGATCGTTCATCCGGGCGGCGGGATTCTTGTCCTTGAAGATGTACGAGCCAGCGACGAGCACGTCGACCCCGGCCTCCTTGCAGAGGGCGGCCGTTTCTTTGTTGATGCCGCCGTCGACTTCAATCAAGTAGTTGTTATCGATGACCTTGCGGAGGGTCACGAGCTCCTTGATTTTCTCCACGGCTTCCGGCATGAAGTCTTGTCCGCCAAAGCCTGGTTCGACGCTCATCACAAGCACCTGGTCAACGTACTCCAAGACTTTCAGAAGCACCTTGACATCAGTCTTCGGTTTGATCGAAACACCGACTTTAACACCGAGTTTCTTAATCTCCTCGGCCGTCTTGATCGCATCCGATACGGCTTCGAAATGGAAGGTGATGCGATCGCTGCCGGCGTCGACATACGCTTTCGTGTACTTGAGCGGATCGGTGATCATCAGATGCGTGTCGAGGACCTGCTCGGTGATGCCGCGCAGTCCTTTGACAACGACCGGACCGATCGTGATGTTGGGCACGAAGTGGCCGTCCATCACGTCGACGTGCAACCATTCGGCGTCCTTGACGGGTTCGATGCTCTTCTCGAGATTGCCGAAATCGGCGGATAGGATCGATGGTGCGATTATCATGTCATCACCTCTAGTATTTTGGTTTCTGAGTCTTGATCTCGTCATGAATCATGACGTAATTGTCATAGCGGCTTTGCAGGATGTTGCCGTTGGCCAGTTCTTCTTTGACTTTGCACTTGGGTTCGTTGATGTGGGTGCAGGCACGGAACTTGCACTGATGCGACAGCTCGAAGAAATCGACGAAGTTGATCGGTACGTTGTCGATGTCGATGTCGTAGAAGTCGAGCCGGCTGAAGCCGGGCGTGTCGGCGACGAGGCCGCCGAGCAGCTGGTGCAGTTCGACGTGACGCGTCGTGTGCCGACCGCGGCCGAGCGCTTTGGAGATCTCACCGGTTTCGAGATCGAAATCGGGATGCAGGGCGTTCAAAAGACTGCTTTTGCCGGCGCCGGTCTGGCCGGCGAAGACGCTGACCTTATCTTCGAACAAATGATTCAGTTCCTCCACGTGCTCGCCGGTCTTGGGACTGAGGTAGAGGACCTGGTAGAACTGTTCGTAGTATTTGAGTTGCTCTTTCAACTCGTTCAGTTCGTCGTCTGACATCAGATCGATCTTCGTGACGACGATGATCGGTTTGATGTCCTCGTTCTCGATCAGCATCAAGAATCGATCGAGCAGCATGAAACTGAAATCCGGCTGTTTGGCACTGTTGATCAGGAGTGCCTGATCGACGTTGGCGATCGGCGGGCGATGCAGGTTGTTGCGCCGTTCTTCCACCGTCTGAATCAGATCGTCGTCGAACGTGACGAGATCGCCGACCTTGGGACTCTCGTTGATATGGCGAAACTTCCCGCGCGCTTTCCGCTCGTGGGTGTGTCCCGCCTTGTCCAATACGGTGTAGAGTCCACCGATCAGTTTGATGATCCGTCCGTCCTTCAAACAAACAGCTCCTTTCCAGTCAACCATATTATATCACAAAACGGTGCATCGGCTAGGGATTTTGTCGTCTGTTGGCTTGTTTTCGTGAAAGTCGTGATATAATAATACATGGTGATATCATGAAACAACCCGAAACCCAACCGCGCTATCTCGAGATCGCGATCGATCTCGCGCAACAGATCAAACAGCGCAAGATCAAGACCGGACAGAAACTGAAAGGACGCAGCCTCGCCGCGTCCCATTACAACGTGTCGCCCGAAACGATTCGCAAGTCGCTCCACCTCTTAGCCGAATTTCAGATCATCACGATCAAGGACAAGAGCGGCGCGTTCGTCGAATCGCGCGACGCCGCGATCGATTTCCTCGCGTTCTATCGCAAGCGGCGCAAGGTCGACCAGACATTCCAGACCATCTCCGAACTGATCCAGACCCGCAAGCGCGTCGACCGCGAACTCGAACATCAGCTCAAGACGATCAAGAACCATGTCCACACGGCCCAGACGACAATTCCGATCGAACATTTCGCCGTGACGCTCCATGCCGACCACGACCTGGTGGGGACACCCGCTGGCGACACCGACTGGCCATCGACAAGTGGCGCGACATTGTTCGGCGTCGAGTCCGTCAGCCGTGGCATATTGTCGTCGGTCCCGCGTGACTACGTATTCCAAGCCGGTGACGTGCTGCATTTTAGCGGAACGTATGAAATATCACAAAAAACCATTGATTTCATAAAAAAATAGTGATAGTGTTTTCATCGACAAGATAGGCGCATAAAGCGCCTTTTTATTTGCTTTAAGGACAGTCTGTGGTTTGTAAATCTGACAACTTTGTGCTATATTATAGGTTGTATAAATCAAAGGAGTGAAACACACATGAAGAAAGTAATGACACTATTCGCAGGATTCCTGTTCGCATTCGCCCTCGCCGGCTGTGCCCAGGAAGAGGTCATCGTCATCGGCGAAGGCAACTGGGATTCCAACGCCTTCCACGATGAAGTGGCCAAGATCATCATAGAAGAAGGATACGGCGTCACCGTCGACATCGTTCCCGCCGACACATCGATCATGGTGTCCGGACTGAAGAGCCAGGACGTCAATCTGACGATGGAACTGTGGAGCGACAACATCGTGACCTACGACGACGACATCGCCAATGGCGACTACCTCGAAGTCGCGACCAACTTCGACGACAACCAGCAGGGTCTGTACATCCCGGCCTATCTCCAGGAACAGTATCCCGACCTGACGCACGTCGAAGACCTGAAGGACTACGCAGACTTGTTCCCCAACCCCGAAGGCGGGGATCTGGGCATCATCTACGGCGGACCCGAAGGATGGAGCGCAACGGTCTTCCTTTATGACAAGATGGAAGCATACAGCCTCGACGACTTCTTCACCTTCAAGACAATTGATTCGAGCGCAGCGCTCAACGCCACGTTGGCGAGCGCCTACGCCAACGAAGAGCCGTGGGTCGGCTACAACTGGGAACCGACCTGGGCGATTGGCCTGTACGACATGGTCCTGCTTGATGACAGCCCCTACAGCGCCGACGATTTCGCACAGGGCATCGGTGCCTTCCCGTCGGTTGACGTGAACGTCGCCGTCGATCCCGACTTCCCCGACAACTACCCCGAAGTCTACGCCTTCTTGCAAAACTACGAAACCTCGTCCGGCATCACCTCGTCCGCCCTCGCCTACATGCAGGAAAACGAAGTCGAAGCCTATGACGCGGCCGTCTGGTTCCTCTTAGAGAACACCGATCTCTGGGGCGACTGGGTCACCACCGAAGCGTACGACAACATCATGGAAGCCATTCAATAAACAGTGCGCCGCACTGTTTATTTTCCTTGTGAGGTGAATTACATTGTTAGAATATCCTGATTTTCTGAAATTCTCGATCGCCCCGATTTTCGATGTCATCGTCGACTGGATTCTGACGAATCTGTCGGCGCTGTTCGATTTCATCACGCTGGTGATCGCCAATCTGTTCAACGGCGTCGAAGCGGCGCTGTCGTTCGTACCGTGGTGGCTGTTTGTCATGATCGTCTTCCTGCTTGGCAAGAAGTACTACGATTACAAGATGGCGAGTCTGCTCGGCGTGATGATGTTCGCGATCGGCATGTTTGATCTCTGGGACAGCATGATCTACACGATCGCGATCGTCCTCATCAGTGTCATCGTGTCACTCGTCGTCGGACTTCCCGTCGGCATCCTGATGGCGAAGAACGAACGCATTGAACAGATCTTGAAACCAGTCCTCGACGCGATGCAGACGATGCCGTCGTTCGTGTATCTGATTCCGGCCGTCATGCTGTTCGGACTGGGCCGCGTGCCGGCCGTGTTCGCGACCACGATCTACGCGATCCCACCACTGATAAGATTAACCTATCTCGGCATCACCGGCGTCGACAAGGAAGTCATCGAGGCCGGCAAGGCCTATGGCTCGACCCCGGCGCAGATGCTGTTCAAGATTGAACTGCCCCAAGCCCTCGCCACGATCATGACCGGCGTCAACCAGACGACGATGATGGCGATGGCGATGGTCGTCATCTCCTCGATGATCGGTGCCGAAGGCATCGGCGAAGAGGTCCTGATCGCAATCCGCCGACTCGAAGTCGGACGCGGCTTCCAGGCCGGGTTCGCGATCGTGTTTTTGGCCATCATCCTGGACCGTCTGCTGCAAGGGGCGGCCAACTCGCTGGAAGGAGGAACCGTCCATGCCGAATGAACAACCCTACATCCGCGTTGACAACCTCCAACTGATCTTCGGCAAAGGCAAGCGCCTGCAACAGGCGCAGCACCTGTACAATGACGGTGCCACCAACGCCGAGATCCGCGAACAAACCCGCTGTACCGTCGGCGTCCGCTACGCCGACTTCCACATCAAGAAAGGCGAGACGTTCGTCATCGTCGGCTTGTCGGGCAGCGGCAAGTCGTCCTTGATCCGCTGTTTCAACCGCCTCAACAAGGCGACCGGCGGCTCGATCACGATCGATGGCATGGACGTTACCAAACTCGACAAGAAAGAACTGCTCGAACTGCGACGCAACAAGATCTCGATGGTCTTCCAAAGCTTCGGTCTGCTCAGTCACCGCACGGTGCTGGCCAACGTCGAGTACGGCCTGGAAGTCAAAGGCATCCCCAATAAGGACCGCGACGAGATGGCCAAACAGGCAATCGAACTCGTCGGCCTCAAGGGCTGGGAAACCTATTATCCACATCAACTCTCGGGCGGTATGAAACAACGCGTCGGGCTCGCCCGCGCAATCGCCAACGATCCCGACATCCTGCTCATGGACGAACCCTACAGCGCGCTCGATCCGCTGATCCGCCGCGAAATGCAGAAAGAACTGCTCAATCTCGAAGATTACATCGACAAGACGATCGTCTTCATCACCCATGACATGAACGAGGCGTTCCGCCTTGGTGACCGCATCGCCCTGATGAAAGACGGCGAAATCGTACAACTGGGCAAACCGGCTTCGTTCTTCGAAAACCCGGCCAACGACTACGTCCGCGACTTCATCGCTGACGTTGACAAGACCCAGGTATTGCGGGCAAAACAGATCATGAAAGAGATCCCCGTGTCATTCACGCCCGACACGCCGCGCACCGACGCCCGTGACAAGCTCGCCGAACTCGAACTCGACGTGGCGTTCGTCACCGACGAGGAGAATCACTACCTCGGCTATGTCACCTTCGAGGATCTCGACGTCTCGCGTAAAATGACCGTCGAGAAACTGCTCAAGACTGATCTTGAACCGTACTACCGACAGAACTTCATCAAGGATCTCATATCCCTTTTGGACGAAGCGGACTACGATGTTCCAATCGTCGATTCAAAGAATCGTCTGCGTGGTTCAATCTGTCACGAAGTGCTGCTGTCGGCCATATCCTGACCACAAAAAAAAGGCTCACGATTGTGAGCCTTTTTGATTGCTTAGCGATGCGCGAGACCATTCCACAACATCTCGAACGCGGAGCGGATGAACGGTTCGACGTCGTCGATGTCGTTTTGCAACAAGAACCTGGTCGCCGCGTGCAGAGCGTTGTCGATGTAGCGTAGCACGTAGTCAGGGTAGTTGTCGCATACGGTGTCGGGCGTTACCTTTTTGAGAATCTCTTCCTGAAACACCTTGTAGGCTTCGAGTGATTTCTCAGTGCGGTAGGTACTGCGAAACGGCGAATGACAGAACAGTTCAAGATACTTGAATTCTTCGGGATTCTCAACGCCCCACATGATGATCGCACGCCACATTGAGAAGAGTGAGTCGATTTCGGTGTCCTGCGGTTCCAAATGCTCTAGGAAACTCATCTTCGAATGGAGCTTGATGTGGATGTAGATCGCCTCGATCAGTTCTTCTTTCGTGGCGAAATAGTTGAACAGCGTACCGACACTCACGCGCGCCCTCTTGGCGATCTTCGACGTCGGCGTTCCATGGTAGCCAAACTCATTGAACAGTTTCATCGCAGCGTCGATGATGCGCAGTCGTTTTTCAGCAATCATTGATACATTCCTTCTTTCTGGCAAGACCGATTGTTATTGTACTCCTGTCAAAGGATTTTGTCAACTTTTTCCATCGAAAAAAACGACGCTGAAAACCATGTCAACACTTACATTGACCATATTAATATTTCATCGAAATATTAATAGTGAAAATGATAGCGATTACATCATGTAAAAACTGACTATTCAGTCACTATATCAAGTTAAATCGGCTTAATAAAGCCATATATTTTTTATGAAAATTTTTCATTGGGAGTTCATCGCACAGCGTAAACATTTTTGACCAGTGATTGACTATTCAGTCATTTTTTTCGTTATCAAACCCCTTGATTTTCCTAAAAATCGGAGTATAATCACAAGTGGTGAAAGTCACCGAACCGATCCAATTTGCTAGTTAACGAGAAGGACAGTTCGACGAACTCGATTCTGTGTTTCTTTTCATTGGGAGTGAACATCATGAATGTCATGTTACTGAACGCCGCCGTCCACGGCGACCTGGCCAAAGCCATCGTCAATCTGGGCATCATCATCCTTGCCGGCCTATTCATGGGCCGGGTCTTCGAATACTTGAAAATCCCGTCCATCACCGGCTATCTCGTCGCCGGACTGTTCCTTGGTCCGATCACCGGCTTCATCAGCCTCGATGACGTCGCCGATCTGTCGGTCCTGTCCGACATCGCGCTCGGATTCATCGCCTTCCAGGTGGGGAACGAGCTGTGGTTCGGCAAACTACGGAAATCGGGCTCCAAGATCGCCATCATCACCGTCATCCAGGCGATCACCACCACCGGCATCGTCATCTTCGTCACACAATTCTTCGTCAGTCTCCCGATCGCGTTGATCCTCGGCGCCATCGCCGCGGCGACCAGCCCGGCGGAGATCATGATGTTGAACAAGAAATATCGCACCAAAGGCGAACTCACCGATACGATCCTGCCTGTCGTCGGGCTCGATGACGCGGTTGGTGTCATCCTCTTCGGCGTATTGCTGTCGATCAGCATGAGCCTGCTTGGAACCGAAACCGCGGGCGTGTCGTTTGGACATCTGTTGATCGAACCGCTCCAGGAACTCGGTCTCAGTGCCTTGTTCGGCATCGGCATCGGCCTCATCAGCGGCCTCGCCGTCCGGACCATCTCACACGGCAGCGACCGCAAGGAAAAAAGCCTCAACGTCGTCATCATCACCGTGTTCCTGACAACCGGTGCCGCGATGTTGTTCGGCGCCAGTCCGATCCTCACACCGATGATCGCCGGAACCGTCGTCACCAATCTCATCAACAAGGAATGCTACGTGCTGGAAGAAGAAACGATCCGCTTCTTCGTCCCGCCGATCATGATCACGTTCTTCACATTGGCCGGCGCGCAACTGCAGTTTGACGTCGTCCTCGCCGCTGGCGCGGTGGGCATCGTCTACATCCTCGGCCGGGTCGCCGGCAAATTCTCCGGCGCCTATCTGGGAGCCACGCTCGTCAAGAGCGGTCCGAACGTGAAGAAATATCTCGGCATCGGCTTGTTGCCGCAATCGGGGGTCGCCATCGGTCTCTCGTTCGCGACCTTCACCGAAGTCGCGACCGTCAACTACGACGCCGCATCGACCATTTTGAACGTCATCCTGGCAGCGGTCCTGATCTTCGCTCTGACCGGACCGATGCTGGTCAAGATCGCCTACTTCAAAGCAGGCGAAGTGACACTCCATGAAGAAGAGAAGGTGAAACAATGGAAAAATACTCCCGCGTATCAAAAATAACGCACGACTATCTGCATGGCAAACTGGCCCGTCTCAAAATCGACTACGAAGATCAGAACTTGATGTCGCTCAGCATCGTCTACGAAGACACCAACCACTACTGGTTCGACTATGACATCACGCTCGATCTTGCCAACCAACAGGTCGAACACGCCTCCCATTATTCGGAAGGATACCTGAACAAAGTCAACCTGAACCGCGAAGTCGACTTCGAAAAAGCCATCTGCAACGAGCTGTTCGAGCTCAAACCGCAACTCAGCTAACTCCTCTCTTTCTAATACAAATGGTGCACGCACACCAAAACAAAAAGCGGTCTATGGACCGCTTTTTGTTTGCCTTATTCACTCAGATGATTGAGAATCAACAGGACAACGGCATCGAGTTGTTCCTTACTTGTGATCGTCGCATCACCGTCGCCATCCTGTTCGCCGTACCATCCGAAGCCGGCGTGGTTGCCTCCTTGGATCTCGTACTCGGTTGGATCGGACACAAGACTCTTCGCTTCCTCATAGGCATCCATGTCAAGAACCAGATCGTTCTCGCCGGTGATGAGCAACACGTCCTTGTCCGATAGATCACGGAACGCATAACTGCCAAGCAATACGACCGTGCTCACCCGGTCGTCGCCGCTGGCGACGATCGATCCGACGGTGCCGCCGAGACTGTGGCCGATGACGATGTTGTCGAGATCATCCGACAGAAATCTCGATGCATAGTTGGGCGTCAGAATCGCCAGATGAAACAACGTCTTGAAGATCGTCACGTCGTATCCCGCCTCGGCCAGTTTTGCGCCGAGATAGCGATAGGCGTTTGCGTCGACAAGTCCACCGGGAATGATCACGACGTTGGCGATGGGATCGTCCACGGTGAAACGGATCTCGTCCATGTCTTCATCCACATCGACTGCGGTCAGAGCCAGATCGTCGATCGCGTTGTACATCGCTTCTTCTGCTTCGTAGGCAGTGCTGGCGTAGACCGCCAGACCGGCGACCATCAATACGACAATGCCACCCAAAACAATACCCGTCCATTTCAATACTCGTTTCATGTCATCACCTCTTATTACATTATACCTTACAATTGTATAAATCCATTACAAAACGAAATGGCATCCGCAACGGATGCCATTTTTCATTATTTGACGAGTTTGCGAACTTCGGTTCCAAGCAGTTCAA
Source organism: uncultured Mycoplasmatota bacterium (assembly GCA_913062645.1). GTDB lineage: Bacteria > Bacillota_I > Bacilli_A > Izemoplasmatales > Izemoplasmataceae > Xianfuyuplasma. The sequence continues at coordinate 1,147,646 of CAJXVW010000001.1, forward strand.
TCGTCTTCATCACCTTGTCGTGATCCATGTAGCCCATCGGGACGTGGAGCGCGAAGCGATCGACACCCAGATCTTTCTTGACCTTGTTGATCTTCTTGGCGACGTACTTGGGATCGCCGACGTAGAGGGCGCCGTCCATGCTGATGGCGTGTTTGTATGTCTGCATCGTGTAGGGACCCCAGCCGCGTTCGCGGCCGATCTTGCTCATCGCCGGTTCGATCGACGGGAAGTAATCCATGATCGCCTTGTGGTGATCGGTGTCGATGTAACCGTGACTGTGGACACTGACGAACATCTTCGATTCGTCGTGACCGTATTCGCGGTACACTTGTTTGTACAGTTCGACGAGCGGCCGGAAGCGGGCCGGTTCACCACCGATGATGGCGAGGAAGAGCGGCAGGCCGAGTCGTCCGGCACGGACGACGCTGCTTCTCGTGCCGCCGACGGCGATTGCGATGCTCAAGGGATCGCTCGGGCGGGGATAGACGCCGAGACCATCGATCTTCTCTCTGGTTTCCCCTTCCCAGGTAACGATCTCGTTGTCACGGATGTTGAGCAACAGATCGAGTTTTTCACTGAACAGTTTGTCGTAATCACGCAGGTCGTATCCGAACAGCGGGAAGCTTTCGATGAACGAGCCGCGGCCGGCAAGCAGTTCCGCTCGTCCGTTCGAGAGGGCGTTCAAGGTCGCGAAGTTCTGATAGACGCGAACCGGGTCCTCGCTGGAGAGGACGGTAACGGCGCTGCCGAGTTTGATCTGTTTGGTGAGGGGTGCGGCCGCGGCGAGGATCATGTGCGGCGCACTCGCGGCGAAGTCAGCGCGGTGATGTTCGCCGACGCCGAAATATTCCAGACCGAGTTTGTCGGCAAGGACGATTTCATCAACGACCTGACGGATGCGTTCGTCGTAGGTCGGGGTCTTCCCGGTTTTGGGATCGGGCATCACTTCGGCGAAGGTGGTGATGCCGAGTTCAAGATGGTTGCTCATGGTTGTCACTCCTTTGTTATCTTACCCCTATATTGTAAAACAATCTTGATATCAAGACAAATCAAACGCAACAAAAAACGAACAAGCCGGATTGGCTTGTTCGTGGGTGTTCATTCCGCTAGACGGATGCGCGGATCGATGACCATGATCAAGACGTCGGTGATCATGTTCATGCCGAGCGACAGCACGCTGTAGAACACGACGATCGCCATCACCATCGCGATCTGGATCGAGGGATACCAGACATCGAACGGTCCGAGTGCGAACATCGAGTCGAAGAACATCTGGGCGACCCCGGGGATGCGATAGATGAGTTCCACCATGAAGCTTCCGGTGAGCGTGTAGAGGAACACTTCGGGGATCATCGGCACGACCGATGTCATGCTGTTGCGGAGCGAATGCCGGAGCTTCGCCCGGCGGCGCGTCATGCCTTTGATGAGGGCGAGTTCCAGATACTGTTCGGTGTCGCTTTCGATCAGTTCGCTGCGGATCACCCGGTTGAGCTGGGCGATCGGATAGAGCGTCAGGGCGATGAGCGGAATCGGGTAGTTGCGGATGCCGTAATGGCCCACGTACTTGAAAAACCAGATCCGCCAGAAGACACCGAGGTAAATCACCAGCAGGAACATGATGATATAGAGCGGGATCGATCCCATCACGGCGTTGTAGACGGTGACGAGCTTGTCGAAGATGCTCCGCGGATAGAGTCCGGCAATGATGCCGATGCCGATCCCGACGGGCAGATAGATCGCGAACGAGATCAGATTGTACTTGAGGGTGAGGATGATCCGATCATGCAGCACGTCCCACACCGGTTCGCCATCATAGGTGCCCCAATTGCCATGCATGACGCCGTCAAGGTAGGCCTTGAATCCGGCCCACGACATGCGCAAATAATCGCCGAACGGCGACCCGACCCAAAACGCGTCGATCGCGTAGCGCAAGGCAAAATACATCACCATCATGATGGCAAGCAGCGTGATGAAAAATGCAATGAATCGAAATAGGACGTATCTGGTCATGTTCCCACCCCCTTCCGTATCTCTTTATCGTACCAAACAAGCGCTTTTCAGACAATACACACTTTTTAGGAATTTGTCACTTCACAGTGTTAATATCATCTCATAGTGCTTGTCGGTTTCGCTGGTGACTTGATACCCGAGCGACCGGTACAGATGATGCGCGGGGTTGTTCTTCAGCACCGACAACAGGATATTGTTGTAGCCGTGTTCCGTCATCTTGCGGTGGCCCGCCTCGAGCAACTGCCGGCCATAGCCTTGGCCGCGATGGCTCTGTTTGATGACGATGTCAAAGAGCAGCACCGATCCTTCCGGTAGATTGGGAATCGTCCCAAACCACAAAAAGCCAACGTCCGCACCCTCATCATCTTCCATCAGATAAAAATGGTGATTGGCTGTTTCCAGCCCATCCGGGAGCAGATGCGGCAGCATCGCCCGCAGTCGTTCTTCTTCCAGTTCCTTGTCACTGTCATTCACGTAGGCGCGATCCATCGCCTGTCGTTTGGTCGAATGATCCAACCAGTCTTCGTATTTGTCTTTGGTCATGTCAATGATGTTCATGGGTCCTCCTTTCGTATCAACTTTATATCGCTTTGCGTTATATCGTTACACTTTATATATTACGGTTCGCGATCGTTCCTGTCAACCACAAATATCAAAACGACCTCACCATCCACATCGTTCATCCTCCCATTCACCCACCACATGGCCGATCCAAGATATTTTGCACAACAAGTTTGAAATATGAACAAGTTTTCAGAATTTGTCATATCCATGAAAAAACACCCGCTCCGAATGGGAACGGGTGCATTTGGACAATGGATCAGACTTGATACATCTTCATCGCTTCTTGAAGCGCGATGTGTTCCAGTTTCTTCTTGGCGCTGTAGGCGCCGATGTAGAACAGGACAATGTAGATCACGATGCCGATGACGGCGTGCCACCAGTAGAATGCGAGCGGCATCGACAGGTCGTACATCCGGCTGAACAGCATCTCGAGCAGCTCGAATGAAACGATCGCGACGGGAATCGTCACCAGGAAGATGGCGATGCCGTAGAGGAGATAGCCACCGAGCACGATCTGATCGATTTCCTTGTTGTCGTAGCCGATGACCTTGAACAGACTGATGTTGTAGAAGTTGTCTTCGATCGTCATCACCGTCAGGATGTAGATGATGATCGCGCCGATGACGATTGACACGACCACGAGCAATCCGACGGTGACGTCCATCAGCACGTTCATGTTGTCGGCCTGTTCGATGATGTTATCGACGTCGATGACAACCCGGTAGTCGTCTTCGGACAGCTCGGTCGCGCTGAACACGGTATTGTAGTAGTCGGCGGTGTCGGTGAGCACCTGTGACAATGTCACGCGATCGATGTAGACGCGGTTACCGGTGTAGTCTTCGCTGATGCCGGTAATCTCATACGTGACGGTGTCATCGCCGATCAGGATCTCAAGCTCGTCACCGACGTCATAGCCGCGGTTGATCGCGAGCGCTTTGCTGACGATTACCCCGTCAGCGAGATCGTTGGTGATGACGTTGTGACGTTTGTCATACAATGGATGAATTTCAGACCCTGTTTCGATCCCGAGCAGCGAGGCGTCCTCGTCGTTGACGACGACGCTCGGCAATTCGATCACTTCTTCGGCGTCGTAGTCACTACCGGTCGGTACGGGACAATCGCCTTGGTAATCGCAATAGCCAATGTAGTTGTGATGGGTGTCTTCGTAGTAGTTGAACAGCATCCGGTCGAACACGCCGTTCATGCTGAAGGAAAAGAGAATCAGGAACGCGGCGTAGAACATCGCTGTCAGGAACACGATGAACTTGACGATGCTGCGGAAGAGTAACAGTTGTTGGAGCTTGCGGGTGATCTTGAACCCTTTGAGACGCCTGGAGATCCAGGTCGCCAAGCGACTGGTGCTCGAGGTCGCTTCGGGGTTGAGCAACGTCACCGGTTTCTGTCGCAACAGCCGCAGGATGATCACATAACTCAGCGCGACGATGAACACGAATGGCACGATGATGGAAATCAATACGACGCTCCAGGACTGAGCGATGTCCTGATAGGGAAGTACATAGAACTCCAGGTAAGCCATCATCATCGGTCGTGCCCCGAGCAGCCCAATGAAGTATCCGGCAATCAGCGTCGGTAGACTCATCAAGGCGATGAAGAACAGATAGGGACGAGCGATCTGACCGTTGGTGTAACCCATCGACTTGAGAATGCCGATCGGTCCACGCTGGGCGTGGAGCACGCGTGACACCATGATCGAGACGATCATGAGCGCGATCGAAGCGATCAAGAGACTGAGGAAAATGCTCATGCCCTTGCCGCCTTCGAGTTCGGCGTAGATCGCCCCGCTGCGCATGTTGTTAATGGTGAGAACGATTTGGGTGATGAAGCCCAGCTCGTCATGATTGCGGAAATTGCGGATGACCTCTTCTTCGAAGGTGTCATCGGTGTAATCGCCGGTATACACGCCGGCGATTTCGGCGTCGATCCGTTCGTCGAGTTCGTCGAACGCATTGTCGGTCATCAGCACGAGCGACTGCGTCTGGTTGTCGATGATCAGTTCCGTACCGAGTAGCGTCAGGCTGTAGTCGGGAAATAGAACGTATCCACTGACGGTGTAATCCGTCCCGTTGACGGTTATGGTGTCACCGATGGCAAGATCGTTCTTGCGTCCGAACACTTCGCTGACGGCGATGTCATCGTCGTCGGCCGGTTTGACGCCCTCTACCATGTAGCTTTGATTGATCCGGTCCATGTCGTCCAGGACACGGAACCGGTAGGATTCGTTGTTGTGATTGAAATAGATGTCCTTGGATTTGCGCACCTCGAGATCGATGCCGTCGTAGACGTCTTCGATTGCCTGGAGACGATGATCGAGGAAGTCCTGATAACAGGTCTCGTCGATGGTGTAGATGACGCTCATCGTGAACGGCCAGTCGGCCTGTGGAAGGCTGGCGATGGTGGGACAGTTGGCGCCGATGAACGCATAGTCATCGGGGGCGAGGACATCGCGCATCGAGATTGCGAAGTCCTCCTGGTTGGCTTCGTCGAAGTAGGATTCGGTGGGTTCGAGCGTACCGCTGATGGCGTAGTCCATCACGGTGTAGATGAAACTGCTCAAGAGGATCATCACCCCGAGCAGGATCAGCTGGACCCAGCGTTGTTTGAGCGTCCGTAAGACGTTTCGAAACAACATCGTTACGATCCCCAGACGATTTCGCTGGCCGGGCGTTTGTCCTTGTTTTTGATGTCGTCGACGACTTCGCCGCTGTTCAGTTTGATGACGCGGTCGGCCATGATCCCGATCGCCGGGTTGTGCGTGATCAGGATGACGGTCGTGCCGTAGGTTTCATTGAGTTTCTGGATGATGCCGAGGATCTCCTTGGCATTGTCTTCGTCGAGCGCGCCGGTCGGTTCGTCGCAGAACATGATCTTCGGGTTCTTGACGACGGCGCGGGCGATCGACACGCGTTGTTGTTCGCCACCGGAGAGTTGATAGGGATACTTGTCGATGTTGGGCGTCAGTCCGACTTGTTCGACGACTTCTTCGACGGTGAACGGCTCGAGCGACACTTCGCGTCCGACTTCGACGTTCTCGCGGACACTGAGGGTCTGCAGCAGGTTGTACTGCTGGAAGATGAAGCCGAGGTTGTCGCGACGGAACTTGGTGAGTTGTTTGCTGGTCATGTCGCTGATGACGTCATCGTCGATCTGGATCTTGCCGGACGTGGGAACGTCCAGACCGCTGCAGACATTGAGCAAGGTGCTCTTGCCCGAGCCCGACGGGCCCAAGAGGACGATGACTTCGCCTTTTTCGATGCTGAGCGTGACGTCCTTGAGTGCGACGGTTTCCACTTCGCCGGTGGTGTAGATCTTGGTTACTTGTTCGAGTTTGATTGCCATTGTGTTGTCCTCCTATTTGATGTAGCCCTGCAACAGGACCGTCAGTTTGGTTTTGATGTTTTGCATCAATGTGTCTTTCGTTACCTCGTTGTCGTACAGATACATGATGAACTCGTAGAGTACGATCGAGTAGATGATCTCACTTTGTTTCTGGGTGTCCATCTCCTTGAGTAGTCCCCAGACGATGAGATCGTCGAGGAACTGTTTCATGTCGGCCATGTACTTGAAGTCGAGTTCGATGAACTTCTTCATCTGTTCCGGTCGTTTCTTGGAAAACCGGATCGTCGCGATCATCAGTTCGGTTAGGATCCGCTTGGGCATCCTGAACAGGATCTTCGTCAGCTTCTCGAGATGGTTGTAGATAATGTCGACGAGATCGCTCGTCAGATCAATGTCGTACTCCGGTTTGATCGTCGCTTCGGTGAAGTGTTCGGCGAACGATTCCAAAAACAGATGCACCTTCGAATCGAAATAATTGAACAGCGTCCCCTCGGCGATGCCGACGGTCTTGGCGATGTCCTTGGTCGAGACGTTCTCGAACCCGTGTTCGAGGAACTTCTCATAGGCCACCACCAGCGTCTTCTCGCGGATGCGGGCCTGTTCTTCTTTGGATATGCGAGCCATGGGATCCCTCCGATCACAAAAATGAGCACACTCACATTATAATATGAGCGCGCTCACTTTGTCAAATACAATTGTAATTCAACAAGCATTCGTTTCTGAGATTTTTGATTCTATATTAGCATCCCTGAGTCTATCCAATCGTTGAAATCTGTAATTATCACATCTCCAAAATAGCAATTATGATTGTAATCACGTTTCATTAACTCTGCCGATTTCGAATCAACATCCTTTAGATTATCGTAAACGCAAATGCTAATTGCTATTGGCTTTGTACGATTATATGCACCTTTATTTGTTATACCAGATAATCGATCTGCTTCTGCCACACATTCTCCAATCCAAATTTTATCATTAATACCCGTGCCTTTACGTCCAACCTTGGCAATCAAGTCTTTTGATGAAGCCATGCCAATACCTGCTCTTAAGGTATCAAATCCCTCTTGCTGGAGGAGTTTGTTCAGCATGTTCATATACGTATTTATGTAGCAAACCAAACCGAATACTTTAGATATATCATTTTTTTTCGGAGTCGAAAAGATGGCATATATTCCATCACCCCTGACCCCTATCTCTCTAACCAAATCTGAAGAATGAAGAATTTCAATAACTTCAGAGGCATATGCTCTTAATGTTTTTGTTACCACTACACTATCTGCATCATTGAAAAATTTGGTTGAATCACGCAGATCGACAAAAACAGCTGAAATCCAGCATTCAAGTGCATTGTCGTATGTCCACTCGCTATCTTGTTTGGGTATAGAATCCTTTTCAATAACCTTTATTGACTTCTTCAAAATGTTAAGAACGCGCTGTTTTCCATCCAGATAATTGTAACTCATCTGTCTCACCCCCCTCCCATATTAACAAATATAATATTCGTGATTACTGTTGTTTTTACCTATATTATGTGAATAAGACAAAGTATAGATATCCCACTGCGATCATCAAAAAGGATGATAAGTTACCAATGATGAACGAGTTGCGAGAAACAATAGCGGAATTTTGCTCCCTGTACCCAGAAAATACTTTGATAGCAACGATAGCAAGTACAACTTCAAAAAAGCCAAAAATAATTGCAGGTGTAATCAACATTCGCTCTAATATACCGATGGTTTTTGCCGTTGAAAAGTTTTGGCTATCACTATGATACTCCGAACAGGTATGAATGAGAAACAATTTGATGAACTCATGGCCAAGGTACGTTGAAATTAGCACAGCATTAATAAGAATAATTATATCAACTCTATCTACCAAAACTTCAGAGATATCAATTATCTGCAATATACCCCAAATACTTGACAAATGGAGTAGTTGATCAATGACAAAACCATAAATATCAACCCTAGTGTGAGTTTCTTTCTTTAAATTAAGTTTCGAATCGATCCATTTGAACGCGTATGTTTTTATGAAATCAATTACTATATGAAGAGCTGACAAGATTGTAACTATGATGAGAATATCGATCAAAGAGCCCACTGCCAGTTGATCAATTATTGCCAAGTATATTACAGCAAGAATTATATAGACAATGAATGTTTTCTTAATATGCTGAATGTTTCCCAAAAAAGGGTGGTCTGACTTTGCGGCGACATCCTTATCACTTTGAACTATAAAATCTCCAACGATGTGAAAAAACAATAGAATATGAAACATACGCCTTCCTCCTAGCTGTTTATTTTAATGATACATGCTGAATTTTATATGCCGATATACCTGAAGCTTTTTTTAATGCGATTGGTTTTGTTAATCCATTTTTTTGCATAAAATCGCTAATCGTTTTTGTTGTTAGTATGCCTTCAAAAATAAACTCATCATGACTCAACGTTTTTCTGTTATGATAATATGCGTATTTTGATGAAGTATTTACGCACTGACCAATAAGAAAAACCAAAGACTCATCATTTGGTTCACTTACGATCATCTTCAGTTTAGAAGCATGCATACCTATCCCATACCCTAAGTCAAGATTCGGTTTTCCATTCCTCAGATTATTTATGAAAGATGAAACACTCTTAATTATACTGTTTATAGTTTCATAATGATTCATTAACCAACTAGATTCATAGATTAGGATTTGACCATCCCCTGTTGACTGAGAGTATATGGGTTCACCAGCAGAACGCATAATCAGACTATGAAATTCCGTCAAAACACTCTCTGCAAAATCAAAATCATCTGAATCAAGTAAGTTGGATGAATTTCTCATATCAATAGTGATTGCAATTGTATTGTCTATTACCATTGACTCCATGCATTATCATCCTAACCATGTTTTGGTTTACTTTCAAAAAATCAAAAACTACACACATGAATAGTCTATATTTCATTCATTGAAAGTTAAAGGTCATATGTGAACCAAAAAAACAAACTTAAGTAGTTCGGAATACACAAACAACTTGTGTAATTATGCTGATCATGTAATAATTTGCAAATTCAAGAAACTAAGATTGAAAAAAAGAATGCGCCAAGTGGCGCATTCGCTCGTTAATTCAGATTCTTACTTCTCAGTTGCCCACAGGCGGCGTCGATGTCGCCGCCTTTCTCATGGCGCAGGGTCGCTGTGATGCCGCGATCCATGAGCCGGTGATGAAAGGCTCTGGCCTTGTCTTCTTCGGTTCCTTCGTAAGAGAACTCATCGACGGGGTTGTAGCGGATCAGATTGACATAGCAGTTCAATCCTCGTAAGAGATCCGACAGTTCGTCGGCGTGCCACAGTTCGTCGTTGATGCCTTGTAGTAGTATGTATTCGAAGGTGACGCGGCGGTTGGTTTCCTGGACGTAGTGTTTGGCCGCCTGGATGACGTCATAAATCGGATAGACGTTGTTGATCTTCATGATGCTGCTTCTGATGTCATCGTTCGGGGCATGGAGACTGATCGCCAGGTTCACCTGACGCGGCTCCTTGGCGAAGGCGTAGATCTTCGGGACGATGCCGGAGGTACTGACGGTGATGTGTCTGGCTCCGATCTCCAGACCATGCGGATCATTGATGATGTCAATGAACCGCATCGTCTCGTCGTAGTTGTCGAAGGGTTCGCCGATGCCCATGATGACGACATGACTGATCCTCTCACCGATGATGTCCTGAACGGAGAGAACTTGTTGGACCATCTCGCCGGTAGTCAGATCCCGTTTCTTTTTGTGAAGACCTGAAGCACAAAAGGTACAACCAATATTACATCCGACCTGTGAAGTAACACATACACTATTGCCATAATCATGGCGCATTAAAACGGTCTCGATATGATTCTCATCACGCAATGCAAATAGGAACTTCTCAGTTCCATCCGCAGAAACTTGTCTGGTAATCAGTCTAAATGGATTATTTATGATTTTCTTCGAAAGATACTCCCTTAGTGCGATACTTAGGTTTGTCATCTGATCAAAAGATACTACACGTTTCTTGTAGTACCACTGAAACAACTGCTGTGCATTGAAAGATTTAAAACCATGTTTTACGAGCAGTTTCGATAATTCGCTCCTTGAATAGTCCTCAATAATACTCAGAAGAAATCACTCCAGGTCAGTTAGATTTGCCCACAAACATATTAACATAGTGAGCAACACGCTCAATGTCATCCTTTGTCATATACGGGTGCATCGGTAGAGATAAAACTCGCTTGCAAAGGTCGGTAGAAACTGGAAAATCTTCATCTTTCAAATTCATATCTGCATAAGCTGTTTGCTGATGCATTGTTTTTTTATAGTAAATCATTGAGGGAATATCATTTTGCTTCAGAAAGAGTTGAAGATCTTCTCTCTGTTTCTGAGACTTCAATTTGATGGTGTATTGAGCAAAACTTGAGCGATAACACTCTGGAATTATTGGTTTTTCTATCTTTTCAACAAGCAGTTCATTGTATGAATCATAAACTCGATTAACGTCATCCAGTTCGTGATTGATTAATGCTTTTAGTTTAACATTCAAAATAGCGGCTTGAATACTATCAAGTCTGGAGTTAACCCCGATTCGAATGTTATCATACTTGTCTTCACCTTTACCATGCACTTTGTAGGATCGAATCAACCCTGCAAGTTCATCGTCATTGGTAAAGATTGCACCTCCATCGCCATAGCAACCAAGTGGCTTTGCCGGAAAGAAAGATGTAGTGGCCGCATCGCCAAAACTGCATGCTCTCCGATCCTTGTATGTAGCTCCGAATCCTTGAGCACCATCTTCTAATATTTTCAAATTATATTCTTCTGCTACTAATTCAATTGAATCATAGTCCGCTAATAATCCAAATAAGTCAACAGGCATGATTAATTTGGGGCTTAGGATGCCCTCATCAATTGTTTTCTTGATAGTTGACTCAAGTTTTTTGGCATCAATATTGAAGGTAAAATAATCAACATCAACGAAAACAGGTGTTGCACCAACCATTGACACAACTTCCGCCGATGCGAAAAAAGTAAAGTTGGGAACAAACACTGCATCTCCCTTGCCAATGCCCCAGGCTCGCAGTACAAGATAAAGTGCATCCGTTCCGTTCGCACAGGTAATACAATGATTTACACCGACATATGTTGCCAAGGAAGATTCTAACTTCCGCACGTGTTCTCCACCAATAAAAACAGCAGACTTCATTACATCTTGGGTAAGAGAATCAATTTCATTTCTATACTTCAAGTATTGAGCTTTTAGATCGCGAAACTCCATAACATCATTCCTCTAACTTTGTAATAGAACTCATATCCTTCATATAACTACGACCACAAGTATCACATCGAAGATTTTCTGGCAAGGTTTTTCCACATTCGCAAACCCAACCGATCTGCTTCGCAGGCACACCTGCCATTAATGCATAATCAGGAACATCTTTTGTTACAACTGCACCTGAAGCAATCATTGCCCATCGCCCAATCGTGTTTCCACAAACAATTGTGGCATTTGCCCCAATTGTCGCACCATAGAGAACCGTAGTATTAATGTAACCCTCAGGACCTTTTGGGTATTTACTTCGTGGAGTAAGATCGTTCGTAAAAACCATGGAAGGCCCACAAAAAACGAAGTCTTCAAGTATTACGCCTTCATACACTGAGACATTGTTCTGAATTTTCACATTGTTGCCAACCACCACATTATTCGCGATATTTACATTCTGACCTATTGTACAGTTTTCGCCAATTTTACTCCCACTCTGGATGTGAGAAAAATGCCAAATTTTGGTCTTGTCTCCAATGCAAACATTTTCATCCACATAACTACTCTCGTGAACATAGAAACTCATTAGTCAAACCTGCCTTCAAAATCCGTTGTTGAGATTCCATTTATTGGCAACTTAACCGGCTTTCCTGTACTCGCCGACAAGTATATTGCTAAAACCAGTTCTAGTGCATTCCTACCATCCACAGCAGTAACGTAGGGTTGTCGTTGATTTCTTATTGCATCAATTACATCGGCATATAAAGGAGTGTGACCGAACCCGTAAACGGAGGGCGGATTCTCTTTGTACTCATTCTTGACTTGATCTGGATCATCTAGACCATCCTTGAAGAGCCACTCTTCAATAATATTAACGCTCTTTCCACCAGCTTTAACCGTCCCATTTTGACCAAAGATAAACAGAGTTTCTTCTAGATTTGAAGGAAAAACATTCGTTGTGCCCTCAATCAAGCCATAAGATCCGTTCTTAAACCTAACAATCGCCAAACCAAGATCTTCTGCCTCGATAAATGGATGATTCAAATTATCAGTATAAGCGAATACTTCAACGACCTCGTTTCCCATCATCCAACGAAGTAGATCAATATTATGTATGCATTGATTCATTAATGCACCACCATCTTGCGACCAAGTTCCACGCCAAGGTGCTTGTGAGTAGTAAGATTCACCACGATTCCACCGAATGTGAGCAGCTCCATGCAACAATTGTCCGAATCGGTCGTTCAAAATGGCTTCTCGAATCTTTTGAATAGATTTGTTAAAGCGATTCTGATGGCATGCACTAACTACAAGATTATTCATTTTTGATAGTGAAATAATCTCGTCTGCATCGTCTAAAGATAATGAAATCGGTTTTTCAATGATCAGATTCACACCTTTTTGTAGACAGTACTTGGCAATCTCCGCATGGTTTCCGCTCTCTGTTGCGATTGATATCAGTTGGATGTCTTCTTGTTCTAACATATCTTTGTAGTCGACATACTTCATCACATCCGAAGTTAGTTCAGTTGACTCAATCAAATACTCGATTTTCTTTAAATCAAGATCACACAAGGCTACAATTTCCAGATTATTATTGATTGCCGCCCTAATGTGATTTGGAGAAATCCTACCACAACCTATCAAGGCAAACTTAATTGACATTACGTCACCCCTCTAAAGCAATTCAATATTGTCTCTGTTCGCTACGTTCTTCATTGCGTTCTTGGTATCAAATATTATTTCTGCATTGTTTTGAACAAGATTGTAATCAACATTTGTATGCGCAGTTGTCACAACAACCAAATCGGATTCTCGCAATACCTTATCTGTTAGATCATCAAGCCCCTTTTTGATTTCACCATGTTCTCTGTACTCTTTGATGTATGGATCATAGAAAATGACTTCTGCTCCAAGTTTTTCCAACTCCTTGATAACATCTATCGCAGGACTTTCTCTATAATCATCAATGTCTTGCTTATATGCAACTCCCAATACAAGTATCTTGGAGCCGTTTACAGATTTTTTGTATCGATTAAGAATCTTCGAGCTTCTCTCCGCACAGTATTCTGGCATTTTGTCATTAATCATCATCGAAGATTCAATCATGGATGTATGAAAACCGTACTCTCTTGCTTTCCAAGATAGGTAATATGGATCAAGAGGAATACAATGTCCACCCAAGCCAGGTCCGGGATAGAATGCTTGAAATCCGTAGGGTTTTGATTTCGCAGCTTCGATAACTTCCCAAATATTGATTTTCATCTTCTCACACAGCATTGCAAGTTCATTAACTAACCCTATGTTAATATTTCTATATGTGTTTTCTAATATTTTTTCCATCTCGGCTATGGCTGGAGATGAAACCCTATGAACAGGAGCATCTAAGATATTTTCATACATAAGAGCTGCCACTTCGGTACACTTTTTTGTAACACCTCCAACAACTTTTGGTGTGTTTTTCGTTTTATATATCAAGTTTCCCGGATCAACACGTTCCGGTGAAAAGGCCAAGTAAAAATCTTCACCACATGTTAGACCAGATTTTTCCAAGATTGGTTTCAATAATTCTTCTGTTGTGCCAGGGTATGTTGTCGATTCTAAAACAATCAACATGTCTTTGTGCATATATGGTACAATGCTTTCGGCAGATTTTTTAATATAGCTAATATCGGGTTGCTGATACTGATCAAGTGGTGTAGGTACTGCGATACAAACTGCATCAGCAGATGCTACCTCTGCAATATCAGTAGTAGCCCTTAATTTACCATCACTAACGATCTTGTAGAGATCCTCATTGACTACGTCACCAATATAGTTCACACCCGAATTGACCATATCCACCTTCTCTTTTTGAATATCAAAACCAATCGTTTCAAAACCAGCTTTCGCTTTTTCAACAGCCAAAGGCAAGCCAACATAACCCAGACCAACAACACCTAAAATCGCATTTCTTGAACTCAACTTGTATTTTAAGCTCATAGTTTCAAATCTCCTTTCTTCCAAATACTAAAGATTGAACATAATAATTTTTATAAATATGTAAAAGATTCCAACAAAACACAAACAAAAACAAAACTACTCTGATCACAACGAAATCACTGATATAAGTTGCGATTATAAGCAAAGTGACTATGCCTATGCTGATTATGAATCTACTCATTGGAATATAAAAGCTATATATTTTTTTAGATCCTAGATATCTTAACACAAACAAAATAATGAAACTCAATGATGTCGCTAAGGCGGCTCCGATTGTTGAGAAGAATGGAATTAGTAGAAAGTTAAGCAGGAGATTGAGTGTTGCTGCTGACACAGTAGATAAAAACAGTTTCTTTGTTGAATATGAGGAAGTGTAGATGCTTTCCAAGAACACAGCCAATGAAAAAAACAAATATCCCAAAATTAGAATAGGAACTACAGTCCATGCCTCATAAAAGCCCTTTTGAAATAGCAACTCAGCAATGTTCTTAATAAAAAAGACTATTAGTGAAGCAATCACGAGATTACATGACAAAATTAAATTGATGGTATCCGAGAAGAGTTTTCTATTACCATCACTACCAAAGTCCTCTACTGAAGCAATATACCATGCGGACATGATCATACCCATAATTATTGATAAAATACTTGGAAGTTTATACCCAACAGCATATACACCAACTACAGCAGGTCCAAGAATAAAGGTTAGTATTATTTTGTCAGAAGCGTTGATAACCCACCAGCTCAATGCATTAGGAATCATTGGAATGGAGTATTGCGACATGCGGACTAGCAAATCTTTATTGAAAAATATCACACTATTAAGCAATCCTTTAATATTCTTTATTGCTAAAACAAAAATCGTTAGAATAATAAGAAAATGACCTAATATATTTGCCAGTAGAAATCCATTTAGCTTCATGTTAAATACTACTAAAAAAACAATATTCAAGATTATGGTGATGAGTGTACTGACTATTCCGAGAACAGCATATAGCTTAATTTGATTAGTACCCTTTAAGAACTGATTTAACAACATATGAAGATTTCGAAGTACGAAAAACACAAAGAACCAATAATATAAGTCCTCAACGTCAATAAACATACGTACTGCGGGAAAAATCAAGATTAAGATTGTACTACCAATGATCAATACAAACAATGCAACAGCAAGAATTTGGATTGGGTTAGAATTCTTCTCTAGGGAGAAACGAACTACTGGTTCTGTCATTTGAAGAGTAAGAATTGGTGAGATTAGAAGAGTAATGGTGAGTATAATATCGAAAATACCGTAATCGGTGGTTGACAAGTAAGTTGTATACAAAGGCAATAAGAGAAAGACTAAAACCTTACTAGAGAATTGGCCAACGGAAATCCAACTTAAGTTCTTTACGAACTTTAGATGTCTAGACATAAATCAGCTCCGTTCTATCTAGGATCAAGTTAGTTTAATCAAATCAAAATAACGTAAATGACTGCGCCGAGCATTCCTATAATCGTTACGACTACGAGATTATTTATAATAGCTTTCTGTGATGAACTAGCAAGTCCTATGGCAGATAGTATAATCATGAAAGGATACAATAAAACAAAATGCCTAAATGTAAATGTCGTAAAAGCAATAATTGATAACAGGAGTAAAAACAGAATCAAAAAATAGTTGACTTTCTTTATATTTTTAAACAAGAATGGCAATAAGTAGATTTGATATATCGTTCCAATTGATACAATAATATTAATAAGATTCATGGCACTTAATCTTAATGAAAAGATGCCTATAACATATGAAGGAAAAGGAGAAATTAAGGCGTAGCCATATCGGAGGATGAAACCGAACGGAAATAGATCACTGCCAAAAACAAAATTTGACAATCCATCACTACGGTTGAGTCGATAATCGGTATAACTACTAAATCTAGAAATAATAATATCTACTAAATCTAAACTGAAAACCACATAAATAGCAATTAGCGAAACAGCTAATGTAATAAGATTCCTTTTCAACCTATTAAACGGAACCTTTCTTGTCTTAAACAACATTAATATCATTACACTAGATAGCGAGATGAATATCATCTCAAATCTAGCAAAGTAGAGTAAATATGCAATATATGCGGTCAAGATTACATGAAAAAACGTTATTCTATTTCTAGTAATGCCAAGATCCCAAATATTTATCATCACAACCAACAAGAACAAAACGTATACATCTCTAAAAACATGAGCTGAAATAAACAAAGCGTTAGGGAAAATTGCGATTGAGTAAAATATGAACAGTGAGAAGTTTTTCTTGCAATCAAAATTTCTGTAGAACATGCCTAAAGAAATTAAAGCAACAGAGTTCAAAAAGTAAATGTTAAGCATTCTTGGAATAACTGTGTCGTAACTACCGAATAGTTCTGCAAATCTGGTTACCCAAACCAAAAATACAATATAGCCTTTGGAGTTATTTGCATACTCTAAATAAGTACCTATCAATTGTAAGTTACTCGAAATTTCTTCATCAACTAGTAGCTTGCGAGCTAGTTCAAATCTATAGTCGTCTGTTCCACCACTCATAAACGGAACACCATACATCCTTAAATACTCGAAATACAATATCGAAACAAATGCAAACCCCACAAACTGAGCTATAGTGATATGCAAAAGAAGATTGGGATTCACTTTGTCTTTGGGTAATAATTTATAGAAAAAAATCAACATTGGAACTCCCAAAAATGTAGTTGAAAGTACACCCAAGGAACCAAAAGCAATACTAAATAAAATTCCAATAATCAAAGAAACAACTATAAATAAAGCCATAGTGCAACTCCTAACTGCTAAAATCCACTTCAACAATAGATCAAAAGCTCGATATGGGGTAACTGCATTTCATTAGGTCTTTCTGCGAAATAACAGAATTCTACATTTTGAAGGCTTGAATGTGATATCTCTTCTTCTACCAGATAATAAATCTCAATTTATCCTAATATATCGGATGTTATTCACTTATAACACTGCATGATTCAGGTGATTATAGCTCAAATGCTGTTAACCCCTCACTCAATCTGATTAATCTCCAGAGTATTCAGCATACCAATGTATATGTTGTAGATAGTTACTCTTAGTGGATATTGGTAACCTGTTACTATAATTTTTCCTCATCTACTTGACATCTATGCTGAAGTCAACCAATAGTATCGCTAATTTGATTTATCAAATCATCATATCTGGCCTTTTTACTGAAGTTAGATACAAATTTAATCGTATTACTTTTATAAAACGAGTAATCACTTCTGACCTGTTGTAATGCAGCTGAAATGTCACTACTACTAACACCAACACCAAATTTTTTACATAAATTCTGTAATGGTGGGTTTTCGGAAGTTACTATTGGAGTGAGTTCGAATAAACTCTCATATACTTTCCCAGAAGCACAATATTTATTGTTTAACGTATCCATTCCATAAACAGAAATGCTTACATCCGACATTGAATAAAGGTACCTTAATTCTGACAAACTAACGAACCCCAAGTATACGATATTACTTCCTTGATATGATTTCATGAACTCATGGAATCTATCATACTCGCGATTTTCAATTGAACCAACAATTATAAGCTTGTATGAGTCATCGAGTTGGGATACGGCTTTGACAATACTCATAGTTTGTCTCTGTTTTGAAATTCCTCCTGAGTAGATAATTGTAAACTTGTCTGTTCGAAACTGATCCTTTATGTTGTCACTAACATGTTCGGGTACTATTGCGTCCTTTATTGGATGTATATTGTCAAAAACGTATGGTAATTTGTTCAAGGAGAAATAATCCTGCATTATTTTGGCTCTTTCCAAATTCGCAGCAAAAACAAGATCAACATGTTTTAAGTACTTTTTCTCATAGTATCTCATGAAGAATGACAGTTTCTCTTTTAAAGATTTTGCTTTTACATTTATATATAGTTCAGCAGAGTCATAAATTATAATTATATTCGGGAAAAATCTCTTGATGCATTTGATTAATATTGCTGTTTGATTATTGTTTAAAACCACCCACCTAGGTTTGTACTTCCTAATTGCCGACATCGCTGTCAAAATAAAGGAAAAATATTTGAAATACCCCTGTTTAGATTTTAGCAACGTTGATTTCGAATCACCAGGTAAATCCCATGGTGAAATTACAAGATTACTTCCAGATACATCTTCTACTGCTTCAAGCAATTCAATGTTTCGCATACTTCGAGAAATATTTTTGTAAGTTATTAGAATAGATTCCATAGCTTGACCTTTCTTAGAAAAACTACTATTAATTTGCATGAATGCTAATTTTTTAATTCTTATAAATCCTTTTTGCTAACATACTATAATCAAGGTATTTTTTTGCAATGATATATGAGTTCTTCTCCATTCTTGGAATATCTCTCCGGTGTACACTTATGCTTTCAAAAATTTGTATCATATTACATAAATCTTCAATGATATATCCATTATTGTCAAAGAATGGCATATAACTATCGTGTGGAGGAATAACAATTGGACAACCACAACAAAGTGCGTTTTGGAGCGATGCAGATTGATTGCCTGGTTGTATGTATATATCACAAGCACACATAAGTTGGATCAAATTATCTCTGTTTTGCCATCCCATATATATGATTTTTGGATTAGCTTCAATCAGAGATACTACTTCATCATGAATGTCCTCTGAAATTGCTCCAGCGACAATCAAAAGCGAGTCTTCATTATTGAAATTGTTGAACTGCCTTAATAATTCTATGGTTTTCTTATATTTCGTGAGTCTTCCTGTGTGAAGATACACAATTGTATCATCTGTAATGCTCAACTTGTCCCGATTTTTTTTCCTAATCAGTTGTTTTTTATCCTTTTCAACAATATTTCCACCAAGTGGGAAAAGCTCTGATTTACTATGACTAGATGGTATATCATAAACTTTTTCCATGAAATATTGACACTCGATTGAAATACTAAATAGCTTTTCAATATATTCTAAATTTCTTGATAAGATCGGCTTAAAAAAGAACTTATGGAACAAAACTCTAAGCCTTTTGCCTATTTTTGATTTGTAACCAGCCTGACCAAACCAAGTGTGGTTGTCTATAAATAGAACAACTTTTTTGTTCTTATTTTTGATATACTTGATAACCCTTTTTAAATCTACGGAGTTTACACCATGGAAGAATATAATATCAGGCCCAAAATCTTCAAGCTGATCTTCAAATCTTATCAGCTTATTAATTTTTTTGCTAAATGGCATTCTAGAAAATGGTACTCTCCTAACTTGTATACCATCTGGATTCACATAATCATTAGTTTTCTCATAGTGAACTTCAGTGCCGTTCTTCAATGTTTTGGTGGAGGCAATAATCATTACTTCATGGTTATCAATGACATTTTGCCTAGCCAATGCGTTTTCTTGATAATTATAACCTTCAACATAGTAATTTGCGATACAAAAATGTAAGATTTTCATACTTGATCATTACCAAAATGTTGCTTACAAACTTTATTTATCACTAGCCTGTGTTTCCCACTATCTGATGCTATCATATGCCCTCCATAGTTTATCCTAATAGGATGGGTAAAATTCATTGCATTCCTGAAGAAATCAAGTATCTTCTTCTCATCACTGGTGCCATAAGCATTACTTGTGGATAAATTAATGTCTATAGAATAGTCGACGTTTTGAACTACCTGAGCTGCAATGATCCCTTGGGAATACATAAAAGCCCTGGATATCCGGCCAAACTTTCTGCCATCAGATGAGAGGAGGTAATCTTCAATTCTTCCATCAATTGATAAAATCTTTCTCCCTTGTTTCGTTTCAACTATTGTGGCTAGGTCTTGAGTATCATATCTAAGGAGTGGCATTGCGTAATTTGATAAGTTGGTTCCAATAATCTTATGTGTTCCATTGTTCGGATAGAACTCTACTGCACAAAAATCACTATCTATTTCAAACTCACCCTTTTCATTTTGTGAGATGTTTGCAACTCCTTCAGCTAAACCATAATGTTCAAAAACTTCGCTCCCGAACGCCCTTTCAATGGCTTGCTTTTGATACTCTAGCAGTGACTCTCCACCAGTTGTAATATGTTTGATTTGACCAAACATATCGATCCTATTAGCTATAATATAATTTGCCAATATTGCAACAACTGAAGGAAATCCATGAATCCAGATAATTTTGCGTCGTTTAATCTCCTCTACATAAGATAATAGGTTTGAGTCTTTCATATGAAAAGCACTAAACAGTATCTGTTTCCCAGGATAGTTTATTCTCCAGTAGGGTGGCTTGTGCTGTTTTGCTGGCACAATTGGGTTACTGGAAAAATGGGCACACCATGTACTCATCTGAATCCCATGCAACCTTCTAAAACGCCACCATACAGCCCATTGCTCATTTATGGATTGCTTAGTTTTGAGAAACGCAAACCCTGATCCTGTTGTTCCACTGGTTTTGGATTGTACACATTGGTCTCTTGTAATATTTTCCGCTAGAAGCTGATGATAATTGTCTCTCACAATATCTTTTGTAAGTATTGGCAAAGCTTCGAGTTTTTCAACTGAGTCAATTTGCTTGTAATCAATCGAATTATCATCAAACATTCTCCTGTAGTATGGGACATTGTTATAGCAGTGGCTGATCAGTTCAATAATCTTTTTTGATTGTATTCGTGAGATATCACTGGATGATAGTTTATTATTTTTCTCGTACTGTTCTAAATACTCATAAAACTTTCTATTGTAGCGAGATTTCCTTTTTTTATAACCATCTAGAGAGCAGATCAGATTTTGTAGAAGTACTGGCATTTTGTTATATAACTGCATGTATTTCATTACTATTACCTTTGCATTGTAGTCAGTAGATGTTCAGTTGCACTAAAAACGTCAACAATTTGATTATTAGTTGACTTACCACTCAAAATATTACTGTAATTTGTGTACTGCTCCACAAAACCCTTATTTTGCCTCAATTTAAATTTGGTTCTAGAGAACAAACTAAACCTTTTGATATGCAGATAGTTATTGAGTTCAATTACCTGGCCATTACTGAAAACGCGCAAAAACTCTTTCGGATATTTCTTTGATCCCATTGATGTATAAATAATATTCGCTATTGCTCCAGATGAGAACTTAATGTTAATTATGGCATTATCTTTTGAAGGATATGCTGCATTATTTGCGAAGGTAATATTCATGGAACTAATTTCTGATCCATCTAAATACTGTATGACATCAATAAAATGTACAGCCTCGCCAATTATTCTACCTCCACCTAAGGATTCATTTTGAGTCCAGTGATCTTTGGGTAAAAACCCGGCATTTGCTATATACTCATATACCGCTGGTATTTTGTTTGTCTTCAGATCCATTTTTATTCTTTGTATCAGAGGTGAATGCCTCCGATTTAATCCCACAAATAACTCAGATTCAGATTTTGCATATGCTTGCTTAATTTCAGTCAGTTCAGATGTTGTTAGACACAAAGGTTTTTCACAATAAACATGTTTATCGTGTGACAACGATTCAATAATTAGTTTCGCATGTGTATTGTGAGGTGTTGATATAGCAATTAGATCAATCGATTCGTCCTCTAACAGTTTTCTATAATCATTTGTTATATATTCAAAGTCAAACAACTTGTTCATTTGAGCTGAACCAACTCCGCCGGTCGTCGCTAAAGCAACTAAGTTGTACCTTTTGGCAGCCAACATATTTGGTACTAGAGTATTTTTGGCAAAGTTCCCGGCGCCAATTATTCCTACATTAATTTTTCGATCATTAATTATTCTTTTTGCTTTTTTGTTTTTCCCATTAACAGTATCTACTAGTTTTTTCTCATTACTACTATACTTAAGTAAAATTCCAATGTAATCTTCATTACCCGAGGTAATCATATCATAAGCTTTCTCAGCTTCAACGAAGGGTATCTCGTGTGTAATCAAATCAGAAAAATCAACTCGCTTTTCATGAATCAGTCGGACAAACTCTTCCAAATTCCTACCTTCGGTGAATCTAACGTATCCAATTGGATAATCAATTCCTTTTTCTTCATAATCCGTTTCATATCGTCCTGGTCCATACGAGCGAGCAAGGGTGAAAGTTAGCTCCTTCTCATAATAGGGCCGTCTATCGATATTCATTTGTGTAACTCCAACCATGCAAATAATGCCACGATCCCTAACGATTTTAGCTGCTAAATCCATCGGTTGATTACTATTTGTGGCCGCAGTAATAATTACCTTATCAACACCTCTGAATTTTGTGAATCCTTTTGTGGTCTCTTCTATATTGGGATCAGAAGATAATATAAAAGTCTGCAAATCAGTTTTATCTAATTGTTTATCGGTAATATCATAACCAATAACGTTGCATCCGTATGCATTCAAAATTCTAGCCGTAATATGTCCAAGTAAACCCAATCCAATTACAGCAATTGACTCACCCGGTTCAACTTTTGCTTGATGTATCCCTTGCAAAGCAATTCCACCAAGTGCGCAAAGAGCCGCTTGCCTTGGATCACCAAAATCCTTATGCAGTTTGACGATGAGATTTCGATTGACTCGATTGATTTCACTATGATACGCCTGTCCTGCCATAGCGACTAAATCACCGACATCAATGTCAGTAATCCCTTTACCACACTCAATAACTCTCCCTACACCTGAATATCCAATAGGAAATGGTTCTTTGAGTTTGTTGAACGCAGCGTCAATTGTTGTCAAGATGCCATCTGTACTCATCTTGTCAATGACTTGCTTAACCTGGTCAGGTCTTTCTTTTGCTTTTTGGAGTAAGTTCTTGCTTCCAAAAGAAGCCAAACCACGCTCTGTGCCAGAACTGATTGTTGAATACAATGTTTCAACTATGACGTAGTTTGTCTTCACCTTGGGCGCCGGTGTTTCAATAAGTTCCACAGATCCATCGTTAACCATCAAGAATAATTGTTTCATTAATTTCTCCCCCCACTCAGCTCGGTCTCTAGAATGTCAGCTATCCTGACAGAAGCAAAGCCATCACCATAAGGATTGCTTGCCTGGCTCATACGTTCATATTCAGTATGATTTTCCAAAAGTTCTTTAAAAGACAAATATATGTTTTCTTCATTTGTACCAACGAGTCTGAGCGTTCCCGCTTCAACTCCCTCTGGACGTTCTGTGGTGTTTCTCATAACCAACACTGGTTTTCCCAAGCTAGGTGCTTCTTCTTGAATTCCTCCGCTATCAGTTAAAACCAAGAATGCTTTTGCTAAAAAATTGTGAAAATCAATAACATCCAATGGTTCAATAATTCTGATCCGATTTGTGTCTCCTAATATCTCATTTGCAGCAGCCCGAACGGCCGGGTTTAAGTGGATTGGATATATCGCCTTAATATCGTCAGTCTCATCCAAGATGCGTTTTATTGCTCTAAACATGTTTCTCATAGGCACTCCTAGATTCTCTCTCCTATGAGCAGTTATCAAAATCAACCTTGAGTCTTGTGCCCAATCTAAATGCTCATGAGCGTAATCATTCATTACGGTTGTTCGTAAAGCATCTATAGCAGTGTTACCAGTAACATAAATTCTATTTTTGAGTTTACCTTCTTTTATTAAATTAGCTTTCGAGACTTCGGTAGGTGCAAAATTATATGATGAAATTATGCTAACCGCTTGACGATTGAATTCTTCAGGAAATGGCGAATCCAAATTATATGTTCTTAGGCCAGCTTCAACATGACCGACTGGAATTTTTAGGTAAAAGCAAGCTAAAGCAGTAACGAAAGTTGTGGAAGTATCGCCATGAACTAAAACAATGTCAGGGTCAACTTGTTGAAGAACTCGTTTCATCTTATCAAGAATGCTAATCGTAACATCGAAAAGGGTTTGCTGAACTTTCATAATGGATAAATCAAAATCCGGTTTCACATTGAAAGTTTCCAACACCTGATCAAGCATTTCCCTGTGTTGCCCAGTCACACAAACCACTGTGTTTATCGATTTTCTCTTCTTTAGTTCGTTTACTAGCGGGCACATTTTTATTGCCTCAGGTCTTGTACCAAAAACTACCATGATTGATTTCATATTTGCACCTCTATAATTACAGTTTGTAAACACCTTTTACTGATGTAATATTTTTGGTATCAAGGATGTATAGATCTTTGATATCATTTATCTTCTCTAGTATCTCATTGTGAGCAACCATGATTACCATCAATTCTATCGAGTTGATGAACTCATCAAACTGAAACAATTGATTCGAAACTAGTTGTTCTTTTATATATGGATCATATACTTTATATCCATGTAACAGATTCTTTTCAAGTTGAGTTATCAATTGTAAGGTTGGGCTTTCTCTAGTATCATCAACATTTTCTTTGTATGTTATCCCATAAAGTCCGACCTTTGAAAAATCTTTCATACGATGTTCTTTCATAATGAAACGAATCCTATCAAGAACAAATCGAGGCATTGAATCATTCACTTCTCTTGCTGATAATATTAGTTTTGTTAGTTTTGGGTAATCTCCAACTAAGAACCAAGGATCAACAGAGATACAATGACCACCCACTCCAGGTCCAGGTCTTAAAATATTCACTCTTGGGTGCTTATTCGCAATTCGAATTATCTCATAAACATCCATGTTGTCAGCTCTGCAAATCTTTGCAAGTTCATTGGCAAACGCGATATTAACATCACGGAATGTATTTTCAACCACTTTTGACATCTCTGCAGATCTAATATCTGTCAACACAATTTCACCTTGACAAAACTTTTTGTAGATATTTTTTACCTTTTCAGCTGTTTCAAGATCATCTGCACCAATTGTTCGCGAGTTATTAACCAACTCATAAATCATATTCCCAGGAATTATTCTCTCAGGTGCATGAACTAGATGAATATCAGTGCCAACGGTTAGCCCATTTCGTTCAACCTCAGGTCGAATGTACTTGTCAATAGATCCAGGTGATATGGTTGATTCAATTATTATAATTGAACCCATCTCGCAGACTTCAATAATCGAGTTTATCGCTGATATCACGTATGACGGATCCAACTTTTTATTCAAGTGAAGATACGGAGTTGGAACTGCAACAATATAAAGGCTTGTTTTGTGGTACTCTGTCGTGAACTCGATATTTCCGCTCGCAGCATTAAAGAGCTCACTCAAACCTTGTTCTTCGAATGAAAGTTTCCCTTCAGTGAGTTTTTCTACCAATTTTTCATCATAATCTGTACCTACAACCCTGATTCCACTTTTCGCCAACATCAATGCAGTTGGCAAGCCAATGTAACCCAAACCAATAACATTCACAAACATACCTTCACCTCGATAATAAGTTGATTTTTATTTTGCTCCGAAATATGTTGTCTCTCTCTTTCAGCATCTGGAAAGAAACTCTTGAACAGTTTTTCTTGTCTAAATATCGGCCACTATAAATACATTGACTAATCTCCCACTTGCAGTTTGAAGTCACCAATGCTAAAATCTTTCCTTCGAATGATATTTGAATCGCATCGTCAATTATTTGAAGATCACAACAGGTATGAAAATTTACAAATGCGTTGTTTTCTGTTGTAGATACTTTATCAAAAATGTCAACACTATCCATTCCACAAATAGCTTTTCGTTCATGCAAATAGCCATTTCTTGACTCATATGATCCAATATACTGGTTCCCATTCAGTTCTACACTCTTCCTTTTTGACCAGTCAAAAACCATAAATGGTGGTAGATAGTTCATTTGCTGTATCCCGTGGATACTTACCGTGTTGTGCGAGAGATTGCTCAGTAAGATTGGCATCAAATCACTAGAGTATGAATATGTTCCTAAATCACATAACAGGTTTGTGTCTCCTAGCCACATGTCAACATGATTTTGATCCATATGCGACGGACGAGACTTAAAATTATTGTTTATGACCATCAGCCTTACTCTATCATTCATAAGGGTAAAAATACCAGCCTCATCATATGCATTATTTGAGGAATTAATTTCTTTATAAATACTGCTAGGCTTTCCCATCCATATTCTTTTTTCTGAGTGAGTTCCGTACTTGTATGGAGTGGTGTTATCAATCAATGCAAGCACAGTATCTATCGTACTACGATAATCTCTATTGTCTGAACTAGTAATCGGGAACAACAATGCCCCATCATTTGGACCATAATTTGGTACAAATCCTTCGGGACTAGAATTATTATACAATAAATGAGCGCTATTTCTAATTTTCGCTAGATTTTTGCTTGAAATCAGGTTCTCTATTTGGAAAATCGTCATCAAGAAGGAGAGTAAATCCAAAACAAATCTTTGGTAGTTGAATGACTTTTGGATATATCCTCCATCTAATGAAAACTGGTAATCAATCTCTTTGTTGAGCAGTTTGACTGACCGATGAAATCTAGGGTAGTTATTCTCTAAATGTGATCCAATCAAAAGTCCTGCAATTTCAGATAGTGTATGATTGTTTCTGATGCACCGGTGTGCATAGAAAAAATTTGATAATACTTTTCGATAACTATCATTTACAATTTTTGTAACATTCTTATCATCAAAAGAAGTTGTGAGTCCATAAGATTTGAAAACAGAATATACAACTAGGATATTGATACTTCGAAGCGTTGCCTCCTGCCCACACTTAAAATTTGCACCAAAAGAGTATTCGTTTTTCTTCACCCAGTCTGAAATTTGATCAGAAAAAGACTGATAGTACTTTTTATCTTTTGTCAGGATGTATGCTCGTGCAAGTGGATACGCATGAGAGAATCTGGAAGCTTCCCATATAAGTTTTATATCGCCTCTAACAGGATCAAAATCTGATATCTGAAACCATTTCTTATTTCTGTCTTCTGTTTCATTATTCATCGGATTCATATGCCAGTTAATGGGATAACCATAATCTAAATCCAGCCACCCAAACGCTTTAATTGTTCCGTTTAGCACATTATTAGCTTCCGAGACAATCTTATCTTTCTCATTTCCTGGCAGATCATCTAAAAATCTCTCGACCTCATCGCGAGGAAATGTATATAGATCCAAATCCCATATTTGTGATTTATGTTCAAAAATAAAATCTAGACTTGGGATTCTTCTTAGCACAAATAGTTTTATGCTATAGAGGGTGCGAAAAACTACCCAGGGAAGCCCATAATCGCGAATGATTGACAAGATTGTAATCATCTTTTTCATAAGCCTTCAAACACCTTTGCTAGCTTAATAGTCAATGATTTGAAATCAAAGTCTCTCGCACCTAATTGCCCGTTAATACCAAAGGACTCTAATTGCGCCTTAGGTTGTTCAAACATAGCAATAATTGCCTTAGCAATATCTACACCCGAAGGATTTGACAACTCAATACCACAATTATATTTTTCAATTATGGAGTATCCCATCTTTACTGTCGAGAGTATTGGTTTGCCTGAAGCCATATATTCGAACAACTTATTTGAACTACTACCTCTCTCCCAATTGTATTTCGTTTGTGAGTAGTTTAAAATATTGAGAGATGATTTGCTCAAAATATATGGGATCATTTCCTTTTTTACTTGACCTTTAAATACAATGTTATTCAAGCCTTCGCTTGTAATAATACTCTCAAGTCTCTCTCTTTCACTTCCGTCACCATAAATTAGGAACTTGATACGATCTTCGTTCCTCAACGCAATCGCTGCATCTACAATCTTCTCCAAGTTATTAACAGGTCGTATTGCACCTACATAAATAACTTTGAACAACTCGGATTTTAAATCCTCATCATATAATTCTGTACTCTCGATTTGGCTGAAATATTGGTGTAAATCGATTCCATTATTTATATAATGGACTCTCTGAAGGTCGATCGGTCCACCTTGTTCGATTGTCCATCCTCTCTCAACAAGATATTGATGATCCCCCTCCTTTAAGAATATGATCGAATTTGATTTCTTATACATCCATTTTTCACCAAGAACTAATAATCTACCTAAAATGCTTTTTTCTTTTGCTCTATCAAAAGCAAATATTGCCTCAGGCCATAAATCCCTAATCTCTGACACGACAGGTACGTTTAGTCTATTTGCAATCTTTATACCTGCTACAATGGTCAATGGATGTACGCTAGATGCATAAATAATATCAGGTTTTCCATAAATCTTCATGATTTCTTTATAACTTAACATCAAGTTCACATAGAATGATATCATATTCTTTAATCGAGACAAACCATTACCTTTATATGACGAAGATTTGACAAACACAAACGGGACTTCTTTGTCAGATCTATTAACTATCCTGTTTCGCGTTTTAGTAATTTGAGCGTCTACTGTATGTAGAGTGCTAGCTGATATTATTAGTGGTGAGTAGCCGGATTTTGACAAGTATTTTGCAAACCAATAGTGTCTACCACCTTCGTTTATATACATTTCGGTTGCATAGTGGTTCATGATCCAAACATTCTTCATATTCTAAACCCTGGTCCATCTGGAATATTTTCAGATTTCTCATTTTTCTTGATAGTTATTATTTCAATGGATTTAGGTCCAATAATGAGTTTTGATTTCATATGTACCTCCATTTTTTATCGAACATCACCTTTAAATTTTTCCATCGTAACAGATGTGTTCGATGATATTCCAGATCGATTAAGGACTTTTTTGATTGTTTTCAGAACCAAAACTAAGTCGAAAACGAAGGAAATATTATCAATGTATTTAATATCCAGTTCAAACTTTTGATTCCAACTTATCGCATTTCTCCCCTCAACCTGTGCTAAACCAGACAATCCTGGTCTTACTTCGTGTCGGCGTTTTTGCTTACTGTTATATAACGGAAGATACTCCACTAATAATGGCCTTGGGCCAATAATACTCATATCACCTTTAAGCACATTCCATAGGCTGGGCAACTCATCAATACTTAGTGATCGGATAAATTTCCCTACTTTTGTTAATCTGTGCTTATCTGGCAATGGGTGCCCTTCTTTATCACAATCATTCGTCATTGATCTAAATTTATATAACTTGAACAAACTTTCGTCTTTTCCAGGCCTTTCTTGAATAAATAGAACTGGTGAGCCTAATGCTACACGAACAACTAAAGCAACAATAAGCAACAAGGGACTAAGTATTATGAGTGCAACTAACGATAGAACTATATCCAGCAAACGTTTGAAAAATCTCTCGTATAGACCTTTTCGCCTAATCATTTCCTATATAGTCCCAATATTCTTTCAATGACAGTCTTTTGAACAGTAATATTCATTTTGGTATCACTAGGTAGACAAATGCCATTTCGAAATAATGTGTCTGCAACATTTGCACCCACAAAATCATACATCTCGAAAACTGGCTGCCTGTGCATCGGCTTCCAAAGTGGACGCGATTCAATATTCTCTTCATTTAGGGATTCAATAATGTGATTTGGTCTTACAGACCCTATTAACGTTATTGAGGAAAGCCAGCAATTCGGACTATTCCAATCGTTAATTGGCATAAAAGTGATATCAGATATACCTTTCAATCGCTCCCTGTAGTAGTTGAAAATTTCTTGTTTCCTTTTTACTCTCTCATCTAAAACCTTCATCTGTCCTCTACCGATCCCAGCAAGTACATTACTCATTCGATAGTTATATCCAATCTCACTATGTTGGTAGTGTCTAGCTTTGTCTCTTGATTGTGTTGCCCAAAAACGTACTTTTTCTATATGTTCTTTGTTTTTTGAAACTAACATGCCGCCACCAGATGTTGTGATGATCTTATTTCCATTAAAACTAAATATGCCAAAATCACCAAACGTGCCAGTGTGTTTACCTTTATATGTTGTACCAAGTGATTCTGCTGCATCTTCAATCAAGGTAACATTGTACTTTTTGCACAGTTCGACAATCTTATCCATATCAGCCGCCAAACCATACAAATGAACCACAATGACCGCTTTGGCTTGGGGGTATTTGATAAGTGCTTGTTCCAAATATTTCGGACTCATATTCCACGTTTCATAATCGCTATCAACAAACACTGGAATCGCCTTCTCATAAATGATCGGGTTTGCAGTAGCTGAAAAAGTTAAGGATTGACAAATGACAATATCCCCTTGACTCACACCAGCAGCCTTAAGAGCCATATGAATCGCAGCCGTACCAGAGATTAATGCAGCTGCGTGTTCAGCGCCAACATATTCTGCAAACTCCTTTTCGAACATGTCAACGTTAGGTCCCAACGGAGCGATCCAATTGGTATCAAAGGCTTCTTTAACATATTGAAGCTCAAATCCTTCTTCACTCATGTGTGGAGAAGATAAGTAGATTTTTTCTTTCATCAATTACTCATCCTTCATACAGTTTGACTACTAGATAGTTTTGTCATTTTCGATAGATTCACACAATATTCGTTTTATCTCAACTAGAGATTGAACGGCATATTTTTCTTTAACATTCTGATAGTATTCTTTATCTTTGTAGTAACTATCTCTGTAGATTCTGACAGTAGTTATAGGCAACTGAGAACCCACATAAAAGTCCTTCTCCGGATTGTCCCCTATGTACATCATTTCAGTGTAATCGACTTGTAATTTCTCTTTAGCTTTTTCAAATGGGAGCAAATCTGGTTTCCAGTGTTCTCTTCCAAATTCATCTGATAGAATGATTGCTTTGAATGAATAGCTCATTTTGAGAGCGTTTAGTTTTTTTTGCTGCGTTTCCAAATAACCATCCGAAATAATACCAAGTATGTAATCTTCCTGTGCCAAATAATCCAAAATTGCTTCAGCGTCGGGAATCAACTGGATGTTTGGCGAATGACACCGATATTCTTGCACCAAATCATCAACAGACACATTCTTAAGATCCAAACATTCAATCAGTCTATCAAATACCTTTACTGGACTATCATGATGTAAATCCATTAGTGTATTAAAAATCTCATTTTCACTAGTTCCGGATACGTCTGATATATAATTAGAAACATGCTTGAATCCACTCAAAACATAATCCTTTTCATAGATTAGAGTGTCATCTAAATCAAAAATAACAGCCTTGATCATGAATCAAAATCCTGAAGTCTGATGCTTTGATCAAATCTTAAGAAAACCGTCTTATCTTCATAATCGTCTTGGTACTCGAGACTTTTGCCCATCAAGAGCAAATAGAGATTTTGACATGAATTTGCACCATTCATTATGCTCATCGGAGCACCGCCGCCAAATCTGGGGTTGACTTCAATGTATTTTATGTCTGTAGGTGATTTCATCAATTGAACAGTGACATGACCTATTGGCTTAAGCACATTCATCAAGCGAATCACATCAGCGATGATTTCTTCGTCTTTGACAATCATACCTTTGGAGATTTCTCCAGCTCTTACAGCCATACGTAATCTAGGTACAACTGATATGATCTTGGAATCAAAGTCTAGGAAAACATCTACAGTGAACTCCTGTCCAGTTAAATACTCCTGAACCATCGGTTCTTTTGTTGTTTTCAGTAGGAACCGAAGTTCATCCGCGTCATTCACCCGTTTTGCTCCAATACTAGAGCTTCCACTTTTGGGTTTAATAAAGAGTGGAAACTCCATTTTTGAAAAATCCATACTTGACGGATCATAAACCTTGGGACTTCCAAACCTATGTTCCACTAGAAACTCATGCGTCAGTAACTTATCAGCGCAAATTGATATCACACTAGGATTGGATACCAGAACAATCGCTCCCGATTCATCTCTTATTCGCTCTCTATTTCTCGAAAGCAATTCCAACTCAGTATCGATAGTAGGTACTACCAATCGAATAGACTCATGGATGCAAATGTTGATAATCTCGTCAATGTATGTTGAGCCGTCTATACGTGGAAGAAGGTAACGTTTGTCAGCAAAATATAGTGCTGGCGCATATTTAGAACAGTCTCCAGCAACAATTTGACTTTGTATGCCAAGCGATTTTGCTGCACCCTTGAATAAATTTACCAGTTCAACTCTTCTACCTGCGCTTAATATTAGGACATTGTAGGTTTCCATTAAATCACCCTTTGTAATGAATGACTAGTTAAAGAAAGATAGTACTTTAGAATCCGGTTCATTGAGATTCTTCAATCTGGCAATGATCATTGTTTGATTTGTGTAACTAGAGACTAGTACTCCGTCATGGTTGATGTTGGCGAGTTCAGATGGGGGAAGGATGTTTGATCCTACAATCTGTGTTCCATACTTTTCCTCATTATCGTCAATTACACCCAAAATCTTTACCCTGCTCGAATTGTCAAAAACGATTGCATTGAGCATGATTTCCGCAACTTCACCTGCTCCATATAATAAAATGTTCGTAAATCCCTGATCGGCAATGCGATTCAGGTAACTTACGATATTTTCTTTTGCTGTATTGTATAAAAGTTGCGCTGATTTTAGGAATCCAATGTTCAGAACTTCTTTTCGTTCTATCCCGCTCTTCGTTATCAAGTACTCAACTGACTTACTAGACTTGTACTCCCGCTTCAGGTATCCCGCTTGTTCATACGTGTCCAAATACGAGTTCACCATACTGACGGCGACTCCGAGTTCCTGGGACATCTGACGCTGCGTGATGTGGGGGTCCTTCTCGATCATGTCGAGGATCATGAACTCCTTATACAGCGGGGTCGGTTTGAAGAAGGGATTGTTGGTCATGAGTGCGTCCTCCGTTGTTCGACTACTGAACAAATCCATTGTATCATAGATACAAGTCGTTTACAACAAGATATCGAAAATATGTCATGAAACCTTTTCCAATGAAATCATTCCAAAAAACAATCGCCCGGAAGGCGATTGTTTTTGGTTGGATGGCGAGCGGATCACGTGTCGTCCGACTGGGCCCACACGTCGCCCCAGAACACCGCTTCTTCTTTCAGGATGAACGTCTCGATCTGGCGCTCCGAGTCGTCGCTTTGGCGCTCGAGGTGATGGGCATAGACGAGCGTCGTGTCGATGCT
The DNA here is from genome assembly GCA_913062645.1 of uncultured Mycoplasmatota bacterium. GTDB lineage: Bacteria > Bacillota_I > Bacilli_A > Izemoplasmatales > Izemoplasmataceae > Xianfuyuplasma. Next base: position 1,180,742 of record CAJXVW010000001.1, read on the forward strand.
TCTGTGGCGGAGCAGCTGACGCGTCGCTTCGAGCGAGCCGCCGCGCATTAGATTGAACGTCGCCGCGGCGTGGCGCAGGGCGTGCGGCGTCAGGCCGAGGCCGTCGAGACCGCACTGCGCGAGGACGCGACGGAACATGCCGCGGAAAAACGTCCGTGAGAGCCCGCCCGAGCGCGAGCGGTTCTTGTGCGGGATGAACAGATACGGATTCTGGTCCTGGCGCTTCGCGAGATAGTCGTCGATTGCGGTAGCGACGTCCGGGGTCACCTTGACGTACTCGTCGGCGTCCGGCCGCCCCTTGCCCTGGACATAGAGGAGCCACTGGCCGTTCTCCCGGACGTAGTCCTTGCGCCGGGCGCGGCGGATCTCGATCGAGCGGAGGCCGGTCGTGATCATCAGATACAAGATCGCGTGGTCGCGGTAGTGCCAGATGTATCTGCGGTTCTCCTTCGTCGTAAGGATGATCCGTTTCGCCTGGCTGAGCGTGATCATCCGCTTGTGGATGCGAACGCGGGGATGCGGATTCTTGATCGCCTCGGCGACGTCGAAGGCATAGGTGTCGGGCAGCCCCAGTTCCCGCCGATGCGTGCGCAGGTACTTGTAGAAGCCCTTGATCACCGTCATCTGGGTGTAGACGTAATGCGACGTGAAGCCTTTGTCGCGGATCGTCTGGCGGTAGCGCAGGATGTCCGCCGTGCGGGCCTCGGTGATGTCGTGTTGTTCCAGGTAGGTGACGTACTGTCTGAGCACCAGAAAATACAGTTTGCGCGACGTCGGTGCCAGGTCCTTGTTCGCCAGATACGTGTCGTAGATCGGTTCCAGGTGGTGTGTCAATCGGATGACCTCCTTCTCCTTGTAAGCATGCAAAACACCCCTCCGTCGATATAATAATGACGAAGGGGTGATTTTGCCCATGAGTCGAACAATCCGTGTCATTCACGATCGTTGCTTCGCTGTCATGACACGCGATCCACCGTACCCATTGTGATCATCAACAATCGAAATTCGATTGCGTTCTTTCTTTCGCCGCCACGTAGTGCTATAATTGAAATAGATTATAACAAAGCAAGGAGACATACCGATGAAAGCCATCATCTACCATTCCTTAAGCAAACACAAACGCAGCGAACAGATCGCGAAGAGTTTCGAAGGAGACCATTTCAAAATCGAACCGGTGAAACCACCGGTCCGCTTCTATCCGTTTCAATTGATGTTGTATGGATTCCTGACCGTGTCCGGTCGCAGCGTCGACTACAAGCCGCTCGACATCGACTGGTCCAAGTACGACGAAGTCGTGCTCGTCTCGCCCGTCTGGGCGGGTCGCGTCAACGCCTACATGCGCCAGTTTTTAAGAGACAACGAGTTCCATGACAAGAAGGTCACCATCGTCGCCTCCTGCGACGGTGGTTACAAGAAGTATTTCGACAGTTACAAGGGCCTGATCGACGGGTGCAACGAGATTGTCGACAAACAGGTCTACGTCAAAGGCGAACTGGTTCAAACAAAATAAAACGAGAATCCGAACGGATTCTCGTTTTTTCATTCGACAAACGCTTGCGACATCGAGTAGAACACGTTGATGTCAAAGACATCGAATATGACATCAAAATGATCCTGAATGTTCGCATACTCGGTGTTGTGGAAGTCATCGATGGACACGGCAGCCTCCTGTCGGATCTGGTCTTCCAGCTCCAGAAGTTGCGCATAGGTGATCGGTGACGTCAGTCCACTGCCGTCCAGTTCAAAGAATCCGTCCAGCTCGGTCTGATCCGTCAGACCGTTCAAAAACAGTCCGAAGCCTTCGTACACTTTCACCCACATACGATCCGGCAACGAAATCGCAGTATCATTGTCATAGAGGACATACGTATAGTCTTCCTTGTCGATCGTGTCCCAGCCATCCATCAACATCAGATTGAAGTCGAATTCGAAGTCGCCATCGCCCTCACGATCGACGGTAAAGATGTATTGATTTTGTTCGTTGTATTGAATCAGATATAGGAAGGACTCCACATCATTCTTGTATAACATGTTGTAATAGAGATCCGTTTCGGGATTGTAGTATCGTACTTGGTCCCGATCGACTCCTTCGATGCTGTTGTCGATCTTTCGATGAAGATAAGAATCTTCTGCGAAATTCCGTTCGATGTAATTGAGCCCGACGAACGCTCCCTCGTGTTGAAATACCTGCCAGGTGTATTCGATGTCATCTTGCTTGTAATAGCTACGAATTCCATGTTCGAAATGGCCCTCTTCGTAGTAATAGGCAATCGATGAAAACGACAATTCCAAGACACCGTCCTTGATGGATATCCAGGCATCGGCGGCAACGACGCGGTCATACCCGTCGATGTAGTAATACTGATACTGAACTTCATCCTCGTTCACATAGATGCGAAACGTCTTTTTGGTATAGACCGAGTTGTCGATCATCAGCGCCTCACGAATGACCCACTGATCTTCTGCAAACGGATCAAACGGATTGAGTTCGTCGCGGATGACTCGCAGATACCCCTGGGCACTGAGTGCCCCGAATGAGAAATGATCATCGAAGATCCGTTCGTTGTTGATGAAGTCCAGTTCCGATCGGACGATCGGTAACTCTTCCGTAAACAACGGATCCGACGACGGGACTGGATTGAGAATCTCCATCGCATCAAGGATCTCATTCACGATGACAAGCACTTCTTCTCGTGTTTGAATTGTCTCATTCAACGGATTGGGCGTGTCATCCAACACGTACTCCGCATCGGGATCAAGTGGAATGATCGTGTCATCGGGTTCCGGATCTCCTCCATCGTTGGGATCGTCAATATCATTTGGATCGTCATCTTCATCCACAAGCCCCGGATCGTCATCGACGGGGTCATCCAACCCGATGTCGTTCGTACAGGCGGACATCGTGACAACCAGAATAAAGCTCAGAACCAGAAGTAATTTACGCATGGAAACATCCCTCCTCAGATGACATTATATCACAAAACGACCAGATTTCGAGGGGAAGTTGGTTGTCTTTTCGCTGATCGTCGCCATGCGATTGTCACACAAACCGTTCAATCGCATACAAACACACGGTTTCATCAACCGAACCGCACGAATGCAGTCAGATCCAAGTACAAAAAACAGGTTGCCCATCCGGGCAGCCTGTTCATTTGACATAACAACGACGGAAACAACCGAGATAAAACAATCCGGAAAACGCGATGCATCCCAGTCCGAGCCAGATGATTTCCATCTGGACGCCATCCTGATACGGATTGTAGATGGTGTCATCGAGAATCAACTCCGACACCAACATCGCCAGTCCGAAGGCGAGCGGTCCGACCAGTCCGATCAACAGCCACAGGTTTCGTTTGCGGTAGTTCATGACATCACCTCGTTCGCTTGTTCGACTGGTTCCACACACGCCGGTGTGTCGTTCTTCCAGCTGTTGACGATCGGCGACACTTCATAGTACGCCATCTTGTCACTGGGGTATTGCCAGAGGAGTTGTTTGAGTCTGAGCGTGTTTGTAGTTGCGGGATTCAGCCACTCCTTGGCCTGATCCAAAGTCAGGATGACCGGCATCCGGTCATGCAGGTCGCTCATCAGCTCGTTGGCCTTGGTCGTGATGATCGTCGTGGTGTGAAGCTTGGAGCCGTCTTCACGACGGTATGTGCTCCACAGACCGGCGAACAGAAACATCTTCTTCCCTTCGAGATGAATGTACATCGGGCGTTTCTTGTCGCCCTCGCGTTTCCATTCGTAGAAGCCGTCGGCCAAGATGACGCACCGTTTGCTCCGCAAGGGCTCCTTGAAACTGGCTTTGGTGTCGATCGTCTCGCTGCGGGCGTTGATCATTCGAAACCCGATCGATTCGTCCTTGGCCCAGTGCGGCACCAGACCCCACTTCAAAGTTCCCGCGCGATACTCTTCGCCATCCGACAAAACGGCCAGGACCTTCTGGCCCGGGGCGATGTTGTAACGGGGAAGATTGATATCTAGATCCAAATCGAAAATCTGGAATGTCTCGCCCAGAAAATGCATCAGTTCATCATAGGTATAGCTGACGACAAAGCGTCCACACATGGTATCACCTCGTTTGTAGTCGATTGAATGAATTGGTTTTTTGTGATGGTCAGAAGCCCCACCGGGGCAGGATTCGTTCCATGACCATGGCGGCGAACACGCCGGCCGCCACCAGCTGGTAGAGCGCGGCGACAATGCCAAGGGCGCGTACGTTCATCTGAAACTGGTAGCGTATCAAGGTCGCGCTCACAATGATCACCCACAGTCCGAACAGGACCCCCATGACATCAACAATCAATTGCAGCACGGCCAGCAGCGGCGTTGTCGCCGCTTCGCCACCAGCAATCAACAATGCCATGGAAACGATGAATATGGTGGATATGATCAGACTGCGTTTCGCGAACAGATGGGATCTGCCTTTGTCCTCAATCTGTTCGTACTGCCTGGCAATCGATTCTTCCAAAAAGAACATAATAGTCCCTCCTATGCGCTTGTAGTCTTGTATTGAATCTTGCGAATCATGATCTGGCCGGCGATGATGCTGGCGAGGATCAAAAGGCCGGTGATCGTCAGCCACAGGATGGCGACACCACCCAGTTCCCCCGCCTGATACAGCGACACCAGCGTCAGACCGAGCGGCATGCAGATGAACAGCATGATCGCCCGCGACACGAAGGTGATGACGAGAAACGTCGCAAGCCGCATCTTCGTCAGACCCATCGAGTAGTTGATCATGAACGTCGGACTGAACGGCACCATCAACACCGCGATGTGCAAGGCCGGATGCGTACGTTCAATCCAGTTCAAATACTTTTTCACGTTCGGGCGCTCCTTGCGCGCCCGTTTGTATTCCTTGGTCGACAGATACCGCATGAACAGGAAAATCGCAATCGTTCCCGCGGTGGTGCCGATGTAGGTGTAGATGTATCCCCAGAAGACACCATAGGACAGGATGTTGAACGCCGTCATTAAAAACAGCGGCAACACCGGGAACAGCGTTTCCAGATACGGCAGTCCGATCGCGGCGGCAACGCCGAGATCGCTGTAGATATCCTTGACCCGCTCGATGAACTCGGCGAGTTCGGTGACGGTCACGTCACCATTGGCGAGTATCCCCCATATGTCCATGGTTTCCCCCTATCCCGTTTGTGGTTGTTTGCGGTTGTAGATCCACGTCATGAAAAACATGACGGCGTAGCTCAGAACAATCGTGAAGGCGATCCACAGAAGATCGTGCCAGTCCCTGAAGAAGGGCCGGTTGACGTCACTTCGGAGATACAGATACTCGCCGTCACCGACCCAGTAGTTGAACCGCCAGACGACGAGTTCAATCAACAGGAACACGACAATGGCGGTGTTCAGGATTTTGTAGGTCGGACGGTATCCGTAGAGATAGACGCCGACAATCCACACCAACACGATCATGATATGGCTGATCTGATAACTCCAGCCGATGATGTGGGTGTAGATCGGATGCACGTTCACCGGGTACAAGATGGCGACCAGAGCGAACGCGCTCATGTAGTAGAGCGCGTGAAATACGCGCTTGTCTTTGGTGATGAGGAAATACAGTCCGAGCAACGTGCTCATTCGGCACAGATGGATCGGCAGTCCCGCTTCGAGACTGAAGCCGAGTTCGAAGACACTCCAGCTGTACAGCGCGATGACTTGGATGGAACTAATCGCGATGAAGATGTAGCGCAGATGACTCCAGTGATTCTTGATCTTGTCCAGATTCAAAACGAACAACGTGACGATCACGATCGCCGTCAGGACGAAGGAGATGTGACTGACGGAAAACAGCGTGACCCGTTCGTCGGTCGGGACGTCGACCCAGAAACTCACGTGGGATGCACATCCTTGTTCTGTCGGACGAACGGATACTTGACAAAGCGCCCGATCATCCGCCAGTTGGTCAGATAGGCGATCTTGCGTTTGCCGTTCAGCATCTTCTTGACGAGGAACCGGGCGACTTGTTCGGGATGACTGCCTAAAATGCGGGCGATCGGCATGCCTTCTTCGCTCATGTTGTCGAGCAGGAACGACGTGAACACCATGCCCGGCTGGAGCGTGCCGACTTGGACGTTGCTGTTCTTCAGTTCCTTGTTGACGCCTTTGGAGAAGTACGTCAAAAACCGTTTCGATCCACCGTAGAGAACCTCGCCTCGAATGATCATCCCATTCGATCCGAGACCTTCCATGTTGTAGACGATGCCATGGTTCTGTTTCGTCATGAACGACAAAGCGACCTGAGTGCCGTAGATCATGCCTTTGACGTTGACGTCGATGACGCGATCGGTGTTGTCTTGCGGCAGATCGACGATGTACTTGTGACCTTCCTGCGGAACGCCGGCGTTGTTGATCCAGATGTCGATCGGACCGAAGGCGTCGATCGCCTTCTTGGCAACCGCTTCGATCTGCGCCTTGTCGCGCACATCGAGAACATATCCTTTGACTTCACCATCGACATCAACAACTGCCTTCATGATGCCCTCCTGGGTGGTTCCTGTGAAGGAAACGCGATGGCCCTTCTGACAAAACTCCCGAACCAGCGCACGGCCGATCCCGCGGGTGCCGCCGGTGATGAATACATGCATCGAATCACCTCGTCTTCGTGTCTTTCCTTTATTGTACCACAGCGATATGAATTTTCCATTTTCATCTTGTAAAAAGAACAACGGCTCACCGTGTGGCGAGCCGTTGGATGGTTGTGTCAGGATAGTGCCTCTTGGCACATGTCAATGAAGTACGAATGGATGAACGTGCTGTCCGACAGTTCGGGATGAAATGCCGTCACCAGCTGGTTGTCCTGGCGCGCAGCGACGATCTTGTCGTCGTGGACGGAAAGGACTTCGACACCGTCCTTGACGGATGCGATGTAGGGGGCGCGGATGAATACCAGTTCAATGTTGTCTTCGCCATTGAACGATCCATTGGCGCGGAAACTTCCGAGTTGTCGGCCATAGGCGTTCTTGACGGCTTTGATGTCCATCGTCTGGAGGAAGTCGGACTTGTAGTTGTCTACCTCTTTGGCCAGCAGCAACAATCCGGCGCAGGTGCCGAACACCGGTAAGCCGGATGCGATCAAACGTTTGATGTCGTCGACGAGATCGAGATCGCGGAGAATGCGATACATCGAAGTACTTTCGCCGCCGGGTAGGATCAAACCGTCCATCGGGCGTTGGATGTCCGCTTTCTTGCGAATCTCAAAACTGTCGACACCGAGCTTCGACAGCATCTTGGCGTGTTCCAGGAACGCGCCCTGGACCGCCAGAATTCCGATTGTCACGCGCTTATTGGCCCCGTTCGGCCATCAGGGTCTTGATTTCTTCTTCGTTGATGCCGACCATCGCATCACCGAGATCTTCGGACAGTTCGGCGAGGATCTTCGGATCGTTGTAGTTGGTCACGGCCTTGACGATCGCATTGGCGCGTTTGGCCGGATCGCCGGACTTGAAGATGCCGCTGCCGACAAACACGCCTTCGGCGCCAAGTTGCATCATCAGTGCTGCATCAGCGGGCGTGGCGACGCCACCGGCAGCGAAGTTGACGACCGGCAGTTTGCCGTGTTCGTGCACGTATTGAACAAGATGATAGGGAACCTGCAGTTGTTTGGCTTTTTCGTAGAGTTCATCTTCACGTAGCGCCTTGAGGATGGCGATTTCCTGTTGGATCAGACGTATGTGGGTGACGGCCTGAACGATGTCACCGGTACCGGGTTCGCCCTTGGTACGAATCATCGACGCGCCTTCTTCGATGCGACGTAGCGCTTCTCCGAGATTGCGGGCGCCACACACGAACGGCACCTTGAACTGATGCTTGTCGATGTGATGAACGGGATCGGCGGGGGACAGGACTTCCGATTCGTCGACGTAATCGATTTCCAGCGCTTCCAAGATTTGCGCTTCGACGAAATGGCCGATGCGGACCTTGGCCATGACGGGAATCGTGACGGCCTGTTGGATCTCCTTGATCAGTTTCGGATCGCTCATCCGCGATACGCCGCCGGCGGCACGGATGTCGGCGGGGATGCGTTCGAGCGCCATGACGGCGCAAGCGCCGGCCGCTTCGGCGATTTTGGCTTGTTCGGCATTGGTGACGTCCATGATGACGCCGCCTTTCAGCATCTGAGCCAGTTCTTTGTTAAGTTGATAGCGTTCTTTGGTCATGATGATACCTCCTAAAGATGTATTTATGGATTGGTTCTTTCATTCCTTGGACACTTGTATTATAATAAAAGTGTGCAGATATGAAAATACACAGAAAATATTATTTTGAGGTGGTCACATGACGAGCATTCACATTCCCTTGTATTATCGCTTGTACGAAGACATCAAGGACAAGATCTTACGCAATGAACTGACGAAAAACTCGAAACTCGAAAGCATCCGCAGCCTCTCCAGCCGGCTCGACATCTCGACGACCACGGTCGAGAAGGCCTACAATCAGCTCCTCGTCGAAGGATTCATTCGCTCCAAGCCAAGGAGCGGCTATTTGGTGAACGACGTCGAGAATCTCAACAAAGGCAAATATCACTCCTACATCGACCCGATCGAACACCCCGTCAAGGAGAACAACAAACTGACGACCGACCTGTTCGATATCAAGAGCTACAAGTCGACCGTCAACAAAGTGTTCAACTATCAGGCCGACAAACTGTTCACCGAACTTGACCCGCGCGGCGAGGAAGAACTGCGCGAAGAAATCCGCAAGTACATCCTCAAGGAACGTGACGTCAAGTGCGACGTCAACCAGATCATCATCGGCCCGGGGATCCAGAATCTCCTGACGATTCTGCTGTCGATCTATCCCGGCAAGTCGGTGACCTATCTCGCTCCCGAGTTCAAGAAAGCGATGCACATCTTCCGCAGTTTCGACTACACTTTGAAACCGCGCCAGACCACCACGGAAATCGCTCGCATCAAAGCCGATTTCCTGTACATCAGCCCCTCCAACATCTACCCCACTGGGGAAGTGCTCAAGGCCCAGGAACGCAACAAGATCATCAAATGGGCCCACCGCAACGACTCCTACATCATCGAAGACGACTACAATTTCTTCATCCGTTACAACTCCTACACCGTGCCGTCGGTCCATTCCTACGACAACGGCGAACGCGTCGTCTACGTCGGCAGTTTCTCGAAAACGATCATTCCGTCGATTCGCGTCAGTTACATGGTGTTGCCGCTCTCACTCTACAACATCTACAAGGAACGCTACAACGACTTCGCCCAGGGCGTATCGAAACTCGAACAACTGTCCCTCGCTCAATTCATGAAAGACGGACTCTACCAACGGCACACCAAAAAACTCTACAATCAGTACAAAGAGAAAAACGAAATCATGAAACACGCCCTTCAGCGCTACAACAAGAAAAAACAGTTCCAGATCCGCGGCACCGACTCCAACTTGCACGTCGTCCTCGACTTCCGAACCAAGACGCAGCTCAAGACGTTCAGCCGCAACTGCGATCGATTCCATCTCAAATACGATGTGATTCAAGGACAAAACAGCGTCATCTTCCCGTACTCGGGCATCGAGAACAAAAACATCAAGACACTCGCAAGGGATCTACTGTACAACATCTGATTCACGCTGCAACGACAAGGAGAAATCGATGAAAATCAAACACGTATCCATCACCACCGACAAACTGTCAATCGCCAACAACCACATCAAAAAAGGCAACTACAAACTCAATCCGCTGATGAACCGCAGTACCGGACGCATCGACGACAACCGTTATTTCACCCAGATCAATCTCAAAATCGATGGTGCGTCCGAACAGAACTTTCCCGTCAATCTCGAGGTCTCGATGCGCGCCACGTTCACCTTCGACAACCTCGATCCGCTCGACGACACCAACGCCTTTCTCAAGACCGAGGGAGTGAACATCCTGTTCCCCTATCTGCGAGCGGCCGTCACCAATCTTTCGACCGCGGCGATGATGCCGCCGATCATCCTGCCGATCATGAACGCGGCAGCACTGTTCAAACAATCCGAACAACATACCATCAACTAGATCACGCCAAGAAAAACGCCCGCATACTCGTGTATGCGGGCGTTTTTCGGATGCCAATATGGTGTAGGAGGCGTATCGATTGCTGCTAGTTTTGCAGTTACGCTTCTAAAAATGCTTTGATTCGTTTGGTCAGTTCGTCGGGGACGTCTAGAAGCGGTGAGTGTCCCGAATTGGCGAGCGTCACCTTGGTGGCGTCGGCCAATGCCTCGACGGTTTCATCGACCATGTATTCCAGGACGACGATGTCCTTCTCGCCCCAGAACGACAACACCGGGCAAGTGACTTGTCCGATCGTGTCTTCCCCAAGCGTGACGCCGTTGCTGAAGTTGGACATGTTGAACGTGGTGAGTGCCCAGTCGACATCGACCAGGTTTCGTTGTTTCATCGTTTCGGCGAGGTACATCTGATCATCTTCTGCATTCGGCTTGTTGACGGTGTAGATGGCCTGATCCCAGACCGCTTTCATCGCGGCCGTGTTGCCGCTTTCGAAGATGCCGACCATCGGGGCGATCTGAACGGGATCGTTCGCCATCGCTTCTTTGCTTTCGTAGTACGAACCGATGATCGGTTGGAACGACGCATCCTTCTTGAAGATCGGATACCCGCGATAGGAACACGATTCGATGAGAATCAGTTTGGTCACGGCCTGTGGTTGTTTGGCGGCGATTGACAGCGCGACCGCACCGCCCGTCGACCATCCCGCCAAGGCGTACTTCTTGATGCCCTTGATGCGCAACAGATCGATGATGTCATCGGCGAAATCATGCAGCGTGTCAATCGGTTTCTTGTAGGTGGAATCACCGAACCCGCGCATGTCCGGGGCGATGATGTGGTAGTCATCCTGCAGACTTTCAATCAACGGTTTGTAATGAATCGAACTGCTCATGTTGCCGTGGATCAGAACAATCGTCTGATCGCCTTGGCCGGCTTCCACAAAATAATACTGTTCGTTGTTGCTCAATGTGACGGCTTGTTTTTTCATGGTTCCTCCTAAGTGATTGTGGGAATGTGATTGGCATGGACGAATCCGAGAATGCTGGACGTGAATGCTTTTGGTTGTTCGTACATCGAGGCGTGTCCGCATCCCGGAAACACCAGCAAGGTGGAATCGGGAATCTGGTGATGCAAGAATTCTTGTTCGCTGCGCGGCGTCAGAACGTCCTTTTCACCGGCAATGAGCAAGGTCGGCATGGCGATGTCCTGCAGTTGATCCCTGGTATCGTGCGTTTCCGCGCTGACGGTCAACCGCGTCATCCGATCGAGAAACTCCGGGTCGCTGAAGAGGGGCACGAGCATCTCTTTTCGCGCTTCCATCCAGGCGATGTTCTGATTGTAGAATGTATCGGAATAAATGTAGGGGATGCTGATGTTGTAGTAGGCTTCGCCATCGCGCGTCTTGGCGACCTGATTCCAGCCATCGCCGATCGCTTTTAGCCACGGTGAAGTGGCCGCAACGGCATTCGCCAGAACCAGTTTCGCAACCCGCTTGGGAAAGCGGATCGCAGCCTGCAAGGCGACGCTCGCACCATAGCTGATGCCGACCAAATGGCACGATGACACCGCCAGATGATCGAGCAGTGCGATCAGCACGTCCACCTGCAGCGACTGGTCATACGGTTCGTCCATGCGCGCGCTCTGACCCTGATCGAGCATGTCGAAACGAATCAGCGTGGTCGTCTCGCTGAAGGCTTCGACAAATCCATCCCAACTGGCGGTGGACATCATGATGCCGTTGAGGAGAACGATGATCTCCTTGCCGGATGTCAGATCGCCATCCACCTGGTAAAAGATGTCACGACCGTGATGGGCGAACGTGCTCATTTGATGTATCCGATCGTTTTCGCCGCTTCCCGCAGTTCCTCGCGGAAATCCGGGTGGGCGACGCTGATCAACAGTTCGACCCGCTCCTTGATCGACGTTCCGCGCAACCGGACCGCACCGTACTCGGTGACGATGTAGTCGACATCATTGCGCGAGAGCGATACGGCGGCGCCGGGTTGAAGCGTCGGAACGATCTTCGATTTCGGCTCGCGGACGCCCGTTTCGGGATTGCGAACCATCGCCGTGGAGTAGAGCGCGATGAAACTGCGGCCGTTCTTGGCGCGCTGCGCTCCGGTTGCGGTATCGGTCTGGCCACCGGTTCCACTGAAGTGGCGGGTGCCGATCGATTCACTGCAGCATTGTCCGGTCAGATCCACTTCGATCGTGGTGTTGATGGAAACCTGGTTGTCGTTCTGTCCGATGATGCACGGGTCATTGACGTAGTTTCCATCCAACAGCAGGATGCCCGGGTTATTGTCGATGAAGTCATACAGTTCCGGCGTGCCGAGGGCGAAGGCGGCGACCATTTTGCCCTTGTGCAAGGTTTTCTTCTTGTTGGTGACGGCACCGGCTTGAAACAGTTTCATGAAGCCGGTTGTCAGCATCTCGGTATGAACGCCGAGATCCTTCTTGTGAATCAAGGCGTTGGCGACGGCGTTGGGAATGCCGCCGATGCCGAGTTGAATGGTGTCGCCGTCATGGATGTGATCGGCGATCAGATTGCCGATTGCGATGTCTTTCTCGTTCGGGTCCGAATCCGGCAACACCGGTGGGTCGTAATCGACTTCGACCACGTAATCGACATCGGATATGTGAACCTCAAGATCGCCCCAGGTGCGGGGGAATTTCGGGTTTGTTTCCAAAATCACAAGGTCGGCTGCTTCCAGCGCCTTCTTTTCATAGACATTGGACAACGACAACGACACGAAGCCGTGCTTGTCCGGTGGCGTGCAGTTTCCGACGTAAATGTTGGGGTGCTGATGCTCGAAGCGTCGCACACCCGCAAAATGAAGTTGATTGGGAATGAACGTAATGTGTCCGTTTTTGAACGCCTTGCGAAGATCGCCGCTGAAAAACCAACTGTTGATGGTGAACTTGTCGTTGTACGCGTCGTTCACCATGAACTCGTAGGGATACATCGGCAGGCAGTTGTCAATCGTGACATGTTGGATGCGTGAAGCGATGTGATGCAGATTCTGAAAGAACAAGCGTCCTTCACTGGCGGCCATGCCGGCGATGATGTGATCGCCGTCCTTGACGAGATCCAGCGCTTGATTGATGGTGATGGTCTGAGCCATGGGATACCTCCTGATGGATGACAATCTAGGATGAGTCGCCCCATCCTAGACTGTGTCCAAATGTGTGTTAGTTTCCTAGGATTTCGTCAATGGTTTCCATGTCCGCATAGGGTGCGAAGACATAGGATTCAGGTGTTTCACCTTCGGCCGGAATGATCGTGGCGAGCAGCAAACTCATGCTCTGGGTACCGACGCGGCTTCCGTTTTCGAAACTGACGACGCCACCGAGCGGATTGTCGATCGGGCCATCTTCCATGGCATCGATGAAGTTCTCCCAGTTCAGGGTATCTTCACCAACGCGTTCGAGACCTTCGACGAAGAACGAGGCGGCGATCCAGCCGGCCATCGCATACGGATTGGATGTCAGGGCGGCGTCAACTTTGGAGATTTCTTCGACGAACAGATTATAGCCGTCGCTGAAGTCCACGCCGTTTTCGGCGAAGATGTTGACCCAGGCGTTGGCATAGACGTCGAAGTTCGCGATGTCGTCCTTGATCAATGCGATGAAGGTCGGCGCGGCGTTGACGTACGAGACGATGACGTCGACGTCGTTACCGGCTGCGTTCAAGGCTTTGATCGCGATGCTGGCGGGAGCCTGGTTGGCGGCGATGATGATGAAGTCGACATCGCCTTGGATGATCGTCAGAGCCGCAGCGCTCATGTCGGTCGCGTCTGCCGCGACTTGCGCCTTGACCAAGGTCACGTCTTCTTCTTCAGCCTGGATTTCGACACCGTTCAAGATGCCGTTGCCGGCGTCGTCATTGGTGTAGATGACACCGATTTTGCTTGCGCCGAAGTCACCAACGGCACGGGCGACCATGACTTGACCTTCGGCATCGTAAACCGGTTGTACCGGGAATGACGAGCGATCGTTGCCTTCGGCTGCTTCGTTGAACAGGGCGCTGATGCCGGTCGCGAAATAGACTTGCGGAATGCCTTGTTCGCGGACGTAATCAATCGTTGCCCCGACGGTCGGGGTGCCGAAGTGTCCGACCAATGCGAACACCTGATCGTCTTCCACCAGCTGTTCGGTGTTGGTGAGACCCGTTGCGGCGTCAAAGCCGTCGTCACGGTTGATCAGTTCGATGGTTCTTCCAGCCACGCCGCCATCGGCGTTCACCATGTCAAAGTATGCTTGCATCCCTTGATTGAACGGCAGGCCTACAAATGCCAATGCGCCGCTGACCGGAGCGGTGTTCCCGACGGTCACGGTGGTTTCGGTGACGCCTTGGCTTTCGACTTCTTGCTCTTTGCAGCCCGCGAGGGTGAAGGCAAAGACAAGAGCCACTGCTACTAATAGTACTTTTTTCATGTTTCCTCCTTGTATTGTTGTATTTTTTTGCTTCTATTATTTACCCAAATAGGCTTCCACCAGTTTGGGGTCTTGCCGCAATTCATCGGCACTGCCTTCGACGATCACTTCGCCGACTTGCAACACATAGGCGTAATCGGCAATCTTGAGGGTCTGCAGTGCGTTTTGTTCCACGATCAGAATCGTGGTTCCTTCTTTCTTGAACTCGTTGATGATGGCGAAGATGTCACGCACGATCATCGGTGCCAGGCCGAGCGAGGGTTCATCGAGAATGAGCAGTTTCGGTGACGCCATCAATGCCCGCGAGATCGCCAGCATCTGCTGCTCCCCGCCACTGAGCGTCAGCGCCACTTGTTGCCGGCGCTCCTTCAGGACCGGGAAGTATCGATAGACGCGTGCCAAGTTCTCCTCGAGGCGCTCCTTGCGTGACTTGGTTCCCTGTTTCTTGACCGTGAAGGCACCGATCCGAAGATTTTCCTCGACCGTCAGATCGCCGAAGATCTGACGTCCCTCGGGCGCCTGGACGATGCCGGCGTTGGCAATCCACTCGGCGCTCTTGTCGGTGATGATCTGGCCATCGAAGAGAATGTCGCCTTCGGTGGCGTCGATCAGTCCGGAGATGGTCTTGAGCAACGATGTCTTGCCGCCGCCATTGGCGCCAAGAATGGCCACGATCGATCCCTTCGGAACCTGGATGGAGACCTCCTTGACGGCCTCGATGACGCCGTAATGCACGGACAGATTTTTAACTTCCAGGAGATTCGACATCGTCATCACCTCCCAAGTAGGCTTCTTGCACGAGCGGGTTCGATTGAATCTTCTGGGGTGTGTCCATCGCGAGGAACTTGCCGAAGTTGATGGCGCAGATGCGATCGCAGATGTCCATCACGAAGCCCATGTCGTGTTCGATAAGAACGATCGAACACTGGTATTCATCGCGAATCTGTTCGATGATCTCGGACAGTTCGTCGGTTTCCCTGTCGTTCAAGCCGGCGGCCGGTTCATCGAGAATGATGACTTTCGGATTGCACATCAGGGTCCGCGCGATTTCAATTTTCTTCAAGACACCGTACGGTTGTCCGTAGGCATACTGATCCTTGAGATGATCGAGTTTGAGGAAGGTGAGAATCTTCATCGCCTTGTCGCGGAGCGCCTGTTCTTCCTTGCGGACACCACGGCCGTTGAACAGATGCTGGAAGACATTTGTCTTGAACTGGTTGTGAGCGCCGATCAAGATGTTATCGATGATGCTCAGATCGCGGACCAGTTCGACGTTTTGGAAGGTCCGTACCAAGCCATGGTTAATGACGTCGGTGACCTTCACGTCGTTGAGGTTCACTTCCTCGTTGTCGTTGTTGCGGAACCAGATTTCGCCCTCGTCGTCCTTGTAGAACTGGGTGATGCAGTTGAAGACGGTCGTTTTGCCGGCCCCGTTGGGTCCGATGATGCCGACGATTTCCTGTTCGCGGACGTCGAAACTGAGGTCGTTCACGGCCACCAGTCCGCCAAAGCGCATTGTCAGATTGCGGACTTCCAGGACGTTGTTCTTATTCATCGTCGATCACCATCAATTCCGTTACAGCGTTGCGATAGATTGCCAGTTTGTCGATGCGGTGCTGCTGCTTGCACTCGGACAATGCGACTTGTCGCTGTTTTTTCAACAGTTGTCGTTTGGTCTGATCGCCATCCGGTGCGGCGGCAATCGCCGCCTGATAGGTTGCTTTGATGTCCGCCAGGCACTGCTGGTGCTTGGCGCGCAGTTGCTCCAGCTTGGCGCCGATCGCGGAACGCAGCTCCTGTCGTTGGTTCTTATAGGTCGCCTTGAGTTGCTTCTTGGCGTCGTCCGCGGCGGTTGCCAGGTTCTGCTTGTAGATTTGTTTCAAGGTGATGTAGGGCAGTCGTCGGGGATAGACGTGCTTGTAATACAGTTTCTTGACGTCGTATCCGACGTAGATCGCGCCATTGGGATAAAACATGATGACGACGATGATCAAGATCCCGGCGAAGATGTAGCTGAACTCGGGATTGCCACTGAAGATGTCCTTGAGATAGAGTTCGGGAATGCCGTGAATGATGAACGCCCCGAGCGCTGTGCCGAAGATCGACTTGAAGCCGCCGACGACGACCATCGCGATGATGAACAGACTGCGGTTGAGGTTCCATGGCGACGGATCGACGAAGCGGAAGTACGAAATGTACAACACGCCGCCAAGCGTAGCCAGGACGGTCGCGAAGATGAATGCGATCAACCGGTATTTGAGGATGCTGACGCCCATTGCCTGGGCCGCGTGTTCGCTGCGGCTCATCGCCATCAAGGCGCGGCCGGTGCGGCTGTGCACGAGATGATACATCATGATCATCACGACGACCATGATCAGCACCATCAGCACGTAGGTCCAGTTGCGCGTCAAGGTGATTTCGGTGAACAGCAGGTTGAAGGTCGGATGGTGGTGGCGCATGCCACTGAATCCACCGGTGAACCAATCGACGTTGCGAAAGATCTGCAGGAAGATTTCCCCGATGAACAGCGTGGCGATCGCCAGATAGATCCCTTCCACCTTCAAGCTGAGCAACCCGATCACCGCGCCCAGAAGGCCGGCGATGACAAGCGTCAACAGCATCGCGACGAGGAATCCGTCGAACACATTGGTGCTGATGAACACGAACATGTAGGCGCCGAATCCCATGAATCCCGCCGTCCCGAGTGACACCAACCCGCTGAAACCAAGCAGCAAGTTGAGTCCCAGGGCGACCACGGTGAAGATGATGACATAGCCGATCAAGCGGACCGTGGAGTTCTGCAGGACGCCGATCTCGCTGAAGATCGGCAGGAGCGACAGAATCACTCCGAACAGGATGAAGCGGGCCGGGTAATTGGTCTTTAACAATTGTTTTATGGTTGTCATTGTTACACCTTCTTCAGCTGTTTCTTGCCGAACAGCCCGTTCGGCATCAGGTATAACAACAGTAAGATCACAAGATAGACATAGACGTTGCCCCAGATGTCCGACACGTAGAACTGCGCACTGCTTTTCGCAAAGGCGATCAGATACGCGCCGACGACCGCGCCGTAAAAGGTGCCGAAGCCGCCGAGCACACAAGCGAAGAAGGCATTGACCTGCACGTCCACCATCATCAGCGAGTTGACGCTGCCCGACGGGGCGACGATGATCGCCGCCAGGGTTCCGAACATGGCCGCCGTGGCCCAACTGGCCATCGTCACGGTCCGGGTCGGAACGCCCATCAGCCGCGAGGTGATTTCATTGGAGGCGGTGACGCGAATCGCCAGTCCCCACTTGGTGTACTGCAAAAACCAAAACAGAAATCCCATCAAGCCCAGCGACAGCGATATGATGAAGATGGCGTTGTAACTGATCCGCGCGCCGAACACATCAAACTGGGTCGATGCGTTCACCTCGAAGAAACGCGGCAGACTGAGCGGATCGACGCCGAACAACATCGGGATGATGCCGATGATGACCATGATCAATCCGAGGGTGATGATCTGTTTGGAAATGGCGTTGGCCTTGGATGCCGGACGGATGATGAACCGGTCGATGAGGACACCGGTGATGAAGGCCGTCACCATCGCCAACAGCGTGGCGATCCAGATGTTCATGTCCCAACTCAGAAACAACATGGCGGCGACAAACGCGTTGAGCGTGCCGATGCTGCCCTGAGCGAAGTTGGTTGTTTTACTGGTACGGAAAATGAGCACGATGCCCAGTGCGGCGAGGGCATAGACGCTGCCCGTTTCCAAACTGGAGAAGAGCAACGTGAAAAAGATATCCATCTAGCCCCACCTCACAATCGTCGACGCCCACACGTAGCCGATTCCGGCGGCGAGCAGACACGCGATGTCGCCTTCCTTCAGCTTCCCTTGCTGTGTTGCCAGATGCAAGGACAAAATCTGATCGATCTGACCGATGTGACCATAGTCCTCCAGATAGATGGACTGGTCGTCGGTCAGGCCCAGTTCATTCAGAATGAAGGCATGCCCGGAACGCTTGATGTGCAACACCGCAAGATAATCCAGATCGTTTCGCGACAACGCAGACTTGCGAAGAGATTCGTCGATGCACGTCAGCCAGTTGTTCATCGACACTTCATTGAGCCGTTCTTTCATGCGCACGGGCTCCATCAGCGTCAACGACTTGTAGGCGACATCGACGTTGTCCTTGGTGATTGGGTTGACGGTGCCGCCGATCGTGCAACCGGCGGTTCGCGCCAAGGTGCCGTCACCGATGATGTGACTGCCGAGCACCAGGTTCTTGTCGTATCCTTTTTGCAGGATCATCGCACCGCCCCCGGCGGACAGGTTGTACATCATCGACATGGTCTTGTCTTCGTAATCGACGAAATCGCCGTTGCGGTAGCCGCCGGTGATCAGGATGGTGTTGATCTCCGGATCGGCGATCAGCATGTCCTTGGCGATTTTCATCGCACTGCAGGTCGTGCAGCAGCGGTTCTGTAAATCGATGCCCCAAGCGTTGGTGGCGCCGATTTTTCCCTGTACATAGAGCGCTGAGGTCGTCAGCGGATACTCTTTCCATTCTTCGGTCACGCTCAAGATCACGTCGATGTCGAGCGGGTCCACCCCCGTCCGTTGCAAACAATCCAGCGCCGCCAAATAAGACATCTCCTGGGTGCCTTCGTCTTTGGTGGCGATTCGTTTTTGTTTGATTCCGAGCTTGTCGATCACGGCTGCTTCACTCCACACGCCCTTGGTCGCGTCGGCAATTTCCTTGGCCGTCATGACTGTTTGGGGGATGTAGATGCCGGTACCGACAATTCCTATTTTGATGTCGGACATGGTGTCACTCCTAGGTTATAATCTCATACCACCGTTCACACTCAAATTGTGACCGGTGACATAACTCGATTCGTCACTGGCCAGGAACAGGGCGACGTTGGCGATTTCTTCGGGTTGTCCCAGACGTTTCAACATCGTCATCTGGGCGAACTTGTCAAGCAGTTCCTGGGGTACGGTCTGCAGGATGTCGGTCATGACATAGCCCGGAGAAATGGCATTGACGCGGACGGGCACACCCTTGCGGGCGAACTCCTTGGCCCAGGTTTTCGTCAAGCCGATCAGTCCCGCCTTGGTGGCGCTGTAGTTGGCTTGGCCGATGTTGCCGTATTCGCCGACGACACTGGCGATGTTGATGATCGCCCCGCCGCCGATCGTTTCCATTTGCGGTCCGACGTAGCGAACCAAATTGAAGACGCCTTTCAAGTTGACCTCGATGACGAGGTTCCACTGTTCGTCGGTCATCTTTCTGGTCATCGCGTCGCGGGTGATGCCAGCGTTGTTGACGAGGATGTCGATCTGGCCGTAAGTGGCGACGATGTCATCGAAGAACGCTTTGCATTTGGCAGCGTCGGTGACGTTCAGTTCGTAGCCGACGACGCCCTCCGCTTCGTAGGACAGCGGGGCCATGTCGACGGCGATGACGGTGGCGCCTTCCGACGCGAATCGTTTGGCGATTTCCATGCCGATGCCTTTGGCGCCGCCGGTGACGACGGCGATTTTTCCCTTGAGTTTCATGCTTATACCTCCACTCGTTTGACAACCAGACAGGTTCCCATGCCGCCACCGATGCACAGTGAGGCAAGACCGTAGGTTGCGTTGCGTTTGATCATTTCATGAATCAGTGTCACGGTAATCCGGTTGCCGCTCGCGCCGACCGGATGGCCGAGGGCGATGGCGCCGCCGTTGACGTTGGTTTTCGCGAGAATGTCGTCCATCGACATGCCATGTTGCTTGGACAGTTCGGTGACGACACCGAGACTTTGCGCGGCAAAGGCTTCGTTGAGTTCAATCAAGTCCATGTCGGCCAAGGTCAGTTCAGCATGATCGAGCGCCGCTTTGACGGCCGGGACCGGTCCCATGCCCATGATCGACGGATCGACGCCGCCTTGTCCGATGCCGATGACTTCGACCAGCGGTGTCAGGTTGTACTTCTTCACGGCTTCTTCGCTCGCGATCAATGTGAAGCTGGCGCCGTCGTTGATGCCCGAGGCGTTGCCGGCGGTGACGGTTCCGTCTTTTTTGAATACCGCCCGCAGGGTGCCCAGTTTGTCCAGGGTGCTGCGGCGATTGGGATATTCGTCGGTGTCAAAGGTGATCGTTTCGCGACGCATTTTGACTTCGATGGGGACAATCTCGTCGGCGAAGCGTCCGGCGTCGACCGCCGCGATCGCTTTTTGCTGCGAATTGAATGCGAACTCGTCTTGGGCTTGTCGCGTGAGGCCGTATTTTTCGACGATGTTTTCCGCGGTAACGCCCATGTGATACTGATTGAACACATCGGTCAGGGCGTCGTAAACCATATGGTCGATGACCTTGAAATCACCGAACTTCAGCCCGGTGCGGGCGCGGTCGGGAATGATGTAGGGGGCTTTGCTCATCGACTCGGTGCCACCTACCATGATCAAATCATGCCATCCCGCTTGGATGCTGTTGAACGCGTTCATGACGGCTTTCATGCCGCTGCCGCATGCCATGTTGATGCTGTATGCGGGAACACTCTGTGGCACACCGGCTTTGATCGACACTTGCCGGCCGATGCCCTGACCCAGTCCGGCGGGCAGGATGTTACCGACAATCACTTCATCCAGATCTTCGGCCGGAACCTTGGTTTCGGCGAGAATGGCCTTGACGACCGCAGCGCCGAAATCAGCAGGATGGACGGTGCTCAAACTTCCTAAAAAACTTCCAATGGGCGTCCGCTTGGCGGACACGATGTACACTTTGCTCAATTTGTCTCCTCCTTTTTTTATGCTTTCCATAACGCATCATTGCTTGCCTTTTACAGCATAGTTCGATATAATAACACTATCTAGGACATGAAAAAACTGAATATGCATTCACAACATGAATACTTATTCAGTATTATAGCATAAAGCGTTTTCATTGTCAATCTGAGAACGACCAAAGGAGACCCTATGGAAACCAACATCAAAGTGCCGAAAACACGCAATGGGAAAGCGACCTTCCAATTGATTGTCGATACGACGATCGATCTCTTCTACAAGCAAGGATATTTCAACACGAAAATCACCGACATCACCAATGCCGCCGGCATCGCGGCCGGAACCTTCTACTTGTATTTTCCCAACAAGCTATCCTTATACAAATACATCCTGATGGAGTTTCAACACGACATCCGCAAACAGATCGCGGTTCAGGTGGCGACCGTGGAGGGACGTTTCAACAAAGAACGCATCGGCATCAAGACCTTCGTTCATTACGCCCTCCAGAACCCTCACGCCTACAACATCATCTGGGAGTCGCTCTACATCGACAAGCAACTCTTCATCGACTATTACGACGGCTTTGCGAAACGGTACGAGCGCGGCCTGAAACAATCGATCATCGATGGCGAAATGCACGACGTCGACACGGAACTGGTATCCTACATCCTGATGGGCGTTGCCAACTTCGTCGGTCTCAAGATTCTACTTGATCTGGGTCATCACAACGAAGATCCGGACGCCATTGTCGATCAAGTGATGGAGATCATCAAAACCGGCATCTTCAAATGATATTGTTCCGCCATTCATCCAAATGAAAAGAACCCCGATAATCGTTGTCCAATGGATGGACATCGACTCTCATGGGTTCTTTTTTGTGTTATCTCAGTTCGGCCTTGAAGGTCGCTTTGAGCGTTCCCAGAATCTCATTCACGCGCGTATCCACATCTTTGGTTTCGAGCGTCTTCTTGGGATCGCTGAAGATCAGTTTGATGGCGATCGATTTCTTGTGTTCGCCCAGCGATTCTCCCCGATACACATCGAAGATCTCGCTTTGGATCAACATCCGCTTGCCAGCCTTGTTGACGGCGGCGAGCAGATCGCCGGCGAGCACGTCTTCATCGACGACGACGGCGATGTCGCGTTCGACATCGGGGAACTTGTTGATGTCCTTGACCTTCTTCTGCACGCGGCGCAGCTCGAAGAGCTTGCCGACGTTCAGTTCGAAGACGAACACGTCCTTCAGATCATGTTCCTTGGCGTACTCGGGATGGAGTTTGCCGAGGAAACCGACGCGACCCTGGCGACTGGTGATGAACGCACCTTGGCCGGGATGAAGGTTCTTGATCTCGGCCGGTTCGTAGGTCATGTGATCAAGATAGAGATTGTCCAGCAACGATTCGATCAGTCCCTTGACAAGATAGAAGTCGACGACTTCTTCTTTGCCGTTCCACAGGGTGGAGGACAGGGTGCCGGTGAGCGCACCGGCAAGGGTGATGGTCTCGTTTTGATCGTAGCGTTTGCCCACTTCGAAGATGGCGAGATCGCTCATCTTGCGGGCGGT
This sequence comes from uncultured Mycoplasmatota bacterium, assembly GCA_913062645.1. Taxonomy (GTDB): domain Bacteria; phylum Bacillota_I; class Bacilli_A; order Izemoplasmatales; family Izemoplasmataceae; genus Xianfuyuplasma. The sequence continues at coordinate 1,203,523 of CAJXVW010000001.1, forward strand.
GTTGTAGGTGAGCACGTCGACCATGCCGACAAGCGGCGAGAGCGTCAAGGTCGATTTGTCCTTGGTCATCGGCATCAACACTTTCGTGTATTCCGCCGTGTCGAGACTGAAGTCCCGGGCGCGGTGTTCGGGGACCAGCGAATACGTGATGACTTCGGTCAAGCCAAGTCCGGTCATGACATCGCGAAGATGCCGTTGGAATCGTTGGAACGCGGTGAGTCCGCCGACCGAAACGGTATCGGGAAGGGTCAGTGGCAACGTATCATAGCCGACGATGCGACCGATTTCCTCGATCACATCCTGGACACCTTCCATGTCCTGCCGACGCGTCGGCAGGAGGACGGTGAAAGTCTCCTCTTCCAGTTGATGTTCCAAGTGGAGACGACGCAGTACGTCACTCACTTCTTCGGCCGTCAGGTTGCTGCCGAGATAGCCGTTCAGATAGTCCAGTTTTAGTTCCACCGATGGCTCAGTATAGTCGATGTTGTCGACCTTGCTGACGCCTTTGTAGACCGTTCCTCCGGCATATTTCTGGAACAGTTCAGTGGCTCGCTCGAGGGCGAGGATCGTTCGCGCCGGATCGACCTTGCGTTCGAAACGCATCGACGCTTCGCTGCGCAGATCGAGGCGGCTCGAGGTCTTGCGGATGTTGATCGGATTGAAGACGGCGCTCTCGAGGAGAATCCGTTTGGTGTTGTCGTTGATTTCGGTCGAGAATCCACCCATTACGCCACCGAGCGCGACAGCTTCCTTGTCGTTGGTGATGACGATGTCGTCCTTGGTGAGTTTGCGCGTCTGCTCGTCGAGCGTCTGGATCGTTTCACCGTCCTTGGCCAAGCGGACGCTGATCGTGTCGCTGTCCAGGAGGTCGTAGTCAAACGCATGGAGCGGTTGGCCGGTCTCCAAGAGGACGTAGTTGGTGATGTCGACGACGTTGTTGATCGGCCGCATGCCGGCGGCGATCAGCCGCGACTGCATCCACCGTGGTGACGGTTTGATCTCAACGTCTTTCAAGACCCGCGCGTAGTAACTCATGCAGTGTTTTGTATCGAGGCGAATCGCGACCGGGCAGGGTTCGTCGATTTCCTGGATTTCAGGTTGTTTGAGATGGATCGGCAGATCCAAAATCGCCGCGGTGTCGTAGGCAACGCCCATGACACTCAAAAGATCGGCCCGGTTGGGGGTCAGATCGAGCGCCATCACTTGGTCGTTGAGGCGCAACACGTCTAGCGGGTCGTCGCCCGGTTCACAGTCTTCCGTGATGACATGGATGCCGTCGGCGTTGACGAACTTCTTGTCAAGCCCGAGTTCGGCGAGACTGCAGATCATGCCGTTCGATTCGACGCCGCGGATGTCCGCCTTCTTGATCTCGAAACCGCCCGGAAGAATCGCTCCGGGGAGACTGACGATGACCTTCTGGCCGGCGGCGACGTTCGGTGCGCCACAGACGATCTGAGACGTCTGGCCACCAACGTCGACCTGACAAATCGACAGTTTGTCGGCGTCGGGATGACTGGTTTTTTCTTTGACGTACCCGACGACGAGCTTGCTGGCCTGAACCAGTTCGTAGGCGTCCTCGACTTCCGCCGAGTGCGTGTTGAACAGTTCGGCCAGATCCAATACGTTGATGTCGGTCTTGACGAACTCACGCAGGTGATTCATCGATACTTTCATGATAATTCCTCCTCGAGAAACGATTCGATGACGTCGATGACTTCATCGCGAACGTTGCGGTCGAAAAACAGGAAGTGACTGCTGTCGACCTGGTAGCGTCGGAAGACATCGTGCGCCATGTTCTTTTCGATTTGATCGATCGACTTCTTCTTGACGAGTTCGTCGTTGATCGTTTCGATGATGAGCGTCGGCTTGTCGATGTTCTTCAGGAATCGTTTCGTGTAATGCAGATAGACTTGCAGGTGCCAGACATGGATCTTCGGTACGCGGATGAAGCGCTTGATAAACTCCTTGTAGAAGACCTGTTGGACGCGGTTGAGATGTTTCGGCGTGGCGAGACTCTCGGTGAGTCCTTTCAGGAACTTGCGGTAGTTGGGATTCTTGACGATCGGGGCGATCAGGACGAGTCTGTCGATCCTGTCGCTCTTGGCCGACAGGATCGCCGCCGTCGAGGCGCCGAGGCTGTAGCCGATGACGTAGACGTGATCCCAGACGTCCTCATTGATCAGTTCTTCCAGCGAATCGATGAACTCGATGAAATCGCTGGTGGTTGACTTCGGGAAGTGGGTGCCGATGAAGGCGCCGGGCATGATGCCCGGATAAAACACGAAATACTTGTCGTTGGCGGCCAGTTGTTTGTACAGCGCGCGCAGTTCACCGCCGTTGGTGCCCGCGCCGTTGAGTATCAGGACGAGATCTTTGTTCATCGTTTTCTGAACTGCCTGTTGAAGCGCATGTCGTTGGTGTAGAAGTCCCGAATGTCGTTGATGCCGTATTTCAACATGGCCAGTCGCTCGACACCGATGCCGAACGCGAAGCCGCGGTATTTGGTGGAATCGTAACCGGACGCCTCGAGCACATTGTTGTGCACCATGCCGGCGCCGAGAATCTCGATCCAGCCGGTGCCCTTGCAGATGTTGCAGCCACTGCCGTTGCAGTTGTGGCAGCTGACGTCGACTTCGACGGAGGGTTCGGTGAACGGGAAGAAACTCGGACGGAGCCGGATGTCGCGGCCCTCGCCGAACACTTGATTGGCGATGGCGAGCAACGTCCCTTTCAGATCGGCCATGCTCGTCGTCTCGTCGACGACCAGCCCTTCGATCTGCATGAACTGATGACTGTGCGTCGCATCGTCGTCATCGCGACGGTACACCTTGCCCGGGCAGATGATCTTGATCGGTTTGTTGCCACCGTTTGCAAGCATCGTCCGGACCTGGACGGGACTGGTGTGCGTCCGCAGCAAGGTATCTTCGGTAATGTAGAACGTATCCTGCATGTCGCGGGCCGGATGGTCCTTGGGCAGATTCAGTTTTTCAAAGTTGTTCTCGTCGGTCTCGACTTCCGGACCTTCCATCACCTGGTAGCCCATGCCGATCAGGAGATCCTCGATTTCCTCGACGATCTGGGTCATGATGTGGCGGGTGCCGACGGTGAATTGTTTACCGGGCAGGGTAACGTCAATCCGCTCCTTGGCGAGTTTGGCGTCGATGATCGCCTGTTCGATCGCGTGACGAGTCTCCTCGACCTTGCCGCTGACGAACTGCTTGACGTCGTTGACGGCTTTGCCGAAGGCCGGTTTCTCGGCATCGGGGATGTCCTTCATCAGGCGCATCAGCCCGTTCAGGGTTCCTTTCCTGCCCAGATATTTGGCTTTGACGTCGGCCAGTTCGACCAGCGTCGTGACGCCGGCGACGGCCTTGGTCGCCTCTTGTTTCACTTGTTCCAGTTGTTGTTTGACATCCATCATGGATCACTCCTTTGGTATAAAAAAAGCCCGTCCGAAACAAGGACGAACTGTCACATCCGCGGTACCACCTTCGTTCCCGGCCAACACCGGGCACTCGATCTCCGTTAACGCCGGAATACGGATGGGATTGGCATCTCTCGACGGATGAATTCCACGCCGCAGGGTTCAGGTGCTTTCAGCCGAGGCACCACTCTCTTGGGAACCACGCGTATGTGCGCGTACTATGTCCGTGTCATCGATTTCGACTATCATTATACAACCCCTTTGCGGAATATTCAACCAATAAACGAAAAAAAGCCCGAAATCGGGCTTTTTATCGTCTGCGGTTGGCGAGAATCGCGAACAGCCGGAGTAGTTCGATGTAGATCCAGACGATCGTCACGACGAGTCCGAGCGAGAGCGCCCATTCCAGTTCCTTGGGAGCGCCGCCGTCGACGTAGTTGGTGATCGTGTCGAAATCAATCAGTAGGAAGAGACTCGAGACGATGACGCTGATCACGACGATCGCGACGTAGAAGTCGTAGAACGATTCCCAAGCCACGCCGGTGATGGCGAGCACGAACAGGATCAGTCCGCTGAAGAGGAGTCCGATCAACATCGAAAACATCAGTCGTCGGAAGAAGGGACCGACGCGGATGATGCCGGTCGAGTACAGGAACAGCATGCCGGCGAGTACGCCGAATGTGCCGAGCAGGGCCATCTGGACGATTTCACCACCGAACTGGTAGGCGAAGAAGGTACTGATGAGACCCAGGAACAAGCCTTCGGCGATCGCGTAGATGATGGTCGTGAAGATCGCGATCTCGGGACGGCGATGGGTGATGATGACGGCGATGATCGCCACGATCGGGGCGACAATGAGGCCGGTGATGATCATGCCCATCGACTGACTGAAGCTGAAGGTGTAGGACGAATACAGCGCAATCACGGCGATGATGCCGAGCAGGACGCCGGTCTTCGTTGCGACGCCGGCGTAGGTTGCGCTCATGCTGTCGTCGTAGCCGTATGCGTCTTGTTCGATGAAGCGAAGCGCAGGATTCTTACCACGAATTCTCATAAAGATGACCTCCTAAAATTCAAATAGATTCATTTGGGCGTTGTCGGGGATGCCCTCGAACACGTCGAGCATCTCCAGTTTGTTGAACAGTGTTTTCGACAGGGCGGTCCGTTCCTTGATGTCGTCTTTGGACTTGAACGGGGCTTCGTCCCTGGCGTTGATGATCGATTCGGCGACCTTCAGACCAAGACCGTCCAGGGTCACGAACGGCATGATCAGACTATTGCCGTCGTCATCGATGAGGAAATCGCGAGCGGCCGATTTCTCGATGTCGATGTTCTTGAAGCGGAAGCCGCGGAGCACCATTTCGAGGGCCACCTCGAGAACGGTGTAGAGGCGGCGGTCGGTATCGGTCGCGCGGTTGCCTTTGGCGTCGATTTCATTCATCTTCTTGCGGATCTCGTATTCGCCGCCCTTGAAGGCGTAGATGTCGAAGTCGCTGGCGCGTTTGGAGAAGTAGGCGCTGTAGAACAGAATCGGACGATAATACTTGAACCATGCGATGCGCAGGGCCATGATGACGTAGGCCGTCGCATGCGCTTTGGGGAACATGTACTTGATTTTGCCGCAACTCCAGATGTACCAGTCGGGAATCTTGTGTTCCTTCATGATCAGTTTGTAGCCGTCCCACTTGTCGGGTTGGCTGGGAGCGCGGCCACGGCGAATGAACTCACTGATTTCGAAGGCGATGTCCTCGGCCATGCCGGCCTGGATCAGATACACCATGATGTCGTCGCGACAGCCGATGACCTGATTGAAGGGAATCTTGCCGTACATCGTCTCGCCGGTGACGAGGTCCTTAACGTTGTTGAGCCAGACGTCGGTGCCGTGTGACAAGCCGGAGATCTTGACGATGTCGGCGAAGGTTTTCGGTCGGGTGTCCTTCAGCATGTCACGAACGAAGCTGGTGCCCATTTCGGGAACCCCGAAACTGGCGACTTCGCTGTTGATGTCTTCGGGTTTGAGGCCGATCGCGTCGGTCGAGTTGAGCATCCCGTAGACCTTGGTGTCGTCGAGCGGGATTTCGGTCGCGTCGGCGAACGGAAAATCGATCGGGTGCTGTTTGACATAATCCATCAGGAACCGGATCATCGTCGGGTCGTCGTGACCGAGCACGTCGAGTTTGAACAGATTGTCTTCGAAGCTGTGGTAATCGAAGTGTGTCGTGCGCCAGTTCGATTCGATGTCGTCGGCCGGATACTGGACGGGCGTGACGTCGGTGATTTCCTTGTACTGGGGTACGACGACAATCCCACCGGGGTGTTGACCAGTTGATCGTTTGACACCGGTGATGCAGCTTGCGGTGCGTTCGATTTCGGCGTTGCGCATGGTGATGTTTTTCTTCTCGAGGTACCCTTTGACGTAGCCGAACGCGGTGCGGTCGGCGACCGTCGAGATGGTGCCGGCGCGGAACGTGCGGTCGACGCCAAAGATCTTGCGGATGTATTCGTGAACGATCGGCTGATAGTCGCCGGAGAAGTTGAGATCGATGTCGGGAACCTTGTCCCCTTTGAATCCGAGGAACGTTTCAAAGGGAATCGAATGGCCGTCCTTGTGCATCTCGGTATCGCACTTGGGACAGCGTTGTTTGGGCAGGTCAAAGCCCGTTTCGTGGCGGTCGAGGATTGTTTGCAGTTTTTCCTCGTCGTCGCGGATACCGTATTTGATCTTCTCTTCCTTGGTCATCTTGAAACTTGAAAAATGACACTTGGGACAGACGTAGTGCGGCGGCAACGGATTGACTTCGGTGATGTTCATCAGCGTTGCGACGAGCGAGCTGCCGACGGATCCGCGGGAACCGACCAAATACCCTTCGTCGAGTGATTTCTTGACGAGCAGATGCGAGATATAATAGACCGTCGAGAACTTGTTCTCGGTGATCGATTTGATTTCCTTGTGGATTCGTTCTTCCACGATCGGGGGCAGTTCGCGACCGTACAGTTCCTTCGATTTATTATTGACCATCTGGACCAGTTTGTTCTCGATCGAGGGAATTCCATCGAGCGCCATGAAGTCATCGGTCGGGGCATACAAAATCGGTGTGAACGCCTGCACGAACTCGATCGAGTCGGCGATTTTCTGTGGTCCGTGCACAACGAGTTGCATTCGCGTTGGTTCATCGTAAAACGAGAACTCATCCAACATTTCCTTGGTGGTTCGGAAGTATTGCGAGGGGATGTCATCGTAGCGGGACAAGGGATGCAGTCCGCCACCGACGACCGGCGTCTGAACGTAGATGTCACGGTACTTGGCATCGCTTTGAATCAGGTGGTACACATCACCGCTGGCGATGACCGGGATGTCGAGTTCCTGGCCGATCTTGAGAATCTTGTCGTAGGTGGTCTTGATGTGTTCCAGCGCGTTGTCCATGTCGGATTCGAGATACTGGAAATCCGACAGGGGCTGGAGTTCGAGATAGTCGTAGTACGCTGCTGCCGCTTTGGTTTCTTCATAATCCTTGTTGAGGGCGGTTTCAAAGAATGCACTGTTCATGCAGCCACTGCCGACGAGCAATCCTTCGCGGTGCTTGTCGAGCACGCTCTTGAGCAGTCGCGCGTCTTTGTAGTAATGCGTCGTATTGGCGTCGCTGACGATTTCGTAGAGGTTCTTCAACCCCGTTTGGTTCTTGACGAGCAGATTGATATTCTTGGTGATCGCGTGACGATAACTGTCGGATTTCTCACTGAGCATGTTGATGGCGTTGATGTTGGTGATACCGCTTTGGCGGATCTTGCGCAGCATGTGCAGCAGCACTTCCGCCGTCGCCTCGGTGTCGTAGGTGGCGCGGTGGTGCTGAACGAGATCGACCTTGAAGTGTTTGGCGACGGCCTTAAGGTTGAACCGTTTCAAGTCATCGCCGTAGACACTGCGGGCGATTGCCAGGGTATCGATGGTCGTCATGGGACCGTCATAGAGGTCGTAGTCTTTTAAGGTTTTGTAGATGAAGCCCATGTCGAAATGCGCGTTGTGGGCGACCATGATCGTGTCCTGGAAGAACTGCTTGAAATCGATGATGACCGCGTCGATCGTCGGTGCCTGATTGACATCTGAATTCTTGATGCCCGTCAGCTTCGTCGTCAACATCGACAACGGCTGAAGCGGATTGACGAATGTATTGAAGCGATCGACGATCTGATTGTTTTTCATCTTGATCGCGCTGATTTCGATGATCTTGTCGAAATTGACGGAGAGTCCGGTCGTTTCGATGTCGAAGATCGTGTAGGTCGCATCCTTCAGTTTGAGATCAATCGGATGCTTGACGATTTCAAGATCACGTTCGTCGACGAACGTGAACTCGCAACCGTATATCGGCTTGATTGACTTGTCCTTGGTCGCCTTGTAGAAATCGGGGAACGCCTGGACGTTGCCGTGATCGGTGCAGGCGATGGCGTCGTGTCCCCACCGTTTGGCGGTGGCGACGTAATCGTCGATCGACGTGATCCCGTCCAGCGTCGACATCTTCGTGTGGAGGTGCAGTTCGACGCGCTTGTCCGGTTCCAGATCATGGCGAGGATCGGCGGCCTTGATGTAGTTGGTGCGTTGGAAAATGACGGCCGTGACAACGATGTCGTCGGAGAAGTTGTCGTAGGCGGCGTTGCCTTTGACCTTCGCCAGCATGCCGACTTGGATGCCGTCCATGTAGGCTTGTTCATTGGGATTCTTGACGAACTTCTTGACGTAGATGCTGTCGTCCTCGTCGCTGACGATCATCGTGTACAGGTGGGTGCCGGTACTGAGCAGGCGGTATTCGTATTTGGTGATCTGACCTTCGAACGTGAACAACGTCGAGTTGTTCATGCTGCGGTATTCGATCAGTTCGACTTCGGTTTTGGGGATGTCGGAAATCTTGTCCTTAATCTGGCGGATGACGTTGTTTTCAAAGCTGATGAACTTGGGCTCCTCAGTGCCGTTGCCGGTCCGTTGCAGCACGTCGTTGGCAAAGGTCCGTTCTTCTTCGCGCATGCGGTCCTTGATCGTCGGCGATTCCTGACAGATGCGGGTGGCGAGCATGACGTCGAAGCCCATCTCGAGGAGTGCGCTCTTGACGTCGTACAGCATCGATGTGACGAACGTGCCATCCTTGGGGCAAACGACCTCGATGCGGTTATTGGTCTGTTCGATGTCAAAATCGATGATCGCGTTGAAGCGCGGTTTCGACTGCGCCAGTTTGCGCAGGACGTAATTGTAATACTCAGGCAGTAACGCGAAGTCGTTGTGCTTGTAGGTGACGACGAGTTCGGCGCTCTGAATCGAGGCGATGTTGTCGGGCAAACGGACGACGGCGTCGTGGAACGTTTCGAACGCTTCGATCGACAGCGGATGGTCGAAGGCCACTTTAAACAGCCAACCGTGATTGACACTGTCGGCTTCGATTTCGATCAGGTCACCGTTGTACACGTCGGCCTTATCGTGCAGATTCAATTGTTTGAGGAGATTCAAAAAGTTGTCGTTCATGATGGTCACTCCACTACAAAATTACCATAGATAATTATACCACAAAACCCGGTCCTTTTCGGGTAGAAAAGAAAAAAAGTAGACCCGCTACTTTTTCTCTTCGAATTCAATATCGATCTTGCCTTCCAGTACTTCTTCGAGGGCGATGCCCACGGGTTTGCTGCACTTGGGTTCGATCGAGGTGAAGTCGTCTTCCTTGATTTTTTTGGCTCGTTTCGCCGAGGCGTAGGCGAGCTTGTACTTGGAATCGATCTTGGTCAGTAAGTTGTCGATCGAGGGATAGCGCAGTCCTTCTTCGTTTTTCATCATTCAACCTCCAGCATTTCTTTGTATTTGTAGATGGCGCGTTCGGTGCGCGCGTGTTCGGCGCGGATGATCGCGAGGATGCGGTCCGCGGCGTTGGTGACTTCGTCGTTGACGACGATGTAGTCGTATTTGTGGGCGAGCGGGAACTCCCGTTCGGCCTTGTCCATGCGTTGTTGGATCATTGCCGGGTCTTCGGTGCCGCGACGCAACAAGCGGCGGTAGAGCGCTTCCTTGTTCGGCGGGGCGATGAAGATGAAGACGCCGTCTTTGGCTTTTTCACGTACCTGCAGGGCACCCTGGACTTCAATTTCCAGAACGACTTCCTTGCCGAGGTCGAGTTGTTCTTCGACTTTGTCTTTGGGCGTGCCGTAGAAGTTGCCGACGAACTCGGCGTATTCGAGGAACTGATCCTCCTTGATCCGACGGAGGAACTCCTCATGGCTTACGAAATAGTAGTCGATGCCGTCTTGTTCCCCTTCACGGGGCTTGCGGGTGGTCATCGAGATGGAGTACACCAGGTCATGTCCTTCGAGTTCGAACAACGCTTTACGAACCGTCCCTTTGCCAACTCCCGAGGGGCCGCTGATGACGATCAATAAACCACGTTCGTTCAATTTCATACCGGTGTCCCTCCTCTCTTAGTCGCCTGCATTTGAATTATTATATATAATAACACTTATTTAGACAAAATGTAAGGTAAATCACATACTTTTTTCAATTTTTTTTCGGCTGTGGTATAATGAATCGGGTGATTTCCATGAGTTTCGACGGCAACATCATCAGACGACTCACAATCGAATGGAACGACCGCCTCACCGGCGGCCGCATCAACAAGATCTATCAGATCAACAAACACGATCTGCTTTTTCTCGTACACCAAGGCGGAAGCAAGCATCAACTCCTGATCAGTACCTCGCCCAGTTACGCCCGAACCTACATCACGAACGACGATTACGAAAAGCCCGATCATCCGCCGACCTTCGGCATGTTCCTGCGCAAACAGCTCGACGGCGGGATTTTGAGAGCCATCACGCAAGTCGCCCACGACCGCGTCATCGACATCCAAATCGACAAGCGCAACGAACTCGGCGACCTCACCCACAAACACCTGATTCTCGAGATGATGGGGCGTTACTCCAACATCATCGTCACCGACGACACCTACAAGATTCTCGAAGCGATCAAGCACAACATGCCGTTTGACGGCAACGAACGGACGATCTTCCCCGGGGCGATCTACGAACCGCCTGCGACAACCAAGTTCGATCCCTACGACAACGACATGTTGAACGCCTTCCTCGCCGATCCGACCAACTATGAATTCGGCGTGATGATGGACCAGATCATGGGCTTCAGCCCGATCATCGTCAAGGAGATCCTCCACCGCTTCCAAACCAACGACACACCGATAAGGGATGTCTTTGAAGACATCCTCCACAACACCAATCCGACGATCGTCCACGCCAAGCGCGACCGCTTCAGTCACATCGATCTGACCCACGTGTCCGGCGAACGCGAAACGTTCGATTCCGTCAACGAGATGCTGGACGCGTTCTACCACGAACGCGATCAGATCGACGTCATCAAGCAGCACTCCAAGGACGTCACGACCTTCACCAAGAACTACATCAACCGTCTCCAAAACAAGATCGACAAACTGAACAACGACCTGCAAAACGCCGCCGACCGCGATCAGTACCGCGTCTATGGCGAACTGATTCAGGCCAACGTGCATCAGATCCACAAAGGCGACACCACCCTCGACACCATCAACTACTACACCAATGAGCCGGTGTCGATTCCCCTCGACAACAAGCTCACCCCGATCCAAAACAGCGAAAAATACTTCAAACGCTACAAGAAGATGAAAGCCTCGATTCCCCACATCAAAAAACAGATCAAGGAAGCCTCCCGTGAACTCGACTTCTTCTATGACATCGAAAGCCAGTTCGACTATGCGACCTTGAAGGACATCGAAGAGATCAAACAGGAACTCGCCGACAAGAAATACCTCCGCATCAAACCCGTCAAGAAGCGGAAACAGACACCCAACTACGACACCTACAAAGACGATGACGGCGTCACCATACTTGTCGGCAAGAACCATCTTCAAAACGAATACCTGACGCACCAACTGGCCCGCCATAACGACGTCTGGTTCCACGTCCAGAACGCCCCCGGCAGCCACGTCATCGTGCGCCACCCGTTCCCGCTGTCCGAAACGACGATCCGTACCGCGGCGTTGCTCGCGGCGTATCATTCAAAGATGCGTCAATCATCAAGCGTGCCAGTCGACTACACGATGGTCCGTCACGTCAAGAAGATACCCGGCAGGCACCCCTCGTTCGTCCGCTACACCGATCAGAAAACGATCTACATCGATCCCTCCGATGAAGCAATCAAACAAATCAAAAAGGCATGACAGGCGTCATGCCTTTTTCAATGAAACAAAGAGGAGAGGGTCTATCTAATGCCCTTTGCTGCGAATGTCTTCGCGGACCAGGGCGAGGAATTCGTCAACGGTGACGGTGACTTGTTCTTTGGAGCCATACTTGCGGTAAGTGACGAGGCGATCGTTCACTTCGTTGTCGCCGACCACGAGCTGATAGGGGATCTTGTGGGTCTGGGCGTCGCGGATCTTGTAGCCCAGTTTCTCATCGCGCAGATCCAGTTCGCTGCGGAAATCGAGATCATTGAACAGATCGTTCAGTTCTTTGGCGTAATCGGTGTGCGCTTCGTTGTTGACGGGGATCAGTTTCATCTGGATCGGGGCGAGCCACGTCGGGAAGGCGCCCTTGTACTGTTCGAGAAGAATGCTCATGAGACGTTCCCAGGTTGAGATCAACCCGCGGTGAATGACGACCGGGCGATGTTTCTCACCGTCCGATCCGATGTAAGACAGATCGAATCGTTCGGGCAGGAGGAAGTCAAGCTGGACAGTCGACATCGTGATGACATGGCCCATCGCGGTCCGGACCTGGATGTCGATTTTCGGTCCGTAGAAAGCGGCTTCACCTTTCATTTCGGTGTACTCGATGCCTTCTTCGTCGAGGAGTTCCTTCATGATTTTCTCTGCCATGTCCCACAGTTCGTCGTTGTCGTGGAACTTGCCTTTGATCTTGTCGCGGAGCGCCAGTTCAACGTACTCGATTTCGAGTCCCAGATCGTGGATCGCCTGCAGAATCAGGTTGTAGGCGGCGAGCACTTCGGCCTTGATCTGGTCCTCGCGGACGAACAGATGGGCGTCGGTCAGCGTCATCGCGCGGACGCGTTCGAGTCCGGTCAGTGAGCCCGATGCTTCGTAACGATGCTGGGTGACGATTTCAGCGTAGCGGATCGGCAAATCGCGGTAACTGCGTAGGTCGCTCTTGAACACGAGCATGTGGTGCGGACAGCTCATCGGCCGCAGCACGAACTCTTCGCCGTCACGTTCCATCAGCGGGAACATGTTGTCGCGATAATGCGACCAGTGACCGCTGATTTCATACAGTTTCTTGGTGCCGAGGGCGGGGGTGCTGACATGCTTGTAGCCGGCCTTGCGTTCGAGCTTGTAGACATAATCTTCCAATACCTTGCGGACGGTGTAGCCGTTGGGCAGCCACAGGGCGAGACCCTTGCCGGCGTCGTCGACGAGTTCGAAGATGCGCAGTTCCTTGCCGAGTTTGCGGTGGTCGCGCTCTTTGCGTTCCTCGAGCACCTTGAGATGGCGTTGGAGGTCGTCCTTGGTGAACCAGGCGGTGCCGTAGATCCGCTGCAGCTGATCGCGGTTGCTGTCGCCGCGCCAGTAGGCGCCGGCGAGACTGAGCAGCTTGAAGTGTTTGATGTTCTTGGTGCTGCCGATGTGGCCGCCGCGGCACAGATCGGTGAACTCTCCCTGATTGTAGAGACTGATCGTTTCGTCTTCGGGAAGATCGTTGATCAGTTCGGTTTTGTATTTGTCGTCTTGAAAGAACGCAAGGGCTTCCTTGCGGGACACTTCACGACGGGTGATGGCGGTCTGTTCGGAGGCGATCTTGTGCATCATCTTCTCGATGGTCGGGAGGTCTTCCTCGCGGATCGTTTCACCCGCGTCGATGTCGTAGTAGAATCCTTCGCGAATCGCCGGGCCGACCCCGAAGGTCGCCTTGGGATAGAGCCGTTTGACGGCCTGGGCGAGGAGATGGGCCGCCGAGTGGTTGAGGACCTCGAAGGCTTTTTCATCCTTGCGCGTGATGATGACGACGTCCGCGTCCTGTTCGATCGGTCGGTTGAGGTCATACAGTTCACCGTTGACGTAACCGGCGACCGACGCCTTCTTGAGACCCGACGAAATGTCGCCGGCGATCTGTTCGACCGTGACGCCTGCTTCGTAGGCTTTCTGGGAGCCGTCTGGGAATGTGATGTTGATCATGATAAAACACCCTTTCTAAATAAAAATCGCCCTTGCTGTGCAAGGACGAAATGAATTCCGTGGTACCACCTTAGTTCCCCATCTGGGGCGCTCTGTCTCGTAACGGGAGATGACCGGGATTCGCTTTCGCGTCCTACTCCGAGGGGGTAACGTTCCAACGCCATGCGGCAGCTTTCACCATCCTGCCTCGCTTGAGCACGCTTGATTGGAACATCGTATCCTCTTCACGGTATTTCTATTCTTATTATATACCCTGTGGCTTGATTGTCAAACCATTTTACAATTTGATCTCGTCGGACAGCGACTGAATCCGCGCGTCGATGCGCGCGGCCTTCATCTTGTCAGCGGTCTGGTTGTTGAAGGTCATCAGATCGAGCAACGCCCGTTGGCTGACGTTCGACGTGAAGAACGTCGGTTTTTCGTCGAGCAGACGGTGTTGCAGGATCGGACCGAGGATTTCGTCGCGGACCCACGCCGAGGCGTTCTCGCCGCCGATGTCGTCGAGCATCAGCACTTCCACTTGTTTCAGCTTGGAGATGAAGTGTTCGAGGCTGTTGTCGTTGATGCGGCTTTTGAACTCGCGGACGAGATCCGGATAATAGGCGATCAGGACATCGACGCCTTTTTTCGACAGTTCGTTGGCGAGCGCGGCGATGCAGTAGGTCTTGCCCTGCTGGTACTTGCCATAGAGATACAGACCCTTGACTTTTTCGCCTTTGACGTATTTGGTGACGAAGTTCGTCAGCCGGTTGTGAATCTGCGGGCGGTTGTCGCCACGCGTAAAATCAAAATCCTCCATCGAGGCTTCGAAGATCATCTTCGGCATGTAGAGGGCGTCGATGTGTTCGGTCGCGTTGGCTTGCGCCTGACGGGCGAGATGGAACGGGCAGCTCTGATAGTAGGTCTTCAGCTCACCATCGATCATCCGCAACGTCGGTTCGTGACCGAGCACGTCCTGACGGCACTCGTGCAGGCCTTCGCAGCCGGTGCAGCGGTCGATTTCGATCTTGAAATTGAACAGTTGCGACAGATGACGCTCGATGAAATCGGTGTCGAAGTCGTTCTTGATGAAGAAGTCGCGCAACCGATCGTCCTCGACGAGTTCGTCGACGAGTTCTTCGGTGTTGATGTCGCGCGGTTCGAAGGAAAGTTTTTGCATGGCGGTCACCTATCTTTGTTTCATGTATTCGTCGAACCAGTCCGATTCGATGTCGTTGGGCAGTTCGTTCTTGGTTGGTTTGCGGCTTCGTTTGCGACGCTCGTCGCGGCGTTTGATGACCGCAAGCGCGTCATCGATCGATTGCACGCCGTTGCGTTGCCATTCGCCGGCGATCTTGTCGAAATAGTTGTAGGACGGGAACTCCTCCAATAGCCCGATGACATAGACCAGCAAGAAGTTGATCACCGCGACCGGCAGCTCGAAGTTGTCGATCAGTCGTTCGACGACATTCAGTTCGCTGACGGCGGGTTTGCCGCTGGAGAGAATGGCGAGGATGTCGGAGGGGCTTTCGGTCTGGCATTTCGCCACGATGTCCTCGTGCGAGACGCGTTGCTTGCCGTCGCTCAGATCGTGGTGCTTGACGACCGTCTCGCGCTCGAATTCGAACCATTTGCGGGCGTTCTTGCTCAGGGCTTCGATGTCGATGTTGCGATCCTTGTCGACGCTGTCCATGAACGCCTTCTGCATCGTGAACTCGTCGAGATTGTAGACGTAGGCGATGTTCATGATCTTGTCCTTGATCGACTTCGTCAGCTTGCGGCGGTCGACGAAGTTTTTCGACAGGCCGTCCAAAAACACGTCGAAGTCGAAGTTGTGGTTGATCGTGAACTTGGCCTTGTTTTTGGAGACGAAGTGTTCTTTCGTTTCGATCGGCCGCGGCAGGCTCGAAAACACCTTGTCGAAGGTCGACGAGATATTGGTGAACCCGTTCTTGTCGTCGCGGCTGACGCGGAACAGATTGGACAGTTCCTCGAAGATGTCCTTGCCGACGCGACTGAACAGATAGGCACCGAGGCTGCCGTCCTTGATGAACTCTTCGGCGCTCAAGGGTGCCTTCAGCTCATAGAGGAACAGTTCCTCGTTGTGATAGGCCACCAGCAGGCCGATCGCTTCGAGTTTCTGTCTTGCTTCGAGAAACTGCGCCGGCGACATGCGGAGACTGTCGAACAACATCACATGACGGTATTCGGGACTCTTCAGCCGGGCTCGTTCGATCAGCGACCACAACGTCAAATACAGGGTGAACGCATCCCACCCCAGGATTGGCTGATACAATAGCGTGATCACGTTGCGTTCGTCGAGATCGAGGTTCTGGTAGGTGATCAGACGAAACTTGTCGAGGCCGTTGAGTTCCACGATATCCTCAAGGATGCAGGCCGACGCCTTTGAACGACAGGTTCTGATCGAGGTACTGATAGAACTCGACGATCTTCTTCTTCGGTCGGCCGAAGCCGGCGAGGCCGTAGACTTCAACCTTGAAGTCGATCGAAGTCTCGATCGGATTGACCTGGACGAGCGACACGATGATGTGATAGCGGTCGCCCTGAATGAACAGTTCCTTGTGCTCGTCGTCGATGTTGCGCACGCTCGCTTTGAGATCGTTGACGTGCTCAAGCACAACGGCTTTTGCTTTGGGATAATTGGTCTTGTAATACCGACTGCGAAGTTCCGCGTCACTGTGCAGTTCCTTGGTTTCGGCGGTATTGTTCAGAAAACTGAAAAAGCCCATTATCTCACCTCTAATTCTTTCAATATTTTCACGAAGTCCTTTTTCGTCTGTAGAATCGAGAACGAATTGTCGATGACGAAATCCGCGCGCTCGGCCTTCTCTTCGACCGACATCTGCGCGGCGATTTTCATCTGCGCGTATTCGCTTTGGATGACGTCGCGCTCGATCAGGCGTTTGAGTTGTTGCTCGGGCGACGTGTACACGACGACCGTCTTGTCGCAAACTTCATCGAAGCCGCTTTCAAACAACAGCGGCACGTCGACGACGACGAGCGGCTGGCCGAGTTCGGTGTAGCGCTCGATTTCCGTTTCGACGATGCGCAGCACATGCGGATGGACGATGTCGTTCAAGGTCTTCCGCTTGTTCGGATCGCCGAAGATGATCCGACCGAGCATCTTGCGGTTGATCTGGCCGTCGGTGAGGAGAATGTCCTTGCCGAAGGCGTCGACGACCGCGGCGTGCGGATCGGTTCCCTTGTGCAGTAAATCGCGGGCGATGGTGTCGGTGTCGATCACCGGAATGCCTTCGTCCACGAACATTTGCGCGACCGTCGACTTGCCGGTCGCAATCCCTCCCGTGAGTCCCACTACCATGGTCATGATGCCACCCCCTTACAGGCTATCTATGATTATACCACAATCGGTGTCGTCTGGAAAGACGGCTACCGACGCTTTCTTCGTTTCTTTTGACATCTTGGACACAGATAGGTGCCACGCCCGCCGACTTTCGTCTTGATGATCGTCGTCTGGCAGATGGGGCACGCTTCGTCCACCTTGGTGTGCACCAGCAGTTCGTTCTGGAAGCGACCGGTGACGCCGAGGCTCGCGGTGTAACTGCGGACGCTGCTGCCGCCGAGCTCGATCGCCCGTTCGATCACGACCTTGCTATTGTGGATGATCGCCTTGATGTCCTTTGGTTTCAAATCGGCGCACGACGTCTCCGGATGGATGCGACTGCGAAACAGCACTTCATCGACATAAATGTTGCCGAGCCCGGCGATGATCGACTGATCGAGCAGGGCCGGTTTCACCGCGACGGTCTTGTGCTTCAACTTGTCGCGAAGATACCGGTAGGTAAGATCCTCGCTGTAGGGCTCGGGGCCCAGTCCGGCAATCGGACTGTTGGACGGGAGATCGTCCTTGTCAATCAGATCAAACGTACCGAACTGACGCGTGTCGTGATAGCGCAGCGTCTCACCGTCGGTGAAATAAAAGATCACGTGCTCGTGCTTGTCGCGCGGAGCATCCAGCGCACGCAGGAAATACTTGCCTTCCATGCGCAGATGACTCATCAGCACGAACGCGCCGAAATCGAACATCAGATGCTTGCCATAACGGTCCATCTTCTGAATCGTCCGTCCTTCGAGACGACGTTTCAGTTCGTCGACATCGACGTTGCGAATCATCTTCTCCAAAAACACGTCGACATCACGAATCGTCCGACCCACGACGAGTTTGGACAACGTGCGGCGGACGGTTTCCACTTCCGGCAGTTCCGGCATGATTACTCCATCTTGTTGCGGTGGACACGAGTGGTGTCGTAGCGCAACTGGACCGGACGGTCGTCGTCGGGATGGCCGATGGCGATTTGAGCGAACGCCGTCCCGCGGGTGATGTGAAGCGTTTCATTGACGTGGGCCATGCGTTCTTCGAGCGGATAAACGCCGATCCACACGGCACCGAGATCGAGACGGACGGCTTCTAAGAGAATGTTCTGTACCGCCGCGGCGCAATCCTGCGGTTTCATGTGCGGCGACTTGCCGTCGTCTCGCATGACGACGATGATCGCCAGCGGTGCGTCCTTGAGCATCCAGGCGCCGCGTGACGCCTCGCTCAGTTTGTCAAGGGTGGCGCGGTCGTCGACGACGATGAATTCCCAGGGCTGCTGGTTGTTCGCCGACGGGGCCTGCATGGCCGCCTTCAACATCGCTTCGACAGCGGCTTCACGGACGGGTTCGTTGGTATACTTGCGAACGCTTCTTCGTTTCAACATCAGACTCATTGGTTGGTCCCTCCCGGATTGACATGGACACTGACGTGACAGATCTTTTCCTGTTGCATCAACACGTCGTGGACATCATGGGCGATGTCGTGTCCTTGTTTGACGGTCTTGCTGCCATCGACCTTGACTTCGACGATTGCCTGGTAGTACGGTCCATAGGCGATCATGTCGAGTTCGTCGACCTGTAACACACCGTCCACGGATGCGATCAGATCCTTGTACTCGGCGCAGATCGTCGCCTTGACGCTCTTGCCCTGAATGCTCTGGATCGCTTCCCAGATGATCAACAGGCCGATACGGATGATGAACAGCGCGATGATCACGGAGGCGACCTTGTCGCCATACAGGAGCCAGTCGATGCCCAGCTGATTGCCGATCAACACACCGGCGATGCCGATGAACACGACACAACTGGAGATGACGTCGCTGAGCGACTCTTGCCCCGAGGCGCGAATGATCTCGCTGTCGGTTTCGACACCTTTTCGGATCAAATACCGAGCCAGATACAGTTTCGTCACGACGACGCCGATGACGATGACGAGACTGCCGAGGCGCGGCACGGCGGTGAACTCGTTCCAGTTGACGATCACCGAGCGGCCGAGATTGTACGCGATGGTGATGATCGCCAAGCCCAAAAACAGACTCAGCACGTACTCGAACTTGCCGTGTCCGAAGGGGTGCTCGTCGTCGGCCGGCTTGATCGAATGGCGAATGCCGAGAATGACGAACACGTCGGTCAAGAGATCACTGATCGAGTGCACGCCGTCGGCGACGAGCGCGACGCTTCGAAGCAACAGCCCGCTGGCGATCTTGACGATGATCAGGGCGCTGTTGACAAAGAAGCTCTTGCGCATGATGTGTTCGTGGTTCATGATGATTCCTCGCTTTGCGTTGTTATTTGGTTTCGTAGAGATTGGCGCCGAAACTGGCGTCAACCTTGAGGGGTACGTTCAGATTGACACAATGTTCCATCGTCTGTACGACGAGGTCCTGCATCGTGTCGATTTCATCCTTGTCCACGTCGAACACCAGTTCGTCATGGATCTGCAGTAGCAGTTTCGATTTCAGTTTCCGGTCTTTCATCTTCTTGTCGATCTCGATCATCGCGATCTTGATGATGTCGGCGGCACTGCCTTGGATCGGCGCGTTCATCGCGTTGCGTTTGCCGCCTTCGCGCTGCATGTAGACCGACGAATGCAGTTCCGGAATGTAGCGCCGACGATGCCAGATGGTCTCGGCGTAGCCTTCGTTCGTAGCGTGTTCGACGACGCCGTCCATGAACGACTTGATGCCGGGGAACTGTTCGTAGTAGCGGTTGATGAAACGTTCTGCGTCCTTGGCGTTGATATTGATTTCTTCGGAGAGGCCCCAGGCGCTCTGGCCATAGATGATGCCGAAGTTGACGGCCTTCGCCTGGCGGCGTTCAAGTGCCGTGATGTCGTCTTTGTCGAAGATTTGTTTGGCGGTTTTGGTGTGGATGTCCTCGCCGTTTCGAAAGGCCTCGATGAGGACCTTCTCATCGGCCATGTGAGCAAGCACGCGCAGTTCGATCTGACTGTAGTCGCAGGCGAGCAGCTGGTTACCGCGTTCGGGCAGGAACACCTTGCGGATCTCGCGCCCTTCCTGATAGCGGATCGGGATGTTCTGGAGGTTCGGCTCGATCGAACTGAGCCGTCCCGTCGAGGTGAACGCCTGACGGTAGATGGTGTGGATGCGGCCGTCGTCGTGGATTGTCTGTTCAAGACCGACGATGTAGGCCGAATGCAGTTTGGTGAGAATCCGGTACTCCATGATCTTGGGAATGATCGGATGTTTGTCTTTCAGTTTCTCGAGAATGTCAACGGCGGTCGAGTAGCCGGTCTTGGTGCGCTTGGCGAACGGCAGGTCGAGTTTTTCGAAGAGAATCTCGCCGAGTTGTTTGGTCGAGGCGACGTTGAACTCCTCGCCGGCAAGTTCGTGGATCGCAGCGGTCAGCGAGTCGATTTTGTCTTTCACTTCGTCGTTCAGATCGCGCAGTTTCTGGCGATCGACGCGGATGCCGGTCGTTTCCATGTCCGCCAGCACGGTGGCCAGCGGCAGTTCGATCTGTTCGAACAGATCAAGCTGGTTCTTGTCTTTGAGGTCGTCCAGCAGCGTTTGTTCGAGTTCCTGGATCGCCATCGCCTTCTTGACGGCGAACGTCTCGTAGGCTTGTTGGTTCGGAATCGCGTATTTGCTGCCTTTGCCGTAGACTTCTTCTTTGTAGGGCACGTCGTCGTAGCCGAAGCTGCTGACGATGACGCGGAAGTCTTCCTTGGTGTTGTTGGGGTTGAGGATGTAAGCCGCGAGCAGCAAGTCGAAAACGACACCCTTGATGTCGTAGTTGTCATAGGTCAGACAGACCTTCATCTGTTTGACGTCGTGGACGTGTTTGCGGATTGACTCGTCGGTGAGCCACAGTTGGAAACTCATCGACTGATGCAAGAGATCATATGGGATGAAAAACTTCCCCCGGTCATTGACCAGTCCGAAACCGAGGACCTCGGCGTCGTGATAGTTGGTGCCGAACGTCTCGATCGTCAGGTAACTGTCCTGACGCAGGGCGTCTTCGAGATCGTAGATGTTGTCGAGGTGCGTGTAATGGAACGGTTCCTTCTTTTGTTTCGGCTTCTTGCGGTTGAAGCGTTTGATCAGACTGTGCAGTTCGAGCTCCTGATAGAACTCGATCATCTCGTCTTCGTTGACACCGTCATAGGCGATGTCATCGAGCGTGAACGCGAATTCGACGTCGGTCTTGATCGTGGCGATCTCCTTGCACAGGATCGCATTCTCGTAATGCTCCCGGACGCGTTCGCCGAGTTTGCCCTTGATCTCATCTTTGTGCGCGACGACTTCTTCGAGCGTGCCGTATTGCTTGAGCAGTTTGATCGCGGTCTTCTCGCCGACGCCGGGGATGCCCGGCAGATTGTCCGACGCGTCGCCCATCAGGCCCTTGATGTCGGTGACCTGTTCGGGGGAGAAGCCCAAGAGATCCTGCATCGTTTCGGGCGTATAGGAGATGTAGTTCTGAAGTCCTTTCTTGCTCGCCCGCATGTGGACCTTGTCGTTGACGAGCTGCAGGAGGTCCTTGTCGTTGGAGATGATTTCGATTTCATCGAAGTCATCGTAGTACTTCGTCGCGTAGGTGCCGATGATGTCGTCGGCTTCGATGAGATGAATCTCGCGCTGTTTGACGCCGAGCACATCGAGCGACTGCTTGATCAGACCGATCTGACTGCGGAACTCGTCGGGCATCGGACTGCGCCCACCCTTGTAGTCGGGGAACTTCTCGTGACGGAACGTTTCACCGGATTCGTCAAAGGCGACCAGGATGTGCGTGAAGTCCTCGGCGAGCACGGTGTTCATCATGCCGACGAACCCGAACACCGCATTGGTGTACTGGCCTTTCGAGTTCTGCATCAAATTCCCGCTATATGCGGTTCCGTAATAGGCTCGGAACATGATGTTCGAACCGTCGATCAGGATCATTTTTTTCATACTCTAACACCTCGCATTGTCTATTCTCATTGTACCATAGATGAAAAAAAATACTCAGGTTTCTGAGTATTATTTTCCTTGGCTTTCCAAATACTTCACGATATCGGAAACCAGTTTGATTTTGGTTGCCTCGCTGTCGGCGATTTCGACGTCGAACTGCGATTCGACTTCCATGATGAGTTCGATTGCGTCGAGCGAATCGGCACCCAGATCCTCCGCCAGATCACTGTCCAGCTGGATCGTGTCTTCTTCGATGCCGAGTTCTTCGGCGATGATCGTTCTCACTTTCTCAAAAACCATAGAATATGTCCCTCCAGAAGTATAATTACTATCATTATAGGCCATATTCCGCGCCTTGTCAATCACGGAGGCCACGTTTGGGCAGATTGCCACAAAAAAGAGGCCGAAGCCTCTCAGTTTTGATTCTTGCGATGGATGGCGACGAGTCCTTTGAGGAGCAACAACTCGTCATAGATGATGTCATAATCCAGCAACTCCGCGATGAACCGGGCGGCGCCGCCGGTGACGATCACCTTGGGATCGGTGCCGTAGGTCTCCTTGATCTTGTCGACCATGCCGCGGATCATCAGGCTGTGACCCCACAGAAAGCCGCTGTTGAGGCAGTCGATGGTGTTGGTGCCGAGGATCTGTTTGGGCGTCGTGAACTCGAACTGGCTGAGCTGCGACGCACCTTTGACAAGCGCGTCCTTCTGAGTCACCAGGCCGGCCATGATGGCCACGCCCTTGATGACCTTCTGTTCGATGTAGGTGAAGGTCGTCGCGGTTCCCATGTCGACGATCACGCAGTTGTCGCTGTATTCCTGAATCGCCGCCGCGGCGCTCGCGACCAGATCGCTGCCGACTTCCTTGGGGTTGTCGACGATGATCTTGACCCCGGTCTTGACGCCGGGACCGACGAACGTCGGGGTGATCTCCAGGTACTTCTGAGCAAGATTCTTAACGATGGCGTTGAGTTCCGGCACGACGCTCGACACAATGATGTCGCTGGCGCCTTCCAGCACGTCCTTGAGCAGCACGTAATACTCGTCGACGCTCTTGGACTTGTCGGTAGTGAAGCGGTAGGTCGGACCGAGCGTGCCGTCATGGCGCGACAGCACGATGTTGGAGTTGCCGATGTCGATGACGACGAGCATCCGGATCACTCCCTACGCAGCCGGCCGGTAGGCCATCAGACGATCGGCGATCGGCGCGGCGATCAGTCCGGCCGCCAGCACTTCCCAGAATCCGTTGGACAGCATGACCGCCCACAAGAACGGCACGAACGCGGCACCGAAGACGTCGGCGCCACCGCCGAACAGGAAGAGCGGCACGAGCACGAACACGGTGTGCAGGAAGGTCGACACGACCATGCTGACAGAGAGCGCAGCGAGCCGGTTGCCGATGTACTTCTTGCACAGTACGTAGACTTCGTAGAGCGCCCAGCCGAAGAGCATCCGCGGTACGACCGAAATGAGCGGGTTCTGGAACAACAGGTCGACCGGTGTCACCGGACGGGTAAGGGCAACGATCAGACTCGAGATGCCGAACACGACACCGAGTGACAGCGCGACCTTGCGGCCACCGAACACGCCGCCGATCAAGACGGGAATGTGCACGATCGTGAGCGAGACGACGCCAATCGTGATGAACCCGAGCATCGGTACCGATGCGAGCACGACAATCAGCGCGGTGAAGACGGCAATCAGGGTGATGTCATAGACTTGCTTGTTTTTCATGTTTTCTTCTCCTTTTCAGGCCCGTATGGGTCCCATAAGTATGAATCTATGTGTATAATTCCTTATACGTTTTGCTTGATGGTGTTGACGGTCTCCCAGTCGAGCATCTTGATGATCTTGTACACGATCTTCTTCACTTCGTGATAGTCGTCGCTGGAGATCATCGAGGTCGTCGAGTGGATGTAGCGGGCCGGCATTCCGATCGTCGCCACCAGCGTTCCACCGTTTTCGAGTTGAACGCGGGCCGCGTCGGTACCGCCCATCGATTTGTAGTATTGGTATTTGATGCCGGCTTCGTCGGCGGCATCGAGGATGAACTGTTTCATGCCCTGGTGCATGATCGCGCGCGGATCGTAGAACCGCAGCAGGAAGCCTTCGCCGATCTTGCCGCTGACGTCGTCGCCGTCGAAGCTGTCGGCACACGGCGAACAGTCGATCGCGATGAAGACGTCGGGCTTGATTTTGCCGGCCGCCGTTTTGGCGCCGCGCAGGCCCACTTCTTCCTGGACCGTGGCGCCGGTGTAGAGTTCACAGGGCAGATCCTCGTCCTTCATGTCGCGAGCGATTTCCAGCGCCATGCCGCAACCGAAGCGGTCGTCCCAGGCCTTGCTGAAGAACTTCTTGCCGTCCTTGCTGACGGTGAAATCGTTGCGGGCGATGATCTGCTGGCCGATCTTGACGCCGAGTTCGGCGGCGTGTTCCTTGCTGTCGGCGCCGATGTCGAGGAGCAGATCGGTGAACTTCATGTCCTTTGGTTTCTCGTCGGTACCGCGCAACAGATGCGGCGGTTTCGAGGCGCTGACGCCGGGAATCTTGCCGCTCTTGTCGGTGATGATGTCGAAGTGCTGGCTCAGATAGACGTTGCCATGGACACCGCCGAGATTGCTCATCTTGATCAGTCCGGTCTTGGTGATGCCGGTGACGATCGCACCGACTTCGTCCATGTGGCCGGCAATCATCACCTTGGGTCCCTTGGAACCTTTGTTGATGACGCCGAAAATGCTGCCCAGACGATCTTCGATCAGCTCTTCGGTGTGTTCTTTGAGATGCTGTTTCATGTACGCCCGAACGGCGTGTTCGAAACTGGGTGCGCCCGGCAAATCGACCAAGTCGCGATAGAGTTTATCCATTGGTATCCTCCTTGAAGCGGGCGATGAGGTGTTTGATCGGTACGCCCTGTTCGGTGAACTTTTCTTCGAACTCCGTCATTATGATATCACAACTGCCATGCTGATGTAAATCGTAATTCACATCCAGAATCTCCATCCCGTATTCCTCCATCGTTTCGAGCGAATACGCGAACAGACCATCGTTGTCGGTTTTGAGATGAATCTCCGCACCTGCTTCCAACAAGGTTTCGTACATGCGCAGAAACCGCGGATGGGTGAGACGACGCTTGGCGTGCCGGGCCTTGGGCCAGGGATCGCTGAAGTTGAGATAAATGCGACCGATCGAACGCGGTTTGAAGAGCACGCTCAGATCTTCCGCGTCGGTGCGCAGCAGATACAGATTGGCAAGCGGTTCCTCCAACACTTTGTAAAGCGCCTTGACGATCGCGCTGTCGAATTTCTCGATGCCGATGTAGTTGACTTCCGGCGTTCGCTGGGCGAGCGTGTAGACGAATTGTCCCTTGCCCATGCCGATTTCGAGATGGAGCGGTTGTGGTTTGACAAACAGCTTGTTGGGATTGATCCGGTTCTGATCCTGGTTGTCGATGATGTATTCGGGGTGCGCTTCGATCAGCTCGCGCGCCCCTTTGACGTAACGTAAACGCATGCAATCATTCCTCGTTGAGTATCCGAATGAACTTGTCGACGAGGTCGGGATCGAACTGTGTTCCAGCGTTCTTGTACAGTTCGGCGACGGCGTCGTCGTGGCTCATCGGTTCGTTGTAAACGCGGCGGCTGGTCATCGCGTCGTAGGCGTCGCAGATGGCGATGATCCGCGAGTAGAGCGGGATGTTCTCGCCCGACAGACCATGTGGATAGCCTCTGCCGTCATAGCGTTCGTGGTGGTACAGCACCGCGATCGCGATGTCTTCGTTGTCGATGATGTTACGGATGATCTTATAGCCGCTTTCGGCGTGGTACTTGACTTCTTCGTACTCGTCCGCATCGAGCGGTCCCGGTTTCATCAGGATCGCATCGCGGATCGAAATCTTGCCGATGTCGTGGACGTCGGCGATGAGCCGGATGTCGGCCAGTTCATAGTCGCGTTTGCGACCGGTCGCAGCGAGCAGTTTGGCGGCGTGTTCGCCGACGCGCCGACAGTGTTCCTCGGTTTCTTCGGTACGTTCGTGCATCGTCTGCATGATCGTCGCCAAGGCGGAACTCTTGCGGCTGGTCCGTTCCGTCAGCTTGCGTCGGTACATGATGTTCTCGGCGTCGCGGAAGGTTTGTTCGAGCGGTCCCTCGTCGTGTTTGATGGCGTAGCCGATCGAGATGCCGAAGCCGACGCCGTGAACGTTGAAGTCGGCCACCTGATCGGTGATTTGTTTGCGCATCCGGTTGAGTTTGTCGTCGTACGCGTCAACGACGGTGATGATGAACTCGTCGCCACCGACGCGGTAGACGTTTTCCGTCCCGGCGACATCGGTCAGGATGCCGGCCAGGTGCACCAGCAGCTTGTCGCCTTCCATGTGGCCGAAGGCGTCGTTGATCAGTTTCAGACCGTCGACGTCACAGATCATCAAACCGAGATGACGCTGAGTTTCGAGTTGTTTGGCGTAATGTTCGTAATTGTTGCGGTTGTAGATTCCGGTGAGGACGTCGTGATTGGCGAAATATTCGATTTCGCGTTTGCTTTCTTCCAGTTCGGTGACGTCCTTGAGGATGCCGAAAACACCGTGAATCTTGCCGTCTTCGGCCGGTGTCGGGAAGATCGACGACTGGATGTACCGGATGTGATCGCCGCGGCGAATGCGATAATCCGTGACGAGACCCTCGGGGTGATTGAGAATCGCGTCCGTCGAATGATCGTAACGCGGCAGATCTTCCGGCAGAACAATCTCGCGGAACTGTTCGATCGACACGAGATTGGCGATGCCGGTGAACTCGTCGAGTTCTCGCGATGGGCGAAATGCCTGGTCGTCGACCACGTAATAGAACGTCGCGATGTTGGCGACTTTGCGGGTTTCCCGGAACAACGTCTCCATTGTTTCGATTTCGGTCTCGCGACGCTTTTCCGCATCGATGTCTTTGATCAGACCGCGGAGTTTGATCGGAACGCCCCGATAGCGCGCTTCAACGAACGCATAGAAACTGAGCCAGACGTACTCCTGACGCTGTTGGTGGAGAAACCGGATTTCCATGCCGAGTTCGTCTTCGGCACCGCTGAAGACGGTGCGGACGCGGGCTTCGAACCGATCCTGATCACCGGGATGAACCTGTTTGGCGAACAAGGTGACGTAATCGTCGTAGGTGATGATGTCCTTGCCGATGATGTCGCGGAGGACATCGCTGTAATCGAAGGTCCGGCTCTTGAGATCAAACTCGAAATAGGCGGCGCGGACGGGATTGACGAAGTTGCTGGCGACGTCGACCTTGCGGGCGTTGTCGTTGAGCGTGCGGACGAACGCACTGACGTCGCGGAAACTTGTGATGAAACGGTCGGGGCCGCTTTTGACGGCATAGACGTTGAAGTAGCGATCGACTTCCTTGGTATAGTTCGTGAACGATGCTGCTTCACCGGTTTCGAGAAGTTTGTGATAGCGGTTGATCCAGGTTTTCTCGACACCGGGGAACAGCTCATAGGCGGCCTTGCCGATGACTTGTTCCGGCGTTACGTTCATCAAAGTGCAAAACGGCTTGTTCACGTACAAATAACGGTAATCAACGGGATTACCGTGTTTGTCGTAGATCATCTCGTGTTCGGCGATGGCGACATCGATCGAATCGAGAATCGTCTGATGATAATCCGCCTTCATATCTTGCCCCCCAAACGCTATTTGGTCAGTTGGTGGATGGCCTCCATGTAGATGGCGGTGGCCTTGAGGAGATCGTCGACGAACAGATACTCGTCGATCTGGTGGGCGACGTCCTTGCGTCCCGGCATCATCGGTCCGAAGGCGACCGCCTTGTCGAGACTGCGGGCGTACGTTCCGCCGCCGATCGTGATCGGTTCGTGCTCGGTGTCGCCGGTGTATTTGACGTAGGCATCATAGAGTGTCTGTACGAGCGGGTCGTTCTTGTCAACGTAATGGACGACCTTGTCACCCAGATAGTGGATCTTGAAATGATACTTCTTGGCACTGGCGTCCAAGTTGATCTTGGCGCTGTCCTTGTCCCACTCCTTGGGGTACCGGCAGTTGATGCCGATCTTGAAGCTGTTCTTGTTGTATTCGTAGACGGCGGGATTGATCGTGAACTCCTTCATCTCGTCGTCATAATGATCAATGCGGAGCTTCTCGCCGAGATGATCGAACGTAAGGTATTCGCAGATGTAGTCGATGAACGCGTTGTCGATGTGCTGTTGCAGGAATTCGGCGAGGATGAACGCCGCGTTGACACCCAGGTTCGGTTGCATCGCATGGGCGCGTTTGCCATGGACGACGTACTTGTCGCCGTCGATTTCGCCCGACAGACCATGAAACGCGAGGTACTGCGTGAACTCTTCCTTGAGATCCTTGCGCAGCGTGCAGGAGGCGTAATCGGGCACGACGTTGTAGCGGTCCCCGGCCGTGAACGTGATCAGATCGGTGTCGGTCGTCTTGCCGGTGACGTCGAAGGTGAAGATGCCTTTTTCGCCATAAATGAGCGGGAACATCGCATCGGGCGCGAAGCCGATGTCGGGCATCTGTTCGGTTTTGAAGTATTCGCCGATGCCGCGCCATTCGGTTTCTTCGTCGGTGCCGAGAATGATGCGAACCCGTTTGTTGACGGCAAAGCCGAGATCCTTGAGCAGTTTCAAGGCGAAATAGGCGGCCATCGTCGGTCCCTTGTCGTCGGCGGCGCCACGGGCGTACAACTTCCCGTCGGCAATGGTCGGTTCGAATGGTCCGTACGTCCAACCGTCACCGGTCGGAACGACGTCGAGATGACAGAGCACACCGAGAATCTCCTTGCCGCTGCCGTATTCGACATGGGCGGCGTAGTTGTTGATGTTCTTGGTGATGAACCCGTCGTCCTTGGCCATTTCGAGCATGAACTGCAGGGCGTCGTTGATGGCAGTGCCGAAGGGGGTTTCACTGGCTGGATCAAAGCGGTCGAGCACGCTCGGAATCGCCAGCAGCTGTTTGGTTCGTTTGATCAGTTCGTCCTTGTGTTCGAGGACGTGTGCGTAAAAGTCCATGGGAGTATCACCTCTTCTATAAAAGAATACCATTATACATAGTATTTTTCAATAAGTTTGAGTACGGATGCGAATGTATTTTGAAATTCAAAACAACTTGGGGTATAATGGTAGCAAATAGGAATTTTTATGATATACTTGACATATGAGTCATTGTTCATATATAATCTAGTGGTACATTGCACCAAGCAACCTCACCGGAAGCGAAGGATGTAAGGGATCCGACCAAAGAGGTGAACACGTATGATTCAAAAAGTCATCATGAAAAACCTGATCTGTTCCAATTGCGCCGGACGCATCGAACGCGCCCTGGGCGAACTGCCATATATAAACTCCGCCAGTTTCAATTTCCCCAACCAAGTGATGTTGATCGACGCCACCGATGAATTCGACGAAGAAAACGCGATACCCGAAATCCGCAGCATCGTCGATTCGATCGAGGACGGCGTTGAGACCTACGCCTACAGCAAACGCCACTTCATGGAAACGAAACACCAGATTGAGACGTATTACACGTTCTTCATCGGATTCGCGATCTATGTCGTCGGCTACCTCATCGGGCTCCTCATGGAGCGGGATGTCATCACCTATGTGTGGGCCGACAATCTGCTCGGCATCAACGGGTTCAGCGGCGAAGATCTGTTCTACGGCATCGGCTACGCCTTCATTGCCTACAAGATCGCCCGCAAGACCTGGAAGGGAATCAAACGGCTGGAGATTTTTGATGAAAACACGCTGATGCTGATTGCGACCATCGCCGCGATGTTCGTCGGCCATCCATACGAGGCGGCCCTCGTCATCATCTTCTACACCGTCGGCGAATACCTGCAGCACCGCGCCGTGCACCGCAGCAAGCAAGAAGTGTCCAGTCTGATCGACCTCAAGATCGAATACGCCAACCGCATTGACGAGAACGGCAACGTCGTCATCATCGATCCGATGGCCATCGTAAAAGGCGATCGTCTGGTTGTCAAAAACGGTGAAAAGATTCCCGTTGACGGCACCATCTTGAAGGGCACGACGTCGCTCAACACCAGCGCGCTGACTGGGGAAGCCAAACTTAGCAATGCGACCGTCGGCGACTTCATCCTGTCCGGCAACATCAACGTCGGCAACGTCATCGAAATCGAAGCCAACAAAGAATACAGCGAGTCGACGATCGCCAAGATGATCGATCTGATCGAAAACTCGACCAACCACAAGGCACGCCCGGAAAACTTCATCACGAAGTTCGCGAGATACTACACACCGGCCGTAACCTTTGCCGCATTTTTGATGTTCCTCTTACCGACCTTGATCAACCCGTCCGGCTACGAGGATTACATCTACTCCGCAGCCATCTTCCTGGTCGTCAGTTGTCCCTGCGCTTTGGTCCTTTCCGTGCCACTTTCGTACTTTGCCGGCATCGGTGCAGCCGCTCGCAAGGGGATCCTCTTCAAAGGCAGTTCCTACCTTCACATGGTAACAGATGTTGACGTGATTGGTCTGGACAAAACCGGAACATTGACGCACGGCAAGTTTGAAGTGACTGACGTCACCGACGAAGAAACTTTGAAACTCGCTGCGAGCGTCGAGCAATACAGCAATCACCCGATCGCGCAGTCGATCGTCAAACACTACGAAGGCGAACTCTACGAGTTTGATAACATCGAGGAAGTTCCCGGATTTGGCATCGTCGTCACCACCGATGAAGGCAAGATCCTCGTCGGTAACCGCAAGCTCTTGAACAAACACAAAGTCCGTGTCACCGACAAAAAGAACGTCATCGGCAGCAATGTCTTTGTCAGCAAGAACGGTCGGTATGTCGGCCGCGTACTGGTCGCCGATACGATCAAGGATTCGTCGCGCAACGTCATCCGCCGTCTGCTGCAGAAATACAACATCACGATGCTCACCGGCGACAACAAGGCCATCGCCAACTCGGTCGCCTACGACCTCGGCAACATCAACTTCCTCTCGGGTCTCTTGCCCGAAGAAAAAGTCGAAGCCTTCAACGCCATCGAAACCAAAAAACGCAAGATGTTCGTCGGCGACGGCATCAACGATGCGCCGCTCCTCAAGAACGCCGACATCGGCGTCGCGATGGGCGACGGCAGTGAAATCGCCATCGATGTGGCCGACGTGGTCATCATGGGCAACGATTTGACGTTGCTGGAACAAGCGCTCAAGATCGCCCGCAAAACCAAGAACATCGTCTATCAGAACATCATCTTCAGCTTGTCCGTCAAATTCTTGTTCCTGGTGCTCGCCGGATTCGGTGAAACATCCATGATCATGGCCATCTTCGCCGACGTCGGCATCACCCTGATCGCCGTTGTCAACAGTCTCAGACTGATCTATACAAGGGGGAAAGACAATGTCAAACCAGGTCACGTCCACAATTGACGAAGCCGTCCGGCTCTTCAAGATTTACAGCGACACCACCCGCCTGCGCATCATCGAGCTGTTGCTCGACAACGAGTTCTGCGTTCAGGACATCGCCGATCAACTCGACGCCAGTCAGTCGGCAATCAGCCATCAACTCAAGCTGCTGCGCGACCGTCATGTCGTCAAAACGCGCAAACACGGCAAGCAGGTTTTCTATTCCCTGCAGGACAACCACATCAAGGAAATCTTTTTGGTGGCCTATTCGCACGTCACCGAGTGCAACGAACCCGATTGCGAATAAAAAAGACACGAGCGTGTCTTTTTTTTACATTTTTTTACTTACATCATGGGCCTGAAGTAGTATAATGGAACTAGCATATGCCACAAGGAGGACAACATGCTCGGACAATTGATTCTGATTTTGATTCTCGTCGCCACCGGCTTCTCGATGGTCTACTTCCAGGACTACATCCGCGCCAACCAACGCAAGGTCGCTCTGGTTGTCGGCGTCATCATGCTCATCTCGCGCATCGGCCGCAACACCGAATACTTCCTCGCCGCCGAGTACCATCGCGCCCTGCCGCTGCAACTTTGCACGATTTCATCGTATTTGGCGCTGCTTTGGTTGTTCGTGCCGATCAAACAACTCCGTCCGTTTCTGTTCTTTTACGGATTCCTCGGACTGACGGCGTTCATCGATCCCGACGTACCGTCGTGGAGCGAAGCGGTTCGCACGTTCTATTTGTACGGGTTCACGATCGATCACGTCGTGATCACGCTGTTGCCGCTCTATCTGGTTCTCTACGACGACTACAAGTTCGATCTCAAAGAAGGCCTGGTGCCTCTCGTCGCCGCCGTCGTACTGGTTTTCGCCAGCTGGCCGCTCAACGTCTGGTGGGACGCCGCCGACTTCTTCTACATGAAGGACAAACCGGTCTTTTCCGATTTGTTCGGCCGCAGCGATCCGTTCGGCTTCGATTTGTTGACGCTCGGTTACATCGCAGGGTTCTTCTTCGCCTATTTCGTCTTCAACGCCGTGAACTTGCTGCTGATCAAACTCGTAACCAAGAATCCCCACTATCTGACAAACAAAGGAGACGCTTGAGCGTCTCCTTTTTTATTTGTGTTTGACGAGGGCGTACTTCTTCTTGCCGCGACGCAACACCGTGAACTCCTTGTTGATCGCGTCGGTCGCCGATACGACGAAGTCCAGATCGTCGATCTTGTCGCCATTGACGCTGACGGCGCCATTGGTGATGAACTCTCGCGACTGACGTTTCGACGTCGCCAGTCCGGCTTCGATCAACAGATCGATGAGTTGCTGTTCGCCGCTGACGGTGATCGAGGGGACGTCCTTGAACCCATCCCGGATCTCATCGGCGCTCAATGCCCGCACGTTTCCGGAAAACAGCGCTTCGGAAATGCGTACGGCGCTGTCGTAGGCGTCCCGACCGTGGACGAGCACGGTGAGCTGTTCGGCGATCGTCTTCTGCGCCAACCGTTCATGGGGCGCGGCCTCAAAGGCGGCGATGATCTCCTTGGTTTCTTCGACCGGTAGGAACGTGAACTTTTTGAGGAACGGCACGGCGTCCTTGTCGGGCGTGTTGATCCAGTACTGATAGAACTCATACACGCTCGACTTGTTCTTGTCGAGCCAGATCGCTCCTCCGGCCGACTTGCCGAACTTGGACCCGTCGGCTTTGGTTAAGAGCGGCCAGGTGAAACCATACCCTTTGGCGTCGGAACCCAGCATCTTGCGGATCAGTTCCAGTCCGGCGGTGATGTTTCCCCACTGATCCTGGCCCCCGATCTGCAGCGTGCAGTTGTGGTGCTTGTACAGATGCATGAAGTCGAGCGACTGAATGATCTGATACGAGAACTCGGTAAAGCTGATGCCTTGTTCGAGGCGGCTCTTGACGCTGTCCTTGGCGAGCATGTAGCCAATGTTGAAATGCTTCCCGATGTCGCGCAGGAAGGTGATCACGTCGTAGGTGCTGATCCAGTCGTAGTTGTTGACGACGGTCGCCTCGGGCAGGATGTTCTTGACCTGCGCGGTGATCGCGTCGGCGTTTTTAAGCGATTCCTCGAGCGTCAGCAGCTGTCGTTCGCTGCTGCGGCCGCTGGGATCGCCGATCAGTCCGGTACCACCACCGATGACGAGGATCGGATGATGACCGCGATCCTGCAGACGTTTTGAGACCAGATAGCTGATCAGATGTCCGACGTGCAGGCTGTCGGCCGTCGGATCGGCGCCGACATAAAAGGTCATCGGACCCTTCTCCAACTCATCGGCGAGGGCTTCGTCGGTGACGTCGAACAGCAGTTCGCGCCACTTCAGTTCGTCTAATAGTTTCATGGGTTTTCCTCCTATTCAAATAAAAATCGGTCCGTCCTGATCAAAGGACGAACCGAAGTCCGTGGTACCACCTTAATTCCAGACGTTGTCTGGCACTCCATTGATTGTAACGGAATCACCGTCCATGCTTTGCACATGGCTCTCAGAAGGTGTACGCCAATCGGTTCTCCCTGGTTCGCAGCCACCACCAGGTCTCTGATTGCTGAGGTGTTCGACGGGCTCTTCTTCGTCGCAGATTTAGAGGGTTGTTTTACGCAGGACGATCGAATGCGGCAATTTGACGACGCGATCGCCGACGTCTTCTTTGTTCATCAGTTTGGTCAACAAACGCATGCCCACGGCGCCCATGTCGTATATCGGCAGGTCGACGCAGGACAGCTGCGGTCGGGCAAGACGGGCGTACTTGGTGTTTTGGAATCCACACACGCCGATGTCTTCGGGAATCTTCACGTCGTTTTCAAAGGCGACGTTCATGAAGCTGATCGCGATCGAGTCACGAACGGCGATGACGCCGTCGACCTTGTTGTCCTTGAAGTATTCGTTGAAGTGTTCGGTGTTGATCGAGATGCGACCGCTGGTGCGCATCACCTTCGGTTCCAGCGTGGCTTCGTTCATGGCGCGCTGATACCCGGCTTCCTTGAGGTCGTTCACCATGTACTTGCGGACGGTCGACACCATGTAGATGTGCTGGCGTCCTTCGTCGATCAGTTTTTTGGTGATTTCGTAGCCGGCGCGTTCGTAGTCGATCGATACCGACGGGATTTCGTCGTCTTCGGGATAGAATGTATTGGTGAGAACGACAGGAATCTGATAGGTGTTCTTGATCGTGCGCAGGAACTCGTACTGCGGCGCCGTGATCTCATCGTTGAGATACAGGATGCCGTCGACCTGGGCGGCGATGATTTCGCGCAGGATGTCTTCCTCGCTCGCATCTTCACTTTCGAGGATGTAGAGGAGGATCGAATATTTGTAGACGCGAGCGATGTCGGCGATGCCGTTCATCATTTCCGCGATCGACGCCCGTGACATGTCGGGAACAACGACGGCAACGGTCGTTGACTTGCGGCTGGCCAGACCCTTGGCGAACGCGTTGGGTTTGTAGCCGAGTTCCTCGATCACGCGGAGGACGCGTTCTCTGGTTTCGGGTTTGACTTTTTCGGGATTGTTGATGGCTCTTGATACCGTCGCCAGACTGACGCGGGCGGCGCCGGCGACATCATAAATGGTAGCTTTGCTCATAGTTTTGGCACCTTCTTTCATCACATAAAATTATATCATATGTGAAAATGTTTTCAACTGAAAACGTGCCAAAAATGAAAAGTTTTCATAGTTTTTGTGCAAACTGCCCAAAAACAAACGCTATCATTCGCTAATTTGTGAAAATTTACATTCTAGATGAAATCAATCTTGTTGACGATCTGGATCTTGAACGCGTTGATGATCGCGAATGTCAGGTACTGCAGGGCGAGGACTCCGATCCAAACCGGAACGATGATGTTCTCGGTGGTATCGAAGAATCGTTCGACCAACCAGATCAACAGGAAGAACACCGGGGTGCGGAACACCATCAAGGCGAACGAGTTGGCGACGAGAATCCGCTTGGCGAAGGCATAGGTCGTGTCGTCGACGTGAACGTTGACGGCAACGAATATCAATGCCATCCCGATTACCGCGTTGACGTCGGCGAGCATCGATGAGCTGCCTGCACCGGAAAGCGATCGAAACAGAATTGGTTGGAACGTCACCAGCAGCAGGATGCTCAACATGCCCAGAAACAGATATCTCGTCTGGTTGCGCGTGTAGTAGACGAACACCACGAAGAACACAATCTGCAACACCGCACTCGTGACGCTCAGCACTTTGACAAGCGTGGCGAAATCGTAGGTGTCGCTGGAAAAATGCAAATAACCCAGCACAACGAGGCTGAGCACTTCAAGGATGGCGAGCGTGAGCGCAACATACACGAGCTTGTGATTGTACATCGTTGCGACCTCCTGAGCGAGTAATGTTGGTGTTCCAAAGAAAAACATCCGAAGATGTTTTACATGTAATCAATGTTTTTGACAAGATAGATTTGCGGGAGCGTCCAAAGCAACCAGACCGCATGATACCCGATGATCATCAAGTACACCGCCGTCCGGAAGAACGACGCATAATTGGTCGCCACCGACTCATAGATGACATACTGCCACATGATGTAGAGGTTGCTGTGGAACGCGAGCAGCATCACCGTCGTCCCGATCAGGATCGGTTTGCTGAAGTAGCGCACCGTCGGATCGACCGAGATGTAGACGGCCATTCCGAACGCGAGCAGGGCGAACACGAAGTTGATGTCGATCGCATACCCGCGGATGCCCGTCAACTTGAGATTGACGATCATGATGCTGAAGAACAGCAACGCGAGAATGCCGAACAGCGAGTACAACACGAAACGCGTCTCGTATCGCCGGAAGGCGAGGATGATCAGGAAGAACATCGACTTCGAGACGAACTGCACGCTGTGCAGCAGATACGTGAAGGTCTGAACATTCAAAATACCGATCGTCAGCAACCAGCGACCGAGGATCTCATACACAATCTCAAACAGAAGCGCACCGACGAGGATCCAGATCGGTTGTGCTTCGAACACATTGAGGATTCGGTTGAACAGATGTTCGCGTGTCGTATCCATGACATCACCTTCTTCTTGTTCCTTATTATAGCACACATGCGCATGTTTGACATCCACGCGCACTGCAACAAATGAATGCCGAAACATATGAGATGTGGCCACTGTTGAGCCCTGAACAACGATTCTTGTCGCAGGTGAAATTCCTCATTTCAATGTACAGATTGCGACAAAATGTCATTTTTTCAAATAAAATAAAAGCCATCGGCGATGGCTTTTATCGTTTTTCCTTGATGCGCGATTGTTTGGCGGACAGACCACGGATGTAGAACAGACGGGCGCGACGGACTTTCCCGCGACGAACGACTTCGATGTTCTCCACCAGGGGCGAATGAATCGGGAAGGTACGTTCGATGCCGACGCCGTATGACACTTTGCGGACGGTGAACGTTTCACCGATGCCTCCACCTTGACGCTTGATCACGAGTCCTTCGAAAATCTGAATGCGTTCGCGGTTTCCTTCGCGGATCTTGACCGCCACTTTGACGGTGTCACCGGCTTGGAAAGCGGGAACGTCGGACTTCTGAAATTCATTCGTAATCTCTCGTAACAGTTGCTGCGACATGATTTCACTCCTTACGTTGATCACTTGCTCATAAGGACTCTTCCAAAGCGGAGCAAATGTTATGGTTCGATTTAACAGCGTTAGTTATTATAGCATAGCGGTTTGTTAAATGCAAGACAAATTCTCAGTCAAATGTGACCTCGGTATAGGTGTCGTAACGGTGCCCGTCGATGATCAACAGAATGCTGTAGGTTCCGCTTCGTTCGTACTCGTTGAGATGGAAGGTCGTCGTGACCCGCTCGAGCTCGTTGACGGGCGGTACGAGCGCCGATTGAGAAAGCGGTGTGATCGGGATGTGATACATCGTTTCACCACTCGCATCACGGAGTACGAGAAACACCGTCTGATCGATGTCGAAGCGTCCCTCTACCACCAGTTGGTTGCGGTCTTTGAGAAGCATCAGGTCATAGCCTGGTGGTACCGTTTCAAACACCGTCAAGCGTTCGGTGATCGATCCATCGTAAGGGGTGGCGACCAGTTGCTGGCCGCGCACGTCCGGTTCTCCGAACACGACGCGCGTCTGCGGTCCATACGGATTGATCCGAAGCGCTTTGGCGACGTTGGTCGCAAGTCTCAGCACATACACTTCCGCATCGTTCTCAAGGATCACCGTTACACTCGACAACGACAACGGATCCTCACCGTCGTAGAGCGGTGCCGCGACACCGATCGTACTGGCGGTGGTGCTGGCGATGCCGCCACTGTGGAGCAGATAGGTGTCCTCGGCCAGTTCTGTCGCGTTGGACAGATAGGGACTGTAGGACAACGCCGTGATGGACTCGCCCGGCGTTGCGTCGAGGGTGGCGGTCCGGTTGTCGAGATCGATGTCGTAGATGCGCGCATAGGAGCGGTTCATCGTCGGCAGGACGTAGTTGGCAAGCAGTTTGCTGCGATGGTTGCCGTTGTCGAACAAGAGGATGCGACCATCGGCCATGACGTCGATGCTGTTAGGTCCGTAGAACCAGTTGTTGTCCTGTGGATCAACCAGAAACAACGGCACTTTCGACGATGCCCACCGCGTCGTGTCGCCAAGCAGATACACCAGTTCATCAGTCAGCCGGTCGATGGCGATGACGGCATCTTTGTGGCGACTGGCGATCAAGACGAGATCGTCTTGTGGATCGTAGGCGACCGATGTGACATGCACCCAGTCGTCGAACGTGAACATCTGGTTGAAGCCATCGGCGATGTCCAGATAATCATTCATGTCCCACGAGCGGATGACGCGTCCCGTCGTCCTTTCGATCTCGATGACGAGATCCTGAACACCGTTGGTGAAGGTATTGCTGATGGTGAGCAGGTTGCCGCCCGGCAGTTCGGTGACGTCACCATACACACCGCCGGGGACCTGATATTCGACATGGATTTTGCCCAGCAGATCGATTTCATAGAACCCGCTGGCATAATACGGCTCTTGGACAAAGCGCTCGGTGGAAACGAGATAATGCCCGTTCATGAGCGGCTCCATCACTCCGGCAAACGAGGTCGTCAGGTACCAGCGCACGTCTCCGAAGGCATCGTAGGCCAAGGCAAATTGATCGGTGGATGGTACCATCACCATCCAGTCATCGCCGAAGAACGCATGGGTGGTGACAATCGACTCGGGCGTCGGAATCGTTTCCGGCAGTGCCGGCGTCTGCGTGGTGATGGTGGTCAACAGTTCGCCCGGACCACCGGTCGCGGTGTCATAGGCAAGCAGTTGGATGACGTTGCTGTGTCCGGCATACAGACCCAGTACGGGAATTTGGTGGACGGTCGCAAGCGGCGTATGAAACTCGAGTGTCGCTTCTTCCGTCTTGCCGACCACGCGCACCACGTAACGGGTCGCCGTGTCGGTTTCAAATAGAATCAGACCCGACAGCGGCGAGATGCCGTACGGATCACGAATGAAGTAGGGGTTGATTTCACTGTACATGCCATCGCGATAGGCATCGCGGAACTCACTCTCGAGCGCGATTTGATCCTCCAACAACGTCGTTGCGTGAGGCACCTCGGTGCGCACCGGATCGGCGAACCCATAAATCAAGAACGCGATGATCCCGAGCACGATGAAGGCTCCCGGTACAAGGATGATGACGGCGTACTCTCCGAACATTCGTTTCCACAGATTACGCATCGGGATGTCCCTCCTTCTCGTTGGATCCAAGCGCATGGCGGACGATGTTGTCGACAATTGCCATCGCGGCCAGTTCCCCGCCGGTCATGACGAAGTCGCCGATCGACACTTCGCGATCGAACAAATCACGAATCCGCTCGTCAAATCCTTCGTAGTGTCCGCACAAGACGATCAGATGCTCCGCACGGCGCAGTTCCTTCGCGAGAGCGGCATCAAATCGTTGGCCCTGCGGGGTCACGATCAGTTTGGTTGCGCGTTTGTATCCGGCGATGCTTTGGAGCGCATCGCGAATCGGTTGCACCTGCAACACCATGCCGGCGCCGCCGCCATAGGGGGCGTCGTCGACCTTGCCGTGCTTGTTGGTGCTGAACGTGCGAAAATCAATCAAGCGGAGTTCGACATCGCCATCGACGCACGCCGCTCGCATGCGATCGCCATCGATGAACCCATCGAACAATTCCGGAAACAAGGTGAGGATGTCGATTCTCACAGCAATCCCTCCCAAGCATCCAACAGAATCCGTCGTTGGTCCTTGTCGACGGACTTGACGAACACCTTGTTGAAGGGAATCAGCGCGTCTTTGGCGTCATCGCGGCGGACTACGAGCAGCTCGCCCTGCGGCACTTGACGGATATCGACGCAGGTGCCGACAAGGTGATCGGTGTAGACGTCGAGACCGATTAGTTCGTCGAAATAGAACTCGTCTTCGTCGTCAAGTTCGTGAATCTGTGTTGCGTCAATGTACAGGTCCGAACCCTTGTAGCGTTCGACCTGATTGATGTCGGTGAACTCGCGGAAGGTGACATGTTGCAAGCCCTTGACGGTGCGCACCGACTGGACGGTAACGGGGATCAAATCACCACGAAAAGCGACATGCAGGGTCGTACCCGGCGCATATCGCTCCACGATGAAATCGGTATGGGACTTGATTTTCACCGTCCCACTCAGTCCGTGGGTATTGACAATGGTACCAATCAAGACGCGTTCCATGGAATCACCTCGCTGGTTATTTGCTGAACATCACTTTTTCGGATTGGAACAGTTTGTTGATGATGAAGATCAGGATCGCAACATAGACCACGCTCGAAATCACCATCAAGAGGAAATGCAATGGAACGATTTCAAACGTCATGATGCCGATCAGCATGTTGACGCTGCTGTAAATGGGAACCAGATACATCAGCGGATTGGTCGCGGCTTCGCCGCTGAACATCGAACTGACACCGACGATGACGCTGAGGAAATAGAGCGGCAGAATCATCATCGACGCTTCCTTGATCGACTTGGCATACGCACTGATGGCGCTGACCAGGCCAACGATGACGAGCACCGTTGCGAGCAGCACGCCGAAGATCGACAGATACTCGCCGACACCGTAGATGTTGGCATCGAGCTCTTCGCCCTGCATCAGCATCGGCAGGCTCAGGAAGATGCCGATGAACGAGGACGTCGCGCTCATCAGGGCGATGATCGAGAGGCTCATGACTTTGCCGACGGCCAGTTCGCCGCGTTTGATCGGCGTGACGAGCAGCGTCGCGATGGTGCCGCGTTCCTTCTCGCCGGCGATGCTGTCGGGACCGATCGTCATCGCACCGGAAAACAGGAACATCACGATCAGCATCGGCAGCAGCATCGCGAAGCTCTGGCCGCTGGCGCGCTGTTCGTCCATGATGATGTGGTCCGGATTGGTGAGATCGGTGTGGAAGGCGAACATGTCTTCGCCGAGACGGTCGTAACTGATGTCAAAACCGTAGGCGTTGAGATGACTGAGCAGATAGTAATAGGCGCTGTTGCTGTAGCGTTCGCCAGGGTTGTAGCTGGTCATCACTTCGGGAACGACGTATCCGGGCTGATCGTATTGTGAAATGGTGGTTTCAAAGTTTTCGGGGAAACGGATCAAGACGTCGATGTCGCCTTCGAGAATGCCGGCTTTGATGTCATCATAAGGCATGTCATCGAAGTCGTGGAACTCGACATCGCGCTGATCGTCGCCGACGATCTGATCACGCAATGTGTCCGGCATGTTTTCGGTGTAGAGGATGATCGTATGGCTTTCCACTTCATCGACTTGATTGCCGATCGCGTTGCCCATGAACGAATACATCAGATAGATCGCCAGACCAGGCAGGAAGATGGCGGTGAAGATCAGTCGCTTGTCGCTCATCACGCGGTAGAATTCTTTCTTGAATACGGTCAGGATGTTGTTCACGCCAGATCACCTCCGAGCAGATTTTCTTCCTCAACGAGCTGGAAGAACAGCTCCTCGAGATCGGCGCTTTGTTGTTCCTTGCGGACATTGGCGAGCGTGTCGCAGCGTTTCATCTTGCCGTTGATGATGATGCCGACGCGGTCGCACAGTTTTTCGACGACGCTCAGGATGTGCGTCGACAGGATGACCGTCTTGCCCTGGTTCTTGAGTTCAATCAGATAATCGGTGACGCTGCGCGCCGTGAGCACGTCGAGACCGTTGGTCGGTTCGTCGAAGATGATGAAATCGGGATCGTGAACAAGGCTGATCGCGATCGATGTCTTCTGTTTCATTCCGCTCGACAGTTCACCGACTTTGACTTCCATGAACTCGTCGATGCCGAAGCGTTTGAACAGTTCCATCTTGCGGTCTTCGATGGCGTCTTCGGCGATGCCGTGAAGTCGTGAAAAATAGCGAAACAGATAGTTTGGCGTGAAATGGTCTTCGAGTTTCAGTTCGCTCGTCAGGAACCCGATTTTGCCGCGGACTTCCTCATCGGCGGTGACAACGCTGCTGCCGCCGACGATGACATCGCCTTCGTCGGGTTTGATGAGCGTTGAAATCGTGCGCAAACAAGTGGTCTTGCCGGCGCCGTTGGGTCCGAGCAGACCGAAGATCTCACCGGGATAGGCCGTGAACGAGACATCGTTGCAGGCGACTTTGACGGTGGCGTCGGTCTTCTCCAGACGTTGCTGTTTTTTGGACAGTTTGAAGCGTTTGGTCAGATTGCGTACTTCGAGTGTGTTCATGGTCGTACTCCTTCTGTCGTGACTGACGGATGTATCTACATCCGCATAATGTAATTATAGTAAAAATAGTTCGATTATTCAATGCATAATGACGATAGTTTTTGTCATACGCAAAGAAAAAGAGGCCATGTTTTCAGGCCTCGAATGAATCGATGTTGATGGTGATTTTCTTTCCTTCGCGCGATGCGCTGGCGTAGCAGATCGTGCGGATCGCGTTGGCGATGCGACCGTTCTTGCCGATCACGCGGCCGAGATCGTCCTGGTGGACGATGACCTGCATCGTCAGCATGTTGTCGTCTTCGGAAAACTTTTTGACCATCAGGTCTTCCGGATGCACGACCAATGGGTGAATCAGGTCCTTGATCAGTTTTTCATAATTGACTGCCAATGTCATCACCCGCTATTTGTTGCGCTTGGTGGTGATTCCGGCCTGAACGAACAGATTCTTGACGGTGTCCGTGGTTTGTGCTCCCTCATTTAACCATTTTTGCGCTTTTTCCGCATCGATTTTGACGGTTGCCGGATCGGTCAGCGGGTTGTAGGTGCCGATGATTTCAAGATATCGGCCGTCGCGTTTGTTGCGCGAGTCCGCTGCCACCAGTCTATAGAATGGACGTTTTTTGGTTCCGAATCGCTGTAATCTGATTTTTACTGCCATCGTTGGTTCCTCCTTCTTTCGATTTCCGGGACAAGTATATCACTTCAAAAAAACAATGTCAAGTATTTTTACTTGACATCGAGATCGAGTTGATATTCGTCGGTTTCGAAGAGACTTTCCTCGATGCGTTTGACGAGGCGGATCTTCTTCAGTTTCTTGATGACGTCCTCCACCTGATCGGCGTCGCAATAGCACACGGCGTAACGCCGCTTCTTGTGGTAGTAGGTCACGTTGGCGACCTTTTCGATGTGCTTGACGGCCTTGGGACTGCGGAAGTGCACGATGAGGCTGCTGCGTTTGATCATGATATCACCTAGTGTCGTTGGATGAGCCCGATCGAATCGGGGTGCTTGATTTTGTCGGAAACGGTGGTGGCGAGCGCTCGAGCAATGTCGTCGAGACGAGCCTGGACGGCTTTCTCAAGTTGCACGAAGGTGCGTACTTCGGGATGACTGAAGAGGGCTTCCCGGGCATCGCGATACGCGAGCTGGACGCGTTTCAAATCGGGATGATGGGTGCCGTACTGACGAACCTCGTCGTACTTCGCCTGCCAGTTCTGGTAAGCGGCGAGACGTTCGCCGATGGCAGGGTCCTGTTCCAGTTTCGTTTTTTGTTCGAGCAGACGCCGATAGTCGTCGGACTGTTTGATGTCGTCGGTCAATTGATAGACGGCGTCGAGGATGTTCTGATTCATGCAATCACCACAAAACTAGTATATAACGAGACCCCGTCGGATGCAAGTGATATTCCCCGATATACTTTGTTAGATTGTTTGACTAACCAACCGTCCGAATATATAATAGGGTTAGGTTTTCAAATCCCCTGAAAGTAGTGCACAACATGAAAAAAACATCCCTTGTCATCATCGCTTTCCTACTATTCCTTCTGGGAATTTCCGATACCACGCTGGCCGCGGAAACGCGCCAGGTCATATACTTCAAGGAAACCACCTGTCTGGTTTGCGCCGAACTCGCCGGATATCCGAACGGCCCGGGGAACGATTACGTCGAAAGCATCGACTATCTGAAGAAGATGGAAGATCAGGGCATCACCGTCATCGAATACGACATTCAAGCCAATCCCATCATCGACGAATACGGTTACACCGATGACGACGGCAATCCCGTTGACGTGACGGCCATCGATGTCTTCGCCGCCTTCAACGACACTTACGATCGAGACAATTCGACGGTCCCCGTCATCTTCGTCGGCGACCGGTTCTT
Organism: uncultured Mycoplasmatota bacterium; assembly: GCA_913062645.1. Lineage (GTDB taxonomy): Bacteria > Bacillota_I > Bacilli_A > Izemoplasmatales > Izemoplasmataceae > Xianfuyuplasma. The sequence continues at coordinate 1,247,373 of CAJXVW010000001.1, forward strand.
CGAGGGTCTTGAGGACATTCAGGACGCCGTCGACCGGGGCACGGTCTTCGATCTCAGCGACGATCCGCTCCTTGAGGTGAGCGTCGAAGAAGGTCAGGCCTACGCTGATCTGACGGGCATTCTCGGTTTTCTAATCGTCCTTGGGGCGGGCCTCCTGGATGGGTTCAATCCTTGCGCCATCGCGCTCTTGTTGCTGTTCATCAGCCTCCTTGGGTTCACCGAAGACAAGAAGGTCCTGATCCTCGTCAGCGTCGTCTACATTTCCGCGCTGTTCGTATCGTACTTCCTGATCGGCACGTTCTTCCTCAACGTGCTCGGTCGTTTCGCGAGTGAAATCGCCTTGATCGGATCCATCATCAACTGGTTCGTGCTGTTCTTGTGCCTGTTCTTGTTCCTGTTCAACCTGTACGACTTCATTCAGGCTCGTCGGGAACAATACGGCAAGATCAAGAACCAGCTGCCCAAATGGATCCAACGCTACAACAAGAAAATCGTCAAAGTCTTCACCGGCGCCATCAACGCCGAGAACAAACGCGGTCTGATTCCCGTGCTCGCGATCACCTTCCTGCTCGGCATCACGCTGAGCGTCACCGAACTGGTGTGCACCGGCCAGATCTACTTCGGGATTCTCTACGGTATCCACACCCTCGAGACCATCGACGCCTACATCCTGTTGTTGTTCTACAATCTGATGTTCGTGATGCCGCTGATCGTCATCGCCGTGACCTCAGTCCGCATCCGCAGCATCGTCAGCGTCAGCAACTGGGTGCGCGAGCATATGGCCACCATCAAGTTCGCCAACGCCATGCTGTTTTTGATCATCTTCATCTACTTCCTGTTCCGCATCATCGCCTAGGAGGGGTACGCATGAAACAACTCATCACCATCACGCGCAATGGCAAGGTCGTCTACGACGGCCGCATCGCCGACATCCCGATCCAGCACGACGCGATCATCGCCAAGAGCGTCGCGCTGTTCGACGACGACGATCCGTGCATCATCCATCAGTCCTACGTGATCAAGGAATACGTCGACGAACTGCTGACGCTGTTCGGGAACGCCAAGGAACTCCGCGGCGCCGATTATCAATCGGAACTCGATTTCCTCGACGTTGCCGCGTTGGACCAGTGCGTCTTCCGCTTGAAGGGGTGAGGCCATGGAAGTCTATCTCGACAACGCCTCCACTACGAAAGTAAGCAAGGTCGTGTTCGACGCGATGAAACCGTATCTTCAAGAGGAGTACGGCAACCCTTCGAGCCTCCACGACAAGGGCATTCGCATCCGCAAGGTGTTGAACACCGCGAAGAAGACCATCGCATCGCTTCTGCATTGCGACCACAATGAACTCTACTTCACCAGTTGCGGCACCGAAGCCAGCAACTGGGCATTGAAGGGGCTCGCCTTCGCGAACCATACCAAAGGGGAGATCATCACCACCAAAGTCGAACACCATGCGACCCTGCATGCTGCCCAGTTTCTCGAGACGATGGGCTACATCGTCCATTATCTCGACGTCGACAGCCAGGGTTTTGTCGATCTCGATCAACTCACGCGCCTGATCGGCGACAACACGCTGGTCGTCAGCATCATCCTCGCCAACAACGAAATCGGCACGATCCAGAATCTCGCCGCCATCAGCGCCATCTGCGAAGCGGCATCGGTCTATCTCCACGTCGACGCCGTCCAGGCGATCACCCACATGCCGATCGATCTCCGCACGATGAACGTCGATCTGATGAGCGTCAGCGGTCACAAGTTCCACGCCCCCAAAGGCGTCGGTCTTCTCTACATCAAGGACGGCACCCACATCGTCAATCTGATTCACGGTGGCCAACAGGAAAATGATCTCCGCAGCGGCACCGAGAATGTCCCCTACATCGTCGGGTTCACCACCGCGCTGGAACAAGGCATCGATCACTATGCCGACTACGAGTCGCGTCTGAACGACTACGCACGCTACTTCCTGAAGCGACTCGATGAAGCGGGTGTGGACTACCGCCTCAACGGTCCGCCAATCGGTCCCGACCGTTTGCCCGGCAACCTCAATCTCTCGTTCAAGGGCTACGACGGCATGGACCTCACCTACTACCTCAACAAGGCCGGCATCTACGTCTCGACCGGCAGTGCCTGCGACTCGACCTCGATCGATCCGTCGCACGTCCTCCAAGCAATCCGCGTTCCCGAGGATTACATCCACGCCACGATCCGCTTCTCGATCGGGGCGTACACGACCAAGGACCAACTCGATTACGCGCTGGACAACCTGATCCGCATTCTGAATGATTTGAAGTGAAAACGGCACACGCTTGTGCCGTTTTTTTTGTATGAAAAAAGAAGCCCGCAGGCTTCTTCTATTCGACGGTGATGGTGGTGCTTTCCAGCAGCTCTTCACCGACCACGAACTCGATCGTGTATTCGCCGATCGTCCATCCGCCGGTCGGTCGGGTGAAGGACGTGTAGCCGCTGCCGAGGTCGTCGGTGATCGTCCACTCGTACGTTTCATAGGAATATACGTCGTCTTCGAAATACAAACTCACATAGAGCGTCGAACCACTTTCGATGGCGCCGATGTCAAAGAATACGAAAATCTGATCGGTCGGTGCGAAGGTGTCGGTTTCGCCGGTGATTTCGCTGGTCAGCGTGTCGAAGCCGGTACCGGTCTCGATGCCGGAAATCGGTGCGCCACCGGCGATGATGAAGGAGATGGCGATGATCGCCACGACGGCGATGAAAGCGAAGGTGAGGATTTTCTTGAATCCGCCTTTCTTGCGTTCGCCACTGCCGAAGCCGATGCTGCCACTCGTGCCGGATTGCCATTGTTTGCCTTTGAAGCCGGTTTTTTGGTACTGGTATTCTTGTTTCCCGGTTAAATCGTCGTTGTAGTCGAAGGAATTGGGAACCGTGTACTCGGTGTCTTGCCCCGACGGCATCGGATCGGGTGCCGTCTCCTGCTGGGCGCCGCAGTTGGGACAGAATTTAGCTTGGTCTTCCAGTTTGCTGCCGCAATTCTTACAATACATGAACTCACCTCGATTGGATTTATTACTCACATTATACCATTATATAAATAAGAAAAGAAACCGGATTTGTGAAAAATCGCGGTTTTCTCGGTTATTTAGAAACTTTCTTGTTCTTCCGCCATTCCTTGCGCGTCATCTGGTAGCTGGGCAGATCCTTGTCGAGCCGTTTGTGATAGACATCGCCGACGTAGCGGAATCCACACTTCTCGATGACCCGTTTGCTGCCGATGTTCTCGGCCAGATGGCGGATGTCGATCACCTTGAGACGGAGTTGCTGAAAGCCATAATCAATGAGAGCCTGACAGGCTCGCGTCATGTAACCGCGATTCCAATATCGGCGATGCAGCACGTAGCCGATCTCACCGGTCGCCTTGGCCCAGTCCACCTGAAAGAAATCGACCGTTCCAATCATTTTCTGATCGGCTTTATGATAGATCGCATAGGCGGCGGGGATGCCTTTGCTGGGGCGCACGAGGAACACGTTTTGGACCGCCTGGATCGCGTCATCGATCGATTGATAGGAATCCCAGGCGAGCGTCTTCGTCACCTCATCATCGGAGGCGTAATCAAAAATGTCTTCGTAGTCATCGTAACGGACCGGCCGCAGGAGAATCTCACCGAGATCGATCGTCGGTGGATGAGCCAGTTTGGTTTCGCTGGGTTGCTGCATGCTATCACCCCTTGTGTTGGCTCCATTATATCATTCATCACCGGTTTCCTACAAAAAAAGTGACAATCCGGAGATTGTCACTTGTATTTTTGGATCGTCTTGTGCACCGAAAAACCGCTGACTTTCTGAAATGCCTTGTCAATCTGTTTCTTGATCGCGATCGAGTTGACGACCTTACGGTAGTCCTGATGTTTCTTGCTGAAGACGACCGGGTCGACCTTGCCGGTGTTGGCCTGTTCAACGAGATCGAGGAACTCGACGATGGTAATGATCTCCTCGGTCGTGAACTGCTCGTAATCGATGGGATAGGTATAGGTCATTCGTCGTCTTCGAACCGATAACGATCGCCGAAGCAGATGCCGATCGCTTTGGCGGCTTGTACGAACTGACCGTCGGGATCGACTTGTTTGCCGCCACCCGTCGATGTTTCACCGACTGGTCCGCCACCGACGACGTCATCCAACGCAATCGAGGTGATCTTGCGGCCGCGGAGTTGGACCATGCGGCCCGATCCACCGTTCATCAGGAGATCGACGGCGTTGACACCGAAGAGCAGTCCGAGCGCACGGTCGAATTGGGAGGTGATGCCGCCGCGCTGGATGTAGGCGAGGTTGGTGTAGCGCACTTCGTGTTCCGGTACGAGTTTGGCCAGCTGATCGGTGATGATCTGGCCGATGCCGCCCAGACGCACGCTGTCGGCGCTGTCTTCGACGATTTCCCGCACGTGGACGTCGCCGTCCTTGGGTTTGGCGCCTTCGCTGACGACGATGATCGAGAAATTGCGTCCGAACGCGTCGCGTTGACGGATCTTCTCGACGATGCTGGACAGGTCGTAGGGAATTTCGGGAATGAGAATGACGTCGGCGCTGCCGGCGAGTCCGCCTTCGAGTGCCAGCCAGCCGCTCTTGCGGCCCATCACTTCAACTACCATGACACGGTCGTGCGAGTAGGCCGTGGTGTGGATCTTGTCGAGCGCGTCGGTGATCGTTTCCAGGCTCGTATTGTAGCCGAACGTGACATCGGTAGCCGGCAGGTCGTTGTCGATCGTTTTGGGAACGCCGACCACGGGAACGCCCTTGCGATGAAAGTCGCGAGCGCTGGTAAGTGTGCCATCGCCCCCGATGACAATCAACGCATCGATGCCGAGATAGCGCATGTTCTTGATTGCTTCGTCCGACACGTCCTTGTAGGTAATCGTACCGTCGGCATTGCGAACGGGGAAGTTGAACAGATTGTCCTTGTTCGAGGATTTCAGAATCGTCCCGCCTTCGTGCATGATGCCCGAGACGCTGCGGAGTCCGAGCGGGCGGTAGTCGTTTTTGTACAGACCGGAATAGCCGCGCGTGAATCCGACCACTTCCAGGCCGTATTTGTTCACGGCGGTTTTGGTGATGCCGTTGATGACGGCGTTGAGGCCGCTGCAGTCGCCACCACCGGTGATGATGCCGATTTTCCGTATTTTTTTACTCATGGTATTCCTCCTCATCAAGTCCATTATATCGTTTTCCCGGCGCATAGTAAACCATATTACAAAAATGAAAACGTTTTTGACATATCATGGCCCTATTGTGGTGACAAGATTGAAAATATTGTGGTAAGACAGTTTCTTTCCCGCGTCGCATTTGATATAATGATGTCGAGGTGATTCACATGATCCTGATGAACGACATCATCCGTGAAGGACATCCGACTCTGGCCCAAATCAGTGACGAGGTTCCCATCCCGCTCACCGACGAAGACAAGGCGATCCTCCGCGACATGATGGAATATCTGACCAACTCCCAGGACCCCGAGAAGGGGGAGGAACTGGGACTGCGCCCGGGCGTTGGCCTGTCGGCGCCGCAAATCAACATCAAAAAACGATTGATCGTCGTGTTCACGACCGATGAAAAAGGCGAGAAACTGTACAAGCTGCTCCTTGCCAATCCCCGCATCATCGCTCATAGCGAGGCGAAGACCTACATCCCCGGCGGTGAGGGTTGCCTGAGCGTCGACCGTGAAGTGACGGGACTCGTCCCGCGTTACAAGAAGATCCGCGTTCGCGCCCACCAGTACCTGCCGGAAAGCGACACCGTACGTCAGGTCGAACTGCGCATCAGCGGCTACGTCGGCGTCGTCATCCAACACGAAATCGATCATCTCAACGGCATTCTGTTTGTTGATAAACTGGAAGAGAATCTCGATCAGCTCGAACCGATTGTCTTCCCTGTCTACGAAGAAGAGGAGGAGTCCAATCAATGAAGATCTTCATCGATACCGCCAACGTCGCCCACATCAAGGAAATGGCCGAACTCGGCATTCTGTCGGGCGTCACCACCAATCCCACGCTGATCGCCAAGGAAGGCCGCGATTTTCTCGAAGTGATCAAGGAAATCACCGCCATCGTCGATGGTCCGATCAGTGGCGAAGTGATCAGCCTCGAGGCCGATAAAATGGTCGAAGAAGGCATCGAAATCAGCAAGATCCACCCCAATATGGTCGTCAAGATCCCACTCACCGAAGACGGCCTCAAAGCCACCAAAAAACTGAGTGAACTGGGCATCCCGACCAACGTCACCCTCGTCTTCTCGGCGAACCAGGCGTTGCTTGCAGCGACGGCCGGTGCGACCTATGTCAGTCCGTTCGTCGGACGGCTGGACGACACGCTTGCCGACGGCATTCAAGTCGTCAGCGACATCCGCCAGATCTTCGACATCTACGGTTTCGACACGCAGATCATCAGCGCTTCGATCCGCACCCCGCAGCACATGGTCGATAGCGCGCTCGTCGGTGCCGACATCGCGACGGTCCCCTACGACGTCCTCAAAAAATCCATTCAACATCCACTCACCGACAAAGGCGTCAAAGCCTTCCTCGATGATTGGAACAAAGTGTTCAACGACAAAAAATAGAGTTCCCGATTGGGAACTCTATTTTTTTGGTCACTTGTCCTTCTTGAGGCACATGAACCAATCGAGACAGTACACGTCTTCTTCGGCTCCATCCATGCGGTCCTTGGCGGTGCCGCAGCTGCCTGCGGGCGGGACGATGACATCGTCGCCGGGACGCCAGTCGGCCGGGGTTGCGACGTTGTCCGCATCGGCTTTTTGCAGCGCCTGAATGATGCGTTTGATTTCGTCGAAGTTGCGTCCGGTCGAAAGCGGATAATAGAGAATCGTGCGGATCTTCGCATCGGGATCGATGACGAATACGGCGCGGACCGCCTGGGTGTTCGACTGATTCGGTTGAATCATGCCGAACTTGTTGGCGATGTTCATCGAAATGTCTTCGATGAGCGGGAATGTGACTTCCATTTTTTCCATGCCGTTCCACTTGATTTTCTCCTGGATCGTGCGGAGCCAGGCGATGTGGGCGTACAGACTGTCGACGGACAGGCCGATCAGTTCGGTGTTCAGCGCCTTGAATTCGTCCTGCATGCGGGCGAATGTCATGAATTCGCTGGTGCAGACGGGGGTGAAGTCGGCTGGGTGGCTGAACAAGATGACCCATTTCCCTTTGTAGTCATCCGGAAAGCGGATGACGCCCTGCGTCGTCGTCGCCGTGAAACTCGGGGCGTCGTCGCCAATCAGGGGCATGCGGTGAAACTCACGTACTTCGGTTTGTTCTTCCATGTTCTTCCCTTTCGTGTTTTGGATTTCTATGTTGTGGATTCTTGTTGACAGATGGGACAGATTCCGCTCAAATTCACTTCTTCGTCTTTGATGATGAACCCTTCGAGACGTTTGGCGTCGTAACGCGGGATGATCGGCGGAATGTCGTAGATGGTCCCGCACACGGTACAGCGGAAATGCGAGTGCGGTTCGTGCCACACTTCATAACGCATCTCCGATGAACTCATGTTGACGGGTTTGACAAGGTCGTGCTCGCAGAGCAGTTTGATGACGTTGTAGACCGTTGTCTTGGACAACGTCGGCAACTCGCGGATGAGCGCACGGTAAATGTCGTCGGCCGTCGGATGATCGGTCGACGCCGCCAGGAATTCGTAAATCTTCTGGCGGGTGTAGGACGGGCTGATCCCTTTTTCTTTCAGCATGTCGCGAACCGGCATTGTCATGGTATCACTTCTTTCGTGGAATGGTGAAACGGATTATTTCTGGGCGGATTTGACGAACCAGATTTCCTTGTCGTAGACGCCGACGTGGTCTTCCATCAAGCTGACGGTCACGAAGTCGTCGTTGGCATCGGCTTCACTGCGGATGTCGAGTGCCAGTTTCTTCAGGTACTTGAGTTCCTGTTCGAGCAGTTGATAGGTTTCGGCGATCGTATAATCGCGGTTGGCGAGTTCTTCGACAGCGGTCGCTTCGAGGTATTCCTTGAGCGAGGCTTTCGGGAATTCACCGAGCATCTTGATCCGTTCGGCGACTTCGTCGAATTTCAGAAACAGATCGTCATAGAGTTTTTCGATGTACACGTGAACGGCTTCAAAGTTTTCGCCGACGACGTTCCAGTGGAGATTGTGGAACTTCACGTTGAGTACGGCCAAGTCGGCCACATATTTGTTCATTAATTCATTTTGCGTCATTGCAGTTGATTCCTCCTTTGAAATTTGTGCAATATTGTAATGATTACAATAATATAATAACATCAATTTGGGATCATTTCAATTGATACGCTTGCATCATTTGCAACAAAAAAGAAGGCGACCAAACAGCGCCTTCTTATGGAAAATTTCAAGGATGAAGTAGCCTCGATCAGTCGGCCACAAGATCGTTTTTCGGGGGAAACAGCCACTTCGATGCACGGACATTCCAAGCGGCGATTTGAACCTGAATGGCATAGGCAACGGCAATCAGCAACGCGGCGATGCCGGCCCCTTCAAACGCACTCAGCGTGATGGCCAGAGCAATTGACAAATTGCGGATCATCGTGCCGTTGACCAGCGCGATGCCGTCTTCACGTCCGAACAACAACCGAGCGGTCGTGATGGTGATTGCGAGAAATGTCAGATACATCAGGATGAGCGGACCGAGTATCGTCAGGATCATGCCCGGATTGGCGACGATGACATCCGCTTTGAGCGCGATCGCGACGAAAATGATCATCACCACGCCCAGTGTCGAAAACAGCGGAAAGACCGGTTTGATCGTCTGATGGAACGTGGTTTCACCATATTTGTGCTTGAGAATGCGCTGCGTCAGATAAGCCATCAGGAGCGGCAGGAAGATGACGATCAGAATCTGCGTGGCGATCGTCATCGCCGGCACGGCGATCGCTTCCCCGAGCAACAGCGTGATGTACAGTGGTGACAAGACGGCACCAAGCAACAACCCGATTACAATCATCCGGATGGCTTCGTTGACGTTGCCTTTGGCCATCACCGTCCAGCTGATCGTCATTCCCGATGTCGGCAGCAGGGCAATAAGTAGCAATCCCAGTCGGAAATACGGTTCGTCACCGAAGAACCACAATCCGATCGCCCACGCGATCAGCGGAAACACGACGAAATTGATCAGTTGCGTCAGCACCTGCAGTCGCCAGTTGGACCGACCGCGCAAGGTGTCGAGACGAAGCGTCACCATCATCGGATAGACAAGCACGAATGTCAGCGGCAGAATCAATCGCCGCAGCCAGGAGACATCGGCCACGGAGCCGATGAAGACCGCCAGTGCGATGCTGATGGCGATGGCGATGATCAGATGTTGTTTGATCCACTTGAGTGGTTTGAGCATGATGGTCACCTCTGCTGTTATCATTATCTATATGGTACGGCATGGGGTGTGAAAACACAACAAGTTTGCACACAAACTTATTGTTTGTTGAACGAAGCACTGTTTTTCGTCCAAATGATGTATAATGAAAGTAAGGGGGGATACCCATGGAAATCGGATATGATTTTCTCGTCGCCATCATCCTTATCCTGTTTTCGATCACGATGGTGGGGTTCTTCGTGACCTCGCTCTTGACTCGCGAACAGTTCGAGTTCATCGACTACATGTCGGTAACGACGATGATTTTTTCCTTCAACATCCTGATTTACTTCATTCTCGGTGTGATCTTCAGTTTCTTCAACTACGATCCCGAAGGCGATCAGATCATCGTTGGATCGATCTACTTCGTCGCGTATTTCCTGCTGACGTTCTTCAGCAGTTTCTGGGTGTTGCGCAACACCCATTCGTTCGCGCGCACCCGCATCTATTTATCCTTGTTCTACGCTACCACCTACGCCGCCATCTTCACCTTCTTCGGCGGCATCCTGTAACCATCCTCTAGGAGGGATACCATGACCCTGTCACCCCGATCGATCCGCAAGATCCGCGCCATCAAGGAACAGGCTTCGATCCTGTTCGTGCGCAACGGTTTTCAACACGTGACGATGGAAGCCGTGGCGCAATACGCCAACGTCTCCAAAGTCACCCTGTACAAATACTTCAAGGACAAACAGACCCTCTACGAAGCAATTCTCATGGAACTCGCCGATCTCGATCACAATGAACTGAAGGAGATCGTCCGTGATTTCATCCCCTATCCGGACAAGATCGATCAACTGTTCCAACGTACCGTGGAACACTACTTTGACGTCAACCGACCCAATCTCGAGGATGACTTCATTCTCTCGCTCGACGGCACCAAGTTCATGAAGAAACACACCAAACGGATGCGCGACCTCCGCGCCCAGTTGTGGAATCAGGGCCGGATGGAAGGCCACATTCCGATGGACGCCGGCGATGCCATTCTCGAGATCTACTACGCGATCGTGCTGGACGGCATGATACGTTCCTGGCCCGCCATCGAACACCTCGATGAAAGCGACCGCACCACCTTGCTCAACACCCTCTTTGACGGCATCAAAAAAACGCCATGAATCATGGCGTTTTTGATTGGTCTCATTTGAACAGTTTGGCCAGTTCGCCACCGAACAGCGGCACGAACCCGAGTCCGAAGGCAATCGCAAACTGCGCCAGAGTCAGATGCACGTCCGTGTAGAACACCGTATTGATGCCGGGGACGAACAACACGATCAGAAGCAATCCCATGCCGAACAGCGCGGCGTAATTGATCAGTTTGTTGCTGAACGGGTTCATCTGGAAAATCGTCTTGTGCTCGCTGCGCGCCGAATAAGTGCGCAGCAGTTCACCGGTGATGATCGTGATGAACGCCATCGTGCTGCCGAGGTTGACGATCGTGCCGTAGGCGTTGGTGCCGATCCAATACGACGTCAGCACGGCGAGCGACAGGAATGCGGCTTGGAAGCCGATCGCGATCGCCATCTTGCGGTCGACGATCGAGGCATGCGGGTCGATTGGTTGCTGGTCCATGACACCGTCTTCTTTTTGCTCCAATCCGAGCGCGAAGGCCGGGAACGAATCGGTGACGAGGTTGATCCAGAGAATCTGGATCGGCAGGAGCGGACTGCCCCAGCCGAGCAGCATGGCGATGAAGATGAGCAACACTTCACCGACGTTGCAACTCACCAGGAAGCCGACGAACTTGCGGATGTTGCTATAGATGACGCGACCTTCCTCGACGGCGTCGACGATGGTTGTGAAGTTGTCGTCCATCAGAACCATGTCCGCCGCTTCTTTCGACACGTCGGTGCCGGTGATGCCCATCGCGACCCCGATGTTGGCCTGTTTCAAGGCTGGCGCGTCGTTGACGCCGTCACCGGTCATGCTCGAGATTTCACCGATTTCCTGCAGCGCCTTGACGATCATCACCTTGTGATTGGGTGAGACGCGTGCGAACACATTGGTGGTTCTGACGAGATCGAGAAACTCGCTGTAGCCGAGGACGTCGATCTCTTCGCCGCTGAGGGCGTGTTTTTCATTTTCAATGATGCCGAGTTGTTTGCCGATGGCGGCGGCTGTGAGTTTGTGGTCGCCGGTGATCATGACGACGCGGATGCCGGCCTTGTGACAAATCTTGATCGCTTCCTTGACTTCTTCGCGTGGCGGATCAATGATGCCGACCAACCCGACGAAGATCAGATTGTCCTCCTCGTCCTTGGCTTTGGATGCTTTGTCGAGCGGTTTGTAGGCAAAGCCCAGAACGCGCAGTGCGTTGTGCGCCATGCCCTGGTTGGCGAGGTTGATGACGTTCTTAAAGGTGTCGTCAATCGGTTGGATCTCCCCATTGATCAGATAGCGGTCGCAGACCTTCAAGAGTTCGTCTGGTGCGCCCTTGGTGAGGAGTGTGACGGTGCCGTCGATGTTGTGCATCGTCGACATCCGTTTGCGATCGCTGTCGAACGGGTATTCGTCCATACGTGGATAGGTCTCCCGATATGCGTTCTGATCCAAGCCGTATTTGGCGGCGAGCGTGACGAGCGCCAGTTCGGTCGGATCGCCGATCAAGTTGTCGCCGTTGATTTTGGCGTCGTTGCACAACATCGCAATCTGCGCGAGGCGATCGATGTTGGGTCCTTCGGCCTTGATGTCCCCAGTGAAGTCGTAGCCGGTGCCGGTGACTTCCTTGACCTTGTCGTTGTCGAAGATGCGGGTGACGACCATCTTGTTCTGGGTCAGCGTACCGGTCTTATCACTCGAAATGACGGTTGTGCTGCCGAGCGTCTCGACGGCGTTGAGTTCTTTGACGATGGCATTCTTGTTGGCCATTTTGCGCATGCCCAGCGACAACACGACGGTGATGACCGTCGGCAGTCCCTCGGGGATCGCGGCCACGGCGAGACTGACACTCACCAGAAACAAGTCGAGAATGTCAAAATTGTACAAGTACCCGACGAGAAAGATGATCACCACGACGATGATGCTGATGGTGCCGAGCAACTTGCCGAGCTTGTCGATTTTTTTCTGAAGCGGCGTCATCTCGTCCTCGACTTCGTTGAGGAGCGTTGCGATGTTGCCGATTTCGGTGGCCATGCCGACGGCGGTGATGACACCGGTGCCGCGGCCATAGGTGACGATCGTCGACATGAAGCCCATGTTGACGCGGTCGCCGATCGGCGTCGGTTCTTCGAGCTCGACGTCGGCATCCTTGTCGACCGGGACGCTTTCACCCGTCAGGGCGCTTTCGTCGATCTTGAGATTGGCGGTGTCGAAGAAGCGCATGTCGGCGGGAATGTAGTCGCCGGCCTCGACGGTGACGATGTCGCCGACGACCAGTTCGGTCGAATCGATGGTGATCCATTCACCATCCCGAAGGACCTTGGCGGTCGGGGCGCTGATGCTTTTGAGCGCACTGACGGCGTTGTTGGCGCGGCGTTCCTGAAACACGCTGAGTCCGGTGTTCAGAACCACGATGGCGAGAATGAAGATGCCGTCGGTCAGATGACCGCTGGCGACGATGCTGAGTATCGCGGCGGCAATCAGCAACAGATTGAGAAAGCCCGTCAATTCACCAACAATCATGTGGAGAATCGACTCGCGTTCTTCTTCCAACAAATGGTTTCCCCCATGGTCGCGTCTGGACGCGTCGACTTGGGTCGGATTCAATCCGTTCTCACGGCTTGCGTGGAGTTCTTCCAGCAGTTGTTCAAGGGGTTGCACGTATCGTTTCATATTCTATCACCTTGTTTCATTATACTCGATGTTGCATGGGAACTCAAACCAAAATCAAAAACGACTTAAGTCGTTTTTGTCAGATCCGGCAGTTCTTGTACGAAACCGAGAAAGTCGGCATACGTGCCCACATGGTCGGCATTGAGTTTCTTCTCACGGCGATTGATCAGACAATCGGTGATCAGAAACGTCTCGATCCCGAGTGTCATCGCCGGCAGATCGTCGTCGACGTCATTGCCGACCATGATGCATTGGTTCGCTTTGCGGTCAATTTGATCCAACACTTCCTGAAAGTAGCCTGGATGGGGTTTTGTATATGTATTCTCTTCAAACGATGAGATGTAGTCAAAGTCCTCTTCACCGAATCCCGCCCATCGCAGGCGGTGCAGATTGGCGCGATACGGAAAGAGTGGATTGGTGGCCACGGCGAGGCGATACCCCTTCTTCTGCAACAACCGTACGGCAGCAATCATGTCCTTGCTCTGCCAGGTGGCGGCGCGCACGTGTTCGAAGCCGCTCTCGTAGTAGGTGCTGAAATGGTTGGCATACTCCTCCAAATCCCCGTCGATGAGAGTCTTGAAATGATCCATGAAGATGTCCTCGTTGGTTCGCCCATCGTTGGTGCGAATCATCACTTCGGTCGCCGCCAAGACGTGCTTGGCAAGCAGCCGGGAATCGATCCAACCGGCGAAATGTTCGCCCATGTGGTGGAAATAGCGTGCCATGAAATCATCGAAATCCATCGGCAGCAAGGTGCCATCGAGGTCGAACAGGATCGTATCCTTCATCGGGACACCACTTGTTTCAGACGGCGAATGCCGATCGTGACGGCGAACACCAATGTGATCACGACGTACCCGAGCAGGATCATGCTCAGCGTATAGGGCAACTGTCCAAAGTCATCGCGGAGGAACACCAGCGGGCTGCCGTTGCCGGTATGAAGCAGCATGTAGTCTTTGTCAAACGCGAAATCGACAATCAGGGCAACCGCCATCAGCATGCTCGTCAGCGCCAATGCAGGCGGTATGGATGACCAGCCGACCTGGACATAACCACGACGATACATGTACCAGGGAACGAATACCATGAACCCGTGGAAGATGAAACTCAACACTGGCAGGAAGTTGCCGGCAAGCGGGAACCAGGTGTCGTTGTCACCGATGATGTTGACGGGGATCACCAACGCCGTGACACCGGCGATCAGCACCACCGCGAACGCCGTCACCTTGGCGGCCTGGTGCCACCAGCTGGTCGGTTTCACCCAGTACAGGATCGGAAACACATACAGCGGGATGCTGCACAAATGAAGCGGGATGTGGTTCAACGGGAACGATCCGTCACGTATGATCAGAAAGCTGATTTTGAGCACTTCCATCGCATAAAAGCCAATCAGCGCGATGAGCAGCAAGCGTCGTTCCGACTTCACGGTCTTGTTGAAGATGACAAATAGAGCAATGTTGAGCAGGATGACGAATGCCAATCCCCACAGGTGTTTGGCGCCGAACATCGGCGCGGTCAAAAGATGCATCGGGATCACTCCTTTTCACAGTCTTTACCATTATACCCAAAAAGACCGTCAAACTCAATAAAAAATAAGAGGACTGTTGTCCTCTTATTTGAGTTGAAAGGTCAGCGTGCTCGGATTGTGATCGCTGAAGCGGTACTGGAAATCATGCGTCGTGACATTGACGACGTTGATGTTCGGGGACACCAGAAAGCCATCGATGTAGGTTTCGAAATTGATGTCCTTGATGTAGGGTTTGTCGAGACTGCGGACCGAAGGCTGTGTCTTGTCATAGACCACCTTGAATTTGCTGTCGTGCAAGGATTGCGGCATGACGTCGACCCAGGCGGGATCGTCCTTGGTTCGTTTCGCGTCATCCATCAGAAGATTGAAATCGCCGGTGATGATGACGTAATTGGATCGTCCGTCGTACAGTTCGCTGCAGTAACCAAGCACATCATTGAATTGACGACGCCGGAGCAGACCGTCCTTGTCATACGCCGACAGATGGGTATTGACGATGTAGAGTTTCTTGCTGCCTGCAAGGGCCAGTTCATTGATGACCATGCATCGTTTCGGCAGAAACAGACTGCGCGGAAACAGTTCTTGTCCGTCCAGCGCGATACGCTTGGATGATAACAGCCGGTACTTGCTCATCACAGCCAAGCCGCTGTGGGCGCTGCCAAGCGGATGGAAGATGGGAAACGGCACCCATTTGGCGCGGTAGTCGTAGGCGAAGTAGACATTGTAGTCAAACAGTTCGGTGGCCATGTGTTCGAGTTCGTTGATGTTGTTGGAGCGGCTGCCCGCGGTGTCGACTTCCTGAAGACAGAAGATGTCGCTGTCAAGATCCTGGAGTTGATGGGTGATGCCGATCAGGTTGTCGAGTGTTCGTTCGTAGGTGATGCGGGTGGTCGCTGTGCCGCCGTCCATGAAGAAATCACTGTCGCGGTCGAGGCAGGCGTATCCGATGTTGTAAGTCGTCAGGGTGATGGGTTCCTGCAACTGCGGGAACTTGCTTTTGCGGATGACGATGCTGTCTTCTTCGGCTTCTGGCTTGTACTCGGTAAGCACCAGAAAAAGACCAAACGCCGTCACGCCAACAAGAATGACAAGCAAGGGAATCAGGGCATACATGCAATCACCTCCACCTTCATTGTACCAAACATCACGATGAGTTTCTCGTCAAACAACAAAGAAAAATGCCGGACCAGCCGGCATGTCATCCTTTCAGATCGATGAAATAGCGTTTCAGAAGATGATTGTCAAGCGCGTTTTCAAGATCGAACCGCGCTTGCAGTTTGGTGTCCTTGATGGCCTCGAACAGTTCGACGTTGCGTTGATGGAGTCGTTCGACTTCGGCTTCCGAGGGAATCATCCCGCGTCGCATCTTGGCGGTCTCCTTGGAGACGATGATGAGATTCCAGATGTCGCAGTTGTAGATGAAGTTGAACGGGATCAGATGTTCCATCGAGATATCCTGGATATCGACGAGTTCGCCGGTGAAGAAATCCTTGGCGCCTTCCAAATGATAGTAGCGCAACAACAGGTTGCGATACTTGTGAAGATTCTGGCGGACGATCTTGTCGTCCTTCATGCCGAGCACCTTCTTGATGATGTTGGGCGCCTTGTTGTATTCTTCCAACAGTTTCGCCCATTGGAAGTCGATGCGGCGTTCGAGGATCGACATGTCAGTGGTGATCGCCTCGAACTGGGAATGATTGAGCCGTATTTGTTTCAACTTGGTGTCAAGATCGTACAGCGTCAGCTTGTCGGTGCGATGGACGCGGAACTTGGCGGCGACCCCCTTGTTGAAAATCGTGATGAACTTTGCGATCTGGCGCTCGAGTCGCATCGGAATCCGTTTGAGATAGGTTTCCACTTTGTCGTACCAGACCGGATAGGTTCGTTGTGTGTTGTTGTAGAAATCATCGCGAATCTCATCGATGCGCGCTTCGATCTGACTCGAGGGTCCTTGCGACAAATCAAAAAAGGCGATCAGATTCCAATAGTACTTCATGATGTGTTGCACCAGATCGTACATCGCGATCACGTAATCGTCGTCCTGACGCTCGTACTGTTCGCGTTCGATGCATTCCAAAATCGCCTTGGCCCAGGCCAACTTGTAGGTGTTGTCCTGTTCCACGCTGTCGATCACGGCTAGAAATTCATGGATATAATTCATCGTATTCACCACCCGTATTCATTATACTATAAATGATGCGGTTCGCCCAGTCGATTTCACAATCCGATGGATTTTTCACTTTTTTTCGATTTTTCCAACAAAACGCATTGCTCGCTTGTTTGATTAGTGACAACCAACCAAGGAGGTATCACAATGAGACTTTTACTGTTAGGAACCATGCTCTTCTCCGGCGGCACCGCCGTCGCGATGCAAAATGAAACCGTCAACGAAGAAGTCAACCAGGCGTACAATCGCGTCCGCGTCGTCATCCAGAACCGGTTCAAGAACCGGATGGTCGATCGCGTCAAGGAAGACGGCTTCCCCTACCCGCCCCAGGAGTTTCTCGACACCCTCACCGACGAACAGGAAGCTCTGATCACGACGACCATCGATCAGATCAATCTCGAGTATGACTGGGCCAACATGACCGACGAGGAAATCGTCGCCGCCCTCAAAGACGTTCGCGCGGAAATGGAAGCACTCTATGACGATCTCGGGCTCGAACTGCCGACGCTTCGTGAACGGATCGCCCATCGGCTCCGTCAACGCTTCGCCGAACATGTCGGCGAAGACGGCCTTCCATATCCCCCGCAGGCGTATCTCGACAATTTGACCGACGAACAGGCACTCGCCATCACGACGGCAATCGACGAGTACAACACAACCTACGACTGGGCCAACATGACCGACGAAGAAGTCCGTGAAGCATTGCTCACGATCAAAGATGAAATGGCCGCCCTCTATGAAGAACTGGGCCTGGAACCGCCGCAAATCGGCGACGCCGTACGCCATCGCATCCGTGGACGCATGCACGATCGTTTCCATCAGGATCCCGTCGATCAAGACGTTCCGGAAGACGACGTCCCCACCGACGACAGCGACAACCCCACTGCATAACGAATCCCCATCGAATCATCGTTTCCTCCCCTTTCTAGGAAAACAAAACCGTTCTCAATCGAGAACGGTTTTGACTTGGTACATGATTTCATTGCGACGCAGGAATCCCGGCACGAATGGCGGCTGATAGCGAAGCACGTAGCGGTTGCCGATGATCTCGTAACCGCGCGACCGGATGTACGCTTGCAACTGCTCGTCCTGCTTGGCGAACTTGCCTTCGTCCCAGCTCCCGGAAAAGCGCACGACCAGGTACAACCCGCCCGGCACTTCATCGATGGTCACGTTGTTGGTCGGCTTTGGCACGTTGTTGCGGTCGTATTTGCTTGGTACGTAGAAGCCAGTCATCAGCTTGCCGTCTTCGACGTTGGTGACGACCGGCGTCGTCATGCTGATCTTGGTCTGTTCGCGGTTCGCACCGCTGATGTATTGGAACACCGTGTTGAACCCGCCGTTGTGCTGCCGGTCGAGCGGCGTCCGCGCGGCGGCGATCAGAAACGGTTCGTATTTGCGCAGTTCAAATGGTTTGTCTTCGTTCAGCACTTCATACGGTACGGTTTCGGTGAATGCCATGTCGATCACTCCTCGCTTTCATTATACTCCTCGCCAACAAAAAAGGTAAGCGGTCCGCTTACCTTTTGTCGGTTCAGATGATGCCGAGTGATTTGCCGACACGTGCGAACGCGTCGACGGCGAAATCGAGATTTTCCCTGGTGTGCGACGCACTGATCATGCAGCGCAGGCGCCCGGTGCCTTTGGGTACGGTGGGGAACACGATCCCCGATACGTATACACCAGCTTCCAACAATGCTTTCGAGAACTGCATCGTCTTGGCTTCGTTGCCGATGATGACCGGCGTGATCGGTGTTTCGCTATGACCGGTGTCGAACCCGAGTTTGCCGAGTTTCGACTTGAAATACTTGGCGTTGTCCCACAGTTTGTCAGTGAACTCCGTGCTTTCCATCAGCATCTTGACGCTCTCCATCGCCGCGGCGGTCGCTGCCGGCGGCAATGCTGTTGAAAACAACAACGGACGGGCGCGATGCGACAGCCAGGTTTTGGTTTCCTGCTTGCCGGCGACGTAGCCGCCGACGACACCGATGGCCTTGGACAAAGTACCGATGATGAAATCGACCCGACCGTGCAGACCGAAATGATCAACCGTGCCACGGCCGCTTTCGCCGAGTACGCCACTGCCATGGGCGTCGTCGACGTAAGTCATGCAGTGGTATTGTTCCGCGAGAGCGACGATGTCCGGCAGGCGGGCGAGATCGCCATCCATGCTGAAGACGCCGTCGGTGATGATCAGGACATTGTTGTATTGGTCACGTTTGTCCTTGAGAATCTCTTCCAAGTGCGCCATGTCGCTGTGGCGGAAAATCGCCTTGTCGGCTTTGCTGAGGCGAACGCCGTCGATGATCGAGGCGTGGTTGAGCGCATCGCTGATGATCAGATCACCCTTGTCGACAATCGCCTGGATGACGCCGATGTTGCAGTTCAGACCCGATTGGAAGCACATCACCGCTTCTTCGTGTTTGAACTCGGCGAGGAGATCTTCGAGCTTGCCGATCAGATCGTAGTTACCGACGATCGTGCGTACCGCACCGGCGCCGGCGCCATACGTTTTGACCGCTTCGATCGCCGCGTCCTTGACGCGAGGATGATTGGCGAGACCGAGATAGTTGTTGCTGGACAAATTGACGACTTCTTTGCCGTTCAAATTGATGACGTTGTCGCATGGCCCGTAGTTGACGGGCAACTCGCGATAGACGCCATCCGCTTTCAGTTGTTCGATTTTTTCCTTGAGATAGGTCAGTTCGTGTTGGTTCATCAGAATCACTCCCCGGGGACGATGACGATCTTGCCGCAGTTGCCACTGCCCATGATCTCCATCGCTTCTTCGATCTTGCTCATCGGATAGGTATGCGTGATCAGGGTTTCGAAATCAAGCATGTCGTTGTCGACGAGTTCCTTGACCTGATACCAGGTCTCGTAAATGCGCCGGCCGACCACCCCGTAGATTTGAATGCCTTTGAACACGATGTCGTTGGCGACGTCGACGTCGATGTCTTTCGACGGGATGCCGAGCATCGACAGGCCGCCACCTCGTTTGAGGTACTTGAACGACTGTTCGATCGCCGTCTTGTTGCCGCTGAACTCACCGATGACATCGGCACCGCGGCCTTCGGTCTCTTCGAGGACGCGGGTGATGACGTCTTCCTGTTTGGGGTTGATGATGACGTCGGCCCCGAGTTTCTTGGCGAGATCAAGACGGTACTCGTTGACTTCGATGGCAATGATTTTTTTCGCGTTGTAGGCCTTGGCCACGTTGACGCCCATCAGCCCGATCGGACCACAGCCGACGATCACGACGTCCTTCCCTTCGACGGGAAAGTGAGCCATCGTATGGACGGCATTGCCGAGCGGTTCCTGAACGCTCAGATAGAGCGGATTCTTGTCGGGTGAGTTGACGAAACAGTTCATCGCCGGGATGCGGACGTACTCGGCGAACGCACCGTCGGTGTCGACACCGATGATTTTGGTGTTCTCACAGATGTGGGCGTTGCCGCTTTCGCAAAACTGACAGTAGCCGCAGACGATGTGCGTCTCGGCGCTGACGATGTCACCCCGTTTGACGCGTTCGACGGCGTCACCGACCTTAACGACTTCACCACAGAACTCATGGCCGGCGGTGAACGGCAATTTCAGTCGCTTTTTGGCCCAGTCATCGTACTCGTATATGTGGTAGTCCGTGCCGCAGATGCTGGTGTAGATGACTTTGATCAACACCTCGTCCGGGGCCAGTTCATTGGGAATCGGTTTGGTCGTTCTGGTCAGACCGCGTTCGGGTTTGTCCTTGACCACGCATTTCATGGTGCCGCTGAACGTATCGCTCATGATTGTCTCCTTTTCGAGTCAGAGTTAAAAACGCTTACATCACATGCATATTATACCACAATCCGTTCGGATGTTAAGGGGCAATTACGGACTATTTACGAAATAGTTGAAATCACAAAATGCGATGAAAATCTTTTCATAACGCTCTTTCGCCAAACAAAAAGGAGTGTGTGGGGACACTCCTTGAACTGCCGCCTGTCGGTCATTCTGTGTTGTCATTGCAGCGGCCGGTTTCATTCTATCGGAACTCGCTGAAATCGTCTAGATTTGGGAATTAAAAAAACATAAAAAAACCCGGTTCCCCGGGTCATTTGATGAGATACTTGTACTTCGGTCGGCCGACTGTGCCGTAGTCCATCTGTTTGTCGATGGCGCCGGTCGTGGCGAGATGATCGAGGTACTTGCGCAAGGACACCTTGCTCAAGTTGGTGATGTTGGACAGCTCTTCGACATCGAGCAGTTCGCCCTTGTGTGCATCGAGCGCGTCCTGGATGTACTGAAGGGTGCTTTCCTGAAGGCCTTTGGGAAGATTGGCGTCGCTTTGCGTGTTGAACATCCGGTCGATGTCATGTTGCGACAACTTGCCGTGTTCTTCGAACATCTTGAACTTCAGTTCGCAGCGCAGTACCGCTTGATTGAAGCGATCCTGACTGAACGGCTTGACGAGATAATCGACGACACCGAGATTGAGAAACTCGCTGATCGTCTTGTTGTCGTTGATGGCGGTGATGGGAATGACACTGATGTCGGAACCTTCTTCGCGCAGCAGCTTCAACACTTCCAACCCCGACAGTTTCGGCATGTGGACGTCGAGAATCACGAGGTCGATCTCGTCCTCGTGGCGTTTGATGAACTCGAACGCCTCAAGGCCGTTGTCGATCACCTCGAGAATTTGAAAATTCCCCAGTTCGTTCAGATAATGTTTGTGGATGTGCGCCACCATCGGGTCGTCTTCGACGATGAGAATGTTCAGTTTCATGACATCACCTTCATCAGTTGGATTTCGATCTTCGTCTCTTGCTTGCTGCTTTGTACGGTCTTGTCGCCGTTGTACAGGGTGACGATTTCCTGGACGAGACTGAGTCCCGTGCCACGACTGTTGCCATCTTTGGTGCTGACACCCTTTTGGAACATCCGGTCGACCACGGCGGGATCGATGCCGCCGGCCTGGTCGATGACCGTGAATTTGATCAGTTCGTCGTCTTCGAAGATGTCGACGACGATCCGTTTGTCTTCGATGTCCTTGCCTTGATAGGCTTCCAGCGAGTTATCGATGAGATTGCCCAGCACGAGGACGATGTCATCGGAATGAATCGGCGTGTGACTGCGACCAATGAACGAATCACTCGTCAGAAGCAACGTGACGCCGAATTCTTTCGATTGGATGTCCTTGCCGACGAACAGTGCGAGGATGCGGTCGTCCTTGAGTCGCGACGTGTAGTAGTCGCTGGCCAGGTTGGTCGAATAGACATGCTCCATGATGTAGTTTTCCGCCTTCTCGTAGTCCTTCATCTTGATCAAGCCGAGCACGACGTGCAGTTTGTTCTGGAACTCGTGTTTTTGCGCGCGGAGCGCTTCGGCGATCTGGCGGTAACCGTTGATCTGGTCGACCAGCGCGTCGACCTCGAGATGGGAACGGAACACGGCCGTGGCGCCGATGATCTCATTGTCCAAGTACAGTGGATAGGCATTCATCAGGAACTTCTGCTGGCCGATTTTCTTGTACTTGTTGTCGATGTGGGTATCGTGTTCGATGATCCGCTTGAAGTCGACATGGGGGAACACCACATCGGCCGGTTGGCCGATCGGCGATTGTGTCATCTCGAACATCTTCATCAGCATCGGGTTGACGGTCGTCACGACGCCTTCTGCGTCCACCGATATCAACGCCTCGTTGAGCTGTTCGATGACGCTGCGGTTTTCGGCATAGAGGTGCGCGATTTCATCCGGACGGAAGCCGAACAGTTCGCTCATGAACTTGCGGCTGAGCCAGATCAGACCGAGGATCGAGAGCGCCAGACCGACAATGAAGCCACTCACCAGCACCAGCGTGGTGTCACGCTTGACGGCGTTGATGTCACGAATCTGCACTTCGGCGATGGCGACGCCGATGATATCGCTACCGTCGTAGATGGGAACGAACGACTTGCGCGTTCGGCCAAGCGCCGATTCCGAGGTGATCAGGTATTCATCCCCTGATAGTGCGTCAAGATAATCGTCGTTGTCGTAGGTCTGAAACAACAGAGATTGATCGACATGCGAATAGCGCAGACCATCGGCGTCGACGACTTCGATCAGCGACAACTCCGGCACGTTCGACAAATACGTGTCGATGTAAGCGTTGAGACGCACATCACCGTCAATGAGACCGTCGATGACAACGCGGTCGCTGGCGACGATCTTGGTCGTGTTGACGAGATTGCTGTCAAACGTCTCATCGATGTGCTGGTACTCGTTGAGTACGACAAAAACGGCAAGCAGCGTATACGCCACCAGCATCAGCAAACCGACTACGACCACGATCCGGTCGCTGCGTTTCAGTCTCATTGCGATCCCACCATTTCCTCGTACTTTCTTTCATTATATCACAACTGTCGGTGGCGCGAATTCGCAATTTCCAAAAAAAATAATGGCCAGCGGCCATTATTCCGAAATGAGACGTCCCTTCACTTGAACTGGTTCTTCCCTGATGTAATCTACCGTCCATTTCTAGTTTCTACTCTTTCATTATCACGGAAAAGACAGAAAAAAGCAATACATGGATGGTAGTTTACAAAATGAATGAAATGAATATTCAGCTACATTTTTGGTTATCTTGTAAACTGAAATAATGGATTTTAACGAATGTGTTCCAAATTGATGAACCCGAAACTGCGAATCGACCGGGCTTGTTCGGAGATCTCCAAGGCCTTCTTGTACCGGCGGTTATGGCGGTGGTGTTCAATCAGTTTGTCGTAGGCGAACCGCAACATCTCCTGATCATGCGCAATCAAGCCTTGCGCGGCAATTGCTTCGAGTTTCTCGACATAGGTCGCATCGTCGATGGCCAGACCACCCAAGTCATGCAACAAGATGTCGAAAAACGAACGCACGCGCCATTTGTGGGGACGGGAGAATCGTGTCATGACTTGTTCGTGAAGACGACGAATGGTCGTTTGATCGTCGTTCCTGGCTGCCAGCATCATCCGGATCAAGATCGTGTGTTCGGTGTCTTCACGCATTGCCTCGATGATTGTTTCGCTCTCATCGAATCGGCGTTGCATGAAACGGGTCAGCGCCATCAGCGAATCCGCTTCCCGCAGGAGTTCGGGACGGTCGTATTCCTGTGCGTAGCTGCGAACCGTTTCCAACAGCCGTTCGGCGTGTTCAAACTTGAACACCATGATGTTGGCATACGCCTGTTCACGGCGGACTTCCATCGCCCGGTCATACAGCAGCATGCCTTCAAAGCGACGAATCGTTTGCGCAGCCGTCTGCTGCAAGTCCATGAACATGAACATCCGGCACTGTGCGCGAATGCGGTACAGATCAACCAGCGGATCGAGGTCGGGATCTCCGATGTCTAGCGCTTTGTTCAGTTCCCGATACGCATCAAAATAAAGTTCGCGATTGTACAGGTCGATGCCGATGACCAGATGCGCCAGTTGTTTCTGCGGATCCGAGTACAGCTCGTATATCCGTTTGAGGATGTCGAAACTCTGCATCAACGTCGCGTCCATGGAATCGCTCAACACGGCATGGAGAAAACGAATCAGCCAGTATTCGACACCGACGATCGAATGCGCATGCGCGTCTTCCTGTTCGGCAAGCCAGCGCATGTCGTCCTGGATAGAGGCATGATCTCCCTTGAGGAGTCGGGCGTACACGCGGTTGTAGACGGTTTCAAACATGTGGATGAAGTCGTCGTCATCGCGATACGAGATGTCCAGCACGCGAAACAGATCGCGGAGCGTAGCACCGCTCGCCATCGTTTTGCCGTGTTCGATGTTGGCCACCATCGTGTGGGAGATGTTGGCCAGATTGCCCAGATCGCGCATCGTCAAACCCGCGTTCAGCCGCGCATAGCGCAACGTCAGACCAAGCACGATCGGCGAACGTGTCCGGTCGACATGGAATTGTTTGATCATGTCATCACATCCTTAACAGTTCATCATACCACAAAGAGGAAAACAGAGGCAACTGCTCGTTGCCTCTGTTTGATTACAACCATTCGCTGATGGATTTGGCTTGCATGTGGAGGAGCAGGTAATCCGGCCCACCGGCCTTGCTGTCGGTACCGCTCATGTTGAATCCGCCAAACGGCTGATACCCGACAATCGCGCCGGTGCACTTGCGGTTGAGATAGAGGTTGCCGACGTGGAAGTCTTCGCGGGCTCGTTCGAGGTGCATGCGGTTGTTGGAGATGACCGCGCCGGTCAGACCGTACTCGGTGTTGTTGGCGACCGCGAGTCCTTCTTCGAACGACTTGACTTTGGTCACGGCGAGGACCGGTCCGAACACTTCTTCTTGCATCAGCCGGCTGTCCGGAGCGAGATCGATGAAAATCGTCGGATCGACGAACCAGCCGGTCGACTTGTCGGCCTCACCGCCGACAAGCAGTTTGCCTTCCTGGTTGCCGATCTTGATGTAGTCGGTGACCTTCTGGAAGGCCTTCTCATCGGTGAGCGGCCCCATGAAGTTGGCGAAATCGCTGGGATTGCCGATGGTCAGCGCTTCGGTCTTGTCTTTCAGTTTGTTGACGATGACGTCATACACATCCTCATGGATGATCGCGCGGCTGCAGGCGCTGCATTTCTGGCCGGAGAAGCCGAACGCGCTTTTGACGATCGATTCGGCGGCCAGTTCGAGATCGGCGTCGGCATCGACCAAGATCGCGTCCTTGCCGCCCATTTCGGCGATGACGCGCTTGAGCCAGATTTGTCCTTCACGGACCTTGGCGGCGTTTTCGTAAATAATTTGACCGACGGCCTTGCTGCCGGTGAACGAGACGAATCGGGTCTTGGGATGGGCGACCATCCATTCGCCGATTTCCGGACCGTCGCCGGGAATGAAGTTGACGACGCCCTTCGGTAGTCCGGCTTCCATCAGGACTTCCATGAACTTGTATGCGATGACCTGGGTCGTGATCGCCGGTTTGAGCAACACGGTGTTGCCTGACACCAGCGCGGCGCTCGTCATGCCGGTGAGGATCGCCGTCGGGAAATTCCACGGCGTGATCACGGCGGCGACGCCGAGCGGGATGTAGGTGAAATGGTTGCGTTCGACGTTCTTGCGCGACTGGACTTGTTTGTCGGCTTCCGTGAGCAAGAGCATCTGACGTCCGTAATACTCGAGGAAATCAATCGCTTCGGCAGTGTCGGCGTCGGCTTCGATCCACGGTTTGCCGGCCTCCTTGGTCATCAGCGCATTGAACTCGAACCGGCGGCGACGGAGGATCGCGGCGGCTTTGAAAAGGACGTCGGCACGGACATGTGCCGGCACCTTCTTCCATGTTTCAAAGGCTTCGAGAGCGGCGTTCATCGCCTGTTCGGCAACGTCGGTGTTGGCCTGATGGACGTAGCCGATGACTTCGCCATGGTCGGCGGGGTTGTACGAGGTGTAGATGTCGCCGGTCGTGACGAACGCACCGTTGATGATGAGCGGATAGGTCTGGCCGAGATAGCCTTCGACCTGTTTCAGCGCCTTTTCGTACTTGAGGACGTTTTCCGGTTTGGTGAAATCGGTTAGTGGTTCGGTTTGATAGGGATAGATTGCCATTGTCATTCCTTTCTACACGACCGAGTGTTCGTAGGCCGTGTGCTCCTTGTTTTTGAATCGATCGATGTGCAGTTCCGCCAAGTCGATGGTGGTCGGTTCGCCGCGAATCACTTCTGCGAGCAACAGACCGGTCATCGGCGCGAACATGAAGCCGTGTCCGGAGAACCCGCAGGCCAGGTAGAAGCCGGCGAGCTGATCGGTGTCGCCGAGAATCGGCTGCCGGTCGGGCGATATGTTGTAACTGCCGCCCCATTGCCGGACGACGCGCAGATTGCCCAGTGGCGGCAACAGTTCGACGGCCGTCTTGGCCATTTCGTCGAGGAACTGATGGGTGCTCGAAATGTCATGTCCCTTGGGTACTTGGGGATTGCTGCGACCCATCAGGAAGCTCCCGTGCGGCACTTGCTGACAGTAGATGTTCTTGCTGAACGAGATGACCATCGGTCCTTGCATCTTCTCAATCGGTTCGGTAACGAGAATCTCGTGATTCTCGGAATACACGGGGATGTCGACGCCGGCCATTTGGCCGACTTCGTAACTGAATCCGCCGGCGGCGTTGACGACTTTGTCGGTCGTGACTTCGCGGCGTTCGGTGATGACTTTTTCGATCTTGCCGTCGGTGACGACAATGTCGGTGACTTTTTCACGATAGAAGAATTGTACGCCGAGACGCTTTGCGGCGGTGTAGTAGGCATCGGTCATCGTGAACGGATTGAGGTGGCCGTCGGTCGGACAGAACGTCGCGCTGACGATCACGTCACGGTTGAGATGTGGAACGATTTCAAGCGCCTCATCCACCGTCAGTTTACGGGCGGGAATGCCGACCGACTGCTGGAGGGCGACGTTTTTGGTGAACTGCTCGTCTTCCTCCTTGGTGGTCGCGACGATCAAATACCCTTCTTGCTTGAACTCGATGTCGCGATGGTACCCCAGTTCTTCCTGGGCGCGTTCGAAGAAATCGACGCTCATCTTGGCCATGATGCAGTTGCCTTTCGAACTCCATTGTTGGCGGACGCCGGCGCCGCAGCGACCCGTGGCGCCACCGGTCATGTAGTTGTCGTCGAACACGACGACGTTGGTGGTCCCTTTCTTGGCGAGATTGTAGGCGATCGCGACACCGCTGATGCCGCCGCCGATGATGACAACGTCAGCTTTCATCGTCGGCCGCCTCCTTGATCTTGCCCAGTTTGACGCCCATCGTCAGCGGTCGTGTGACGTGGGTTTCGATGTTCTTGACGGACGTGCCGAGGAACTTGGCGATTTCCTGTTGCACGAGCAATCCGCAGGTCGAGGCCTGACAGGGCCCCATGCCGATGCGGAGAATGCGTTTCACGTCTTCGAACGTCGTATAGCCTTCTTCAAGCACGTCGTGGAGT
Source organism: uncultured Mycoplasmatota bacterium (assembly GCA_913062645.1). GTDB lineage: Bacteria > Bacillota_I > Bacilli_A > Izemoplasmatales > Izemoplasmataceae > Xianfuyuplasma. Next base: position 1,275,132 of record CAJXVW010000001.1, read on the forward strand.
TCCTGCAGGGTGACGTCCTCGCAACGGCAGATGATCACGTTGTTCTTATTCATGATTTGCTCCTCACGGTCACGAATTCATACAGCAGTTCACGGGGGACACGGACCTGCAGGAGTGCCGTCTTGTCCTGTTTCTCGGTGAACGTGACACGTTCGATGACGCAGTCGCCGATGATCTCGCCGGCCCGGTTGACGGCGTGCATGACGTCGCCCTTGCCGGGGCGGGGAACGAACTCGTAGGGGATTTTATACACCAGCGCATCGTCCTTAATCTGCACCGTGAAGATGGCCAGACCCGGACAGTTGTAGACGCAGATGCCGCAGCCCGTGCACGTGTCGAAATCGACGACGGGCGGCGTGTTGATGTCGGCACCGACCGTGATCGCGTCGAACGGGCAGGATGTTTCACAGGGATTGCAGGGGATTTCTTCGTAACATTCGGTGATCGCCTTCGGCTTGATGAGGACTTCTTCATCGGGGAAGCGGGTCTTGATCAGTTCCGGTGACGGAACGCCGGTCTTGTTCCATGATTCAAACATGGCGTTCACCTCGCAGTTCCAACAGACCGAGACGGGTCTTCTCCCCGAACGGTCCGCTGCGCAAATTGTCGAGTTGCGTTTCGTAATCCGCCTTGCGCGCGGCAAAATCGGGATGTTCATGGCCGAGTCGCTTGGCCACCATCAGTCCGGCATAATAGCCCTCGACAATGGCACTTGATGCCTCTTCGACACCACATACGTCACCGGCGACGAAGACGTTCTTGACGGTGGTCTCGTGGTATTCGTCAATGATCGGAACGTTGCCGCCCAAAAGCGGGACGAACTTCATCTCGCATCCGATCATCGCCGCCAAACTGGACAACGGGCTCAAACCGACGCTGATGCAGAGCGCATCGACATCGACGCGTTGTTCGGTTCCGTCGATGAACTGCCAGCTGTCATCCAACCAGGCGATTTCGATTTGGTTCAATTCGGTCGTGCCGATCGCCTTCTTGACGCTCATCCGCGTGCGGATGTCGACGCCGAGGCGTTTCAGTTTCGAGGCGTGGACTTTGTAGCCACCGATCGTATCGGCGGCTTCGAGGACCATCTTGACGTTGACGCCGGCCTGCATCAGCTGGTAGCTGACAATCAGACCGATGTTGCCGCTGCCGACCATCACGACGTCGTGACCGGGCAGCACACCGTGCACGTTCATCAACGTCTGAACGGCGCCGGCGCCATAGATGCCGGGCAGGTCGTTGTTCTCAAACGCGAGAAATTTCTCGCTGGCGCCGGTGGCGATGATGATCGCTTCGGCTTTGATCTTTTTGTATTCTTCCCCTTGCAGGAGGGTGATGACGTGATCGGGATAGAGACCGACGACCGTGGTGCCGGTCATGACTTCGATCTTATCCGGATGACGCTTGACATCGTCAATCAGAATCGACGCGATGTCGATGCCGCGGGTCTTGGCATACTGTTTCTCGCTGCCGAAGAACATGTGGGTTTGTTTGACGAGTTGGCCGCCGATCTTGTAGTCACGCTCGATGACGAGCGAGTGAAGACCGGCTTCGGCCGCGACTTTGGCGGCGCTCAGTCCGGCGGGTCCACCGCCGATGATGACGAGTTCATAGGTGTTCATGCAGCACCCCCTTGTTGCGTTGGGTCTTCACGACCATGCCTTCTTTGAGGGGCGTGATGCACGTCCGGACGTTGGGAACTCCGTCGACGATCATGTTGCACGACGCACAGTTCCCAATCGCACAATAAAAACCACGGGCGCGACCTTTCTCGACGCTGTGGCTGAGGACGCGGACGCCCAGATTGTGCAATGCGGAAGCGATGGTATCGCCGGCGATGCCGGCGACCGGCTTGCCGTCGAATGTGAAATGGATGACCTGATCATGGGGAAACTGTAGTATCGGATGCTGTTGGATTCTCATGCCATCTCTCCTCTCCGTTATATATTCTATCATATAAAGCGCTTACATCAATAATTATTTTCACAGAATTATTATAAAAAACACTAGTTTTCACTAGTGTCTTCTGCTTGTGGTTGAAGCTGACGGTACAAACGATTCATGCGCCACATCGCCAGGGCATGAAAGGCAACACTCAGCAACAGAAACAAGACAAATGCATAGGGGGATGGAATGATGATGCCAAACAGTTCTCCCGGTGTCGCGGCCCGCCAGAATCCATAGAACATCGCCAGTCCGAACGCCACCAGAGATGCCATCAGCGCGTAGTTGTAGAGTTGGCGGGAACGAACTTTGACAGCATTGGGTACCAGCTCACCGAGCGTGGTCATGTCGAGTGATTGGCCGTCTTGATCCACCAGATCGGACAGCGAAAAGCCAATCACCCGCCACGACACGAACAACCGGACATAATGATGTGCCGTGTTGTACGAATAGAGTCTCACGTCATCGAGCGCATAGCGTAATTTACCGAGCAGGATGACCAGTTCGCCATGCTCGACGTCGATCGCGACATCGAGTATGTCGCGCCGTTCTGCGATGAGGTAAAGGACAAGAAAATACACCGTCATCAGAAACGACAATCCAGCCGCGATCAAATAGAAGTACATTTCAAAATCGAAGGTGTTGACGCCGACCAGTTTCCAGGAAATCAAAAATCCAAACATCAGAAGAATCGCGAACACCAAGAGCACGTTCGACAACAGTTCGTCGGACTTGTGGTTTTTTCTGTACATCCGTGATTCCTCCTTCTTTGATTATTTCGAATGAACAACCTCACCGTTGATCATGACCAGTTCGGGCCGTGTCATGATGTCGAAGAGCGGTCCGTCCCAAATGACGATGTCCGCATCTTTGCCAACTTCCAGCGAACCCACGCGATCGTCGATTCCGTTCAGTCTGGCACTGGTGATGGTGAGTGCTTCCAAGGCACGTTGTTCGCTCAAGCCTTCTTTCACGAACAAGGCCGCCTGCACCAATGTGGTGTCGAGCGTGATGACCGGATGGTCGGTCATGATCGCGAACTCGATGTCGTGTTCTTCGAGAATGCGTCCCGAATGGAACGATTTGTTGACGAGTTCGTACTTGCTGGCCGAGCCTAGGGTCGGTCCGATGATCAGACGGATGTTGTCGTCCTTGATCTTGTTGGGGATGAGATACGCCTCGGTGGCGTGATCGATCGTCACGTTAAGATCGAACTCCTTGGCAATCCGGATCGCCGTCATGATGTCGTCGGCGCGATGGGCGTGAATCTTTACCGGCATGCCTTCGAAAACACGCTTCAAGGAATGCAGTTTCATGTCGAACGCCGGTTCCTTGGCGTCTTCTTGCTTGTTCTCCCACGCCTTCAGCTTTTTCTGATAGTCGCGTGCCTTGAACAGCCACTCGCGCATCAACGCGGCGCTCGCCATTCGCGTACCGGGATTCTTCTGGCCCGATCCATAGACACGTTTGGGGTTTTCCCCGAGGGCCATCTTCATGCACGTCTCTTCCTTGATGATCATGTCATCGACCGTGTCACCGTAGGTCTTCAACGCGGTGAACGTGCCGCCGATGATGTTGGCGCTGCCAGGACCGGTGTTGACGGTGGTGATCCCACTTTTGTAGGTGTAGTCGAACGCCATGTCTTTGACGTAGACGCTGTCGATGCCGCGCAGTTCCGGGTAGATCGGACCGCTCATCTCGTTGGTGTCGTTGCCTTCGAAGCGGATCCCTTCTTCCATCACACCGATGTGGCAGTGCGGATCGACGAGGCCCGGGGTGACGCGTTGTCCTTTGGCGTCGATGATCTCGGCATCGGGATAATCGGCGGGGTCCAGATCGGTTCCGACGGCCCGGATCGTCTTGCCGTCAATCAGAATTGCTCCGGTCACATCGTAATCGCCGGCCATCGTGAACAATCTTGCATTGGTAATCAGTTTCATCAAATCTCTCCTTATCAGCATTGGTTACTTTCATTATATCTTAGAAACAGATGGGTTCCATCCCTTTTTCACAAACTTTTGTCGGCAAGGATCTCGGGCCACGGGCGATACCACTTGAACCGAACATTGAGAAGCACGATGCCGATCGCCACGACACCGATCGAGCCACCGAGTACGAACGGCGCTCCGGGGGCGTCATATCCGAACAAGTTGCCGAGACCGGCAAGAATCAACGGTGACACGAACTGACCGAAGTACGAGAAACTCGATACGACCGCCAGTGCCAGTGCGACGTCGAGCGGTTTGCTGTCGATCGAGGCTTGCAGGTAGATGTTCGGGGCAAGTACGCCGAGGCCGAATCCGACCAGTGTCATCGCCACCCCGACACCCCATGTCGTTGTCGAAAAGCCGGTTAAAAACATGCCGGCGCTCAATACGGCGAGGCCGAAGAATACCAGTTTGCCCCGCAGTGCGTTCTTGATCTGATGGTACCTAGTGGCGACCACGAAACTGCCAAGCGTGACCAACGAGATCAGCAGTCCGGTCGTGAGACCAGTCCCGATGCCGATGGTCTTGACGTATACGCTGAGATGGGCGGGGATCGCGTAGAACGTCTGAATGACGATGAAGTGCGATATGCCCAGGATCCATACGTTGCGACTTATCTGCGCCCTTGGTTTCGGGCCCTCCGGAAGGTCCTGATCGGGTAAAAACAAGAGCACCAGCACGAGCGTCACAAGACCAAAGGTGTAGATCGCGAAGGGATAACGCCAGCTGTAGAGGACAAGGACGCCGGCAACCACCGTAGAAACGATCGAACCGAGGTTCTTGATCGCCGTCGAATAGCCCATCATCTTACTACGTTCGGGGCCATCGAAAAAGTCGGCGATGAGCGATGTTGCGAGCGGCAACAGAATGCCGATGCCCAGACCTAGCACGGCGCGGAACGCCAGCAACGCGTAAATGCTGTTCATGAATCCGCCGCCGGTGCCACCGACGACATAAAGCGACAACCCGATGATCAGCAGTGTCTTTTTGTGCACATGGCGTGTCAACAATCCAGTCGACAGCGTCATTGGTACGATGAACAGCGCCGGCAGCGTCATCACCATCTTGATCAACAGCTCATCGACGTCGGGAAATGCTTCGCCGATATCAGCGATGATCGGCGACATCGCGCTCGATGCCATGATGATCAGAAACGAGACGCTGAGAATCGTCGCCTTGCTAATGGTGCGCATGCGTCAGCGAATCTCGTTCGCGATTGTTCGGCACAGCGGACAGTCGAACATGTCGTTCAGTTGCGCCAGGGAAAACAGCAGTTTCACGGCATGCGCGTCCTCGTAGGAGGTGATGTTCGCCAACAATTCGGCGAACGACCGGTCGGCCACGTCCTCGCGCGGTTCCGCTGGTGCGGCAACGACGAGATGCGGCATTGCCTGTACGACGAAATGATCCAACACGTCGGCAAAATCGACGTAGAATTCTTCTAAGACCATCAGCGCGTGAAATGCGGTGATGGTGTGCAACACGAAAAAATCGCGCGTTTCTTGGTATCGTCTCAACAACAACGACAGCAACGCTTCGCGATGCCGTGTCACGTGTTCGATGCGAAACCGGATCGATTGGTACAACGCATCTTCGCGAAGCGTCTCCAATCGTTCGCGGTGGTCTCCCTCAGGAGCCAACTCAGTGATGCGATCGATGAGTTGGTGGAGACGATCCTTGACTTGTTCAAAGGGGATCGGCGTCGAACTCGGCTCACGCGGTTCGGCGGTCACCTCATAATAGGCGAGTGCTTGCGCCACCAATAGTTCATCGGTGCTGATGACGGCGTACGCCAGCCGAATCAAGCCATGAAAGAGGGCGCTTTGGACATCGCTCACATGCTTGTTCAAAAACGTTCCAACGACAACATCGACGCCGTATTTGTTGATTTCACCAAGATAAAACCCGGTCTGGTTGATGTAGCTCTGTTCGAGATCGCTCTTGGGATAGGTCGGGTCGGTCAGTTCGTACAGATCACGGGATGCCTTGTATGTGTCGAGCCATGCTTCCGCATCTTGTTGTGGCACGTTCAACTCCTCAAAGATGACGTACACCATCGGCAGATGGTTGGTGAGATGACCACGGTAGATCGGGCTCAGGCCTTCGTACTTCCGGTAGAGGTTCATGGTATCACTCCCTTTGTCCCATTATACCACAATCCAAGCCGGGATTCTTTGAAATCTTTTGTGTCATTTTTCCGGCATTTCCAGTATAATGGTAAATAGATATTCCACCAGGGAGTGATGCACATGCTGGTTCTAGTCGGCGCGAGCGCCAGCGGCAAGACCGATATCGCCAAGATCCTGATCGATCAGTACGGCTACAAGAAAATGGTCACCACGACCTCGCGCAAACCCCGCAAGGGCGAAGTCAACGGCGTTGATTACCACTTCATCAGCAAAAAAATCTTCGAAAACCGTATGAAGAAGGACAAGTTCTTGGAAACCGTCGAATACAACGGCCACTATTACGGCACGCCCACCAAGGGCGCGACCAAGGAAAAGGTCCTCATCGTCGATCCCGACGGCGCCAACTCGATCTACGACAAGGAACTACCCGACACCGTCATCATCCTGTTGGAAACCAGCGAAGAAATCCGCAAGGAGCGGATGCTCGAGCGGGGCGACACCCTGATCCAGGTCATCGACCGTCTGGAAAAAGACGACAAACACTTCCACAAAGACAATCTCAAACACATCGACTTCATCGTCAACACCAACGAAGGCACCCAGGAGGAATTGGCCGAGAAGATCAACGACCTCTATCACCACGTCGTTGATCAGGAAAACCAGATGAGCATCTTCGATGTCCTCCGTGACGACGAAAAGCAAAACGGAACCGACTGAACGGTTCCGTTTTTTTTCGTTACAAGTTGCGTGCTGCGTACGTCGTGTGGAGGAGTTCGTGGGCGAGATGCGAGTTCGGCTTTTCGAGATACTCCTTGTAGAGCGCCTGGATCGACGGATTGTCGTGACTCTTGCGGTAGACCATGTTGCCATCGACGATGTACGTCGATTCAATCCGTTCTTCCCGCATCTTGTTGTCGGTGCCGTAAGGCTGACCGCCGCCACCGATGCAGCCACCGGGACAAGCCATGATCTCGATGAAGGTGTAGGGCGAGGTTCCGGCCACCACGTCCTCCATCAGCTCCCGCGCGTTGGCGAGGCTGTGCGAGACGGCGACCTTGATCGGCTGGCCACCCAGTTCGACGGTGGCTTCCTTGATCCCTTTCAATCCCCGGACGTCCTTGAAGACGATGTCTTCGAGCGGCTTGTTGTTGACGATTTCATACACCGTTCGAAGCGCCGCTTCGGTGACGCCACCGGTTGCGCCGAACAATGCCGCCGCGCCCGTCGTGATGCCGAACGGATTGTCGAAGTCCTGTTCCTCGATCTTGTCGAAATCGATGCCCATCTGCCGGAACATCTTACCCAGTTCACGGGTCGTGATGACGACGTCGACGTCGGAATTCCTGCCGTCGGCCTTGAATTCTTCACGGGTCGCTTCGTATTTCTTCGCCGTGCATGGCATTACGCTGACGACGAAGATGTCGTCTGGATCCATGCCGATTTTATCGGCGTAATAGGTTTTGGCGAGGGCGCCGAACATCTGTTGCGGCGATTTGCAGCTGCTGATGTGGGGCAGGACCTCGGGATACTCCTGTTCGGCCATGTTGATCCAGCCCGGGCAGCACGACGTCATTAGTGGCAACACACCACCGGTTTGAATGCGGTGGATCAGTTCGGTGCCTTCTTCCATGATCGTCAGATCGGCCGTGAAGTTGGTGTCGTAGACATGGTTGAAGCCGAGGTGTTTCATCGCGCTCACAAGTTTGCCGTTGCTGATGAGACCCTTTTTGTATCCCACTTCCTCGCCGATTGAGACGCGTACGGCGGGGGCGATCTGAACGAGCACGTGTTTCGTCGGATCGTGCAGCTTTGTCCACACCTGATCGGTATTATCGCGTTCGGTGATGGCACCGACCGGACAGACGTTTGCGCACTGACCGCAGAACGTGCAGAAGGTGTCGTCTAGTGGCTGGAAAAACGCCGGCGCGATGTCCATGTTGTGACCGCGTCCCATGCGTTCCAAGACGTGCATGCCCTGGACCGACGCGCAGACGTCGACGCAACGACCACATTTGATGCAGCGGTTGGGATTGCGGGCGAGCGACGGATTGAGCAGGTCAAGGGGACGCCGTTCGAGGACGTTCTCGAAGCGGTTCTCATCGATGCCGAGCAGTTTTGCCAGGCCCTGCAGTTCACAACTCATGTTGCGGACGCAGGCGGTGCAGTTGGCGTCGTGATTGCTGAGAATCAGTTCGGTGATCGTCTTGCGCGCATTGAGCACCTTGGGCGAGTTGGTCTTGATCACCATGCCGTCCTTGATCGGCGTGCTGCAGGAGGTTTTGAGTCCTCGCCAGCCATCGATCTCGACGACGCAGATGCGGCAGTCGCTGTTGATGTGGAGATCGGGATAATGACACAAGGTCGGGATGTTGATGTTGAACTTGCGAGCGGCTTCCAGGATTGTCGTGCCCTCTTCGGCGACGACATCGATGTTGTTGATGCGACAATGGATCATGGGCGCACCTCCTTGTTGTTCTGAATGCGGTCGAGGTAATCTTCGTGGAAGAATTCCATCGTCGACAGAATCGACGTCGGTGACGTCTGACCCAGACCGCACAGTGTCGTTTCGTGGATTACGTCGGCCAGTGATTTGAGGGAGATGTAATCGTCCATCGTGGCCACGCGGTCGACAAATTTGCGAACCAGTCGGACCAGTTGGATGTGCCCTTCGCGACAGGGGGTGCATTTGCCGCAGGATTCATGGGCGAAGAACTCCATGTTGCGAAGAATGATGTCAAACAGGTCGTGCGAATCGTCGATGACGATGATCGCACCGGCCCCCATCTTCGAGTCGAACATCTCGAACCGTTCGTTGTCGATGTCCATGTCCAGCAGTTCATCGGGAATGATCGCGCCACAGGCGCCACCCAGTTGTACCATCTTGATCGGACGACCGGTATTGGTGCCGCCGCCCAGCGTTTCAATGACCTCCCGGATGGTACGACCATAAGGAACCTCGTAAAGTCCCTTGTTGCGGACGTTGCCCGACAGGCTGATCAGTTTCGTTCCGCTGGCGTACTCGCTGCCGATTTTGGCGTATTCGGCTCCGCCGATCCGAAGGATGAACGGCAGATTACAGAAGGTCTCGACGTTGTTGATGAGCGTCGGATGCTGGAACATCCCGCGTTGCGCCGGATAGGGCGGCTTGACACGCGTCCGTCCGGCCTTGCCTTCGAGCGATTCGATGAGCGCGAATTCCTCGCCGCAAACGTACGCACCGGCCCCGCGTCGCACTTCGATGTCAAAGGTGAACGAACTGCCGAGAATGTGGGTTCCGAGCATGTTGTACAACCGCGCTTCGGTGACGGCTTCTTTCATGATCGCGATCGCTTTGCGGTACTCGCCGCGAATGTAGATGTAACCGTACGTCGCACCGGTCGCAAGAGCGCTGATCAACATGCCTTCGATGATCTGGTGCGGGTCCTGTTCCATCAGATAGCGGTCCTTGAAGTTGCCGGGTTCGCCTTCGTCGGCGTTGCAGACGATGAACTTTTCGCCCTTTTCCGCGGCGAAGCTGTTCATCTTGATCGCCGTCGGGAAGCCTGCGCCTCCGCGTCCGGTGATGCGCGACAGACGCACTTCTTCGCGGATCGCCTCCGGGGTCATAGTAATTGCTTGTTTGAGCATCTCATAACCGTCGTGGTTGATGTAGTCTTCAATGGACAACGGATCGATTACGCCGAACCGTTTGGTCAGTTCCTTGCGTTCGATCATAACAGACCACTCCGATACGATTCGAGGATGCTGCGGACCTTTTCATCCGACAGATTGGTGTAGGTTTCGTGGTTGACGCGCATCGCCGGCGCTTCGTCGCAGCAGCCGATGCAGGCAGTCAGTTCCAGCGAGAACAGCTGATCGGGGGTGGTGTCACCGATGCCGATCGCCAGTTCGTCCTGTATCGTCTTGAGAACGTTGAAATCATCGTTCAGATAACAAGGGACATCCTTGCACACCTGAATCACGTACTTGCCGCGTGGTGTCGTTGACAGCATCGTGTAAAACGACATGACGCTGTACACCTGAGAATCGCGAACGCCGACATAGGCGGCGATCGTGCGCAGTTCGTCTTCGCTGACGTAGTGCTGCTCCGTGGCGTCGTCGACATCGATCAGCATCTCGATCAGGTACTGCGGCTGGGGTGGATATTTGCTGAGAATCGTTTGCAAGTCCATCTTCGGTTCCTCCTTTGACAAAGCGGTTTATCGCGTTGTCAGTCGTATGGTTTGCCTCCGTTCTTATTATAAAATATATGATTTGGATTTGAAACTATTTTTTAATTGGAATATGTCCACATGAAAACCCCCTTTCGAGGCCGTATCTACGGTCTGAAAGGGGGTTGGTTCGGAGATTTTTTTTACTTTCTTTATCGAACGTTGTGAATCACACCAAATGGGCGTGAGCGGTATGGTCGTCCTGGGTGATCTCATCGGCCTTGCGGAAGGCCCATTTGACAATGATTTCGCCGAAGATCTTATAGATGACAACGGCGAACAGAACACCCGTCAGGATCGTCGACCCGATGGTCGTGTAGATGTCGTTGCCGGTTTCCTGCGCCAGCTGGATGAAGCGGATTTCCGCGAGAATCGCCATGTCGATGGCGACCCCGCCCTGGGGAATCAAAGCGGGACCGAGATACTTGCGGACTTTGCTTTCCTCGCGCAACAACGCAGCACCGAAGAATGCGCCGAACAATTTCCCTAAGACGCGGACGACGAGATAGGTGATGGCGAGGATTTCAAACGTCGTCAGCAGGCTGATGTCGAGTTCCGCCCCGGAGAGGGTGAAGAACACCAGCAAAATCGGCAGGATGAAGTTGTCGCTGATGGTGCGGACCTTGTCACGCATCTCAAAATCGAGCTTGTTGGCCAGTACGGCCCCGATCGCAAGCGGCAACAAGATCGTCGAGGTATCGAACATGTAGCTCAGACCGATGCCGAACAAGAGGCCGATGACGATGATCAGGAAGATCGTGACGCTGTCGCCCTTGTAGAAATATTCCAGCAAGCGCTCGACGATGAACCCGAGAATCAGACCGCCGATGAGGCTGATGGCGATTTCGAACAGCGGTTCGCCGAGGAGTATGCCAAACGAGATTTCCTGTCCGGTGTGGCCGGCCAGATAGACGCTGATCGGCAACACGAATGCGAACAGCATGACACCGAGCACGTCATCGAGTGCGATCATCGGACACAGCAGTTGCGTCAGACGTCCCTTGGTGTGATAACTGCGGATGCAGGCGACGATCGGCGCCGGTGTCGTGACACTGGCGATCGCCCCGAAAATGAGCGCGTACGTCCAGGCGTACTGATCAACCAGGAGCAAAATCATGCCGCCCACCAGGAAAAACGTGAACAACGCCTGAAAGATGGTGATGAACAAGACCGCTTTGCGGTTGTATTTGAGCATCTTGAAGTTGACTTCGAGACCAACGTTGTAACCGATGAAACCAAGACCGAGAATCTTCAGACTCTTGAAATCGGCGATGATGTTTTCGTTGAACAGATTGAGCAGATTGGGTCCGAACAACATCCCGATGATGATGTACCCCGTGACCCGGGGCAGATGGACCATCTCGGCGAGTTTGCCGCCGAGAATCCCGACACTCACGAGCAGCGCGATGTCGATGAACAGATTCGAGTGAATGTCCTCGAATACAAAAAACAGATTGAGCAGGTTCATGCTGAAGTCCAAGCCCATGATGCGTCCTCCTCCGTGCTGTTGCATGTGGTGTGAGCGAACGAGGAAATCCCGCTTCACACGGTCGCCAGAATCGGCGTTGCGGGTTCCATCCATTGTCTATTATACAACCCGCATTCCAATCTAACAATAGGTTTCCCGGGATTTCATGAAAAAGACCGCACAAGTGCGGTCATCGAATGTTCTGACAGGTTTGTCCCAATGCGTCCAGAAAACGGCCGTTGATGGTGGTGGTGCGGAGGCGGAAGTACAAGCTCCGCAGCAAGTGCAGCACGTTCTGCTTCTTGATGTAGCGGGCCGGATAGGTGGTCGGCCAGTGGGCCGGATCGAGAGCTTTCAACCACTGCAGGAGATCGTCTTCGTCGATGAGGTGGCGGTCGATGGCGGCGACGATGGCGCTTGTCATCCGTTCGTCCTCGTCACTGGCGAAGAGATGGTCGTCCACGCACAGCTTGTCGCGAATGGCGTCGAGCATCGCCAGCAGCTCCCCTCCATCCAGTTCGTTCACCTGGGCGAACTGATGGAACAAATCGGCGGCGTGGGCGATGGCGTGTTTCCACCCGACTTTGGGGTCGTAGCCATCCAAAACGGTTTCCTTCTTGAAGTAGGCCAGATAATATTGAAAATACCGTTTGATGGTGTCGGCGTCAAACAGGCCGTCCCGTCGATGGACGAAGATGAGAATGGCGATCTGCAGCGTGGTGAACGAGCGGGTCAAGACACTGTCGGCGTCCACGTTCGTCATGTCACGCGTCAGGTACTCCTCGGTCATCAGCCTGTCTGTGATCTCACGCAATTCCTCCTTGGTGAAGTGGTTGTCGTGCAGCAAATGGGCGAACGCGGGGTAGACGATGTCGTCGCGGATGTGGCTGTCGGGATCGCCGATGTGCGTCAGGCATCCTGTCAGGACTGCATGCTTGTCCAATCCGTCAAATGTGAAATTCGCTTCTCGTTCTTGTTCGAGGCGACGTAGAAAGGCATTCATCAAAACCATCCTTTGCGTTTGAAATAAAGGAGCATGACCGTGGGCACGAACACGCAGATTAACGTGAAATAAAGCAGTCCAAGATCGTTCTGAAGAATCGGGAAGTTGACGAAGTTCATGCCGAACACACCAGCGAGAAAGCCGAGCGGGATGAAGATCGCGCTGAAGATCGTCAGGGTCGTCATGATCTGATTCATCTTGTTCGACATGTGGTTCATGTACACATCGAGAATGTGTTTGGTATTGTCGATTTGCGTGAGCACCTTGGAGTTGATGTTGAGGACGTGGTCCAACACGTCGTCGTAGAACTTGACGGTGTCCTTGTGAAAGTACGTTTCCTTGGTGAACAGCTCATGATTGACGTTGAACATGATCTGTCCGGTCAACGCGCGGAGGAACAAGAGTTCCTTGCGCAGGGTGTAGAGTTGGACCTGGTGATCGGAGGTCAGTTGGAGAAGGTCTTCCTCGATGTCCTCAAGTTGCTCCTCGATGGTGTGAAGGACGTCGAACGCCTCGTCCACGATCATGTCGAATAGGACGTAGAACAGATAATCGTGACTGCGCGTGCGGATCATCGACTGTTTGTTCTCAATCCGCACGATGACATCGTCAATGAAGCGGTTGTCATCCTCCGTGAAGGTCATGATCGTATTGGGAAACAGGAGAATCGACACGTACTCGTGAGCGATCTCACCCTCGTTCAGATAGGGGTATTTGAACACGGCGAAGATGTGGTTGTCATGGACCTCCACCTTGGTCCGCTGATTGACATGGAGAACGTCTTCCATGACCAGCGGATCGACCTTGTATTCGTCGCCGATGCCACGGATCATGTCGATATTGGTCAATCCTTCGACGACGATCCAGTCGACGACGTTGTCATCCAGTTCCTCCAGCTGATCGAGAACCTTGAACGACTTGCCCGAATACTTGATGTGGCGGATCGTGGTCTCTTTGGTCGCCTGTCCGGTGTACATCAGCGTTCCGGGCGGCGTCTTCTTCTTGCTGCGCAGATTCATGCGAGTCCCTCCTTACTGGACAACGATGCTGCGAAGTTCCTTGTCCTTCGTCTTGTACATCACGATGAAGCGGTTCTCCGCGGGATCGAAATCAATCAGAAACAGATACAGGAACCGTTGATCGAGACGGTTGAAGTAGGCATTGGCGATCGATCGCAGGTTCTTCGGCTGGATCGACTTGACGTCGATGCCGAGTAACTTTCGTTCGGAATAGTTGTTCTGAATCACTTCGAAATCGGCGTCCTGGGCGTCATCGAGACTGTTGGTGAAGTAGTAGTCGCTGATGAAGTACGAATGGAGGAGACTGATGATGTCTTCCTTGAAATCATCCGGAATGTTGCCGATGTCGACGTTGTCGTTCTGCATGTCGAGGAGGTATTCCTTGAGACAGGTCTCGACCGTCGATTTGATTTTGACGACATTGCCGAAGATCTTCTTTTGAATGAACATCGAGTTTTGTTTTTCAAACAAGTCCTTCAGTTCGAGAATCTTCGCGTATTTCGAATAATCGACCACCGTTTCGGTGTAGTTGTGGATCAGGTTGTTGCGATGGAAGATGATTTCCTTGAAGGTGTCGAAATGCTCGTTGATTTCCGGAAAGTCCTTGGACAGATTGTCAACGATGTCGTACAGCGGCAGCGTATCGACCAGTTCGTTGTCGTTTTCATTGGAGATGAAATCCTTGACAGCCGTCTCCAGTTCGAGATACTGGGTGATGAACGTATCAAGCGAAATGACCTGTTGGTTGGGGTCGACCTGATCGGATTTGTCAAACTCCTTGAGGATTTCCTTGACGCGGTTGGGATCGAACAGGCGGTAGATGTACAGCGAGATCAAGCCGATGCCTTCGATGGTGAGGAGCGCGATCACGAACGAGAATGACGCGTCATAAGACAGGAAGAAACTGAGCAGATTGATGACGATCACGATCAAACTGTAGACGATCACCGTCATCATGTTGTGATAGACGTCACTCTTCAGTCGTTCGATGATGTAGGTGTCGTAATTGTCCTTCTTCTCGTTGTCGAGATTGTTGATGTAGTAGCCGTAGGAGATCGGCAACAACGCGATCAAGGCGGCCAGCGTCTGCATCGAACTGGCGTAGATCCACGTCACGTTGGCCGGTTCCAACGAGAATGTAAAGACGAACCGGAACAAGAAAAACAAGACGATCAACACGATCATCTGAATCAGATTGTAGATGCTGGCGAGAAACTTGAGTGCGTTTTTCAGGAATGTCATGGCGATGCACCTCTCTTATTTATTATTATACCAAATTCGCAGCCATGGCGTAAGAAAAAATGACAATCGGTCGATTGTCATCGTCTTTCCTAGAGTGCGGATCGGTAGATGGCGATCACATCGTCCCTGGTCAGTTTGACAAAATTGCCCAGGATCCGTGTGCCACCGTTGGTACAACTGTCGGCCATCGCTTCAATCTGTGATTCATCAATTCCGACTTGCGACAGTCGCGTGGTGATGCCGAGCGCATGGTAAAACGCTTCAAGGGCGTCGATGCCGGCCAGCGCCATCGTTTCTTTGTCGTCCTCTTCCGGGATGTCGAAGAGCACCTGCGCGAACCGTGCGAACCGATCGACATCCTGTTTGTAGACATAACGCATCCAAGCCGGATAGAGAATCGCCAGTCCGTGGGCATGAGCAATACCGGACACCTGGGTGATTTCGTACTCCATGATGTGCGAGGCCCAGTCCTCTTCGCGTCCGACACCGAGCCAGCCGTTGTGGGCGAGCGCTCCGGCGAGCATGATTTCCGCCCTGGAGGCGTAGTTGGTCGGATCGTCCAGAACCACCGGCGCATGATCGATGACAGTGCGCATCACGCTCTCGCAGAGCCGGTCCGTCAGTTCGACATGGGGCGTGTTTGTGAAGTAGCGTTCGATCACGTGACCGATCATGTCGATCGCGCCGACGGCGGTTTGATGAGCGGGCAGCGTGTAGGTGATTTCAGGATTCATCACAGCAAACACGGGCCGGATCAGATTGTGCCGGAAACCGCGTTTCAGTTTCTGTTCATAGTTCGTCACGACGGTCGCAATCGAGCTTTCGCTTCCCGCGGCGGGGATCGTCAATACCGTGCCCACCGGCAACGCCTTTTTGGGTGTCACGCCGTTGACGAAGAAATCCCAGACATCCCCATCGTAGTAGACGCCAAGGGCGATCGCCTTGGCACTGTCGATGACGCTGCCGCCACCGACGGCGAGGATCAAATCGACGCCTTCTTCTTTGCACCGTTTGATGCCTTCTTGAACCAGTTCGAGACTTGGGTTGGCGATGACGCCACCCAGTTCGACGAACGAGACCCCAGCCTCGTTGAGACTGGCAATGATCGTATCATACAATCCGTACTTCTTTATCGAACCGCTCCCGTAATGCAGAAGCACTTTTGTTCCATATTCTTTCGTCAGTTCCCCGATTCCCGTTTCAACACCTTTGCCGAAGACGAGTCGGGTGCCGTTTTGATAATCGAAATTGATCATGATATCACCTCTGGTTGGATTGGTTTCATTATACCACAGATCGTTCCTCACATCTATTGACAAACGATGGAAAAAAGAGTATCATATACTTGGTTTGGCACTCGTTAATATAGAGTGCTAACAACGGAGGGATGTACCATGAACATCGACAAATTCACCAATCAATCCAAACGCATCATAAACCGCGCCTTCGATCTGGCCACCGAACGCAACCACCAGCAGATCGACGACGTCCATTTGTTGCACGCACTAGTCAACCAACCCGACGGACTGATTGTCAAACTGCTGCAGTACATGCAGATTGACATCACCAGTCTGATGGCCAGTGTCAACGCCGAACTGGCCAAGATTCCCAAAGTCACCGGCACCGACCAACAACCGTATCTGTCGCGCAGCGCCAATCAGATTCTGCTCCAAAGCGAACAGATCAAGGATCAGTTCCAAGACGACTACGTCAGTGTCGAACACATCGTGCTCGCGATGCTGGAAAACAACCGGATGACCAGTGCCAAGCTGCTCCGGCAATTTCAGATTGACAAGGACCGTTTTCTCAGTGCGCTCAAGAAGGTCCGCGGCAACCAGCAAGTCAAGTCCGACAACCCCGAATCCACCTACGACGCGCTTTCCAAATACGGGCGGAATCTTGTCGAGATGGCCCAAAACGGCAAGATCGATCCGGTCATCGGTCGCGACGATGAAATCCGTCGCACGATCCGCATTCTCAGTCGCCGCACCAAGAACAATCCGGTCCTGATCGGGGAACCCGGTGTCGGTAAAACGGCCATCGTCGAAGGCCTCGCGCAACGAATGCTCAACGCCGATGTTCCCGAAGGGCTCAAGAATAAGATCATTTTTGCCCTCGACATGGGCGCACTGATCGCCGGAGCCAAATACCGCGGCGAGTTCGAAGAACGTCTCAAAGCTGTCCTCGACGAAGTCCAGAAATCCAATGGCCAAATCATCCTGTTCATCGACGAACTGCACAACATCGTCGGCGCCGGCAAAACCGACGGTGCGATGGACGCATCGAACTTGCTCAAACCGATGCTCGCCCGTGGTGAGTTGCACTGCATCGGCGCAACGACAATCGACGAATACCGCAAGTACATCGAAAAAGACGCCGCTTTGGAACGGCGCTTTCAGCCGGTGATGGTCGACGAACCAACCGTCGAAGACACAATCAGCATCCTCCGTGGCATCAAGGACAAGTTCGAGATTCATCACGGCGTGCGCATCACCGACAACGCGCTGGTCGCCTGCGCGACCCTGTCCAACAAATACATTTCTGACCGGTTCCTACCAGATAAAGCAATTGATTTGATGGACGAGGCAGCAGCGATGATCAAGACTGAGATCGACAGTCACCCGGCCGAGATCGACGACATGAGCCGCAAGATCATGCAACTTGAAATCGAAAAACAGTCGCTCAAAAAAGAATCCGACAAACTCAGCAAGGAGCGCCTCGCCTCCATCGAGGAAGAACTGGCCGAACTGAAAGACAAGGAAAAGGATCTCCGCGCCACCTGGCAACAGGAAAAACAGGCGATCGACAAGATCAAGGACCTCAAAGCCCAGATCGACGACACCAAACAACAAATCGAACAGGCCGAACGCAATTACGACCTCGAACGCCTGGCGATGCTCAAGCACGGCACCCTGCCGAAACTGGAACAAGATCTAGATAATCTGCTGGACCACTCCACCAATACGATGCTCAAAGAGGAAGTCACCGAAGACGAAATCGCTGAAATCATCAGCAAATGGACCGGCATCCCGGTCACCAAACTGGTGGAAAGCGAACGCGAAAAACTGCTTCAGCTAGAAACCATCCTCGAACAAACGGTCATCGGCCAGGACGAAGCCGTCCACGCCGTCAGCAACGCCATCCTCCGCGCCAAAAGTGGACTCAAAGCGCCGACCAAGCCGATCGGCAGTTTCATCTTCCTTGGTCCCACCGGGGTCGGCAAAACCCATCTTGCCAAAACCCTCAGCCGGCATCTCTTCGACACCGAAAAGAACATGGTCCGCATCGACATGAGCGAGTACCAAGAACGTCACACCGTCGCCCGTCTGATCGGTGCGCCGCCGGGCTACGTCGGCTACGACGAAGGCGGCCAGCTCACCGAAGCGATTCGCCGCAAACCCTACAGCGTCATCCTCTTTGACGAAATTGAAAAGGCGCATCCCGAAGTCTTCAACGTGCTCCTGCAGCTCCTTGACGACGGTCGTTTGACCGACGCCAAGGGACGCACCGTCGACTTCAAAAACACGATCGTGATCATGACCAGCAACATCGGCAGCGAGTTCCTGCTCGACGGCATCACCGCCGACGGCAGTCTGTCCGATGACGCCCGTCATCAAGTCGACCGGCGACTGAAGCAAACCTTCAAACCGGAGTTTCTCAACCGCATCGACGACATCGTCATGTTCAAGCCGTTGCTCAAAACGGAAATCATTCAGATCATCGATCTGATGCTCGACGAACTGCGCGACAAACTCGCTGAGCAACAAATGTTCCTCGACGTCAACTCCTCCGCAAAGGAGTTCATCCGCGACACGGCTTTCGACGTTCATTATGGCGCCCGTCCGATCAAACGGTTCATTGAGCGCCACATTGAGACCTCCATTTCCAAAATGATCATCGAAGGATCGGTCCTGCCCGGGGATACGATCATGGTCTACGTCGAACATGACGATCTGCAGTTCCAAGTACAATGAAAAAAGCACTCCGAATGGAGTGCTTTTCATATGCTCATGTCAACTGCATTGTGGTTTCGCACGTTGGGCTTCCCGGCGCGGTCGAGATGACTTTGCTGGAAGACAGGTCACCCTGAGTGATCGTCAGCGTTCCTTCGACATCACGTGGCAGCCACAAATCGATGAATCCGTTGGCAAGTGACGTCATTTCCTGATCGATCACGACGGTACCATCTTCCAGTTCGAACCGAACCTGGAACGTTTCTTGTTCCAGTTCCCCACGACATCCGGTCGCGCTGTGGAACGTGCACCCGTGGGTCAGCGTGGTGTAGGGCGCGACCGACAGATAGAACTCGTCTTCGGGCATCGGAACGGAAAACTCATTATGCTCGGTAATGACGACCAGTTCATGATCGTACACGCTGACATGGTACCCGTCGGGTACCAGTTCGCCCGTGGCGAGTTGCGTCAAGATGTCCTTCCCCGTCATGTCTTCAAGTCCGAGATCCGCCAGCGATTCCGAGGAACATCCGGCAAGCACGAACACCAATAGCAGGGACAACATGGCAATGAAATGTTTCAACGTCCTAACCTCCTGTAAATATTGATGTGTGGTCGTTGGGACCTAAATTGCGAAATCGGAGTCGTCAGCGCATGTGCCAGGAGCCCATGCCGTGATGGTGCCAATCGTCGTCATACGGTTCCAGTTCGATGCCGTCTTGTTCCAACAAATCGAACAATTCCGACATGAACTCGTGACGAAGAACGTGATCATCTGATAGTTCTTCCATGGTCACACCATATTCGAGCAGCAACTGATCGATACGTGCATCGACAAGATCCACTTCTTCTTCGGACAATCCATCCAAAACATGGTCGAAATCCCAGTCTTCACCGTGGCAGTAGCCAAGGTGCTCATCCGGGTTCCACGGTTCCTCTTCGATGATCTGCGTCACTCCGAATCCGAAACCGCCGCTGAACAGCAGCACCAATGCAACTTTGAGAAGATTCATTTGAATGCCTCCTTTGTTCGCACGTTTATTCTACCATAAAATGTTTCGTATTGAAACTAATTTACAATCTGGTTTGGTCTTTCTAAATAAAAAAGCACGCATTTGCGTGCTTCAATCAAGTTGGTTGTTCGTCCAGTCTCGCAAGAACTGAATCAACTCAGAAAACTCCGGACTGCGGGCGTTGCGGACGTAGAATCCGCTGGTGCCCATGCCCGTGAGCAGCGCTTCGTCCGGTGCAAGCCCAAGCATCAAACCAAGCATGAACCCGGCATTGAAGTTGTCGCCGGCACCGGTGGAGAGTTTCGGTTTGGCGATGTAGGGTCCGTCTTCTTCATGGAAGACGCCGTTCACGACGCAGCACGAGCGGTCGACGGGATGCACCACGACAGCATCGATCTGCAGATACTCATAGAGTTCTTCGGTGAGATCCTCCAGAGAGACCTGCATCTTGGCGAGACTCGCTGAATCAAACAACTGCAGTACGCCCGCGACATCATACGCTTCTTTCTTGTTGAGTCCGAGCACGACGAAGAACTTGTCCTTGAAGTGTTTGAGCAGATCGAGCATTTCCTGAATTTCCGCATCTTCGCGTTTTTCAGGATCGGCGAGATCGATGAACAGATAGGGACGTGTCTGGCGTTGTGGCAGTTTGGGAAGAATGTGTTCGATCAATTCGCTCATCAGCGCGGTCATGTTCGGCAGCATCGACCAGTTGACGGTCGCCAGCAGATCGGTCGTGCCGAGGAGATCGATGAGCCGGTCTTCGCCTACGACTTCGATGAGCCGCTGATAGGTGACGTCCTTGAGCGTCGTCATCTTGCCGAGCATCAGTTTGCCGTCGTCGAACTCGAGTGCATCGGTGTGACCGTTGGTGGCGATCGTATACAAATCGGCGCGATCTTCCATCACGCGGAACACGTCGTCGATGGTCGGATAACCAAGCGCGCCGATGTAGGTCATCGTCGGATGGTTGACGGCCAGGGCGTTGGCCATGATCGGACCGTTGCCGCCGATTTTTTTGTTGGTCGGGACCAGTTCGATGTTGGTCGAGAGGCCACTGGCCTTGTCGATCCGGGCAGCCAGTTGGCTGATCGTGTCGACCCGGGTGAAGGTGTCACTGTCGAGTCGTTTGTCGACCACATGGATGATTTCATCGACGAATCCGTCGAACCCCAGCACCATCTTCAGCGCAGATGGATCCTTGCCCGTCAGTTTGTCCGCAAGGAGAATGCGTTTGTCGCTCATGCTATCACTCACTTTCCAATCGTATCAGTTTCATTATACCGTAAAATGATCATTTTGAAACAACAATTACTCTTGTTTCAGATTGTCTCTTAAGAGCGACTTGATGTCCAACAGCACATCTTCCATCTTCGGTGTTTTGCTGGCGATTTCTTCTTTCAGTTCGACGATTTCCTCGTGTGCCTTGCGGGCCGCCTCGTCGGCCTTGTTGACGAGTTTGACAAACAGGAAGACGACGAGGGCGATGATCAGAAAGTCGATCACGTTTTGGAGAAACATCCCGTAATAAATGGCGTTTTCCGCAATGCCGGCCGCTTCGTCGGCGGCGGTGATGACGTATTTGTAGTTGGCGAAGCCCTCGTGCCCGGTGATCAGACTGATGACCGGGGTGATGACGTCCTTGGTGAGACTGGTGACGATCTTGCCGAAGGCGGTGCCGAGAATGACCGCGACCGACAGATCGAGGATGTTGCCCTTGTTGATGAACTTCTTGAATTCATTGATGAATCGTTTCATGGTTCCACCTCTTTCGTTCGTTACTACGATTATACCGAAGTTCCTCACAAAAGAAAAGACGAACCCGTTGGATTCGTCTAGAAATTCTTGTAGTTGCCATCCATCCGAAGCAGACTCGCGGCGGCTTCGTCAACCACCACCCGGCAATCCGGATGAAGCTGGAGAATCGACGCCGGAACTTGCTTGTCGATATCCCCGTAGACCATCTTGTAGACCGCTTCGGCCTTGTGCTTGCCGCTGGCGATGAGAACGATCTTCTTGGAATACATGATGTTCTTGATGCCCATCGTGATGGCGTACTTCGGCACGTCGTCGAAACTGCCGAAGAACCGGGCATTGTCACGTCTGGTCTGGTCGTTCAGTTCGACGACGAAGGTCTCATTGCCGAGCGGCGTGCCGGGCTCGTTGAACCCGATGTGACCGTTCGACCCGATGCCGAGAATCTGAATGTCGCGCTGATGCCCGAACAGCCGTTCATCGTATTCCATCGCCAGCTTGTCCAACTGATCGAGATCGTTGTTGGGAATGTTGATGTTGGCCTCGTCGATGTCGATGTGGCGGAACAAGTGTTCGTGCATGAACGAGAAATAACTCTGCGGATGATCACGGGGGATCCCGATGTATTCGTCGAGATTGAACGTCATGACGTCCTTGAAACTGATGATGTCGTCCTCGTAGGCCTCGATCAGATTACGATAGAGACCCAGCGGCGACGATCCCGTCGCCAGGCCGAGGATCAGATTCGGTTTGAGGATCAGATCCTTGATGATGAACGAGGCGGCCTTTTTCGAGACGTCCTCGTAATCCTTCATTTTATAGATTTCCATGATGGTCTCCTAGATGTTCTTGAGCGACTCGCGGATGTTGCCGTTGAATTCGGCCAACAGCTCTTCGATCTTCTCTTTTTCTTCGATGTGGCTGAGGATGCCGAAGATGGCATATTTCACCGAACGATAGCGGTCGAGATAGGTCTCGGCGATGGTTTCGTCGACGCCGGTGACCTCCATCACGATCCGTTTCGCGCGGCTGACGAGCTTGTTGTTCGACATCTGGACGTCGATCATCAGGTTCTCATAGACCTTGCCCAGTTTCACCATCGCGGCCGTGGTGATCATGTTGAGGATCAGTTTCTGCGCCGTTCCCGATTTCATCCGCGTCGAACCGGTCAGCGGTTCGGCGCCGGTCACGGCTTCGATCGGATAGGTCGCGACCTTGGCGATTTCGGAATCCTTGCTGGTGGTGATACAACCGGTGATGCAGCCGATCTCATTGGCGTACTCAATGCCGCCCACGGCGTAGGGTGTCCGCCCGCTGGCGGCGATGCCGATGACCACGTCACGCGGTTGCAGACCGTGGTTGGCAAGATCCTCCACTGCTGCTTCCTTGGAATCCTCGGCACCTTCGATGGCGGTCCGCAAGGCTTCGTCACCACCGGCGATGATGCCGATCACCATGTCGGCGGGTACGCCGAAGGTGGGCGGGCATTCACTCGCATCGAGCACGCCCAAACGTCCGCTCGTGCCGGCGCCGATGTAGAACAGGCGACCGCCGTTGCGGAAGGCTTCGGTGACGACATCGACGACGGCGGCGATCTGATCGATCGCCTGCTCCACCGCGAGCGGGACCTTCTTGTCCTCGTTGTTGATCATCTTGAGGATGTCGCAGGTCGACGCGATGTCGATGTTGCGTGTGTTTTCATTGCGTTTCTCGGTTGTGATCTTACTGATGTCTACCATCATGATTTCACCTCATTGAGCGATTGGCGATGACCCAGATAGTAGGCGCCGACAACCGGCTCCACGGGTTCTTCGTCAATCTTGTATTGGACGTGACTCTTATCAAGTTCGGCGATCATCGTCGCCCGAACGTAGGGGGCATTCAGGAGGAATCCACCGCGGAATCCGATCGTCACTTGACGACAGGTCTCCAACTGGCGGAAGGCGGTGAGGGTCTGACGGGCGAGATGACGCCCTTCCTGACGGAACAGTTCAATCGCCTCCACATCGCCGGCGTTGGCGTGACGGGCGATGAACTCGGACAGTTTGGCGATCTGTTTTTTCGAGGAGTTGTAGACGAAATCCTTGATCGCAAAGTAATCCGGTGCGTGGATTTGATCCAGTATCGCGCGGGACAGCGGTGTGATCGGTTTGTCTTCCTCGTATTGCTGAATGATGTTGCGCAGTGCCGATATGGCCAGATGATAGCCGGACCCTTCGTCGCCGAGAAGGTGACCGAAGCCGCCGATCAGGCGGTCCTTGTCCCCATCTTTGACCATGATCGCGCTTCCCGTCCCACCGAGCACCATGATCACGCAGTCGTCGCTGTGCTTGCGAATCGAGTACAGAGCGATGGTGGCGTCGGTGACGAGATCGACCGGTGTCTTGTAGGTCGCTTTCAGTTCCTTCAGCAACATTTGTTTGTATGCGTCGTCGGGCACCCCGGCGACGCCGATCTGGATGAAGGCGAGATCCTTGAGATCGATCGTCGCCGTCAGCGCATTGATGGTCGCGATGAGATGCGTTTTCGCGGTTTCCTTGTCGACACGGAAATTGGCAAATCCCTGTTCGGTGCGGGCGACTTCCGTACCGCTTTCGTCGAACAGCACCCCCAGTGTTTTGGTACCGCCCCCGTCGATGCCGATGATGTAGTTAGACATCGTGGACGGGCAACCTTCCGTGTGGCTTGAGTTCACCGCTCAAGTACTTGATCAGCGAGCGGATGCTGTTGGGTGTGTATTCATAGAAACACGTCACGTTCTTCAGTTCGGGGGCAAAGAGCGTATCGTAGGGGTTGCGCATCGTCATGACATGGAGTTCGGATGCTTGTCGCTGGAGGGCCTTGACAAGATCGAGTTGTGTGGTGTGGATGTTGGCGTTGTAGGTGCAACAGACGACTTGATCGAATGTCGATGCGAGTTCCAGCACCGTTTTGATGTCGGATGGTTCCGGACGAACGGGAATGCGATGCGTCGTGAACTTCGGCAATCGTCCGTTGATGGCGGCGAGGATGTCGATCGTCCCGTCGTCTTCATCAGCGATTGTCGTCGCGAGCGGACTCGAGGCGATCACGAGTACCTTACCTTGTTGTTCAAACGGCGTCCCTCGGACGAGGGTAACGGCATTGTCAACGATGGATTGGACGTAGGATTTCGTCGCTAAATCAGCGATGATTGGTCGCACGTCTTCGTAGGCGGACGGGACCGGCAGCAACGTCGATTTGAAGGCGAGCACGCGTGCGACGCGGTCATTCAGGACGTCCATCGGTAGTTCGCCGCTGTCGACGGCAGCGCGGATGCGCCGGATGGCGGCGATCTGGAGGTCGCTGTCGTGCGAGATACAGACCAAATCGGCACCGGCTTGAATGGCCATCAGGGCACCTTCTGGAGTCGTGTAATGGTGCTGGATGGCCTTCATCTGCATGCAGTCGGTGATGATCAAACCATCGAATTTCAGTTCTTGTCGGAGCAAGTTGGTGAGACAGTTGTGCGAGAGCGTACAAGGCAGTCCGTTCTCGTTGATCGCAGGGAAGTTGATGTGTGAACTCATCACGACCTTGAGTCCGGCGGCGATGGCTTGCTTGAAGGGAATCAATTCGAGTGTTTCGAGACGGGCCTTGTCGGCGTCGATCGTCGGCAGGGCGAGATGACTGTCGACGTGGGTGTCGCCATGACCGGGGAAATGTTTGGCGGTCGCCAGGACATGTTCCTGAAGTCCTGTCACAAAGGCGCTGCCGTAGGTGCCGACGACGTTGGGATCGTCGCTGTAACTGCGCACGCCGATCACGGGATTGTGCGGATTGTTGTTGGTGTCGAGCACGGGCGCCAGGTTCATGTTGATGCCGAGCGCATGCAGCTCACGTCCCATGTGCAGCCCGATTTGATGGGCGCTTGCGGGATCGCCACTGGCGGTCGTCGTCATCGCCCCGGGGAAAAACGTCGCCCCGTGCTTGATGCGGGTGACCATGCCGCCTTCCTGGTCGATGCTGATGAAGAGCGGGACGCCGAGTTCCGCTTCCGCCAGTTCTTGCAGCGATTGGTTGAGCTGGAAGATCTGCTCGGGATCGGCGGCGTTACGAGCGAACAGGATGACGTTGCCGACGCGGTGATCCCGGATCAGCGAACGCGCATGTTCGTCGAGGGTGGTACTGTGGAATCCGAACATGATCAATTGGCCGATCTTTTCGTCAATCGTCAGTTCTTCTATGCGCTTATTCATACAGATGATACCTCCGTTTTCGCTCTGCAAAACGCGCGGTGTCGTCGTTCAGAGCGCGGATGATGGTGGCGAGATCGACACCCTTGCGGACGTTCTCATTCCCGGTCAGGAGATCGATCATCGGATGATGACCGGCCTTGTAGGGAGGCAAGAACGCAAACGCCGGGTGCGTCTGTTCGATGCGTTTTAGGAGCGTCAGTCCGGTGCGGACCGGGCGAAACGCCTGGGGATCGGTGACGTAGAGTTCCACGCCACTGCACAAGGTTCCGGCGTATTTGGAAAACGTCGGTGTGAAATGCAATTTGCGGAACATCACGCCGGGCAGATTGTCTTGCTTCAATATCCGAAGCAACGTGTCCACATCAAGATCGGGGCAACCGATGATCTGGAACGGTTTGGTTGTGCCGCGTCCTTCCGAGACGTTGGTGCCTTCGAACAGGCAGGTCGCCGCATAATAGAGCGGGCTTTCCATCGTCGGAATGTTGGGCGACGGCAGCACCCATGGCAGTCCCGTCGCGGCATAGTCCATGGCGCGACGATATCCCGTCATCGGAACGACGTGCAGTTCGGCGTGAAAGCCGGCCGTGTCGTTGACATAGCGGGCGAACTCGCCGATCGTCAGAGCGTAGCGCTGAACGAGACCGTAATTGCCGACGAACGACGTGCAGTCCGCATCGATGATGATGCCTTCGACAACGTCGCCGCCGAGCGGATTGGGGCGGTCGAACACAACCATCGGAACGTGGTGTTCCGCGCATGCTTTGAGCGCGTTGGCCAGCGTGTAGAGATAGGTGTAAAACCGCAGTCCGACATCCTGGATGTCGAACGCCATGATGTCGATCTTTGCCATCATCGCTGCGGTCGGTTCTTTCGTGTCGCCATAGAGCGAGTACACCGGAATGCCGGTTGCGTCGTCAATGTAATCGGTGAAGCGGACACCGGCTTGAATGTCGCCGCGGACGCCGTGTTCCGGCGCGAACAGCGCAACCAGATCGGTCTGGTTGTGAAGGAGATCGATGGTTGCCGTGAAGTCGCTGGTGACACCGGTCGGGTTGGTGATCAGACCGACGCGTTTGCCGGCAAACAGATGGCGGTACTCCGCGAGGCGTTCGATGCCGAGTGTGATCATGACGATTCCCCCAGTCGTTCGAGGTAATGGACGGCCTGTCTTGTCAATAGCGCATGAATGAGCAGCGGCAACGACACGCCGAAGAAGACGAACAATACACTCGTGAGCGGCAGGAGCAACATCAGAAAGGGAATGGTGTTGACCATCACGAGGAACAGTGTGATGAAGTAGAATTTGCCGGCCAGATAGAACGACAGCTTGATGATTTCAAACAGCCGGATGCCGGGGTGGACCTTGAACACGACGAACGTGTAGAGACTGACGGCGTACGCGATCGCCAGCAGCGCGAGCGTCACGTAATAGCCAACCAGCACCAACGTCGAGGACTCTTGTTCGAGCACGTTCGAATAGAATGTCGAATTCGCAAAACTGAGATAGAAGATCAACGCAATGATGACGCCAAGCACGAGTTTCTTGCCGATGTTCTGACGAAAATACTCGAAATAGGTTCGAACCAGTTTGAAGTCCTTCTTCTGCACGTAGTCACTGAGGACCGCGTACCCGGCACACAGTGCCGGCAACAGCGTGATCACCGGTAACGCGGTGACGACGATGAGGATGTTGATGAGCACCAGCCGGATGACCCAGTCGGCGAAGGCGTTGATTTTCGAATTCATCAGTTTGTCGAAATTCATGACACCCCTCCTATCCGACAATGCCGGTACGTTCGATCGATTCCACGAATTGTTTTTGCACAAACAGATACATGATGAGGAGCGGCAGCATCATCAGTAGCGCCGCAACGTTGCTGATCAGGGCGAGGAACAGCGGGTTCTCCCACACGTCCTGGCCGATCAGATCGAGACCGCCGGTGTAGAACAGGGCTTGGTACATGCCTTCGGCGGCGTTGATGAGTCGCATCGTCAGCAGCGGGAACTCAACCGTCGACACTTCGAAGATCTTGACGTAGTACGCGTCGTTCCATTGCCAGACGAAGGCGAACAGACCGACCGTCACGAGCGCACCGCGGGCGTTGGGCAGCATGACGCTCCAGAACGTCCGGAATACGCCGGCGCCGTCGATGATCGCCGATTCTTCGAGTTCCTTGGGCAGACCCCGGAAGAACTGGCGGAAAATGTAGATGAAGATGCCGCTACGGATGCCCATGCCCAGTCCGCTCATCAGATAGATGGATGCTTCATTGCCAAGCAGATCGAGATTGCGGAAATAGAAATACTGGGCGAGCGACAGGGCTTGCGGCGGAATGACGATGGTGAGAATCACCAGTAAGAACAAGATGTTCGAGCCTTTGAACTTGAGGCGGCTGAACGCATAGCCGGCGAGCGCCGTCGATGCCAGCTGCAGCAGCATCGAGATTGCGCTGAGCCGGAACGTATTGACGGCCGCTTTGCCGTAGTCGAGAACGACGGCGGCGATTCTGAGATTCATCAGCGACCAGTTTTCGGGAATCCAGATGACCGCCGGATTGTTGACGTCCTCCGGCGCGCGGAGCGCCATCGACAATTGCTGGATGGTCGGAAACAGGATGACGAAACACAGACCGAACAAAAGCACGGTGCGGAGAATCGTCATCGCGACGGTCTGGAACTTCTTCTTGCGGACGAGCATGTTGCGCGGGTCGTTCCAGTTTTCCTTGGCTTGTTCCACGTAACCGTTCCACTTCTGCATCAGGTCGTTACTCTTCATAGTGCGATCCTCCGATCTTGAAGGATTTCGCCAACACCGCGAGGAGTGCAAGAATGCCGATGATGGTCGATACGTACACCCAGGCCATCGCCGAGGACAGACCCCAGTTCTGTCTGTTGAGTTCGCCGGAAATGATGTTGCTCACCGACGACGTCAGGAACGTGTCGACCAGGGCATAGACGGTGACCGTGACGATGTGCGGACTGACGTTGGGCAGGGTGATCAGCCAGAAGGTCTCATAGCCGGTCGCCCCTTCGATCTTGGCCGCTTCGTACAAATGTTTCGGTACCGACTGAATGCTCGCGAGGAAGAGCAGAATCGGTACCCCGGCGAGCGACAGGATCGCGTAGATGC
This sequence comes from uncultured Mycoplasmatota bacterium, assembly GCA_913062645.1. Taxonomy (GTDB): domain Bacteria; phylum Bacillota_I; class Bacilli_A; order Izemoplasmatales; family Izemoplasmataceae; genus Xianfuyuplasma. The sequence continues at coordinate 1,304,204 of CAJXVW010000001.1, forward strand.
GATCGATCAGCCCGACGATGAAACCGATCAGAATCGGTGTCATGCCGGTTTGAACAAGATAAAATTCGAGGTCGAAAATCTGTTCGATGCCCTGTTCTTCGAGTAGCGCGGCGATGGCGTCGCCGCCACCGAGCGCGGTCGTGACCGCGGCGCTGTTGAGGATGACGGGGATGAAGAAGATCGCCCGGACAACCGCACGGCCGCGGAACTTCATGTTGAGCATGACGGCGATGAACAGACTGAAAATCAGCAGGACGGGAAGATTGATGAGCGCGTCGACGGTCGTGTTGATCAGTTCGACCTGGAAGCTCGAGTTCGAGGTGACGTGTTCATTGAAGGCGAAGATGTAATTGCCGAACCCGATGAACTCTTCGGTGATCTCGCCGGCGGTCGGCGTCAGTTCGTAGAAACTGTAGCGCAGCGACTCGAACAGCGGCCATGCGAACAAGGTCACGAAGCCGATCATCCACGGCATCAGGAAAATCACGCCCCAGATGATCTTGGAGGTCTTGTACGGGATTTCAAAGCGCCGTTTCGGCGGCGTGGTGATGTTGCGTGCGGAATCGTCCATCTAGTCCACCTCCACGACGACGTAATCAAGGGCGGGTATCGTCTGGGAATCCACCGTCACGTCACTCAGGTTGTAGTTGATGCGCACGACCAGACCGTGCGAATAGGACACCTCGACGACATTGTTGGCGAGCACGCGGTGTCCGATCAGGGTGCCCTGATGGATGCCGAGATCGTCGAGTTCGGCGACGGTCTGGGCAATCTGCGTGAGCCAGTTTTGATACTGCGTCGAGAGATAATAATTGTATTCGGTTTCCTTGAGTTCCTTGGAATCGTCGAAACTGAGCGTGTATTTTACATTGGAGCCGGTTTCGATGATCTTCAGGAAGTTGAACTGCGTGCTGCGCGTGTTGGCCAGATTGAGACTGACGGTGCTGTAGTCGACCTGTCCCGAAAGCACCAGCTGCAGCAGCGGAATCGGGTAATCGAGAATCGCGTACAGCGTCATGTCGGTCGGCAGATCGGTGATGGTCGTCGCATATGGCATCGCGAACCCGAGCGGGCTCGAGAGCGCCAGCTGTTCGTCAAGCCCGGCGAGCAGTTCTTCCTGCAACCGCAGGGCATCCTGACGATAGACCAGCACGGCGTTGTCGTAATCGCCGCCAAGCACGCCTCCGAGCAGCTCGAAGGCGATTGCATCGCCATCGTAGTCTTTGTCGAAACGACTCAGCACTTCGGCCAGATAGCGGGGGTTGATCACGTAGTCGTCCTTGGTGTCGCCAAACGGCGTCTCACTGTAGGGCAGTTTCGACGGCAGGTGATAATTGAACAAGAGGGATTGCGATCCGTCGATGCGGCTTGCGCTGTAGCGGAACCGGTCGAACATCTTGTCGAACTCCGATGCCGTCATCAATTTGACGGTCGGGTACATGACGATGTCGGCGTCATCGAGGTACACCAGGAAATCACGGTAGCCGCGGCGTCCGCCGAGCACCCGCTCGACATTGAAATGGTCGTTGAGATCGGTCGACAAGCCACCATTGATCATGCCCGTGTAGAGCACGTCGATCGTGGTGATGCCGGCGTCGCTCAAGGCATTCAGAATCGTCTCGGCCTCGTCGAACGTCGTCAGCGAATCATTCGCGTAATACGGCACCCCGAGCAGGAACTGTTTCTGGTCGTAGGCACCGACGAGTTCGGCGGTGACGACGGTGCTCGTCGTCGTGTCGTCGTGACGGAAGCCGCGCGTCGTCTCGAGATGGTCGCGGTAGACCGCGGCGATCGATACGTAGTCGTTCTCTGTGTCGTCCAGCATCCGGAAGGAAATCTGGAAGTCGCTGCGGACCCGTTCTTTCGTCCACAAATCGATGCCGTACTGGTTGAAGCCGGTGCCGAGCGTGACCGATTCGACTTCGCGGAGCAGAAAGCTGGTGTAGACTTTGTTGTAGGAGTCGATCCGGCCCGATACGTCGGCATGCAACGTCGCCATCGAGTCGCCTTCGGTGATGATCGCGGCGTAACCGCCCGTGTCTTTCACCATGCCGAACAGCGGGAGGCTGATCTTTTCCTGGACTTCCGGCATCTTGTAGTCGAGAATCGCGAGATCCTCGCCGTAGAGCCGTTTGTTGTAGGGTTGCTGGTAGAATTTGCCGTTGTTGAATTCCATCACCGCACCACTGCCGTCGGGCAGAACGATGTAGCCGTCGGTCGGTTCGCCGGCGATCTCGCTGATGGCGGTACCGAACAGCGGCAACACGGTGATGCGGGCCAGTTTGACATTGGATGGTTCGACGATTGAATCATGGGGGATCGTCACATCGATGCCATCATCGGTCAGACGGACGTCGAGGGCGATCTCGAAGCGGACCTTTTCAAAGGTTTCGGTGTAGCCGTACTGGGCGTTTTCTTCAATCGCCCGTTCACGGGTGTAGCCAAGTCCGTCTTCGCCGTAGAACGTGTCGTACAGACGGCGTTTGACGAGTTTCGACATCGACTCGTACTGGACGAGTTCGTAGACGTCGAGTTCTTCGTCGTAGCCGGTGTAGGCGATCGCTTCCAGAATGTCGCGATTGTCCAGCGACTCGAGGACGTCGGGGGTGAGGAATTTCGGGAAATAGAGATAGTCAATCTCGAGGTCCTCGATGACGTACTTGATCTGGAAGCCGTCGTCGACGTACTTGACGCCGAACGTGCGCAGTCCCTCGTCGTTGAGGATGCTTTCGGGATGATGGATCGAATATTTGTAGTTGTTGATCGTGGCGATCGAGCCGGTGTCGTTGAAATACGACAGCTCGAGCGTCGATCTCTGCTTGTCGAGCGCGCTGTTGGTGATTGTCTTGGTCGGGTCGAACTGCCACGGATCGAAGGTGTCGGGATTGCTCTTCCACTCCAGTCCGGTGCGTTTGTCGACCAGGCGGAAATACGATGTTGTCTCGTCCAGATACAGCTGGAACGTGGCGTTTTCCGCGACGAGCCGATCGGTGTCGCTCAATGTTTCGCTGTCGGTGAAGCCGTCCGGATCGAACGGCATCAGGTCGGTCGCCTCGATGGCTGTCGGCGACATGTTGAACAAGATGGTGTACAGGAGGAATACGAGGGCGATCAGGGCCACGATCGCATAACGTCGTTTGGTCATCATGATGTCATCCCCCTAGTACCGCAGTGACAGCTCTTCGTAGATGGAGACCACGAAGGCGATGAACTGTTGGATGAGGTCGAAGAACAAGAGGCCCAGAAACATCATTACGCTCATCGACACGATCGTCGCGATGAACGCGAGGATCGTCTTGAACAATCCGTATTGGTGTATGTTGAGGATGCCCATGAACAGCATCCATCCGGTGAGGATGTAGGCGATCAGCATCATCAAGCTGTAAAACGCCATTTCCTCGAGCGTCAGGAAATTCGACAGAATGACGCTCGGGAACCCGATGATGACCAGAGGGAACAGTGCGTAGCCGGTCACCATGAGGATTTCCTTGTAGCTGCCCTTGCCTTCCATCAGGGTCGTCACCGACCAGTTGCCGACGGTGAACAGGAACACCAGGAGCACCACCGAAAAGATCTCGTTCAGACTGTTGAGATCAAGCGGATTGTTGGGATTGATCAGAAAGCCGGTGTACTGGAAGCTGAAGATGCGGAAGAACGCAAACAGCGTGATGAACACCACGGCGACCTTCAGTTTGGCTTTCTTGTAACGTTTGAACTCCTCGTATCCGTCGAACGGATGCAGGAGAATGTATTTGGGGAAGCGGATGAAATCGTGGTACCATTCTTTGAGTTTAGTCTTCATACAGGATCGAACCTCCCCGTTTGTAGACGTTGCGGATCTTGAGGCCGATCGCGCCGCTGCCGATGACGACGATCGCGCCGACGATCAGACCGAAGTTGTCCTTGAGGATTTCGTTGCGGTATTCCTTGTAGGCTTTGGAATAGTAATACTGGTCGTGACCCAGTTGGAAGTATTCCATCGCCTCGCGGAACCGCTCCTGGCGGAGCAGCAGTTTGCCGATGCCGTTGTAGGCGATTTCGTAGTTGGTGTTGATTTGGATCACTTCTTCCCACATTTCGGCCGCGTCGTCGAAACGCCCTTCGGCGTGGTAGGCGATGGCGCGGTTGACGTAGGAGCCGAACTCGGTCAGACGGTAGACGACGATCGTCTTCGTGCCGCGGTCGAGAATCAGCAGATCGTCGCCGAAGTAGCCGATCGCGACGCCTTCGGTGAACTTGTCGGACTGATTGCCTTCGTCGCCGTTGATGTAGAGGAGATTGCCCTCCGAATCATAAGTGAAAAGGCGCGAGCGCTTCTGATCGAGCACGGTGTAGATACCGTGATCGGTCGAGGCGATGTCGACGAGGTCGGACGGACCGTCGATGACGTAGTTGTTCATGCCGACGATGTACTGGACGTCGCCCATCGGCGGGAAGTATCCGTTTTTCTTGATGACGTCGACGCCCTTGGGATTGATCAGCTGAATCGGGTTTTCGGCGTTGTTCTCCGAGACCCGTGATGTCGCGTAGATGAAGTTGCGGCTGTCGATCTGGACGTTGGTGTACTCCGTCGGCAGGTACAGCTGCAGCTGCGCCAGCTGATCTTCGGTCATCAGGCTGCGACTGAAGATTTCAAACGGTGTGAGGACGATCGGATTGACGCCCGTGAACCGATTGAAACTGCCGTCGGAGTTGATTTCGAGAATGCCTTCGTAGGCGTTCTTGGCGACCACGTACATGCGGTCGGTGGGGTCGACGGTGATTTTGCTCGGTTCGTAATTGATGCCTTCTTCCTCGCCGTCTTCAGGGTCGGGATCGAAGGTGTCGTCGTCGGGCGTGCCGAACGTCGCCACGACTTCGTAGTCGTGGTTGAGTTTGACAACCCGGTAATGACCGGGGTCGGTGATGAAGATGCCGCTGTCGGTGACGTCGATGCCGAGCGGACCGTCCAGCGTCAGATCAACCGGCGTTTCGATGCCCTGGGCGGCGATGTATTCCGCGGACAGCGGAAAGCTCGTGAACTCGTGGACAAGCTGAAAGTCCGCGTCGATGACGAGCAGGCTGTCGACGTTGGAGTCGACGACATAGATGTGGTCGTCGTACACCACGAGATCCTCGGGGGACTGCAACGTCGCGCCGAGGGTCTGGGCGTTGATGTAGGCGGCGAACGTCATGCCGGGTGCCGAATGGATGGCTTCGCCGTAATAGGAATAGTTGTAGCTGGTCGAGGCGATCGAGTAAAACGGTGCCGTCAGCAGGATCGTCGCCAGTGTGATTAGTTTGATCATGTCCGCATCCTCCTTACTTCATGCCCGAATGGCTGAAGGTTTCGACGATGCGCGACTGGGAAATGATGAAGAACGTGACGGGGACGATCATCATGATGAAGCTGACGGCGGCGATCGTACCGGCGCGTTCGATGGTTCCCTGCGCGATTTGTCTCAGGGCGTAGGACAGCGGCTTGAGTTCTTCGGAGAAGATGAAGCTACCGCCATCGGTGATCCACAGACGTTGGAACAACAGAATGATCAGCGTCAGCCAGGCCGGTTTGACGAGCGGCATCACGATCGTGAAGAAGATGCGATATTCGCTCGCGCCATCGATCTTGGCCGATTCGATCAGCTCGTCGGGAATCTGCTGCATGAACTGTTTCATCAAATACAGACCCAGACTCGAGGCGATCGCCGGCAGAATGATCGCGGTCGGATTGTCGATCAGACCGATGCCGCTGACGATGATGTAGTTGGGAACGGCGGTGACCTGGGGCGCGAACATCAGGCTGTAGACGACCAGCGTGAAGAACAGACTGCGTCCGGGGAAGCGGTATTTCGCAAGCGGAAAGGCCGCCATCGACGCAATGATGACGTGGCCCACGGTCCCGACCGTGGTGATCAGCAGGGTGTTGAAGAAATAACGGGAAAAGGGTATCCAGCTGTTACCGATCAGTTCACGCAGATCACGGAAGTTCTCGAGCGTGAGATTGCGCGGCAACAAGCGCGGTGGAAAGAGAAACAGTTCATCGAGCGGTTTGAAGGCGTTGGACGCGGTCATGATCAGCGGATAGGCGCTGAAGAACCCGAACAGCGCGAGCACCAGAAACAGCCCGATGTCGCCCAGCAGCGAACGGTTGAGACGTCTGGTCTTGGTCAGAAATTTCATGTCAATCACCAATCCTTCTGAGAATCTGACGGACGACGAGGTTGGTCGTCATCATGATCAGAAACAGGATGGTGGCGATCGCTGACGCATAGCCCAGATCGTACCTCACCGTACCGTAGTCGATGAGGTGCGTGACAATCGTGTGACCGGCATACTGGACCGACGGGAAGCCGACGAGTTGCATCGACACTTGCGCAATCGCAAGGGAAGTCGTGATCTGCATCACCGCCCCGAACAACAATTGTGGTTTCATGGACGGCAGGGTGATGAACCACAGTTCCTGCCAGCGGTTGCGGATGCCGTCGATGGCCCCGGCTTCGTAGAGCGTCTTGTCGACCGACTGCAAGCCGGCGATGAACGCCAGGAAACTGACGCCGAGACTGAGCCACAGCTGGACGATGATGATCACCAGCATGATGTACTCGGGATCCTTGAGCCACTGGATCGGATTGTCGATGAACCCCCAGTTCATCAGATAGGCGTTGGCGAATCCGTGGGTGTCGCCACTGAAGATCAGCAGCCACATCAGAAACGCGTTGCCGCTGATCGACGGCGCATAGAAGACAAGCGTCAGAAACGCCCGGAGTTTCGGTCCGAGCTCATTGATCAGCCAGGCGAAGACAAACGCCATCAGGTAACTGATCGGACCGGTGACAACCGCGAGAATCAGCGTGTTGCGAAGGGCGATGATGAACACCTCGTCCTCCAGAAACAGCTTGATGTAGTTGTCGAGGCCGATTAGTTTCGGCGGTTCGAGCAGATTGAAGTAGGAGAAACTGATCCCGAGCGACATGACGACGGGAACGACCGTGAACGTGAAGAACAAGATGGCGTAGGGGGCCATCAGAATGTAGTAATGTTTCGACTTCTTGATGTTCTTCTTCAGAAGTTGCATGCGACTCAGCTGATGCGAGGCTTGTATGTTCGTGTCCATGGCAACCTCCTATTCCAGTCCGAATTCGCGACGTTTCTTCGCGATCTCATCGTTGATGATCTGGACGTAGTCGTATATCGTTTCGCGGGGATTGGAGCTCTCGTTGTACACAAGGCGGAAGGCGTTGTCGAGATGGCGTCCGGTCATGTAACCGCCGGGCACTTCGGGAATGCCGCGGACCCAGTCCCACTGGCTTTCCAGCTTCTGGTATTCGCGGACCGTCCACGGCAGCTGGCTGAGCGCGGCGACGTTGGCGGTCGGATAACGCGCGGCGGCACCGAGGATGCCTTCCATCTCACGGCCGAACTGGACCTGTACGTCGGTCGAAGTCCACCATTTGAGGTATTCCCAGGCGGCGACCTTGTTGTCGGCGTCGTTCATGATCATTACTGAGGTGCCGGTTGAGACCGTCTCGCGGCGGATGTACTCGTTGCCCAATTCGTCTTCATCAACGGTTCCCGGCACGGGGATGAAATCCCACTTGCCGCGGATTTCCGGGGCGAACACGCTGAGCACGTTGTAGGTGTTGTAGTAGGTGATGCCGATCGGCATCTGGCCGCTGCGGAAGCGGTTGACGAAGTTGGCCTGAACCGGGAACGAGTAATCGGTGTAGAACTGCGTCCACAGTTCGAACACTTCCGGGCCCTTGCCTTCATTGAAGCCACTTTCGGTTTTGCCGTTGATATAGAATTCCCCGTCGTTCTGGTAGAACAGCGTGGCGTACACCGGGTTGGGCGGCAAGTTCATGACGGCGCCCTGGGTGATCGGCACGGGGAGATAGAATTCAAGGTTGTGTTTCTGCAAATCGGGAATCAGCGTAATGACGTCCTGCCAGGTGTCGGGCGGGGTCAGATCGAGTTCCTCGAAGATGTCCGTACGGTAGAACATCATCAGAAAGATCTGCTGCTCGGGCAGGGCGTAGTAGCCGCCTTCGTATTCGAAGGGAACCATCGCGCTGTCCTTGAAGCGGTCGGCGACTTCTTCGAAATCGTCGAACTGCGAAATGTCATACACGGCGTTGCGCATCGCGTAATTGACGGGGATGCTGTTGCCCAGCCCCATCGCCACGTCGGGACCGACGTTGGACAACGTCGCCGGTAACAAGACGGCGCCGTTGACGAGCTTGAGGTCGATCTTGATGCCGTTGTTGGGCGTGAACGATTCGTCGATCAGCTTGCGCAGCACGTTGGCCTGGTCGCGGCCGATCGACAGCCACACTTCGACGGTCTCGGTCGTTTCGAACTCGTCGGTCTGACCGAGTGACGCGTAGTCGGTGACGAACGTCGACAGGAAACTGCGCACGCCGAACGTCATCCTGGTCCACGTCGAGGCGGTCGTCGCCGGCAGATCGGCGTCGCTGCCGTGCACGGCGATGTAGTCGACTTCGAGCGGTTGGGCGCTGAGCAGCAAGACGAGCGTACCGAGCGAGGAGATGTTCGAATTGTACGTCGGCAGATTCTGATGGATTTCACGGGGTTTCTCGATGAAGTCTTCGAGTTGCAGGATGACGGTGTCGAGAATCCCGGTTTTTTCCGATTTGCTGCCGGAGATCGTGATGATGTCGGACTGGACCTGACGTAGCGCATCGCGTTCCGCTTCGAGGCGGCCGACGAGGTTGTCGATTCGCTCGGTGAGCTGATAGTCGCGGTACTGGTCGGGTTCCGGTCCGGTGTAGATCAAGATCTCACGGTAGAGTTTGTTGAGGTTGTTGATCGACGTCTGGACCTGACCGATGATCGGTCCGTAACTGCCGAGCGACACTTCCATCTCGATCGTGTGGGTACCGGCTTCGAGGTGGAACTGATAGGGTTCATCCTCGGCGCCAAGCGTCTGGATGCGCCAGTCGTCGCCGTAGGTGAAGGCGTAGTTGGCCAGTTCGACAAACGGCAGTTCGCCGTCGATGTAGATGTTGCGATAGACGTTCATGCCTGTCGCCAGTTTCTGTTTGACGCGCATGCTGATGGTGTAGAGACCGGCTTCTTCGACCGTGAAGTCCCAAGCGATCTTGTCGCCGGCGACACGCCAGTTGTTGCCGCCGATCGTATTGAGGCGGACCTTGTTGGGGCTGGCCGGTTCGGTCAGCGGACTGGTCCGGTCGTTGAGCGGGTACAACGTCGGTGACGTGCTGTAGGCCTGATGTTCGCCTTGGACGAACACCAGTTCTGCACCGGCGTCGGGAAGCGCGCCGTAGGTCGAACGCACATCCGCGTAGGTCGGTACATCGGCGCTCGCGACCAGTTCAATCGATTCAATCAGAAGCGGTTCGCGCATGCTGTCGAAGGTGATCGTGTTGACGCCCTGGACGAAATGGAAGTAATAGGGATCGTTGACGTAGCCGATGTGATCCTTGACGTAACTGTACGTCCAGAACGGCGTTTCGATCTGGCTCGGTCGGATGTCGTTGCCGTTGATGTCCTGGCGGATCACCGTCTCGTTTCCCCAGATGCGGTGGAAGGTAACGGTGTTGGCTCCGTCGAACGGCACCTCGTCGTTGATCTTGATCGTGCGTTCGATCGACGAGCTCTTGCCGGGATAGGGATAGTAGTTGACCTTCATCTGATAGAATCCGGCCTCCTCCACGTCGACCGTCCAGGTGACACTGGAGATTTCCCCGGTCAGCAGCACGTCGGTCTTGCCGGCGTAGTCGATGACGTCGACGTCGCCCTCCTCGAGAATGTAATCGGAGGCATCGATGACGATCGGCTCGACGTCGGGCATGACCGCGTCGAACGAATCGAGATAACTGTAATAGTCGGAGATGTCAAAATACGACAATTCGTCGTAGAACGAATCGTCAAACGGTTCGGTGTTGAATCGTGTGTAGTCCTGCCGGTTCTGCAGCCACACCGGCTCGATCGCCACGAACAGGGCGAACGCGCCGATCAGGCTCAGCAACACGATGGCGAATTTGTTCATCGGGCATCATCCTTTCAAGACAATCTCCCCCTTGTGGTGACAAGGGGGATTGTCCGGAATGTCGTGCGGTTATTCGCCCAGGTAGTCTTCCAGGGCGGCGGCGTAAATGGGGGCAATCGAATCCATGACAGATCTGGCATTATCGTCGCGGATCGCCGCGTTGATGTTGGCGGTCCAGCCGTTTTCGCTGTAGGCTCTGATGCCGATCGCGTTGATCAGATCAAGATAGACTTTGTCGTATACGTCCATGTAAGCCGTGATGTAGAGTTCATCATCGAATTTGGTCAAGAGCGACAGTTCAAAGGCCTCGGCCGCTTCTTCGTCCGTCAGCCAGATCTGGAGCGCATTCCAAACCTTGAAGACGAGTTCTTCGCGTTCGGGAGTCATGCCGCTGGCGACGGTCATCAGCGCGACGCCGCCAACCGGTGATACGTATTCGCCACTGAAGTCATCGGCGACCGGGTAGGGCACGAAGCCGAGTTCGAAGGGGAGTCCGCCCCAACGGTTCGCCGCATTGATGAACCACAGGCTGCCCGGATGCAGGGCGACTTTGCCGGCCAACCATTGCGGACTGCCCGCGTCGTAGGCCGGGGCCGTTTCAAACAAGCCCTTGTCTTCCAGTGTCGCCAGGAAGTCGTAGGTTTCAATCGCCGGATTCTGGGCGAAGCTGACGCGTCCGGTGGTGGCGTTGATGAGACTGCCGCCATTGAGCGGAACCATCGATGCCGCATAGTAACTCAACATGCCGCCAAGGGCGAAGTAGTCGTCACCAAGTGGTGTCAACTGCGTCTGTACGTTGGTCGCCCACGTTTCGAAGGTGGACCAAGTCCACTGGCCGTCGAGATAGAGTTGGGTCGGATTGGGCACGCCGAGCGAATCAATCAGTTCGGCGTTGTAGTAGAGTCCCGTTTCCATCGTGACTTTGAAACTCTCGAATCCGTAGATGTTGCCCTGGTAACCACCGACGTCCCACCAGACGGGATCGATGTTGGTGCCATGGGTCGACATGTAGGACGTGACCGGGGTGATCGCATCGCCTTGAACGAGTTGCTGGATCCAGTCGGACGTGACCCAGTAAATGTCGGACAGATGGTCGCCGGCGACGCTGGATTGAATGATTTTACTGACGCGGTTGGGTCCCCATCCGGCATCGTCCGGATACGGGGCATACACGATGTCCACGTTGTAGAATTCTTCCACTTCTTCCTGAAGCTGCTGACGTTCGAGCTGTTCGGTGCCGCTGTAACTTTCGTGGAAGGGGTCGATTTCATGGACCGCACCATGCATGATCGTGATCACTTCGGGCGGGATGTCGACGCAAAGGCCGTCCTGCAGTTCCTGATGGACGTCACAGCCGTCCATGCCCTTGACGGTCACCACGCGGGTGACGGTCTGGGTGTTGCCGTCGCTGTCGGTGACGGTGTAGGTGATGGTGTAGTTGCCGATGGTGTTGACATTGACCGCACCGCTGATAACGATGTCGGCCGTCACATCACCATCGATGTTGTCGGTTGCGGTGACTCCCGTCAGGGGATCGAACGGATCGCCGATGGTGATTTCAAGATCAGCGACGCCGTCGAAAATCGGGGCGTTTTCATCCTGTTCGACGACGCATTCGCCATCGACCAGTACAAATCCTTCCTCGCATTCGGTGATTTCGTCCTCGACGCATTCGCCGTCGACGAGCGTGAATCCATCGTCGCAGGTGATCGGATCGGGGTCGTCGTCATTGCCGCCGCATGCGGCGAGTGCGAGACTGAGTGTGAAGGCGGAGAAAATCAATAACAGTTTCTTCATTTGTCATACCTCTTTTCATGGTTTTTTTCAGCATGTCTTTGATGAATACATAATTATTATACTACTCATAACAGTGGAATACTATATGCACCTCGTTATTTTCACAATTGAAAAAATATTTTCACACAAAAAACCAGCCTGACGAATCAGACTGGTTTGATGGTGCTGTGATGGTGCTTAGTGTTTGCGGATGAAGAACAGAACGCCTGCACCGAGGACACCCGTGATCATCACGAGGACGGTACCGATCGAGAGGGCCGATCCGCAGCCGGCGTCGGCGGCGAAGTCTTCGATGGCCTGGTCGACCAGTTCCTGCGCTTCTGCTTCGGTGAACAGATCCTGCGCATTGATGGCGTCTTCAATCAACTGATCCGCTTCTTCTTGCGTGAACAGATCCTGATCGGCGATGGCCGCATCAATCAACGCTTGTGCTTCGGTTGCGGTGAACAGATCCTGATCGGCAATCGCGTCGGCGATCATCGAATCCACTTCGGCGGCGGTGTACATCACCGGAGCGGCGACGATTTCGACATCGAAGGTGACCATGGCACTGTTACCAGCAACGTCTTCAACGGTGACTTCAACGGTGTATGTTCCAGCTGTATCCGGCAGGAGTCCGTCGTTGTTCGATACGTATACGGCGAGATCGTCTGGTGCGTCGTAGTTGTCGAAAGCAACGACGTTGGCGAGAATCGCGGCGTTGGCGGTGGCGAATTCACCGGTTTCGATGGTGTAATTGTCATCAAGTACGATAGCGACCGGAGCCGTAATGTCATCAACTGTCAGTGTGTAGGAAGCTTCTGTGTCAACATAGAACAACTGATCCTCGGTTTCAACCGTATATGAAACAGGATCATTGTAGGCAAGATCTCGCAGTGCAGGTGATATAGTACCACCGTACGAACCAATTACAAATCCGCCATCTTCGATAACAACAGATGCCTTCCAGGTTTCAAAGGTGCTTCCTCCATCATTCCACTCGCCAGTTTCATCAGTGACATCCCAAGTGTAGCGATCATAGACCGCATCAACTAATCCATCTGCTCCAACCAAAACAAGCACTGTTCCAAAACCCCAAGCTACATCGTGGACCATTGTTTCATCAGTGAAAATATGATACTCAGCACTGGATGAAAGTAATGAGGTCGATGAATCTAGGAATGCATCATCCCAGTCAGTGGTTGTTCCATCAATAGTCACACTACTATCCACACCAGGAATAAGTACTTCAACAGTGAACAACAAGTCAATCATATATTCACCAGGTTCTGGGCTATATGTATTCAAGTTGTCTGGTTTTGTGATTTCAACGGTGTTAGTGACAGGATTACCGTATCCATCGTCAGCGGTGATTCCATCAAGCAAATCAACATATGTTTTTTCGTTGATGTATACATCTTCAACGCCGATAAACTTCGGCGGCAGAACACCAACTGCTATATCCACCATTACTTCGGTCAAGTCTCCCGATGGTGTAGTGAACATGTACTTCGCTATAACACCGCTACCAAAAACGCTAGTGTCGAGGCTTGTTAAGGCAGCACTTGCCGAATACTCGGTTCCATCCCATGTGAAATCAATGGTTTCTAAGACTCCGCTTTCGTCTGAAATCTCAACCGAGTAATCTAAGTTTTCTAAATCGTTGATGATATTACCAGAAGTGTCGAACATTTTCAGCCATTGTGCATGAATGTCGGTCGGCAAATCAAACGTAGAGTTGTAGTCGACAATCATGTTAACACCAGGAGTAACAGGGTCAGCATCATACCCAACCAAGCCACTGAACCAACCAGGCTGATCCGTATACTCGATTACAGCAGGAGCAGTATCCCCGGCTGCTAACGCATATGGCAAAGTCTTAATGAAGTCGATTGACTTTTGATTACTTCCGTTACGTTCAAGAGTACCGAAACTTACGGTTGACCATCCGGCAGGAATAGTGACATTGTTCGGATCATCCGCAAGAATGTCAGACCATTCAGCAACAGGCGCACTCGAAGTGTCAATACCTTCCTTAACCCAACTAAGGTATCCAATTGGCTCGACCACATATCCATCGCTATCAGTGTCATCCAGTGCAATCCGAATGTAGGACAGTTTTGTTGTATCCGGTTTCGGATCTGCCGCCTCATAGTCATCAATTTCTGCCTGGGTCGCAAGACGCCAGTCAGGTGCTTCAGAGGTTCCGTCGTTGAAAATCATGAACTGGAAAGTAACGAATGCTTCAAACATCTGCAGTTCACCAGTTTCATCGAAGTATGCCCAAATGCCATGGAATGCTCCGGTCAAATCACTGCGGGTGGTGTTCATTGTTTTAATTACGACCTCGCTGGCGGTATCATTAATAATTAGTCCACCAAATGAGTCCCATGAGTTCGTTGGCATTTCGTCTGCAGTAATGAACCCATCTGAGTTGTCGTCATCAAAATCTACAGCATACCGAGCTTGACCACCTGGTATATGGTATCTGTAGCCATTGTAGACTGCATCCCAATTTGAATCTCCAATTTGAAGCGGACAGTCTTCCGGAATTAGACAACTTTCCAAATCATATGGAAAGATGTCAATTTCTCCCTCGGCCTGAACGCTGCTGGCATAGCCGAACACGAGCAGAGCAGTAAACATGAAAATTGCTAAAAGTTTCTTCATAGTTCCTCCATTTTCCTTTCTAATTTTTATTTGTTGTGCACACCATCATTTTACAACTCTGTGAAAACGCTGTCAATTGTAGGTGTGTAAAAACCGTTTTTCGAAGTCCTTTTTACGAGATTAGAATATTTTTTTCACGCGCGTAAAGCCAATTCATCGCACCGTTCCAGGCACATAAGTATAGAACGTGCGGCTTTCGGTGATGCCGTCGTAGGTCACGGTGATCGTGTAGCTGACGGTCATCGCACGATCCGGCATGGCGATGATCCGACCATGGTCGTCGAGGATGTCAGGATTGTGGGATTCAAAGGTGATTTCGGCATCCGGGAAGTTATCGCGGACATGATACTCGGTTGCGATGAATTCTTCAAACAGTGGCACCAGACCGGCATTTCTCAGTGTGTTCGGGCAGTCCTTGCCGGAGAAGTCGTTGTGATACTTCTGATTCTCGATCGGCAGGTTGAACTGGAACAGCAGATCGACGACCAGTTTCGCCGTACGCTGCCAGGTACGGAAGACATCGCCGTCGTCGTTGACGGCCATCTCGATGCCGATGCCGTTGCGGTTGCCACCGCCGGTGTAGGTTCCTTCACCGGGTCTGGTCGAGCCGTCGCCGGCATGATATCCACGTTCATCCAGCGGCAGGTGCTGGTAGGTGTAGGTGTCGTCAATCGTGAAATGCCATGAGACCCACAGTTCGGTTCCGGCCAGAGCACTGTTGTAAAGCCAGTTGGCGTGCGCCAACGCATTGGATCCGGTTGCCGTCGAAGCGGTGTCATGAATGACGATCCAGTAGGCGTTTTGCGGGTTGTACTGGGTGTATCCGACCGGCAGTGGATCGAACGGTTCGCCCGGGCGGATGCCGTAACTGACAGGGACGATTTTCGAATCATTCACGACAATGTCGCCGAAGTAATAATGGGACACACTCTCATACAGTCGCTCACCGAAATTGTACTGGAAACCGTATACGGTGAACCGATGTTCCTGCGTGTACATGACCTGGTTCATCGTCAGGTAATCGAGCAGGTTCAACGGATCGAGCGTATTGAACACCTCGAGCGTATAGGTCTGGGTGACGGTCGGATCGCTTTGGAGACTGGCGGTGAAGGTCACGACGCCGGGCGCCAACATGTTGATTTCGCCGGCGGCGTTGATCGTAGCGATCGATGGATCGCTGGAGACGAAGTCGACGGTTTCACTGGCGTACGCGGCCGGGAATGGTTCGGCGGTGAGCGTCAGCGTGTCGCCGACCGTGAAGCCGTTCATGAGAACGCTCGGTGTCAGTTCGATGCCCGGGGTGGTTTCGATCTGGAAGTCGACTTGGGTCCGGATCGCGGAATTGATGGCGCTGCGCACTTGGATGTACACCTCCCCGCTTTTGAGCGGTGTGATTTCACCGGTCTGGTTGATCGCGACCAGCTCGGGATCGCCGGTGATGAAGCGGATCGGATGGTCGGCAAGTTCCATCGGCAGAATGTCGTATTCGAACGTATGGGTTTCCCCGATCATGATCGATTCGATCGGGTTGGTGACGATGATGAACAATGGCAGATCGGGATCGAAGCTGCCTTCGGCGGGAATGTGTTCGGCGAGCGTGTAGAAGCCGCGCAGATAATACGGATCGACGTTTTGGAACTGATTCATGTCAAGTTCGACGCAGCCCCAGTGGTTGAGCGTGAAGTCGATCGTGTTGTCGGCGCTGGCGATGACGTGCGTCGTAGTGTTGGTCACCGAGTTGAAACGGAACACGACGTCGATTGTCTTCTGTTGATCGGTATCGTAGATGAGATCGACGGCGAACGCCGTGTCGGCGTTGTCGATCGTGTTGCGACGGACGTCGATCGAGGTCGTCAGATCGTACTCGTTCACGGCTTGGAAAGTAATCGGGATGCTGACGTTGGTGAACGTGTTCTTCTCAATCGTGAAGTCCCCGTTTGGGAAATCGACGATGGCGATGGCGCCGGCGGCGATGTTGTCAAAGGTGTTGTCGGAGACGGAGACAATGACGAGACCGTCAAGATCCAGGAAGTATCCGTTCGTGGCGGTGAGATCGCGTACGGTGTTACCGATGAAATGCAACATCGCGGCTTCGTAACTCTGTGGGGTTGAAAGATTGACGCTGTTGTGAATCATCGCATCGCCCTCGAATATCAAGTTCGTCATGATGACGTGATTTGCCTGGAGATCCCAAGTTCCCCTTAGAACGACGTTATCTCCGATGCCCTCAATCTCAAACACGAAACCAGTTGCGATGATGTCCTCGTCATAGGTTCCGTCGGCCAAATAGAACTTGGTGCCTGCGGGAGAGGCGTCAATCGCCTGTTGAATCGATGAAAACAGGCGCTCGCCGTATTCCATTTCCATACCCATGAACGGGTAGATGCTCTCTGCTTCGGAATCGTCGTCGATGATGCTGACGTTGATGACTTCGATCTGGAACGTCGCCACAATCGAATCATCCAGTACGCTTGTGGCCGTAATCGTCGTCGTGCCGATGTCAATGCCGGTGACGAGACCCGCATCATCGACGGTCGCAGTCGTGGGATCCGAACTGGTCCATACCACTTCGTCATAAGCGCCAACAGGGTCGACCGAGATGTTGAGTTGACCTGTCATGCCGACAATCAGAACGTCGTTTCCTTCTATTTCCAGGGCTTCGGTATACTTGAACACCGTCACGGAGACTTCAATGACTTTGGTGTTGTCCGATACACTGGTGATATAGATGGTCGCGGTTCCAAACTGATTGGCCGTGATCGTACCGCCGGCGGTCACGCTGGCGACATTCGGTTCGCTGGATTGATAGGTGATGCTGTCGTTTGTCGTGACGTCGAGCGTGACCATGTCGCCGACGACCATGACATAGTCGTCCTGGGTGACAGCCAAGGTGACGAGTTTGTCGACGTTGACAGTCATGGTTGCCGTCACAGTGTCGTCGTAGGTCGAGGTCACCGTCAGGGTCGCGGTACCTTCATTCTGTGCGGTGATCAATCCGTCTTCATCGACGACGAAGATGTTGAGATTGCTGGATTCATAGGTGACGTCGTCATTACTGGTGGCGACGACCTGATACGTGTCGTCTTCCGTGAGCGTAATGGCATCCGTACCGATTGACAGGGTAATCAGACGGTCCACGGTTACGGTGACGGTGCGGGTCACTTGATCATCCAATGCCGATGTCACGTAAAGCGTTGCTTCCCCGACACCAATCGCAGTGACGACACCGTCTTCGTCAATCGTGACCACGCTGGGATCGCTCGAAGCGTATGACACTTCGCCGTTGGACTGCACGTCGAGCGAGTACACATCGTCCTCTTTTAAATCCAGTTCCGTGATGTCCAAACTCAGTTCAACATACGGGGAAACATCGAACGATACTGTCAACATGACACTGGAATCGGTTCGCGATTGGATCGTTACGTCAGCTTCCCCCGCGGCGACCGCGGTCACCAGTCCGGATGCACTGATCGTTAGAATTTGGTCGTTGCTGCTACCAAAAACGAATCCGTCCGTTTCATTGGTGTTGATGTCGATTTCGGTTACGTCATAGGTATCCCCTTCAACCAGTTCAACAACCTCGACAATTTCGTCGAACGACATGTAGATTTCGTCTTGACAGGCGACCAGGGTCATTCCGGACACCATCAAGAGTATGGTTGTCAGCAGTTTTTTCATGTTGTTTGTCCCTCCTCAGCGGACAGAATGAGTGTCCCAATTTGCTTGCGATACGGGATGATGCGATTGTTCTCCCGTTTGGGATGAACGGCGTTACTGAGCATTACGAAACCGACGCCGTGGGCGCGGTCGATCCACATGTTGCATCCGGTGAATCCGGTGTGGACGATCGTTTCGTCGGGATCGACGAGGTCGCCGGCGGTGCCTCCCGGTGTCGGTTTGTCCCAACCGTAGGCACGGACGAGCGGGTAGTTGTTCTTGTTGGTGTCGTGGGCTCGCGCCGGGAACAGCAGATCCTGGGTTTCCTTCTTCAGCACCGTTTCATCACCGACAAGGAACATGCGAATGAACTTGGCGATGTCGCGGGCCGTCGAGAACAGACCGGCGTGACCGGCGTTGCCCTGAAGGGCGAACGCCTTCTCGTCGTGCACCAGTCCTTGGAGAAATCCGGTGTAGACGTCGTCGTCGCGGTGTTCGGTCGGAGCGCAGCGATCCTTTTTCGGCTGGTAGCCGGTGTCGCTCATGCCAAGCGGTTCGAAGATCATCTCCTTGGCGAGCACGAAGAGCGGCTTCTTGGTGATTTTCTGAATCACCAGACCAAGCAGGATGAAGCCGATGTCGCTGTAGACGATGCGCGTTCCGACGGGGTTTATGAGATCGACATGGAAGATGTGGTTGAGCACGTCGTCCTTGTTGCGGAGCTTATTCGCCCGCGGGATGTCGGCCGGTAGGCCCGAGGTATGGGTCAACAGGTGCCGGATCGTGATCTCGCGATGGTGGAACATCTCGAGAATCTCGACCACCGGCGTATCGAGCGACAACTGGTGGCGTTCGATCAGTTTCATGATCATCGTCGTCGTTGCGATCACTTTCGTCAGCGACGCGACGTCATAGATTTCCGAGCCGTCGACGGGGATGTTGACGGGATGGGTTTGACGATACCCGAGGGCATCGAAGAGTTTCGGTTTGTCGGCGTAGACAACGGCATACTGACAGCCGGGAAAACGGCCGGCGTCGATGCCGGATTGCAAGAGTTTGTTGATGTCCTCGCGGAGCGTCATTGTCGTCTCCGCAACAGCACCATCGTCGATGCCGCGGCGATCATCAGGCCGATGAGCGGCAACGACCGGAACAAGGCGATCGAGGAGAAACAGCCGGTCTCTTCTTCGAAGATCTCGACGCATTCGCCATCGATCAGTTGATAGCCATCTTCACATGTTACAGTGTCTGGAACGCATTCGTCGCCTTCCAGATGATAGCCGTCCTCGCATTCGATGACGTCGGGGACGCACTGGTCACCTTCGAGATGATAGCCATCTTCGCATTCGATCACGTCGGGGACGCATTGGTCGCCTTCGAGGTGGTAGCCGTCTTCGCATTCGATGACATCGGGGACGCATTGATCGCCCTCGAGATGATAGCCATCCTCGCATTCGATGACATCGGGGACGCAGGCACCGTCTTCGATGTGGTAGCCGTCGTCACAGACGAGCGGTTCGATGTCGCTGTCCCAGGGGAACGTGACATATTGGGTCCAGTAGTAGCTGTTGAGGCGTTCGACTGCCTGGACGACTTCGGTGTCAAAGCTGTTGAGGACTTTGTAGCTGAAGAAGCTGGAGCCGATGATGACATCGTACTTGGTCATGTAACGCAGTTGTTCCAAGAGTTCGTTGGGATCGTCCCAGGAGTCGTCGTCGTAGCGATAGAATCCCTGGCCGATGATCAGATCGACGCCGGTGCCGTCGACGACGTCCGCCCACCAATCCACCAGATCGGCGAACGGTGCGGCCGAGTGGTCGAACTCCCAGTACAGTTGCGGCATGATGTAATCAAGCCATCCTTCTTCAACCCAGCGTTTTGTGTCCGCATACTGGTCACTGTAACTCTGGAGCGTATAGGGTGACGTGTTTGAGCCATCTAAGCCGCCACTCTTCCAGATGCCGAAGGGGCTGATGCCGAACTTGATCTTGGTGCCGTTTTGGGTGTTGTATTGTTGAATCAGTTCGTAGACTTCGCGGACGACGGTGTTGATGTTTTCACGACGCCAGTCGTCCAAACTCTGACCAACGTCCTTGTAGGTATCGTAGGTTGCGGCGTCCTGAGCGTCGGACATGCCGTTGTAGCTGTAGAAATAGTCGTCGAAATGCACGCCGTCGACATCGTAGAGGGCGATCAGTTCGGCGATGACGTTCTTGATGTAGGCCTGAACCTGCGGTTCGCCGGGATTGAGGATCAGCTTGCCAGTGCTGTCGGCGATGACCAGATCGGGATTCTGTTTGGCGAAGTTCTCGTCGTCGAGCACGGCCAGTTGGGCCGCCTTGTCGGCGGTGCCGGTCGAGACCCGGTACGGGTTCAACCAGGCGTGCACTTCGATGCCGCGGACATGCGCTTCTTGAATCAGGAACGCGAATACGTCCCATCCCGGGTCAACGCCTTCGGTGCCGGTCAGATAGCGGCTCCACGGGGCGTACATGCTGTCGTAGAAGGCATCGTTCATCGGACGGACCTGGAAGAAAATGAGATTGAAATTGTTGGCTTGGATGGTATCGAGCATGTTGATGATTGTCGCCTTGTAATCCGCTTCGTTACTGTGTTGGCCGATGTCGATATTGGCGACGGTGGCCACCCAGACAGCGCGGATCTCGGCGTTTTTCTCGGTGTATTCGGTCGGCAGTTCAATGGGAATGCTGGTGCCGTAGTAGGTCACTTGCTCGCCGTCACGGATGACGTAGAGATTGTCTTCCGACGGGGGAATCTGGAGGCGAATGCGTTCATCGAGGATCGTGCCGGCGTTCTCGGCGAGATCGACGGCGACGTATTCGAACGTGTAGGTCGCGTTGAACTGCAGTACGATCGGTTCGCTGTAGATGGTCCATTCGGTCCAGGTGCTGCCGTTGTGCAGACGATACCACAAAATCACATCCGGCTCAACGTGCGACAGCGCCAGCGATGTGATGCTGGTGTGGTAGCGTTCACCGTCGTAATCACCGGTGACGGTCAAGGTCGGATCGGCGGGTGCCGTCTGATCGATGGTGAACTGCGCGGTTTGTTCGACGCCGCATTCGTCATCGTTCTTGTAGGAGACGGTGTAGTCGCCTTCCATGTCAAAGTCGATGGGTGCCGTATAGGTCTGATAGGCACCATCGTTGATTTTGTAGAGGATTGTCGGACTGTCTCCCGACACCGTCAGCGTGGCGTTTTGAAAGTACGGATCGGTGCCGGTGCCGCTGATCGAGTAGGTCGGGTCGTCGTAACACAATGGCACGATTGTTACGGATCTAGTTGCTATGACGGATTCTACACCTTCAAAATTGATAGTTTTGGTCTGGATGTAATAACTCCCTAGATCTGTCAGCGTGATAGGTTCGGTATAGAGTGTCCATTCTCCGACACTACCATGATTGATTGCTACCCAAATGGGTTCAGACTGACTCGTAAGATTGATTGTTGCACCGGAAAGATAGCCGTTGTCAAACACGGTTCCATTGATAGTTATCGTCGGCACATCGGTATTTGTTTTGTCGATGGTAAATCCGATGCCGGCGATGAGACTGTCACCGAGAGTCGCATCAACGCTTTTGGCATGAACGACGTAATCACCTTCTGAAGTGATATCAAATGGTGCTGTATACGGTGTCCAAGTACCATAGTTGATGCGGTAGAACAAATCCGCATCCCCGTTGATGGTGACGGTCACGTCGGTCGTGTAATGATCGCCGTCCAACGTACCAGAAAGATCAATGGATGGTGTTGGAACATCGCTTTCCGCCCATGTTCCAAGCGGCTTGGTGGTCCAGTAGTTGGCTTCCACGTGCTGCATGTGCGAATAATCGAGATAGGCGGCGCTGTACATCATTTCGCCGGTGATTTCGGGATATTGCTGGTTGTACTTGAGTTGGAGTCCGATCTCCTCGGTCTCCCAGTTCTGCGAATACGCGGAGGACGGCGCATGACCGATGATCAGGTCAACGCCGGTGCCGCGCACCGTTTCCACCCACCAGTCGACGACGTCGGCGTAGGGGGCGGAACCATTTTCAAAATTCCAGTACACTTGCGGATTGACGTAATGGAGCCAGCCTTCGTCGATCCACCGTTTGGTGTCGGCGTACTGGTCGAAGTAGCTCTCCATCGTGCCCGATGGGATCTGGGCGCCGTCGGGACTTCCGCCGTTCTTCCAGATGCCGAACGGGCTGATGCCGAAACGGACATCGGTGCCATTGGCTGTATTGTGAGCATCAATGTCTTCCTTGACGCCGCGGACGACGTCGTTGACGTTCTCGCGTCGCCAGTCTTCGATCGACTCATCGCCTACCTTGTATGTAGTGTACGTCGTGTAGTCGGCGCTGATGCCGCTGTAGGGATAGAAATAATCGTCGAAATGCACGCCGTCGACGTCATAGAGCGTGATCAGTTCGGTAATGACGTCGCGGATGTAGGTCTTGACAGCCGGTTCACCAGGATTGAGAATGAGCGGTAGACGGCCGTTGCTGTCGACATTGCCGTTGGTGACAAGGGCAGGGTTCTGCTTGGCGAAATTCTCGTCATCAAGAGTTGCCAGATAGGACGACTTGCTGAGCGTCGTATTGGCGACCCGGTAGGGATTCAACCAGGCGTGGAACTCGATGCCGCGGCTGTGCGCTTCGGCGATCATGTAGGCCATCACGTCCCAGCCGGGATCGCCGCCTTCGGTGCCGGTCAGCCAACGACTCCACGGTGCGTAGGCGCTGTCGTAGAAGGCGTCGTTCTGCGGCCGGACCTGAAACACGATGGCGTTCATCTTCGATTCTTCGACTTCGTCGAGAAGCGCCTCGAACGCCGCTTTGTACTGGGTTTCACTGGTGTGTTGCGGCATGTTCAAGTTGTATACCGTCGCCACCCAGACACCGCGAAACTCGTACAGTTTTTCTTCGTAGGTGGTGGGAATCAAGACGTTGTCGGTGGTGCCGTAGTGGGTCACGTAGTTGCCGTCGATGACGAGCGGTTCGAGCGTCACTTCGGCGGCCACGCCGGGCAGGGCGAGGCCGAACAGCGCGATGACAAGCGCGGTGATCAGCAGTTTCAGTTTGGTCATGGGTATCAGTCCTTTGCTAGCAGTCTCTTCAGGCGGCGCATGCCTTCGGCCACCTGGTTGTCGTCGATGAAGGTATGGTAGGTGAAGAACACATTGCCCTTCACGTTTGGTTTCTGATTGGCGTACTTCACTTGATCGGTGATTTCGTCTGGGTTGGTCCAGTCGCCGTCGCTGCCGAGGCGGTAGGCCCCGTGGCCGATATACAGGTCGACACCGGTGCCGGCGATCAGATCGTCCCACCAGTCGCACAGGTCTGCGAATGGTGCGAGATGGTGGTTGAAGTGCCAGTAGACCTGTGGCACGACGTAGTCCATGTAGCCTTCCTTGACCCACAAATACGAGTCGGCGTACTGATTGAAGTAGGTTTCGCCACATCGCGGATCAACGTTAGCCCCGCGCGGATCGGAGGCTTTGGTCTTCCAGATGCCGAACGGGCTGATGCCGAACCGAAGTTTGGGATCGACGTTCTTGACGGCCTTGTGGACACCGGCGATGACGTCGGTCACCTGACGACGCCGAAAGTCATCCAGCGTTTCATCGGGGTGTTTGTACTGGTCGTATTCGGCACGATCGTTTTGCGTCTCGTCGAGACTACCATAGGGATAGAAGTAATCATCGAAATGAATGCCGGCGATGTCGTAGTTCTCGGCCAGTTCGACCATCGAGTCGATGATGAACTGCTTGACGTCGGAACGCGCCGGGTTGAGAATCAGTTTGCCCTTGTCGTCCTTGACGATTGCGTCGGGATGACGTTTGGCGAAGTTGAGAGGATCGCAGGTCGCGAGATACTCTTCCTGTGAGAGCTTGCCGTCGGCGCTGATCCGGTATGGATTGCACCAGGCGTGCACTTCGATGTCACGCCGTTTGGCTTCGCCGATGACATGGGCCAGCACGTCGAACGGCGGCTCTTTGCCTTCTTCTCCCGTCAGGAACCTGGAGATCGGATTGAGTTTCGATTGATAGAATGCATCGTTGGTCGTGCGCACTTGAAAAAAGATGGCGTTGATGTTGTAGGCGTCACAGGTATCGAGCAGTTTCGTTATTTCCGCCTTGTAGGCGAGACCGTCCCCGGTAATGACCGGCAGGTCGATGTTGACGACGTTCGATACCCACATCGCCCGGAACGGTTGTTCACGATAGGTCTCCGGGATTTCGACGGGGGCGTCGCTGTCGAAATGACGGACGATTTCGTTGTTCACATTGTATTTGATCATGATCGGTCCTCTTCGTAGTAACCAAGATGGTCGCGGTGCGCTTCGAACAGTTCCTCGAAGGCCGCCTTAGCGTTTTGGATGGAGTGGATCAGCGGGTTGATTTGAAGCGCGAACTGCGCTTTGTTCAAGTCTTTTTCGAAAATCGCATCAACGAGCAGTTCCTCGTAGGCTTTCATGCTTTGGATCAAGCCTTTGATCTGCAGTGGCAGGGTGCCGATGTAGACCGGAACCGGTCCGTGCTTGGTCATCCGGCAGGTAATCTCGATCGCCGCCCCTTCGGGCAGATCGGAGATCGCTCGGTTGTTTTCGGTGATGACGACGTGATAGTCGCGTTTGTCGTTGTGAATCGAGGCGATGACGCCGCAGGCGACGTCGCTGTAGTAGGTGCCGCCGCGGTCGCTGATGTGATTCTCGTCGAGCTCGAAGTCGGGATCGGCGAAGGTCTGGAGCAGATCCGCTTCGATCCGTTTCACCTGTTCGGCACGGGTGTTGTTGGTCGCCGCTTGCTTGAGGTAGCGTTCCAACATCTCTTCGTAGTGATAATAGTACTTCAGGTAGGGACCGGGATACGCCCCCAGTTGTTTGATGAACTGGCCGTCCCAACTGGGCGTGCCATCGTGTTTGAAGCGCAGTTCCGATTCGTCCATGTTGTCGAGAATGTCCTGCAGCGAGTTGCGGTGTTTGTGGTAGAGACTGATGACGTAACTGAGTTGATACAGCCCGACGAAGTAGGGGATGATGTCCTTTTCCTTAGCGCCGAGCTGGCTGGCGAAATGATTGGCCAGGTAATTGGTGATCGTCGAGATGCCGACGTAGTTCGGGTATTCGGCGTAGCGATAAATCGCTTCGCTGATGATCCCGGTCGGATTGGTGACGTTGATCAGCCAGGCCCCGTCGCAGTACGTCTTGATGTCGTCGATGATGGCCCACATCACGGGGATTGTGCGGAGCGCCTGGAACAACCCGCCGATGCCGATCGATTCCTGGCCGAGCAGGCGATGTCTGGCGGGAATCGTCTCGTCCTTGATGCGGCTGTCGATACCGCCAACGCGGAACTGGGTGATGACGTAGTCAGCACCCGGCAGCGCTTCCGTTCGGTCCGTGGACAGACGAACATCAAACGGCACGTTTGCCGTGGCGATCATCCGCTTGACGAGATTGCCGATGACGGCGAGTTTGTCACTGGCCTCGGGCAAATCGACGAGCCACAGTTCGGTGATCGGCAACTCGTCGTATCGACGAATCAACCCCTGAACGAGTTCGGGAGTATAAGTCGAGCCTCCGCCGATGGTGACGATTTTGATGGATGATGACATGGCGTTCACCACGCTTCCTGTTTATTTGGTGTATGCGATCTGACCCAGCACGACGGGGCGTGATGCGCCGGTGGCGCCGGGTACGTTGGATGGTTTGTGCTGCATCGTTTCGTTGCCGAGAACGGCAAAGGCGATGGCTTCTTTGTAGATGGCGGGAATCCCGTGATCGTCCGTGGTGGTGATGGTGAGATCGGGCATCCTTGCCTGAAGTCGAGAGACGAGATGAATGTTGGCGGCACCGCCGCCGGAGACAATCAATTCATCGACAGCCGGGGCGTATCGTTGCAATGCATCGGCCATCGACTGGGCGGCCGCTTCCGTCAGTGTGGCGATGATGTCTTCCTTGGCCAGATGATCGAAACGTTCGATGAGTTCCTCGGTGTACTGGATGCCGAATTGCTCGCGGCCCGTGGATTTCGGTGGTTCGAGTGCGAAGAACGGATGACCGAGAATGTGATCGAGCAGTTTGTCGCGAACGATGCCGCTGGCTGCGACGGAGCCGTCATGATCGTACTCGCGTCCGTAGAGAATCCGCATCGCATCGTCGATCATCATGTTGCCCGGACCGGTGTCGAACGCGATCACATCGTCGAGGGAACCACGGGCAGGCAAGATCGTGATGTTGGAGATGCCGCCGATGTTGTGCAGAACGCGTGTATTGGAGTCGTGTTGAAACAGTACGAAGTCGGCATAAGGGACGAGCGGTGCGCCCGTTCCACCATGCGCGATGTCGGCGTTGCGGAAATTGCTGACGGTCGGAATCCCGAGCACTTGAGCCATTACCGAGCCATCTCCGAGTTGGAGCGAGGACCGCACCAGATCATCACGTGATGCGTTGATGTGATAAATCGTCTGGCCATGACAGGCGACAAAGGCAATGTCGTTCGAAGTCAAATCAACATCCGCAAGCAGATGGCGCACGGTGTCGGCATACGCCAACGCCAATTCAAAATGAACACTACACACCAATGCGGCAGTGCTCGTGGTTGGATGGATGCATTGTTTGAGTTTGGTAACCAGATCCGCGGAAAAGGGATCGCTGCGCCCCGCGAGGAAGCGCAATCGGGTGTTGGTGAACGATCCGTCGAGTTCCACCAGGGCGGCGTCGATGCCGTCCATGGAGGTTCCGCTCATGATGCCGATGGCCAATCGTTTCATATCATCACTTCCGTCTACTCTCATTATAGTTTATTTCCGTTTTTAATCAATCAAACCTACGGTTTTAGGTTGTTTTTTTCAAAAAAGAAAAAAACGCTATCATTTTGCCGGCTTTTTTCACATCAAAAACAAAAAACGGCCATTTCTAGCCGTTTATAATTTTCAAACAGGGATTTAACGTTTGAATTTCTTGAAGGTTTGATAGGTTGCTTCGAGCATCTTCACGGACTTGTCGATGTCCATGTAAGCACAGTTGGCGAAGAGCGCGTCAACGACACAGAACTGACTGATTCTGGACGTCATCGCGGCACTGCGGAATTCACCTTCCAACGAGGTTGTATACAGCGTGATGTCGGACAGTTCCGACAACAGACTGGTACCGAGTTTGACGATTGAAATGATCTTTGCCTTTTTCTCTCTGGCAAGCAAAGCTGCACTGATGATTTCTTTTGTTTTACCGGAATTCGAGATGAACACAACTACATCATTCTGATTTAGGAACGATGCGTCAACCAACTGCTCATGAGACTCTCCCTGAGCGATGGCGAGTTTGTTGACGCGACGTAGTTTCATCTCCAGATCCTTGCATACGAGATAACTGGATCCCTTACCAAAGATGAACACCTTGCGAGCGCGCATGATCATCTTGGCAGCATTGTGGAGCGCCACTGGATCATGAATTTTCAAGGTATCTTCCAGAATCCGAATGTTGTTTTGGATGACTGTCTTCCCGTAGTTCTGATCCTTCGACAGAATGACGTCTTTGTACTCGCGATCTTCGGGAATCTCAATTTTCGCATTCGACAAAATGAAGTCGATCTTGAAATCCTTGAATCCCTTGTATCCCAGCTTCTTGCACATGCGTACCACCGATGCGGGAGACGTATACGCCGCTTCGGCAATCTTCTCGACATTGAAATCCTTGAGTACCGCTTTGTTCTCGATCAGATAATCCAGCACGGCGCGTTCCGCCATGCTCAAATCCTCTTTGTATTTCAACATGTTCAACATGACACTCATCGCCGTCACCTCCATCATCGTGCATCATATATTATAACATTGCCATTGAAAAAAATGTAGCAAAAAATCGCGTTTTTTTCAAAAAATATATAAAAAGGCTCTTGCGAGCCTTCCTATAAATGGAGTCCCTTGTGGGAGGAGAAAAAGAAGAAATTACGACAGGATTTTTCCTGGGTTCAATATGTTGTTCGGGTCAAAGACTTGTTTGATGCCGCGCATCAACGTCATTTGCGCCGGGCCGACTTGGCGTTCCATGTAGGCCTTTTTGGCATAGCCGATACCATGTTCGCCGGACACCAGTCCACCGAGTTCGAACGCTTTGTCGTACATCTTGTCGAAGCCGATTTCCAGGGCCTTTTGCCACTTCTGTTCGGACAGTTCGTCCCGGCAGAAATAGATGTGCAGATTGCCGTCGCCGGCATGACCGAAATAGGGAATCCGGACACCGAGTTCACGGGAGAGGTTCTTGGTGAACTTGAGAAACTCATTGATGTGCACGCGCGGCAATACGACATCGCATTCATCGATTTCGGTCGTCGACGACTTGATCGCCTCGAGGAATGCGCCACGCGCACTCCAAACGCTTTGTTTGCGCTCGTCGGTATCGACGAGATAGACGTCGATCGCACCGAGTTCGTCGATGCAGAAGGAACTGATCGCATTGACGTCGTCCTCCATCTGCTGGTCGCTGTTGCCATCGTAGCTGAGCAAGAGATAGGCCGGGTAATCGGCGTGGGGAATCTGTTTGCCGAGGAACTCCTCGCTGAACGCGAGCGAGTCCTTTTCGAGAAACTCGACGGCCGTCGGCAGAGCATGATTGGCGATGATTTTGGGAACGGCGTCGATCGCTTGTTCACGCGAATCGAACGGCACCAACAGACTCACCGACTTGTTGGGCAGGGGAATCAGTTTCAACGTCGCTTCGACAATGATGCCGAGCGTCCCTTCGCTGCCGATGATGAGATCCTTGATCGCATAGCCGGTCGAGTTCTTGACGACCTTGCCGCCGGTGACAATCCGTTCACCGCTGGGTAGGACGACTTCGAGGCCGCGCACCCAGTCACGGGTGACTCCGTACTTGACGGCCCGCATGCCGCCGGCGTTGGTGGCGATGTTGCCGCCGATCGTAGCGCTTTTTTCACCGGGGTCGGGGGCATACAGGAATCCTTGTTTCTCGACGTATTCGGCAATGTCCATCAACAATACGCCCGGCTCGACGCGAAGCGTCATGTTGAGCGGGTCGAGTTCGATGATCTTGTTCAGTTTCGACATGTCCAGGAGCACGCCGCCGTGAATCGGCACGCAGGCGCCGACCAGACCGGTGCCGCTGCCGCGGACGGTGACGGGAATCTTCTCCTGGTTGCAATGCGTCATGATCGCTTCGATCTGGTGCTTGTCGGTGACGACCAGATGGACCTCCGGTTGCGCCGCGACGGTACCCAGCTCATCGTGAGCCAGATCGGCGTCGATGGCCGCTCCGACGTGGACGTGGGCCGCACCGACGATGTCTTCAAACACCTTCAGATCACGATTGCGGATTTTGGTGTACATGGTTCACCCTCCTCAGGTCAGGGTATCGATGAGTCGATTGAGTTCGGGAATGACGTCGTAGAGATCGCCGATGATGTTGTGATGACTGATTTCGAACAGCCGGTTGTCGGGATCGCTGTTGACGGAAATGATCAGTTCGGCGTCTTTCATGCCTTCGATGTATTGGACGGCGCCGCTGATGCCGATGTTGATGATCAGTTTCGGTTTGACGGTTCGTCCGGACAGACCGATCTGCTTGCGGGCGTCGAACCATCCGTTTTCAATCAACGGACGGGTACACGCCAGCGTCGCATTCAGTTTCTTGCGCAGCGGTTCGATCAGTTCGAGATCCTTCTCCTTTTTGAATCCGCGCCCGACGGCGATGATGACATCGGCGTCGCTGATGTCTTCGATGTCGGCCTTGGGCAGGGATTCGACCAGGCGGATACTAGACGCGGCGAGCGGCTTGTCAAGGTGATGATGATGGATTGTTCCATGGGGATTCTGTTTGGTCGGTGCGTCGAACATCTTGTAGCGAATCGTCGCCAGTTGGGGACGGTGATTGGGGGTGTGGATCTTGGCCATGATGTTGCCGCCGAAGGCGGGACGGATCTGCAACAGATCGCCGTCTTCGCGGATGTCCAGTTTGGTGCAGTCGGCGGTCAGGCCGGTCTTCAGTTTGGCCGCCACGCGGGGCGCGAAGCTGCGTCCCTGCATCGTACCGCCGAACAACAGGATGTTGGCTTGTTGTCTGGTTTGAAAATCGGCGACGACCTGGGTGTAGGTTTCCACGTTGAAATCATGGAACGCCGGATCGTCATAGACATGGACGTGATCCACGCCGTAGGACAAGGCTTCTTGTACGATGTCCTCCGTCTTGTCGCCAATCACGAGACAGGACACATGTTCCTTGGTGATTCGCGCCAGTTCCTTGGCTTTGCCGACGAGTTCCCAGGCAACCGGGTGCGGTTTGCCCTGATAGTGTTCGACATAGACGACGATGCCCTTGTACTTGTTTTTGTCGATCGATGGTCGATCGTCTTCGATGAATTCGCAAACGCCGTCAGGACCGTTCTTGACACAGATCTTGCACAGTTTGCAAGCGGCGTTGATTGACAGATAGGCGTCCGTGTAATCGAACGCGTTGAAGGGACAGAGCTCGATGAGTTCCTGAGCCGTTTTCGCGGACAGTTTGTCCTGATTGATTTTGATGTATCCCATGGCCGCCACCTACACGTATTTGCTTTCTTTGAGAAGATCGAAGAGCGTCTGCGCCAGTTCGGTCTTGGTGCCGGTATGACGGACGCTTTCGGTTCGTTTGTCGGGTGGGAAGATTGCCTCGACCTGGGTCGGCGACCCTTTCAGTCCATAATGGTCGGGATTGGGATCGACGAGATCACTCAGCGCCACCAGACCGATCGGATGATCGCGGTAGGCGAGCTTGCGCCGATACGACGGCAGACGCGGGACGAGGTGTCCCTTCTCGACCGTGATCAGACAGGGAAACGCGACGTCGACGATCTCGTCGTGGGCGTCGTAGATGCTTCGTACGCGCATGCCCCGATCGGTGACATTCAGGATGTCGATGACATAGGGGACATGGGGGATGCCGAGAAATTCGGCGATTTCCGGACCGACTTGCGCGGTGTCGCCGTCGGTCGTCTGTTTGCCGCACACGACCACGTCGAAATTGCCGATCGTCCGGATCAGCTGACTGAGGGTGTAGGCCGTGGCCAGCACGTCGGCGCCGGCGAACCGGGGGTCGCTGACGAGCGTCGCTTCGTCGCCACCCATGAAAAACGATTCCAACAACACCTGACGCGCGCTGGGCGGACCCATTGTCACGGTGTGGACCGTGGATCCCGCACGTTTGTCGCGCAATTGAAAACTCAGTTCGAGGGCATACAGATCGTATGGATTCATCTTGACGTTGTTGCCATCGCGAATCAGTACGCCGGTATCGGGATCGACGTCGACCTGACTGGAGGCCGGGACTTGTTTGACGCAGGTTATGATGTTCATCGGGCACCTCCAAAAGATACCTTTCTACTATCAATGTATCACATATTTCACGGAAAGAAAATGCCCTTTCATTAGGGGACCCCCTTTTTTCACAAGTAGGAAAAATTGTTCAAAAAAAGAAGGGGCGATGCCCTTCTTCAATCGAAGTATGGGGAGATCAGATCATAATAGGTCCGGTAGCCGGTTTCACTCAGATGAACACCGTCGGTGGTGTGTTGTTCCGCGATCGCACCGTCATCGGCCTTGAGCGCCGACGCGACATCGACATAGGTGAAGCCGAGTTCTTCAACGCGCCCTTTGAGCCAGTCGTTCCACGCGTCGATCTCGCGGTTGACAAGCGCATTGTCATAACGCTCGTCCAGCCGGACCGGGGGAATGCTGATGAAGTACACGTCGGTGTCCTTCAAGTTATCCTGAATGAGGGTGATCAAGGCGTCGATCATCACCTCGTAATCGATGTGGATGTATTCCTGCCAGTGCCGCTTGTTGACGAGAAAATCGTTGGTGCCGATCATGATGAACAGTTTCGTTGGTCGGGCCCGGATGACACTGACGAAGCGACCGATCAGTTCGATCGTCTTGTCGCCGCCGACACCGAGATTGACGATGTTGTCATGATCGTTCAAACGCTCGAATCCGGCGGTGATGGAATCGCCATAGAAGACGATGCGGTCGCTCATTTGGTATGGACCTTGTTGATGCGGTCGATGACATCCTTCTTGAAGCGGTCGATGTAACCGGTGATGAAGTCGGTGATGTCGAGTTCGTCGTCCTC
The DNA here is from genome assembly GCA_913062645.1 of uncultured Mycoplasmatota bacterium. Lineage (GTDB taxonomy): Bacteria > Bacillota_I > Bacilli_A > Izemoplasmatales > Izemoplasmataceae > Xianfuyuplasma. Next base: position 1,336,443 of record CAJXVW010000001.1, read on the forward strand.
GATCAATGGTGTCAGATCGACGGCGTATGTGATCGCCTGGGCGTCGTCGACGGCGTGCGAGGAACTGAACGTGGCATTGGCGAGGCGCCGTCCCATCGTCGCCAGGTCGTATCGTTTGCCGCCGACGATCTGCGAATCGAAGATCGTCACCAGGCTTTCCGCTAGATTGGGGTGGGCGGACACGTCGAACGCGACTTTTTCGTTGTCGACGACCCAGTCGAGGTCACGCCACACTTCGCAGCCATAGAGTTCGATCGGACGCTCGGCCAGCGGCAGACGCCGACAGGCTTTGATGACCTTGGTCACGACGCCGATGTGGGTGTCGTGCTTGTCGGCCAGGTTGTGCGTGTAAAGGACTTCCGGTTGGGTCGCTTTCAACAACGCGACAAGTTCTTCGACGATGTCGTCGTTGGCGGGATCCTTGACGTCCTTGCTGGGATGGTCGAGCAGGGCGAGCGCACTGAACTCGCCGACGTGCGCGGCCTTCTTCTGTTCTTTGCGGCGCACGGCGATCATTTCTTCATCGGTGTAGTTCTTGTAGACGTTGTCGCGGGCACTGCCGCTGCCGTTGGTGACAACGACGCCGGTGAACCACGCGTCTTTTTGTTGAAAGCATTTGACGATGCCGTCGTAGGCCATGATTTCGATGTCGTCCTGATGGGCGGCAATCGACATGCGGGTGGTGCGTTTCAACGCCTTGTCCAGATTCGTGCCGTCGGGCACGTACCATTCGGCGGTCGGTTGAATGAAGTTCATCGGGATTCCTCTTTTCTGATCTGCGGCAGGCTGGCTGCGGCGATCGATTGTCCGACCCGGCGGCTCTGTTCGTCCGGCAGGATCAGTTCAATTGTATTGTACAACGACGGGAACTCCTGTTGCAAGACTTTGTTGGCCATCGCGACCAATCGCTGGCCGCCCTTGCCGGAGGTCACACGGCCGAGCACAAGCACTTTCGCGATGTCGTAGAACTCGGCGTAATGGGCGAGCGAGTAACCGAGATAGACGCCGATCGTATCGAACACTTCCGCAGCCCAGCGGTCGCCCTCTTCCACCAGTTCCTGAACGACTTTCAGTTTTTCGGCAGGACTGAGCGTGTCGTCCAGGTCGATGCCGGCGGCCGTGGCCAGTTTGATGACCCCGTCCTGACTGAAGTACTTGACGCCGCAACCGACGTCCAAGGACCATTCGTCGACCATCGCGTTGGAATTGTAATCGACCGGGACAAAGGCTAGTTCATTGAGCCAGCCGGTGATGTTGCCGTCCGCATCGACGTACCCGGCCGCCTGGCTAGTTCCCATTGCGATGCCGAGTACCTTGTCGGCATCGAGACTCATCGCTCCGGCAAGCGCGGTGACGTCGCCGTCGTTGGCGACTTCGATCGGGACATCGCCCATCTCTTTGGCGATGTTCAGGAACATGTCACGGACCTCGGCGTCGAACTTGTCCTGCGGAACGCGGATGAACAGCGATGCCGCGGCGACACGGTTGTCGATGTAGATGCCGGCCGCACTGACGCCGATCGCATCGACGCGGGGCAGATGGGTTGCCGCTCGTTTGATGGAATCGAGAATGCCGTGGTAATGATAGGACGGATCGTCCTTAAGTTTCGGATGCCACACCACTTCTTCGCTGTAGACCGATTCACCGTCGATCACGGCCGAGACCTTGCGGTCGCTGCCGCCGGCATCGAAGCCGATCCGGCAGCCGTCGAGATGGCGGCCCATCGGATGCGACGTTTCGTTCTGGTCGGGGACGCTGTCGATGTCGGTCACGACCACGGTGAACGGTTGTTCGTAGATGCGGCTCATGAATGCGGCGTCAAACGCGCGTTTTTCGTCTTTCTGATACATTTTCTGAAGCGCCAGGCCAATGTCCTTCGGCCCGCCGAAAATCACTTTGTATCCGCCTTTGAGCCACAGCAGCGTCTTGACGAGTCGTTCGATGTAACGGATGTTGGCGTCGAACTGGTTCATCGCGGCGGCGAACACGGCGGTTTCTATGGTGGCGATCTGGTTGTTGCTGCGGATCAGCGCGATCTTGACCGGAACCGCCTGGCCAGAGGCCGCAACGGCCGCGCGGTAGGCGCGATTGTTGAGGACCATCGGCGCGAAATCCTGATCGAGCGTGATCTTGAAGGCGCTCTTCTGGTTGAACTCGAATGATGTCATGGGAATCACCTCTATGGTTTGGTTTGAAATGTTTTGTCACGTATGCTTTTTCGGATGGCATACTTTTACACTTATACATTACCATACAACAGGGGGGTGAATAAAGGGAAACCGACCAAAGTGACGTTTTTTTCATTTTCTGGAAATCTTGTTCAAAATGATGGCGCGAAAACAACCGGTTGTGCGCCCATCCACGGTCGATGGCGGTGGTTGTCGTTCACAAACGGGATATTGCGCAACGCTTCGATATGGAGTACAATCATAGTATCCAAGCGAGGAGGACGACCATGACCCGAACGTTCCTGATCATTGCACTCCTGACGGTCTTTCTGGCAGGTTGCACGACACCATCCGACAACGACACTCCCGATGATACGGAGGAACCCATCATGAATCAAACCGACTGCACCACCACGACCATCGACGCATCGTCTATGCACACCGCCACACTGGACGCCGTGTTCCTGTTTCAACACGCCACCCTGTGCGAGGGTCTCGATCTCGTCGACGGCCGGATCGTATTCGAAGAAGGCGTTACGGAAGGACGTCTGGAAACCGACGTGTTCACCGTCGCACCGTTCCGTGAACTGGTACCGTCGTGGAACATCGCAATCGACCAGGACGCGAAGATTCGCGTCCGTGTCCAAGTCGGCAACGACACCGGCATGAGCGATCCGTTCCTGATGGCATACTGGACGGCGTCGTACAAAACATCGCTGGCCAATCAGGAAGACGACTTCGGCAAGGTCTACATCGACACGATCGTGAATCGGGCCGACGATCCGCTTACCAAGATCAAGTTCATCGTCGGGTTCGACTCCGGACAACCGGAAATCAAGTCCTTGTCGTTCACCACGGTCGCTCCCGAGTCGACGCTGCCGATCGCCCTGGACGAAGAACAACTCAAACCGCTGTCGATCGTGGTACCGGCCAAACAACAACTGAGCGTCCCCGCCATCGGCAATGCGATCTGTTCGCCGACGTCGCTGGCGATGGTGCTGGCGATGTTCGGAACCGATCAGGACGCCGCCACGGTGGCCGGTTTGGTATACGACGAGGGTCCCGGCATCTACGGCAACTGGAGTTTCAACGTCAGTTACGCCGGCGGCCTGAACGTTCTGTCCAGTCGCGTCGAATACATCGACGACCTTGCGGTGGTCGTGTCCTATCTCGAACAGGGCGTTCCCATCGTCCTGTCGATCCGCACCACTGACATCAGTCAGCTCGACGGTACGATCATGGCTTATCCGGCCGGTCATTTGTTGGTGCTGCGCGGTCTCGAACAAGTCGACGGCACCTGGTTCGCGCTTGTCAACGATCCCGCCGAGTACACCGACGAGGCCGTCCCTCGCAGTTATCCGCTCGAACAGCTGTTGTCCGCATGGCGTGGCTATGCCTATGTCGTGACCGATCAGTCTCTGAGCGATCTGGGCTGACCTTCCGTCCATTTGCTTTTTAAATGTTTTTTTCGCTCAAAGAGCGATACAATATAGGTGGTGATGCACTATGAAAAAACTAATGTATGTGATGCTTGTAATTCCCCTTGTTCTGTCGGCCTGCACTCCAGCCACCGTCGACGACGATCCCGTATGTGGTGACAACCAGACGCTAATCGATGGCGTCTGCGTCGACGATGTGGTCTGCGACGAGGGCCAGGAACTGATCGATGGCGACTGTGTCGACATCGCGGTCGAATGCTCCGATACTCAAATCGAAGTGGATGGCGAGTGCGTCGATCTGACAGGACCCGAGTTGCTCCTCAGAAGCGCGCTGGAAACGACGCTCGGCATCGATAATTACACGCTTGACGTGACAATTACCGATGGTGCGGACGTGGTTCCCGTGACGTTGCGTTTCGATGGTGCGACGACGATGTACGAAGATGCCAATGAGACGATCTACACGACGAAGGACAACGACATCTGCACGGAAACGACGGTCCGGTTCGAACAGGTGAGTAGCGCCATCGTGCCTTGTGGCGATGGTCCCTACGACTTCTTCGAGTTTCTCACGTATGACATGTTCACCCTGGAAAGCGGGGTCTATCATCTGAATCCCGAGCACCTGGTTGACATCGCCTTTCCGTTCTTGACGGGCGATGCTGTCGCCAGCGACTTCACCGTTCAGGTCGGTGACAACCGGATTACCTCGATGACGCTTCATCTCGACTTCGGCGACGATCTGGTGACGATCACCTTTGATTTGTCGGCGATCGGAACCACCGAAATCGAGTTGCCTGTATTGACGGAGGTGATAGAATGAAAAAGTTCTTCTTGGTCCTGACGCTTCTGCTCAGCGTCTTCCTGCTTCAGGAAACGAGCGTCCACGCCGAATTCCGGTTCAACTACGACACCAAGGACACCTCGTTCTACATGGGCGTCCGTCACGATGAAATGATCGGCACCATTCAGTACAACGGCACCGAGAGTCTGCAGAAGATCAACTATCTGGGCGCCAACGTGCTGACCAATGACAATCTCCACATCGTCACCGGCGACAACTACATGGACATCGGCTGGGGTCGCGGCACGGTGATGACGATGATCAACAACATCAACAACGACTATCCCAACTACACCGTCATCGGTGGTGTCAACGGCGACTTCTACAGCGCCACCGGCTATCCCATTGAAGCATACGTTCACAACTTCGAAGTGTTGACGCCGGGTCTCGGCTACGAACGCACCGTGATCGGCTTCAAAGACAACGGCGAGGTCGTCTTCGGCCGGCCGTGCTGGGAGGGTCACGAACTGATCGTCTACGACGAAGACGGCAACATCAAGGACATCCGCCCGATCGACGGCATCAACCGCAAACCCTTTGATAACACCGAACTAACGGTCTACTTCGACGATATTTCAGGCACCGTCACGGGTGATGTCAACAAGGTCGTCCTGACGGCCACCAACATCAAGATCGACGACTATTCGCAGATTCATTTCGGCAAGGGTGTGCTCGATTACGAAACGACCGGCGACGTGCCCCTCGAAGCCCAGCGGCTGATTCTCGTCGGCGTCGGCTTCAACGACGATGACTTGATCACCGCGACCGACCGCGTCGTCATCCAACAACACATGGGATGCGACTTCGAAGGCGTCCGTTACGCCATCGGCGGCTGGGAGAAACTGGTCGAGGACGGCGTCGCGATGACCTCGTTCCCATCCAGTCATTCGATTTATCGACACCCCCGGACCGCGATTGGCGTCAAAGCCGACGGCACGGTCTTCTTCGTGACCGTCGACGGACGCGACTACGTCAACGACTTCTATGGCGTGACCAACTCCGAACTGGCCGAAATCATGCTATACTTCGATGCCGTTGAGGCCTACAATCTCGATGGCGGCGGATCGACGACGATGATCTGGTACGACGAGACCGCGGAAGACTACGCGGTGCTCAACACTCCGTCCGACGGCAATCTGCGTCCCGTCTCCAACGGCGTGTTCATCGTCATCGGTGAACACGATCCCGCCCCGGCCCGCCTGCCCTGGCCGGACACGCGCCAAACACTGCTGCCCCCGGATGTCGTAACGATCAATCAGTCGGGTCTACTCGACTTCGGTGATGTCGCCGGAGCGAGCGGCTACGATGTCCTCGTCAATGGCGAACCCCATCGCGTCACCGACAGCGAACTCGCCCTCGATCTGGAACCGGGCATCTACGAGTTCCAGATCCGCAGTCGCGGTGATACGACGGACTACAAGACGTCGGACTATTCCGACACCTTCACCTACACGATCTTCCCCGATCGCATCAACGATCTTCTGGAACGACTGAAACTGTTCACCCGCGAAGAAACAAGCGAATAAAAAAACAGCACGTCAATTGGCGTGCTGTTATGTTTAGATGATGTAGTAGATGACGATTCCAACGATGCCCGACAACAGGACAACCAGGACCGGATGGACCTTCCACTTGGCGAGCAAGGCAACGTACAGCGCGATCAGGATTGGGCCGAACCAGTCGATGATGGCCGTCCTCGCGACCAGGAACACACTGGCGAAGATCAGGCCGATGAGCGCCGGACGCAAGCCTTTGAGCACGCGGCCAGCCGTTGCCGAATGGCGGAATTTGTCACTGTGATAGGCAACGATGCCAACCAACAGCGCCGGCATCGTGATGACCCCGGTCGTGGCGATCGCGGCGCCGAGAATCGAACCGGTGGTCTGATAGCCGATGAACGTCGCACTGTTGATGGCGATCGGACCCGGGGTGATCTGGCTGATGGCGATCATGTCGACGAAGGTCGTCATCGTCAGCCAAGCGCGGTCGTCGACAATCATCCGTTGCAACAGTGGCAACACGGCGTATCCGCCGCCGAACGCGACGCCGCCGATGGCGAGGAACGCCCCGAACAACTTAAGCAGGTTCATCGCTGTTCACCACCCGAATCGTCATGTAGAGGTATCCGCCGAGTCCGGCGAGCAGGATCACCAGCGCCGGATGGAGACCGACGACGATGATCAGCGTGAAGGCAATCAACATCATCGCCACGCCGAAGTAACTGCGATATCGGATCATCAGCTTGCCGCCGGCGACCAGCATCAATGCGACGACGCTGAGACGCACGCCTTGGAAGAACGCGACGACGATCGGATGTTCGACGTAGTTGAACAGCAACATCGCAATCAGCAAGATGAAAAAGAACGAGGGAATCGTCACGCCCAGCGTCGTCATCAACGCACCTTTGACGCCGCGAAGACGCAGTCCCGAGTAGACGGCGAAGTTGACCGCCAGCGGTCCCGGCAAAGACTGACAGATGGCCAGGGCATCATAAAACTCGTCGGTCGCCATCAGATGGTGGCGTTCGACGAGTTCGCGTTCGAACACGGGGATCATCGCGTAGCCGCCACCGAAGGTGAACGCGCCAACGCGCAAATAAATCAGAAACAGTTGTCCAAGTGATAGGTTCATGTGCAGCAACTCCCTACAACAAGTCCATCATACCACCGTTGCCCCCCAGGGGCAATGATTTTGATGAGGAATTCACAAAAAAAGACCTCGGACGACCATGGTCCGAGGTTTTTGATTCCAATCAACGGATGAAGAACCCGCCGATCAACAGCGCCGACACGATGATGATCGCCGGATGCACGTCGAACGACGGCACCAGTTCATTGAGCAGCACCAGCGTCGCAGCGACGACGAACAGACCGAGAATGATCCACGTCCTCGCCGTGTTGAAGTCCATGCCGACGAAGACACTGCCGCGTGCCATGCTGAAGGCGACGCCGGCGATGAGCACGACGACAACGGGTTTGGCGGCCGCCTGCATGCCTTTGACGAAGGCGGTATCCTTGTATTCCTGGAACAGCGTGAACATCACGATGATCGCGATCGTGCTCGGTAGAATCAAACCAAGCAACGCGGCGAACGCACCGGGAAAGCCGGCCAGGTCGTAGCCGATCAGAAAACTCATCTTGGTGGCGATTGGTCCGGGCAGCGTATTGCCCATCGCCAGATAGTCGATGAACTGTTCTTCGGTAAGCCAGGCGTAGTTCTCAACGACTTCTTCCTGAATCAGCGGAATCGTCGCCTGACCGCCACCGAACCCGAACACGCCGGTTTTCAAGAATGCGTAAAACAATTGCCAAATGAGTTCCATGATATACCTCCATTCGTATCCATACCATATTATACTACATCTCGGTGGATATCCAATAGACAAACAAAAAAAGGCAGAAAATCTGCCTCTTATGTGATCTGCAGGAAAAGGTACGCGGCGATGACGATGATCAGATTGCTGAGAAAGTTGACGAGGTTGTTGGTGAGAAACCTGATACCGGTCGTACGGCGCACGTCCTCCTCTTCCGGTGGAGTGTCGAGCACCCGCCCCGAGGCGGTCACGTACTTGATTTGCACGGTCCCGAGGACACTGTCGACAATGCTTCCCAACAAGCCCCAGACGATGACCTGGATGCGGAATGACAACAGCAGGGCGATGACCATGCTGCCGGCAAGCGAAGCCAGCGTACCGAGCAATGTGACACCGCCGGAGACCCCGGGTTCGACCTGCCGCCATGTCAGAATCTGACGCGGCATGGTCTTGGACAATCTGCCAATCTCGCCACCCCAGGTATCGGCGGTCGCGACAGCAAAACTGATCGTATAGAGGGTCCGATACACGGCATCGTCATGGACGTAAAACAGTACCGCGAGGATCATTCCGATACTGCCGTTCGCAAGCACTTGTTTGTAATTGCGCATGCTGTCTTTCGGTGCTTCGGGATGCAATTTCGACAACAGCGAACTGCTGACGAAAAACACCATCAATACAGCCATGAAATACCATCCGCCAAAGGCGAAGATGATGGTACCGGTGACCACCGCCGCAACCAGACCGGTTGCATCCAAAGCGCGTCGTCGGTATGCCACGTACGCGATGATGATGCTGATCAGCAACCCGATGCCGATACTCCACGGCATCTCCGTCAGATGTTGTATCACGTCACTCACCTCAAACAATCAACAACAAGAGATACGACACCAGTGGCACGGTCAGATTGTCGAAGCCGCGCGGACTGAACAATTCCACCGCGGTTGCGGCGACGGCGATGACCAGGATCGCAAGGATGTTTTCAAGCAGGATCACGCCGATGATGATGGTGACGATGCACATCGTCAGCGATCCGAACAAGGTCTTGTTGCGATGCAACGTCATCGACTTGAACCGCATGCCGACCACGGCGGACAGTCCGTCTCCGTAGGTCATGATCAATATGGCCACCAGCGCTCTGGTCGTCAGTGCGTCGAACTGCAAGAAGTCAGCTGCAACGACGAAAAACAGACTGAGTGGGAAGTACACGGTTCCTAGATCATTGCCACTTCGTTCCTTGCGCTCCATTGCTTGAAAGAGATGGAAGCGATAGGACAGGAAGTTGATGACAACGAAGGTCAAGGGCGGAATCGCCGCCATCCACACATTGTCAAACGTAAAATAGGCGATGATGATCCAGTTCCCGACGCCGATGTGGATGAACTTGCGGGCACCTTCATCGTCTAGAACACGGTATTTTTGAAGAAGCGTACTCAGTCCGATGATGCCGAAAACAAACAAATACGACAAGAATACCGCCATGGTGAACACCTCTTTGGGATGATACGATTTTTTTTGCGCCGTCCGAAACTCACTTTGCTGATCCTCTTATCTTGCGAACGCGATCAAACAGTTTGGTATAGACGGGTTTCATGCGGTCTTCCGTGACATGATCCAACACCGAGTCCAGCGGAAACCATTTCACGTTGGAGTTCTCGGCATGATTGATTTCGAGTTCGTCGGATTCGTCGGCGATCAATAGATAGGTGATGTTGAAATGAAGATGATCGTTGACAAACTGGCCGTTCTTGATGTGGTTCGATACATGGATGATGTCAATGCCAAGGATGTCTTCGTTGTAAGGATGAACTTTTGAAACACCGGTTTCTTCCATGGTTTCCTTGATGGCTACCTTGAGACAATCCGGCTCGCCGTCATTGTGACCTCCGACCCATCCCCATGAGTTGTAAATGTTGTGATGCGCAAACAAAACCTTATCCATCGATGGGTTGACGACGATGGCACTGGATGTAAGATGACCGGCTAAATTGGATCGATCTAGGACATCGGCATTGCGATCGATAAAGGCAAGCATCGCAAGTTTGTCCTGTCGCTCCTGTTCGTTCACTGGCTCATAGCTTAAAAGTTGTTGGTACAATGTCATCACCTTCTATATTTCGTGTAGTCCTGTTGCATCAAGAACGTATATCTTATCAAAAACATTCTCGATGAAATTGCGATCGTGCGTCACAGCGATGATCGCACCTTGGTATTGCAGCAACATCTGATGAATCACCGGGATGCTGAGCGGTGACAGATTTCGTGTAGGTTCGTCTAGCAGCAACACATTATCGTCCTCTACTACCATTTTCAAAAGAAACAGTTTAGCCTTTTGTCCACCGGACAGTAATGTTTGGCTATATTCCATTTCCTCACGTGTGAACTGAAGGGCACCCATCATCTTTCGAATGGTTGCCTCCTCCCGCCGATCTCCCTTAGGGAGAACGATGTCGAGAGCTGACATTTCGTCGGTCAACAATTCTTCATAGGCTTGAGGCATATAGCCAAGACGGATGTCATCACGATCGATCAGATGATTGCGAATGACTTTCAAGAGGGTGGTCTTACCAGATCCATTCTTCCCAATTATAGCTATCTTTTGAGGCCCCTTGACAATTATGTCGAGATTGCGAGCCAGCACCTTACCGCCTACGACCAGTTCTTCTTCATGAAAGCGAATGACATCTTTGTTATTCGGAAAAGAAGCATTTGAAGTGAATGTAAGGTCAATCGACTCTTCTCGTTCTGGGATATCCAGAAACTGTTCTTGTTCACGTTGATACCGATGCTCTGTCGATTTGATGGATTTCATCTTTTTTGCAAGTAAACGCCCTAATGATGGATTACGTACTGCTTGATTTTGCTGATGTTCAACTGATTGATAAATCGATCGGAAACGTTCCATTTTTTTCTTGAAATCCGATCGTTGTTTTCGTGCTATCATTTCTTGCGAATCCAACATGTCCTTACGTTTTTGCTTGTATTCCATGTAGGTTGATTTCACAAAAAAGGTGACAGCTCGTTGTCGTTTGTGTGTTTGCACCAAATGGATAATGCCGGTAGCCGTGGCCTCCAACAGCGCTTCATCATGGGATATGTAAAGGATTGGTCTTATTTCCTTCTGAATGAAATCCTCCAAAAACAGTATGGTGTCAAGATCCAGATCATTGGTTGGTTCATCCAGTACCAATACATCCGGCTCATCCAGCAGAAGTTTAACAAGTCCGAGTTTAACGAGTTCTCCACCACTGTACTGCCGTATGGTCTTTGTTTCATCAAATACCTGTTCATCAAAATGAACGTATTGTAACATTTTGTTCAAGTGAGTTAATTTTCGATAGGATTCTGCGGTAATCTCCGAGTCGGGTGCGGGTTTCAATAAGAAATCCAGCACATTCATGTCGTCATACTCGCCTGCAATGGACTGTGGCAAGTACCCGATGCGGTGCCGTTTCGTTATGACTTCACCGCTGCAATCGACATAATCAAGCGAATCACCGACAATCCATTTCAGCAATGTTGATTTGCCACTGCCTTCGAGGCCGATCAAGGCGAACTTATCACCTTTGTTCATCACAAACGACAAGTCCCGGATCAATTCCCGTTCCTCGGCCGTTTTGACGATGGTTGCGTGTCGTATCTCTAGCATAATGTCTCCTTATCTCTTTTTCGGTTTGTGTTTAACGTCAATGAAAAAGAGACAGATTTCCTTTTCACTGACTGGTTAGCTAGTATACATCCTTTCACCTCTTTCCAAGTGGTCATAAATAGTGTATCACAAACGGCCTGATTACGCCATCTCTACTTGCAATGAAAAACGACTCCGAGGAGTCGCCTAGAAGATTCCGAGCTGGAACAAGCCACCGCCCAGAAGCAAAAACACGATGAAGTAGGCAATGACGAAGTTCTTGAGGTTCTCGCTGAACTTGTTTTTGACAAGCCCCCAAATCAAGAACACGATGTTGACAATCGGAATGCTCATGATGATGATCAGTACCAACCATTCAATGATGCCGAGTTTGTTTTTCTTGAACATGTCTTCTCCTTTGTATGTGTTGTGTTTGATTAACTGTTTTCGTATTTGGCACCGACAAAGATGCGACGAATGAAAATCGTCACAACGGCAATGAAAAAGAATGCGAGCTCAACTATGATGATTGTCGTCCGGAGCCAATCTGCGGCGTTGGATCCACTCAGCAAGTTGATCAGCGTGAACAGCGCAGCATAGCCATATACGAATCCATGATAGCGGTATATGAACTTGGCAATCGTGTCCTGGGTCGCGAAGTGAACCAGGAACGAACGATACCACTTGGTCGTGATGTCCTCTTCATCAACGGCATGGATCATATCCGAGTTCTCCATCGCGATGATCAACATCGCGCCACTCAGCACGAGTGCCAATCCCAGCGGTTGGAAATCAAAATAGATCCGCGCACCCACACCCATCAAAAGAACAATGACAAGCAACCACAAATAGTGATCCAAAACGGTTTTGCTTTTTGTCATGACACACCTCCTTAGGTGTTCTGATATCATTATACCACATCATCCCAGCCACATTCCCAGTTTATAAATAATGAAAACTTTTCATAAAACACTTTACTTTGACAGATAGAGTAATTATAATGATAGTGTATTACTATGCCACACATAGTAATAGGAGGAGGCACTCATGGAACGTCAACTCATACATAAACTAATAAAGCCCTACATAAAGCCATCTCGTGGTCGCGCCGCATGGCAGATCATCAATACGGTCATTCCTTATTTCGGCTTCATCGTACTGATGTATTACATGCTGAACTGGGGCGTTCATCCCGTCTTTGTATTCCTTACGGCGATTCTTCCCGCGATGCTCATGGTGCGTATTTTCATTTTCTTTCATGACTGCACGCACGGTTCGTTTTTGAAATCCAAGCGTTGGATGAGCTTCTGGGGTCACCTCTTCGGTGTTCTCACGTTCACCCCGTACAACAAATGGAAACGAGAACACATTGCCCATCATCGCACCGTCGGCAACATTGACAAACGAGGCATCGGCGATGTCTGGACGATGACCGTCAGCGAATACAATGCTGCACCGTTTCTCACACGTCTCGCCTATCGCCTGTATCGTCACCCTTTCGTCCTGTTCGTCATCGGTCCGATTTACCTGTTCGTGGTTCATGAACGGCTGCCAATCGGTCTCAAAGACAAAAAAGACTGGTTCAGCGTCATCTTCACCAACGTGATGCTCGCGGCCATCATCGTCGCCGTATCTCTGACCGTCGGATTCCGATATTACCTTCTCATTCAGATCCCCATCATCTTCTTTGCTTCCTCGATGGGCGTATGGATGTTCTTCGTCCAACACCAGTACGATGACGTCTACTGGGAACACGATCCCCAGTGGGACATCATCGATGCCGCAATGGAAGGCAGTTCCGTCTACAAGTTGCCCGCTATTCTCGATTGGGCAACCGGATACATCGGGTACCACAATCTCCACCACATCAACGCCAAAATCCCCAATTATCGCCTTAAAAAGGCATTCCGTTCCCACCCGTTCTTCCAAGAGGGCAAGATCATCACCCTGTGGAAGAGTTTCCGACTCGCACTATTGATGCTCTATGAGGAACAAGAGCGGAAACTCATCAGTTATCGCCAGTATCGCCGATTGAATTTACGCAAGACCACCTAAACAAAACACGACCGATCCATGGTCGTGTTTTTCATACCGTGATGATGCGACCGTCGGCCGCTTTCAGAAGGCGGTTCATGATTGCTTCGGCATGCGGTCCGGACGCAAAGGCCATTGAGTAGATGTGTGTCATCCCACGCTGATCGGCCTCGCGTAATATCGCGAATAAATTGGCGGCAATCGTCTCATCGTCATCGGCATCCCCGATCACGAATACCACGTCCTCCGGAAACTTGTTTTGATACTCCGATGTGGTAATCACAGCACACTGGTCACCCTGTGTTCCATGTTGTTTGAGCCGCTCAAGAATCGTTGAGACTACGCTCTCGACGGCTCCATCAATAATGACCAACTCGCCCTTGGGTGCATAGTGCTTGTACTTCATACCTGGTGATTTAGGCGCCTTTTCTAACCCCGATTGTTCGTTGACCGATACCAGATTATCAATTTCAGCCAGCATTGCTCGGGAAATCATGCCGGGACGAAGAATCACAGAGTGGTCACCCGTCACATCAACGACCGTCGATTCGATTCCAACCGGTGTTTTGCCTCCATCGATGATGATGTCCACCTTGCCACTGAAGTCGTCGATGACATGCTCCAGCAAGGTGGCCGATGGGCGTCCGCTGATGTTCGCACTCGGTGCACAGATGGGAACCCCGGCGATGCGAATGATGTCCCTGGCGATGGCGCTGTCGGGAAGTCGGATGCCGACGGTATCCAACCCGCCGGTGATGGCGTCCGGGACGATCTCGGATTTGTCAAACACGAGTGTCAACGGACCTGGCCAGAACCGTTCCATCATTCGTTTGGCATACGGACGGATTGTCGTCACATATTTCGTCACGTCATCCGCGTCGGCGATGTGCAGAATCAAGGGGTTGTCACTGGGACGTCCCTTAACGTCATAGATGCGGCGAATGCCGGTTTCATCGATTGCATTTGCGCCAATACCGTAAACCGTCTCCGTCGGAAATACGACGTTACGGCCGGCAAGAATGGTGGTTCGGATATCTTCGCGGACGTGATCGTATGCAAGATCATCCGCCTTGTAGATGCGGGTCTTCATCGTATTTCCTCCTTTCGGTATTGATATGCTACTCAATTATACCACAAACCACACGCATTGTGCATGTTCGGAAAACAAAAACCGCAACGTGGTTGACGTTGCGGTTTGATTGTCTACTGGTGGAGACAAGGAGACTCGAACTCCCGACCTCTTGACTGCCAGTCAAGCGCTCTCCCAGCTGAGCTATGCCCCCAGAATTTGGCTGTGTCGTACCATATTATACTAAATCACAACCAACTTTGCAACCGCATTGCGGATTATTTCGTTACTTTTTTTCAGCGGTGCCGTCAAAGGCCGAAATGAGCCACAATTTCGTTGTATTTTTCTTCGATGTCATCGTCCTCGCCATGCCGGATGACACATTTGAATCCGCTGTTCAGATAACGGTCATGGACGGCTTGACTGTTGATTTTCATCAGGCCTTCTCGAAAGTTCTGCAACGTCGCATCCGGATCTTCCGTTTTGTCGATCTCATCCAGCAGAAACCGTTTCTCCGGATCGCTGCGATCAAAGAACTTGTTGACGGACAGTTCCTGTGGAGCGAGCATGAACACGACATGATCGTAGTCGCTGATCTGTGCCAGGAGATCCGCGGACAGATTGGTGTCGACGATCACTTTGTTGTCACGGGCGAGTTGCATCAGTTCCGCCACTTCGAACTGGGCGATTTCGTCGGCGGTGTTGGCGATCCACGCCGCGTACTCGTCCGGCGTGCGCGTGACGAACTCCTGCCAACCCGACATGGTCTGGAAGTAACACAGATTGGGAAACCGATCCGGCGTCGCGATCGACAAGAACTTCTTCAATCCGTAGTTTTCCCCACAATGAATGAGACCCTTGCGCTCGGCAATCATCCGGACGACCGTTGATTTCCCGGCATAGGCAGTCCCGTTGATGAAATACACGTTGTTCAAATAGGCTTTCAGAATGCTGTCATCAATATGCATGGTTCTCCCCCTTCAAGCGTTATTTTTTGTGTGTTTTGATGTATTGTTGGTACAAGTCCGGACGACGTTCCTTGGTGCGTTTCAGTGACTGTTCGTGTCGCCATCTGGCGATTTCGGCATGGTTGCCGCTGAGCAACACTGCCGGCACTTCCTTGCCATCGATGACACGCGGTCGCGTGTAATGCGGGTGTTCGAGAAGTCCGTCGTTGAAGGAATCATGAAGATGCGATTCTTCTTTGTTCAGAACCTCGGGTGCCAGCCGTGTGATCGCGTCCACCAACATCATCGTGGCGATGTCGGGATCGATGTTGTCGTTGACGTTCCAGACCGCATCGACCCAGCTTGCATCGACCGTCTCTTGCATGTTCGGTGCATAGAGAATGATGTGCTCGTGTCGGGCGCTTCGATAGGCCATGGGTTGCGTGAAACTCGAACCGGACGCATGGGCCATGATCTTGTGGGCGGATTCCCATCCCGTGACGCTCGCAACCGCGTCCCTGAGGACATCGAAATTGTTAAGATCGACGATTTCGACGTGCAACTTGTCGGTGTTGCGGGCATGCCACATGATCGATGAATTCAAATATCCGCGGTACTGTTCGGGATGATGGGTCAGCACATGAACGATCATGATCGCAACTCCTCACGGATCTGATTGTGAAGCGCAAACACGTCGTCCCGGGCATTGGAAATCACCGTGATCAGCAAATCATCGCTGTGGTTGAACGACGAGATGAACGTAACGCCGGGATCCTCACCGACGAAGTTCGGAGTACCGTCCGGATACAGCCAGATACCAAGCCCATATCCAAAATGCTCCTCGAAGACATGCGGATAGAGCATCTGCCGGAGCATGGCCGCGCCAAGCAACGTTCCGTCGAACAACCCATCCCAGAACAAGGCGATGTCGGTCGGATTGGTGAAGGCACCGCCGGCACCGCTGCCTTTGGCATCGATGCTGTAGATGTTGGTTCGCCACGATTCATCCGCGTCGATGATGTAACCATTGGCGCAGTTGGCGGGAAGCCGGTCCAGTTCATGATAGCCCGTCCGCGTCATCCCGAGCGGGGCGAAGATGGTGTCATGAAGATGCTTGTCCAGAGGTTCGCCGGTTGCTTCTTCAAGTACCAAACCAAGCAGCACGAACGCCGAATTGTTGTAGTGGAATATGCCACGACGAGTATGAAGCGGTGGTTTGTCCACAAATAGCGGTAACAGATCGCGGCCCGTGCGAATGCGATAGTTGGGCAGATCCTGCCACAGCAGTTCATAGTCGGGAACCTCGTCTTCATCACAGTAGTCCGGTACATTGGACGTATGCGTGAGCAGTTCGAACAAGGTTGTCGAGGGATCGAGCCGACCGGGAACGTCCTTCAGAACATGTTCTAGGGTATCTTCCAGATGCAGGCGACCTTGTTCGATCAGGCGTAAAACGGCCACGGCGACAAATACCTTGCCGGCCGATGCCGTGCCGAATGACGTCGCCTGGTCATTGGTAAGTTCGTTGGCGATGTCGCGGTAACCAATCGGCTGATGACGTGTGACGGTCCCGTTGTGACGTACGTAAATAATGCCGTGTCGCATGACGTTTACCTCCTGTGATAGGTCTCGCTTTATTGTATCATACATTCCGCGGTTTCGACAGTCCGGAATGTCCAATCGCAATCAAAACGGACCCGGGTCCATCCCGCGTCCGATATCGGTTCCATGGTGGAGTCAGAGGGATTCGAACCCCCGACCCCCTGCCTGTGAAGCAGGTGCTCTCCCGCTGAGCTATGACTCCAATGCATTTCCATTATACCAAAGCACGAATGGAAAAGCCATCCCCAAACGCAGAAACCGTTTGAGAACACGGATTCCATGATTCACTCGTTCACCCTAGGCAGCATCCGCGGCGTTGTTCAGATACCAGCGTTCAATTGCAATCAATAGGAGTGCCGTGACCAAAGAAATCATGACAACGAACCAATCTTGCTGAAGCTTGTAGGCGACAAAGGCAATCAATACGATCGCATCAAGAACAAGTGCCGTCCATACAACCGGCGCGCGAAAGTCCATCTTGTCCTTCAAGTTGCGAACCAGTCCATAATGAATCATCATGTCCATGATCAAGTACAAGATCGCGCCCATCGAGGCAATCCGTGACAGATCGAAGAATATCGTCAGTAACAACGCAATCGCCGTGGTATAAAACAGCATCTGTTTCTGTTTGCGCAGTTTGGTGTCGACGGTAATGTTGGGAATCAACTTCATGTCGCTCATCATTGCCAACATCCGTGTCACTGCGAACACGCTGGCAATGATGCCGGTGATCGTTGCGACAATAGCAAGCAGACCAGTCAAGATCACACCCCATTGGCCGAATGCTGGACGCGCCGATGCGCTCAAGGCATAATCCCTGGCTGCGATGATGGCTTCAATCGACAGCGTGCTGGACACGGCGAACGCAATCAACAGATAAACGACCAGACAGATCATGATGGAAATGAAGATGCTTCGTTTGATATTGACGGTCGGCGATACGATCTCGTCACCGCTGTTGGTGATGGTGGTAAAGCCTTTGAATGCCAGTACGCTGAGTGCGACGGCAGCAACGATGCCGAGCGCTCCCGGTCCGTCATACGTACCATCCGACGCTGCCAGCGCAGGGACGAACGACACGACATAGTATCCCGCTGCGGCGAAGGCGATCAGACCGATGATCTTGACAAGGCTTACGACAATGGTGAATGACTGGATCACCATGTTGCTTAGCATGTTGATTGCGAATGCGAAGATGATCAGACCGACACCCAACACCGCCACAAAGATGGCGTTGCCTTCTTCGGAAAACATCTGGACCGTATACTCGCCGAAGGTTCGGGCCACGAGGCTTTGATTGATTACCATCGAGAGCGCCATCATCAACGCCCCTACAGCAGCGGTGGCCGAGGAACCATATTCCTTCACCAGATACATACCGATGCCGCCGGCGCTCGGATACTCTTCGCTCAGTTTCATATAGGAGTAGGCACTGAACAAGGTCACGACCGCACCAACAACAAATATGAATGGAAACCATTTTCCGCTCAATTCCGCCATTTGTCCGAGAAGTGCAAAAATACCGGCACCGATCATCACACCGGTTCCCAATCCCACGCTTCCCAGTAAGGTAATGCTGTTTTTCTTATATTCGCTCATGCTGTCACTCCCATGTGATCATTATAACACACGCGCAACGCTGACCAAAGGCATACGAAAGGCGCATCCGATATCGAATGCACCGTGTTTGAGATTGGTGGAGTCACAGGAACTCGCCCCCCGAATTCTTATCTGTGAAGCGGGAGCTCTGTCGCTGAGCTATGACTCCGGTATTCTCATTATTGCAAAACACGCGCGGAAACGCCACTCAAAAATGTCAAAACACAGTTAGTTCGTAACCAACTGTGTTTGTTCTTTCATTCGATCCAAGTGCTTGTCTGTCAAATCACAACACTCTTGCGATCAAACAGTTCAATGCCGCCGACAAACCCGAGCAGACCGATCAAGGTCAACACAACCCCGGTCAACAGGCCGTTGCCGGATCCTTCGAGAATGTACTCGATGTCAATGAAGGTGAACACGGATGCATACTTCAAGAATGCCGTACCGTCACCCAAGTTCGAGACCATGAACGCGACGGCGTTGCCGAACAGCACGACACTTGAAAACATCATGGTCGTCTGCGAATCGTCGAACAGACAGGAGAACAAGAATGCGATGGCCGCCAAAATCAGATGCGCACCATACGCGATCAGATTGACGATCAGCAACTTCCCGATCTCCAGCATGCCGGGAAACATGATGTTGCTGAAGAGAATCATGACACTGACGTTGACAGCGAAGATGAAAAACAGTCCAGCTGCGAAGAAGACGGCTTGATTGAACATGATCCGGCGCCTTGAATAAGGCATCGTAAGGAGAAAGATCATGCTCCCGGAAGTCGTGTGTTTGGCGACGAGCCGATTGCCGACCATGACCGTGAAAATAATCGGGAACAGCAACATCAAGAATCCGTACATGTAGTTGAGCAGATACGATGTCAAACTGCCACCCAGGTTGCCGAAGCCAAGCATGTTGGTCATCGCATCCGGCAACAAGTCCATCATCTCCTGCAGAACTTCGATGCCGTCGGGATCCCACATGCCGATGCTGGAAAAGACATAGATCAGAAGAAAGCCGGTAACACCGAAGATGAACACGCGGTTTTCTCGATAATTCAAGAGCTGCAGATCCCAGATCATTCGTCATCACCACCATAATATTTCATGAACAGTTCTTCAATCGTCTGTTTCTTCACATTGATTTTGACGACCGGGTAGTTGCTCAGTTCGCGCAACACCTCGGGATAGTTGTTGACGACACTGATCTGATACTGATTGCCATGCAGTTTCTTGGCGTTCAATGGAGACGACACAATCGCGTCATTCTCCTCTTCCAGTGTCACCACCAACAGATCTTCGACTTCGAGATCGGTGTCGTTGAGATTTTCAATCGCGACGATGCGGCCGTTTTTGATGATCCCGACCCGATCACACACTTTTTCCACTTCTTCGAAAATGTGCGATGACATGAGGATGGTTTTTCCTTTCGCCTTTTCGCTCAGAATCAGATCCAAAAAGGTGTTTTGCATCAACGGATCCAACCCACTGGTCGGTTCATCCAGAATCAAGATGTCCGGGTCATGCATGAATGCCGAGACAATGCCCAGTTTCTGTTTCATTCCCTTGGACATTTTCTTGATCTTCATGTTCACGTCCAACTCGAACAGCGCGGTGAGTTCCTGGCGATAAGAATGATCTTCCAGATGTCTCATGTTACAGATGTAGTCGAGAAACTGGGTGCCGGTGTAATTGTCAAAAAACGTCATCTCACCGGGCAGATACCCGAGAATCTTGTTGACGTCCTTGGTGTCGACACGGGGGTCCATGTTGTCGATCCGGACCGTTCCCTGATCGGCGTTCATCTGGCCCAGAATCCCTCGGATGGTGGTGGTTTTCCCTGCACCATTGGGACCCAAATAGCCATAGACTTCCCCTTCTTCGACACGGAAACTGACATCGAAAATGCCTTTTCCCGACTTGTATGTCTGTGTTAGGTTTTCAATTACGATCATGATGTCCTCCCCAAAGCGAATGTGGTGGTAGCGATGTTTCGACAACATCTATAATACAATCATATCACTTAATCCCATACTTTGTAAGTCTTTTCTCCCGGTTGTCATCCGCTCAGAGTTCCAAGACAACACGATCAGAACACAAAAAAGACGCTGGTCGAAGCGTCTTTCAAATGTCAATCATGGCGTTTCTGTACGATGTGACGAAGTTCTTTGAAGATGCATTCATGTATTCGACAACATGATAGTCGGATGCCTAAAACTCCTCTTTTCGATTTGGAATCCAGTACAACAGCGCCAACGCGATGATGAACAGTCCCATCACGACATACAAATCGAAGACACTGACGGAATCATCAATCAGGGTTACGACCAATCCACCCAAAGGCATTGCGATTAGCCCGAAGATCCCGAAGATCGACATCATTCTGCCGATCAGGTCCTGGGGGATCTGTTTCATGATGGTCCCGTAGACCGGCGCATGCATCACGGGAATGAAGAAAGCGAAGGCAAACGTAAGCACGATGATCACGAGGATGTTGAATGTGAACCCCAGCTCAAAGTACTCCACAAACCCCAGTGCGGCGTACATGACTCCCATCATGAGGAATCCCAATCCGATTGCGGTTATCGACCGTATTCGGTCGGATACCTTGCCGATTGCGATGCCGCCAACGATCATCCCCGATGAAAACGCCACACCAAGATAGGTCAGCCCTTCGACACCAAGATTCATGACGGTATCGACGTAGACCGGTTGCAGCACGTTGAAGGGGACATACATGAAACTGATCACCGCACTTAACAATAGCAACGATACCAACAGTCTCTTCCCTTTCAAGTACAGGAACCCGTCCTTGATCATCCTGACATACAATGAAATGCTCTGTTTCTCCTCTGTCTGTTTGATGTATTCGATATTCATCAAACGAATCAGCAACGCCGAAACGAAGAAGGTTATCGCATCAATCAAAATCGCTCCTTCGATACCAATGATACCAATCAGAATCCCCGCGACGCCCAGTCCGACCAGACTACCAAAACTGGATCCACTGGAGATATAACTGTTTCCTTTGGTGTACTCATCCGGGTTCAGGATTCCTTGAATGAGCCCAGTTCGAGATGGATTGGCGACGGATTCGAAGATATTGTTCGCAAACACGAACGCGAACAGATGCCATACCTGTAGTAGATCAGTAACATAAAGGACTGCTAAGCTGAGGACAAACACACCGCGCAAGATGTCGCTCAGAATCACCAGGTGTTTCTTGTTGAACAAGTCTGCAATCACCCCGGCGAACGGCAATACGATCAAGTTGGGCAACACACTCATGATGAAGATTCCACCCATGAGTGCCCTGCTGCCTGTCATGACATACACCAACCAGCTGAATGCAATGGTATCAATGGAATCACCAATGCGTGTAATGATCGTCGCGGTTAGTAACTTCGTATAGTTCTTATTGATCAACATCCCTGCTACCTACATCACTCGCTCAGTAACGTGTCCAGCCACGAAGACACAACAGCCATGAACACGTCCGGTTGTTCTTCATGAGGCATATGTCCACAGTCTTCGATCATCACAAACGTCGCATTCGGCAACAACTCCGCAATGGTTTCACTGTCTTCGACCGGGACAACGTTGTCAAACTCACCACTGATGACAAGGACGTCAAAATCGATTTGATCCAACTGCGTCTGAACACCACTGGGCGAGATCATCCATGCTTTCAAATACTCCCAGTACGCCAGATTGTAATTATTGACTTGAGTCATCTGTTTGTTCAGACTCATTCTGGTTTCATCCAGTACGTTTTCATCGTAATAGATCGTTGAATAGAACGCATCACTACCAGCCATCAGTTTCGCGATCACCGGTCCCAGGTGATCCGCTTGCGGTGCGTTCATGATCCACGATGGCACTGCTTCACTGACCAAGATCGCCGGATCGACAAAAATCATCGAATCGACCAAATCCGCGTTCGATACGGCCAACTCAGCAGCGATCACGGCACCATAGGAACTCCCCACCAATACCGCTGATTCAATTCCCAGTTCACTCATGAACAATTCCAGTTGCAGCACCGCCGCATCAATCGTATACGGATTCGCTTCGCCAAAATCATCACCCAGCAACTTCTCGCTGAGACCATAGGGGGCTTGATCGTACGCATAGACATTACCATATGCGCTCAACTCTTCCGTGACCAAGTTCCAAGTCTGAGCATTGTACATCGAACCATGAATCAATATGAAGTTCTGTGTACTGTCACTGGTACTTGGCGTAAACTCGTAATACAAATCAATTCCATCCGTTCCGTCAAACGGAATCGTGACAAAATCACCATTGTCGTTTGCCAAATCTTGGTTCTCACTTAGACCAGTTTCACCCTCGATGGGTATCGCAAACGGAACAACCAACAATGCTACTGTAAATATGAGAAAAACAATTCCTAAAATCTTTAACACTTTTTTAAATATTTTCATTTATATCACTCCAATCTGGTATAATGATAATGTATGACCTAAGGTCGAAGTCAAGAGAAAAGAGTGATTATATGAAATATTCTTCAACAGAGGTGACAAAACGCGCCAGCATTACCAAAAAGACGCTTCGTCATTATCAAAAAATCGGTATTTTGAATCCCATCATCGAAGCGAATGGATACTGGTATTATACGGAAAATGATTTGACAACCCTCCAGTTGATCCAAACCCTCCAAGTAATGGGATTCACACTCAAAGAAATCAAGGCGAACATTGATTCCAACTACACCGATCTGCGCCACCAAGTTCTTGAAAAGAAGAATTACATCAAAGAGCAACTGATGCAACTGGACTTGGCTTCCCGACTGATTGACAAGATTGAAAAGAAAGAAACCCTTTCTCCGATTGATGCCATCATGGAAAGTTTTGAAGAAGAACACTTGGAATGGTACCGACAACAATTGCCACAAGCGCAATACGACCTCGTGATCGACATGCTAAACAATCCGAAAAGCGCGGATGACCACCAACAGTTGTTAATTGGTCTGAACTCATTCAAGGATGCATTGCAAGCCAACAAACCCATTGCTCCCGTAATCCAAACCATAAAAACGATATTTCGTAAATATGACATCGACAACGCGACCATTAATCTGGTCTTGACATCCTTCATCACCGCCAATTTAGAAGGACCTCTATCGCAACGGATCTTATCCATTCACGAATCCACAAAATTCTTGGAGTATCTAGAACGGTATTAAGCGAACTCGGTGGTTACGTGCACGTTGTGTAAACTCGAGATGAAAAGAAAAAAGGCGCTTGAGAAAGCGCCTTTATTATGTCACAAATGGAGGTCCCGACCGGATTTGAACCGGTGATCGCGGAGTTGCAGTCCACTGCCTTAGCCACTTGGCTACGGGACCAGAAGTGTCCGTTAAATATTATAGTCGCTTTACTGCTAAAAGGCAAGTCTTTTGGGGCTATAATTTGCGGGAGTGATTTTCATCTTGTATCGCACTTGCGATGTGATAAAATAAGAATAGCAGAGACCACGATCCATCGTTGACATTATCCAATGAGGAGGCTTCTTATGGGGCACCAATACATCCGCAATCACCTATCGTTCAAGAGCGAACCCATCGCCGATCCACAAGCCGTCGTCCAGCGCGGCAACTACCGCATCACGGTACTTGCCAGTCGCTTGATCCGGATTGAGTATGATTCTCGACAAACCTTCGAGGACCGTCCAACCCAAACCGTATGGTATCGGGCAATGACGGCCCCGTTTGACATCGTCGAAAAGGACAGCAAAGTCACATTATCAACCGATCACTGCATGTTGCTCTTGGATCCTTCGAAGGATCCGAAACACGGCGTCGTCATCCGTCATCACGAATCGGGAGCAACCTGGCAGCCCTACGACAAAGACAAGCCCAACCTAAAGGGAACCTACCGCACCCTCGACCAGGCCGACGGTCCGGTCGAACTGGAGAAGGGTCTGATTTCCCAACGTGGCATCACCAGCTTTGACGACAGTGCCTCGCTCTGTTTCGAAGATGGCGTCATCACCTCGAAAAACAACAACGAACACGATCTGTATGTGTTTGCCTATGGTCATGATTTCGCCGAGGCGATCTGCGATTATTACCGCATCGCCGGTGTGACACCACTCCTTCCCAAGTATGCCTTCGGGAACTGGTGGAGCCGCTACTGGAACTACAATGATCAGGAACTGAGCGATGTCATCGCGCAGTTCGAACAACGACGCATTCCCCTCTCCGTCTGCATCATCGACATGGACTGGCACATCACCGATGTGCCCGCCGAACTCGGTGGTGGATGGACCGGTTACACCTGGAACAAGGACTACTTCCCCGATCCCGAAGCGACGATGAACCGGCTCAAGGATCAAGGTTTGAAGGTCTCACTGAATTTGCATCCCGCCGACGGCATTCGCCCCTTTGACGATTGTTACGAGGCAGTATGCGAGACCCTGGGACTGAATCCCGAGGACCAGGCCATCATCCCCTTCGATCTCACCAACGACGCCTTCGTCAAGGCCTATTTCGAAGATGTACACCAACCGCTGGAACGTCAGGGTGTCGACTTCTGGTGGATCGACTGGCAGCAAGGCACGAAATCCAAGATGGACGGCCTCGATCCTTTGTTCCAACTGAACCATTATCACTATCTCGACGGTGTCAACCGCGGCAAGACCCACAACATGATCTTTTCGCGCTGGCCCGGACTTGGCGGGCATCGCTACCCGATCGGGTTCTCCGGCGACACCCAGATCACCTGGGACAGTCTCCACTTCCAACCTTATTTCACCAGCACCGCGGCCAATGTCGGATTCGGCTGGTGGAGCCACGACATCGGTGGGCACTTTCACGGTCGCGAAACGGCCGACCTGTACACGCGCTGGGTCCAACTGGGCGTGTTCAGTCCCATCTTGCGCCTGCATTCAACGAAGAGTTTCTATCATCGCCGCGAACCGTGGAGATGGGACAAGGAAGTCGAACACATCACCACCGAATACCTGCGCTTGCGCCACCGTTTGATTCCCTACATCCATACCTTCAATCACCGCCAGTCCGACGGTGATCTGCCGCTGATTCTGCCGCTGTACTACGTGTATCCCGAGGACGGCGCCAGTTATGAGTTCAAGAACCAGTTCTTCTTCGGCAGCGAATTGATGGTTCTACCGTTCACGTCGCCCCGACACAAGACACTCGGTCTGGCGGAAGACAGCATGTATTTCTTCGAAGCCGGATGGATTGACTTCTTCTCCGGTCACGTCATCGAGCGATCCGGCGAACAAACCCGCTACGGTTCGCTTCGCGACAGCAACGTCTTCGCCAAGCCCGGTGCGATCGTACCGCTGGCGACCAATCCCGAGGAAGGCACCGACGATCTCCCGCTTGAACTCGACATTCATCTTTTCCCCGGAGCCGACGGCATCTTCGATCTGATTGAGGATCAACAGGACCTGCGCATCACCACGACGATCCGCAGTTCCTACCGTGACAACATGTGGACGATCGCCATCGCGAGCGACAGCCCGACGCCTCACCAGCGCACCCTGCATCTGTATCTGCGCTCGATCCGCGGAGACGTCATCGTCGCCGATCAACCGGAATGGACGATGCTTCGCGATGACACCACCAACACCAGCGTTCTGTCGCTCGAATGGAGCATGACCGAACCGCTCGAGTTCACGATCGCCGGTGACGCACCCCTCATCAGCAATCCCTTCAACTTCGAAGCCACCGTGATGTATGCGCTCGAACAATCGTCCTATCGCACCAGCACCAAAAACAAAGTCGGCTACATCAATTACAACAATCCCTTCGAAAGTCGTGGCTGGCTGGCATCCGACCTGGGCCTGTATGAGAAACGCGAACAGCTCAAGGATCTTGACATCCCCAAAACATTGAAACGATATCTCAAAGACATGATTGACAACATCAAAAAATGACGGCAATTGCCGTCATTTGTGTTTTAAGTGGTCGGGATGACAGGATTTGAACCTGCGACCTCTTACTCCCGAAGCAAGCGTTCTACCAAGCTGAACTACATCCCGACGAGGAAATAAAAAAATGATGAAAGATCATCATGGGAAGTTTGATTTGGTCGGGAAGACAGGATTTGAACCTGCGACCTCTTGGTCCCAAACCAAGCGCTCTACCAAGCTAAGCTACTTCCCGCAAAAAAAGAGTGGCGCGCCCAAGAGGACTTGAACCCCTAACCTCTTGATCCGTAGTCAAGCGCTCTATCCAATTGAGCTATGGGCGCGTTTGTCTGGCGGTCCTGACGGGACTTGAACCCGCGATCTTCGGTGTGACAGACCGACATGTTAACCACTACACCACAGGACCTGTGGCTAAAGCAGCAAGAAAATTATATCATATGGCCGTAGTGAAATCAACCTTTTTTTTGCCATGTACAATAATACCAAACAAGCGCCTATTTGACAAGTGTTTTGACCGAAATCTTCGCCTGTTTCGACTAGGTCCAGTCCCGCCTCAAGAGTTCCATCAACGTCACGTCATCGGTCGATTCAACAATCCTAAACCCGATCTGTTTGAGCAACACAATCGCCCCTTGATTGTCACTGGCGACATCGTCGACGATGCGTTCGATGTCGCGTTCGTTAAACATCCAATCGAGAAAGGCATGGAGGGCGTTGTGACCATGATGGTTGCCACGGTAGCGATGAAGAATCTTGATGTTCAGAACAAACGACTCGTAGGTGTCGTCATAGCGGGTGCTGACCTCGCCGACGAACACGTGGTCGAGATTGTAGATGTGGAAGTATTCATGATGCGGATCACCACTCAGATAGCGATCGTAAAACGCTTGCCAGGAAGATTGCGGAAACGGCACCGTCCCGCCCCACTTGTTGTTGAAGGCCATGGTTTCCGGATCGGCGAGCAACATTTCTGTTAATGCCAGTTCTTCTATTGTCGGACGCTTCAGATACACATTACCGTAGGTTCGTTTCATGTTATCACCAGTTCCATTATACCAAAAAACGCATGGCTCCGGCCATGCGTTTTTCGGATTCGATTATGGGATTATGCTTCGGTTTTCGTTGGGAACAGACGCTCCAGAAGATGGAAGAACCCGTTGAGTGCGATGCCGACGATCGCGGCAAGCGACATGCCTTGCAGCGACACGGCTTCGTTGATCGCGAATGACGCGCTGCCGATGCCGATGACGAGCATCGTCGCGACGATGATCAGATTCTTCATGTCGAACAGGTCGACTTTGGCGCGCACGATCACCTTGACGCCGTTGCCGGCGATCAGTCCGAACAGTACAAGCGCGATGCCGCCCATGACCGGCAGGGGAATGCTGTTGATGAAGGCTTGGATGTATCCGAGGAACCCGAGCAGAATGGCGATGATGGCGGCCAGTCCGGTGACGTAGACGCTGCCGACTTTGGTCATGGCGACGACGCCGGTGTTCTCTCCGTACGTGGTATTGGCGGGCCCGCCGAGCATGGCGCTGACGGCGGTGGCGATGCCGTCACCCATCAAGGTCTTGTCGAGACCGGGGTCGGTGATGAAGTCCTCACCGCAGATTTCACCAAGTACGGTGTGGTCGCCGATGTGTTCGGCGATCGTGACAAACGCGATCGGAGCGAACATCAGGACGGCGCTGAAATCCAGGGTGTAGGTGCCGATGAAGGCGAAATCGGGTGCGTTGATGAACTTGGCTCCACCGAAGGCGGTGCTGAGATCGACAACCCCGAACAGGATGGCGAACACATAACCGACGAAGATTGCGATGAGGAACGGTACGATCTGGTAGAAGCCTTTCGCTTTGAGGGCAATGACGACGACCGTCAGGAACGTGATGAGCGCGATGACCGGATTGCGCCAATCGCCGGCAAGGAAGCCGAGGCTGGCATCGGTCGGGTTGATGCCCGCTTGCGCGGTGGCGACACTGGCGAGACCAAGACCGATGATCATGATCATCGGGCCGATGACGACCGGGGGAAGAAGTTTTTTCAACCAGGCGCTACCGACGAACTTGATGATGAGGGCGACGATGACGTAGATCAGACCGACGGTGATCAGACCGACGTACGCGCTCGAGAAACCATTCACCGCACCAGCGGCAATGATCGCGCCGATGTAGGCGAAGCTGCTGCCCAGATAGACCGGGACTTTTCCTTTCGTGGATGCGATGTAAATGAGCGTACCGACGCCGCTGGCGACGAGGGCGACGCCGACGTCGAGGCCGGTCAGAATCGGGACGAGCACGGTCGCGCCGAACATGGCGAAGACGTGCTGGAAACTGAGGGCGATCCATTTGCCGATGCTGCTGGGACGTTCTTGAATGCCAATTACCAATTGTTTTTCCATTTCTTTCTCCTTTTCGTTTTTTTTACACAAAAAAAGCTCTAAGTCGAAAGACATAGAACGGGATTTCATTGCATGTGGGCGGACTCCGGTCCGCTTCGCATGAATTCCTTACTAGTCTCTCTGGACTACCTTAAAGGTATTCTATAAGCATAGTATCACAGATGTCGGTGCGTGTCAATTGCTAATCAAACAAATTAAAAAGAGTACGAATACTCTTTCTAATGGTGGCTACTCCAACTCGCCCTGCCACAATCCGTGGAGGTTGCAGAATTCTCTGGCGAAGACTTGTTTGCCCTTGTCGCAGATGAATTCGGCGATCGGCTGGTCGCCGGGTTGGAGATCCTTCTTGCCGACTTTCTCGCCGTCGACGTACAGTTCAATATACTCGATGTAGTGAATGTCGTCCATCGGATGGAGCGACGGTTTGCCGACGGTCACGCGGTAGCCGTCCTCGAGTTCTTCGACCCAGGGGACATGCCGTTCCTCATTGACGTTTCCGGTTAAGACTTCCATGATTCCCTCCTTCGTGTTCTCTACTTTCATTATAAGGCAAAGCCGTCCTGAATTCAAATTATAATGACAATCCACCCGCATCTGCGGTATACTGATAGAGAAGGAGTGTGACCAATGAACAAACCAATCCATACCGACCATGCCCCCAAAGCGGTAGGTCCTTATTCACAAGCTGTCCTCGCCGGCGAAACGCTGTATGTCTCCGGACAAATTCCGTACGTTCCTGAAACGATGACCCCCGCCGGTGATGATATTGCCAGCCAGACCAGACAGAGTCTGCGCAACGTGCTCGCCATCGTCGAAGCGGCCGGGTTCCAAAAAACCGACATCGTCAAGTGTGGCGTGTTCCTCAAAGACCTTTCGATGTTCGGTACGATGAACGACGTTTACGCCGCCTTCTTCGGCGATCATAAGCCCGCAAGATTCGCTGTGGAAGTGGCTCGTTTACCGCTTGACGTACTGGTTGAAATCGATGCAATAGCGGTTCGTCAATAACACATTTTTAATGTGTTATTTTTTTATAGTTCGACAGCGAAACAACTACCAAAAAACTTATCGTATCACTTCCAATTTTCGGTATAATATTTTATAATTTTTATGAATTATGTACGTCCCAACAAGAGGTGAAAAAGACATGAATTTAGCCGACAAATTCCGTGATGACAAGACGTTCCGAAACAACTCGTTGTTCACCATCGGACTACTACTTGTACTCGTCTACGGAAGCATCATTTTCGGTGCGCGCGTCTACCTGGTTGCACTGGTTGCAATCGTTGCCGCGGTCGCCGTCGAATATTTGTTCTTCCAAACCAGAAAGATTCCCATCGGTAGCAGCGTGCTGATCACGCCGTTGCTGCTGACGTTGTTGCTGCCCCCGACGATTCCCTTGTGGATGGCCGTGGTCGGCAGTCTCTTCGGCACCTTCTTCGGCAAGATGCTGTTTGGTGGCGAAGGGAAATACATCTTCAATCCGGCGGTGGTCGGGATCCTCTTCATGTTGATCTCGTTCCCCGCCCAAATGAACACGATGTGGCTTCATCCGCAAACCGGGGAGATCCTCACCTACACGCCGGTGAACTCGGTCGCATTCTATCCGTTCCCGACGGCCACGTTCACGATGAACGATCTGATCTTCGGTCTGACACCCGGTGCGATCGGCGAAACCGTTCGCCTGTTCATCGCCTTGGTCGGCATCGCCTTGATTGCCCTGAAAGTCATCGACTGGAAACCGGTTTTGAGTTTCCTTGTCTCGTTCGTGCTGCTGACGTTGCTCTTCAACCTGTTCAGCGGACCGCGTGACGTTCTCTTTTCACTGATGACCGGCACCGTGATCTTCGCATCCGTGTTTCTTGTCAGTGATCCCGTCAGTGCTCCCAAGTACGCTTGGGCCCGCGTGCTCTATGGCGCCGGCATCGCACTTGTCACGATTGTCATTCGCGTCTATGCCGCCTTCCCCGAAGGCATCATCTTCGCGATCATCATCATGAATGCCGTATCCCCTTTGCTTGACAGCATCTTCGAGAAAGAGGTGACCGCATGAACAAACATGTTCAAATGCTTGTATTCGTTCTGTTTCTAGGTTTCTTCACGTCGATCCTGCTGGTCGGCATGGGTGCGCTCACCGAAGAGCGGATCGCCCAGAATGAAGCCGCGCTGTTGCAGTCGGCGATTCTCGACGGATTCGACGAGGAATACACCTTCGGCAACATCAACGATGTGTTCAATGACACCGTAACCGTCTATGAATACGAAGGATACACCTTCTACCGTGACGATGCCTCGGGTCGCGTCAGCTTCCGCTTCGAAGGCGGTGGCGTATGGGGTCCGATCATCGGCATCATCACGCTTGAAAGCGATCTGGAAACGATCGCTGAAATCACCATTCTCGCCCAAGAGGAAACGCCCGGACTCGGTGGCGTCGTCGCCGAACGCGACTACCTCGACACGTTTGTCGGCAAGACGATGGAAATCGACATCGTCAAAGGCGCCGTGACGTTGAACGCCAACCAGGTCGACTCGATCACCGGCGCGACTCGCACCAGCGATGCGTTCGAAGGCATCCTCAATACCGATTACGAAGACCACATCACCGTGTGGCTCGCCAATCAGGAGTAGGTGACCAACCATGAAACGTAAAATCTTCTATACGAAACCATACAACATCTTCAAACAAGGCCTCGCCGCGGACAACCCGATCGCCATTGCGGTGCTTGGGATCTGTAGCGCGCTGGCCGTCACCAACAAGGTCGAAAACGCGATTGCGATGGGTCTTGGCGTCACCTTCGTCATCATCGCTTCCAGCCTCACCGTCAGTGCGATCCGCAAGTTCATCCCGGCAAAGGTCCGGATGGTCACCTACATGGTCATCATCTCGACCTATGTCATCGTCGTTCAGATGTTCTTGGAAGCCTACTTCCCGGCGATCGCCTCGCAACTCGGCGCCTACGTCGGACTGATCATCACCAACTGTATCGTCATGGGCCGCAGCGAAGCGTTCGCGATCAAGAACCCCGTCAAATACTCGATCGTCGACGGACTCGCCAACGGCCTCGGCTACACCTACGTGCTGATCGCCGTCTCGGTCGTTCGCGAACTGCTCGCCTTCGGAACGATCCTCAACATCCAGGTCGTCGGCGACAACTGGGTCAACTGGGTCTCGATGGCGATGGCTCCCGGTGGATTCTTCGTCCTCGGGCTGTTCATCTGGCTGATCCGCGAACTGACCAAGAACTTCGAAGTGACGGCTTAAGGAAAGGATGACAAATCATGAACGAAACCATTGAAATTTTCATCGCGTCGATCCTCAACCACAACATCGCGCTGACCTACATCCTCGGCATGTGCCCGCTGATCGCGATCTCGACCAACGTCAAGAACGCCAAAGGCATGGGCCTCGCCGTCATCTTCGTCGTGACGATCACGGCGATCATCAACTATCCGATCTACATGTTGCTCAAATCCACCGGAACGACGCAACTGAACCTGTTGGTGTTCATCATCACCATCGCCGCCACCGTTCAGTTCCTCGAAATGTTCCTGGAGAAATTCATTCCGCGTCTGTACAACGCCTTCGGCATCTATCTGCCGCTGATCACCGTCAACTGCGTGGTGCTCGCCGTATCGCTGTTCTTCGTCAACCGCGAGTACAGCTTCGTCGAGACCGTCAGTTTCAGCTTCGGCAGCGCCGTCGGTTGGTTCGTGGCGATCGTCCTGCTGGCCGCCATTCGTGAAAAAATGGCCAAGCAGAGCAACGTCCCGCGCGGCCTTGCCGGCAAAGGCATCACCTTCATCATTCTCGGAATCCTCTCCCTCGCCTTCATCGGATTCACCGGACTCGCCAGCATCTAAGGAGGTGCTCTCATGAATCTATTCGTACCGATCATCGTCATCGGTGTCCTCGTGCTGATCACCGTGCTCTTGATGATCACCGATCAATTGATCGGTGGTGACGACAAACGCACGGTTACGATCAACGACGAACAGGTCATCGATGTCACCGAGACCGATACCTTGCTCAACACCTTAAGCAAAGAACACATCTATCTGCCGTCGGCGTGCGGCGGCAAAGCCACCTGCGGTGCCTGCAAGTTCCGCCTCATCGAAGGTGGACCGGAAGAACCGCTGCCGACCGAAACACCGCTCCTCTCCCCTGAGGAACAAGCGAACAACGTGCGCCTTTCCTGTCAGACCAAAGTCCGCAGTTCGATGAAAATCGAAGTGCTCCGCGAACTCCTGACGGCCAAGGAATACCGCGCCAAAGTGGAAAAGATCGAAGACCTCACCTACGACATCAAGCTGGTCCGGCTCAAACTGCTGGAACCGGACACGATGGATTTCAAACCGGGCCAATACGCGCAGATCCGCGTCCCCGGACTCGAAATCGAACGCGCTTACTCGATCGCGTCCAACCCCAAGGACAAGCATCACATCGAGTTCATCATCCGCCTCGTTCCCGGCGGCAAGGCGACGACCTTCGTCTTCAAGGCGCTCGAGAACAACGATGACATCATCATCACCGGCCCCTATGGCGACTTCTTCCTGCAGGAAGAATCGGATCGACCGATCATCTGCATCGCCGGCGGTTCCGGCAAGGCCCCGATCCGCTCGATCCTGTCGGTACTCAAAGACGCCGGTATGCCACGCAAGGTGTATTACTTCTTCGGTGCCCGCACGCAAGAAGACTTGTTCATGACCGACGAGTTCCGTGCGCTTGAAGAGGAGTTCGACAACTTCAAGTACATCCCCGCCCTCAGTCACGCCGATGACGATCACGAGTGGCAGGGTGAGAAGGGACTCGTCACCGACGTCGTCATGCGCTACTTCGACGACCTCAGCAACTACGAAGCCTATCTGTGCGGCTCGCCGGGCATGATCGACGCCTGCATCAGTTGCCTCGGTGGCGCCAATCTCCACGACGAGTTCATCTACTTCGACAAATTCAGCTGATTGCAATGGAAAAGGATATCCATCTGGATATCCTTTTTTTCATATGTCAAGCTTGTTAATTGGCGGGTGCGATAACCGCGTGATACCATACGCGAGCAAGACGAACGTCATCGCCGACAATCGCATCAACCATCCGTAAGGCTCGTTGGGCAATGTGACCGGGAACACCATCATCAGGAACAATGCCCATGGCCCATAGAGAATCGCCGCAATTGGAAACACACGGGTCAGCATGAAACGACTCGAATGCAAGAACACAATCCCAAACAGGAAGGCATGAAAGACGTTGCGCGGCTGGAATATCATGCTCTGAAATGTTCTAAGCCACCACACCGGATCGTCCAGCGAGCTGTAGATGTAGTCCTGTGGATCATTCAGGTGGCGGAGATACATTTCGACCAACCCGAGTGATGCCAACACGATGCCAGTGATGATCATCGCATAGAACAGCAGGAACGTGAAGCGTTCCAACTGAGCGCGCGATTGCCGCAACCAACTGCCTAGCGTGACGATGTTCCATGCGAGTGCAACGACCGTGATCGCGACGATGAGCCACAGCACCGATCCAATCAAGGCCACGAGGCCTAGACCCGTCACGAACATGGCAATCACCAGTTGGAACAGGACGTATGCCGCGAGATACATCAAGCCGATGGTCCAGTGTGCATCCATGTCTTCGGGGTGTTTTCGAGCGAACCACCACACCACTGCAAACAAGACCAGTTCAAATGCAACGGCGCTGCCGATTGCGTTGATGTCGGAAGGACTCAGAACAATCTGCAACAGAATGCGGACGATCCCCAGTCCTAGCACAGTCCTGCGAAGGTTGTTTTGCAAGAACAACTGCACGCTCAGCATGAAATGATTTCCCCTTCCTGTTCATCGGTGTCGAGCGAGTGCATCGGCTGGAACAATCGCAACACCCCATACACGACGAGCGGATACACGATCGTTCCGACACTAACGTAGATGTTAAAGAGGTTCGATACCCGAATCAGAGACAATGCTTCGAAACCGGCATAGAGTCCGATCAAGACGGGGGAATACAACAATGCCAGCACCGGGTAGACGTAGGGTTTGAACCGCATTTCATGGGTTTGAAAGGAACTGGAAAAGACGATCAGTAAGCCCAGTTTGACGGGTTGAATCAGATTGATGACCAACTGCGCCCACCAACCACCGTCACCGAGCGTGTTGGCCAATACGGAGCGATCATCGGCAAGCAACGTCGCGATGACGTCGATCTGGAGGATGGCCCCGTCAATCAATCGAATCACGTAGTGGACGAGAATCATCCAGAACACGAGCTGTTCCAGTCTGAGCGTTGGTTGGCGCAACCACGAACGGATCGCGGTCTCCTTGGCGAGAACAATCAGGCACCATATGCCGAGACCGAACAAAATCGGCAAGGTCCAGTTTTCCGAGCCTTCCTGGAAGGAGCGGATCGTCGTTGCGATCATGTCCCTTGTCATCGCCACGGATAGGAACAGCACAAACAGATAGCGGATGACGTCGCCTTCATCGGGTCGTTTCTTGGCAGCAAGCCAGGTCATCACCGTCAGCACGAGAAAGGGGCCAAGCCAACCAAGCAAAATGGCCAGCGCCGTCACCGTGTCGAGCGCGTTCCATCGCACGCGGAAGAACAGATTGAGCACGTACAACACACCCAGTCCCGGTGCCACATAGGTGAAATTATCCTGTAAAAATCGATTCCAACGGGTCATACAATCGCCTCCGTTTCTCGTGTTCAATTATACCACAAAAAAATGAGGATTTCTCCTCATTTTTCATTTGTACTCGGGTTCTTCTTCCACCACTTCTTCGGGTGCCGCGGGGGCTGCTTCCACTTGCTCCGGCCAGTCCTGTTCCTCTTCGAAGACTTCGTTGGGGTCGAATTCCTTGAACTCAACCACGGCCCGTTTGATGAATCGGGCGATGTAGGGACGGAACACGTAAATGGCGAACCACACGAACGGCGGGGCGAGAAAGATCGTCGGACCGAACGTGACGAACAACGTCCACGTCCATTTCGCGAGACCACGATCCTGGCAATATTTCCAGACAAACAGATAGATCAGGAAGTAATACAGGAAAAACGCGAGTAAGCCGAGAATGATGAAAATCCAGTTGTCGTTGTCGATGTTGATGATGCGGGCGAAGAACGCCTGCAGATTGGCATTCAACCCCAGGTTCGTCGACAACCACGTGATGCCGTTGTTGGGTAACACGAACCGCACGAAGTTGTAAACCAGATACGCCAGTTGTTGTACGACGAGAATCGCCAACAACAAGAATGCGACCGATTCATACGGGCGCTTGACGCCCGACAGTTCGAGTTGCTCCGCTTTCAATCTGTCTTTAAAACTCATTTGTCCACCTCTTTCTTTACTTTAAATATATCATATGTCGATAAAATGGGAAATAGTTTCTTTATCGTACCAATAAAAAAAGTGCTCCGAGGAGCACTTTTCATCATCGTTATTCCAATAGTTCGCCAACGACCGTCAAGCCATCCAGCACGCTCGCGCCATGCGGTGCGCCGGTGATCGTATCGGTGTGATCCTGACCGGCCATGTTGCCATTGTGCGTGCCGTTCGTCCAGGCGGATACGCCCGTCACATCATAAATCACGCCACTCACGGCGACATAGGCATCCGCGCCATCCTGGCCGTCGTACATGGCCAGTTCGGCAAGCGTCAGATAGAGATAGGGATCGTACGGGCCGTCCCCACTCGCATCGACAACCAGTTCGCCAACGGCGGTGAGGCCGTCCAGGACGCTGGTGCCGTGTCCGGCCGCCGCGATTTCCTGGGTCAGATCGAGTCCGGCTGCGAGTCCGGCGTGGCTGCCACCGCTCCAGGCACTGTTGTCGGTGACGTCATAGATGATGCCGTTGACGGCGACATAAGCAGGATTGCCAGCTGTGCCATCGTACATCGCCAGTTGATCAATGCTCAGATAGATGGTCGTGTCGACCACTTCTTCCGGCGCCCAGCCGAGCAGTTCGCCAACGATCGTCAAACCATCCAGGACGCTGTCGCCATGTCCGGCCGACATGATTTCACTCGTCAGATCGACACCGGCTGCCAGTCCGGCATGGCTGCCGCCACTCCAAGCGCTGTTGTCGGTGACATCATACACGACACCTTCCACCGCGACATAAGCCATCGCGCCGTCCATGCCATCGTACTCGGCCAAATCGGCCAGCGTCAGATAGAGATAGGGATCG
Source organism: uncultured Mycoplasmatota bacterium (assembly GCA_913062645.1). GTDB lineage: Bacteria > Bacillota_I > Bacilli_A > Izemoplasmatales > Izemoplasmataceae > Xianfuyuplasma. Next base: position 1,373,591 of record CAJXVW010000001.1, read on the forward strand.
TACGGGCCGTCACCACTGGCATCGATGACCAGTTCGCCGACGGCGGTGAGTCCATCCAGAACGCTGGTGCCGTGTCCGGCTTCCTCGATTTCCTGGGTCAGGTCGAGTCCGGCCGCGAGTCCGGCGTGGCTGCCGCCGCTCCAGGCGCTGTTGTCGGTGACATCATAGATGATGCCGTCGATTGCAACGTACGCCATCGCGCCGTCCATGCCGTCGTACATCGCAAGTTCGGTGATGGTCAGATAGATCGTGTCATCGGTGTTGCCGGTCGTATCCTCGATGATCGAGCCTACGACGGGCAGTCCATCGAGAACGCTCGCGCCATGTGGCGAACCATCGATGAAGTCCGTCAGGTCCATGCCGGCGGTATAGCCGCCGTGGCTGCCCGACGACCATGCGTCGTCATTGGTGACGTCGTAGATGACGCCGTCGACGGCGATGTAAGCGGGATTGCCGCCCGTGCCGTCATACATGGCGAGTTCTTCGAGGGTCAGTTCGAGGTTGACGCTTTCTTCCACCAGTTCACCGATGATCGGAACGCCATCGAGAACCGCAGTTCCGTGCGGTGAGGCGGCGTTGATCTGTTCGGTCAAGTCCTGTCCGGCCAAGAAGCCGTTGTGGCTGCCGCCGACCCAGTTCGGGTCGTCGGTGACATCGTATATCCACCCATCGACGGCGATGTAGGCGGGATTTCCGTTGGTGCCGTCGTACTGGGCCAGTTCTTCCAGTGTGAGTTGAATCAGATCGGGGTTCTCGTCCGTAATGCGTCCGCCGTCGTCATCATTCGAACATGCGGCGAGGCCGAACACGAGCGTGAACGCACCGAGTAGTAACAGTAGTTTTTTCATGGTATCATACCTCCTACTGACATTTTATCTCAATATCAAGATAGATTGAAGTAATACGCAATTATTCTAAATAAGCATTGATTCCAATAAAAAAGCACCCTTGAGGGTGCTCATGCGCGGAAGATCTTAAGCTGGTTGCCGTCGGGATCGACGACGTCGATGAAGGTCGTACCGTCGTTGCCGGCATGGATGCGATCCTCATTCAAATGACCGTCTTGAAGGAGTCGCTCGGCGAGATCATCGAAGGTGTCACCGGTGAGCGCCAGGTGAAAATCGACGCTGCCGCCGATTGATCTGGCACCGCCTCCTTGGCCGGGAACGTAGAGCGCAAGCGACAGATCGCCGGTGGCCAGTTGCGCCCAGCCGTATTCGGCGGCGACAAACTGTTCGGTGAACCCGAGCTCATCGACGTAGAACGCCGCGGCGGTGGGGATGTCGGAAACGGGAATCTTGAGCAGGGACAGTTGATAATTCATGGCAGGTCCTTTCTGGTGATGGATTACCTTAAGGATATCACATGGATTGCTCGGTTATAAAAAAAATACTCATCTTTCGACAAGTATTGAAGGGATCCAT